>CBDCUJ010000014.1:0-230336 GCA_965222595.1 Dehalococcoidia bacterium | reverse complement strand
ACAATTAACTGTACTATAGGGGCATCGACACGAAGGAACGAAAACAACCACGAGAGGTAACGACTAGTGGCACACTACGACATGATCATCAAGAATGGCACAATCGTCGACGGGACTCGCACCCCCCGATTCCAAAGCGACCTTGCCGTTAAAGACGGCAGGATAGCCAAGATCGGCGGCTTGAAAACGGCGACTGCCGACAAGGTGCTGGAAGCCGAGGGTCTGATTGTTGCCCCGGGGTTCGTCGACCTTCATACCCACTACGACGCCCAGTATTTCTGGGACCCTACTGCACTATGTCCGGCTGGCACGGGGTTACTTCGGTGGGCATTGGCAACTGCGGCTTCGGCTTCGCGCCGTCCCGCGTCGAGGACCGGGACCGCGCCATGCAGAGCCTTACCCGCAACGAAGCAATACCCTTGAAGACCATGCAGGAAGGAATGGGGCCCAAGTGGGACTGGATTACCTTCCCTGAATTCATGGACAGCCTGGACCGCACGCCCAAAGGCGTCAACTGCCTTATATACGTGCCACTCACTCCCCTGTATGCCTGGGTGATGGGCTGGGACGAGGCGAAGAAGCGTCGCCCCACCAAAGAGGAAATGGATAAGATGGTGGCGTTGGTGCATGAGGGCATGGACAAGGGCGCCTGCGGCTGGTCCGCCCAAGTCTTGGGTCCCCACTCGGTGCAACGCGACTTCGACGGCACCCCCATGGTGACCGACTTGATGACTGAAGAGGAAATTCTTACCTTCGCCAAGATTCTGGCCGACCGGGACGAAGGGTTCATCGAGTTGGCCTACCAGGAAACCGGGGAAGAGGGCGAACCCATGGCAGCCGAGACCATGAAGTTTTTCGAAAAGGTCGCCGAGACGGCCAAGCGCCCCATCCTGTACCAAACAGTCACCACGGACGACACCAATCCGGAACTGCACCGGTCCAGGCTGCGTTGGCTGGAGGAGTGCGCCAAGAAGGGTCTGCGGATGCACGGCCAAGGCCAGACCCACAACGCCGTTATGGAGTTGACTTTCGAGGACTGGAACCTTTTCGATAGTACGGCCGGTTGGCGAAACGTCACCGTTGGCAGGCCCGAAGAGCGCATGGCCGCCATGCAGAACCCGGAGTTCCGACAGATTCTCAAGGACGAGTTCGAGCGTGGTCTCCTCCCCTCCGGCATTCTTCCCGGCTCTTACCCCAACTTGGTGGTCCAAGAGGTAGCCGACCCCAAATTTGAGCATCTTACCGGGTTGACCATCGGCCAGATCGCCGACATGGAGAACAAGCACCCGGTCGACGCCATCCTGGACCTGACGGTGGGCGACGACCTGCAGACCGAGTTTTTCTGTCCCCGTGGAAGAGAGAACCCGGAGTACATGAAGGAGATTATGGACTCCCCTTACGTTATAGCGGGACTGTCCGACGGGGGGGCCCACGTCAAATTCTCCACCTCCGGCAAATACCCCACCGACATGCTGGCTTGGCTGGTCCGCGATGAGCAGGTGATGACCCTGGAGGATGCCCACTACAAGTTGAGCTATCTGCCGGCGCACATGGGCGGGTTCCAGGACCGGGGTTTCCTCCGGGAAGGCTTAGCCGCCGACATCGTGGTCTACGACTTGGAGAACCTCACGTCCACCCTCCCGGAGGTCGTCCACGACCTGCCCGGCGACGAGTGGCGGCGGGTGCAGAAGGCGGAAGGCTACCGCTGGACCATCGTTAACGGCGAAGTAACCTTCGAGGACGGCATTCCCACGGGCGCGACACCCGGCAAGCTGCTACGCCACGGCCGCGGCTAAAAAACCCTTTGACCGCAGGTAATCAAGAGGGCTCCGGTAAAACCGGGGCCCTTTTAACTTCGCGACTAAACCCCCATCGCCATTCGCCATTCGCCAATCCCATCACCCCCAATCCCGTTGCGAGAGGGAACTCCAGACCTGCCGCGATTTGGCGGACTGAGTGTCCCTCGGCGCGTAGACGGGCCAGTTCACACCGCTCCTCAATGGTGAGGTGCTGATATCGAGTTCCCATGGCAACACCTTAACTTGGTGTTGCACTTCGTTTGTGAGTTTAGAGAGTGCATGGGGAGTGGGGGTGACCGGGGCGGGTATCGGGGTGACTGGGGTGGAACAGGGGAGCATCCTTTGTCGCCGGAGGTCTGCTCGGGCCCACTTTTTGCTATCTATGCGTCTGCACTCTAAAATAGCTCAATCCGAGATGACGCTATTCGGCGTTGGAGGTTTCTTCTATGACCACGGTTAAATCCAGGCAGGACGCCTTGCTCATGGCCCATTTGCTTCGAAGGGCCGGTTTTGGAGCCACTCCTTCCGAGATGGATAGGGCTCTTGGCTTAGGCTATGACGCCATGCTGGAGGAGTTGCTTAACCCGGACCATCCTGACGCTATTCCAGATGACCTAATCCGCAGATACCACGCTGACCAGTCTGAATTGAGGGGCTCAGGAGGCCCACATTGGATTTACAGGCTGGTAATGACCGATACACCGCTGCGGGAAAAGATGTGTCTGTTTTGGCACAGAGTGTTTGCGACGGGCTCCACTAAACTGATCCAAAGCAGAGTTGTGACCAACCAGATAAGCATGTTTCGCGAGCATGGCATGGGGACCTTCGACAACTTGTTGACAGAGCTTTCCAAGGACCCCGCTATGATCATGTGGCTGGATAACCAGGACAATCACGGGACCAACATAAACGAGAATTACGGAAGGGAAATTTTAGAGCTTTTCTCCATGGGTGTGGGGAACTACTCAGAAGAAGACATCAAAGAAACTGCCAGAGCATTCACCGGGTGGAGCGTCGTTAACCCTGACTATATGTCTATCAAGATGCGGAATAACACCGGCCGACCCTATGGTTACATGTCATGGCAGTTTGAATATGACGGCGAAGATCACGATGACGGGGAAAAGGTCATACTGGGGGAAAAAGGCAATTGGAACGGCGAAGACGCGGTCAGGATAATCTGCAAACAGCAGGCGACCGCCCGGTTTGTAGCACGCCATATATATCATTTCTTCGTCGCTGATGAACTGCCTGTTCCACAGTGGCCTCATGAAGAGCCCAGAGACCACGAAGCGATCGATCTGCTGTGCAAAGCCTATTTCGACAGCGGTCACGACATAAAGGCCATGTTGAGGACTTTATTCCAATCAGACTTTTTCAAGGATGCGTCCTCAAGACATGCCAGGATAAAGAGCCCTGCTGAAATGGTTGTCGGCACCATGCGGTTGGCGGGCCCGATAACGCTCCCCTCAGAAGAAACGTATATGGCGGACTCAGCCTGCGCCAATATGGGTCAAGCATTGATGCGGCCTCCCAGTGTCGAGGGATGGCAGGGCGGCACGGAATGGATCAATACCGGCGCTTACGTAGAAAGAGTCAATTTTTCCGGCAGGATATTGAGCGACGCCAACAAGGCCGGGGTGAGGGACATCATAGAACGAATCAAGTCGATGGCTGATGGCGCCACCTTGACGTCTGACCAATTGGTCGATAATTGTTTGGATGTATTGGGGCCGTTGCAGGTCTTAGACACTACGAGATCAGGAATAAAGGACTATGCGTCCAAATTCGGACCACTGTCATGGCCCGGCGATGACGATTCGAAAGATTTTGATTCAGCGGCCATAGCCGTGATTCAACTTGTTGTGTCCAGCCAGGAATACCAAACGGCCTAGTTTGGAGAGAGCCTAGTAGTCCAACATCTTTGAATTGAGTACTGACCAAGTGTATTCTACCAAGCACAGGGCGAAGAGGATTGGGGCGTGTGAGGAGGGGATGGCGATGAAGAGATACCGGGTCAAGCTGAGTGCGGAGGAGCGGCAGGAACTGAAGACATTGGTGTCCCGTGGCCGGGCGGCGGCTTACCGGCAGACCCACGGGCGCATCCTGCTGCTGAGTGATGAGGCCCATGCGGACGGGGTCATGAAGGATGAAGACATTGCCCGGGTTCTACAGATTGGCCGTGCGACGGTGGAACGGGTGCGCCGGCGGTGCGTGGAAGAGGGTCTGGAGCGGGCCTTGGGGCGCAAGGAGCAACTGAACCGGAGGGAGAAGCGGCTGGACGGTCAAGGGGAAGCCCACCTGATTGCCTTGGCCTGCGGAGAACCGCCGGAGGGCCGGGCCAGTTGGACGCTGAAACTGTTGGCCGACCGGCTGGTCGAATGTGAGATAGTGGAGAGCATCAGCCCTGAAACAGTGCGCCAGACGCTCAAAAAACGAACTCAAGCCCTGGCTGAAAGAGTGCTGGTGCATCCCGCCGCAAGGCAGCGCCGAGTTCGTCTGTGCGATGGAAGACGTGCTGGAAGTCTATCAGCGCCAGTATGGGGACAACGAAGTTCTGGTCTGCCTGGACGAGACCAGCAAGCAACAGGTGAAAGAGACGCGCCGGCCGCGTCCGGCCCGGCCTGGGGCGGCGGGCTCTTACGATTACGAATACGAGCGCAACGGGGTGAGCAACCTTTTCATGTTGTTCGCTCCGCTGGAAGGGTGGCGCCGGGTGGAAGTGACGGACCGGCGCACGAAAGCCGATTGGGCCCGGGTGGTCAAGCAACTGGTGGACGAGGACTACCCGCACAAGGACCGTATTGTGCTGGTGATGGACAACTTGAACACCCACCACCCAGCCTCATTGTATGAAGCCTTTGAACCTGCCGAAGCGCGGCGCATCGCCGAACGGTTGGAGGTCCACTACACTCCCAAGCATGGCAGTTGGCTGGATATGGCCGAGATCGAAATCGGGGTGATGGCCCGGCAATGCTTGGACCGCCGTATTCCCGACCAAAGCGCTCTGCGGCGGGAGGTGGGAGCGTGGCAGCAACAGCGCAACCGGGACGCAATACGGGTGGACTGGCGCTTCACCACCTCGGATGCGCGCATCAAACTAAAATCCCTCTACCCATCAATGCTACACTGACGGACTACTAGTTTGGAGAGATCGAAGAGGCTTAACGAATGACTACCACAGCGTTCGGATTGAGATACTTGACCAATGTCGGTTTTTGCGCCGACTTCGGGGGTAGAGGATTCCAGCTTCCAACCTCCCTGGCAATCAGATCGGATGGCATTATATATGTCGCGAGCCATGGGAGAGCTTCGACCTCAAAGCTCCCGACCGGTATCCAAATGGTAACAAGGGACCATGACTTTTTGGGGCAGATTGGCTCTTACGGATCGGAGTTAGGCGCCATGATGTCGCCGACCTGCATAGTATTCGATTCAAATGACAACCTGTACCTCGCCGACGAGCATCATCACAGGATCACAATCTTTGACCGGGAAGGGAACCCGGTCTCGAAATGGGGTGAAAAGGGGTCTGCCGAAGGGCAGTTCAATATGCCCAGCGGACTGCTGGTCAAGGGCGATGAAATTTACGTCGTGGATTCCGGGAATCACCGGATACAAAAATACACTTTAGACGGTGAATTTGTCAGCCAGTGGGGATCCCCGGGAGAACAGGATGGCGAGTTCAATTTGCCTTGGGGTATCTGCGAGGACTCCCACGAGCAATTGTATGTCGCCGACTGGCGGAATGACCGAATCCAAAAATTCAATACCGACGGCGAGCACGTCATGACCATTGGCGGTCGTGGCGGCGCCACTGAACTCAATCGCCCTGCTGATGTCGCGGTGGACTCCGAGGGGAATATTTACGTTGCCGACTGGGGGAGTCAACGGCTTCTGGTCTTGGATTCCAGAGGCGGTCTTCTCGAATCCAAAAGGGGCGAGGCGGACTTGAATCCTTGGTCGGTGGAATACCTTGCATCTCAAAGTGATGAGAGAAGGGCCAGGGAATCGTTCGTCCCAGTCTACGAACCCGACACAGATGATCCATCCGAAGTTTCAGCACGTATGGAGCCTTATTTCTGGGACCCCGTGTCAGTCGAACTAGACGCTCAAGGAAGGGTTTATGTGCTGGAAACCGGACGGTACAGGTTCCAAATTTTTGAAAGAGTATAGACCGGTTAGTCTTCAGGCAAAGGAGTATTTGCTGTGAGCGAAAAGAAAATTGTTGTTGCCCAATTGTCAGGTGGGAACGACTATCTGAATTGCGTAGTCCCTTACGACAATCCGCATTACATAGATAACAGGCCGAACGTTCGAATTACTGAAGATAGAGTCATCCCGATTGGTGGCGGCCTGGGGTTTCACCCGGCGATGAGTCCAATCAAGGAACTATATGACCAAGGAAAAGTCGCGATCATTCACGGCGTGGGATACCCTGTTCCAAACCGGTCCCACTTTCGCTCCATGGATATCTGGCATACGGCCGAACCGACCAAGGTTGGAAACGAGGGTTGGTTGGGATATGCCATAAATCAGATGTATCCCCAACACGATAATGTAGTGGCCGCCGTAAATTTCGGGGCGGCTTTGCCTCGTGCATTGGTGTCGCATGGAGCGCCGGTCGCGTGTGTGACGGACCTCAATACCTATGGTCTTATGAACCATATTGGCGAATCGGCGCAACGCAACGAAGCTCTGCAGGTTTTCAAGGACATGTACTCGCAGGCGATCGGAACGGGTCCCGTCATGGACTATCTCAGTCAGACCGGGCTCGATGCTTTGAGAGGAGCGGAAATACTCGGAAGCGTCACAGAGCAATACTCTTCAGATATAGAGTATGCGGACAATTCTTTTTCCAAGGCGATGAAGGGCGCTGCCCAAGTATTGCAGGCCGACATTGGAACTCGCGTGTGTTACGCGCAGCACGGCAGTTTCGACGCGCATACCAACGGCCTTGGGCTTCAGGCAGGGTTGCTGGCGGATGTGTCCGGCGGTCTTTACGACTTTTATGAGGATATGAAGAGGGCCAATAAGAGCGACGATGTGATTATCTTTGTATTCACGGAGTTCGGGCGCAGGGTCAAGGATAACGGAAACGGGACTGATCACGGTTCAGGCGGGGTAGCATTCGTGATTGGCGATCAAGTGGAGGGGGGACAATACAGCGACTATCCCTCGCTGGAACCTGACAAATTGTTGGAAGGCGATCTTGTGTTCAATCTGGACTTCAGGAGCATATACACGGAGATCCTGGAAGACTGGCTCGAGATCGATGCAAGACCTGTGGTGAAGAGCGAATACGAGAAGGTTGGATTCCTGAAAAGCTAGCATCGCATAGCAGTTCAAAGAAAATAGGGACGATTATTGTCGTCCCTATTTTTTATGGCCCGAACTGTTGAGACGGGGAATTACAGTGAATCAGCGAAGCCCTTGATGTCCCGGATTGTCGCCCCAAACGCCTCCGGGAGCACTTTCGGATAGCACATGTCGCCGACGTGGGTGGTGCCATTGACGGTCCGGCTGTAGACACTCACACCGGATGAGACGAGCATCTGGTAGTACTTCAATCCTTCGTCCCGCAAGGGGTCCAGCTGATTTACCGATATGACATGAGGCGGTAGACCCTGCAGGTCCTGGGTCTCGGCGAAATAGGGCCAGCAGAGCGGGTTCCTGTCGTTCTCGTGCGCCGGGTCATACGAAACGGCCATTGCGCCCATCGCGCTGCAGTTGAGGAAGTAACCGTCGCATTCATACAGTGATGCCAGATCCTGGTTCTTGTCGGCCCAGGCGTTGGAGATGTACGGACACATCGCATAGACCCCATCGATCTGCCCGAGCTTGCCATCCTTCTTGGCCTTCAGACTAACCGCCAAAGAGAGGTTGCCGCCACCGGACTCACCGGACACAACGATCTTGCCGACCCCCAGGGCGGCTTTGTTGTCAAACGTCCACTGCAGCCCACTCATACAATCGTTGAGTCCGGCAGGGAACGGGTAGTTGCCGAGCTTCCCTGCGGCGTTGCGGAACTCCACACCCACCACCACCATTCCCAAGGCGGAAAGCTCGTCGCGCCAACGCGTATATTGACTATCAGTGGCCTGCGCAATAGCCATGCCGCCACCGTGAATATGATAAACGCAGGGTGAAGGGCCGGAAGCGTCCTTCGGCTGGTGGATATAGAGCCGGATTTCGTTGTCATCCGCACCCTTTATCACCTCGGTGCGCCTCTCCACGTTCTCAATCTCCGGCAGGTCAGCAAAGAACGTTGCGAAGATCTCTTGGAAGCCTGTTTCCGCAGCGGCACAGAATTCGAGGATTTCCCCGAGCGGCGATGCGGCAGTCACCGGCGCCGGCGGCGGGGCCTTGTCGAGGCCAAACTCGGCGAGGGCCGCGACCAGTCGAGCGTCAGCGCGGGGATCAGTCCTTAAGTCCCTGCCCGGGTCGGCGAGCCGGCCTGGCAAAAAGGGTTGGCCTGTGCCGGATTGGGTCTGGCCGGACGTAGTCATTTTGTGATGCCTCCACTGCTCATGTGGCGTCAAGCCTACCGTAAGGCCCAATTCGTTGCAACTTGAAGCGTCAACCGGAGACGCCCCGCCCTAACCCTCCCCTGGGCGCGGGAGAGCGGGTATTTGTTGCCGAAAAAAGAGGGCCCTTGCGTGGGGCCCTCTCGCACGTGCCTTAAATCGGTTAAGCGTTACTCGGGGCGGACCAACGCGGACAGCCGCCCTCCTTCAACCGTTACGAGGAGAGCCTTCATGCGGACATTAGCCTGGTGTACGCACACGCCGTCATTCTTGTCAAACTGCCAACCGTGGCCGTCGCAGGTGAAGACGTCCTCACCTTCGTCCTGCACCTCACCACCTTGATGAGGGCAGATCACGGATAGCAGTTGGTAGCCATTGCTACCCTTGGTCAAGAAGAATTTGGCGTCACCTACCTCGACCTCCAAAGGAAGACTCGGGAGCGACGACTCTTCGCCGAAGTCAACTTTGATTCTCCTTGGCCTGCCGGAGGCGTTGAGTCGTGGGGAAGACATAGCGGTACCATCCTGCATTCAATGGGGTATAGAAAAGCCTAATGATGCCAGCATAGCAAAAGGCTCCGATTTCATCAATGGGCCATACGCGGACCATACGCGGCTGGAATTGGCTGCACGCGTATTCACCTGAGCGGTGGGGGGATGCCCCAACCCGCCTTTTGCGAAAGGAGGCCTCCGGGCCGACTCCCACACCCGTCTTTCCGGTGGAAGCCGGAATCCACGTACCCCCAACCCCAGGGAAATCAGCGAATCCTTCTGCCGCTCTGGAACACGGCCCAGATGTTTCTGAGCGCAGCCGGGTCGGAAAGGGGGTCCCCGTCTATAAGCACCATGTCGGCCTGCTTCCCAACCTCGATGGTCCCAGTCTGGTCCTGAATGCCCAGAAGGTCTGCGGCAACGCGCGTGGAGGCTTCCAGCGCCTCTTGTGGCGTCATGCCATTTTCGACCATCAATTCCACTTCACGGGCCACAAAACCGTGCCGGGCAGGAGACCCGCCGGCGTCGGTGCCGGTGGCGATGCGGACGCCGGCTTGCAGCGCGAGTTTGAAGCTGGCGATGGAGCTTTCCTTGCGTTCGTAGATTTCGGCCATCTGGTCTCGAGACCAGCCCAACTGGGTCGCAAGACGCTCCCTGGCGTCCCAAGTGGACATGGTGGGCACCATGTATGTGCCTCGTTGCGCCATAAGGTCGACCGTGGCCTGGTCTACAAAGGTCCCGTGTTCGATGGAGTCTATTCCGGCTTCCGCGGCCAACCGGGTCCCTTCGAAGCCGTGGCAGTGGGCGGCGATTTTAAGGCCCGCATCGTGGGCTGCCCGAACCGCAACATCCAGGGCCTCCCGGCTCATGCTGGCGAACTGCTCGCCGTCGGGGCGAAACCCCGTGGCGCCCACCTTGATGAGGCCGGCGCCCCTGTCAATCATGTCCTGAATTCCTTCCAGCAGTTCTTCCGGGGTTTCGGTGGTCCTGGTAAGGCCGGCAGGCCACGTACCTGGGAATTGGAACCATTCCCCGGAAGCAATAATTCTGGGCCCTAAGATAGCCCCGGCAGCGGCTTGTCGGGCAATATTGATGTTGATACCGTAGCGGGCGCCAACATCCCTCGCGGAAGTGACCCCGGACATCAGCGCCCGGCGGCAGTTGTCCACCGCTTTAAGCGTGAATTCCTCGGCTGTGTCGTTCAGCAGGCGTTCCATGGAGTCCATTCCGCCGTCGCCCGTGAAGTGCTCATGGCAATCCATCAGGCCGGGGACCAGGGTCAAGCCCTGCCCGTTGATGTCCTCTTGGTGCCGAGACCGTTTCGGGCGAGCCGATTCCTCTCCTATCCAGGTTATTGCTCCGTCCGATACCTCCAGGCTCACGGAGGACAGTGGAGGGGACCCTGTCCCGTCGATTAGTCTGACGTTGCGAATTACCAAGTCCATCGTCGCCTCCTCAATCTATCCATAATCACGACCGATCTCCCACTGCCCTCTGTTGTCTATCAACGCGGACCATGCCGTTCAAGACCCCCGGTCGGCTCAGGGAGGACCCCACCCGCAAAACTTGGGGCAAGCATATCACAGCGAAATGGGGCGCCGCAGGCTGCCGGACCCCTTTCCGGGCAGGGTGTTCAGTCATGGTGAGAAGCTTCGCCGCACCCTGTGGATACCGGCGAAAACCAGTATGACGACGGACTGTGTTTATCGAGGGACTAAGCCCGAACAGATACCTTGCCTGGGATGTTGCCGACACCGTGAGAGTCTTCCGAGGCTCTTTCATTCTGGGGGTACCGCCCTGCGGAATATAGGGTATCCTGAAGGCGCCGAAGATTCCAATGGACCACAGGTAGACCAGCGCACGTTCCTGACAAAATCGAGGCGCTAATGAGACGGAGATAGGAGGCTAGCATGGTAACTACAGTCGAGGTCCAAGGCCAATGTGACAGCCGGTTCAGCGTAGTGGAAGATGCTTTCAGAGAAAACTTCGCCACGAGAGATGAAGTGGGCGCCTCCGTCGCGGTGTACGCCGGCGGGAAGCTCGTGGTCGACTTGTGGGGCGGCTACGCCGACGCCGCCCGCAGCCGTCCCTGGGAACGGGACACTATCGTAAACGTCTACTCGACTACCAAAGGTATGACTGCCATCTGCGCCCACCGCTTGGCCTACCAAGGCAAGCTGGATTTCGACGCGCCGGTGGCGAAGTACTGGCCTGAGTTTGCCCAAGCAGGCAAGGGCGATATTCCCGTGCGCTACCTGTTGAGCCACCGGGCCGGCCTTCCCGCGGTTAGCGCGCCGCTACCGCCTGAGGCCATGTTCGACTGGGCAAGGATGACCAACGAATTGGCGGCCCAAGAGCCGTGGTGGGAGCCGGGGACCAAGCATGGCTACCACGCCATTACCTACGGATGGCTGGTGGGAGAGGTAGTCAAGCGGATCACCGGCAAGAGCCTGGGGACCTACTTCCGGGAGGAAGTGGCCGGACCTTTGGGCTTGGACTTTCACATCGGGCTCGATGCAAAACACGACGCCCGCACCGCCGACTATATCGCCCCACTGCCCCTGCCTCCGGGGGAGTCAGACCCGCGGCAAGAGGCTGTCTCCAGCGATCCGCAGGGCGCCGCCGCCATGGCAATAACGAATCCGGGATTCACCTTTGGGGTGACCGACAACTCACGGGAGTGGCGGGCAGCCGAGATCCCGGCCGCCAACGGGCACGGCAACGGACGTTCCATCGCCCGGGCATATGCGGCCCTTTCGCTGGGCGGCGAACTGGACGGCGCGCGGGTCTTGAGCTCCGATGCCATCGACCGGGCGATAGTAGAGCAATCCAACGGGCAAGACGCGGTACTGGGTGTACAGACGCGGTTCGGCCTCGGGTTCATGCTGGGCTGCGAAATATTCCGAACGGGAACGGCGGCCCGGGGCTTCGGACACTCCGGCGCAGGCGGCTCAGTGGGCATCGCCGACCCGGACGCGGGAATCGGGTTCGGCTACGCAATGAACCAGAACAAGTCGGAGGCTGGCGACGAGGCCCGCTACTTTGAGCTGCTCAACGCAGCGTACGCCTCGCTTTAGCTCGGGTAGCGCAACCCGCCTCTATCCCAAGAATTCCGTATCTGAGCAGCAGAGGGCAGCGGGCCGATCCGTTGACAATTCCGTGGGATTTGGTTACGGTCCGCCCCGGCCTCAATGCCCGTGGGGACTTATTGTCGGTAGCAGTCCGGAATGCCGCTCCGGCCACAGTCGCCGGTTTGGCGGCGGCCTCAAGGAAGGTTAAGGAGGAAGTTCAAGAATGAAACGTTGGTTTCTCACTCCAATCGGTCTTCTACTCGCCTGCACCATACTGGGAGCCGGACTGTTGATGGCCTGCGGCGGCGCGGATGAACCCGAAGCGGCGCCTACCAGCGCTCCGCAGACCCAACCAACGGCCGCTTCCGCAGCTACTCAGGCCCCGGTCGTCACGGCGGCGCCCACCGCCGTACCGCCAACCTCGGCCCCGGTCATGATGGGACCAACAGGCACTTTGAACATCGGGTTCAAGGAATTGGGCCCGTTCAGCAACAGCAACCGGCTGACGGAAAGCACCGTCTGGCTCTACGTGGGGACCGCCAGCCACGAATCGGCGCTGCGGATCACGCCGCAAGGGACGATCGCCGGCAAATTGATGGAAGAATGGAGCGTCAACGAAGCCGGCACCCTCTGGACCTTCAAACTGAACGAGGGTGTGCAGTTCCACAAGGGATGGGGTGAGGTGACCGCCGACGATTACATATTCGCGACGAACGACCACGTCGGCGAGGGCAGCATCTCGTCGCTGCTGGGAACGGTCAAACGGATTTTTCACGCCGAGGGCGGCGGAACGACCAGGGTCGACCAGTACACGATCCAAGTCGACACCGTGACTCCCCAGTTCGATATGTTGAGCTTCGGCACGGCCGTGCCAACCACCAACATGGTGGTCAGCAAAAAGCAGTTTGAGGAAGAAGGCGAAGAAGTAGCCATGTTCGCCGGCGCAGGCACCGGCGCTTGGGAATTCATCGAATCGGTAACGGGGCAGTCTTGGAGCTTCAAGGCCGTGGAAGACCACTATCGGAAGACCCCGGAATTCGCCGAACTGGTGATGTGGGAAATCCCGGAGGAAGCCACTCGCGTCGCCAACTTCCAGACCGGGAAGTTGGACAGCTTCCAAATGGCGCTGGACTCCAAGGCCGCCATAGACCAGACCGAGGACATCCGGTATATGTCGGTGCCCAACGGCGCCACCGAGCACTTGGGCTTTTACGGCAACTGGTACGTTGGCGTCGGTACCGACTCCCAACGGGAAGGTTACGACCCGAGTCTGCCCTGGGTTTCCAGCAATCCCGACATCAATTCCCCGGAGTGGGAGCAGGCCCGCAAAGTCAGGGAGGCCCTCTCCATCGCCATCGACAGGGACCTGATCGTCGAAACCCTCCTCGGAGGCGAAGGGGCGGCCCAGTCCCTATGGATCTGGGAGAACCAGATCCACCGGCTGGACCCGGACCTCCGAAGGATCGAATTCGACCCGGAGCGGGCCAAGCAGTTGCTGGACGAGGCCGGGTACTCTGACGGATTCTCCATAACCCTTACTCCCAGCATACGGGGAGTCCCGGCGGAGGTCGAAGCTTGCGAGGCCATCTCCGAGATGTGGGAAGAGATCGGCCTCGATACCACCATCAACAAGGTCCCTTACCTGAGCATCGGCCCGCAGATTCAGGCCAGGACCTACAACCAAGCCAGTTGCCACGGGACCGACGGCCGTCTTGACCCACTGGACCTTTACCCGGCCATCCTCGGCAGCGCCTCCGGCTGGACGTCAGGCGCCGATCACCCCATTCTGGACGAGTTGATTGACGACGCCCTCGGGCAAATCGACGACGAAGGGCACTTCGAAGCCATGAACAAAGCCGCCAGATTCGTTTACGAGAACGTGTTGGAAACTGGGCTTTATAGCGTCAACATCCTGTGGCCCCTGGGTCCGAACGTCGACTCTTGGGCCGATGACCTGGAATACGGCGCCACCAGGGCCTTCGGGGCGTACGAATTCGCGCCGCATCGTACTCAATAAAGAGGCCGCCAAGGAAAGAGGCCGCCAAGGAAAGTAGACGGCTCGCTACATAGCTTTATACGTCTGGGGGAGCCGGCGACACCAGGCTCCCCCTATTTAGAAACTATCTCAAAAGTCCCTTCCCCCTCAGGGGGAAGGTTAGGATGGGGGTGGACCCCGCCGGGTAATTGACGCCAAAACAGATGATTATGAAAGGCGCCATCAGTTTTGAGATAGTTTCTTAGTGATTCGGCAAACAGTCACCGCCCGCGCTTCAGTTTGACAGCCCCGTTGGCGTCTTCTACAATGAGGCGCTTTCGCGACCGTCCCCGGTAACCCGTGTGCCCGTCATAAGCAACGTAATCGAGGGAACCCTCCCAGAATGCAACGATTCCTAGTACGCCGCCTACTGATAACGATCGTCACCCTGTTCGCGGTTTCGATCATAATCTTCGTCATGGCCCGGATCTCGGGCGACCCGCGCACCATGATGCTGGGGGACTTCTTCACCCAGGAGCAGTACGACTTGGTAGGGGTGAAGCTGGGCTTGGACAAGTCGTATTTCGAACAATACTGGGTTTTCATCAAGGACTTGGTGCGGGGCGATTTCGGGCAGTCCATTAAAGAAGGCCGGCCAGCCCGCGACGTCATTGGGCAACGATTTCTGGCCACCCTTGAGCTGGGGGGAGCGGCGTTTATCTTCTCAATTATCGTTGGAGTGCCCCTGGGCATATTGTCGTCGGTACGAAGGGGCGGTGTGATGGACACCGTCGGCAAAATGGTTGCCCTGATCGGTCAATCGGCGCCAGGGTTCTGGCTTGGAATCATGCTGATCTTCCTCTTCGCCGTGAGGCTGGATATGGTCCCGCCGTCAGGCCGCCAGGAGTGGAACAGCATCTTCCTTCCGGCCATCACCTTGGGGTGGTTCTTCGTGGCGGCAAACATGCGGCTGGTGCGCTCCGCGATGCTGGACGTCCTTGACTCAGAGTACATCAAGCTGGCCCGGGCCAAGGGAGTATCCACAACCAGTCTCATCTGGAAGCATGCGTTGCGCAACGCCATGATCCCGCCCCTGACCTTCGCCGGAGTGACCCTGGGCAACCTGGTGGCCGGTTCCATCACCACCGAGCTGGTGTTCGCTTGGCCTGGGCTGGGGCTGCTGGCGATCCAGTCCACTCTCGTGTCCGACTACCCGGTTTTGCAGGGCGTGGTCATCATGTTCACCCTGCTGTACGTGGCGGCCGCTTTCTTGGTGGATGTCACGTACGCTTACATCGACCCCAGAATTCGATACGCATAAAGGCGCTGGTTTAACGTGGCAGCAGACTTGGTAATCGGCCGTTCTTACAATCCCATCGCTAGGATCTCCGGAGCGTTGCAGACCGTCCGCCGTTTGCCCATCATCCCCATGTTCCTGCTGGGCGGGGTAATCTTCCTGGGCATCTTCGCCAACGTGGTGGCGCCCCACGACCCAACCGACGGCAATCTGCGCGAAAGGCTCCTACCTCCCGTCTGGGGCGGTCCCAGGACCGCCGAGAAGCTCGTCGTAGAGGTGCCGGAGAGCGGACAACTGCTGTACCAGGTCACGCTGGAAGAGGCCCAAGGACAGGACCCCAACATCCAGATGGGCGATCTCATCGTGATGGAGACGGGTTCCGGCACCCGGGCCGCCGGCAGCACCAAGTTCCTGTTGGGCACCGACGTGCTGGGACGGGATATCCTGAGCCGCATTATTTTCGGCGCCCGCATATCCCTCATCGTGGCCGCGGTTACCTTGGGGGTTGGCGGCGGAATCGGCGTGGCCGTAGGGTTGCTGTCCGGCTACTACGGTGGTTGGATGGATGAGCTATTGATGCGGCTGGTGGACATCATCCTCTCATTGCCGCTCATTCTGGTGGCCTTGGTGCTGGTGGTAGCCATCGGACAGTCCTTTGAAATGATCATCGTGGTGCTGGCATTGTGGATTTGGCCCAGGTTCGCACGTATGGTCCGAGGGGAAGTCCTGCAGCTGAAAACGCTCGACTACGTAGCGCTGGCCCGGGTTTCCGGCGCCTCTACCATCAGAATCCTTTTTGTGCATCTATTCCCCGGGACCATCAACACGCTGATAGTCGTGGCCACGTTGCAGGTGGGCATTGTTATCCTGGTCGAAGCCACCCTGAGCTTCCTGGGAGCCGGAGTACCGCCCCCGGACCCGGCTTGGGGGTCGATGGTGGCCGATGGCAGGGACCGGTTGGTGGACGCTTGGTGGGTGGCAACCATGCCCGGGATCGCCATCCTGATAACCGTGATGTCTCTAAACCTGTTCGGAGACTGGCTGAGGGACACGCTGGACCCCAAGCTTCGCCAGATGGAGTAATCCCACGGCTGCTGGCCGCCGGGTCACGCCCTCGCCAACACGGTATGCGCTCCCCATCCCTCGTTCACGATGTCCACCGCGTGAGCGGGAATGCTACTCACAGCATCCCAGCCGGCCCGCCGCGAGCGCCGATTCGGGCGGCTGGGCGGACCCGTTACTTGAACCGGGGCATTACTTCCTCAGCCAGCAGCCGCAGGGAGTTCTTGACGCGGTCATAGGGGACCTGGCCGCCGTAATTGACCTCCATGACCACGCCGGTAGCACCGAAGTTCTCCTGAAAGTACCGGAAACGCTCGGCCACTTCATCCGGCGTCCCAAAGATGACCCGGTCCCGCAGCACGTCTTCGTAAGGAATGGAAGCGGACTGCCGCAGCCGCTCCGCAACCTCCTCGTTGGCCGCCGATTTGCTGAGTTCCGTGGCCGCGTAACGGATTGCCCCCATGGCGCTGGCCTCCGGTTCGCCGCGAGCTTTCCCGGTGGTCTCGGCCACGTAGACCGGCACCCGTACAGCGATGTCGGCTGGCCCGGCGTGGCCGGACTTCGACAACCCGTCGATGTACATCGCGACCCTCTCTTTCAAACTGTCGGCCGGGGTATTGGCGCTGATGAAGATGGGGTGGCCCATTTTGCCGACGAGAGGGAAGGTCTCCTCCCCGGCCACGGCCACCCGGACCGGCGGGTAGGGCGACTGGTAAGGCCGGGGAACCACCGTAACGTCGTGAAACGAATGGTACTCGCCCTCGTGGGAGAAGCTGTCGCTCTGCCAAGCCTTCATGATGATATCCAGCGCCTCCAAGAACCGGGGACGGCTCTCGGCGTAGGGCACGTTGTAGCCCTGATAGTAGCGGGTAAGGCCGCTGCGGCCGATGCCGAAGTCGAACCGGCCTTTGCTGATGTGGTCCACGGTGGCGGCTTCTTCCGCCACCCGCAACGGATTGGTGAGGGGAAGCACCTGCACGGCCAAGCCCACGCGCATCCGTTGGGTCCGGGCAGCGATGGCGCTGGCAATGATCATGGGAGACGCCAACACAGCCCGCTCGGGGCTGAAGTGATGCTCGGCCAGCCACACCGTATCGAAGCCCATCTCCTCGGCTTCCATGATCTGGGCAAAGGACTCGTCGAAGGCCTGGGCCTGGCTGTTCCCGCCGCGAACGTGAAAATCGGTAAACATTCCAAAGTTCATGTCATTCTCCGTCCGCCGTTCTTCCGGCGGTGTTTGTTTGGTCCCCCAGTCAGGCTGCGGTCAATTGTCGTTCGACGCCGCGAGCGCCCTCGCGCCGTTCTTCCGCCCGCCGCTCACGGGCAGCTTACCGCTGGAAGGAAGCCGCAACACTCCGGCTACGAAATGATAGGCGGCGTAGGTCTCCAGGCCGAAGGGAAGGTACCCTCCGTAACCCAACAGCGGCATTTCGAATATGTAGGCGAAATCGAAGAAACCGATATCGTACACCCAGCTCACCGAGGCGATGTTCCACATCTCCCAGAACCAACCGGTGAGCAGTGCGCCCAATGTGATGGCGACGAAGATGCGCCAGTCGCCCCGGCGAACTTGGCCGATTATGCTGGGCCGTCCTTGAAAGTAGTTAATCGGATCAAGGATAAGGAAAAGGAACACCCAGGTCATCGGGTAGAAATAGACTGGCCATAACAGCAGCGCGGCCAAGCACAGGAACCCCAGCAAGACCACGCCGTATAACTGCGTCCGGGATAATGCCAGGCGGGGACCGCGGGCGAACCGGCGAACGAAGCGGAGGCTCCCTATGATTTCGGCGCTTTCGAAGATGGCCGGAACGACTATGGAAAAGTGCAAGGAGGTGATCAGCACGCCCACGGCCTGGGGGTATTGGCGGTCTCCGATGTACCGCCAATTCTGGGTGGCCTGGTTAATCCATTCGAAGGACCACCAATACGGGATGGCGATGACGAACATTCCCAACACCGCAAGCGGACAGCGGACGAGCAGCGAAGAACCGGTCCGGCGAAGGACGAGGCTGTCCACTACCAGGATGTAACCCAGCCAGAGGGGGAAGAAGGAATGATGGGCCAAGGGTTCGATGTCGAAGATGGACGCCGGCCAGAATACGGCGATCACCAGCAGTCCGGCCAACCCGCGGTAGGGGAGCAAGAAGCGTGGGAGAGGTTCGGTCCGCCAAGGGACCCTCCGCTGGGGCAGGCGCTCGTCCTGCACCACCATGATCCCGTAGAGAGACTCCCTAACGTCCAGCTTGCTCAGCAAAATTCAGGCTTCTCGAACCAGGATTGCGGTCCGGGGGCTCCCAGCCAGCGGTTTTTGCCCAGAGGTGTCTTAAAAGGGGTTGCACTCCAAGCCCGCCGGCGCCGCGGCAGCATTACTCAGGGGGAGTGATGGCGTGCCAGGGGGTGTTCTGCTCGTAGGCGTATCCGGCCCTCAGCACCGTCTCTTCATCAAAGGGCCGCCCGGCGATCTGGAGCCCTATCGGCAACCCATCGGCAGTGAAACCGCAGGGAACGGAAAGGGCGGGCACATTGGCCAGACTGAAGGCGGTGGTCAACAGGTAGGGCGTGCGGTAGGAGTTTTCTTTCCCATGGACCAACGGGTCGGGCTCGATCAACTGGGCCGCGACTCCGGCGGTGGGCGACAGCAACAGGTCGACGTCGGCCAAGGCTTCCGCGATTTCGTCGCGCAGCAACGTGCGCAAGCTCAGGGCCTTGTAGTAGGCCTGCGCCGGCAGGACCGTGCCGACCATGTAGCCCACACGGTTGTCATGCCCAATCTCTTGAGGCCGGTTGCGCACCAGGTCGGCGTAGGTGATGGGGGCCTCGACCCGGATGCCGGTGGAAATCGTACCCGCGTGGGCGGCCAGCGGCACCGACACCTCCTTTACCGTGGCGCCCAGTTTGCCTAACGCGTTGGCTGCGGCCAAGACCGATTGCCTGACCTCCTCATCCGTTACGCCGGTGTAGACCAACTCCCGTACCACGCCGAACCTGAGTCCTCCCACGCTGCCGGTGAGGGCCGCCCGGAAGTCGGGGACCGGCGCGTTGCGCGTAATGCGGTCCTTGGGATCGTACCCGGCGATGGCCTGTATGGTGATGGCGCAGTCCTCCACCGTCCGGCTCAAGGGGCCGATGGTGTCCATGGAGCGGACGCCGGGCATCACGCCGTAGCGGCTCACCAGGCCCCAGGTGGGCCTGAGGCCGGCGAGGCCGCACCAAGCGGCCGGGAAGCGTACCGAACCCCCGGTGTCCTCTCCCAAGGATGTGGCGCACATGAAAGCGGCGGTGGACGCTCCGGAACCGCTGCTGGAACCGCCGGTGGAGCGCTCGAGGTTCCAAGGATTGCGGGGAGGGTCAAACTGATGGGACAGGCCCGAAGTGGCGAACTCTGTCATGTTCAGCTTCCCCAACAGGACCGCCCCGGCTTCATTCAACCTGGCAATGACCGTGGCGTCGTTTTCCGGAACGAAATCGTTGAACACCGGGGAGCCGCCGGTGGTGCGGACCCCCTTGGTGTAAATCTGGTCCTTGACGGCGTAGGGGACTCCGTGGAGCGGGCCCCGGTACTGCCCTTGGGCGATTTCCCGCTCGGCCGCCCGTGCCGCCTCCAGTGCTTCGTCGCGGAGGATGGTGAGGTATGCTCCAATCTGGCCGTCCTTGGAGTCGATGCGGTCGAGGTAGGCTTCCGTGGCCTCGACCGGCGAGACCTCCCCGCTCCGGAGCAAGTCGGAAAGCTCGGCAACGCTCAAAAACGGAATCCGGGCTTTATCCATCCGATCCACTCCCTACGTCCGTTTCGGCGTCGCCGCGTCGGCCCAAAGATTTCCAGGATAGGCCGGGCCCTGGCGGGCCAATAGAATCATAGGGGCGGCGCCGACTCCGGTCAACATCGGTCCCATCTCGGGCCAGGGTCATGCAATAGTCCATCCAGGGCAACCACAAGGGCCGCCCCTACGCGGGAGACCGCAGGCCTTTCCATGCCTACTATAATAGGATTCTCGCCGGACGGAATCCGGCGCCCGTCCGACAGCTCAACGACCCGGAGAATGTTCGAAAATGAACGAATCCACACTCAAGGTGGAGGGCGCCCGCTACATCATTACCGTGGACCCCCAACGAAGAATCATCAAGGACGGCACGATAGTGGTCCAAGGCCAGCGTATCGTCCAGATCGGCAAGAGGGATGAATTGGCCGAGGTTTCCGCCGACCGGGTCATCGACGCCCAGGGGATGGTGGTAACCCCCGGATTCTGCAACGGCCACCTCCACGTGAGCTACGCCCACGCCACCCGGGGGATTTTTCCCGACGATTTGGGGCCCGATTACCTGCCCAACGTTTTCAAGTTGCAGGGGTCCATGACCGCCGAGGAAGAGTATTACACCTCCCTGCTGGGGATTACCGAATTACTCAAGTACGGCACGACGCGGGGAGCACAGAGGTCCGTTTCAGGCCAGCCCGGTCGACCGGGCGCTGAGCTCCCACAGGCGGGCCGCCAGCGCTTCGTCGTGGGAAGCCGCCGAAGACCGAACGGCCTGCTTGTCTTCGAAGTACTGACCGCTTACCCCTTCGACTTCGGGAGACGATGCCAGGTAGACGGGCGTCTCAGCCCCCTGCTCCACGTCGATTCCGCGGAACCCCAGCAGGTAGTTGAGCGTCCGGCCCACGATTCCGTTGTTGGCCATGATGTTGGTGTAGACCAGACCGGGGTGCAGGGCGTTGGCGGTGACGCCGGTCCCATCGAGCCTGCGGGCCAACTCGTTGGTGAAGAGCAGGTTGCAGAGCTTGGAACGGGCGTAGACCCGGTATCCCAGGTACAGCCGGGGGTCCCGCAGCGCCTCCGGATTCATTCTGCCGGCGTTTCGGTGCGAACTGGACGACACGTTGACCACTCGCGCCCCAGGAGTGGCGGTCAGCAGGTCGAGGAGCAGATTGGTCAGGAGGAAGTAGGCCAAGTGGTTGACGGCGAAAGTCATCTCGATGCCGTCTACGGTGCGCCTTTTCCGAAAGTTGATGGCGCCGGCGTTGTTCATCAGAACGTCCAAACGCGGGAACCGGCCAGTCATTTCTTCGGCCAGCCGACGGACCTCCTGCTGGGAGGAGAGGTCGGCTACCAGGAAGTCCACTGAGGGATTGCCGGTCTGTTCTCGAATCACGCTTACGGCAGCCCGGCACCGGGCTGCATTGCGCCCGCCGACTATCACTTGGGCCCCCATGGCGGCCAGCTCCCGGGCGGTGACGTATCCGATGCCGGCCGTGGCCCCGGTTATCAGGCAGGTCCTGCCTGCCATCGGGCCCGATATTTCAGGTAGATTCGCCATTTGACCCCACTCGCCGGACTAACCTTAGAATGTTACTCGATTCAGCCCTCCCGGTCATGCGAGGACGCCCGGAGATGCTGCCGTTGCCTCGATCCCGCGAGGCATCTAGAATTCCGGCAGAGCGGGCCGTCGACGGTCCCGCCGCAACGCTATTGGAGGAACCATGCCCATCACCTTCGGTTGCAGCCTGGGTGTCGAAGACTATTGGGACGTGCCGGAGTTTGCCCGCCGCGCCGAAGACATGGGGTTTAAGAGAATTGCCATGGGCGAGCACGTCATGGACGGCAATCCGCCCCGCCCCACTCTGCTCAACATTCCGGCGATGGCGGCGGCGGCCGGGGCCACGCGAACGCTCAGGGTAATGACCGGCATCGTGATTGTGCCGTTGTACCACCCAGTGGTGCTGTCCAAGCTGGTAACCAGCCTCGACCGCGTCTCCAACGGACGCCTGGACTTCGGCATCGGCATCAGCGGCCAGCGGGGCACCAAAGTGGAGTTCGATGCCCTTGGGATTTCGACCCGCACGCGGGGCCGGCGCACCAACGAGATGCTGGAGGTGATGCGGCGGCTCTGGACCGAAGACCACGTCAGCCACCACGGCGATTTCTTCGACTTCGAGGATATTACCCTGCTGCCCAAGCCGGTGCAAACGCCCTACCCGCCCATCTGGGTGTCGGGCCGCAGCGAAGCCGCCATGAGGCGGGCCGCGCTGTTGGGCGACGGCTGGTACCCCTACCTGTTCACGGTCCGGCGTATCCGGGCCAGCAACGAGACGATACGACAGTACGCCGCCGATGCCGGCCGCGACCTTGCGGGGTTCCACTGGGGGCTGAACCAGCCCACCGCGGTTTCGAACAACAGGGACGAGGCCGTCGGCCTGGCCGTTTCCAACGTGGGAGAGCGGTACGTGACTGCGGAGCGGAGCGCCGAAGACATCGCCAGGGCACTGTGCGTCGCCGGAACCCCGGACGACTGCGCGAAGGCAGTGGAAGCCCGGATCGAGGCGGGGGTCGAGCACGTTAACATGGGTTTCCTGGCCCCGGCCCCGGACAGCCTCTACCGTCAGATGGAGCTGTTCGCTGCCGGCGTCATGCCGCGTTTCGTCTCTTAGCCCGAATCCACCGAAGGACGGCCCTGGGGACAGACCTTGAAGAATCCGGAGAGTGCTCCTCTGAATCTGGGATAATGGTTTTGTAACAGCAAAACAGTCCCAGAAAAGGAGCACCCATTAGATGCTACCACGCAACCACCCCGACCGTATCCAAATCACCTTCGACGACCGCCGCCTGGTGGCGAATGCCGGCCTGCTCCTGCCGGCCACCCTCGCCCAACACCTGGGCCTGGGGGAACTCGTCGACCGTCACCTAGACCTCGGCGGCGCGCCGGGGCGGGCCAACACGGGGGACAAGCTGCTGACGCTGGTCGCTTCCGCGCTGGCGGGCGGCGACTGCATCGACGACGCGGATGCGCTGCGTGCCGGTGGGACGGTCGGTGTTCTCGGCTGCGTGGTCAAGGCGCCATCCACCCTGGGCACCTTCCTGCGCAGCTTTCGCTGGGGCCACGTCCGTCAACTCGACCGCGTGAGCCGCCAGTTGCTGGCACGGGCATGGCAAGCCGGGGCCGGACCCGGCGATGCGCCTTTGACCATCGACCTGGATTCGACCATCTGCGAAACCTACGGCATGGCCAAGGAGGGAGCGCGCCACCACGGCTATACCGGTGCCCGTGGCTATCACCCGCTGCTCGCGACCGCCGCCGGCACCGGCGAGGTGCTGATGGCCCGGCTGCGCGAGGGCCGCGCCAACACCGCCCGCGGCGCCGCCCACTTCCTGCGTGAGACGGTGGGGCGGGTGCGCTACGGCGGAGCCAGCGGACAACTCACGGTGCGGGCCGACAGCGGCTTCTACGCCCACACTGTTGTTTCCGCCTGCCGGGAAGTGGATGTCCGCTTCTCCATCACCGTCCGCCAGCACAAAAGCCTGCGGGACCTGATCGAGGCGATACCAGAGCAGGACTGGACTCCCATTCCCTACTGGATGGACGGCGCCGCCGATGTCGCCGAGACTACTTACACCCCGTTCCAGACCAAGCCGGACGCCGCACCGGTGCGGCTCATTGTCCGGCGGGTGAAGCCGACGCCCGGTTCCCAGCTCGCCCTCTTCGCCAGATACAGCTATCACGGCTTCATCACCGACCGGGACGGAGAGACGCTGGAACTGGAAGCCGACCATCGCCGCCACGCCGAGGTCGAGAACGCCATACGCGACCTCAAGTACGGCGTCGGGCTGAACCACATGCCGTCGGGGTGCTTCGCCGCCAACGGCGCCTGGCTGGCGGTTCAGGTGATGGCGCATAACCTGGCCCGCTGGACGGCC
The DNA here is from genome assembly GCA_965222595.1 of Dehalococcoidia bacterium. Lineage (GTDB taxonomy): Bacteria > Chloroflexota > Dehalococcoidia > Lucifugimonadales > UBA3495 > VXOI01. The sequence continues at coordinate 206,423 of CBDCUJ010000014.1, read as the reverse complement.
CGCATCGGCTTGGGTGAGCAGATCGTGACCACCAAGACCCTCAGGCGGCGGGTCTTCGCCCTGGCCGGACGGCTCACCAGCTCGGCACGCCGCCTCACCCTGCATCTGCCACAGCGCTGGCCTTGGGAAACCCAGTTCAGTCGCGCCCTGGCCCGGTTGCGAGCCATTCCACTCCCGGCCTGACGGCGCCCGTCCGCCAGTGTCCCAACGTCCCCGCCAACTGAACCTCCCCGCAAACTCGCGCCAGTCCGGTCCGCGAGCGCCTCTTGCCGTGTCCTCTCACCGTCATCTCGCTCACCACAGCCACTGTAGGCCGCCATCGGCGCCCCCAAAAACGCCTGCAGACCGCCGCCAACCCCTCATCTACCCGAATTCGAGCCCGGACCATCGCGTCTGTAACTTCCTCACCCCCCTTCCAGTGTCCTCACGCCGTCCATCGGTGGATTCGGGCTTAGACCCCGGGCGTTGGACCCACGGCGTTTAATTTCTCCCCGCGCGGGGTTAGAATTGCGGCTGTGTCCGGGCTCACCAATTGCACGATCAGGAGGCGTTAGCCATGCCAGATTCGACATCGATCAAGATCGAAACCAACCTTCCGGCGACTATGAGAGACGGCACCGTCCTCTATGCCGATGTATACCGGCCGGACGGCCCCGGCCCCTTCCCGACGGTGCTCCAACGGACTCCCTACGATAAGTCGGGACCCTTGGCAACCGGGATGCTGGACCCCCTGAAGGTAGCCCAGAACGGTTTCGCGCTGGTCATCCAGGATACCCGCGGCCGCTTCACCTCCGAAGGCGAGTTCTACTGTTTCGTGGACGACATCGAAGACGGCTACGACACGGTGGAGTGGGCGGCCTCCCAGCCTTGGTCCAACGGCAGGATCGGCATGGTCGGCGCTTCATACGTCGGCGCGACCCAGTGGCTGGCCGCCACCACCCGGCCGCCCCACTTGGTGACCCTGGTCCCCAACGTCACAGCTTCCAACTACCACGACGGCTGGACCTATCAGGGCGGCGCTTTCGAACTGGCGTTCAACGTATCATGGACTCTCAACCAGCTCACGCTCGCCAACTTTCCGACCCAGTCCAAAGCCAAGGGTATTCCACAAGACCGCCAACCCGGCCTGCTCAAGGCAGTTGACGGCATGACCGACGCCTATCGGTCGTTGCCTCTCAAGGACTTGCCCTACCTTAAGGACGGCCTGGCTCCTTATTACTACGATTGGCTCGCCCATCCCGACTTCGACGATTACTGGAAGAAACTGTGCATCGAAGACCAGCATTCCAACATTACCACGCCCGCGCTGCACATCGGCGGATGGTACGACATCTTCTTGGGCGGCACCATCCGTAATTTCTTGGGCATGCGGAAATCAGGCGCCACTGAGGACGCCCGGCGCGGCCAGAAGCTGATAATCGGTCCTTGGGAGCACAGCTCCCGGGGCGGCAGCATGGTCGGGAGCCACTACTTCGGCGTCGCGGCGGACGCCAATGCCTTGGGACTGGACGACATACACCTGAGGTGGTACGACTACTGGCTGAACGGAGTGGACAACGGCATCCTGAGCGAACCCCCGGTGAAGATTTTCGTCATGGGGGACGACGTTTGGCGCGACGAGCAGGACTGGCCCTTGGCCCGTGCTCAAGACACCAGGTTCTTCCTGCATAGCGGAGGCAAGGCCAACTCCAGCCACGGCGACGGCAGCCTCGGCGTGGAGGGTCCCGGAGACGAGCCGGCCGATGTTTTCCTCTACAACCCGGCGGACCCCGTACCGACCGTGGGCGGGGCGCTCTGTTGCAATCCATATTTCGCCGCCAACGGCGCTTTCGACCAGAACGACATCGAGTCCAGGGCCGACGTCCTGGTCTATTCCACCATGCCGCTCGAACGAGAGGTGGAGGTCACCGGGCCGGTCACCGTCACCCTCTGGGCGGCCACCTCGGCCACCGACACCGACTTCACCGCCAAGCTGGTGGACGTTTGCGAAGACGGCTGCGCCCGCAACCTCACCGACGGGATCATCCGGGCCCGGTACCGCAGCTCCATGTCCCACCCGGAGCCGGTGGAGCCCGGAACACCCGTTTGCTACACCATCGACCTCTGGGCCACCAGCAACGTGTTCAAAGCGGGACACCGGATCCGGTTGGAGATCTCCAGCAGCAACTTCCCGCGGTTTGACCGCAACACCAACACCGGCAACCTGATAGCGGCCGACAGCGAGCTCAAACCCGCTCTCCAGACGGTGCTGCACGCGGGACAGCATGCGTCCTACGTCACGCTGCCCGTCGTGCCCCGGTAACAATCACAACTGTTCAGTGTCCCCCCTGCCAAGGGGAGGGGTGCCTCCTTCCTAACCTTCCCCCGGAGGGGGAAGGGACACTGAACAGTTACAATCTTTCCTTCTCCTTGGGGAGAAGGCCAGGATGAGGAGATATGCCCCACGAGTCGATTCCGGACCCTTTGGCCCCACCGGACCCGCTCATGACCTGGTATCGCGACACCATATGGGGCCGGCGGCTTGACGACGACGACGCCCTGTTCGAGGTGATGAGCCTTCAGGTCTTCCAGGCTGGCCTCACCTGGAAGATGGTGCTGGACAAGCGTGACGGGTTCAGGGACGCCTTCGCCGGCTGGAAAATCGACAAGGTGGCGGCCTTGGGGCCCTTGGAGGTCGAGGGGCTGCGAAAGCACACGGGCATCATCCGCAACCGGCTCAAGATCGAGGCTGTCGTGGAGAACGCGCGGCGTATACAGGGGTTGCAGCGCGACCACGGCAGCTTTTGCCGGTGGTTCTACGAGGTGCTGCCCGGCTCGGACTATCCTTCGCTGCAGAAAGAGTTGCGGGGCCTCTTCAAGTTCATGGGCCCGGAAATCTCCCGTATGTGGCTCATGGCCGCAGGCCGCATCACCCGTGAAGAAGGCGACAAGTACCGGCCCAACGCCGGTTGACGCCAATTATCGGGAGAGACCTCCTGACGGACTGCGGTTGACCAGCGAGGCCAGCAGTTCCTTCGATGCCCCGGTGATATCGTCCACTGCCTTTTCGAAGGCCTCGGCGTTGGCTTGGGAAGGGTGGCGGTATCCACTGATCTTACGAACGAACTGCAGGGCCGCTTCCCTGATTTCCAGGTCCGATGGCTCGCCGGCGTTTTGCCGCAGTACCTTTATGCTTCGGCACATCTGAAGCTCCCTGTCGACCGGGTTGAGCAGATTATATAGCCTTCCGCCCATAGCGTAGTTAGCGGGAAGCGCCGCCAATCGTTCCTCAGATGAGCAGTGGAAGCGGGTGGCCGCTCAAGGCCCATTGGTGGGGCTGTCATTTCGCCTGCTGGTGGGTGTGAACGGGACCGGTCAAGTAAGGGGAGGGGGCTCCGGAAGGCGGCCGAGGCGGGAGTCGGACACAGCGCGCGGTCAGCGCACTCTGACGTACTTGGTCGCTACGCCGGAAGACCCGCTGGCCATTGCTCCGCTTACCAAGTAGATATCGCCGCGGGCGTCCGGCCAAATCTGGTGGCTGCGCGGGGTGGTCCAACTGGCCAATATGTTGCTTGACTCATCCCGGACGGTCAACAGGTTCTGCGCGGCCTCATTGCTCTCCCGTTCCGCTAAGTAGTAATGGCCGTCCCGGCCAATATGGAAGTCGGTTGGGAGCTGGACGTTGCTCCACTGGGACACGAACGCGCCTTCCAGGTCGAATATCTGGATGCGGTTATTCTTCCGGTCGCAAACGTATACCAGCCCATCCTCACTTACCCAGAGACTGTGCGGCGAGAAGAACGCGCCGGGCCCGTCCCAGCCGGGCCGCCCCCACGAAGCTATCAACCGGCCATCTGAAGAAAACCGGTGCACCCGGCAATTGCGGTAGCCGTCGGAGGCGTACAGGTCTCCCGACGGCGAGGGCGACAAGCGGGTTGGGCGGTTGAACGGGCCGCCGGCCCGTGGCACCACACCCTCGTCTTCAAAGCAACCGGTGTCGGACGGCTGGCCCCGGTTGCCTATTTCCAACAACACTTCCCCTTCGACGGAGAGCTTGAGCGCCACATGGTCGCCCCGGTCGGCCAAGTAGATAACGTCGTCGGGCCCGATGTACATGGTGTGGGGTTCAACGATGTAGCCGCTGCCCCACGAGCCAAGAAACCGGCCGTCACGGTCAAACACCAAGACCGGCGGGTCCTGTTGCTGCTGGCAGACGTAGACCCGTTCTTGGGAGTCCACCACCACTCCTGTAACCACGCCGGGCCTCCAGCCCTCCGGCAACGCCCCCCATGAGTCGTGGACGTCGAACCGAAAATCCCCTGCTTCGATCGTCGCCATGGAAATCACCCCCGTCCGATATAGGGCATCTTCGTCGCCATGATGGTCATGAACTGAACATTGGTGTCCAGCGGAAGGTTCGCGATATAGACGATGGACGACGCCACGTGGTTGACGTCGAACCTCGGTTCCGTAGCGACCTGACCGTGGGCTTGCAGGACGCCGGTTTCCATGGCCGCCGTCATATCGGTGTCGGCGTTGCCGATGTCGATCTGGCTGCAGGCGATGTTGTACTTCCGGCCGTCTAGCGACGTGGACTTGGTGAGTCCGGTTACGGCGTGCTTGGTGGACGTATAAGGGGCGCTGTTGGGCCGGGGCACGTAGGCCGAGATGGAGCCGTTGTTGATAATGCGCCCGCCCATCGGTTCCTGGCCCTTCATGACCTTGAAGGCTTCCTGGGTGCATAGGAACGTGCCGGTCAGGTTGGTGTCCACGACCCGCTGCCACTGCTCGAAGGTCAGGTCCTCCATGTTGGCCGGCGGCGTGCCGACGCCGGCGTTATTGAACAGCACGTCCAGCCGGCCGAAGGCTTCGACAGTCTTGGCGAACAGGGCTTGAACATCCTCCGGCCGTCCGACGTCGGTGGGGACGGCCAAGGCGCGTTCCCGGCATTCTTCCGCTTCGGCCAAAGTCGCCTCCAGCGACTCGATGCGGCGGCCGGCCAAGGCCACGGAGTAACCGTCCCGCAACAGGGCCAAGGCGGCGTGTTTGCCGACTCCGGTGCCGGCGCCGGTGACAATGGCGACTCTGCCGTTGGAACTCATCAGCTAAACCTCAACGATATTACCCAGGATATTAATCCGGGATATGGATCTGGCGTTCGAAACGCCGATGGTGGCGTTCCCCGATAATATGCCGACTGCCCCGGTCATTCAATAGACCGGCGATAACCGGGCGTTCGCGGGGTCTCTAGGTTGGGGTGACATAGAGCGACACTCTTCACCCGGATTTTCAGTTTGACGGCACCCTGGCGGATACAACCCAAGGGAAGTCCGGCGCAATCGCCACCAACGCCGAGCCTATGGAGAACACGACCAGCGCCGCTTGGAACATCCTGACACGGCCGTAGACATCGGACAGTCGACCGGCCAGCGGCATTGCCACGGTGTAGCTGACCAGATATCCGGTTACGATCCAAGAAGCCTTGTCCAAGTCCACCATTACGCTGGGCAACGCGGCGACTACCACGGTCTGGTCCAGGGCAGTCGAGAATACGCCCAGGCAAAGGACCCCCAGGACAACCGACTGGGAAGAGCCCAGAGAGGCAAGGGGTGACCTGGCAACGGTCACCCCTTGGAGTCTGTATCCGGAAGTTGGATGTCTACAGGGACGTTGACGTCCATGATGCTCACGAGACGCTTCGTTCCCGGCTCATCGTCGTCGTAGATTTTGCCGTTTACTCTGAACTGCCGCATAGTATGTTCAATTTCGTCAATCCGGAAGGTCAAAGTGACCGCATGACCCGAGTCCACGGACGTGATGAGCCCCGAAAGGTCCTGAGACATGATATTTCCATCTACGCGGACCGTCCCGGCACCCCCGATAGACTCCCGGCCCGCGATGGATGCGTTCTCGAGGATGAGCAACAATTCGCTCAAAGCAACGCCTGTCCCCCGAAATTGAAGGGTACCTGCTCCAGAGGCAAGGGGGCCCACGGCCAATCTTCGGAGAACTTCATGTATGCCTGTTCCCCGACCGCCAACATTTCGATTTCCACGAATCCAAAGTTTGGAGTCTCGACGGCCACCACCATCCTGAACCTGTCGGGGGACCTTATTCTCCTTCCACGCTCTTCAAAGTCATTGTGAGCCGGCGGGGCACCGAGGTCGAAGTGACGGGGAGCGGTTTCCTGGCCAATAGGCTGGTGTTGATGACCTATGGCGCATCCCGAGCAGAGAGGCGGCCCACAGAGTCCAGCAGTGCTCTGGCGGAGCGTATCTCTGCCATGCCGAAGGTCAGAACATCGTCGGCTATCCCCTCCAGGCTATCGAAGGCGGCGTCAATGGCGTCGGGGCGCTGTATGGCGGTGTAACGGTGGAGTATCTCCTGATAGACCTCCACATCGGTGATGAACCGCTCTCCGTTGCGCACCAACTGCGTCAACACAGCCACTGCCCGGTCCTTGTTAGGGTGTGCCAGCCCCACCAGGTACATAGGCACGTTGGAGTCGATGAAGATCACGGAAGCCGCTGTCCTTCTTCGATCTCTTGAAGCATGATCTCTATGTCAGCAGTAGGGAAGTCATGCCGAGAGGCATCTGTAACTTGGCCTCCACAGTCCCAGGATGGTTGCTTCTTGCCTGGCCCAGGGCCTGCCGGACCCACTCCGCGAGGGTCACCCGCTGCCTGCGGGCAACGCCCTGAATCTCCTTGTATTCTTCCTCATCCAGGAGGACTTGTAGGCGTTTAGGCATGACAGGAGTCTAGCTGACTCATACATGATTAGTCAAAGGAGGGAGGCGATTGTCGCCGCATTCCGGCCCTAAGCCAATGGCGGGCGCGGATGAGCTTCAGCCAACTTGCCCGGCTATTTGGCCTGCCCCGGACCACCATCCAGCGGATGGTGGTCCGGGGCGAACGGCGGGACGCCAGGTCCAAGCAGCTTTGGTTTTTCGTGGACAGACCGGTTGTATTCGTCTTGTATTCGTCGCCGGTTCAATCGATCAGATTTTGGCCTTGGTAATCGGGTAGATGACCGGCCAGGTCCGATAGTAACAGTTCAGAGTTAAGGGGAAGTGAGTAGTAGCTGGCAGGACAGGAGGGGGTCCAGGCCCTGGGCGCGCCAGGTGCCGAAGAGGGAGGCGAGGGTCAACTTGGAGTCGGTGCCCTGGGCTGAGCGGGTGCCGCCGCTGATTTTGCGGCTGACCACCAGGGGCCGCAGGCTCCGTTCCGCGGCATTGTTGTCCGACGGCACGGCGGGTTGGGCCACAAAGACGAACAGTTCCTTGATGAACTTCTCGATGCGCCGGCACAGGTTGCTCTGGACCGCCGCCTGGTCTTCCAGGAAAGGACGGCAGTGGGCCAGCAGTTTCCGCTCCAGTTGCTGTTGGACCCGCTGGCGTTGCCGGGCATCGGGATGGGTGAAGGCTTTCGCCCCAGTGTAAATTTGGTGGATTGCCCCAGCCCACTGGGCCAGTTTTTGGTCCTGGGGGTAGAGGGCCTTCAGGTCGTGGATGTCCCGCAGCAGGTGGACCCAGCACCGCTGCTTCAGGCCCGGGTAATGGTGGTAAGCGGCATAGAAGTCACTGACCAAGACCCCGCTGAAGGAATCGCCCAGCGCCTCGTCTACTACTTCCTTGTTTCGACCCCGGCGCAGAAAGTACCGGTCGGTGGGGGTGCTGAAGGTCCAGACGTAGCCGTTGACCCCGTCCTGGCGCCAGCCGGTTTCGTCGGCGTGCACCACTGGACTGCCTCGGATTCGGTCCAGGATCTCCGCCAGCGCCGGTTGAGCCTTTTGGGCCACCTGGTGAATCGCCCGGACGATGGCGCCCAGGCTCAGGGGCAACCGATGCACGGTCTGCAGGTACCACTGGATGGTGCGCAAGGGCAGCCGTCCCTCTTCCCGCAGGGCGGCAATCCGGCTGAGCAGGTTGACTCCCAACCGCTGTTTACCCAAGACCACCCGGCCCAGGTCCGCTTGGGGAGTCCGGCGCCGTTCACATACCGGACAGGTCCGGGCAATGAAGACATGCTCGGTGACTTGGGCCGGAACCACGGGGAGGTCAATGACTTCACGGGTCCGCCGCACCCAGCCCCCGGCCAGGCCGGTACCGCATTGGGGACAGGATTCCAGGACATGCTCCACCCGGTGGGTGGGGGCCATGCGCTGGCGGGCAAAGCTGCGGGGCCTGGACTTCCTGGGCCTTTTATCCTTGGCTGGACCTTGGCCGGACTTCGGTTTAATGCCCGGCATTCGGGGCGACCCGCCAGGCTTGGCCTTTCCTTCCAGCACCTCAAGCCTTCGCTGCAACTGGGTGATGACGGCCTGCTGCTGGGCGATGAAGGCCTGCTGCTGGGCGATGAAGGCCAGCAAGGCCTCCCGGCTGGCGGTAGTCAGGTCAAGACCGGTATCCATGCTTCAGATTTAACATCACCGGAAAACCGACGCACTGTGCTTTTCCTACCACTTCTGCCCAATTCGCCTCACCAACTCTGAACAGTTACGTCCGATAACGCCGGATTGTGACGCCAACCGCGTGGCCCTAACATGGATATTCGGCCTGCAATGGTGAGAAGGAACGGTATACCCAAGACAGCGATTGACCCAAAAACCTTGGGGGAAAGGTTAATGCTCCCTCTCGAAAACCGCAACATCACGGCTCCGGCAGCAAGCGGGCTCAGTTAGAGGCTGTCAGATCGATTGGTCTGGCTCCAAAATCCTCGTGCAATGAATCTTGGCATTGAAATTCGTCACGGGATGTCTGACCATAAAGGTCATACGTGTCCATCGTTTGGTCCCGACAAGGTCCTTGTTTCAATTCCGTCCCATTTAGATGGAGGCAAAAAGTTGCGGTGACCGCGCCTGTGAGGCTATATTTTCTGTATAGGCGCGAACCGGATCATTAGGCTCATGCTGAATTCACGAAGGCGGCTAGCTGAAAGGAGACACAATGGATTTTTACAAGGCTGAATACATTTGGATAGACGGGACGGAGCCGGTGTCCAAGCTCCGGTCCAAGGGCAATGTTATCCCCAATGGGGAGGAACCTCCGATATGGGGTTTCGACGGCTCAAGCACGAACCAGGCAGTCGGGACTGATTCCGACTGTGTATTGAGACCGGTTTACAGCTGCGCGGACCCGATTCGCGGAGGTGACAACAGACTGGTGATGTGCGAGGTTTTGCTGCCTGACATGACGCCTCACCCCTCCAACACCAGGGCGGCGTGTGCAGCCGCGGCGGAAAAATACGCCGATTTCGACACTTGGTTCGGTATCGAGCAGGAATACACTTTCTTCGACGGGACCAAGCCGTTGGGATGGCCTTCCAACGGATTCCCTGCGCCGCAGGGCGGGTACTACTGCGGAGTGGGATCGGACGAGGTCTTTGGCCGTCCGGTGGTAGAAGCTCACTTGGACGCCTGTCTCCGAGCAGGGCTGATGATTGCCGGCATCAACGGGGAAGTAATGCCGGCCCAGTGGGAGTTCCAGATTGGCCCGGTGGGAGCTCCTGAAGTTGCCGACCAGCTATGGATCGCCCGGTGGCTCCTGTACCGCATTGGAGAGGATATCCATATCGGGGAGGACGGCAGAGGAGTCAGCGCAACACTCGACCCCAAACCAGTCCAGGGTGACTGGAACGGCGCGGGCGCCCACTGTAACTTCTCGACCATGCAGATGCGCGGGAGCTACGAGCCTTGCGTGGCCGCCGCTGAGGCCCTCGGGGCCAACCACGACGAGCACATTGCCAACTATGGCCATCGAATCGAAGAACGCTTGACCGGTCTCCACGAGACCTGCTCCTACAGGGAATTCAGGTATGGAGTGTCGGACAGGGGGGCGTCCGTTCGAATCCCTTGGCAGGTCCATCGGGACGGCAAAGGGTATGTTGAGGACAGGCGGCCCAACGCCAATTGCGACCCGTACAAGGTGACGCGGCTGATACTGAACACCGTATGCGGAGCAGCGTCGTCCTAGCCGACCGGCAGAGAGGCCACCAACTCCTCCTGCGGAGATAATCCGGATGTAGGCGACACGCAGATACGGACACACAGATACGAATTTATCGAGTGCCGACAGCCCAAGAACGGGAACGGTCGCCTATCCGTTCTTGGGCCCCGTTCTGGCCTTGCACCAAAATCCTAATTTGCACCAATATTCCCACCCGCACCGCAGCACCGCAGCCTCCGCTTGGGGAATGACGGATACTGGGAATTCTGGTGCAAAGCCGGGTGAAGGAGAACTCGAAAGTACCTCCTATTACCCGCGTCTGCCGGTCAACCGTGAGGATAGCTTACTCAGCATTTGCGCTTCCTGCGATCCGGGGACAGAAAATGGGTGTTTGTGAGACTCGGTTACTGACGGCGTCTTAGCCAAACTGTTCGCCGTCTTAGTCCGTGGAGATTCAGCTGGGACGGGGTTGTACCGGGTTAACTGCTTAATTACCGGCCTGAAGGTTTTCCCTTCGCTGGGCCTCGTTCTCTGCTTCTTTCCCCATCCTTCTGCGGCTTTGCTGGAGCGACGTCAGGCGGCTCGTTTCGTAGCGTCTGCTGTTAAATCGCACGCTGATTGTTGCTGTGCGTTAAACGCCCAGCTCTTCGCGGATGCTGCTGCTCAATTTCTCTTTGTTAATGAATCCGTCTTTGACGGCCCCGGTCAGAAGCTTCTTTACGTCTACTTTCTGGACGCGGGTTACTTTGCCTGTAGGTACGGATCTAACTAGTGCCAAGATGCTATTCGCCGTCAGTTGAGAAATATTATGGTGGAGGGCGTTTGCCTTGGCGTGTGGCGTTTCCGCATCCTCCTGCTCGATTGTGACGTTCAAAGCCTGTAGCAGAATTCCGTCGAAAAACGCGTAGTCTACATTGGTAATGTTGCTGCAGTTAGCTGCTAGCCCTGCTATTGCTTGGTCCCTTTCGGTGTCGGTGTCTGTTAGGTAGACTGATAATGTGTTCCCATCTACTTCCAAGTCTAACAGTGAATCAGCTTGGTGTTCGTTCCTCGTATCGTTTAGCCAAGGGGCCCTCGCCCAGCGGCCTTTGCGTACCTTTCTCAGAAATCTGGCCATGTGGGCGATTCCAGTTGGTCGATAACAAGTTGCAGACCTCCCCGGACCCAATCCTCGGTTTCTCGGCTTTTGGCGGAACGTAGATACGGTAGAGTGTCCCGGTCATTCAAAAATGACAAGCCTAGTCCCGCTGCGTCTCGTATCCTTGGGTCCTCGAAGGTTAGGCTGTCCGTAAGCACTCTGCGTCTGGGAGCATGTGAGTTTCTATGTCTGTTCAGCCCCAGTTGTCTGAGCAGTTCCTCTCCGGTCTCGAACGCGTTCCCTCTGATGTGTAAAACTCGCTCCCAGGCGGCGACGGCTGTTCCTCCATATTCGGCAATCGACTTATGAACCAGTCTGCCGAAGTGGGAGTCCATTCCATCGGCAAAAATTTCCTCCCGGGCTTGCCGCACGTATATTAGAAAGTCTTGCACCAGACGAGTCTCTATCTGGATCTCCCTTTCTATGGCTGTGCTCGCGTATCCGCGAGCCATTTCGGGCGGCGTAAAATCGCTTACGGTCGCGTTTGGACATCTCAGAGCGTCGTGAAAGTCCATCGGGAGAGTCCGCGGGGGGAGGATACAGTCCGTTTTGGTGATAATCCATTTCGCGACTCCCTCATTGAGGGAATGGCTGTAACCCTTTACCTCCGCTTGTTCAAGCCAATTCTCTTCCCCGACTCGGATATATATCACCGGTCTAAGGGGCGGGCCAAAGTTTTCGGCGGATGCATCAGTGTTTCTGATTGTCTCGGACGTCATGCTTCGTCCCCATTTTTGGCTATCTCGTCTGCCAGACTGACTAGTTCATCAAGAATTGTCAATTGGAGACTGTAGTCAAGCTGTGTGCCTTGGCCTGTGTTCGTGTTTATGTCTAATTCCAGGTGGGCTCCGAAGGAGATCTGGACCTGACTGGTTACTTGCTGGCCACTTCCTATCGGTACAGCTACCATCTGTCCCTGAGCGATCGACCATGAGGCAAGGCGGTTGACTTCCATTTCTGGCACTTTCTCTGAAACCCGACGACGGTTTATTCGGAACGCGAAATCTGGCGTCGATACACCTTCAAGAGGGATTCTCTTCAGGAACTGTCCTAGGAATAGGTACACTGAGTTGAGGTCCGGGCTTGGGGAAGCCAATCGCATTCCGATTGCTAAGCGGTATATCTGTGTTTGCTCTTTGAGCCAAGCCTTTGCTAGTTCGGCAGCTTGGTCCACCGCTTGCAGGTAAGTATCTGTCTGAATCCTCGGCCAGTCGTTACTCCAAATGGCTGTTGGTTCTTGATGAGGCTCAATTACAAAATCGACTCGCCCCGGTCTGCTAGTAATCGTCAGCTGCCCGATGCCGAGAGATTTGAAAACTTGGACGGATTTTTCCCGCGGATTGGTTTCTACCCGATCATAGTCCTCTCCGAACTCTTCCCGTGCCCATTCTGCGATGTCCGCAATTTCCGCTCCTTCTGGATGAAATGCGGTAACGCGAACCTGCATGGGCCGCCACTGGACGGTTGTGAGATTGAGGCTGTCTGAGTCAGCCATACTTTCGGCAAATCTGGTCAGAGGCTGTATCGGCCTGCGCCTCGCCAGTTGATGGGACGTTCTGGGCTTGCTTGGTAAAATCCGCTAACGGCCTTCGCCGAAAAATCAGTGATCTTTTGCTTTCTGCGGAAGTCATCATCGAACCAGCTTGACGGGGCTGGCATCTCCTAATGTTTCGTTGGAGATTAGTTTATTTGCATGCGAGCGTCAAGGGGAGGACTCTGTGACGTATGCCCTTTTGTTCCTGCTTTCCCGGTGGTAATCGCTGCGATCCTTACTGCTTTTTTCTTAGGCTTTTGCCCAACTCATTTCCAATCGGGTATGCATTGGTTAATACGGTCGGGGCCTATCGACAGATTCCTAGGCAGACGATAGATGTCGGCCTTTCTGTAACCGGATTCTCTGGGTGGGTGGGATGGTGAGGGATGAATAGGCCCGCACCACTTGAGCGTCCTGGGGGATCGCACACAGCGCCGGTACTTCCCCACTGCCAAGGGCGTGACCGCCGGAGGCATGGCCACCAAGGGCGAGGGGCACATGCTGCGGGCCTACCTGGTGTCCAAGCAGTGGTTCCGGCTGCTGGACGAGCGGCTGGACGCCGTGGCCGTGCTCCACCGCGTCGCGGCCATGGTCGCCGATGCCGACACCCGCGAGTACCCTAGTGCGCGTGGACGACTACCGCAAGGGCCCCTACGACATGCTGCTCACCCTGTCCGGTGGCCGTACCATCGGCGTGATTCGGCAGGGACCCGCCCTGCCCCCGTCCAGGCTCCGCTACCGCCTCAGGAGCATCGAGCGGCTGGACAGCGACGAGACTCCTTTCGTCACACTGGTGCTGACCCACGGCCCCGTTCTTGGGGCCCGTTCTTGGGCCAAGGAACGAGGCAGCAGCGGTGTTTCCTTGCTCCTCGAAGGCGGAGCCGGCCAGGGTCGGCCCGCCCGGAATGCGATAGAGCGAGGGGAGCTAGCCGGGGAGGATGCCTTCGCCGACGAAGAGGACCTGGGCTTCTTCCAGGGTCAGATCGGCTGCGGGCAGCATCAGGTCTGATTCCACCAGTTCGTCCACCGGCACCGGCGTGCCGTGCTCCCGGATCAAGGCCAGCATCCGGCCCAGCAGTTCGCTGAAGCCCGCGCGGTCACCGGCTTCCACCGCCTCCACCAATTCGTTGTCGATGTCGTTGAGCGGGTCGATGTAGGCACCGGGCAGATTGAACTGCCCCTCGGTTGCGATTCGGACGATCATGACCAACTCCCTGGATGCTAATGGGTGCGCTACTGGCCGTTTTTCGAGGACGCGCTGGACTTGAGAGCGGCCAGTTCGCTCTCCACGTTCTGCTCCGATGTGAGTTTCTCCAGCTCCCGGCTGATGTCGTCCTTGGCTCCCCCGGTGAAATCGTCCAACACGCCGATGGTGGCCAGTTCGTCGATGGCGCCGGCGCGGGCGCGCATCTGGTCGGTCTTGTTCTCCGCCCGCTCCACCGCCAGGCTGATGTCCCCCATCTCTTCCGAGACGCCCGACAGGGCCGCGCCGATGCGCACCTGGGCCTGGGCGGCAGTGTACTGCGCCTTGATGACCTCTTTCTTGCTCTTGAACGCTTCCACCTTGGCCTGGAGCCGCCGCTCCGCGACGGTCAGCTTCTCCTGCTCCTGCTCCATACCCTCGATCTGGTCGTCCAAGCCCTGAAGCTCAATCATGGATGCCTGCTTGCGCTGCAGGGCCAGCCGGGCAAGGTCTTCCCGTTCCGCCTCCAGGGCCTGACGCGCCTGCGAGTCCAGCTTGGCGATGTTTTCCCGCACCACGGTGGCCTGCTGTTGAATACGCCGCTTGGCGGTGACCATCTCGACGACGCCGCGCTTGACGTTGCGCAGCATTTCCAGCTGCTTCTCGTAGGAGTAATCCAGGGTCTCCCGGGGGTCCTCGGCCTGGTCCAGGATGCGGTTCATCTTGGACTTAACGATGGTGGACATACGTGATAGCATTCCCATTTTCAACCTCCTCGGTTTCTGCCAGTGATGAGGCTCACCAGGCCGATTACGATTACGACTATGCCGATTACGGCGATGATCCAGCCGAGTATGTTAAGCAGGCTCGCGAAAAAGTCGGACTGCACGAGGAGGCCAACCACCAGCAAAATAATCCCAACGAGTATCCAGCCACCCTTTAGGCTCATCCTCGAATTCTCCCTTGTCAGTCTGCGAATAGCCTAGCCTCAAGTCTACCACGGCCCGGAAATTCAGACCCGTCATTCCCGCGAAAACGGGAATCCAGGAAGGATAGCCCGCTCCACTGATTGGCTGTACAATTCTGGGCATATGCTCCGTTCGATTTTTGGCAGAAAAAAGCGGAAGCGGGACTCATCCGCCTCTCCGCCGCGCGACGATAGCATCAGGGACGCCCGGCTCGGCGATGTAGTGTCGATCGCCGGGTTCCGCTTGGAGTACGAAGATGTCTATTTTTACGTGGAGAGAGTTCACCGGTACTCCGGCCACGGCGAAACGTGGCATGAGGTGGTGTGTACCGACGGCCAGCACCAGGTTTGGGTCGATTGGGTGGACGGCCACGATCTGTTCGTCACCGCCACCGACAGCCCGGACCCGTCGGGCTTGGCCAGCGTGGGTCTGACCGAAGAGACGTTGATCGAGCTGGACGAGGAGAACTCCATTGACAACTATATCGAGGTCGAAGGGGAAGTCTACCGCTACCGGAACAGCTCCGAGACGCTCTTCTACCAAGACGGCCGCGGGCCGGGCCAGGGCTTCTATCTCTGGGACTTTATCCGAGAGCAGGGAGACCGGGTGATGTCGGTGGCCAAGTGGGAAGGCAGGCCCTTCGAAGTGACCTTCAGCGAGGTCATTCCGCCGGAGAACATCACCCTTTACCCCGGAGACCGTGGTTTAGAAAGCCGCATCCGCCCCGGCGAGCAGGAATACCGATGATTGATTCCTTCGTAGACACGTTGCAGGCATTCCCCCGCGGGCTGGTGTTCGTCGCCGTCGGGCTGGCGGTGCTCGTGCTCGGCAAGCTGGCCAGAGACGTAACGACGCGCTACAGCATCGATAAGGAAGTCACCGAGAAGCAGAACCTGGCGGTGGCCCTGCGGTTGAGCGGCTACTTCGCGGGGCTGGTGCTGGTGCTGCTGGGAGCACTGTACCAGCCGTTGCTGCTGGAGGGCGAAAGCGGGCTTGGATTCGACCGGGACTACTGGTTTGAAGTGCTCCGGGTCTTCCTCTACGCCCTGGCCGGCATCGTGGCGCTGAACCTGGTGCGGCCCCTGATGGACCGGGCGATCCTGTACAAGTTCCGTGTCGACGACGAAATAGTCGAGGGGCAAAACGTAGGCACCGCCGCCGCCGAGTTCGGGCTGTACATCGCGACCGGGCTGCTGATTGCCGGCGCCGTAGCCGGCGAGGGGGCGAGCTCGGAGCTGATGGCGGCCTTGGTGACGTTGGCGTTCTTCGGCATGGGGCTGGTGTTCCTGGTGGCGTACGCGGTCTTCTACCAGTTCACCACACCCTACGACATCCACTCGGAAATCGAAGGCAACAACAACGCGGTCGGCATCGCCTTTGGCGGCAACCTGATTGCCATCGGCCTGGTGATGTTCAAGGCGGTGTTCGGCGACTTCGTCGGCTGGGGGGAGAGCATCGCCGCGTTTCTGACCTTGGGAGTAATCGGGTTTGTTCTGCTCTACGTGCTCCGGGTGCTCATCGACCTGTTGCTCCTGCCCACCGTCCGGGTTTCCAGCGCTTTGGGCGCGGGCCGGAACACCGGCGTCGCCTTTGTAGAAGGCTCCGTGGTAATTGCTTCCGCCCTGATATTGTTCATGGCTATTTAGGATTGGGGCGAGTTGCTCCAGACCTGCCGTAGCACCCTTCTCTCGGCCGCCAACTGCCGGGACTGATCGTTCTTCTCTTCCACGTAGCTGTACCCGCTCTCGACTATCTTTGCGATAAGGTCGTCATCCAGGTCGAACCTGTTGACCGCCGGCTCCAGCAGCCGGTCGAAGAAACCGTCATCCTCGATCAGGCCAGTCCATTCGTCCAAGAAGGCGTCCAGGCTGCCGTCGTAGAGGCGCAGCAGGAATACCGTCCTGACGGGGTCCAGCCCCTCATACTCATAGACCTGGGCCCGCAGGTCCGCCCCGCGGCCCCGGCCGAAGTAGACGTCCTCGGCCTCGCCGTCGAAGTCGGCGTCCTTGAAGTGGTCGTAGGCGTCGATGTAGTCCTCTGTTTCCCGCAGCAGCGTGCCGATAAGTTCCCGGCCCCCTTCGGTGATCGTGAACGCGCCGGTCTCCTCCCACGCCTCTTCCAGGAACTCGACCAAGCCCTTGCGTAGCAGTCCAGTGGCCCCGGGAGCCGTCGCCGTGATTTCGCACTGGAATTTGTCGAGGAAATATAGGACGGTCAACTCCCTGAGCCAGGCCACCAACCCCTCTTTGCTATGCCAGAACCCTTGGCGCACGGCGTATTCCAGGGCGCTGTACTGTTGTTCGATCCGCAGGTTGGGACAGACCGGTCCCGCCAGATCCAATGCCGCGCCGCCATCGGTAGACACGGCCAGAGCGCAGAGGCCCTTCCGCCACTGCTCGACGGCGTCGAGAATTACGGCGTAGATGTCCTGCAGGTCGGGGTTGGTCCCCGCGTCGAGCATGGACTCGACATCGCATTGCTGCTGCGGGTCTGCGGGGAACACCAGGTCAAGGAGGCGTCCTACGGTCTCATCGGCATAGTCCGGAGGCAGCCCGACCAGGAGACAGTCGGCCGGGTCCATTCCGGCGAGGGACACACTAAGCTCGAAAGGCGCTGGCGGGCGCATCAGAAGCGGCGGCGGTCCCGGACGGACATCGCCCCGCCGCCGCCATAGCCACCGGAGCCGCGCGAAGAGCGGAAGGCCCCGGAACGGCCGCGGGTCACGGAACTGCTGGACCTGAACGCCCCACTGCTCCTCTGGGTCTGTTGGTAGGTCGTGCGGTTGGAGCTTACGTTGCCTTTCGATTGCTGGTAGCGGGAACCGGCGAAGGACGACTGCTTGCTGTTGTAGGAGCTGTTGCGTTGCACCTGGCCGTTGTAATTGGAAGTTTGCCGGTAGGTGGTGCGCTGGCTGCGCATCCCGGGGCCTCTTCCCACCGGCGTGTGGTAGTAATAACCGCGCGGCGATATAGCCGAGATAAGCAGGTAAGTGAACAGGAAGTCCCCGGCGCCGAAGTGGCTGTTGTAGTAGCCGTTGCCGTGGTAGCCCCGCATGTCGTATTCGTCGTTGGAGCCCTTTACGATGGAAAAAAGCTGGTCGTCGGTCATGTCGTCGATCTCATTGTTGCCGTCCAGGTCTTCCCATCCTTCGAGGGTCAACGCGCCGCCGTCCTGGCTGGCCCGTACGAGCACCAGTCCGTCGCCTTCGTATATCTGGTTGACTCGGTCCTCGAAGTCAGTCGCGCTCTTGGAGTCCTTGAACGCCTGCTGAACGTCGTCCAGGTTTATCCGGCCTGCCGCTCCGTCGGTGGCGGCCCAGTCCTCGTAGGACGGCGCTCCGCAGGCGGCGATCAGGGGCGCCGCAGCGACTACGCCGCCAAGGGAGATGGCCGTGCCAAGCTTGAACCTTCTCAACTCGTTCACTCCTTCGCCGCCGCCATCAGCGCGCGGGCATCCTCATGCACTCGGACCGGGGCGCTGACACGGGGATGAAAACGGTCTACGGGGAAAGTCAACAACTGCGACAGGTACTCCGTCTCCACCCGCTCCAGGAACTCGCCCCATGCCCGGAAGCTCTCCCGGACGTAGGCTGCCACGGCGGACTTGTGGCTTCTGTTGGAGAGCGTCTGGTTCAAGATGGAGCCCTGAAGGTCGCTGAGGTGGCCCTTCCATTGCTCGTCGCAGGTATTCAAGTAGAGGAGAACGGCTAGACGATTGAAATTGGAGGGCCCGACTCCCCTCTCCAACTCGTCCAGCCGGTCCAGGAACAGCCGGCCCAACTGCGCCGGAAGCAGCGTCAGGTCGCAACCCCAAAGGGCCGAGCAATCGACCTGATAGTCCAGCCGCAGTTCGTCGGCAAACCGGACGAACCTGGCGGGGTAATGTTCCGGGGTCACTTCTCCGAAATAATCGGCGCTCAGGCGGCCCGCCAGACTCCGCGCCAACTCGAGGCTCCGTCCCTTGAACGCTGGCGAACCCATCGCCTCGCGCCGGTGGCGGTAAAAGAGGTCGGTCTGCCGGTCGATCACTGCGGTATAGTCGTTCAACAGACTGCGTTGCTCCTCGGCTTCTCTCTCAAAGACCCTCTGCACCGACCGGACGTGGGCATCGACCGCCGGTCCAGCGAAGTACGTTCGCCTGGCTGAGTCTGTTTGGCGGCACTGGACCACCTTCAGAATGCCGTCGGCGTAGAGGTTGAGGAGGCGGTCCTCCAGGCTCAACAGCCCCTGCGCGACGCCGAAATTACCCTGCCGGCCGCTCCGGCCGCTCAGTTGGAGGTCGATGCGCGGAGAGTAGTTGGTCTCCGTGCCGATAACCCGCAGTCCCGAGGGGAATTCCGGCCTGTCCCGCTCCGGCAGCAGGGCCCACTGCCCGGCTATCCGGTCGTCCAAGCCGGGTTCCAGCAGTATATCGGTGCCCCGGCCGGCCATGTTGGTCGCCACGGTTACCGCGCCGAACGCGCCGGCCTCCCGGACGGTTCGAGCCTCTTCATCGGAGTTGACCGCGTTCAGCAGGTTGTGGGGAATGCCTCGCTCCGTCAGGAGTCCGCTCAAGGCCTGCGAGTCTTCGACGCTCAGGGTTCCCACCAAGACCGGCTGGCCAATGCGGTGGGCGGAGGCCACCTCGTCCACGATGGCCAAGGCCTTGTCCCGCTTGTTGAGATATACCCGGCAGCCCAGGTCGGCCCGTTTCAGAGGGCGGGCCGGGAGAAGCTCCACGACCTTGAGCCCGTAACGCTGCCTGAACTCGTCGGCGGAGGAGGCGGCCGTCCCGGTCATGCCGGAGACCCACCGGTACCGCGTGATGAAGCCTTCGACCGAAATCTGCCCTAGGGTTTCCGTCTCGGGGCGGGGTGTAATACCTTCCGCGGCTTCCACCGCCGACTGCAGCCCATGCTGGTAAACGCAGTCCGCCTTGGGCCTGCCGGTGGCCCGGTCGATTAGCACTATGCGCCCCTCGGTGACCAGGTAGTCCACGTCGCGGTGCAGGAGGAGGCAGGCCCGCAGCATCTGGTGCACCTGGTTGCCCAGCTCATACTGCCGGGCCAGCCGCCGTCGCACCTCCCGCGCACGCCTTCTGCGTTCGCCGACGGCGAGATGCCCGTAGGTCTCCAAGGCCTCCAGTTGCTCTTCGAGTGGACGCCCGTCGTAGAAAGGGCCCAACTGTTGCACCAATATTTCCCGGCCCTCGTCGGTCAGCGTGACGTAACGCTTGTCCGGCGCAATTACGTAAAGCAGGCCGGAAGCCAGGTCGGCGCGGTCTAGTTCGGCCACCAGACTGGCCTGTTTGAACGCCCCCGGCTGTTCGGCCAAGAGCCGCTTCAATTCCGGGTTGGCCGGCTCAGCCAGCAACAGCCGGGCCATGAGCCGGGTCCTCTCGCTGGCGCTTCCGACCCACCAGGCCAGTTGACCGGCGATGCCTTGGGCAACCTCGCGCTGCCGGTCGATGAGACGGGAGACGGCCTTCCGGACCTTGACGACCGGGGCCCGGCCCCCGACGCGACCGCCGGAGATGATCATGGGAGTGAAGGCTTCGTCAATGAGGGCGTGGTCCACCTCGTCGATGATCACCGCTTCCAGCTTTCCCTGTACCAACTCGTCGCCGACGGTCTTGAGGTTGTCCCGGAGAAAATCGAACCCGAACTCCCGCATCGCGCCGTAGACTACATCCTTCCCGTAGCTCTGCCGCCGCTCGTCGTCCTCCATGTAGCCCAGCACCGGGCCGACGCCGATGCCCAGGGAGCGGTAGACTGGCCCAAGCAGTTCGGCGTCCCTGGAAGCCAGATAATCGTTGGCGGTCACGATGTGGACGGCCCTTCCCAGCAACGCGTGGGCCACCGCCGGGAAGGCCGCGGCGACGGTCTTGCCCTCCCCGGCGGCGAGTTGGGCGATGCTTCCATCGAAGAGATGCGCTCCGGCAAGCAACTGCTCGTCCGTAGGCCGGATGCCGAGCTGCCGGGTTACCGCTTCGGCTGTGATGCCGAAGGCTTGGGCCAGGAGGTCTTCGAGGAGGTCTTCGGTGTGCGACTGGCGCGCCTCGTACTTGAGGCGCATCAAGTCCATTCTCAGGTCGCCGTTCCCGTGACCGGAGAAGTCAAGGCGGCGCGCCTTCGCCAGTATGCTTTGGGGCCGGTCTTTTGAAGTCATGACGACGACAGCATCCAGAGGCTTCCTACCCGATCCTTTCCCGCAGGCTAGGCCAAGAATACCTAGTGGAGCTAATGTACACTAGAAGGTCGCCCGCGGTCAGGAATATGTCTCCAAACTTCAGGTACGCCTGCCGGTCGCGGACCATCCCCACGAGGTTGATATCTTGTTCAAGCAGCCTGGCGGCGACTTGAGTGTAGCTAAGGGGGCCGCCGCCGGCCTCAAAGGAGGGCGCGGACTCGACCTTCGTGCTGGCCAGCGTACCCTCTACCAGATTGCTGGTCATGGCCTGCGTGAGCAAGGTAACGCCGGGGTCCTGGGACTCCTGTATCAGAAGGTTGGTGGCCATGCGCAGGGTATACACCAGCGTGGTGTCGGGAGAGCCGGAGAAGAGACGCCGGTGATTCGGCGACATACATTCGGCGACGGTCCGTATACCGGGGTTGAGGCTGGCGATGACGGTGGCGGCGGCGGCAACCACGCTGTCGCTGTTGGGGTCGTCGTAGTTCGTGCTCAGGATAATAGCCTGGACGGCCTCGTCGAGGCGGGCCCTGCGATAGGTCTCGTCGTCCAGGGGCGAACCGCGCACGAAGGATACGTTGGAATGGTCAAAAGGCAGGGTGTTCACCGTGTCGGTAATAATGAGGATCTCGGTCGCGCGGTGCCCCGGGTCGGCCAGGAACTCGTCGATAATCTGGCGGACCCTGATCTCGTTGGGGAAGTTTACGATCAGCAGGTGGCCCTTGGCATTTACGGTCGCCATTCCGGTCTGCTCCTTCATGCGCAGGTCCAAGACCCAGTCCACCAGTATCCCCGCCGTGGTGGTGAAGGCCACCAGCCCGACCAGGACGATGAACACTACCGTGCCGATTCGGGCGCCGGTGGCCGACGCCGACAGGTCGCCGTACCCGATCGTGCTGATGGATATGACGCTGTACCAAAAGCTGTCGCCGATGGTCAGATCGGGCTGAACGCTCCGCTCGAAAACGAAGAAGGTCAGGGCGTTGCCGGCGATGCTTCCTCCCATCACGACCAGTATAGCCAGAAGGCCCAGCTCCCGTCTGCGGCGCACCCGGCGCACGATTCTTACTAGGGAAAGGTACATACGGCGGCGTTCTCTATTGGATGGCTGAACGGAAAGAGGCTGTCAACTCCCCAGCTTCATAATGACCAGCCCCGCTTCGTGGCCCGGGCCGTCACACTCGTCGAGCCGAGCCAGCAGATGCTCCTCGGCCTCCAGGATTCTCTGGCTGACCACCGGCTCGGCCTGTGAGAATCCGACGCCAAGCGGCGAGTCCAAGTCCCACCGCTCGGTAACGGAACATTCCAGACCCGCCCGCCGGCTCACCGCCTCATACTCGCGGCGGACTCTGCCGAACTCCTGCTCGCTGCGGTAGGGAATGGGGATGACGTAATAATCGCTGGAAAGGTACAGTCCCAACTCGTTGTCGAACACCTGCATGAGGTCGGTATAGGGCATCCAGCCCTCCAGGGCGAAAAAGAAGTTCTCCGGGATGTCCTGTGGCGCGCGGTGGTAGTAGAAGTCTTCCTCGGCCTCGATCATCTTGATCTTTACGGGCGTCTGGCCGTCGTAACCCAGCAGGCGCTCGGCCTCCGGGCCCCGTAGAAACAGGAAGGGAATGTTGCCGTTGGTGGCGTCGACCAGCACCGTCTCCCCGCCGATATCATACAGCAGGGCAGTATGCTGCCAGAACCGGGTGTACCGCCTGGAGAAACGGAAGTCGAAGGTGACCAGAAGCTCTCGCAGCTTCTCCGCCGGCAGTGCTCCGGAGGCGTTGGGTCCGGCGAAGAGGTACTCGGATTCGAGGCCGTAGTGGTCGGTAAGGAACTTCAGCGCCTGCACCTTTTCCGAGCAGATCGCCCCGGCGCCCTCGATGATGTTGTCGATGGTCTCGTCCCCAGACTTGTAGACGAGCTTCCTGCCGACGAACCGGGAGTAGTTCTCGAAATGGGCGTTCCAGACCCTCTGGGCCAACGCCTCCAGCAGCTTGAGGCCCAACCCTGACGACGCGCCTTCAAGAATCCGCCCGGCTTCCGAAGGTCCGAAACGGTCCGTCAGAGTCTTATGCACAAAGGCGGAGTATTTCCGGTCGTCTCGCTGCCACTTGCGGGCGTGGAAGCCCGGCCAGTTCCGATGGTAGGCGCCGTTCGTGCGGTCGATGGTGATGTCAATGACAGGGACTGTCCGCCCCCCGACCAGCACCGGGTGACGGGCGGGAATTCCGTCCATCCCGATGTGCCGGTCCAGGTCTTTGAACGTCACCTCCGAGATCATGTCCAAGAGACGGCCGCTGTCGGAGCAGAGGTACAGCAGGTCCTGCAGGGCGTACAGGGTGCTGGCGGATTCCGGGGTAATCCGGCCCTCCCGCAGCAGCCGGTCGACGGGGGCTTGCTTGACATACCTGTCCAGCAAGTACCGCAAGGGCCGGGACCCCTCGCCGGCGTCGACCCGGAGGGCACACTTTCTGGTGGAGACCAAGTCGGAGAACTGGAGTATCAAGTCACCGGACTGCATGGGACCCGGCCCCCCAGCGGGCGGCGAAGTGGTCGTAAGTGAACCGGCTCTTCAAGACCGGCGCGCCGGAAGGCGGTAGCGCGTAGACCGCCGGGAGTCCGATTCCGTTGAAGGAATGGGCCTTGGTCATAGTGTACGAACCGGCGTTGTTGAAGAACACCCTGTCCCCTATACCCAAAACGCGTTCGAACCGGTAGGAGCCGAACAGGTCGCCGGCCAGGCAGGTGCTTCCCGCCAGCAGGTATTCGTGGGCCGCGCCGTCGTCGTGTCCGACCACGTCGGGCCGGAAGCCGTACTCGAGCACCTCGGGCATATGGTTCACCGTGGTGTCCAGCACTGCTATTTGCTTGCCGTCGCTGGGGAACACATCCAGCACCGTGGACACGATGTATCCGGCGGAGCGCACCAAGGCGGAGCCGGGTTCGAAGATCACGTCCAACCGCGACCCGGAGGCTCCGGCCTGTCGCTTGAGGAGGCTCACCGCCTCGATGAACGGCCTGTAGTCCGAGTCTTCGTCAAAAAGATACCCGCCGCCGAGGTTGATCCACTGGAGGCGCGTCAGCACCGGCCCGGCTTGAGAACAGACCAGCTTCACCGTCTCCAGCAGCTCCGTGAAATCGGTGGAGTCGCAGTTTGAATGGAACAGGACGCCCGTCAGCCCGTCGAACCGCTCCGGTTCCCGGTCGAACGCCGCAACCATATCCAGCAGGGGGACGCCCAGCTTCGAGTGGGGCCGGCAGGGGTCGTAGCGTTCGTCGTCGGCAAATGACATCTGAGGATTCACGCGCAGCCCGCAACTCGCCATGCCCTTGATACGGTCCCGGTACCGGTCCCACTGGCCCAGCGAATTGAAGGAGACGAAGTCGCACAAGCCGCCGATCTCGTCGATTTCGCTTTCCTTGACGCCCGGCGTGGTAAGGTGGACCGCCCCACGGTGGCCGCTGGGCCGGTCTTTGAGGGAGGCCCGGGCCAGGCGCGCCTCAAAGAGCGAGCTTACTGAGAACCCGTCAAGTTCCGGGGCCATCAACTTGAGGGCGTCCAGGACCGAGAAGGACTTGATGGCAAACAGGAGCCGACACTCTCCGTCCCGGCGCAGCTTCCGTCCGACTTGAAGCAGACGCCGGATAGCCGTCTCGTCGTAAACGAAAGCTGGTGTGTCGACGGCGTCAAGCCCGACCGGATACATGCCCAGCCCTCTCGGCCGTCATTTGCCGGATGGGACGGCGGACGGCCCCGGGGTCGATACCCGCCCGCATCGCCGCCATGACGCCGGCGGCCTCCCAGTAATTGTCAACCAGATGGTACTGACCGGCCCGCCACGGCAGCCGTGACAGGTCGTTCCTCATCAGATTCTCGTTCTCCCGCACCGCGATGACCGGGATGCCCTGCTGCAGCGCCGCCGCAGTGGGCAGCCCCAAGCAGCCGTCGGGAATCACCAAGCAGGAAACGTCCTCCACTGACAGGACGTGGGGCGCGCCCATTTCGGCAGGCTCGGTGACTATCCTGGGACTTCGTTGCAGCCCCTTCAGCACCGACTGCAGGAAGGTGAGCGAGATGGCTTCGGCGGCCAGCCGGGGGTCGACGACGCCCGTATCAACCTCCATCGCGGCTTGGGACTCCAGCATTGGGGAGTGGGCCGAGGGTACGTCGTAGATGCTGGAGATGGTATGGGTCAGCATGGACTCAACTCCACCCCAAGGGTTGACCATGCTGCCGTCGCTGCCGAAATAGTCGCCGTGGTAATGGAAGGGAACGGTGATGACCGAGGACATCGCCACCGCGTCGTATCCCCCCCGGTGTTGGTCCAGCACGTCCAGGACGTAGCCCAGGCCCTCCACCTCGCCCGCCGCCCGCGCCGAGCCGGTGTATTGCGACCTCATGATTAGTGGCGGGTCCAGCTCTATAACCTTGGGGCACATCAGGCCGTAAGACGCACGGGCTGCGTTGACGGCGTTGACCGCCATCGCCGGGAAGAGCGGGTCGGGATGGGAGCTGATCAACGCCAGGACCCGGTTGCTTCTGACCGGCTGCAGGCCCGCCGTGCCCATCAGCAGGCGCGAAATGACGCTTCCCTCGACGTAGAGGCCGTTTTCGGGCAGCTCGTTTATGTCGGAGGCGTTGACCACGTTCGGATGAGTGACCAGCCGGTCGCAGATGGAAGCCAGCAGGCGGGCGACCGGCGTCGCGTCCCCGGCGTGGCCTCCGATTGCGGCCCCAATGCCGGTCGGGACCAGCAATACCGCGTTGAAGCTCCCGGTGTTCTCCGTCCGACGTTGGCGGTACCGGAACATCAGCCCCCTGGGAAAACGCCAGCCACGTTCCAGCCCCGCTTCCCGGACGGTTGTAACCTCGCAGCGGCAGGAGGCGCCGTCCGACTCGGTTACGACGAACCTGACCGGTGCGAAGCCCTCAGGCAGGCACGCCATAGTCTGCCCGGCCCACCAATCGAGGACGGTGACGCCCGCGGGCGCGACGGGAATGGCCAGCGTGATTTCCGACAAGAACACTGTGGGTTTCGCCTCCGGCGGAGCTACCCGTAGATTATAACCCCTGCCATCTACTCCCGTGATTCCAGTTTTGCAATTGAGACTAATCCGTCTGTCGGGATATCCAACGGCCGGCCGGGGCACCGAGCTGTACAAGATCGCCGGCGTATCGGAAACGCCGGGCTTGACATGGGCCCTGATGGCGTCGAACATCCGTGAGCTGGCGCCGGAGGTTGTCGACGACACCTTGGGCATTATGGTGAAGTACCAGGACGACATTGAGGTGGCGAGTGTCGGACCGCTGTGCGCCCGGCTGAAATACTTGCGTGGCGGCGGCCCTCGCGGTGCAAGGAGACGCAACTGATGGTCAATCCCGGAAAAGGTCTAAAGGTAGCCGTCATTGGCTCTGGCATCCTGGGCGCCGCCATCGCTTGGCGTCTGGCACAGCGGGGCGTTCGCGTCGCCTTGATCGACAAAGGCGAGCCTGGGCACGGCGCGTCGAGCCACAGCTTTGCTTGGATCAATGCCGGGGCGAAAGAACCCATCGGGTATCACAACCTGAACCGCCGCTCCTTGGAAATGTGGCCCCGTTTCGCCGCTGGCATCGGCGATCACGGGGACCCGGACAGCGTCGGCCTCCGTTGGGGCGGCAAGGTTTCTTGGGTATCCGACCCGGTGGCCGCCGAGGGGTTGGTGGCCCGGGTGCGGCAACTCCAGTCCTGGGGCTACCCCACCCGTCTGATCGACGTCGGCGAGCTCAACCGTCTGGAACCGGCGCTGGACGTTGGCCCGGTGGCCGCCGCCGAATACAGTCCCAACGAAGGACAAGTGGAGCCGCAAATGGTGGTCGATGCGTGCCTGCGTCGCCTTCGGGAAATGGGTTGTGAGATTCATGCCAACAGGGAAGTTAATGGATTCGAGCAGCATGATGACGGCCGGATCCACGGCCTGGCAACCGCCTCGGGTTCGAGGGGTGTGGATGCGGTGGTCATTGCCGCGGGCACCGCAGCCACCCGCTTGGCGGCCTTGGCCGGGGTCAACGTGCCCCAAGCGGAAAGTCCCGGCGTGGTGATACGAACAAACCCGCTGCCGCCCTTGCTCCACAACGTGCCGGTGGTGTACGCGCCGCCCTTGGGCGATGGCCGCCGGGAGATTCATTTGCGACAATGCGCCGACGGTCGCCTGATGATCGGTGAAGGCGACCAGGAGAGTCTGGCCGAAGACGACACCCAGGCCCACGCCGACGATCTGCTGGCCCGGGCCCGCCGCTATCTGCCGGGACTCATCGGTGCGCAGGCCGTTCCGGTGCCGGTGGGCTGGCGTCCCATGCCCCTGGACGGCTATCCGGTGATCGGGTTTGCGTCCGAAGCGCCCAACCTGTACGTGGCCCTCACCCACAGCGGCGTTACGCTGGCTCCGGCGTTGAGCCAGCTGGCCGCCCAGGAAATCTGCGACGGGACGCCGGCAGACGCGGTGCTGGGGCCCTATCGCCCGCAACGGTTCGCCGGTCTGACGCCTGAGGAAGCGGCGGCGGCCACTCATCCCCGCGCCGCCAAAATGCGCTGACCCGCAAAGCAGCCCCGCCGCCAACTCGACGGGACTCGAACCGACGCGCAGCGTCCAGCGCTGCCGCTGAGGCTCTGCCCAGCCCCAGACCATGAAGAGCTCGCCACCCGTCCAACCACTCATACACGATGCGCTTGGCTACCGGTAGCGATCTACCCAGCCGGACGCCATGGTACACCACACGGAGGCACCCCTCGTGACGAACCTCCAAGCGCCAACCGGATGGCCCCCTTCAGATACTCGGGAAAGGCTCGACAGCCTGTTGCGCGACATTCGGTCCGCGACGCAACGGCAGATTGGCTATCCGGGGAACCAGATATTCGACTACTCGCCACTGTTGCCCTTTCTCGAATACTCGCTGAACAATATCGGCGACCCCTTTCACGACAGCAATTACCAGAGCAACACGCACGGAATTGAGCGAGAGGTCATTACCTGTTTCGCCGATTTGATGAGGATTGACCCGGACGAAGCCTGGGGCTACGTCACCTCCGGTGGAACGGAGGGAAATCTGTACGGCCTTTACTTGGCGCGAGAGATGTACCCCAACGGGATCTTCTACTTCTCCGAGGAAACCCATTACAGCGTCCTCAAAAACGTGCGCCTTCTCAATGCCCGCTACATCATGATCAAGCGACAGGAAAACGGGGAGATTGACTACCAGAACCTCAACGAGATGATACAGGTCAACCGGGACCTGCCGGTGGTGATCATAGCGACCATCGGCACGACGATGCGGGGAGCCGTCGACGACATTGAACGCATCTAAGGAGATTCTGCGGACCTCTCAGTTCCCGACACCTACATTCACGCCGACGCCGCCCTGAGCGGAATGATTCTGCCCTTTGTTGAGGACCCGCAGCCCTATGGATTCGACGCCGGCATCAACAGCATATCGGTGAGCGGCCACAAGCTGATTGGAACGCCCTTGCCCTGCGGCGTCGTCCTGACCCGCCGGAGCCACGTCGAGCGGGTCGGACGCGCCATAGAGTGCGTTGGAATCCAGGACACCACGCTATCCAGTTCACGCAACGGCCTGACTCCGCTGATGCTCTGGTACGCTCTGGAGCACTATGGGAGTGATGGGTTCCGCGAGTTGGTCGCCCGGATGCTGGACACTGCGGAATATGCCGTGGAACAGTTCCACAAACACGGCATAGCGGCATGGCGCCACCGAAACTCCGTTACGGTGGTCTTTCCGAGACCGGCGCCCGAAGTTTTTCGCAAGTGGCAGATCGCCCCCGAGGGCGAAGTCGCCCGCATCATCACCATGCCGCATGTGACGCGCAAAATGGTCGACGAACTCGTTGCCGACTGCGCTCGTTAACGGCCGACGGGAATCCCCGGCCACCCAGGAGTATTACGATGGACCGACCGGGCCGGATTGTCATTATGGCGAACAACCAGGTGGGAGTCATTGCCGACATCACCAAAATACTGGCCGATGCCGGGATCAACCTAGAATCAATCAATACTGAAGCCACCGAGGAACAGGGAGCCCTGATACTGACCACGGACAACACCGCCCACGCTCTGTACGTGCTCAATCAGGCTGGCTACAAAGCAGTCGGAGACGAAGTGCTGATCATCCGGCTGCGAGATGAGCCCGGCGCCTTGGCCAAGGTGGCTGAAAGCCTGAAACAGGCCAGCGTGAACATCCAGAGCATGCACATCCTCAACCGCCACGCGGGTCACGCGATGATTGCGCTGACCACCAACGACCGTGCCCGTGCTGAAGCCGCAATCGGCAGCGATACCATCGTCTGAAATTCCCGCGTACGAAATACCCACAAGCAGCCGTCCTCCTCTCGTCGTCCCGGTCGCAACCGGGACCCAGGGACCGATACCAATATCCCCCCGAATGCTGCTAACCGAAGATTCGGGTCTGGATTCCGGCTGCGGCCGGAAGGACGGGGGGATTTTCCGCCAATTGAATGGCCCTTGAATAATCCCCAATAATTCTAGGGAACCTCTGAACAAGTTATGGTCATTGAGGCGAAAGCCGAAATCTCGGAGGAGAGCTTAACGGTATTAGCTATAAAATGAGCGCCGGCACCCCCATCCTAACCTTCCCCCATCGGGGGGAAGGGACTTGTTCAGATGTTCCCTAGCTTACGTGCAACTGGTGAATGAGGGCCAATTCCGGCGCCAACTCGACAATCCGCCGGCTCGCCCGCGCTGTGCCGCGAGGACGCGCCAATGGGTAGGTCGCGCCGTTTCGGACGGTCAGGATGGGCTTGGAACTCATCTGCGGCATCCACCTCGAGGAAGTGGTTGTCTGCTTCTGGTGGTGTTAGGATGCTAACGTCTCCGGCTTGACCAACAGGCGGGGACGCACCGATAAAATTGGAGGACTAGCCCATGTCGGGGAAAGGCTTGGATTACTCTACTCTCTTCAACAGGGACCTGCCTCCTCCTCCTTCGGCTCCGTGGGAAGGCCACCCGAAATACAACTTCGTCGGTGGGCACAGCGACCCCGATTTGGTGCCCACGGAAGCGTTCATCGAGTCCGCCGCCAATGTATTCCGGGGAGACCCGAGAAACATCTCCATGTATAACTTCGACGGCGGCCCGCAGGGTATCGTCCCGCTTCGCAGGTTTCTGGTTGACAAACTTGCGGCCCACCGAGGGATCAATACAACGATTGACGAAGTTCTGATCACTTCAGGGTCCGGCCTTGCGATCGAGTTGATTAACGAAATCCTGTTGGAGGAGGGCGATACCGTAATCGTAGAAGCGTTCAGCTTCTCCGGCGCCTTGGGCAATCTGAGACGCCGCAAGGTCAAGATGATCGGCGTCGAGGTAGACCACGACGGCATGCGCATGGACCAGCTGGCCCGGGTACTCGAAGACCTGCGGGCCAAGGGAGTGCGCCCCAAGTATATCTATACGATTCCGACACTCCAGAACCCCACTGGCACCGTAATGACCATGGAGCGCCGGTGGCGGATGCTGGAACTGAGCGAAGAATACGGAGTCCCGATATTCGAAGACGAATGCTACGCCGACCTCATATTTGAAGGCGAATATGAGAACGCGATTCGGTCGTTGGATGACACCAACCGGGTGCTGCACATAGGCTCTTTCTCAAAAACCCTGGGCCCCGGCATACGGCTTGGATACGTTGTGGCGTCGTGGGAGGTGATGAGCCGGTTGCTGTCCCGCAAGAATGACGCTGGCACCGGCGTCATGGACCAGATGATTGTGGGCGACTATTTCACCAACCATTATGAAGAACACATCCAGGAAGTGCGTTCGGTTTTGAGACGCAAATGCGACGTGCTCGGCAGTGCGCTCCGTGAGTCGTTCGGGCCGACTATCGATTTTGAAATGCCCCGGGGCGGAATGTACTTGTGGGTGAGGCTCCCTCCGGGGGTTGATTCCCGCAAATTGGCCATGCCGGCGCTCAGGGACGGAGTCGCATTCAACCCGGGACCGGACTGGTCCGCAGACCCGGAGGAAGCCGCCAACTACATCCGACTTTGCTTTGCCCTGCCCTCCGAAAATGAAATATGGGAAGGGGTCGAAAAACTCGCGGACGTGTTTCGGAGGGAGGGCGCGCTGCCCCGCTAAAATCCCCTCGGAGACTGGCAACCTGGAACTGAATATTGGTCATTGGCGAACGGCCGTTGGCCAACCGGAGGCGTCTTGGCAATTACTGAATTGGAAATCACCAATCGCACCAGTTTCGCGTCCGGCGAGCGCTTCGGCGACGTGGGCGCGTATGAGCTTCTGGAAGGCACGGCCCACTACGCCGTGGAACCGTTGCACGCCCGGAATCGGGAGATTACGGACTTGGACCTGGCGCCGCGCAATTCCGCCGGCAGGGTGGAGTTTTCGGCAGACTTCGCCATGCTCCAGCCGGCGAACATCGACAGGGGCAACCGCCGCGTACTGTTCGACGTGGTGAACCGCGGCCGGAAGACCGCCCTGACCATGAACAGCGTCCCCATGGCTACTGACCCCATTGCCCCCTTGGAAGCGGGCAACGGCTACCTGATGCGCCGGGGCTACACTGTGGTCTGGGGCGGCTGGCAGGCCGACGTGCCGCCGACTCCCGGACTCATCGGACTTCAGGGACCGGAAGCCATCGGGCCTCAAGGGCCTCTGACCGGCAAGATTCTCTGCCAGTTCCAGTGCAACGAACCAACCCAGCTGTTCCTGCTCGCCGACCGGCAGCACCTGCCCAATCCCGCCGCCGACCCTGAAGAAGCGGAGGCCACCCTGACGGTGCGAGACCTGCCCAACAGTCCAGCCGCGCCCGTTGACCGGAGCCAGTGGTCCTTCGTCCGGGTCGAGGATGAGGACGTGGAGCCGCAGCACAGCCACATCTACATGCCCTCCGGGTTCGAGCCGGGAAAGATTTACCAGTTGGTCTACACCACAACCGGCAGCCGGATTGTGGGACTGGGGTTCGTCGCCATGCGGGACGCGGTGTCCTTCCTGAAGTATGCCCCGGCCCCATTTGATGGGAGACGGGGGAACCCCTGCGCCGGGGCTATCGACTACGCCTACGCCATGGGCCGTTCCCAGAGCGGACGCTTCCTGCGCCAGTACATCCACGTCGGCATCAACGAGGATGAAGAGGACCGGACGGCCTTGGACGGGATCATCCCTCATGTGGCGGGCGGGATGCGCGGCGAGTTCAACCTGCGCTTCGGACAGCCCTCCAAGGACGTCTGCTACATCATGCCGGAGATGTTCCCCTTCACCGACACTCCGCAGACGGACCCGGTGACCGGCGCCCAAGGTTCCCTGCTAGACGCCATGGAGCGGCGGGGCAAGGTGCCCAAGATCATGTTCACCAACACCTCCGCCGAGTACTGGCGCGGTGATGCGGCACTCATCCACACTGACCTTGAGAGCCTGGCCGACGCTGCGGAGTCGCCGTCGGTCCGTCGCTACCACTTTGCCGGTTGTCAGCACGGTTCGGGTGAGTTTCCTCCGTTGGAATTCCGTGCGAGTGACGGGATCAGGGGACAGCTTCCCCTCAACAGCGTGGACTACGCTCCCCTGTTGCGGGCTGCGCTGGACAACCTGGACCGCTGGGTCACCACGGGCGAGGAGCCTCCAGCCAGCCGTCATCCCAGCCTGAACGACGGCACGGCGGTGGAGTCCCATACGCTGCTGGAACGGTTTGCCCAACTCCCCCGCGTGCGGGTCCCGACCCACACCACCAGGGCGATAAGGCTGGACTACGGCCCGGAGTCGCCCTTGGGGCGCACCACCAAGTTGCCCGCCGACGAAGGAGCGGAGTTCCCGGCGCTGGTGGCCGACCTTGACGAGTCCTTCAACGAGCGGGGCGGCATCCGCCTGCCGGACCTGACGGTCCCGGTGGCCACCTACACCGGCTGGAACCTGCGCGACGAGAGCATCGGCAACCCCGGCCTCTTTATCGGCATCACCGGCGGCCTTGCCGGTTGGACCCTCCCTCTGCCCGCTACCGAAGCCGAGCGTGAGTCCGACGGCGACCCACGAGCATCCATCGAGCAACGCTACGCCAGCCGTGAGGACTACCTGGAGCAGGTGACCCGCGCCGCGATGGACCTGGTAGCCGAGGGCTACCTGCTGGAGGAGGATGTAGCCGAAGTGGTGGACCTGGCGGGGCGGAAGTACGATTACTTTGGGAATTATATCGAATATTAGCCACCTATAGCTGGCTGGTTGTTCGATCTACAGAAGCATAACGGTTTATCATCACTTTGATAAGTCTTATCATGTTTGTCAAAACAGGAGGGCGGGTGATGAAGAACACAGCTACCTGCTATGCTTGGGGACGGCCCGGTAATTGGGAGGCCATTTGCGTCGACTATGACTTGGCCGCGAGGGGCGATAGTTTGGAAGAAGTCCGCCGGGAGCTTGGCGACGCCATTGAAACTTTTCTCTCTCGCGTGACAGAGTTGCCCGAATCCGAACAGGCTAGGTTTCTGAACCGCAAAGCCCCCCTTGCACTACGCACAAGGCTGGTTGTTTTGTACAGGCTTTCTCGTTTGTTGATGCCTACGCGGATTGGATTGTTCAACCGCCACGCTTTCCATACTGCGGTCGGATGGACTCCTGTTACGTGAAGTTTCGGCAGGTGGTAGACATACTGAACGAGTACAACATAACTTTTTTGAGGAACGGCAAAGGTTCACACAAGATTTACGAAGGAACCCACAGTGGACAGACATGGGTAGTAGTTCTTTCTTACGACCAACTCGGAGATGATGTTCTCAAAGGAACATTGGACAATATCAAACGCCAATCAGGTATTCCTAAAAAAACGGTTCCGTCGATAACAAATTGGTTAATCCCTAGCCCTCTGAGCAGTCCGAGGGCGTTTTTTTGGCTATGGCTCCGCGCCAGCCGCGCCATTTACTTGTCCTGCTCCGTCGCCTCCTCCTCCGTTACCCATTCCTTCGCCTACCCATGCCGCGTACCTTCCTATCTCATACCCGTGGCTAAAATTCGATATAATTCCCGTTTCAAACGCCTGAAATCAAACTCTCCCTGCGGCGCGCCACTTTAGGGACCCGCTATACCTGCGCCACCGCCGGGCGTGACATCTGCCGCGCGACAAAGCCCTTCATCAACTCGATGGCCCGGTCGGATTCGGGTCCGGGCGTATTGCCGAACATGTGGGGCATCCCCGGGAACAGCTCCAGCTCCACGTGGCCTCCGGCGGCCCGGTACGCGGCCTCGAACTTCTGGGGAATGGACAGGGGGATGTTGGAGTCATTGGTGCCCTGGATGATTATCGCAGGGGGCAGCTCCACGGTCTCACCCCGGTCCAGGGCCTCTTGGGGGTTTCCTTCGTGGAGGCTTTCACGGTCCGAAAAGTAGGACTCCGTGGGGCCTATAAACCGTTCGTCGCCAATTTCGCGGGCCCACATGTATCGGGCGTGGGGGTCGAGGACGGGCCAGCAGCACAGCATGAATCGCAGTGAAGCGTCCAAGTCCTCTCCTCCGGGCAGCTGAACCGCCGCATAGCGGGGGTCCTTGGGGCGCATGCCGTTCAGCGCCACGGTGTGGCCACCGCTGGAACAGCCCATTGCGCCCACCGATGCCGGGTCTATGTTGAGCTGTCCGGCCTGGGCCTTTATCCAACGAGTGGCATAGTTAGTGTCGACGATCTGGGCCGGGTAGGGGTGTTGCGGGGCCAACCTGAAGTCCACGGCGACGACCACTATGCCGCTGGCCGCAAGGGCGAGGTTCATGTGACGGTCACTGGAACGATCGTTCAGGCACCATCTGCCGCCGTGAACGTCGAGCAGACCCGGGAAGGGCCCTTCGCCATGGGGCCGGTAGATGGTCGCCTCCAGGCCGCCGCCGCTTTGATGTTCCAAGTAGACTCGATCGGTCATCTCGACGTCGAACCGGGCTGCCGGGTTGTATCCAACGGTGGTCATGGTCTCTCCTTCACAACTTACGGGCGCTCATTTCCAGAGAATGTATGGGGCTCCGGCCAGCGGACCAGAGGTCCGGACCAGGCTTCTCCAGCCGTTTGGCCTGTGAATTTCCCGGCTAAAGCGAGGAATCGCTACACAAGGGCTAAATTGGCGGCAAGGCTGTTTGTCCCATAATCCTAACATTGATTCCGGACCTGTTATCGAGGGGCATGTCAACAAATTTGCTGTCTGCGACCTCCCGACACTGTTGGCAGCAGTGCGTAATAGTATCGTCGGGAGAGGTAGGAACTGATAGACTATCCTCAAGGTGTCCACCGGTGGTTCCTTTCGCTCCTCCACGTACAAGTTAGATCTCCTCTACCGCCAAAACCCACCTGACTTCTACCTGAAGTCCACCTGAACGACGACGTATGACGCAGGAACTGGGACGAATAAACCGGCCCTCGGCCGCGCAGTACGAGGGCCGGAGAAAGCTACTGCTGGTCCCTCTGGTATACGGACCACCGTCCGATGATCAGGAAGGCGCCGCGGTCTTGCAGAACTACTGGGAGCAGGTGCAGACCCAGGTGGCGGCCTTGGAAAATGCTTTGGGGTCCCTCCAGCACATTTACCACGAGAGCCTGACCGTCGGCGGCGACGAGGGCCTGGAACAACTGGGGGCCACCGATCAACGTAGCCACCGGTTCATCCGTGACAAATGCGAGGCCGGAGCAGCACTCGAAGCCACCGAGGACCTGGACGCCCTTTTGGAAACCCTGGACCTGCAACGGTGCATGATGATTCCGCTGGCCAGCCCTGCGGTAGCCGCGAGGCTCCAGGAGTGGTACGCGGATAGCAACCGGCGGCGGTACGAGCACATCGCCAGCCGGATCGACGGCACACTGGGAGAAGACGCGCTTGGCTTGCTGATGATCAGCGACCGCCACCAGGTGCAGTTCCCTGGCGACATCGAGGTATTCTACGTCGCGCCGCCCGCCTTGGACGAATTCCGCCGGTGGATGCAAAACCGGCTGGCCCGCCAGCAGAACGATCCATCGCCCGCCGGTTTCGAAGCCGATGACGGCTATCCGGTCGACTCCGGCGACCCTCCCGACTCCGGCGACGAAGACGCCTAGAACGGCCGTCTTCGCTCCCATACGGCCACCAAGCTCACTTCCTCGTTAAAGGCGTTGAGCAGTTCCCGACGGTTCAGAGTGAGCCTGCTCACGTCGTGTTGCTTTTCGACTACGACGGTCTGGTAATCCATGGATGTCTTTCAGAGAAGGTACCCCGGGGACTCCGGCAGGGTGGGGAATTGCGACGGGTCCGTTTTCCATTGACACCCCAGGATAGCCAAACACATACTTGTAACCGTTCAAGCGGAGGTCAATTCGGCCAATCGGGGCAAGAGGCGCCAAATGGAACGGGAAGTATTCTTTTTCACCGAAATGGGCTACACCGACTATCCCCAGGACGAAGCCAGAGACCTCGGTTATAACAACCTGATGTTCCCCAACGAGCACTTCAGTCCAGAGAAGGCCAAAGACCTCTACGGCATGTATTTCGAAGAGTTGCAATACTGCACCGAAGCGGGCTTCGACGGCGTCATGATCAACGAGCACCACAACAATCCGTTGTGCATGATGCCCTCGGTCAACGTCATCGGCTCGGTGCTGGCCAGCACCACCAAAAAAGGGAAGATCGTTTTCTTGGGCAACGTGCTTCCTATCCACGACAACCCCCTGAGGGTGGCCGAAGAAGTGGCTATGATCGACATCCTCTCCGGCGGCAGGGTGGTCTGCGGTTTCGTCCGGGGCATAGGGCAAGAGAGCATGGCGACCAACACCAACCCGGTTTACAACCGGGAGCGTTTCGACGAGGCGCACAACGTCATTGTGAAAGCATGGACCACTCCCGGCCCCTTCCGGTACGAGGGCAAGCACTACCACTACCGGGTGGTGAACCCCTGGGTGATGCCTTTGCAGAAACCACATCCACCCATCTGGATTCCCGGCGTCGCCTCCCCGGAATCCGTGATCTGGGCGGCCCGGCACAGATACCCCTACGTGGCTCTGGCGCCTCCTCTGCCACTGTTGTCCGACATCTATGACCTGTACCAGAGAACGGCGGAGGAGGACGGTTGGACCCCCACGGCGGCCAACCGGGGCTACGCCGTGCGGGTAAACGTCGCCGACTCCGACGAGAAGGCCTACGAAGAAGGGAAGAACTTCTACTGGCAGTTGGGAACGTCGTTCGGGGTGACCCCGCAGCACTGGCTGGCCCCGCCCGGATACCTGACCCGCGCCGCCGCTGCCGGCGCCCGGGAGCAGGCCCGGCGCGCCGTGCAGACCGTCGTTCCCGGCGGACCGGCCCTGCCCTACGAGGACGCCCAAGAGACCTATCAGATTGTGACCGGGAACCCCGACACGGTGATCAAAAAGCTCAAGCACCTGATCGACGTCATCGACCCCGGCTACCTAATCTTCTGGGGCCGCGAGGGCCCCATGTCCCACGACGTAGCCATGAGGAGCATTGACCTCATGGCCCAGGAAGTTATCCCCGCCGTCAAGGAGTACGAAGCCCAGAGGTAGGGACTGGCGGAGCGTCAAGGGCAGATTGCGGTTGTGATTCATTTCGCGTCGACGGGATAATACGCGACTTGCTACGACGCCCGGTACGCGCCTGTGGCCGGGTCGCTTGGCTGCGCGTTCGTGACGCTGGACGTAGGCTCAGCCGCGCCAATGGGCCGACCTGCGAGACAATAGTTCCACCGGAAACTCAAGACCAGGAGCAACCATGGCTGAGAAGCTGCAACAGGGCGACCGCATTCCGGGCATCGTGCTGAATTTGCTGGACGGCGGCACACTGACCCTGCCGGACGACGCCCCCAGCCGCTACACCGCGCTGCTTTTCTACCGGGGGCACTGGTGACCCTACTGCTGGCGGCAGTTGGCCGCTTGGGAGGAAGCCAAGTCCGGGTTGGACGAGCTCGGGCTCACCATCATCGCCGTCAGCGCCGACAACCGGGAGCAGGCCCAGGAAGTGAAGGACAAGGGTCTCAGCTTCCTGGTGGCATATGGCGCCACGAAAGAAGATGGCGACCGGACCGGCGCTTGGTGGTCCGACGACCGCGGCGGGTACATCCAACCGTCGGAGTTCCTGCTTGGCCGGGGCGGGGTGGTGTTGGGAGCAATGTACGCTTCGGGTCCCATCGGACGCATGGCCCCGGAGGAAGCGACCCGGGCCATTACCTCCAGGGAGAACCGGCGGCGCGAAGAGGAAGGACATTCTTGACCACCAACCAGCAGCTTGTCGACCTGATGGAGCACGTCTGGCGTTCAATCGACGGCTTGTGCTCCTCGCTCAGCGAGCCGGAATGGAAGACACTCACTGACTGCCCCGGATGGACGGTACAGGACCAGGTCGCCCATCTGGGCGGCGCAGAGTCCCGTATACTGGGCAACCCCGCCCCGGACCACACTCCGGGCGAGACCGGCCACGTCAAGAGCGAAGGCGGGTTGAGCAACGAAGTGTTGGTCGACTGGCGCAGGTCCTGGACCGGTCGGCAGGTCCTTGACGAGTTCCGGGACCTCACCGGGCAACGGGTAACCGCGCTGCGTTCGATGACCGACGAAGAGTTCGCGGCCGAGACCCAAACCCCATTGGGCCCGGCCCCGGTCTCGGAGTTCATCAGCATCCGGATCATGGACGCCTGGGTGCACGAGCAGGACATGCGTCGGGCGCTGGGGCGTCCGGGCGAGATGGAGGGACCGACGGCCGCGCACTCGTTGGGCCGGATCACCCGCGCCATGCCCTTCGTGGTGGCGCGGCGGGCGCAGGCGCCGGACGGCGCAACCGTGGTCTTCGACATTGCGGGTCCCGCCGGTCGGGTCCTGCCGGTGTTGGTCGAGGGCAATCGGGGCCGAGAGGCCGAAGAGGCTCCTGCCGAACCCATGGTCCGGATCAGCCTCGACACCGAGACTTTCGGCTGCCTGGGCTGCGGCCGGTGGGACCCCGAGGAGATGCTGCGGTCCGGCAGGGTGCTGGTCCAAGGAGACGTTGCCCTCGGCGAGGCCATAGTCCGCCAGATGAACATTATGCCCTGAGACCGAAAACCTGGCCCCATCGCGGATTCGATATTCCGTATTCGACATATCAGGCTACAAACAGCATCAAAAGTCTATATACTAGCGGCGGAATATCCTCGTAACATCAAACTTCGGGCCTATTCTTCGAGCCTCCGGTATATATGCTTCTGACTCGCCTGCCATTTCACTATAGCTGGGTCGTCATAGGAATTCTGGCCACCGTCCAGGTTTTCGCCGTCTCTATTGCCATGGCAGCCGGGATCCTGGTCCCACCGTTGAACGACCCGGAAGGCGATTTCCGGTGGGGGGAATTCACGATCAGCGCCGGCATCGCCTCCTACTTCCTTTTCGGCGCTATCTACGCCCCCTTCACCGGGTGGCTGGGCGACCGTTACGGTTCCCGCAAGATGCTGCTGGCTGCCGGCGTCATGTTCCTGATCAGTATGATACTCATGAGCCAAGTGAGAGAGGTCTGGCACTTCTTCCTGTTCTTCGGGGTCCTGATGTCCATGACCGAGTCGTTGGCCATGGTGCCGCTGATGGCAGCGGCAGGCAATTGGTTCCGCCGCCGCTTGGGGCTGGGAGTCGGCATCCTCTGGGCCGCCGGCGGCATCGGCACGGCAATCCTGGCCCCGATCGTCGGCTACCTCATTGACGCCGTCGGATGGGAGGGCATGTTCATGACCATCGGCTTGGTGGGCGGGATAACGATGTTGGTTTTGGTGCCGTTCATGCGCAACCAGCCGGCGGACTTGGGCATCGAGCCCTATGGCGCCAGACCCGGGGATACGCCGCTGCTCAGACTGAGCGAAGATCTGAAGCGGCTGCGCCTGAAGGTGTTCAACCGGCACACCCGGCGGACCCGGCCCTTCTGGAACTTGCCCCTGGTTCATGGGATGGGCTGCGCCGGACACGCAATCGTCTTGGTTTTCGTCATCCCATTGGCCTACGAGCGCGGGGTGTTCTCGAGTCTGGCGGAGGCGGGCATTATCCTCACGATTCTCTCCTTGGTCAGCATCGTGAGCCGTTTCGTCACGCCGATACTGGCGGAATCGTACGGGACGCGGCGCATGATGGCGTTGAGCCTCTCGATCCAGGGGATCACCGTGCTCATGCTGTTCTGGGCGCAAGACGCGTGGGTC
This sequence comes from Dehalococcoidia bacterium, assembly GCA_965222595.1. Lineage (GTDB taxonomy): Bacteria > Chloroflexota > Dehalococcoidia > Lucifugimonadales > UBA3495 > VXOI01. The sequence continues at coordinate 166,341 of CBDCUJ010000014.1, read as the reverse complement.
TTTTATCTGTTCGCCGCCAGCTTTGGATTGGGGTTTGGGGGGGAGTGGACCGGCTACCTTATCATCAACCGCCAGTACTACGGCGAAGGGCCCATGGGCACCATCTATGGCTGGCAGACCACTGGAGCGCTGCTGGGCCACGCCACCGCCACGATCTTGGCCGGCCTCGTCATCTTCGCCACCGGGTCCTACGACCTTGTCCTGGCGCTGTCCATCGCCTTCAGCCTGGGCGGCGTCCTGGTGATTGCGCTGCTGGACGACACGTCGCGCGTACTGATACCCGACTGGGAAGCCGACCTGCCCGCGGAAGCTGAGGCTCCCACCGCCAGACCGCGCCCGGCGCCGGCCGCCGGGGACGACGGGTAACCAAACAGCCGGCGACAAGGGCGCCATACCGGCATGGCTACCCCGTTACCGGGTCTTAGGGAACCTCTGAACAAGTTATGGTCATTGAGGCGAAAGCCGAAATCTCGGAGGAGAGCTTAACCGTATTCGCTATCAAATGAGCGCCGGCACCCCCATCCTAACCTTCCCCCGTCGGGGGGAAGGGACTCGTTCAGATGTTCCTTAGGGCAATGGCGGAGGAATGATTCATGTCCGCCGGGCTTTCCTTTTTGGGGCCGGGTTGGCGGTCGTAGTTACCCCTCGCTCTCCAGGAACTCCCGCACGAACGCCGTGGCCGGCCCCTTGTCGTACACGCTGTTGAGCAGCACCACGTTGCGGTAGGAGTCCCCTTGGAAGAACCGTTCGTAGAGTATCTGCCGCGACCCGAAGGCGCTGCAGCTCGCGTCCCAGGCCAGCCGGAATAGCCTGACCCGTTCCCCGGCGGATGCGGTATCGGTCTCCAGGTAGCGTTCGATCTCGCTGGCCAGCGGACCGGACAAATCCGCCTCGGCAGGCAGCGCCATCAGACTGCTCGACCCCAGCAGGTGCAGTATCTCGCCCATCCTGGGGTACATCCGGATGAACAGGTGGCGGGCGATCATCAACGGCGTTTCGGCCGGGCACATCACCCCCCATTCGTCAATCGACGCGTCCGCTTCCGCCGCCCGCAGCAGCGCCTTGGTGGTTTCCAGGTTCTCGATGATCTCCGCAGTCATCTGGAGTACCTGCGGCTGTTGGGATGAGCCCAGGGTTTCCTGCATCAGGTTGGCGAGACCCAGCATGAACTCGCACTTGACCACGTTCTTGGTTACGACCTGATGGCCGGAATGCAGGTATTGGTGAGTCCGGCGCGACATGTTGTTGCACCGTTCCGGGTCCCCCAGCAGGAACACCCTTTCCCACGGCACGAACACATCGTCGAAGAAGGCGAGGGCGTCCATCTCTTCGAAGCGCGAGCCGAGGGGATGGTCGAAGCGGGAGCGGCCCTGGTCGAAACTCTCCCGGCATTGAAACTTCAACCCCGGCGCATCGCAGGGCAGGGCAAACGCGAATGAGATGCGGCCCCCGTTCCCGGCGATCCCCGGGCCGGTGGGCAAGCGGTGGGAACGGGCCGGGTACACCGCGATCTCGTCGGCGATGGGCAGCGTGGCCAACACTCGCGCGCCATTCACCACGATCCCCGCGTCTGTCTCCTTCGTCACGGACAGGGCGATGTCGGTGTGGTCGGCCAATGGAGCAGACTCTTGGGGCGCCCGGTTTCGCTGCAGGTTGACCAGGGTGTGGGTGAGCACCAGGTCGTTCTCCCTGACGTGCTCGTAATAGTCCTGGATATTCTTCTTGAATTCGGGCCGGTCCTCGCCGAAATAGTCGCCTGCGGCGGCCATCGCCATCATGCTTACGTTCAGGAAGTCCGGGGTCCGTCCCATCATGCCGCAACTCACCCTCGCCCAGTGGGTCATCATACGGTGGCGGGCATCGAGGTCCTCCGTGGTCTTGGGGGTAATGAACGAAAGGCCCACGTCGTCGCCGGTGGTGGGGGACCGGTAGGTCATCTCTTGGCCCACCGCTGGGTCGTGCTGCAGGTCGTACAGGGCGGCGACGGTCCCGATGCCGCCTGTCAAGCCGGTGTGGGTGGTTGGGTCGGCCACCCTCTTCCCGTTCATGTACAGGGCCGGAGGCCTCTCTTTGAGCCGCTTGATATATTCCCCGCCCGTCCTGGCTGGCATTGTTGGCGCTCCCGGAATTAGAATGTGGGATGATGAATTTAGAATACGGAATTAAGAATTTTGAACGCAGTGCCCGGATTTCGTCATTCCTGACTCTTAATTCCGCATTCAAACGCGGAGGTCCGAATCGTGTCGGAAGCCCCCAGCCGGGTCGATTATAGCCCAATTATCGAGCGGCCCCCCATCAGGTGGCCGGACGGCGCCAGGGTGGCGCTGTGGATCGCCCCCAACATCGAGCACTACGAATACATGCCCGATTACGATGGAGTGAGGGACCCGTGGCCCCGTACTCCATACCCCGACGTTCAGCAATACTCGTATCGGGACTACGGCAACCGGGTGGGTTTCTGGCGCATGACCGAAGTATTGGACAAATACGACATCAGGTGCTGCGTTTCACTGAACCTGGCAGTCTTGGAGCATTACCCGGAAATCGCCGAGGCCATGGTGGAACGGGACTACGATTTCATGAGCCACGGCATCTACAACACCCGATACCTCAACACATACACCGAGGAGCAGGAGAGGGAGTTCTATCGAAACTCCATCGAGACCTTGCGGAGGCACACCGGCAAGACCCTGAAGGGCATGCTGGGTCCGGCCATATCCGGCACCGACCGGACGCCCGACTTGATGGCCGAGGCCGGGCTGATCTACCACACCGACTGGATCCACGACGACCAACCGGTGCCGATAAGGGTGAAGTCGGGCAAGTTGGTCTCTGTCCCTTATTCTTTCGAGTTGAACGATGTTCCGGTGTTCCGCAGCAATTTCGAGGGTGAATATTTTGCCCGGATTTGCAAGGCCCAGTTCGACCAACTATACGCCGAAGGCGCCGGGAGCGGCCGGGTAATGTGCATCGCTCTGCATCCCTTCCTCATCGGCCAGCCCCACCGTATCAACTACCTTGACGAGATACTGGGCTATATCATGTCCCACGAGGGCGTGTGGCAGACCACCGCCGACGAAATCGCGGAATACTACATTGCGAACCATTACGATGAGGTCGTGGCCCATTCCCGGCAGTACCGGCCGACCTAGGGCCGTCTTAGGAGTCCCCTCTTCCCAAGAAGAAGGGACTTTATCCCCGGCGGACGCGATTAACGAACTACACAAGGGGGAATGCGATGCCGGCTGAACGCCGTCGCGGAATGGACCACGAACATTACCAATGGTCCCCGATCAACCGGAGACCGCTTCTGCGCTGGCCCGGCGGCAGCCGGGTGGCCCTGTCCGTGATCGTTACGTTGGAGAAGATGGAGTGGGAACCCCCCGCGGACAGTTTCACCGTTTCTTTGGCCGGCGGCATTGCCGACCGCCCCTTCCCGGATTACGCTCGGGTATCCCACCGGGAGTACGGACACCGGGTGGGGATCTTCCGAGTGTTGGACGTTTTGGAAAAGCACGGGATCCGGCCCACCGTGGCCATGGACGTGATGACAGCGGAAGCCAATCCCTACCTCGTAGATCACTGTCTCCAACGGGGGGCTGAGATCATCGGCCACGGCATCTCGGTGAGCCAAATGATTACCGGCAGAATGACGGAGGAGCAGGAACGCGAATATATCGACTCCAGCATCGAGGGCATCCGGCGGGCCACCGGACTCCAGCCCAAGGGCTGGCTGGGCCCGGAATACGGCGAGTCGCCCCGTACCCCCGGCATCTTAGCGGCCGCCGGTGTCAGCTATGTGTGCGACTGGGTTAACGACGAGCAGCCATACGCGTTGAATCCCGGGGAGGGAGAGTTGTTCGCCCTGCCCCTCATGTGGGAGATGGATGACATCAACGCCCTCTGGGACCGCAAGGTGCCCATCGACCGCTATGCCAGGCTGCTCGAGGAGAGCTTCGACACCCTGTACCGGGAGTCCGCTGAAACGGGCAGCCTGATGGCGTTCAACCTGCATCCCTGGGTCATGGGCCAGCCCTTCCGAATCGGGTTCTTAGACCAAGCCCTGGGCCGTATGGTCCGCCGGAAGGGCGTATGGGCGGCCACCGGCTCCGAGATTATCGATTGGTTCAAAGCCAACCCGCCGGTCCACCCGGTTTAACCGGGCGCCGAGGGAGCGGGCGAACGCTGGCCGGGATGGGGTGTTCCCATAGCTAAATCCCCTTGACACTCAAAATGGGTTGTGATACTTTTCCCGATGGTTTCCGGCCCCTTGGGCCTCGCGGAGGAACAAGGGGAATGGCGCTTCAAATGGCTCAGGCTACGGCCAGCGACCGAGCGGCTCACTGACGAATTCGTATGTTTGATGACCCCAAAGCACTAACCAGCGCCGACTGGCAGAGCATCCACCTCTTCCTGCAGTGGTTTTGGATATATTTCCCGCTGGTTGTAATGTTCGCCGTGACCATGTTGACTGCTCACGCCTTGATACCCTCGTTGGTCATCACCGGACACCTGCCAGCCAGCGCCAACCGGCTCAGGTTACCGTTGAGTCTCTTCGCCCTGCTCGTCTTTGCGGCGGCGGTGGTGATCCTGGTTTTCGGAATCAACCAAACGCTGGACGTTAGGAACTTCTGGGACCGGCTGTTGATCTAACCGGTTTGCGGCCCGGCCGCAGCCTTGGCGGCGGTGCGGTCGCACGGAAGTCTTTGTTCGCAACATGAACCATGAGGTTGACCAGCGCAAGATGAACGAGATCTGCTAGGAATGATGCCCCGAGGTAAAATGCTGCCATTGATGGTGGCAGGGGGAATCGTAACCGTCATCATCGGGTTCATCTTGGTAGTGCTGTTCATTTCGTGGTTTTCCAACCCGCCATTCGGTCTGGGCAACGCCGGCGCTCAACCAATTGCCTTCCCCCACTCGGTCCATGTGACGGAAAACAACATTCAGTGCGAATTCTGTCACCGCAACGTGACCCGCGGAGCGGCGGCCACCGTACCCGCCGTGGAGATGTGCATCTTCTGCCACAAGGACATCTCCGGAGAGACGGAAACAGCCCAGGCGGAGATCAACAAGGTCCGGCGGAGTTTCGAGCAAGGGGAGCCCATTAACTGGGAACGAGTGCATCGGATGCCCGACCACGTGCGATTCATCCACGAAGCCCACATCCGGTTCTTTACCAGCAATGATCTGGAGGCGCCCCGTTTCGACATCGACGGCGACGAGGTCACCCGGGCCCTGGATGTCCAGGAGACCTGCGCCATCTGCCACGGCGATATTCCGAATGCCGAGGTCGTCAAGCCCAAGGCGGGCCAGTCCCTCAAAATGGGCACCTGCCTCGACTGCCACCGCGTGAACAACGTCCCTACGGATTGCACGATCTGCCACAAGTGAAATTGCTGGACTAATGAAGCTTACTCGTAGAAATTTCTTGACTTGGGCCGGACTATCGGCAATGGGCGCCGTCGCCTGTGAGGGCTTCGGCATACGCGAAGGCGAGCTCGACATCCAGAGCCCGGTCAGCCTTCCCGAGGACCTGGTTAGAGGGAAGGACAACTGGTACGCCAGCCTGTGCCGCAATTGCCCTTCCTGCGAGGGGATCGTGGTACGGGTGATGGAGGGCAGGGCCAAAAAGATACAGGGCAATCCCTACTATCCGACCAACCAGGGAAAGAGCCACGCCCGGTGCGAGGCCGGTCTGCAATCGCTGTACCATCCCGACCGGGTGCCCGCTCCGATGGTGCGCAGCGGCGCCAGGGGCTCCGGCCAGTACACTCCTATCAGTTGGCAGCCGGAAGCCATGGACCGTCTGCGGTCCGAGCTGGCCGCCAGGGCCCCCCAATCCGTTATTATCACCGAGCCTCTGCGGGGTCACATGGCCCTGCTGGTGGGGCGGTTCGCGGAGGCCATCGGCAGCGAGCACCTGGGATTCGAAGCCGTCGACAACAACACGTACCGGACCGCGGTCAAGAACGTTTACGATCAGGACCTTCTGCCCGATTTCGATGTGGAAAACACCAACTTCCTGTTGTCCTTCGGCGCGGATTTCCTCTCGACCTGGGTCTCCCCGACCCGGTGGAACCGGGGTTACGGGGAATTTCGCCAAGGGCACGGCCGGGCCTCCTCCGGTCTGAAAAGAGGGACCCTTTATCAGATCGATTCCCGCTTCTCCATGACCGCGGCCAATGCCGACAAGTGGGTCGCGATACGGCCGGGATGGGATGGCCAACTAGCCATGAGCCTAGCCCAAGTGATCGTCTCCGAAGGGCTTCAGGCCCCCGGCGTCGACACCGATGCCCTGCTGGGTGGGGAATCGGGCCGACAATTGCTGGAAAGCTTCCGTCCCGAGTTGGTGGCTCCCCTCATCGGCCTGACGCGGGAAAGAGCGGGCGGCGACCCTGTCGAGTTCATCAAACACCTCGCCCGGGAGTTCGCCGGGAACCGTCCCAGTCTGGCCATAGGCGGAGGCTCCGCCGGGGCCAGCAGTAACGGCTTGTTCAACCTGGAAGCGATATACGCCCTTAACCACCTCGTCGGCAGCGTGGGGACCCAGGGAGGGGTAAAATTCAATCCCGGCAGCCCTTGGGATGACGTACCCGCCGGGTCGCGCCCAGGCGGCTTGGAAGACTGGTCTCGGATCGCCGACCAGATACGAAGCGGCGAAACGCGGCTATTGATGCTCCATAACGCCGATCCGGTTCACGGCACACCCGATTCGCTGCGGCTGTATGATGCCATCACCCAAGCCGACGACCTGTTCGTAGTCAGCTTCTCCCCGTTCTTCGACGACACCAGCGGCTTGGCCGACCTGGTCCTGCCCGACCGGGTCTACCTGGAGGATTGGGGAGACGATATCCCCGAGCCGGGGCCCGGTTATCAGGTGGTCGGCTTTCAACAGCCGGTGGTCAACCCCTTGTACGACCTGGACCCCCGGAGCTTCCCGGACATACTCCTCGCGATGGGACTGGAATTGGGCAGAGAGTCTTTGCTCCCTTGGCCGGACTACGGCGCCATGTTGAGGGACGCTTCCGACGAGCTTTTCGAAATGGGTCGCGGCTCCGTAACGGCAGCCGACGCCGAAGAGTTCTGGACGGTCCTGCTCCAACGCGGCGGCTGGTGGGACGAAGCCGCGACCGGACCGTCCCCGGCCTCGCCCCAAGCCGGGCTGTTGAGGCGCATCGCGGAAGCGGCATCCAACCCGGAATACTCCGGCGTCGGCGAAGGGGCCGGCAACTACTACCTGGTCCCCTTCTCTCACAACACCCTGCAGGATGGCGTTCACGCCCACCTGCCTTGGTTGCAGGCCGCGCCAGACCCGCTGAGCACGGTGACCTGGCAGACCTGGGTGGAGATGCACGATGTCACCGCCGCCGCCCTGGGCGTCCGTGAAGGAGACATCGTTCGGATCGAATCGTCGCGGGAATCCATCCGCGCCGTGGTCTACCCGACCCCGGCGGTCCCTCCTGACGTGATCTCGATGCCATTTGGCGGAGGCCGCCGGCAGGGTTCGCCCTATGCCACCGACAGGCCTGGCATTGAAAGCTCCAACGTCATGGATGTCCTGGAACCCGTCCGGGTTACGGGCACCGGGTCACTGGCTTGGGCGGCCACCCGGGTGCGGGTGACTAGCACCGGAGAAAGCGTTAATATCTCCAAGTTGGAAGGCAACGTCAGGGCCGTGGAGATCGGCATCACCCCGGCGGAAGAAATTATCAAGACGATTCACCCGGACAACGTCTAGCCTGCCGGGCGACCGATTAATGTCCAACCGTAGGCTGAGTTAGAGGAATAGGCCGATAGATGGTAACTAACCGGACCGACCACAAGTGGGGAATGGTTGTAGACCTGGACCGGTGCACCGGCTGCCAGTCGTGCGTCGTCGCCTGTCAAGCGGAGAACAACCTGCCCATCAACACCAAAGACTTCTTCCAGCAACGGCGGGCTTACGAATGGATCCGCATCGAGCGTTACTGGGAGGGAGACTTCCCTGACGTAAAGGCCCGGTTCATACCCATCATGTGCCAGCACTGCGAGAACGCGCCGTGCGAACCGGTCTGCCCCGTCTACGCCACCTACCACAACGACGAGGGGATGAACGTCCAAGTCTACAACCGGTGCGTCGGCACCAGGTACTGCGCCAACAACTGTCCCTACCAGGTGCGGTTTTTCAACTGGTGGGAGCCGACTTGGCCGGAGCGTCTCAAGAACCAATTGAACCCGGACGTCACCGTACGCAGCCGAGGCTTGATGGAGCGTTGCTCCTTCTGCGTACAACGCGTCCGCCGGGGTGAGATCCGGGTGGAACGCCAAGGCCGGGAGCCCCTGAGCGGTGAAAGAATCGAACCTTCGGACCGTTACCTCAACTACCAGCGAATGAAGGAAGGGAATTTCCTGCCGGCCTGTGTTCAGGCCTGCCCTACCAACGCGTTGATGTTCGGCGACCAGATGGATGACACTGGCCCCGTCTATGAGCATTTCCACGAGGCCAACGAACAGTACGAGGCCCGGCATCACGGAGAGCACGTCGACGAAGAGCACACCCGGGTTTACCGGTTGCTGGAAGAAATGGCTACGAAGCCCAACGTGATCTACCTGAAGAAGGTGGAAAAGTTCCCCGTCGGCGGCAACGGCTGAAAGCATGGCAGCAACCGACAGCGAACATCTGCACCACGGTGTAGTTCACGACGAGAGCCACGGGGGTATCTCCGGCGGCCACCACCCCGGCATGTGGGTTTTTCCGGACCCCCGGGTGATGACCCGCGACATGGCCGGCAAGATCGCCGCCATGCCAGCGATCTTCGCCATTCCCTTCATCCTCTCGTTCATCCTGCTGGTGTTGGGGGTTATAGGGTTCGTGGCCCGGGCAATTGGCGACGGATTCGACGACCGGGGGGCATGGGGCTACTACATGGCCTCCTTCTCCTTCGTTTTCATGGTGACCAGCGCCGCCCCGATCGCCGCCATCGCGTTCCGGTTCACCAAGAGCCACTGGCGGCGGCCCCTGTCCCGGTTGTCGGAGCTGTTCGCGGTGGTGGGCATCTTCAACGTAATCGCCTTCATCCCCATGATGTTCGTGCTGCCGCCCATCGCCAATCCCGGCGGACACGTCGAGCACCAGTTGGACGTCCGCAGGACTATATGGTTCGAGGGTCCCATCGGTGCGCCACATGCCTGGGACCTGCTCGGAGTGGTCTTCCTGGCGGTTACCGCGTTGGTCATCCTGTGGATTTCCGCAATGCCCGACATGGCGGAGGGCCGGGTCACGGCCACCGGCATCCGGCGTTGGATCTACCGGAGGCTGGCGGGCCACTGGTACGGCACCAAGCGGCAATGGAACGCTCAGAAGGCGGGCCTTGCCATGCTGGGCGCGTTCTACTTCATGCTCCTGATCTACGTGCACTTCATCATCAGCTCCGACTACGCCCAGAGCATGATTCCGGGTTGGAAGGACTCCATCTTCCCCGTCTTCTACAGCCTCACCGGCCTCCAGGTGGCCTTGGGGGTCATCCTGGTCATCATGTACATCCTCCGCCGGTGGGGGGGCTACCATGAATACTTGGGACGTTCCCCCTTCTGGTCGGCCAGCAAGGTGCTATTGGGACTCACCCTGCTCTGGGCCTACCACCTGTTCGCATTCTTCATCACCTACTGGTACGGCCGGTTGGTAGTGGAGCAGAACATCATCAAATACCTGTTGGTCCAGTCCTACGGGGGGGTGTTCGTCGCCAACCTGATACTGAGCTTCGTCATCCCCTTCGCCATTCTGCTCTGGAACCCGCTCCGCCGCAGCGCCTGGGGACCGGCGCTGGCGGGCCTCTCGGCGGTGGCGGGGGCGCTGATGTTCAACATCCGTGTCTTCGTAGGCGCGTCCAACTCGGGCGACATCTACGCCCATTTTTTGGAGACGGTGCCCCCGGCGGTGTACCCCGACATTTTCGACATCTTCCTGGTTGTCGGCGGCGTCGGTGGAGCCGTGTTCTTCTACATGCTGGCCACCAAGCTGTTGCCGGTAATGTCGGTCTGGGAAGTGAAGGAAGGCGCGTTGTACCAGCGCATGGGACGGTTCATGCGCGGCGAATACTTGGTCTTGGCCAAACCGGAGTAAGCAATTACGAATTAAGAAATACGAAATGAGGGTCGGGAAAATGCCGATTCGCAATTCGTAATTGCTGATTCGTAATTGAAATTAGCGGAGCATCGATGCAGGAAGGTAGGCCGCTAGCGGCCAGACAAATCAACGGAGAGCTACTGCGGTCGATCCTGAACTCGCCGAAGTGGTTCGCCATTACGGTGACCATTCTGGCCCTCATTGTGCTGGGAGGGTTCAGCGCGGCGGGTCTGCTGGTCAACAAGGGTTTCGGAGTAACGGGCCTGAACCGTCCGGTGATGTGGGGCTTCTTCATCACCAACTTCGTCTTCTGGATCGGCATCAGCCACGCCGGGGTGATGCTCTCCGCCATCCTGCGCCTGTCCAAGGCCGAATGGCGCCGCCCGGCCACCAGAGCCGCCGAGATTTTGACGGTCTTCTCCCTGATGACGGCAATGATGATGCCCCTGATTCACACCGGGCGTCCATGGCGCACGATTTATTGGATCTACACCATCCCCTTCGCACCCTACGACTACGCCCGGGGCATCTGGCCCAATGTGCGTTCCCCATTGGTCTGGGACCCCAGCGCGGTCTACACTTACCTGACATCCAGCATCCTGTTCGTGCTCGTCGCTCTGGTCCCTGACTTCGCCGTGCTCCGGGACCGCACCACCGGCCTCAGCAGCCGGATCTACGGGCTGCTGGCCATGGGTTGGCAGGGCAACCCCCGCCAGTGGAAGCTGCAGATTATCGCCGGGGTGCTGCTGTCGGCGCTGATCCTGCCGGTGTTCGTCTCCGTCCACAGTATCGTCTCTTGGGACTTCGGTATGGCGGTGGCGGTCAAGTCGTGGCACTCCACCATCTTCGCCCCATATTTCGTGGTGGGCGCGGTGCACTCCGGCGTCTCCGCCGTAGCCTTCGTGATGATCATCCTACGCTATATCTACGGCTGGCAGAATTACATCCGCCACGAGCATATCGACGCCTTGGGACGGCTGCTCATCGTGGTGGCGACCGGCTGGTTCTATTTCTTCGTGATGGAAGTCATCTTCGGCTTCTACGGGAGAGAGGCGGACGAAATCGCCGTCCGCGACCTCCAGTTCTTACAGAACCCTTGGCACATCTGGATGTTGGTGTTCGTATTCGCCACCTACTTCCTGCCAGTGGCCCTGTGGCTGCCCCGGATGTTCCGGCGGAACCTGTGGATAATGTCGACGGCCTGTATCTCGGTAAACATCGGGATGTGGCTGGAGCGATTCATCATCATCGTGCCTGGCCTCCAGAACAAACAGGTGTTCACTTTTTCCTGGTACTCGGTCTATGTCCCCAGCGCGGTGGAGTGGACCATCATCGGCGCCACCTTCGCGCTGGTTTCCATTTTGATGCTGCTTATCGCCCGCTTCGCGCCGCTGATACCTTTGTACGACGTCAAGGAGGCTGAGATCCTCCGCACCGAGATCAAGATAGGCCGGGTGACCGTTCCGGCGGTGGTTAGAGAAGACTAGGCTTAACTATGTATTTCGAGGGGACGGGAAATGGCTAAACGACCCATTCTGGGGCTGTTTGAAGATGCCAATTACGCCGCCGAGGCCGGCGACGCCCTGCAAAGGGCTGGCATCGAACCCACCGAGTACGATTTCCTGACCGACGCTCCTTACCCCGAGGGGGCGTTCGGCGAGAGGCACGAAGCCCATCGCCTCTATATCTTCCCGCTGTGCGGGGCCTTGGTGGGGCTGACCATCGGCATCCTGCTGACGTCGATGACCCAGATGGCCTACCCGTTGGTCCAGGCCGGCAAGCCCATTCTGTCCCTGCCGCCCATGGCCGTCGTCACCTACGAGAGCACGATGCTCATGGCCATTATCTTCACCATTATCGGGATCATCTTCGAGTCGAGGTTGCCCAGCTTCAAGAAGGGACTCTACGACACCCGTATCACCGAGGGGTACATCGGGGTACTGGTGAACGCCGAGGAGGAGCAGCACACCCAGTTGGCGGGCCTGCTCACCCAGGCCGGGGCGATAGATGTGGTGCGGGAAAGCGGGAGCCGGTAGACCGTGCCAGTCATACAGCAAGCGAAAACGATATCCTGGCGGCCCCGAGGCGGACGCCGTTTGAAGGCCCTGCTATTGGGGTTGGGTCTGATCGCCGTGCTGGCGGCCTCGGGCTGCACCTCGGGTACCTACCCGGTGGACATCTTCTACGAGATGCACTACCAGCAATCGTACAAGTCTCACGAGCCGCCGCGGCTGGGCGGGGTGGAAAACGCGGTCGCTTTCTTTCCGGGACCGGTGTCCACCATGGAGGACATCGGCAATTCCGGGGCGCACCTGTTCGAGGTGAACTGCCAGATGTGCCACGGCGCGGGGGCCAAGGGCGACGGCCCGGTGCTGACCAAGCTGATCAACGAATACGGTTACCAAACGCTGATAACCCCCGACCTTACCACCTTGGAGCCCGAGGCCATCGAGCCGTTCTTGCGCAACACGACGCGCCCGTTCGGACCGACTTCGGTGATGCCGCCCTTCGGCAAGCTGCTCAGCTCCGAAGAGCGATGGGCCATTGCAGAGTACGTCGGCACCCTTCCCAAGTAGGGTGTTTCTTGATTGGGTAAAATCCAACCCACGCAGTAACGACTCCCGCCCTGACCCTCTCCTTGGTCAAGGAGAGGGGACACTAAATCGCCGACTATGCCAGGTTGGGTCATGGCCCACACTCCTTCGATGAAGTCTTGGACCGCGGTGTTGGTCGGCCTTTTCGCCTGCCTGCTCATCGCCTCACCCGCTTTCGCCCAGGCCCCGTATTCCGAGAAAGAGGCCCAGGCCATCGACCGTATGTTGATGTGTCCGGTCTGCCCGGCCGAAACCATCGACCAGGCACAGGTCGAAATCTCCTTCCAGATGCGGGCGCTGGTGCGGGAGATGCTGGCAGAGGGCCGCTCCCGGCAGGAGATACTGGACTTCTTTGTCGAGCGCTACGGCCCGGATATCCTGGCGGCCCCTCCCAAGTCAGGGGCAAACCTTCTGGCCTGGGTCCTGCCCATCGCCGGTGTGGCGGCCGGGCTAGTAGGCGCTTATTTCGTAATACGTTCCATGGCCGCCCGTAACCGCGGCCGCGGGACCCCGGGGCACGGTCCCGTCGCCGGCCATGATCCGCATCTGGAGCCTTACCTGGAAATGGTGGACCGGCGGCTGGCGGCAGAACGCATCTCCGGAGCAACTATGGCCCGTCGACCCTCTGTTGCCCCAAGGGACGAAGAGTCTGATGCCCAGTAAGTGTTCAATTGCTGAAGTGTTCGATTGCCGAAGAGGTCAATGGCTGAAGTGATCAATGGGTGAAGTAGGCGCCATCAGCCTCTGGATTGCCCTCGCCCTGACGGCCTACTCCACCGTCGGGTCTTTCGCGGGCCGGTGGCGAGGCGCCCCGGCCTTGGTCGAGAGCGCCCGATCGGCGCTATACGCGGCGCTGGTGGCCCTCTTCATCGCCACCCTGAGCCTGGTCGTTGCCTTTATCAGCCGGGACTTCGAGATTGCCTACGTCGCCCACCACAGCGACTTAGCTATGCCGGACCGGTTCACCTGGGTAGCCTTCTACGCTGGCAACGAAGGCTCGTTGCTCTTCATCGCCATGGTGCTCTCGATAATGTCCGCCATAGCCGTCTGGCGGGCGCCCGAAAAGACGCGGGACAGCCTGCCCTATACCACCGGCGTGATGATGCTGGTGCTGACCTTCTTCCTGGCCGTCACCGCGGTGATGGCGAACCCCTTCGAGAAGCTTCCTTTCGTGCCGCCGGACGGCGAGGGAATCAACCCTCTGTTGACCCACCTCGGTATGTTCGTACATCCGCCGGCGTTGATGTCGGGGCTCGTGGGCATCACCATCCCCTTCGCCTTCGCCATGGGGTCGCTATTGGCCCGGAAGACCGGCGACGAGTGGGTTGACGCGGGCCGCTCCTGGGGCATCGTGACCTGGGCGTTGTTGGCTGGCGGCCTGTTGCTGGGTTCGTGGTGGGCCTACACCATTCTGGGCTGGGGGGGCTACTGGTTCTGGGACCCCGTCGAAAACGCCGCTTTCATGCCTTGGCTGGCGTTGACCGCCTTCGTTCACTCCATCATGGTGCAGAAGCGCCGGGGCATGTTCCGTATGTGGAACATTGCCCTGATCAACGTGGCCTTCGGGCTGGCGCTGTACGGAATGTTCATGAACCGCGGCGGTTCCGTTCCGTCGGTGCATTCCTTTGGCGCGTCTAGCCTGGGCTGGGTGTTCCTGACCTTCCTCTGCGTCGGGGTAGTGGTCCCGTTCGTTGTCTTCTTCTGGCGCTATTCCCTGCTCAAGAGCGCCCGGAACCTGGATTCCATGTTGTCGAGGGAAGCAGCCTTCCTGGTCAACAACCTGCTGCTGTTGGCCATAGCCTTCGTCACCCTGTGGGGCACCGTGTACCCGTTGATCTCCCGTCTGACCAGCGACGAGGAGATAACGGTGGCCCGGCCCTTCTACGACCAAGTCAACGGCCCCCTGATGCTGGGCCTGGTGTTCCTGATGGGGGTTGGACCTTTGCTGCCCTGGCGGAAAGCTAACCTAGCCAGCGTGCGCCGGGCGTTGACCGTCCCCGTGGTTGCCGCCGCGGCCGTCGTCATCGTCCTGGTGGTCCTCGGGCTTCGAAAAGATTATGCTCTGGCAGGTTTCGGCCTGGCTGTCTTTGTAGGCGCCGGAATATTGATGGAATGGTTCCGGGGCGTGCGCTCCCGGAGCCGCAACTCGGGAGAGAACTACGCTTGGGCGTTCCTGAGGTTGGTCTGGGCGAACCGTCCCAGGTACGGCGGGTATATAGTTCACCTCTCCGTCGTGATGGTGGCCTTGGGGATTGTCGGCACGTCCTTCTTCAACACCCAGCAGGACGTCGTCTTGTCGCCGGGCGAACGAACGGTGGTCGACGACTACGAACTCGTGTACTTGGGCACGGTTGAAACGCCCTTGGGCAACCGTACCGAGTTTTCCTCTACGGTGGAGGTCTACCGGGACGGGCAATTGCTGGACACCATCAGCCCGAACCGGGCCTTCTACCCCAATTTCAACATGGCCTCAACCCGGGCAGCCATCCGGTCGACGCCGGTGGAGGACTTGTACGTGGTACCCAGCGAAAACCTGGCCGACGGCAGCGTTGGGTTGAGGATTCTGGTGAATCCGCTCATTTGGTGGATGTGGGTAGCCGGTCCGGTCATGCTCTTGGGCACCGTGGTGGCCCTGTGGCCGGAGCCGAGCCGGGTTGCCGCCCCGGCTGTATCACGTTCGCCGGTGGCCTCCGGCCCCAGCCCAACTGCTGTTTGACGCCGGAGGTCCCGTTCCGTTCCTCAAGGTTCATATACTGCCTCGCCTGTTAAACTGTCTTCCAACCAAACCGGTCCTGCCGGCAAGCGCCTGGCGATAAAACGGGTCTCGTGGACGGCGAAACAATACTCTCCATAATTCTGGGCGTGGGGCTCGCAGCCTTCAGCGTGATATTGGTGGGCTACTCCTTTCTTCGGAGAAGCGACCGGGAAAGCGCGGTACCGGCGGCCGCTCAAGAGATGAATGGGCCGCCGGTACCGGAGGCCGTGGAGGCTCTCGGCATAGACTCGGTGTTCGACGCCATCAACACCCTGGAGCTGGAGTACCAACTCGGCAATATTCCGGAGGCCCAGTATCAGGAACAGTTGGAGGCTTACCGCATTGAAGCGGCCGCCGCTCTGAAGACCATGCTGGAAAGCGGCAACGCCGGACCTGCCTGGGCCTTGGAGCGGGAAGTGCTGGAGGCCGGGGCGTCGGTCCGCCAAACGTCCCCTCGGTGTCCCGAGTGCGGCAGTCCCCTGTCCCGGTATGACGATACGTGCCCGGAATGCGGCGTAGAGGTCGTTCCGGGTGGACCGGCGCGTGGTCCTCGGGATGATCGCGGCACTCCGGTGAGCGGTTGAGCTTGGCAGCGGTCTCCTCATTGCTCATGGCGTTGGTGTTGATGGCGGCGTTGGTTGCAATCAGCCCCGGTCGAATCGACGCCCAACCGGCGGAAGAGTTCTCCATCAACGGCCGCGTGGTAAACGGCACCGAGGGGGCCGATCTGCCGGGGCAGCTATTGGTGTTGATGTTGGTTACAGGCGCCGACGGCTCGTTGAGCGGGACGGGCCAAGCGGTCGCCGGAGCGGACGGACGTTTCACTCTGGAGAACGTGAAGCCGGTGGACGGCGGCAATTACACCCTGAGCGTGGACTACGGCGGCGTGTTCTACACCTCCGCATTGGCGATGGACGATCTGCCGGATGAAGTCACCCTGACAGTGCATGAACCCACTCAGGACTATAGGTTGATCGGGGTGGAACGCCAGGTGATGGTGCTGGCGGCGATTGACTCCGGCAGCCGGATGATCAACGCCATCGAGTTCATCCGAGTTGAAAACGCTTCGGACCTCACCCTGATGCCCGACCTTACGCTACCGGCGCAGATCAGCTTCCTACGGTTCGCCCTGCCGCCCGACGCGTCGGAGGTGAACGTCCAGTCCAGTCTTCGGGGCGGAGACGTCATATCCATCGGCAGCGGATTCGCCCTGACTGCGGCAGTGCCTCCCGGAAATCACAGCGTCGATTTCTCGTACTCCTTCCCGTATGAAGGCAGCGATATGTCTTACCGGCAGAGCTTGCCCCAAGGGGCCGGGGTCTTCCAGGTGCTGGTCCCGGAACGCTTTGGGGAAATCTCCGTGCCGGGGCTAATGCCGGTGGAATCAATCGACATTCAAGGCACCCGCTACCGGGCTTGGGAGGGCCGTGATATCGCGCCAGGGCAGGGATTGCAGCTGGAGTTGGCCAATCTGCCTCAGCCCGGCTTAGCGGCGCGGATCGGAAAAGCCGTAGCCGTTGGGACCTTCTGGCAGATTGCCATCCCCAGCGCGTTGGGCGCCGCGCTGGCCGCCCTGCTGGCGCTGGGCTTGGTGCGCCGCTCCGGCCATGTCCCCGCCAGCGCGACGGCGCCGGATGCGGACGTTGTTCCCACCGACGGTCTCGACGGCGGCGAACGGGCATCCCTGGTCCTGGAGATAGCGGAGCTGGACGAACGGCGGCGCCAGGGCGGTCTACCGGAAGACCAATACCAGCGTCGACGGCAGGATCTGGTGGCCCGAATTCTGAACGGCGGAGAGGAGGAACACCGGGGACCAACCGGGCTGTGACCGGCGGTCCCTGGCGATTTGTCATCCGGAATGGGACGACTTCACTTCGGCAAGCGGACATTGATCATCGTCGGGGCCGGCATACCGGTCTTGGCGTTGCTGGCGTTGCTGGCTTGGGCGTCGGCCCGCTCCGGGGGCAATCCCGGGGGGTTGGCGGTCAACGCCGAATTCGGTCCGGCCAGAGTGGACCAAGAAGTGGCGGCGGACTTTGATCTAGAGCTATTCTCCGGCGGCCACATCAAGCTGTCCGATCTGCGGGGTCAGGTCGTGATGCTGGACTTCTGGGCTTCGTGGTGCCCGCCATGCCGGGAGGAGGCTCCGGTCTTGAACCAAGTCTACAATGAGTACCGGGACCGGGGAGTGGAATTCGTCGGCGTGGACATCTGGGACGAGCTAGAGGGAGCCCAGCGCTTCTTGGCCGAGGAGGGGCAGGTCTATCCCAGCGGCCCCGACACCGCGGGCGCAATCGTCATCGATTACGGTGTGCGAGGCATTCCCGAGAAATTTTTCATCGACCGCAACGGTATGGTTGCCAAGAAATTCGTGGGGCCGATGGACGGTGAGTTCCTGCGTGAGACCTTGAACGATCTGTTGAGCCGAAACTGACGACCCATCCGGACCGCGTTATTCTTCCTTTCAGACCCGAAATTTCCGAGACCTGGCGGGGAACAAGACGATGACCGACGAACCGACAGCCATTGCAGTGGACTGGGGTGGCACCTGGAACCGTACCGCCGTGATAAACCGACATGGGGAGGTCCTGTGGCAGAACCGTTTGCCGAACCCCGCGGGCGGTTCCCAGAAGGACTACCTCGACCTGGCGGCCAGCTTGTTTCGCGAAGCCTTCGCGGCGGCCAAGGGGAGTGTGGCCGGCATCGGTGTGGCCGTCGCGGGGCCGGTGGAGCCGACCTCGGGCATTCTCTACCAACCTCCCAACCTGATGGCGTTGGACGGCCTCTCTTTGAAGGCGCTCTGGCGCGAAGCCTACGACTGCCCTGTGTGGGTCGGCAATGACGCCGATCTGGCGGCCCTTGGCGAGTTTCGATTCGGGGCGGGACGGGACGCCGTCCAGCGGGGCGAGGCGGTGAATACCCTGTTTTACATCACGGTCAGCACCGGCATCGGGGGAGGCGTGGTCTATCAGGGGCAGGTCTACCTGGGCGCGAACGGCCTGGCCGTAGAGGTGGGTCACACGACGGTCGACGCGACGGCCGGCGCTCCCCATTGCAACTGCGGCAACACGGGCTGTATGGAGGCGCTGTCTTCGGGCTCCGGAATCGCCAGGAACGCACGAAGCTTGCTGGCTGCCGGAGAGCACCCTGACTCAGTCCTGGCCCGCGAGGACGAAATAACCTCGGAACGGGTTTTCGCCGGGGCCGCTCAGGGCGATGCCCTGTGCCGGCAGGTCATGGAACAGGCGATACAGGGGCTTGTGGTGGGGTTGACCAACGCCGTCCATCTCTTCAACCCGGACCTCATCGTAATCGGCGGCGGAGTCACCGGCGGTCTGGTGGAATACGGCCTGTTGCCCCGCATCCATCAGGGCATTCTCGACCGGTCCATGAGCGAGTTGCACAAGGAATTTCGGTTGACGCCTTCGCGTCTGGGAGACTCCGCCGGTCTGTCCGGCGCGGCCGCCCTGGTGTGGAGCCAGTTGGAGGCGCCGGACGCCTGAAGCGCCTCTACACCCTGACACGGCTCTAAACACTGCCCTAAACGATGTAGCGGCCTCCCATAACGTTCAAGCGATCGCCGGTAATGTAGGCCGACTCGTCAGAGGCGAAGAAAAGGCAGGCGTTGGCAATGTCGGCCACGGTGGCCTGGCGGCCCATGGGCAGGCTCTGCAGGTGCGAAGACGAGCTGCGGTCGACTGTTCCTTGGAACTCCGGATACCATTCCGGGTGCTCCCTGCTGGTGTCCGTCGACCCCGGATTGACCATGTTGGCCCGTACGTTGTGCGGCGCCATCTCGGCGGCTATCGCCCGGATGAGGCCCAGAAGGCCGGTGACCGAGGACTGGCCGCCCAGCGCGATTATGCTTCCGCTTCTCCGTGCCATCATGCCGGGCAGCACCGCCTTGCACAGGTAGAACGCGGAGTCTAGGTTGACTCCCATTACGTGGTCCCATTCGTCGTCGGAGACCTCGAGCGCCGGCTTGTGAGGCCGGATGGCCACATTGGACACCAGGATGTCTATCTTCCCCAAGGCTGCGACGCCTGGATACCATCCGGTACACGGCCGGAGCGTCGGAAACGTCGCAGATTGCCGTTTGAGCCCGCACTCCGAGTTCCCGGCACGCGGCCGCAACTTCCTCCAGCTCGGCCTGGCTGCTGCGGGTGTTGAACACCAGGTCCGCCCCTTCCCGGGCGAAGGTCAGGGCTATTTCTCTGCCAATGTTGCGGCTGGCGCCGGTAATCAGCGCGGTCTTGCCTTCGAGTCGCATTTCGGTCTACCTTTTCTTGTTGATGGCCTTGATGACGGTGTGAATTGTAACACCGCGAGGCGAAGAGGGGCCTTGGCAGGGCCTTTTAATTCTCCCTCTCCCTTGAGGGAGAGGGCTGGGGTGAGGGTGAAATGCTGGCAATAACAATGGTCGCTCACGATAAGGGGCGCCCCCACCCTAACCCTCCCCCAGCGGGGGAGGGGGCAATTAAATGACCCTCGGGGCCTTGGCCGCCTTCTTGACCCTCGATTGCCCAAGTGACAGAATTGTCCTGCCGCCCGGCAAGGCTGCGTTAACCCGCGAAACGGGTTTCAACTCTTCTCGAGGTGTTTAGACGATGAAATGGTGCCGATACACCGCGTCCGGTCCCACTTCCTTCGGCATTATCGACGGCGACACAGTCGCTGAGGTTTCGGGCAGTCCCTTCGACGCTTATTCCAGGATCGGCAACACCCACAAGTTGTCGGAGGTCCAGCTCGAAGTCCCGGTAATCCCGCCGACCTTCTATGCCGCCGGAATCAATTACCCCGAGCACGTGACATGGGCCGCCCATATGCGGGGCGAGGAACCCAATCTGCCCAAGAAGGCTGACGTCGGCTACCGTGCCGTGAACGCCCTGGTGCCCGACGGCCACGACATAATCGTTCCCGCCGACGCCACCGAAGAGCTCCAGTACGAGGGTGAGCTGGTGGTTGTCATAGGGAAAGAGTGCCGGAACGTGAGCGAAGCCGAGGCCCTGGACTACGTGCTGGGCTACACCATAGGCAACGACGTGAGCGAGCGGGCGTGGCAGAGGGGTGACCGCACCATGTGGCGGGCCAAGAACACCGACACGTTCAAGCCCATGGGGCCATGGATCGTCACCGGGCTCAATCCCGACGACCTCCACGTCACCATACGAGTCAGCGGCCGCGTGGTAGGCGAGTACGACGTCGCGGCGGCCCTCTTCGGCGTCCGCACCTACATCAGCGAGATGAGCAAGTACCTGACGCTGGTCCCTGGCGATATCCTCTGGATGGGCACCGAAGGCGCGACCGAAAACATGAAGGACGGGGACGTCTGCGAGATCGAGATCAGCGATATCGGCACCCTGACCAACAAAGTGAACTGGCTGAGCTAGTCCCGCCTGCGGTCAGGTAACGCTGTGGCCGGTTTCGGCGGCCCATGCCTGCAGTCCCCGGCGGAAAGCCAGGGCGCCCATTGGCATGATCACGCACTGCAGAGCTTCCAGTATTTCCGTGGGCGTGGCCCCTGACTGGAGCGCCACGCGTACATGGGCCTGTATCTGCTCGACATCGGCCCGGAGCGCCGCTTCCACGGCTACCTGCAGCAGCTCCTTGGTCTTCCGGTCCAGCGTCCGCTCGCCGGTGTAGGTGGCCTGGATGAACTGGTTGTACTTCTCGGCCCACTCCATATCGACGTCGGCCATGATCCGATGCATCTCCAGGGTGTAGCCCCGGTCCTGTGCGGTGCGTTCTACGAACTCCGCTGCTGAGTCGGTGGACATTTCTCTACTCCTAAGGTTCTTGGGTTATGGCCCCGGTCTGCCTGTGGGGCCGGGGCGGTAGTGTCGGCTACAGCTCGTAGTGACGCCGGGCCGCCGCCTGCCTGGGGTCGTTCTGTTGGAACTGGTCCGGGTGTGCGCCGCGGGCCACGGACAGGTAATAGGTGAAGAGCTGTAGCGGTAGGACGTAGACCAACGGGCTCCAGAACTCCGGGACCGCCGGCAGAGCGAAGTTCAGCGTCGTGAGGTCCGACAGCAGGGCGTCTCCGGTCTGCACCAGTCCCCAGACCGGCGCGCCCACCTCGGCGGCCGCTCGGGCCACATTCAGCGCCCGCTCGTAGCCGGGCCCGGGTGGCGAGATCAGGGTGACGAGGCATTTTTCGTCCACCGAGCAGAAGGGGCCGTGGAGCAGTTGCTCGATTTGCAGCCCCTCGCTGTTGCAGGTGCTGGTCTCCTTGATCTTCAGCGCGACCTCGTAGGCGTTGCCGGTATTAGGCCCCCACCCGGCGCAGATGAAGCGCTCCCTGCTCTGGAAACGACGGACGGCCTGTTGCACCTCGGCCTGGCGGGCCAACACCTGAGAGGCGGCCACCGGCGTCTCTTCCAACTGCGCTCTTAGATGCGCGACGTCCCCGCTCTCGTCGGTCCACGACCCCAGCGCCGCCGCCAGCATCGCCAGCACCATGAGGGCGGATGTGTAGCTTACGGTGAAGGCTGAAGAACGCTCCTGCTCCACGGTGGTGAATTGGGCGTCGGCCACGGTGATCCGGGGGCCGGGGTCGGTGGAAGTGATTGCCGCCGTGTACGCCCCCCTGCTCTTGGCGGTCTCCAAGGCCAGAAAAGAGTAGGTCTTGGTGCCCCGGTGGCTGATCACGATAACAGCGTCGTCGCCGTCCAAGGCAGGTGGGTAGGAACAAAATTCGAAGGAGTGCCAGGCCTCGACCGACAGGGTGGCGCCGGCGAACTTCTTGAACCAGTGTCGGGCAATCAGCGCGGCGTGCCAGGAGGTGCCGATACCGACCAGATGGACCCGCTTCTTCCGGGCCAGCTCGGCCGCGACGGGCTGCACCTGGCTGGCGTGCTTGCGCAGCATTTCCTCCATTGCCTGTGGTTGCCGCATGATGGCGTCGTACATGAAATAGGGGTGGCCCAAGCGTACTTCCTGCTGTGTCATCTGCTTTCCTCTACCCTCGGTCCAGGAGGATATATTCTCAAACGCCCCGGCCAAACAGTCAAATCCTGGGGCCATCTCAAGAATCCACCCCGGTCAGGCGGCGCCCGGCGTGTGTCGTGGTACAATTCTGCGAAGTTTCCCATACCCATCGCCAAGCCGGGAGGGACCCAAATTGACGTCATTCTCCCCCGATTACTTCCAGCGCGATGACGAAGACGACGACCGGTTCTTCTACCTTCAGCCGAGGAAGGTCGTTCACATCGACGAGGGCGCAATCGCCGCCGTGGGAGGGCTGTTCCGGGAGCTCGTGCCAGCGGGCGGAGTGGTCTTGGACCTGATGAGCAGTTGGCGTTCCCACTGGCCGGAGGGACATCCCAAGCTGCGAATGGTGGGGCTGGGCCTCAACCGGGAGGAGATGGAAGACAACCCGGACCTTGACGAGGTGGTCGTCCACGACCTCAACTACGACCCCGTGCTGCCTTTCGAGGATGACACTTTTGATGCCATCCTTCTCACCGTCTCGGTCCAGTATCTGACCCGGCCCGTAGAGACCTTCGAGCAGGTCAATCGGGTGCTCAAGCCGGGGGGAGTTTTCATCGTCAGCTTCTCCAACCGCATGTTCCACACCAAGGCGGTGCGGGCCTGGAAATTGAGTACCGACCGCGGACGGGTGGACCTTGTGGGCACCTACATGGAGACCGCCGGCAATTTTGACGATATCCAGGGGACCTTCCTGAATCCCAAGGAAAGCCCGCCCGGCGATCCAATGTTCGTCGTCTACAGCCTGAAGAGCCAATTGGGAGTGAAGAATTAGGAGTGTGGAATGAGATCCTAATTCTCGACTCCGCACTCCGCATTCCTAACTCTTCATTCTTAGTTCCTCCTTGGAGGTACGGCGGCAAGCACCATCAAAGCACAGGCCGCCGCGGCGAAGCCAAGGATGACGAAGGGCGTGCGGTAGCTTCCGGTGGCGTCGAACATGAACCCGGCCAGTACGGGCCCGATGGCCTGCCCCCCGATCTGTGCCGGCAGGGTGAGACCGCGAATGCTGCCCAAGTGCAGGCGGCCGTAGTAGTCGGCCCAAGCCAGTCGCAGCAGTGTGTGCAGGCCGCCCACTCCGGCCCCCAAGGCCAGCGCGCTGGCGGTCCCCCAAGGCAGGGTACCGCTGTAGCCGGTGCCAAAAGCCCCCGCAGCCATCACCAAGGCCGATAGGGACAGCATCACGCGCACGGGTACCGCCCGGCCTAGGGAGGACCAGACCAGGCCTCCGGGAATTTGTCCAAAGGCGAAGGCGCTGGCCGTGAAGGCGGCCAAGTGGACCGGGACTCCTTCGTCGATGTAGTGGGGCACTTGGTGGAGGCTGACCCCGGACTGCACCATGAACCCGCCCATTGAGAACAACGCCAGGATCCAGAACGCCCGGGTCCTCAACGCCTCCCGGACCGTGTAATCGACCTCCTGCCAGACCTGCGTCCCTTGAGGGCCTTCGGACCGGCCGGCGGCGGTGAGGCCGGCGCCAGCCTCGACGGGACCTGTTCTTCGGCCGGTGTCGGGCTCCATGCCCATATCCTCGGGGCGGCGGACCATCAGCAGCAAGGCGGGGACGATGCCGACGGCTAGTGTAGCGGCCCCCAACGTCACCCAAGCGGTCCGCCACCCCCAGCCAGTGATCAGCAATGCGGCGATAATCGGCAGGACGGTCAGCCCAATACCCTGGAGGGCGCCGAACAGGGCCAAGGCCAGCGGCCGGCTCCGGACGAACCAATTGGAGATCGCCGTCGAGGTGCCAAGCTCCAAGGGGCTCGAAAAAACCGCCCTGCCCGGAACGTAGACAGCGTAGAACACCCAGGCCTGGGAGATTAGAGAAAGGCCAATGGCGCAGACGCCCACCACCAACGAGCAACCAGCAACGGTGAGCCTGGAACCGTAACGATCGATCAACCGTCCGGCGAAGGGCGACACGAGGAGGCCGCAGACTGCTCCGAGGCTGACCGCCCCCGAGAACAGCCCCCTGGACCAGTCGAACTCCCGGGTCATGGGGATGACGAACACCGACAGCACGGACACCGAGGCCACGGGACGAGCGCCGAAGCTCGGGACAGAGGCCATGGCGAAAATCACCCACCCGTAGTAGAACGGGAGGCGATTGGCCAAGCGGTCACGCCAGGAGGACCCGGTCAAAGGAACGCCCAAGGACCATCGGCGGTGCGGCGGGGACTGGTGTCAAGGAATCTCATCGGCAGTAACTGTTTAGTGTCCCCTCCCCTTGCGAGGGGGAGGGTTCGGGAGGGGGTCGTCCCCTCCTCGCGGTTTCCTTCCTCCAACTACGCTG
Source organism: Dehalococcoidia bacterium (assembly GCA_965222595.1). GTDB lineage: Bacteria > Chloroflexota > Dehalococcoidia > Lucifugimonadales > UBA3495 > VXOI01. The sequence goes on along the minus strand of CBDCUJ010000014.1, from coordinate 141,604 downwards.
CGGCGCGGCGGGGTGCCGCCTTCCTAACCTTCCCCCCTGCGGGAGGGGAAGGGACACCAGCAATTCTCAACAGTCACCATCGGCAGGGCGGCACTAGTAGTCAGTCAACTTGGTTTTGGGATTTGTTTAAGAAAGGGGCCAATTGAGCTATCCTGGTTGGTGGGAAGTGTTGATGGCGGGGGTGGCAATGATGGTCAGGGACAAATACGCGGTGCGGCTGGCGCAGGAACAACGGGAAGAACTCCAGCGACTGATCCGGGTGGGCAAAAGCTCAGCTCGAGTGACCGCTAGAGCGCGGATTCTCCTAAAGAGCGACGACGGTTGGGTGGCGCCCCAAGTGGCCGAAGCTTTGGATGTGGCCCTGAGCACGGTATACCGGGTCAAGCAGCGCTTTGCCGAAGAAGGGTTGGAGGGTGTCTTGCAGGACCGTCCCCAGGCGAACCGCCCCCGGAAGTTGGACGACCGGGGCGAAGCCCACCTGATTGCCTTGGCCTGCAGCCCGCCGCCGGAAGGGCATGACCACTGGACCTTGCGTCTGCTGGCCGGGAAGGTGGTCGAGTTGGGGCTGACGCCCTCCATGTCCCACGAGGGGGTGCGCCAGCGTCTCAAAAAAACGCCCTCAAGCCGTGGCAGAAGAAGGAGTGGTGCATTCCCAAGGTGAGCGCGGAATTTGTGGCTAACATGGAGGATGTCCTGGATCTCTACGCCGAACCCTATGATCCCCAACGTCCGGTGGTCTGTTTTGACGAGACATCCACCCAGTTGTTGGCGGAGACCCGGCCCGCTCTGCCGCCCCGGCCGGGACTTCCGCTGCGGCAGGACTACGAATACCGGCGGGAGGGTACCCGCAACCTGTTCTTGGCCTGCGAGCCCTTGGCAGGTTGGCGAGAGGTGGCGGTCACGGAGCGGCGCACGATGCAAGACTTCGCCCGCCGGATGCGCTGGCTGGCGGATGAAGCCTACCCGGAAGCCGAAGTGATAAGGGTTGTCCTGGACAATCTGAACACCCATCGCCGGGCATCGCTGTACGAGACTTTCCCGGCTGAGGAAGCCCGGCGGATAGCCAGGCGGCTGGAGTTTCATTACACCCCCAAGCACGGGAGTTGGTTGAATATGGCGGAGATCGAGTTCAGCGTCCTGTCCCGCTCCTGCCTGAAGCAGCGGCTCTCCGGCGAGGAGGCCCTCCGGCGGGAAGTCGATGCTCTGGTCACGGAGCGCAACGCCGCCAGAGCCACCATCAACTGGCGGTTCAACACCCGGGACGCACGAACCAAACTTCACCGCCTTTACCCTTCCGATTTTACGGTTGACTGAGTACTAGTTTACCATTCGGGCTTAGGGGCGGCGCTTGGCGCGGCCGGAACCGACTCTGTATACTCGGATTCAACCTGATTACCTTCCGGCCCTCCTATACTTCCAATCATGCCAAGAATATTCCGCCTCGCCTTGGCCCAGATTAACCCCACAGTGGGGGACATTCCGGGCAACTGCGAGAAAATCCAGCAATACTTGGACGAGGCCCGCCGGTTGGGAGCCGACTTGGTGGCCTTTCCGGAGATGGCGGTCACCGGCTACCCGCCGGAGGACCTTCTTTTGAAAAAAGCCTTCGTCGAAGAGAACATGGCGGCCACCCGCCGTTTGTCGGAGAGTTCCCACGGGACCGCCATCGTGGTGGGTTACGTTCACCAGGGAGAGCGGACCACCAATGCCGCCGCGGTTGCCTGTGACGGCGTGTGGGTGGACACCTACCACAAAATCTATCTGCCCAACTATGGTGTTTTCGACGAGGAACGCTACTTTACACCGGGGTCCGTCTGCCCGGTTTACGAGATCGACGGCGCGCGAATCGGCGTGAACGTGTGCGAGGATATCTGGTACGATTCGGGGCCCACGTCGGTCCAGAGGGAGAATGGCGCGGAGCTGATCGTGAACATCAACGCGTCGCCCTTCCACACCGGGAAGAGCGAGTCCCGCAGGAGCATGATCGCCTCCCGTGCCGCTGACAACCAGTTGTTCGTCGCCTATCTCAACACCGTCGGCGGACAGGACGAGTTGGTGTTCGACGGCAACAGCATCATCTGCGGCCCTGACGGCGGGACGGTGGCGCGTGGCCCGGCGTTCCGGGAGACGCTGATCGTCGCCGACTTGGACTTGGACCAAGTAGACCGGAGCAGCCCGCGCCGGCCCACTTGGGAGTCCCACGAAATTCTGGCCGGCATTGGGAGCTCCAAAACCGTCCACGTATCGGGCTACCGCGCGAAGGAGCGACCGGCGCTGGCGCCTCCACCCAGCGGCTCCGACGCAGGGGCCGACATGGACGCGGTGGAAGAAGTCTACCGTGCCCTGGTTGTCGGCACGCGGGACTATCTGGGCAAAACCGGCTTCCAACGGGCCATGGTGGGGTTGTCCGGCGGCATCGATTCGGCGCTCACGGCCACAGTGGCGGCCGACGCCCTGGGCGGCGGGAACGTCCTCGGCATCACCATGCCCTCTCGTTTTTCCTCCGTCGGCAGCATCGACGACTCGAAGGAATTGGCCGAAAACCTGGGGATAGAGCTCTGGGAGGTGCCCATAGAGCCAGCCCACGAGGCCTTCACCAGCATGTTGGAAGAGCGCTTCCGAGGGTCTGAGCCGAACGTGGCCGAGGAAAACGTGCAGGCGCGCATTCGCGGCAATGTGTTGATGACCATTTCCAACAAGTACGGCTGGATCGTCCTGACCACCGGCAACAAGTCGGAGATGGCCATGGGTTACGCCACCCTCTACGGGGACATGGCCGGCGGGTTCGCCGTGTTGAAAGACGTGCCCAAGACCACGGTTTACGACCTGTGCCGGTGGAGGAACCGGAACGGCGCGTCCTTCGGAACGGGCGACGGCGTCATACCCCAGGCCATCATCGACAAACCGCCCAGCGCTGAACTGAAAGAGGACCAGCTTGACCAAGACACCCTGCCGCCGTACGAGGTGCTGGACCCCGTGATAAAGGCCTACGTGGAAGACGACCGCAGCTACGTGGAGATGGTCGACTCGGGCTTCGATCCGGCGGTGGTCCGGCAGGTTATGAGGGCGGTGGACCGCAACGAATACAAACGCCGCCAAGCCCCGCCGGGAGTGAAGATAACCCCCCGCGCCTTCGGGCGGGACTGGCGGCTGCCCATCGTGAACCGCTACCGGCAGGTCTGAGCGAGTGCGGCTAGTCGGTCACTTCCACGATCATTTCCACTTCAACCGGGGCCCGTAACGGCAGTCCGGACATGCCCACGGCCGAGCGGGCGTGCCGGCCCTGATCGCCGTAGAGCTCCACCAAGAGGTCCGAAGCGCCGTTGCCGACGACGAAGTGGCTGTCGAACTCCGGGTCGGCGTTCACCATCACCAGCAGCTTCACGACCCGCGTCACCTTGTCCAGATCGCCAGTGGCGGCCTTGACTGCGGCCAAGCAGTTCAGCATGGCCTGCTTCGCCGCTTCGTAGCCCTGCTCCGGGGTCACGTCCCGTCCAACCTTGCCTTGGTTCAAGACCGAGCCGTCGGGCATCCTGGGAATGTGGCCCGCGACGTAGAGCAGGTTCCCGGTGCGGACAGCGGACACGAAATTGGCGACGGGCGGGTTCGGTTCGCTCAGTTCCAGCCCCATTTCCTTTAGCTTCTCTTCGGCTGCCATAACCCCTCCCATTTAGTCGGGCATCCTTACGATGGCTTCCACCTCGACCACCAACTCCGGGCGCACCAAGGCGGAAACGCCGACGGTGGAGCTGGCTGGCGGATTGCTGGGCCAGGTTTCCAGACGGACCTTGGCGTAGGCTGGATAGTCGTCCATATTGGTCAGGAAGCAAGTGATTTTGGCGACGTCCTCCATGCGGCCCCCGGCGGCTTCGATCACGCCGCGGATGCTGGCCATCACTTGACGGGACTGGGCCTCGCAGTCGCCCACGACGTTGCCGTCGGCGTCGACGCCCACATGGCCCGAGACGAACAGGAAATCTCCCACTCGAATACCCGGTGACAGATTCGGATTCGGGGAAACCCCCGCCGGGATGATTGGTTGACGGTCCGGCATTTTCTCACCTCCGAATTAAGGCGGCTCAGGCCGCCCATTTATTTATGGTACGCGATGGATGGTACGCGCCGGGCCCAATTATACATAGAAGCCGGGGGTCGGGGGCAGGTCCGGCTCAGCTGCCTTGGAGGTGTGCCGAATTTGAGCGGAGAGACGCTGCGGGTCAGGCAACTCGTAACTGTTCAGACTTCGTGACAGTCCTCGATAAACGTAGTCCGTCGTCATACCGGCTTTCGCCGGTATCCAGAGGGTGCGGTTGGGGGCTTCTCACCGTGACTGAACACTTACGACAACTCTCATGGCGGGCTTTATTTACTATAAATAATTTAGACTACGATATAGTTATTCCATGTTACCGCCGATTGGACAACCTGCTGGATTTGCCGCCCGGAGAGTTAACCAGCCTTCTGCTAGACCAGGCGGAAAAATCAGTGGTTCGACCGCAAGAGCGCCCGCATTCACGGCCCCGATTTAGCCAAAAACCCTGGCGGCTATGGCCAACGCTGAAGGCGGGGTGATAGCCATAGGCCTGTTTCGTGGCGTGTGCGAAGGAATCAAAAGCCATCCGGAGAGTCAAAACGACTGGAGACAGGCCGGCTTGGACTTCACGGTTCCAGCGGTGCGATACGACTTTCATCGGCTGGACTGCATAAATCGGCACGGCGAACCAGACGAGCTGTTTCGTATTGGTGACGGCGCCGGGTGAGCAGGTCCACGCCACAAACAGAGACGAAGTGTTCTTGTGTGTCGGGGACGAGGACCGCAGGCTGGACTTCGAACAGCGGATTCAGTTGCGCTATGACCGGGGGGACACCAGCTTTGAAAGGACAACTGCCCGGGTCTATGGAGACCCGGAGCTTGACTTTGTAGTGGTGAATATGCCACCAGAGTCGGCCACCCTGACCCGAAACGGTTGCTGCAAGCTAGAGACTTGGCCGACAGCGATGGCGTTCCATATATCGCCGGACAGTTGTTGTTTGGAGTGAATCCGCAGGGGGGCCTATCCACAGGCTTACGTCCGGGTCCTCAAGTATTCCGGCAGAGAACGCCGCACGGGGACAAGGCAGAATCTTGTGAGCGACGTCCGTTGCGAGGGTCCGCTTCCGCGACAGATAGACACTGCGCGACAGGCGATTAAGGAGTCCCTGCCCAGCCGGCGGGCATTGGGCCCGGACGGCCGGTTCGACTGGTTTCGGCATAGTGCCGGAAGAGGTCTGGCTGGAAGCGCTGGTGAATGCGGTCATACACCGCGCCTACAGCAATTTTGGCGACCACGTTCGGGTGGAATTGTTTGATGACCGGGTCGAAGTGTCCAGCCCCGGCCGCTTCCCCGGCATAACTTCTTTAAGTGACCTGATGAACGTCCCCCGGTTTTCTCGCAATCCTCGCATAGCCCGGGTAATGACGGAGTTGTCGTATGGCCAAGAGATGGGGGAAGGGCTGCGCCGAATGGTAGAGGCAATGGAGGGTGCGGGAGGGCAGCGCCCCTTGGTAACCCAGACGGCGGGCGGCGTAAACGGTTACTTTATTTGGAGCGATTGTCGGCGCGAACGAGTTGATGGCCCTTCCCGCCGGTTGCACGGGAGCTTTTTCAACAGCTTTCTTGGCTCGGTCCCGCCGGGACCGGCGATTTGGTTCGCCTGAGCAGCCGTTCACGCCCCGTAGTGCTAAGAAATCTGCGGCTATTGGAAACAAGAGGGTTGGTGCAGCGCTTCGGGACCGGCGCCACCGACCCGAGGGCCTATTGGGCCGCATCGGCTGGGAACTGAAGCCACTACTATCCTGCTCTAAACGCTACTGTAAAGATTTCGTTTAGAGTAGTTTAGAGTAGCTGAACCAGTCTGCGAGGATCAGACGCTTACGGGACGGTTACTGGGTGGATGATCTTAGGAGTGCTGGGGCCGTCGGCGGACGAAGCAGGCGCAGCGGGAGACGCCGGCTGCCCCTCGCGGGTCTTGGCGCGGCGCGGTCGACACCGGCCTCAGGGCCGCTCGAAGGGCGTGGGCATGGGCCCGACGGGGACTTCGATGAGCGTCGGTCCGTCGTGGGTCAGGGATGACTTGAGGCTCGCCTCCAACTCCTCCGCGGTAGACGCTCTGATGCCCGTTGCGCCGTATGCTTCGGCCAGCTTGACGAAGTCAGGATTGTGCAGTTCACCCCCGATGGTGCGTCCTTGGAACCGGTTGATTTGGTCCCGGACCACGTTGCCGTAGGCATTGTCGTTGAAGACGACCACCACGGCGTTGATGCCGTGCTGAACCGCCGAGGCCAGCTCTTGAGAGTTGAACAGGAACCCGCCATCTCCCGACAGGGCGACCACCGCCCGGTCAGGTTGGGCCACCTTCGCCCCCAAAGCGGTCGGGAAAGCATATCCGAGATTCCCGGAGTATGAGGACGTTATGAACGTCCGGGGTTCGTAGGTGGGAAAGTAGGCCCGGCTGTAGTAACCCAATTGGGTCATTCCGGCAATCAGGATGCCGTCGTCGGGCATGGCCGACCGCACGGCCGCCATGAACGACTCCTGGGGCTCGACCGAGATCTTTTCTTCCTTCCGGCTTGCCCGTTCGACGGCCACCGCCTCGCTCCGGTCGGGCCGAGGCGGGGATTGGGCAGCAATGGCTGCGTAGAGAGACTCCAACGTCAGGCGGGCGTCCCCGTGGATTCCGAAAGTGTTGGCGTAGTTGCGCCCCAACTCTTCGTCGTCGATGTCGATCTGCACCACCTGCTGGCCGCCCAGCCATGCGGGGAACGCCAACCGGGTCCCCACGGCCAGAACGAGGTCGTGGCCGTAGGCCTCCTTGGCGATTGTGTCGTCCCGAAGCCACAGAGAGCCCAAGGAAAGGGGGTGCCGGTCAGAGATGGCGCCCTTCCCCTCGGCAGTGGTGACGACCGGAGCTTGAAGGTGCTCCGCCAGTTGGCGCAGGGCGCCGGACGCCCCGGACGATATCGCGCCGCCGCCAACCCATATCAGCGGGTTTTTCGCTGCGGCGATCATTTGCGCTGCGGCGGCGGTCCTTCCGGCATCCGGCGGCAAGGGCCGGGGAGCTTCCGGCTCCAGCAACTCGACGTCGGCCACCTCTCCCAGGGTTTCCGGCGGTATCTCGATCTCCACCGGTCTGGGGCGGCCGTTTTTCAGATGGTGGAACGCCTCGTGGACGGCCTCCGGGACCTCGGCGGGGTCCAGGATGCGCCGGGCGAACTTGGTGATGGGCCTGACGGCTTCCAACTGGTCGTTCACCTCGTGCAGCATGCCGCGGTTGACGCCGATGAGATCCCGTTCCACTTGGCCCGAAACCACCATAATGGGGGACGATGCCGAGTAAGCGGTGGAGATCGCGGCGGCAGCGTTCAACAGTCCGGGGCCGGGGACCACCAAGGCGGTGCCGATGCCGCCGCCGGCCCGGGAGTAGCCGTCTGCCATGTAGGCGGTGGCCTGTTCGTGGCGGGTCGAGATGAACCGGATGCCCGGTTCGTCGTAAAGCGCGTCCATGGCGTGATAGAGCTGTACCCCAGGCAGTCCGAAAATTACCCGGACGCCCTCCCGGTACAAGGATTTCATCAACGCCTGACCGCCGGTCATTTTAGCCATAACACGTTCCTTTCCCGGATTTATCGACTCCCGGATTTATCGCTCCGGGAATTGCCGGGTAACGGGGTCGATTATATGGGGCGAGGGTGAGGGACTCAACCGGCGTGGATCTTGGGCAGGCCCGCCGGAATGGTGATTGGCGATATACTGGCGGCATGAAACGCGCTTTGATCATCCGCCACCACCCGAAAGAGACCCTCGCCGCCAACTTTCGAGGAATACTCGACGCCCGGGAGTTCGAGCCGGTCCCGGTGGACTTGTTCGACCGCTTGCATGACGACTGGCAGCCGCCCTCTCTGGACAGGCCGGCGGTAGTCATGGCCTTCGGCGGGCCCATGTCCGCCAACGACGACTTACCTGCTTTCCACTGGGAGCGTCAGTTTCTCCGGGAGGCCATGGATGGCGACTTGCCCGTGTTCGGGGTGTGTCTGGGGGCTCAGATGATGTCTGCAGCCCTCGGAGGGACGGTGGAGCCCACCGGCGGCTACCAGTTCGGCCTGCGGAAGATACACGTCACCGCCGAGGGCGACGCCGACCCTGTATTCTCCAAAATACGGACCCCGCTGGTACCGACCCTGCATGGGGAGTGCTTCACCATACCCAGAGGGGCGATAAAGCTGGCCGAGGGCGACATACTCTGCCGCGACGGCCTCTACCGGCGCATTAACATGGCCTTTAGGTACAGGAACTCCTACGGGTTCCAGTTCGAGCCACAGCTTACGCTGGATGAGTTCCTGGTCTGGAACGAGGTCTTCTACGGCGACTACGCTCTGATGGGCGACCGTTTCGACCCCAGGGAAGAGGCAGCCCGCAACGAGAGGGAGTTCACCAAGTTCGCCCGGGCCCACGAGGCCCAGATGGGAGAATTGCTCGCGGCGTTTTTGGAGAACGCCGGCCTCTAGTTTCTTCAGCTCCCAGGGTGCTCCCGGTCCCACTCCACGACCCAACCCAGTTCGGCCTGTTGGTCCAAGGGCACCGTCGGCGGGACCGAAGCCCCTTCGGGCTGGTCGGCTACTACCTGCTCTCGTACCAGCGCCTCGATTTCCGGGTCGCTCAGGCCCAGCACGTCCTTTAGGATGTACTGGTTGGCTTCCCCCAAGACGGGCGCCGGGCGTCGTATGTGAAGGGGGTTGCCCGACATCTTCCAGCCCCGGCCGATGTATTCCCTGCGCCCCAGTCCCGTTCCCGGCGGGTGGTCCACCTGCTCGAAGAAACCCCTGTCGCGGAAATGGGGGTCCGTCAAGAGGGAACGGGCGTTCAAGACCGGACCGGCGGGGACGCCTGCCGACTGAAGCTCCTCCATCACTTGGTACTGGCTCCGGGAGGCAGTCCATTTGCCAACCAGGGAGTCCAGCTCGTCCTGCCGGGTCAACCGGTCTCGGGACGTTTCGAACCGTTTATCCAGCAGCTCCGGGATTTCGCCGGCCGCCACATCGCAAAACGATTTCCAATCTGCGTCGTCCCTTACCGCAATGACCGCCCACTCGTCGCGCCCTCGGCAGGGGTAGCAACCGTGGGGCGAGGCCGACAGGTGCCGGTTGCCCATCCGGCGGGTGCTGCGGCCGTTGTAGGCGAAGTCCAGGATTCCCTCGCCGACGAAGGATGCCCCCACCTGGTACATGGCGACGTCTATCCACATGCCGCGTCCCGTGCGGGCCCGGTGGAACAACGAGGCCATGACCGCGCCTAGGGCCGTCCAAGTAGCCAAAAAGTCGGTGTAGGAATTACCCATTTTCTTGGGCGTCTCCTCCGGGATAAAGACGCTGTCGGGCCCCTCTGGCGTTTTCATCAGGTATCCCATGAAAGCGCCGGTGCCATGGGTCGGCTCCAAGGCAGAGGCCATGGCGCCGAAGTTGGACCAAGGCCCGCTGTGGCCATAGCCGGTGTTGGAGACCATGATCAGATCGGGCCGCTCCGCCCTCAAGCTAGCGTATTCCAGGCCGAAGCGGGTCATCACCCTGGGAGTGAAATTCTCCAGCACAACGTCGCTGACGCGGACCAAGTCTTTAACGATGGACTGGGCCGAGCCGGCCCGGAGGTCGAGGGTCAGGCTGCGTTTCCCCCGGTTCAGGGTCTGGAACGTCCCGCCCCTCTCCCAGTACGAATCTCCCGGATCGTTGTCAGGGAAGGGACCACCGGTGAATCCGCTGGCCCGGGTGGAGTCCATGAATTGAATGTGATGGGTATCCAACTTGACGACCTCAGCGCCCAGGTCTGCCAAGTACGCTCCCACGTAAGGCATGGCGAAGACCCGGCTCAGGTCCAGCACCCGGATGTTATTCAGGGGGAGCTTGCTCATTCTTCGGCCTGTAATTTCCCCATGCGATTCAGATGGGACTCCGGATCAGGTTACTGAAGCGGCCCGAAGCGCCGCCAGGTCCTCCGGAGAGTAGCCTAGCTCGCCGGACAGGATTTCCTGATTGTGCTGGCCCAATGTGGGGGCGGGCCGGCTGATCTCGAAGTCGTGGCCCGACAGCCGGGGGCCCATACCGGGGTATTGAGCCGGCCCGGCCACCGGGTGTTCCACTTCAACGTAGAAGCCGCGCTCTTGAAGGTGCGGACATCCGGCCAGGTCCTGGGCATCCTGGGCCATGCCAAACACCAACCTGCGGTCGCCGGAGGCCAGGAACAATGGCTTGCGGTCCCAGAGAGAAAGGCCCTCGGTCAGTAGTTGTTTCAATTCTTCACCGTGTTCGATGCGTCCAGCGCCGGTGGCGAATCGTTCCTCCAAGAGCTCCGGGAGGCCGATCAGGTCCGCCACCACCGGCCACGGTTGCGAGCCCTGTACCGAGGGGACGACGTAACCGTCCCGGGCGGGCATCAGCTCCTCGAACCCCGATCCGCGGATGGGGCGGCGACCCTTGATGGCGCCCATATAGCTGTAGTACGGAACGGCCTGCACCAGATGGGAGGCCAGGCACTCCACCACAGAGACGTCGACGTGTTGGCCCTGGCCGGTGCCTAGTCTTTGGAACAACGCGGCCAGGGTAGCCGCCGCGGCGTTGGCGCCAGCAACGTAGAACGACTGGTCCAAAGCGTTTCGCAACGGTTCCCGGTCGGAGTCGCCCGAGTGGTACATCAGACCGCTCATGGCGCAGGCGACTATGTCCGTCGCTTCGAAGTTCCGGTAGGGCCCTGACTGCCCGAATGGAGTAATGGAAGTGTGGACCAAGGACGGATTGACGCCGCCAATGGTCTCATGGCCGGTCCCGAGAGCGTCCGCCTCGGCGGGGGCGCAACTCTCCACCAACACGTCGGCGGTCTGCAACAAGGCATGAAAGGCGCGGCGGCCCGACGTGGACATTACGTCCAGGCTGATGCCCCGCTTGTTGGTGTTCAGGTAGAGGAACGGAATGGACTTTTCGAGGTGGGGATCGTCGCCCGCGAAAGGGCCGCAGCCGCGCACCGGGTCTCCGGAGGGCGGGGGTTCTATCTTGACTACGTCGGCCCCGTAGTCGGCCAGCAGCTTGGCGCAGAACGGAGCGGATACCCCACCGCCGACTTCCAACACCCGAATTCCGGCCAAGAGGCCGCCGCCGAGATGGTCCAAGACCGATGGCCCAACCATAAGCCAGACAAACCCCTCCGGGATGCTACCATCCGGGACGCTAACATCTGCCACTGAGGCTGTCAAACTGCGCTGGCACGGCAACCGTTACAGAAACGTCGTCTTTCCGGCGAAAGCCGCCCGGAATGACGGAAGGGATGACGGCATCCCTGCAAGAAACTGCGGGATGACTCATGTGATGCTGACCCGATATAGATTCATACCAAGGCAAGCCGTCGTCTATTCGGAGCCGGAACGCTCCAAAAGCTCAATGCGAACGTCTCCCGGGGCCCGGACGAAGGCGATCTTCACCCCTGGGCGGAGTTGGTGGGGCTCTGTGGAAAACACGGCGCCCTTGGACTTGAGGTCGGTGGCGGCCGCCTCCAGGTCGTCGACCCGCAGGCCAAAATGGTCCAGCCCCAAATGGGGGTCGACCGGCCCCGCCGGGGTGTCCGGGGCGGCGCGGGCGATGAAGACAATCAGCCCATTGATATCAATGTCGACCCGGGGCTGCCCGTCGGACTGGACCGTCTCCAATATCTTCGCCCCGAACATTTGCTCGAAGTAGCGGGCCGTTTCAATCGGCTCCAGGCTGCGCAGGTGAATGTGGTCGTAAGAATAGCTGACCATCTCGAAGACTCCTGTGGCGTGGAATTCTCTCCCGGGGATTTCAATGGCGGGTTATAAGGGCCGGTTATATCGAGGGCGATATGCGCGCAGGATAACATATCCGATCACTGCCAACGGCAGGCCGTCGGCTTGGGACCAGGGTCATTCAAATGTTGAATCCGCCCCCTCTCGTCGTCCCGGTCGCAACCGGGACCCAAGGACCGATGCCGATTTCGGTTCCCTCCGAATGCCGCTAACCCAAGATTCGGGTCTGGATTCCGGCTGCGGCCGGAAGGACGGGGGATTTTCCGACAATTGGGGGATTCAATTGGATGACCCTGGGCTTGGGAGAAGCTCGGAAGTATTGTTATAACGCATGTGGTTGACAGCCACAGACTCGGTCAATACACTGCCGCTTGGCCTCCCGGAATCACGCAGGCGCGGGGCGAAAACGATTTGTGGCAAGCGACCGAACACGTTCTGGATTCCATCGCCATCGGCGCCGGGATCCTGGGTACGGGCGGCGGCGGAAATCCGTATATCGGGCAACTGCGGGCACGGCAGGCCATCCGGCAATGGGGCCCCGTCACCGTGCTGGCTCCGGAAGAGCTGCCGGAAGACGCTCGGGTGGTTTGCGTGGGCGGCATCGGGGCGCCCACCGTCGGCATAGAAAAGGTGCGCGACCTCCAGTCCTACCATGCCCTCCGCGCCATCGAAGACTACACCGGGGAGCAAGCCACTGCCCTGATCTCGAACGAGATCGGCGGCAGCAACTCGGTCGAGCCGTTGATTCCGGCGGCGATGGCCGGTCTGCCGGTGGTGGACGCCGACGGCATGGGCCGGGCCTTTCCCGAACTGCAGATGAAGACTTTTTTCGTCTATGGCGTGCCATGCTGCCCGATGGCCGTCGCTGATGAAAAGGGCAACACTGTCGTCATCCGCGAAACGATCAACCCCGCTTGGGCCGAACGGCTGGCCCGCTCGATTACCATTCAGATGGGCTGCGTCGCCTGTTACGCCGTTGCCCCCATGAGCGCCGAACAGGTGCGCCGGACTGCGGTGCCGCTCACCCTGTCCTTGGCCCGCGATTTGGGAGACGCGGTGAAGCAAGCTCGCTCCCGAAGCGAAGACCCGCTAAACGCGATTCTGGAGACCTGTCCCGGCAAGGTGCTGTTCAACGGCAAGGTTGTCGACGTGGACCGCCGCACCACCGGGGGGTTCGCCCGCGGGACCTTGACCATCGACGGATTGGACTCCTACAGCGGCGAACGAATGGTCATCGACTTCCAGAACGAGAATCTCATCGCCCGGAGAGACGGCGAGACCGTTTGCACCGTGCCCGACCTGATCTGCGCCGTGGCCACCGATTTGGGCGAGCCGGTAACAACCGAGTTGATGCGCTACGGATTGCGCGTCACCATCCTGGGGTTCCCCGCGCCGGAGCTTTGGGTAACCACCGAAGGCCTGGCCGTCGCCGGACCCCGGGCCTTCGGCTACGACACCGATTACATTCCCCTGATAGTGTATCGGCGGCCCGTTGTTTATCGGCGTTGACGTGGGCGGCACCAACACCGACGCTGTGTTGATGGACGGCGCAACCTTGGTGGGCGCGGCCAAGCTGCCCACAACCGCGGACGTCACCACCGGCATTATCGACGCCTTGACCGAGCTTCTGACCCATCTTCCCCGCAGCGAACGGGTCGACGCCGTAATGGTGGGGACGACCCACTTCACCAACGCCCTGCTGGAGCAGCGAAACCTGTCGCCGACCGCCGTTATCCGGTTGGCGCTGCCCGCCACGAAGCTGCTGCCGCCCTTGGTGGACTGGCCCGACCCGTTGCGGGAAGCAGCCGGCGGATTTGCCTACATGGTCCGTGGCGGCCACGAGTTCGACGGTCGGGAGATTTCCGCCCTCGACCCGGAAGGACTCAGGGAAGCGGTCCGCGACATGCGCCGCTATGATGTTCGGGCCCTGGCAATATCCGGCGTGTTCTCCCCGGTCAACACCTCTCACGAGACCGAAGCGGCGGCCATAGTCGCCCAAGAGGCGCCCGAGCTTCGAGTTTGCCTTTCCCACGAAAACGGACGTATGGGCCTTCTGGAACGGGAAAACGCCGCAGTGCTGAACGCCTGCCTGGGAGACATGGCCTCCCGGACCATTCAAGGGATAGAACAGGCCTTGGCGGCGTTGGGCATCGACGCCCCCCTGTATATGAGCCAGAACGACGGGACGCTCATGGACGCCGAGTTCGCCGCGCGGTTCCCCGTTCTCACCATCTCGTCCGGTCCCACCAACAGCATGCGCGGCGCGGCCTTCCTGTCCGGCGTGCGCGACGGTATCGTGGTGGACGTCGGCGGAACGTCGACCGACGTTGGGGCGCTGGTGAAGGGCTTTCCCAGAGAGGCGGCGGTCGCCATACAAATCGCCGGAGTCCGCACCAACTTTCGAATGCCGGACATGCTTTCCATGCCCTTGGGCGGAGGCACCGTGGTCAAAGGAGGGCCGCTGCGTATCGGGCCCGAAAGGGTCGGTTACCGGCTGACAGAGGAAGGGCTGGTGTTCGGCGGCGACACCCTTACCGCCACCGACCTGGCCGTCGCCGATGGCCGGGCCAGGGTGGGTGATCCCCGGTTGGCCGAACGCCTTGATCCGTCTCTGGTGGACGAAGCGATGGCGGAGATACAGGCCAGGGTGGAAACGGCCATCGACCGGGTCAAACTCAGTTACGAGGACGCGCCTGTGGTCTTGGTGGGCGGGGGCAGCATCCTGCTGGGCAATACCCTGACCGGAGCTTCCCAAGTGCTGCGTCCCGAACACGCCGGGGTAGCCAACGCCATCGGCGCGGCCATCGCCCAAGTAGGAGGTCAAGTCGAGCGGGTCTACTCCCTCGAGCACACCGGCCGCGAGCAAGCCATAGCCGACTGCTCCGCCGAGGCCGTCAGCAGGGCGGTAGCCGCTGGCGCCGACCGGTCGTCAGTGGAAATCGTGGAGGTCGACGAGATACCGCTGACCTACGTCCCCAGCAGCGCCACCCTGGTCCGAGTAAAAGCCGTAGGGGATCTGGCGCGACGGTGAAGTGCCCATCCTTGAGCGGGGTCTTGAACTCCCTTTGCTGCTTGTGCGGTAATCGGAATTCTATTTAGGCAGTTTTATTTGGTAGTGGTTAGCCATGTAAGATCGCAAATAACCATATTGCCGTTCGAGTGCCGTTGCGTCGTTTGTGCTTTGCTTTTCCTGATCAAACCTAACTAAATCACGTTCCACATCGTCCAGGTTTTCACCCGATCCACGGGACATACGTTGTGATTTGTGCCGCGCGGAAGTTACGTCTAGATTAAACTTTTCCAGCATCGAGTGAGATATTGGCAGTTGCGTGTCCGTGTTAGCACATAATCGAAAGAGATGGAAATATAGGATGATTCTCCCTACACTGCGGAGTAAGGGATTTTCAGGCCCGAAGAATGAATGTGAACGATCAAGTTCTTCCTTGGTCTGATTCTCCAGATTAGCAAGAGCTTCTGCGGAGGCGATTCCCAAGCCTTTTTCTTGAGCCGTCTTCATGTTTCGAACAAAATTGTCTAGATCGACTTTCTTAGTAGAAACGAAGTTATTGACATGGCATATATATAGGAACTTCGCCGCGAGATCATAGTGTTGAAATCGGTTGTTTCTAATGAGGATCGACTTGCGGAAAAAAGGCGTTAATCCGATTTTCCGAATAAGGAAAGGTAAAGGACCTCCCAACACATTTCTAGACTCTGGAGCACTCAGGGGTACTTGAACATTGAGTCGCCAGAATAATTGCTCTATGAGTTCATCCGTCTCCGCTTGGACCAGCACTACTGGAACTTCAAAGGTATCCAGACGTGCCCTGAGCAGCGGGTATTTGCTGAGCAATGTTTGATAGGTCAGCCCTGCTGCCTGATAGGATTCGTTATCGAAGTATACAAAGTCATGCGGAAGTGGAAGAACATTTGAAATGAAATCCCACAGGGCCAACAAGCGTTGCTTTCCGTCTATGACTGAGTACCTAAAACGCGAAGAGGTTCCCGGATGTCTGGCGATCTCGTGGAAATAGAGTTTAGGAGTGTCGACTCTGTTGATTACTGAGTCAATAAACCGCTGTTTCTTCTCCTCGTTCCAAACCGATAGCCTTTGATATGGTGGATCAATGTCGATTAAGTCGCGCTGTTGGTACAATTCCAAGACATTGTTCGCTCGCAAAGGATACATTCTAAATCTGGGCATTAGTACCCCTGCCTGGCCTCACGGGCAGCATTGTCGAGGTCAGGGAATAAAGTGAGAGCTGTGACACCAGAACGCCTAAGCTCGTCCTGGATCGAAACTTTGGCCTTTCGTGGAATGATATACCGCCAAACGTGTGATCCGCCGGACCAGTCTTCCAGGGGTTTCGGATCGGCGTGATGAATCGTGAATACTCCCAGTTGTGCTTGAATACGCTTATTGGTTCGGATGCTGATGCCCGCCGCCGGTGGTCTCGGTTCTGTACCCACCGCAGTTCTCACGAAAGATGTTTTGTAGTTTGTAAGGAATTCATCCTCTGCGGAGAGACCCTCTTCGTCTAGAAACATGGGAAGCATGTCCGACCTGATCGTGCCGTTACTCGCGATTTCGTTAAGGTGTGGCGGTGATAAGCACCATAGGACGCCGTTCGAGTTAGAATAGTGATTGTTGTATCTATCAGACGCGAAGAAAAGGCCCACTAAAGGGTTCTCGGTCCAGTCGAGCAATCGTGAAGGAAGACCGTGGTGCCTCGCTAGGAGCATCCATTCCCATTCACCCTGAGGTCTATCCACGAGAAACTCATAAGCGTTCTGTTTAAATCGATTCATAAGGTAGGCTTCGTCAACGACGGGTATTTTGGCACGATGTAGAGTAGGAAGAAGATTTAGCCTGGTTGAAGGCACACCTCTGTACCAAATACCCTGAAACTGCTCGCCACTTTGCTCCGAAACCCTCCCGAGAAGCACCTTATGGTCCTCCTTCAGGAGTTCCAACAATTCTCCGATACCAGTGATCTTACGATCCCTGAATCTGCGAGGCATCAGGATCGCTCCTGGTCTTGTATCCCCATTTTGCTCCCAGCCGCCTGCCCACCGAGCATACGAAACAGCCTCCGAACCCATCTTTCGTCCCGCAGCGTGTGCTCCCAAATCCTCATTACATGGTAGCCTTGCTGTCTCAACACCCTCGTGATGGAAAGGTCTCGCCGCCGGTTCCCTTTGATTTTAGCTCTCCAAAATTCTACACGCGTCTTCGGAATACGCCCGCATTTGGGGCAATCATGCCAGAAACAACCATCAACGAAAACAACAACACGTTTCTCAGGGAAGTAGAAGTCCGGGTGCCCCGGAACATCAGAAGGATGTTGCGTCCATCCCTCAATGCCATTTCTCTCAAGAACTGACATGGCCTTGAGTTCGGTGGATCGGTTTCCTTTGGATCGAACCTTTGCCATCAGTGCCGATCTATTTTCTTCAGAAAGTGAGTCTGTCATCGTATGATAAAGGAACCGAATCGGCTTCTCCGGACTAAATTTTCGGTTCGCAGGGTTTCGTAGGTACCGAAAATACTTGTTCCTCCGCTTGATCCAGAACGATATCTGTTTCAGTAGGGATGGTTCTCTGACCCGATTAACAAGCCCATGGACGATTTCCTCAACGCGGACTGCGGAACATTGATTCCCTCAAGCACGAGCGAGATTCGCGGGCCTCGCGTAAAATCGAGCCCTTGCTCTCACCGGGGGAGGTCGTCATCATTCGCTTGCGTGGTTATAGGGCATCGCTGGATTAAAACAGTTTCCGTAGCGGACCAGCGACGGCCGCAGCCAGATCGCAAGGAACCGCGTTGCCTATTTGACGTGTCACATTAGATCGCGACCCTGCAAAGTAGTGCCCATCAGGGAAAGATTGAATTCGTGCCATCTCTCGAAGTGTGTAGTACCGAAACGCCCCGTCGTCACAGATCATGGTATTTTCACCACCAGGCACCCCGTGCACCCCTGCTTTAAGTGTCTTCGAGGGCCAATCCATGATGCTACCTGTATGTCCAGCGTAAGCTCGTGCGCCAGGAATAATCCAATGGTTATTACAATTGTCGTTCTCCTCGCATGCCGGGGGAGGCAAATCCAGTGTCGTATCTCTGACTGTTGCCCAAGGTAATTGAGCACCCTCGTCGGCGGCCTTGAAAACGGGCTTCCCGCTTCCTTTGGGAACCGCAAGCCCTCTGCTCTCCCAATAAACTCCTGTCGCTTGATCGGAGAGCAATTTCTGCTTCGAATGTGTCGGGGATGGGAACCGATATTCGGGAAGGTCCATAGCTGTTGCGACGATGAACAACCGATGGCGAATTTGTGATACCCCAAAGTCGGCTGCGTTGAAGACGTCCCACACCACGCGATATGTGGGACAGGCGTGGCTGTCGTTGGCGTGTTGCCTTAGACGTCGGTCGTGGTATCTCCAAGGTTCACCCGCAACAGGCCACAAATCTGGGTAAGTAAGCTGTCTTAAGATGTACTCGAGATATGGTCGGTGTAAACCTCGCTCTAAGCCGCGAACGTTCTCAATCAGCACAGCCCGCGGACGAAGGAGGCGTACCGCTTTCAACAGCGTCGGGAATAGGTTGCGCTCGTCCTGATGGCCTTTTCGAGCGCCTCCCATGCTAAAAGGCTGACAGGGCGCACCTGCCGCGAGGAGCCGCACGCCAATGGAACTAAATATCCATTCAATTTGAGAGAGGTCACCTTCAAAAACGCGACCGTTCAGGGCGGCATCGTCTTTGAGGAGGTTATGCCGAAGCGTCTCACAGGCCCCGCGATCTTTGTCGTAAAACTCGAACGGGGAGAAACCCGCTTGAACAAGACCGATCCCCAATCCCCCGGCACCCGAGCACAAATTGATATCCTGCTCAGTAGCCGCAGTTGATTGATGCAATTCCTTCACGATCTTTAAGAAATGGAGCTTGCTTTGACTCTAACATTAGCAGGATTCAGATAAGATGGCCCACCCCGCCCCTCAGAAGTTGTGCGGGGTCCAGGGTTGTTGGCGGACGGCGAACATGCGGTCAGCCCGCAACGACGCGCCGGGTGTGCGTTCTTCCACCAGGCCTGCTTGCGCCAGGGTGGTGAAAGTCACGGCGCCCAGGTAGGCTGAGGCCAACCCGGAAACGGCAATCGCCAGGTCGGGAGACGAGGTCGAGGAACGGCATGTGGCCCCCTCGGGAGACCCTTCCAATTCGAACCGTCCTTCGTTCCAGGAACAGAAGTCGTCGCTTACCTCGAACACCAGCCGGCCGCTTTCCATATAAAGACGCTGCTTCAGGGCCGCGCCTACGTCGATCAGCCGCAGCCATAACCCATCCCGCGTCGTCCGCTGGAGACGACGCGGGTCGGCCAGCATCCACGGCAACGGGTCGTCGACAGGACGCTTGAGGGCCTCCGTGCTGCTATACAGGTCCACGTCAAAGCAAAACCGCCACAACGCCGCAGTCGCCTCTTTGGTCGTCGCCATCAACTCGTTTACGGTGAGGGTGGGACCGCTGGTGCGGTAGGTCGCATAGCCTTCGATTCGTCCGCCGTCCTCATACGCGACATAAAATAGGCCGCCCCGGCCGCCCTGCCGGTGCTCCGGCGCTTGGGAGTCCTCCTCCCATTTGCGGGGCGACTTCTGGAACACTCCGGGGCGGTCCCACGTGCTGCGCCGGGAGACCTCCGGAAGCTCTTTCGTAATGTCTTCGGGTTCGACGAAAACCATGCGCCCCGGAGTCTCACAGGGCCGGGCGTAGGCGTTGTTGCGGCGTTCGATCTGCCATTGCTCGTGCACCGACCCGACGCCGTAGCCGAACCGGCCGTAGATCGAGCTTTCGGAGGCGAACAGGGCCGACAGCGGCTCGCCGCGTTCGTGGAAATCATCGAACTGGTAGCGAAGCATCCGCGTCATCAGCCCTTGCCGGGTGTGGGTGGGCTGTACCGCGACGTTGGATACACCGGCCAGCACCGAGGAACCCCCTGGGATGGACATCTCCAAGAGGTGAGAATTGGAACCGCCTATGATGTTTCCATTTTCGAAGACGGCTACGGTTCGGCCCAGGTCGAAATGGGGCCGCAACGCTTCCGGGTCATGGGCCAGTCGGTTGCCGTGGGCCCGCGACTCAGCCCGAAGCCATCGAAGAAACTCGTCTGGGGCCACGGTCCTGATTTCTTGCATCGAGATTACTCTCCCGGGTCATTAATCAATTCCAATAAGCAACCCCAACAATATATTGGAGTATGGGCCATTGCGCCATATCTCCGGCGTTGACACCCCTCAGGCCGTCACCTACCATCGGGCGCAATCGACGCGATAGCCGGGAGGCATCATGGCTGACTTCGCCAAAGGGACGATACGCGCCAACGGGATCAACTTCAGTTACCTGGAAATTGGTCAAGGACCGCTGGCGCTGTGCTTCCACGGGTTCCCCGACCATGCTTACTCCTTCCGCCACCTGCTGCCCGACCTCGCCGAGGCGGGCTTCCGGGCGGTCGCGCCGTTCATGCGAGGCTATGCGCCCACCGAGGCGCCCAATGACGGCCGCTATCAGGCCGTCCTCCTGTGCCAGGATGTGCTGGCTCTGGTCGACGCGTTCGGGGCCGATCAGTCATACCTTATTGGCAACGACTGGGGAGCCGGGGCCGTTACCGGCGCCGCCGTGCTGGGACCGGGCAAGGTCAGCAAGCTGGTGGTCATCGCATCCGGCCGGGTCGACCAGGACCTGCAAATGAGCTATCAATACCTGAAAGGGACCTGGCATTCATACTTCTTCCAGTTGCCATTTGCCGAACAGGCAGTGGCCTACAACGACTTCGCCTTCGTTGAGGAATGGTGGCGGGATGCTTCCCCGGAGTGGGACATCCCGGCGTCGGACCTGGAAAGCATACGGGAGACGTTCCGCAAGCCCGGGGTCGTGGAAGCCGCTCTGAACTACTACCGGGCCAGATACGATCCGGCTCTTCAGGACCCGTCGATGCGGGAAGCTGAGGAGCGAGTCAACGCCGGCCCGGTCACCGTGCCGACACTGGCGTTACACGGCACGCGAGACCGCCCGAAGAGACTGGACGCTTTCGAAAGCGAAGCGATGGACCAGTTCTTCACCGACGGCCTGGAAAAAGTAATCATCCCTGGCACGGGCCACTTCATGCACCAAGAAAAGCCGGAGGAGGTAAACCCCAGAATAGTCGAGTTCCTCACCCGATGAGCGGGTCGCCGGACCCGAGGCCTTATTGGTTCCCGCCGCCTATCATACTTGGGGTGAGTCCGCATTACCCTTTCGTCGCTGGTTTCGTACTCCGTAACGGAATTACTACTCGTTCAGGACGGGTACACGCCGCTTGGAATAGACCCTAATGCGGTGCCTCGCAGGCTCCAGGACTGCGGTCCGGTAGCAGTCATCGACTTTCACATCGCA
Organism: Dehalococcoidia bacterium; assembly: GCA_965222595.1. Classification (GTDB taxonomy): domain Bacteria; phylum Chloroflexota; class Dehalococcoidia; order Lucifugimonadales; family UBA3495; genus VXOI01. Next base: position 120,342 of record CBDCUJ010000014.1, on the reverse strand, counting down.
AGGGTTCCAGAAGACTCGCTCCGGGGTAAGGGCTTGGGCCATTTGACGTTTTGACGTTGCCTTGGCCGCTGCCAGTGCCGATGCCAGTTATTCCCAGCTATGCCATCGACGTTTGACAGCATCGTGGGCCAATGTTAGCGTTGTTCCGACACCGGCGAACCGCTACGTTAGGACAGAGAATTTCATTTGGGAGACGTTGGCCGAGGAGTCGATGATGCTTAAGCAGCCATTCTCAGTAGCAATCCCGGATGAAACCCTCGCGGATTTGAAGGAGCGCCTGGCTCGCGTCCGCTGGCCCGACGGTTTTGCCAACTCTCAGTGGGAGTATGGCACAAACCTCGATTACCTCAAGGAGTTGGTGGAGTATTGGCGGGACGAATACGACTGGCGGCAGCACGAAGACGCCATCAACGCCTTCTCGCAGTACCGGAGCACTATCGATGGAATCCCCATCCATTTTATTCACGAGCCCGGCAGAGGTCCCCCGACCGATACCGTTAATTCTGAGCCATGGCTGGCCGTGGACCTTCTGGGACTTTCACAAGATAATCCGGCCGCTGAGCGATCCCGCTGCCTTCGGCGGCGACCCGGCCGACGCGTTTGACGTGGTGGTGCCATCGTTGCCAGGGTACGGTTTTTCCACGCCATTAACCAAACCCGGCATCAACTTCTGGCGAACCGCGGACCTGTGGGTCACGCTGATGCAGGACGTTCTGGGCTACCAGAAGTTCGCTGCGCAGGGCGGGGACTGGGGCGCATTGATTTCTCACCAGCTTGGCCACAAATACGCCGACCGTTTTGATTGGCGTCCACACCAACCTCATGGCTCCTCTGGACCTATTTAGCAGCGCATTGCCGGATGCATCCTGGTTTGGGCCTGAAGAGCAAGGCTGGCACGAAAAGAACACCCATTTCTCGGATGCCGAAAGTGGCTACTATGCGCTCCAGACTACGAAGCCGCAGACGCTCACCTATGCAATCAATGATTCGCCCGTCGGCTTGTGCGCCTGGATCCTGGAGAAACGACGCACCTGGAGTGACTGCGACGGAGATGTAGAAAAGCGTTTCACCAAAGATGAACTCTTGACCACCATGACGCTCTACTGGGTTACCCAGAGTTTTGGTACCTCGGCCCGTTATTATTACGAAGCCCTGCATAACCCGTGGCAACCGTCACACGACCGTACCCCGGTGGTCGAAGCTCCTACCGGAGTTTCCGTCTTCCTCGAAGAAGTCCTTCTCATGCCCCGGCGCTGGGCCGATTCATACTATAACCTCAAGCGGTGGACTGAGATGCCGTCGGGCGGCCACTTCGCTCCCATGGAGGAGCCGGACCTGCTGGTTGAAGATATTCGGGCCTTTTTCCGGCCATTGCGGGAGTGAGAGCGCCCAGGAACGAACGTGTGACTTGGCAAACGGGATAAGCTGAGACCCAAATCGCTTGGCGCCCGAATCAAATACTAAATAAGGAGGCCCGACCGTGAGCGTACAGGAGATCGAATCGCTGGCCCAAAATTTCTGTGATGCTTTTAACCGGATGGACGCCAATGCGGCTCTGGACCTGTTGTCGGATGACGTTGAGGTTTTTGACACTGTCCCCTATCGCCTCGACGGCAAGGAACAGTTTTCCGAGTTTCTGGGCGCCGCGCTCCACGGCGTTGCATCGATGAACTTCGGCTTCCACCAACTCTCGTGCCGCATGATTGGCGACGATGTGGGTGTTGCCAATGCTTACGATAGCTTTACGGGCGTAGGCCAAGACGGCAACCTGCTGACCGCCCATGGACGGACCACGTTGGTTTGCGCCAAACAGGCAGGGCAGTGGAAGATCGTTAGCGCCCACTTCTCGCCTCTGCCCAAGGGCTAAATTACCGGCATCAGCCGGATTGGTCCGGCCCCGTGGGGTAAGACACCGGCCCCGGCAAAGTGAACGCCGGCGCTGCTGCCCGGTTGAGGTAATGCCGACGCATGACTAAGAAACTATCTCAAAACTGATGGCGCCTTTCATAATCATCTGTTTTGGCGTCAATTACGCGGCGGGGTACACCCCCATCCTAACCTTCCCCCTGAGGGGGAAGGGACTCTTGAGATAATTTCTAAGCCTCTGAGACTGTTGGTTGGGCTTAGTTCCGGGCCGGCGCAGTCGCGGCGGCCGCTGAGGTACACCCATGCATAACTACCCGCCTTGGATCCGTAGGCCGGGCGACCCTCCCGCGGACGCACAAATCACTGTTGAAAGAGTCGACGTCCTCCCGCCCCATGACGGAGGGGCCGGCCAAGGCCTGTTGCTCGGTACTAACTTGGGAGACATCAAAGGGATACTGCACCGGGCCGAAGATTCGGACCAGGCTGTAATCTGGGTGTGCGGGGCGCTTGGCGGTTTTGAAGGACCGGGTGCGGGCACCTACGCGCGGCTCGCTGAGGAGTTCAGAAGCCAAGGCATTACGTCGTTGCGACTGGATTACCGCGAGCCCAACGCTTTGACCGGTTGCGTTATGGACCTGCTCGCCGGGGTATGCTACCTCAAGGACGAAGGCTGCGGGCCCGTGGTGATCGTAGGCCACTCATTCGGCGGCGCGGTCGTTATTGCCGCGGGAGCACACAGCCCCCATGTAAAGGGCGTCGTTTCCTTGGCGCCCCAGACCTTTGGAGCCGACAGGGCACGGCAGCTATCGCCCCGGCCCTTGCTTGTCGTCCACGGCAAGAATGATACCCGGCTCCCCTACACGTTTGCCATTCAGATATACAACCTGGCTTTGCAACCCAAGGAGCTAGTGCTGTACGACGGAGCGGAGCACCGCCTGCAGGAATGCCAGGAAGAGCTCGAGCAGCTACTCAAAGACTGGATTCCAGCGACACTTGCTACGCCTCTTGGCATCTAAGGCCCTCGGGGCATCAGAGAGTGCCCGTGCGCCGGGTCGACCGGCCAGCGATGTGAAGGCGCTTCTGTGTTTCTAGCTTGAACGTAGGGCGAGTAAAACCACCAAGGCGCCCGACCGTTCCTGCGCGGTATCTACAACAAATGTGCCGACTATTTTGCTCGGCAATACCAGCGTCTGCCCCTCTTATTAAGTCGACCATATACGCCTTTACCCGTGGAAGACGAAATGCTGGTCATGGAGGACTAATCCAGCCTCAATGCGTAACTTTCTGTTGGTAATACATATATTGACACATACTCAGACACCTAGGATAATTGCGTTAACGTCTGGCGCAGACTTGTCCGAGGGCGTTCGGAACCGACATTGTTGCAAGGCAACGGGAGCTAATCCCGTAAACAACATGGTGAGGTTTGAATATGTCTAGCTACAGGGTTATATCGTCGGATAATCATGTGTTCGAGCCATCCGACTTGTGGACTACCAGGGGTGAGGTAAGCAAATACGGGGACCGTTTGCCCCGTGTTATCAGCTTGGGTGGGGATGTTGGCCGGTCGGTGGTTGGCACGCGGGGTGAGGATGCCATCTCGCGCGGCGACTGGTGGTTTGTCGACGGACACAAGACAATGGGCGCATTCGCGGCAACCCAGACCGGCCTCAGGTTTGAGGAGCCGGAAAAGCTGAGCATGGAAGGCAATATCGGAGACGTGCGTCGGGGAGGGTACATCCCTGAGGAGCACGTCAAGGACATGGACATCGACGGTATCGATATCAGCATCGTCTTTCCCACCGTCGGTCTCATACTCTACAGCCTGCCGGACGGCCAACTTCTCAACTCCCTCTTCCGGACTTACAACGATTGGGTTGGAGAGTTCTGTAACGCGATACCCAAGCGGCTCAAGGGTATAGCGATGCTCAACCTGGACGACGTGGGAGAAGGCGTGAGGGAATTGGAGCGTTGCGCGAAGATGGGATTCGCGGGGGCCATGATCACCGTCTATCCGGCCGAGGACAGGCAGTACGACCGGCCGGAATACGAGCCACTGTGGGCGGCGGCCGAGGCTAATGGGATGCCCCTCAGCCTGCACATCGGGACCAATCGACCCGGCTCAGGCCAGGAATTTCAAGACCTGGATTCCGCGTCCACCTGCTTTATGGCCAACGTCGACCACTGGGTGCGAATGTCCCTTGGCCATATGATCTTCAACGGCGTGTTTGAGCGCTATCCCAAGCTGCAGGTTGGCTCGGTGGAGATGGAGCTCTCTTGGGTGCCCCATTTCTTGGACCGGATGGACTACAATTACACCCAAAGGGGCGTCGGGATTGCCGGGTCTTACCGTTTGAAGGCCGGCGCGTTGCCCAGCGATTATTTCCACAGCAACGTATTCCTTGGCTTCCAGGAAGACGCCTTGGGTATCAGGGACCGTGACATTATAGGCGTAGATAGTCTGCTGTGGGGCGCGGATTACCCTCACCAAGAGTCCACCTTCCCTCGCAGCCGTGAGATCATTGATGAGATACTCTCGGACTGTACTGAGGAGGAGAAGGCCAAGATCGTAGGCGGCAATAGCACCAGGGTATACGGTCTGGACTGACGTCCGAAGGGCGAAAAATAGGATCACATCCAACAGAAGCGAGGCCAGAGGGAGCGACCCCTCTGGCCTCATTGCTTTGGGGCCCGCGGTTAAAGGCGCTGTGCCTTTCAAGCTATCTGTAGTCCTCGGAAGGAGGTACAGCGAGGATAGAGGACCGCGAGCTGTCACTCTTCTCCCCGCAGCTTTATCCTAGCAAGCTCCAGGTTGATCCGGGCCCTGAGTGGCTGTGCGATTGACTTGACGCTACACCACCGTTCGTCCAGACCAGTCCTTGGGCGGACTCATCCTCACCGAGTGCCTCGAGCAGCGCCACAGGAGCCGGCCCTACCCCAACTGTCTCCCGGCCAATAGCCCCTGAAGCTTGACACGCTCGTTCCAACAAGCTATCATTCGGCGAATCGCAGATGTTGGGTAGTGGATGGTGGGTATTAAGGATTTGAATATCGTATTGTGTTAGCCAACAACCTACATAGTTTGGCCGATTATTTACGAAAAGCGTACCTGGCATCAACCAAAGCCGGGCAACGTCCTAGTTGACTCGGTCGTGCTCATATTTAGCCCTGAAGTACGGAGGATTAGAAATGTTGAGCGTTCGGTGGTTGAAAATCACTTTTTTGCCAGGCCTTGTTGCATTATCTATGTTGCTCGCGGTAGCTTGCGGGGGAACCGCAACGCAGATACCGGATCCTATCTCGCGCTCCGCCCAAGAGGAGGCCCTCTCGGCTACGCCCGCGCCCGCGCCTACGGCGGTGACCGCGGCTACGGCTGTGCCCGCCGGGGCTACGGCCGCGCCCGCGCCTACTGCGGCCGACGGGTCCGCTGTACCCACCGCAAAAGTGGGACGCTTTCCTGAGACGCCCTTCGCGCTGTTAAAGGCGCCAGAGGCCAACCCTAAACGTGGTGGCACCCTCAGGTATGCATTTGGTATCGTGATGGCCCATTTTGATCTCCACCAAGCGGCCAGCGGGATCAACACCCTTATACAAGGCCCAATGGTTGACAACTTAGTACGGGTACACCCTCTTAGCGTAGATAGAGAGGTAATTCCTGATCTAGCCCACTCCTGGGACATATCCGAGGACGGCAAGACCTACACTTTCTACCTCCGAGAGGGAGTGAAGTTCCATGATGGCGCGCTCCTGACGGCGGACGACGTGAAGGCCACCTTCGACCGCATCATCTTCCCACCCCCAGGGATGATCAGCCCGAGGGCACCCAATTTCAAGGTAATTACGGTAAAGGAAATTAGGGTTGTCGACCCCTTAACAGTCCAGTTCATCCTTTCGGAACCCCGTTCTACAGGCTTGGTGTTAAGCGCCTTTACCGCTGGGTACAATGGCATCGTTCGCGAGCAGACCCTGATTGACAACAACTTCGATCTAAAACGGGTAGTTGACATCCCGACCACCGGCCCCTTCAAGTTTCTGGACTACAGTGATTTGGAATTCTTTAAGGTGGAAGCCTTCGAGGACTATTGGAACCCTGAGTTACCCTATCTAGACGGAATAGAATTCCTCCACGCCAACTTTTGGACACCCGAGATGGCGGCGGCCATGCTGGCGGACCGCACGGACTATGCTATTACCCTCGAACCTCAGGGCTGCCAGAGGGTGATTGACTCTGGTCACCAATGCATCTTTTACCCGCAGACCGTGATATTCGCCCTCTGGATGAATGTCGAGAGACCGCCCTTGGACGATGCCAGGGTTCGCCGGGCGATACACTGGGTTTTAGACCGCGAAGCCCTGATAGGAGTGACGAAAAACACGACCCCCATGAGCACTGGCACCGGGTTCATCTTCAAGTTTAATAAGAAGTACGCTGAGGCAGACGAGGTGCTGAATCAAAGACCTGGTTACCGGCAAGGGGCAGAAAGGGAACAAGACATCAAGAATGCCCAAGCGTTGCTGGCCGAAGCTGGCTTTCCTAACGGCGAAGGCTTTCCAGAACTGGACTTGCTGGTCCGGCAGGTAACCCACTTCGACCTGCACGCCGTTACAATTCAGGAGATGCTGAGAACTCATTTGAACATTAAGGCCAATATCCGGTCCCAAGCAGTCGGGGTATGGTTCGAGGACGCGGAAAAGGCGAACTTCGACATCACTAACGGCGCCGTGGAATGGGCATCGGCTGAGCCTTCGTTCGCCTTCAGGTCAACCTACGGCGCGGGCGCATCTCAAAATTACGGCCGATGGGTGAACGAGGAATTCGAAAATTACCTGGACCAGATTGACGCGGAGGTAGACCCGCCAAAGCGGCTCAAATTGATACGTGAAGCGGAATTGCTCCTGGAACGGGAAGTGCCCATGGCGCCTCTAGCCTTTGAGGTAATTACCATGGGCTACCAGAGCTACGTGAAGGGGCAAGACGTCGCTAATAATATCGGTGTCTATGACGTAACCCGGTTTGATACAGCTTGGCTTGATAAGTAGCATTGCCGAAGCGTAGGTGTAAGTAATCCGGCGCTAGCCCGTCCTTCAGCTGAAGGACGGGCTAGCGCGTTCGCGGTTCATTAGCCCCTTGCTTGGGAGGCCAATTGGGTAGATACCTGGTGACAAGGTTACTACTTGCAATACCCACCATATTTGCTATAACTGTTCTGGTCTTCCTGGTTATGCGTGCGCTGCCCGGGGACCCACTGGTCGTTATGTTTGGCTTCGAAGGGTTCGGCCGGCTGAGCGATATAGATCGGGCCCGTATCATGGAACAGTTGGGCTTATCCGATCCTCTGTGGAAGCAGTATGTTGATTGGATGAAAGACGTATTTACCCTTCAACTGGGAGAGTCTTTCTTCAAAGCTGAGCCCGTCATGGATAAAATTATTCGCCATGGCCCCTTGACGTTTGAAATCGCGATCTTCTCTATGATCCTCGCCTGGTTGGTCGGTGTTCCGGTGGGGGCTTTGAGCGCCCTAATGCGCAACAGTCGACTGGACTACGTGGCCAGGATTATGACCATACTCTTTCTGGCAATACCGCCTTTTTGGATTGGTCTGCTGCTCGTCCTGGCATTGCTCCTCGCGTTCCAGTGGAAAGCCCCGATTCAGGCTATCGACATCTGGGAGAACCCCAGGGAGAACTTTGAGATCGTATGGGGCCCGGTGCTGGTTCTGGGCCTGGCTCAGGCGGCTTACATCACCCGCTTGGCCCGCTCCTCCTTTCTTGAGGTGCTGTATGAGGACTACATTCGCACGGCACGGGCCAAGGGGCTTAGGGATAGGGCGGTATTGCTCCGGCACACCTTGCCTAACGCCATACTGCCGGTGATAACTTTATCTGGCGTCCTTTTTGCCTTTGCTCTGGGGGGTTCGGTAGTGATCGAACAGGTTTTCGGCGTTAGGGGTCTAGGGAGTGTTCTGATCAGTGCCCTGATCGACCGGGACCATATTGTAATACAGAACCTCGTTTTACTCTATGGGCTTATAGTTATTGCAGTCAACTTGCTTTTGGATTTAGCTTATGCCTGGCTGGACCCCAGGATAAGATACTGATGATAAAGCGGTCTCCAGGCCGAGGGAAGTAGGCCCTGCCCAAGCTGACCGAGGCAGGGATAACGCCGGACCCGAAACACTTGAGGCAGTTAGCATGGAGCAGGGACCAACCGCCCAGGTCGCAACCAGCGCATATGCCGCAATTGGACGGCTGGAGACATTCAGTCGTCCGGCGGCTATCTTTGCCAAGCAAAACCCTGTCGGTGCTGCAGCAGGCTTGTTTCTGCTGGCGGTGATTATAATAGCCATCGTTGCCCCACTGATTGCGCCTTTTGGTCCGTTCGATGCCAACTTCCAGAAATTGACTGTAGCGCCCGACGCCGAAAACCTCTTAGGGACGGATCCCATAGGCCGGGATGTTCTAAGCAGAATAATATTCGGCGCCCGGACTACCTTGATAGTGGCCTTTGCGGCGGTGTTTTTAGGTACGACGACAGGCGCTCTTTTCGGGTTGGTCAGCGCCACTCTGGGGGGTAAGTTTGACCTTGTTACTCAGCGCCTTCTGGATGTATTGCAGGCGTTTCCCGACTTAACCCTGGCCTTGTTGCTGTCGGCAGCCCTGGGGCCGGGATTGGACACGGTGATAATCGCAATCGCTGTGACCAAGGTCCCCTTTGGCGGCAGAGTAATACGGTCGGTGGCTCTGCAAATCCGGGAGATGGACTATGTGACTGCCATCAGGGCCGTTGGCGCCTCGAATATACGAATAATGAGGCTGCATATAGCCCCTCAGTGTGTTGCGCCCTTCCTGGTGCTGGCCACCACCCACCTGGGCGTCGCTATCATAATTGAGGCCGCCCTGGGTCTTCTCGGTGTCGGTATACCGGTGCCCTCGCCAACCTGGGGCAATATCCTGGCCCAGCAATCGAACACCCTCATACCCGCATGGTGGCTGGTAGTCTTCCCGGGGGTGGCCATTACACTGGTTGTTTTGGCATTCAGCCTGTTTGGCGACAGCCTCAGGGATTACTTGGACCCCAGACTGAGGGGCCGTTTATAAGCCGAAGGCTTCGCTCCAATTGCGGCTTTGGCCCAGGGGTCTTCAGGTCGTTGGCCGTTTACCCCGGCAGCGTCGGTGACTCCCCGGGGAATTAGTCCGACGACTGAGGGCCTCCTCCGGCAGCAGCGGTCCAGGGCCCGCGGTTAAAGGCGCTGCGCGTCTCGAGCTACTCTTCAACCTGCCTTTGCGCACCCATATCCTGGTGGCAACGGGCAGGTGATAGCCCCCCCGTATTCCGGAAGCAGGCCGGCCTGCTTCCATATAGAGGGGTCGGCCTGGCCCAGCCACATCTCCTGCTCCAGGCTCGAAGCTCCAAAACTCCCACCGCTGCTCACGTGGGTGTGCGCTCCGGCGGGACCCGTCCTTCATAGCAAGCTCCCGGTCCGGGCGAATATGTCCTGGTCCCCCCGTGTCCGGCCCAGAACCAGGTCGCAAAGCTCAATGACGGATCCGTGACCCTGGCTGCGGAGTTCCGTTGGTAAACGTCACGTTGCTGGGCCTATCCAAACGGCCCCCGTCGAACCGTCCCCCAAATATATGTTGAAGCTTGACACACTCGTTCCAACAAGCTATTATTCGCCGGATCCAAAATGTTTGGGCGTGAATCGTGTGTATCATAAATCTGTTTATCGTACGTGGACAACTAGATGCCGATACAATATGACACAATACGTACGACAAACGTAACCCGCATCAACCGAAACCGGGCAATATATTGATTGGTGCAACGGCGTTTATATCTAGCCCTGAAGGTACGTGAGGATTAGAAATGTCGAGAGTCCGATGGCTGAATATCACATTCATACTAGGCTTGGCCGCATTGGCTATGGTGCTCGCAGTGGCTTGCGGGTCATCCGATACGGCGGCGGAACCGGCGGCTACGGCGGCCGCAGCGCCTACGGCGGCTCCGGCCGCTACGACTGCCCCTGCGCCCACCAACCCACCGACGCCCGACGTGCCGACGCCCGAGGCGGCCGCCGCAAAAGTAGGAAGCTTTCCTGACACCCCATTTCCGTTGTTAAAGGCGCCAGAGGACAGCCCGAAACGTGGTGGCAGACTCAGGCGTGGATTCGGTATTGAAGTCGCCCATTTTGACTTTCAACAAGGAAGCGTGGTCAACCTGTTTCTAGCAGCCCCCACGATTGACAACCTCATCCGGCAGAACCCTTTGAGCGAAACTAGGGAGTTGGTGCCCGATCTAGCGACTTCCTGGGACATAGCCGAGGATGGTCTGGCCATGACCTTCTACCTCCGGGAGGGAGTGAAGTTCACCGATGGCGCGCTCATGACGTCGGAGGACGTGAAGGCCACCTTGGAACGCATGATCTTCCCACCGTCAGGTGTGATTAGCCCGAGGGCTTCCTGGTGGCAGGCAGCGGCGATAGCGGAGTTGAAGGCCGTCGACCCCCTAACGGTGCAGTTCGAGATGACCGAACCCCGGACGCCGTCACTGTTGTTGAACAACCTTTCCAGTGGGTGGAATGGAATCCTGCGCAAGCAGACCCTGGAGGAGAACAACTTCGATCTTAAGCGGATAAATGACTTCCCAACCACCGGCCCGTACAAGATGGTTGACTACAGTGACCATGAATTCGTAACGCATGAACGCAACGAAGACTACTGGAATCCTGAGTTGCCGTACCTGGACGGAATGGACTCCTACCATCTTAACTACTGGACGCCCGAGATGGCGGCAGGCCTGTTGACGGACCTCATAGACTACGGCTTTGCCATCGAACCCGCGGGCTTCGAGAGAATACTGGATCAACCTGATCGCTTTAACACTGCCCTGGTCCCCCTCCACGTGCAATTCGCGGTCTGGTTTAATACCCAGAAGGCGCCCTTGGACGACGCCAGGGTTCGCCGGGCGATCCACCTGGTTATCGACCGGTACGCTATACGTGAAACCAACAGTTCCGTTCATCCGGCACAGTTTGGCGCCGGATTCCTCCACGCTCAATTTGGCGGGTTCAGTCTACCCCTTGAGGAACTGCAGCAAAGACCTGGTTACCGGCGACCCAAGCAGCAAGACATCGACATTGCCCTGGGGTTGCTGGCCGACGCCGGCTATCCTAACGGCGAAGGCATGAGGGACCTGGACTTCCTGGTCCGCCAGGTGGCCCACCACGTTCTGCATGGCTCTTCGGTGGAGCAACAGGTGAGGACCGCTCTCGGCATTAAGCTGAATATTATACCCACTGACGTAGGGGTATGGTTCGAGGACGTGCAAAAAGGCGACTTCGACCTCACCACCGGCGCCTCCGAATTCGCATCGGTGGACCCATCGTCCTACTGGAGGGGTTTGTACGGCACGGACGGAGCTCAAAACTACGGGCTCTGGTCGAACGCCGAATTTGACGCCGCCCTGGACGCGATGGACAGGGAGACAGACGAGCTACAGCGCATCCAGCTCATGCGCGATGCCGAACAGATCTTGGAAACGGAAGTGCCCCAGTTCACTCTAGCCTATGAGAACCTTACCCACGCCTGGCGGAGTTACGTGAAGGGCCATACCATATTCTGGGATATCGGTTTCTGGGATAACCTCCGCCTGGATACGGTCTGGCTCGATAAGTAGCCTTGCCGGAGCGTACGCGTAAGTAATTCGGCGATAGCCCGTCTTTCAACTGACGGACGGGCTATCGCTTTTGATGCTCATTAGCTTTTTGGTGGGAGGCCAGTTGCGTAGATACTTTACGACAAGGCTGCTACTCGCAATACCCACTATCATAGCTATAACCATCCTGGTTTTCGTGGCTATGCGGGTGTTGCCTGGCGACCCTTTGGTCGCCATGTTTGGCTTCGAATCGTATACCAAGCTGAGCGACGAAGACCGCGCCGTTTTAATGGACCAGTTGCACCTGTCCGATCCACTGTGGATGCAGTATGGGCGCTGGATGAAGGACATATTTACCCTTAAATTAGGGGTGTCTTTCTTCAAATCCGCGACCGTCATGGACAGAATTATTCACCATGGCCCCTTGACCTTTGAAATCGCGTTCCTCTCTATGGTCGTCGCTTGGGTGGTCGGGGTGCCGGTGGGGGCATTGAGCGCCATACTGCGCAACACTCCACTGGACTACGTGGCCAGGACACTTACCATTCTTTTTCTCGCGATACCGCCCTTTTGGATTGGTCTGTTGCTCGTCTTGGCGCTGGTCGTTTTGTTCGAGTGGAAATCGCCAATTGTAGTGATCAACTTCTGGGAAAATCCTGGGAAAAACCTACAGATAGTATGGGGGCCGGTGCTGGTGCTGGGCCTGGCCCAAGCGGCATACATCACCCGCTTGGCCCGCTCTGTCTTTCTTGAAGTGATGTATGAGGACTACATACGCACGGCACGGGCCAAGGGGCTTAGAGAAGGGGTGGTATTGCTCCGGCACACTTTGCCCAACGCCATACTGCCAGTGATAACTTTGTCCGGCATCCTTTTGGGCTTCGCTCTGGGGGGTTCCGTAGTAATCGAAAGGGTATTTACTGTTAGAGGCCTAGGGAGTGTTCTGGTCCAAGGGATCCTGGACCGCGATGTCATTGTGGTACAGAACCTCGTTTTGCTCTATGGGCTGATATTCGTCGCCATCAACATACTGTTAGATGTGACTTATGCCTACCTGGACCCCAGAATAAGATATTAATGGTAAAGCGGTCTTCAGGCCCAGGGAATTAGGCCCTGCCCGAGTCGACCCAGGCAGGGATAACGCCGGACCCGAAACGCTTGAGGCAGTTAGCGTGGAGCAGGCACCAATCGCCCAGGTCCCGACAACGGCAGTGGCAACTCCCACAATGGGACGGCTGAACGCTGTCACCAGTCAGATTAGCCGTTTTGCCAAGCAAAACCCTTTGGGGTTTGCAGCAGGCTTGTTTTTGCTGGCGGTGGTCATAGTGGCCATCGCCGCCCCGGTAGTTGCGCCTTATCCTCCAAGCGATGGTGACTTCCAAGTCGTCCGCAAGGCGCCCTCTGCGCAACACCTCTTGGGGACAGACGTCTTGGGCCGGGATATTCTAAGCAGGGTTATACACGGCGGCCGGACTACCTTGATAGTGGCTTTTGCGGCCGTGTTCGCCGGTACGACACTAGGCGCTCTTTTCGGGTTGGTAAGCGCCTATCTGGGAGGTAAGTTCGACCTTGGCGCTCAGCGCGTTCTGGACGTGTTGCAGGCGTTTCCGGACTTGACCCTGGCCCTGTTGCTGGCGGCAGCCTTGGGGCCGGGATTGACTACGGTGATAATCGCCATCGCCGCGACCAAGATCCCCTTTGGCGGCAGAGTAATACGGGCGGTGGCCCTACAGATCAAGGAGATGGACTATGTGACTGCCGCCAGGGCGGTCGGCGTATCGGATGTACGAATAATGAGGCTGCACGTGGCGCCTCAGTGCGTTGCGTCATTCCTGGTGCTGGCCACCACCCACTTGGGCGTCGCCATCATAATTGAGGCCGCCCTGGGTTATCTCGGCGCCGGGATACCTCCGCCCACCCCAACTTGGGGCAACATGCTGGCCCAGGCACAAGAGGAGTTCGTACCCGCGTGGTGGCTGGTATTCTACCCGGGGCTGGCCATAACGTTGCTCGTGCTGGCATTCAGCCTGTTTGGCGACAGCCTCAGGGATTACTTGGACCCCAGGCTGAGGGGCCGTTTGTAAGCCGGTGCTTCGCTCCAATTACGGCTCTGGTCCCGGGGGTCTTCAGGTCGTGGGCGGTTTTCGCCGGCAGCCTCGGTGACTTCCCGGGGGGATCAGTCCGGTATCGGCGGTTCCCCACGCCAGGGATATGGACTCACACGCCAACCGCATTTATCAAAGAGAAGGGTGACTTGCGCCTTGACAACCCGGTTTCCCAAATTACAATCGCTTGGGGCGCCGGTACCGGGGCCAAGAAGGAGAAACTGCAATGCCATTTTATACCAAAGGCGATGTACGCATCCACTATGAGGAAGCCGGGTCCGGGTTCCCGCTTCTGGTGACTCCTGGCGGGGGCTTGAACTCCCTGGTCAGCAATTGGCCTACACAGGTGTTCAACGCGATGGAGGAGTTCAAGAACGACTTCCGCTGTATCACGATGGACCAGCGAAACGCGAACGGCGGAGAGTCCAGCGGGCCCGTCCAGGTAGACGACCCGTGGGGCGCCTTCGCCGACGACCAACTGGGGTTGATGGACCATCTCGGCATACAGGAGTTCTTTTTCATGGGCTACTGCATCGGTGGCCCTTTTGCGCTCACGCTCATGGAACGGGCACCCGACCGCGTGCTGGCCGGCGTGCTATGCCAGCCGGTTGGCCACTCCCAGGCAACGCCGGACGCCATGTATGACTCCGGCCGCGATGTCTGGGGCCCCGAACTGTGCTCCCGGCGACCGGACGTGACGATGGAGATCGTCGAACAGTACCTGCACAACCTTTACCGGGTCCGGCCGGAGTTCGTGTACTGTGTTTCGCGGGACTTCGTACGATCATGCCAGACGCCGATGCTGGTCATGCCTGACGACACGCCATCGCACTCGTATGAGGCCGCCATGGAACTGGTGGAGTTGGCGCCCAAAGCCGAGGTGACGGCATACCCCTGGAAGGAGTCAGAGGACGTCAAGGCCAAGACGATAAACCAGGTGCGCGACTTCCTTCTGGCGCATCAACCCGCACACACCGGCAGCTGAAAGGGAATACCGCGAGCCGTCCGCCTGTGCGTAACCGACGGCACCGACCATCCCGCCGCCGTAACGCATCAAGTTGCGCCGGCCGATGTTGCGCAAGAGGATGCGCTACTCACTTCGCCACCCGAGCGGACGTGCGTAGCCAGGCGTGCATCGTCGGTGAAAAACGCGTAGACTCCATGCAGCGCAGCAACTGCAGGGGGAACGGTTCTGCCATGCGTGCGTCGGTTCTATTAAGTCTCACCTAAGGAACTTCTGAATAAGTCAGCGACATGGCGGCGAAAGCCGGAATCCCGGAGGGTAGATTAGGGAGGTCAGCTATGCAATGAACGCCGGCACCCCCATCCTAACCTTCCCCCGTCGAGGGTGAAGGGACTTGTTCAGAGGTTTCCTAAGTCTTACCGGAAAGGACGGCAATGATGGAAACTTACATCGGGAAGACGATTTCCGATTTCACACTTCAGTCCAGCGATGGACAGACGATATCCCTTAGCAGTCTTCGCGGACAAAAGGTCCTGCTGTACTTCTTCACGAGTCCGGGCGGTGGTAACTGAACCCGCATGGCTCTTGGGTACCGAGAGCATGCTGCCGAGTTCACCGAGAAGAACGTCGTGCTGTTCGGAATCCATGACGGAAGCTTGGATGCCGCACGCCAGTGGGTCGAGAAAGAGCAGCTTCCGTTCGCGGTCCTGAACGACCCTGATCGACGAGTAGGCATTGAGCTAGGCATGTCCGCTCTCGATGGAGAGAGGTACGTCAAAGACCCGTCAGACGGGAAAAGGCCCGCAGTTGTCATCGACGAAAACAGTGTGATCTGCGAGTGGGAACCCGACATGAACCACACCGATCAGATTGCAAAGTTACTGGAGCGTCTGTAGGACGACCTCAACGGTGCGGGCTTTTCGACTGTTGCCCGCCCTGGTGCAGCCGGCAAACGGGGTTCAGCCCGGACTGTGGCTTAACAGGCCGATGAAGAACATGTCGAGGGCGGCGAGACCCTAGAAGGGAATACCGCGGGCTGGCCGCCTGTGCGCGACCAAAGGCACCGACCATTCCGACACCGTAATGGATTAACCGGGCGGCCTGTTGAGAAGGCAAGTCGTTGATCGACCGATACCGTGTCACCCGGCGGTGATTGTTCCACGAAAATGTCAGCAACGAGGCAGCATCGGCGTTGCTCACAGCACAGTTCGTCGCCTAGTCTCACCGTCCTCTGATCGGTTTAAGATTTTCATCACTCACCCCACCCTACTACAGTTTTCTTATCCGACTCCCGCACGTTGCAGGTTCAGGGCCAGGAGCCGCTCCAGTATCTCCGGGTCCGCCAAGCCATGGGGCCAGCCGTAGGCGTCCATCACCGTCTCGTCCAGCTTCTCGTGGGCCATTTGCAGCCAGGTGGGGCGCGGGACATTGTACAGGTTGGTAAGCGTCCGTTTCTTCAGCTCCGCTTCCTTGGCATCGGGCGGGTTGAGCCAGCCGTCCCGCAGCCGGTCCAGCTCCCCCGCCGCCTCCGCGACAGTCTCACGCTGCGCATCTGTGGGTTCGGGGAACGGGAAGGTTTCGAAGCAGGTTGTGGGCGTGTATCGAAATCCGGATTCTATTTCCCTTAATTGGGTCCCCAATGCCCGCGCCCACAGTTCGTGGATGCGGGAGTGGAGGACGCCGAACGTATAGTCGTCGTCTCGGGCGATTGCGATGGTGGCACTGTCAGACAACGTGTCTTTGCCAATCCAGACAAAGAGCCGGTGCTTCGACACTCGGGGGGTAGCGATGAACCTTTGCAGGTGAGTGACAGCCTCACGCATTCCCGGTCTCGGTTCCATATGTTGCCACCAGTTCTTGGCGTACAACAGCCGTTTACTCTTTGTGCGGGACGGCCTTACGTGCGTATTCACGTATTCAAACGGCGTCTCATACAATGCCGCCTGCTCTGATGGCATGTCGCCAAAGTCGATTATCCACATCTCCCTTGGACGGCTGGTTATATCACGCCCGTTGACCCAAGGTTTTACGACTTCAGAGTTGCTCTTGCCATGCGGGTTTGGGCTACCGAGCATCTCTCGCGCGAGGGAACCGGGAATGTCGAACGGCCCGCCTTTGGTGTCTCCCATGAAAGCTATGCCCAGGTTTTCCCCGAGCCGCCGGGCGGTGGTCAGGTCACCACCAGATGTTAAGTTAGAGTTGATGGACTCGACGGGCGCACCGTCCAGTTCCCGGTTTGTCTCAGAACCGTCATCGAAGCCGACGATGGAGATGTGGACTGCCGCGCCGTCCAAAATCCAAGGATGGTCGGACCAAGCTAAGAAGATGTCGCCGGTGTCCTTGATCCGTTGCAGCACCCTTCGATTGGCGCCACCCCGGACCCCTTGCGTCGCCAGCAAGCCTACCCGCTTTGCGTGCGCTCCGGGCAGCATTTCGCGTGCCTTCTCGAACCAATAACACACCAAGTCGGCCTCGGCAGGCACCCGCCCGTCGTAAAGGCCGAAGAGGGCGTCGACGTATCCGTCGCCCAGATGGGACCGCAGCAACTTTCCGCCCAAAAACGGCGGGTTGCCGATAATAAACTCGGCGGCGGGCCACTCCGGTTCCCGCGGGTTGTCCGTGTCGCCTTCGGCCAGAATGGCGTCGGTCCTGCGGATGGAGACCAGGGGAGTGAGAATCGGGCGGTGGTTGTAGGGGAAGCCGTTGTTCCGGTGCCACTGGATGTAGCCTATCCAGAGGGCGGTGCGGGCCAGTTCGGCGGCGTAGGGATTGATTTCAAGGCCCAACATCTGGTCGGGCTTGACCCTGGGCGTCAGGTCGTCCCAGCCGTTGGCGGCGGCGAAGTCGATTACCCGTTTTTCCAGGTCCAGTAACGAACGCAGTGCCAAATAAAGGAAGTTACCGCTTCCGCAGGCCGGGTCCAGCACCTCGATTTCGAAGAGGCGTTGCTGGAACGCTTCCAGGCGGACTCTGGCCGCGTCTCGGTCGTCCTCGATCAGGAGGTTGCCGATGTCCCGCTGCGCGGCTTCCAATTCGTCGCGCAGGGGCGCCATCACCACCGGCTCAACAACCAGCATGATGTCGCTGGCGCTCGTGTAGTGGGCCCCCAGGTGCGAGCGCTTGGAGGCGTCCAACGCCCGCTCGAAGGGCGTCCCGAAAATGGACGGTTCTATGTTGCGCCAGTTCTTCTCGGTGGCCTCCGCCAGTCTTCCCAAGGCCAGGCTACTCAGTTCCACCGTATCCGCGTTGTTGAACAGGTCGCCGTTGAAATAGGCGACCGGAGTGGCGCCGAACATACCGCCCCTAGCCATCTGCCCGAACAGGTTCCCTATAGCCTGGTCGAACAGCGCCGGGTTCCTAAAATGCTCACGCACGATCTGGGAGAAAGGGGCGCCCGGAAGCAAGCCGGCGTCCTCCGCGTAGAGACAAAACACGATCTGATTGAGGTACCGGGCCAGCCTCTCCGGGTCATCGGTGTGCTCCTCCATGTCGGCGACAATCGCTTGAAAGAGGTCGGCGGTCTCCCGGGTCACTGTGTCAACGGAGCGGTCGGGGCGCAACTCGACTGGCGCGAAGAAGGCGTACCGCAGCTTATCGAGGTGGGCGGGTTGGTCTAACGCGGCCACCGGGATTTCGTGCCGTACCGTCTCCATGCCCGGGAAGTTGGTCTGGATCCAAATGGTGCGGAAAGACGACACGATCAGCAGCGGGGGCGTTTTCAAGTGGACCTGGTATCGCAGCAGTTGAAGAAGCCCATCTTCAAGGTCTGCGTCGTCCCCCTTGAACTCCCAGCCGAAATGCTCCTCGAGGTAAGCGTCGGCAAACCCGCCGGGCACCCATTTCTCGAAGGTGAAAGCGTCGCGGTCGCCATAGGCGACAGGCGTAAGATGGTCAACGAGGGCGCAGATATCCAGGAACATCTCCTGGGACGCCTGTTTCTCGCCGAAGTCGGTGTCGCGCCACTTGGCGATGAATTCGTCCGGGCGCAGTCGTGGGGTCCTGGGTGATGTGTTCAGGGTGGGCTTCTCGCTGCTCATATAGACCCATCTGCCCTATCAATTTTCCATGGCCGTATTAGCCTCAGGGTCTTTTAATTGTTGAATCCGCCCCCTCCCGTCGTCCCGGTCGCAACCGGGACCCAGGACCCGACGCCGATTTTGGTTCCCCAAGACGCCTCTAACCCGAGGTTGGGGTCTGGATTCCGGCTGCGGCCGGAAAGACGGGGGGATTCTTTCCGACAATTAAATGACCCTGGCATTAGCCTACCAGAGCTTGATTGTTTTGAAGCCTTCGGCGTAGTGTAGGCCTACTTTTTTGGCCGTCTCTTTCCGGCCTTGGGGGAAGTGCTTGTCGGCGATTTCCTCGCTTAGCTGGGACCTGTGGGCCTTGAGAGCGGCCAAGGCGGTGTCCATGTGGTCGGTCACGTCGACGAAGTGGTCGGAGCCGTCCTCTCCTCCGCCAATCCACACCTCCCTGACCTTGTGGGGTTCAAATCCCTCGTCCAGCAGGTCGGGGAAGGTCAACCGGTCCCGTGCCGTCGGGAAGACCGCCGCCATCGTCGCCTCTCCCGCCGCCAGGTGGTCCGGGTGGCTGATGTAGAAGTCGTTCATGGGACTTCGGACGGGACTTTCGGCGATGACCACGTCGGGGCGGTGCCGCCGTATCTCCCGGGCCAGCGCCTTCCGTAGCTCCATGGTGGGTTCCAGGTGGGCGTCGGGGAACCCTAGAAACACCACTTCTTTTACTCCCAGAACGCGGCAGGCCTCCCGCTGTTCCGCTTCGCGAATCTCGATCAGCTTCTCGCTGGTCATCTCCGGGTCGGAGCTGCCTTTACTGCCGTCAGTGCACAGGACGTAGACGACGTCCCAACCCTCCGCGCACCACTTGGCCACGGTGCCCGCGCACATCCACTCGGCGTCGTCGGGGTGGGCTACGACCACCATGCCTCTCTTGAACGGCTCGTTCTGCTCTGCCATTGGTAGCTGTCTAACCTCCAAAATCTCGGTCAAAATCTCCGGCGATTCTATACGAACGCCGATGGACAGGATAGACTCGATACAGTCAAACCTGATACATCCCCGGTACGTCTTTTCGGCGTGGAGCGGGCCAATGGCCAGATTGTGGGCTATGACGGTGGACTTTCAGACGATCGCCGTGGGCGACCACCTTCCGGTCCTGGTCAAGTG
Source organism: Dehalococcoidia bacterium (assembly GCA_965222595.1). Taxonomy (GTDB): domain Bacteria; phylum Chloroflexota; class Dehalococcoidia; order Lucifugimonadales; family UBA3495; genus VXOI01. Next base: position 100,566 of record CBDCUJ010000014.1, on the reverse strand, counting down.
GGAAACGGAACACACCATCCTCCGTTTCTCCGGCCCGGAGGATACCGGCGAATCCGGTCCACCCGACACTCTGCCCCCTGCGGCCCTGACCGCCTACGTCGGCGAACTGCTGGCAAAGGCCTTTCCTGAAGACCGTCTTTCGGCGGAAGGCAGCAACTTCGAATTAATGCCGCTGCAACCGGTGCGCCTCGGCGACACCACCGCCACGTCCGGCCGCGTAGTCGACAAGCGGGAAGAGAACGGTCGGCGGCTGGTCGATTGCGACATCCTGATAGAGGTTGACGGTGGCGAAACAGCAGCCACCGCACACGCTGTAGTAGTTTTTTGACCGCAGAGGACGCGGTGAGTACAGAGATTCGACTTGTTATTCTCTGCGTAATCTGCGCTCTCGGTGGTTAAAATTTTTTCTCCAGCTTGACCGGGTTGCTGAGCACTCCGACTCCAGGGATCTCCACCTCGACCAAGTCGCCGTCCTTCAATCCGATGGTAACTCCGGTGGAACCGGAGAACACCAGGTCGCCGGGCCGCAGGGTGACCTGCTGGCTGATGTAGCTCACGATCTCGGCGAAGGTGAATAGCATCTCCTCGGTGCGGCCATGCTGCACTTCCTCGCCGTTCAGCCGGACGATCATCTCCAGCTTCTGTGGGTCCACATCGGTCTCGATCCACGGGCCGACCGGGGCGAAGGTATCGGAGCCCTTGGCCCGCCAGAAGGTCCAGTCGTCCTTCTGCCAGGTCCGTTCGCTCACGTCGTTGCCACAGGTGTAACCCAGGATGTATCGGCTGGCTTCCTGGGGCGATACCCGGCGGCAGGTCTCGCCGATGACGGCGACGGCCTCCCCCTCGTAGTGGACTTCTCCAGCCGTGTCATGAGGCAGGACGATGCTCTCGCCGGTGGCGGTGAGGGAACCGCGGGCTTTGATCCACGGCTCCGGGTGTTCGGGAACGTGGGGGTCTTCGTCGCCCAGCACCTCGGCCGCGAACGCCAGGTGGTTGGCGAAATTCAGCCCGGGCATCCAGATTTCGGTGGGGTCGGTGGGAGGCAATAGCTGCGCGTCGGCCAATGGCAGTCTGATCTCGGTCAGCTCGTAACCGTCGAAGATACCGCCCTCGATCTCGACCAATTCGTCGCCTTGAACGACTCCATAGGCCTTCCGGTCGTTGTGTATGTACCGTGCGAATCTCATGGGCGGGACCCTCCAGCAGCGTCTCGGAAATTGGACTGTATCGGATGCGGATTTTACCCCGGCGCCAGTGAGGCCGCAAGCTTCGCTACGACCGCACCGCTTTTTCGAAGTGTTATACAATACCAGCGGCCCGACAGGACCACCGGCCCAACGGGACGAGGGGCCCCACGGGGAGGACACAGGACGGCGGAACCCGTGATAGAACCCGTGATATATGAACGAGAGGGAAAACCGTGAAGCTTGGATTCTTCGTCAACAGCCAATACCTGCCGGGGGAATCGATGCCCCAGAAGCTGAGGGAGAGCGTGGAGCAGGTGCGGGCGGCCCGCGACGCCGGGTTCAGCCTTATCGGCGCCGGCCAGCATTACCTGGCAGCCCCCTACCAGATGAGCGCCGTTTTCCCCTTGCTGTCGCGCCTGGCCGCCGAGGCGGGCGACATGCTGGTAGCGGCCACGGTCATCCTGGTGCCCCTCCACAACCCGGTGGAGTTGGCCGAGAGCATCGCCACATTGGACTGCATCACGGACGGGCGATTCGTGTTCGGCATCGGACTCGGCTACCGGGACGAAGAGTACACCGCCTTCGGCATACGGCGGAGCGAGCGGGCGGGACGGCTCCACGAGGCGATGGACGTTATCAAACGGCTCTGGATTGAAGACGAAGTGGAGTTCGAAGGGAAGTATTACACGGTGCCCAAGACCACTCCCACCACGAGGCCGGTGCAGCAGCCCCACCCGCCGATTTGGGTTGCGGCCAACAATGACGTCGCCATCCGGCGGGCGGCCCGGTGGGGTTATCCCTGGCTCATCAACCCCCACGCCACAGTTCCCATGGTCGCCGACCAGTGGGCGGGTTACAAGGCCGCGCTGGCCGAAGCCGGGAATCCCGTCCCCGAAGAGCTGCCCATGATGCGAGAGCTTTACGTGGCCGCGGACCGGGAGACCGCCTACATCGAAAGCCAGCCGTTCCTGGAGGGAAAGTACGCGGCCTATGCGTCTTGGGGCCAAGACAAAGCCCTGCCCGGCGAAGAGAGTTTCAGCGTCCCCTACCAGGACCTCGCCAAAGACCGGTTCCTGCTTGGTTCGCCCGACGACGTGGTGTCGGAATTGCAGCGGTACTCCGAGGAACTGGGGGTCAACCACATGATCTTCCGCATGCAGTGGCCGGGGATGCCCCAAGAGCAGGTGCTGAAGCAGATCGACCTGCTGGGCCGCGAAGTGATTCCCCAAGTGGCCGATCTGTAGGCGCCGCGATGAGACATCGTCTGTTTACCCCGGAGGAAGCCAACGAGTTGGTCCCGTTCCTGAAGGACGCGTTTCAGCGGCTGGCGCCCGCCCAAGAGGAATTGACCACGATTCAGGAGCGGCTGCTCGGCCTGCAACGGCAACGCCGCAGCAACGGCTCGTCAAGCAGCGAGAGTGAGTCCTCCAGGCTGCAGGGCGAGATGGACCGATTGGTCCGGGGTCTCGAAGAAACCCTTGAAGAAATCACGGACCGCGGGATTATAGTCCGGGATGTCGCCAGCGGACTGGTGGATTTTCCGTCCCTGCGGGAAGGCCGGGAGGTCTACCTGTGCTGGATCAGCGGCGAAGACCAGATCGAATACTGGCATGAAACCGACCGGGGCTTCGCCCACCGCCAGCCTTTGTAGCCCGGATTGACTAACGAAGAATTTGAGCAAATTCTCTCCTACCGGCACGAGACTAGAGGAGTGGAGTTCAAGGGTCCGGGGCCGCGTACAGATGGGAGGCTCTTTGCCCAGGTTTCCAAGGCCGTTTTGGGAATGTCAAACCGGCGGAACGGCGGCGCTGTGATCGTAGGAGTGGCAGACAGCGACCAATTTCCTAACCTTGTCGGACTGTCAGAGACTGAACTAGCCACTTGGACGTACGACGAGACTGCAGCAGGTTTGGCGAGATACGCCGACCCTAGCGTGAGTTTCGACCTTGAGACACTAGAGTACAATGGAGGAAAATATCTCGTTTTTGACGTCGCAGAATTTCCTGAAATTCCAGTCTTGTGCAAGAGGGCGTTTGATACGATTTTGAGAGCCGGTGCTTGCTACGTACGTACTCACCGGATGCCCGAAACGTCAGAGATCCCTACCCAGACTGAGATGCGAGAGCTGTTGGAAATTGCTACCGAAAAGCGATTGCGCTTGCATTTGGATTACCTGAGAAGGGTTGGTCTGATAGACCTGCCGCCACCCGAGGCGCGGGCGACGGAGGGATTCCGACGACAGCGGGGTATTCTGAATGAGTAAGTTGCTTGAAAAGATTCGATCAGGCGGCTATTGGAATATAGCCATTCACCCGAACGAGTTTCTACCAGACCGGGTCGACAAAGTTTCTAAACTCTACCCAATTTTGCGGAAGACGTCGGTAAAGCTGCGGGGCTGGGACTTTCCTCACCTTAACGCCATGCGTGACCCGAGGAAAGAAGATGACTGGATCGAGCAGGAGTTCGGCGGCGAGCCATTCCTGGAGATATGGCGGTTCTATCAAAGTGGTCAATTCGTCGATGTCTCAAGCGTCCCCTACGACTGGAACGGCTCTGCCTTCTACAAATCTGGCGAGATTATCAACGTTGCAGACTCCATTATCCGCCTTACGGAGGCCTTCGAATTAGCAGCGAGATTGTCGTTGACGGAAGCTGGCAGCCTGTTCATGCGCATCGAAATTACGCATGCAAATCTTGCTAGCCGATGTCTCGACTTCAACGGCGTTAGGGAACAATACGCGGTACGAGGATGTCAATCAAAAAAGAATGTCTTTTCCTTCGACAAAGAAATCTCTCAGATCGAACTAATCACAGAGGCGAAAGAGTTGGCCCTGGAACCGGCGGCGCAACTCTTTCGGCAATTCGGTTGGGAACCGCACGTCAGCCTTCTCCGAGACATACAATACTGGCTGACTGGCCCAAAGGCTGCTAACCGCACCTAGATAAACCGCGCCTGTTGGCGGGGGGCTTGGGCGTGGTCTATATAGACAGTGATGGTCTCGGTGAAGAAGTCGAACGCCTCGGTGCCCTGCTCCCGCTGGCCCACCCCCGACGCCTTCAACCCGCCGAAGGGCAGGTGTACTTCGCCACCCAGGGTCGGCGCGTTTACGTGCACCATGCCCGTCTCCACGGTGTTGATGTATTCGAAGGCCCGGGTCAGGTCCTTGGTGTAAACCGACGACGACAGGCCGAACTCCACGCTGTTGGAAATCTGTATGGCCTCTTCCAGATTCCTGGCCTTGAACACGGTAAGCACGGGCCCGAATATCTCTTCGCGGGCGATGCGCATATCCGGCGAGACATCGGTAAACACCGTGGGCTCGACGTAGAAGCCCTCGCTGTATTGTCCTTCGGTCAAGCCGTGGCCGCCGTAGGCCAGGTGGGCGCCTTCTTCGGTCCCGACGCCGATGTATTCCAGCACCTTGTCGTACTGGCTCTGGCTGGACAGTGGAGCGACGTCCATTGCCGGGTCGATGCCGTCGCCGATCTTCAGCTTGCTGGTACGGTCGATCAGGCCCTCTATGAATTGGTCGTAGACCCCTTCTTCCACGATGACCCGGCTCGTGGCGGTGCAGCGCTGGCCGGTGGAACCGAATGCTCCCTGCACGATTCCGCCCAAGGCCTTGTCCATGTCGGCGTCGGCCAGCAGGATTACGGCGTTTTTGCCGCCCATCTCGGCTTGGACCTTCTTCAGTCGCTGAGCGCTTTTGGCGTATAAGTCGGTGCCGATCTCGGTGGACCCGGTGAAGGAGATGCCGTTGACGCCGGTGTTTTCGACCAGTGCGTTCCCAACCTGAGCGCCCGGCCCGGTGACCAGGTTCAACACCCCGTGGGGCAGCCCCGCCTCCTCGAACACCTCGACCAACTTGACTGCGGACAGTGGCGTGGACGACGCGGGCTTGAATACCAGAGCGTTGCCGCAAATGAGGGCCGGGGCAATCTTCCAAGCCGGAATGGCGATGGGGAAATTCCAAGGAGTGATGATGCCCACCACGCCCAGCGGACGCTTGATGGTGTAGGCGACCGTGTTGGGCAGCTCGGACGGAGTCGTGTACCCGAACATGCGGCGGCCCTCGCCGGCGGCGTACTCAATGATGTTCATCGCCCGCTTGACCTCGCCAATTGCGTCGCCAATGGGCTTGCCCTCTTCGGTGGTGATGGTCCGGGCTATCTCGTCGGCCCGCCGCCCCATGATCTCCAGCGCCCGGAAAAGCACGCTGGCCCGGCCCGGCGCCGGGGTGTTGGCCCAGCCCGGCAAGGCCGCCCGGGCCGCTTCCACCGCGACTGTCGCGTCTTCGGCGGTGGATGTCTGGAATTCCCCCACCGACTCGGTCTTTCGGGCGGGGTTGAATACCGGGTACCTGCGGCCGGAAATCGATTCCACCCAGTCGCCGCCGATGAAATTCTTGTAGGCTGCCATGTTTCTCCTCTGATTCTCTCCCTGTGGGAGAGGCTGCCGACTCTGTCGGGATTAGAGTGAGGGTTGATTAGCCCGAGTATTCCAGGCCCACGCCGATTATTTCAATCTGCATCGACCGCACGTCCGGCGCGGCGTCGTCGAACCGGATGCCCAAAGTGATATTGACTCCCTTGTCGATCTCGGGGTGGCCCGGCACCTCGAAGCGGCCCTCCAAGTGGTCGCCCCGCAGGTCTAAATTCATGTGCTCGGCGACGCGTTTGTCGCCGTCGTAGACAATCACTTCATGCACCGAGGCGTGGTCGCGAGTGCGAAAGCTGACCTTGGCGGCGTCGATGCGCATCCGGTTCCCGTCGATCACGGCGGGAGTCGGCAGAGGGAAGTGCACCCAAGTGTTCTGTCCCCGGGCGCCCTCAATACGCACGAAGGGGCCGGTGGCGCGCACCGAAGTCAGCCGGTTGGGATATTCCACCTGCATGTTAGCGCCGTGCATCCACAAAGTGCGTTGCGGCATGATTCTGCTCCTGGCCGTTGAATATCTTGGAATCCGGGTTAGGCCGATTATATAACACCTTAACGAAAAACTCTGGGGCCTCCGTAAACTCCGGGATAAAATTACGCTAGAATGGTCCAGAAATGTTATGGGGGAGACGGCCGATGGGCAGACTGGACGGCAAGGTGGCGTTGATCAGCGGCGGCGCGCGAGGACAGGGCGCCTTGGAAGCGGAGTTGTTCGTTTCCGAAGGGGCGAAAGTCGTGTTCGGCGACGTGTTGGACCAAGAAGGCGCGGCCGTGGAGGCCAAGATAAAAAACGCCGGCGGCGGCGCAACATACGTCCACCTGGATGTGACCAGAGACGACGAATGGCGGCGTGCTGTGGACCTGGCCGAATCGACCTACGGCAAGCTCAACGTTCTGATCAACAACGCGGGCATCGCCCACGGCGATCCGATCCTCGAGACCACCGACGAGACTTGGGACCGCGTAATGGCAATCAACGGCAAGGGAGTGTTCCTAGGCACTAGGGCCGCCATCCCCGCCATGCAACGGGCCGGCGGCGGCTCCATCATAAACATCTCTTCGATTGCGGCGCTGATAGGGCAGCGGCATACCGGCTCGGCCTACGCCGCCTCCAAGGGGATGGTACGAATCTTCTCCAAGACCACCGCCATCCAGTACGCCGACGACGGCATCCGCTGCAACTCGATTCACCCCGGCCCGACAGTCACTGCGATGACGGCCGGGATCACCGACAATTCCGAGGTTATGGAGCGCCGCCTGCGGGAAATCCCCTTGGGCCGCCTGGGGCGCGTCGAAGACGTCGCCTTCGGCGCCCTCTACCTTGCTTCCGACGAGTCGTCATACATCACCGGCATCGAGCTGATCATCGACGGCGGCCTCACCGCGCAGTAGCGGAGGCCTACGGAATCTTACCGCCACCGTATCGCCGATGCGTATGCCATACGTCATCGCGTCAGGGCGTCTGCTCAACGGCTTGTCGCGGCGTCATCGTCGGGAGCCCGTCAGCGAGTTAGATTGAATCGTCCTACCCCGCCACCAGCATCTCGTCGGTGTTGATTAACGGCGAGAGGAGGCGGGGTCCGTCGTCAGTGACCAGCACCATGTCTTGCAGGTGCCAGTAACCGATGTGAGGCTCCAGGGCCACCACCATGCCGTTTTCCAACACCCGGTCGCTCGATGGGACCATGTAGGGTTCCTGCTGGTGCCACCAAGCGCCCACCCCGTGCCCGGCCAGCGACACGTTGCCATGGAATCCCGCTCGGTGGAAGCTGTCGTTGGCGAAATGATAGATGTCGGACGCCTTCGCCCCCGGACGGCAGCGGTCGATGGCGGCGCGGTAGATGTCCCGCGTGACACGGTAGGTATTCTTTTGCTCGTCGGTCGGCGGACCAACTACTACGGTGCGGGACTGGTGCCCCGGATAGCCGTTGAGGTATGAAACGTAGTCGTTGCGGATGATGTCGCCGGCTTGGAATGCCATGTCGCTCTCGCCGCCGTAGGCCACGGCGTTGCGGCTGGAGTTGAGGATGCCGTGGGCCCAGTTGGCGCCGCGGCGCAGGCAACTCTCGATGATACGGCTGTGCACCAAACGCTCGGTGTCGCCGGGGCGCACTGTGGGCAGCACCTCCAGGTACGCTTCGTCCAGCAGCCGGGCTCCGGCTTCCAAAGCCTTCACCTCCTCGGTCGTCTTAATCCAGCGCACCCGGTCCATCAGGTCGGTTGAGTCGACGATCCGGGCCTCCGGCAGCCGGCCCAAAATCTCCTCCCACCGGTTGGCGCTGACGTAGCTCTTCTCGACCCCGATGGTCTCCCCGGCCAGGCCCAGGTCCCGCAGCACCCCGGCCGCTCTTTCGTAAGGGGATTCGGCGTAGTCGTCGTAGATTTCGATCTTTTCGAGCCAGGAGTCGCGGCGGGCCAAGGGCGCGGCGTAGGAATTGAGGACTATCACCGGTTCACCGTTCCGCGGCCACACCAACAGGACCTCCCGGGGCGAGTCTGGGAACTCCAGGTGGCGGGCCAGAGTTCCAGGATAGGCGAAACCGGCGAGATAGGTGAAATTCTTGCCGGAACGGGCGACGACAGCCGACAGCCGACAGCCCTTCATCGTCCATCAATCGATGCAACCGGTCAACATTGGCAATTATCTTGCCGTGAGCGTTTGCCATTTTGCGCCTTGCTTCGATTCAGGATTCAAGGTAATTCGAAGTGGAGGATAACAGAAGGGGCCGGATTGGCAACTTCGTTGGCCGTATTGCGAGGAGGATAGGCAACGGTTGACAGGTGTTGAGAGGGTTTCCATAATCGGCCTCACGATACCCTGCGGGTGGGAGTACAGTAAGCTTATTCCCCAGGAGGAAACTGCAATGTCAAATAAAGGGTTCTCGCACATAAGGCTTTCTACCCACGACCTGGATGCCACCCGCGATTTCTACGAAAAGGTTCTCGGCTTCGAGGTAGTCCGGTGCGATGTTATCAAGATTCGGCGGAAGACAAAAAAATGGAGCGGAAGACGAGATTTGAACTCGCGACCCCCTCCTTGGCAAGGAGGTGCTCTACCACTGAGCCACTTCCGCTCGCGCCTGCTGGTATTGGTGCCGAGGGACAGACTCGAACTGTCGACACCGGCATTTTCAGTGCCGTGCTCTACCACCTGAGCTACCTCGGCGCGGCTTTATTATCATTTCCGCGCCCGATTGATGTCAAGCCGCTGCCGCTTTGCCGGCGTGGAATAAGGGATGGGGGAAGGAGGGCCGAACCGGCCATCAGGGGCGCCGGCAGGGCTGGCGTAATTGATAACGGAGTTGGCCACGGCGTATAATGTGGCTGATCCCCCAACCTATTCCCGTCTGACACTCCTCGGAGGATGCCACTATGGTCGAGGTACTAACAGGCACCTTTACGGTCAAAGCCGGTCACGCCCAAATGCTCAAGGGCGGCGTCATCATGGACGTGGTCACCCCGGACCAAGCCCGCATCGCCGCCGAAGCCGGAGCAGTGGCAGTGATGGCCCTGGAGCGCGTCCCTGCCGACATTCGCGCCGACGGCGGCGTAGCCAGGATGACTGACCCCGGAATTATTTGCAAAATCATGGACGTCGTGAGCATCCCGGTAATGGCCAAGGTGCGCATCGGCCACTTCGTCGAAGCCCAGATCCTGGAGGCCATCGGTGTCGACTACGTCGACGAGTCCGAGGTCCTGACTCCCGCCGACGAGGTCCACCACGTGTGGAAGCATGACTTCAAGGTGCCTTTCGTCTGCGGCTGCCGCGATCTGGGGGAGGCCCTGCGGCGCATTTCCGAGGGCGCTGCCATGATCCGGACCAAGGGAGAGGCCGGCACCGGAGACGTGGTGGAAGCGGTGCGGCATATGCGGGCAGTACAGGACGCCATCCGCAAGCTGCGGACTCTTCCCGACGACGAAATGGTCGTCGAGGCCCGGGACATGAGGGTGAGCCTTGAGTTGCTTACCAAGACAAAGGAGATGGGGCGTCTCCCCGTGGTGAACTTTGCCGCGGGAGGAGTTGCCACACCCGCCGACGCCGCATTGATGATGCAACTGGGCGCCGACGGGGTGTTCGTGGGCTCGGGCATCTTCAAATCCGGAGACCCGGCCAGCCGGGCCTATGCAATCGTGCAGGCCGTCACACATTACAACGATCCCAAGATTCTCGCCGAGGTATCCAAGGACCTGGGTGAGCCAATGGTCGGCAGGAACGTCCGGGAAATCCCCGAGGGGGAACTGCTGGCCCCGCGCAGCCAGTAGTCCTCTATCTGGCGCATCCCGCAGGGACCCGGCGAATTTACTGGCAGAGGGTTGATCAGCAGGCAGCGTTGGAAATAGGCGTCTTAGCGATACAAGGGGATTTCGCCGAACATATCGCGGTCCTCGACAGACTCAGCGTCACCGCCCGGGAGGTAAGGCTGCCGGCCCAGTTGGAGTCGCTGGATGGCCTGATTATCCCCGGTGGTGAGAGCACCACACTCAGCCGGTTGATGTCCATCTACGACCTGCGGGAACCCATCGCCCAGATGGCCCGGGAAGGCCGTACCGTGTGGGGCACCTGCGCCGGAATGATCATGCTGGCCCGAGAGATTACCGAACAGGACCCCATTCCCTTGGGCATCATGGACATCGGGGTCCAACGAAATGCGTTTGGCCGGCAGGTGGACAGTTTCGAGCAACCCCTGAGCATCGCCGGACTGGACCACAAACCCTTCCACGGCATCTTCATACGCGCCCCGGTGATCATACGAGTGGGCGAAGAGGTAAGCGTACTCTCCGCACTGGAGGATGGCCGCCCCGTAGCGGTCCGGCAAGGGAATCTCTTGGCCACTGCTTTCCATCCCGAACTCACCAACGACACCCGCGTCCACCGGTACTTCCTCCATGTTGCGGGCGACATCGCTCCCCATGGGACGCCATGACCAAATCTTCCAATATCGGCTCCGTTCTGCGTTGCATGCTGGTCAACGGACCTGGGAGCGTTAACTTGGCGGCGCCCGCCGAGTCCCTGCACCGCTCTCGTCCTTTGCGCCGCTCCAGTTTGTGGCGCGATTCCCTGTCCAACCGTGACGACCGCGCCGTCGTCGCCGACTGGGAAGGCTTGAACTTACAGGGTCTGATTTCAGCCCGCACTCTCAACGGGGCCAAGGCCTGGCGCATCGACCGTCTCTACTTGCCACACCGCCCCAATGCTCCGGGCGGTGCGGTGAATGCAGGCTTGGGGCTGTTGGAGGCTGTGGCGCGGGCCGCCGGACAGCGGGGTGGTGAACGTGTGTTTTTGAGAGTCGCCTCCGGGGGCACGGCGGCCCCGATCGCCCAACGCACCGGTTACTTCCCCTCTTATCAGGAGGTCCACCTAAGGGGGCTATTGCCAACCGATGCTGCCGACCATACGGCCGGCGGGCATCAGTTACGGCCATTGTTGCCCAGCGACGAGTTCGCCCTGTTCCAGCTTTACTGTTCCGCCACACCCCAACCCGTAAGGGCCGCCGCCGGCGTCACCTTCGACCAATGGAGAGACGCACGGGAGCTCCAGGGCCGCCGCCGTAACGAGTGGGCCGCGTGGGACGGCAGCCGCATCGCCGGTTGGCTGGGCGTCGAATCGTACGGACGGGCCAACTCTCTGAGGCTATTGCACCATCCGGCGCACCCGGAAGTGGTGGATAGCCTGCTGGCCAAGGCTGCCTCCCTGCCCGGGGAACATAGCTGGCTGGTGCCGGACTACCAGGAACCGATTGAAACTTTGTTGCTGAGGAGTGGACTGAAGGAGGCCGGAAACTACACTGTCCATATCAAGACGGTGGCGGCCCCCGTAGTGAGTCACGAATTTTCCTTGGTGGAGGCGTGATTTTGGCAACGGCGCAAGACATGGTGCGGCAGGAACTGGGCCTGGTGTTGGACGTGCTGCCCAAACGGGTCTCGAACGCCTTGCGGGACCGGGAAGACGTGGAGGGGCTGTTGGAGGTGGTGCTTGACCTGGGCCGGATGCCTGAAGCGCGGTTCGTCAGCGGTGATGTCCCCTTGGACGATTTGGAGGTGACGGCGGAAGAACTGGACCAGACCATGGAACGCGTCGGCGAATTCGGAGACGACAACCGGGCCGGCATTGAGCGCACATTGCACCGTATCTCGGCCATCCGCAACCGCCGGGGACATGTGGTGGGGCTCACCTGTCGCGTGGGCCGCGCCGTTTTCGGGACTATCAAAATCATTGAAGACCTGGCCTTCTCCGGAAAGAACATCCTGCTGCTGGGCCGTCCGGGGGTTGGCAAGACCACCATGTTGCGGGAAATGGCCCGAGTCCTGTCTGACGAAGCCGGAAAGCGGGTGATCATTGTCGATACTTCCAACGAAATCGCTGGCGACGGCGACGTACCGCATCCGGCAATCGGCCGTTCCAGGCGCATGCAGGTACGCACGCCGACCTTGCAGCACAACGTGATGATCGAGGCGGTGGAGAACCACATGCCTGAGACCATCGTCATCGACGAAATGGGCACCGAACAGGAGGCTTCCGCCGCCCGCACCATAGCGGAACGAGGAGTGCAGCTCATCGCCACCGCCCACGGCAATACCCTGGACAACCTCGTCATGAATCCGACTCTCTCTGACCTGGTTGGCGGCATTCAGACCGTTACCCTCGGCGACCAAGAGGCGCGGTACCGCGGCACCCAAAAAAGCGTATTGGAGCGGAAGGGGCCGCCTACCTTCGACGTGGTGGTGGAGATTCACGGGTGGGACCAATTGGCGGTGCACGATGATGTGGCCCAGGTAGTGGACCAATGGTTGCGCGGTTATCCTATCGCCCCGGAAATGCGGTCCGTGGACGAACATGGCCAGGTGCGGATCAGCCAGGAGCAAACACGGCCGAGCGAAGCCTCACCCGGCGCCTGGAAGCCGGAAGGAAAGCGGAACACCCGCCGCAACTACTCGCCCGAGCCCGAGGCCGAGACAGGGACCGCGGGCGACGGCGCGACCAAGGCTGCTGAAGTCCGCGTTTTCCTCTTTGGCGTCGGCCGCGACAAGCTCGAGGCCGCCGTGGCCGAGTCACGCATCCCGGTCGAGATCGTAAATGAACTGCGGCGGGCCGACATGGTGTTGACCACCAAGACCCACTACCGTCGGGGTTCCCAGTTGGTGCGCATTGCCGAGTCCAGCGGCAAGCCGGTCTGCGTTCTGCGCAAGAATTCCATGCCGCAGCTTCAGGAGTTCCTGCGAACGGTCATCGCGGAGTGGGGCCGCAAGGGAGGCGCGGCGGCCGCGCCTCCCCAAGAACAAGCAACGTCAACGAGTATGGACCAGGCCATGGAGGAAGCCGAGGAGGCCGCCAACCGGGTGTTGAGCGGAGAGTCCACGGTGAAGCTTACGCCGCAGCGTCCCTACATACGACGCCTCCAACACCTCTTGGGTGAGCGCTACAACGTGGCCTCGGTCAGCCAGGGGCGGGAGCCCGAGCGGGCCGTATTGTTCTACCGGTTGTAGCGGGAGCAGGACATGGCCAAGGGCCTGTTTATCGTATTCGAGGGTTGCGAAGGGTCAGGCAAGAGCACCCAGGCCGAGTTGCTCCAGACGGCTTTACTGGAATCGGGCCGACAGGCCATCTTGGTCCACGAGCCGGGAAGCACCAACCTTGGCCGGTACTTGCGCAACTACCTCAAGAGCAAGCAACCCCTGACCAAAGAGGCCGAGTTGCTGCTGTTCGAGGCTGCCCGAGCCCAGTTAGTAGCGGACGAAATCCGGCCGGTTCTGGCCAACGGGCTGATCGTGATTGCCGACCGATTCGCGGCGTCGACGTTGGCATACCAAGGGTATGGACGCGGGATCGACATTGGCCTGATAAGTAGACTGAACGACTTTGCCACTGCGGGAATCGGCCCGGACATCACATTTCTGCTCGACATCGGGCCGGAGGATGGCCTCAAGCGGGCCGCGACGCAGTTGCCATTGGGTTTTCAAGAGGAGGAAACCAATCACGGGAGAGCGGACGTCGAGGGGCATCGCCGATTCGAGGATCAACCCCTGGCTTTCCATAACCGCGTCCGCGAGGGTTACTTGAAGCTGGCCGATTCGGGCTCGGGAAAGTGGATGATTATCGACGCCCGCCTACCGCCGGCAGAAATCAGCAAGCAGGTCTGGCAGACGGTGTGGGATCTGCTGGAAAAAGTTCAGCCCCTACTCATCGAGTAAGGGCTGATTTAAGGCGCTTGTCCAAGGCCGGAGGCCGGTCTACTTAGAAACTATCTTAAATTGCGGTTCCAGATTGTAGTTAAAAGGTAAAGGTCTCCGCTTGTTCCCAAAGGCGTGTGGAGGTGAATCGTGGTGGAGGGGAAACCGTTACCTACTATTTGGGATGTTCCGGACGACCTTTGGGAGCGAATCGAACCAGTGATACTGGAGTTGGACCCGCCCCATTTGAAGGGGCGCAAACGGGTGGACCAGCGGAAGATGCTGGAAGGGACATGGGAAAGAATGCGAAGCAACGGCAAGCCGAGTACCGCGCATGGCGGAAGGCCGCCGGGCTGTGCGCCCATCCCGGATGCAACCGGAAGCCCCGGAAATATTCCCGATGCCCGGACCATCGGGCGCAGGCATCGGAAGATGCCGCCGTGGTGCGGATTGACGCAGCCCAGGCGCGAGACAACCGGGAGGAACTGGAGCGGTTGCGGCGATACGCCGAGGCGTCGAATCGGTTCGTTGCCGAACTGGTGGCGGAGAACAAGGAGCTTCGGCCCCAAGCGGAAGCGTACCAGCGAGTGCCCAAGCTGGCCCTACCGCCAGGACGCGAAGGCAGCGAACGCCTTGAGAACGGCGTACCGCGACTGATAGGGCTGGTTGCGTAGGATGGTACATAAATCCCCAATGAAAACTATCGGATTGCTTGTTGCGCTTGCGGTCCTGGCCCTGGCGGGTTGCGCAGGTCCGCAGGGTGAGGCGGGGTTGCAAGGCGAAGCCGGCCCGCAGGGCGAAGTAGGCCCGCAGGGTGAAGCAGGCCCGCAGGGTGAAGCAGGCCCGCAGGGTGAAGCGGGCCCGCAGGGTCAAGCAGGCCCGCAGGGTCAAGCAGGCCCGCAGGGTCAAGCAGGCCCGCAGGGTGAAGCAGGCCCGCAGGGTGAAGCAGGCCCGCAGGGTGAAGCAGGCCCGCAGGGTCTAGTAGGCCCGCAGGGTGAAGCAGGCCCGCAGGGCGAGGCAGGCCCGCAGGGCCAGGCAGGCCCACGGGGTCAACCGGGGCCGACGCCAATGCCGTACCCGACGCCTGCGCCGCCGGCCACGAGGGCGGTGCCTGCGCCGCTGCCCACGGCGGTCCCCACGCCGACACCTGCGCCCGTAGCGGCCAATTCGTGGAATGACCTTCACGATAGGCTGTGGATGAACCTTGACATGGACGAACTCGAAACAATGCTGAGGAGCGGGGATCCCGAAACAATTCTGAGAACATGGGATCCCGGTTTCATGGTGGAGGTCTGCGGTAGCAACGGCGGCTGCGGTACAGGCTGGGTCTATGAAGACGGCTGGGTGATTACCGCGGCCCACGTGCTGGAAGGCTCAGAGCCGCAAGTTTCAGTTGATTGGGGGGGCATTACAACCAGTTCGGTCGCCGAGCTTGGGTACTCGTGGACCGTACAGTTAAGCCAGCCATCTCAATACATGGGCTCGGACAAGTACCGCGACATTGCCGCAGTCAAGTTGTTTGATACCGGCGACTTACACCCTGCGCCGCTGCCCAGGCGCGATATCGACTCTTTGGGAGCGGACGAAAAGCTTGTGCTCATAGGCCAGAATGGAGGGCTTCCAGCTGAGGCGAAGGTTGGCGTTCTCTCGGAGTCGTGGGCGATTGCCCGCGCTGAAGAAGTGGACGGGCAGATAGACGTCATTCAGTTTGACCTTGTCTCCGTCGCGGGTGACTCAGGCGGGGCCTTCGTGGACGCCTACGGGCGCGTAGTCGGCATTGCTCAAGGCCGGACTCAGCAGGTTGGCGGCGAAGCCCTGGGGTTGCCGCTATCGGAGATAGAGAAGGTTTGGGAGCGACTGAAGGCGGGGGAGCAGCTGAACGACGACCTCGCAAACTGGATGTACTATGAGTTCGAGCAATAACGGCGGCGAAGGCGTGGGCTGGCCCAACTTCGCCGACAAGACGATATGGACCGGTGACAACCTGGATATCCTGCGCGGCCTCAACTCGGAATGCGTGGACCTGGTCTATCTTGACCCGCCTTTCAACTCCAACCGCAACTATGCCGCGCCCGTGGGAAGCGCAGCCGCAGGCGCGGCCTTCATGGCCTGACGAATATCACGGCATTGTAGGCTAGACGCACTTGATGCCGCCGGGCTGATTGCATGGCCGAAGAAAGAAGGAATGCCGCGCCTCAAGCGTTGTCTTGCGTCCACTAAAGGAAGGGAATTATATCTAGGGAACCTCTGAATAAGTCAGCGGCATGGCGGCGAAAGCCGGAATCCCGGAGGGTAGATTAGGGAGGTCAGCTATGCAATGAACGCCGGCACCCCCATCCTAACCTTCCCCCCCCCCCATCGGGGGGAAGGGACTTGTTCGGAGGTTACTTACAAACTATCTCAAAACTCATGGCGCCTTTTATAATCATCTGTTTTGGCGTCAATTACCCGGCGGGGTCCACCCCCATCCTAACCTTCCCCCTCAGGGGGAAGGGACTTTTGAGATAATTTCTTAGTCGTCGTCCGCCGCGACGGGCTCCAGGTCGGCTATCCTTTCACGAACGTAGGCCAGCATTTTCCTGACTCTGGCCAAGTCGGGGAAGACATTGCCTTCGCCCTTCTTGTCGTAAATCCGCTCACCGTCCACAAACACTTCCATGATGCTCTGGCCGCGGGGTGAGATGGCGACCGCAGCGTCGGGGCCGAAATGCCGGAAGAACTCGTTGGCCATCCACGTGGCCGTCCCGAGGTGCTGTCAACTGACGCAGTAGGTAATCTCGATCTGGACTTTGCCTTCCATTGCTTCCTCCTGGGGCCCTTGCGGCCCGAATACGCTTCCTAATATAGCGGAGTTCGGCGCGTAGTCAACCCGCTTGTACCGTATCCGGAGGGAGCTCGATAATGTGACCGGGTGTCCATGACTGGCGGCATGGTAGACTATTCCCGTTGGGAAAGAACCCCGCCCGGTCCCGGCGGTCTGAACCTCGGCTGAAGGACATTAAGAGTTGGTCCCTCCCGGCGATATCGGTCCCGTTCCTGTCTGGGTCGGCGTCTACGTTCTGCTCCTGTCGACGCTGGCAGTGGGCGGCTACGTCTTCTATCACCGCGTTATCCATCTGGTGTTGCAAGGAAGGCGTGAACTGCGATTCGACCGCCCCATGGAGCGGTTGAGCGGGGCGGTCTTAATCGTGCTGGGACAGACGAAGGTCCTGCAGAGGGTGCCCTTCGGCGACTACGCGGGACTGGGACACGCCGCCGTCTTCTGGGGATTCCTCACCTTCCTGCTCAGCTACGCCATCTTCATCTTCGGAGCGTCGGTATGGCGTCCGTTCCCCGAGTGGTTGCTGACGGAGACCGGGGCAATGGTCTACAGCAGCTACCTGGATATTCTGGCCGCCGTGTTATTGGTCGTACTGGCCTGGGCGGCGGTGCGCCGCTGGGTGGTACAGCCGCGGCGTCTAAGCTTCGACCTGACCCGAAACCCCGACGCAATAATCATCGTGGGTATGATCGGCGCGCTCATGGCGTCCACGCTGCTGACCCACACCTTCTGGGTGGCTCAAGGCGGCCACGGCCCTGAAGCCCAAGCCCCCATTGGCGGCGCCCTCGGCGGCCTGTTCGCCGGTTGGGGGCTGAGCGCCGGGGCCGCCGATGTCCTGCACGGTGTTTTCTGGTGGACTCACTTGGGGATCATCCTCTTCTTCACCGTCTATATCCCCTTCTCCAAGCACATGCACATGGTGGCCGCGCCGTTGAATGCCTTCTTCCGGTCTCTCGAGCCTAGAGGCGCACTCCCGGCCATGGACTTGGAGAATGCCGAGCGGTTCGGCGCCAGCCGGGTCCAGGACTTCACTTGGAAGCAGTTGCTGGACGGTTACGCCTGCGCGGTCTGCGGGAGATGCACCGATGTCTGCCCCGCAAACATCACAGGCAAGGTCCTTTCTCCGATGCACATCGTCGAGAATCTAAAAGAGCACATGGTGGCCATCGGCCATCAAGGGGCGCGGGACCCGGAACACGTTGAGCCTGCTCCGATTCTCAACAACGCTATCCCGGAGACGGCGATTTGGGACTGCCTGAACTGCGGCGCCTGTATGGAGGAGTGCCCCGTCGTCGTGGAGCACATCCCGACTATCATGGACATGCGCCGCTACATGGTGCTGGAGGAGTCCAAGGCGCCGGAAACCGCCATGAACGCCCTGCTCAGCCTGGAACAGCGTGGGCACCCTTGGCGCGGCACCCAGTTCTCCCGCACCGACTGGGCCGAAGGGCTGGACGTTCCGACCCTGGCGGAAAAGCCGGATGCTGAAATTCTCTTCTGGGTGGGCTGCACCCCCGCGTTGGAGCAGCGCAGCCAGTCTATCGCTCGCTCTATGGTGAAGGTGCTGAAGGCCGCCGGGGTCGACTTCGCCATTCTGGGTGACGAAGAGACTTGCACCGGCGACCCGGCGCGTCGCATGGGTAACGAGTACCTGTTCCAGATTTTGGCTCAGCAAAACATCGAAACGTTGAACAGTTATCATGTCAAAAAGGTGGTTACCATTTGCCCCCATTGCTTCAACACCATGAAGAACGAGTACCCGCAGCTCGGCGGGGAATACGAGGTGCTCCACTATAGTCAATTGGTGGACCGGCTGATCAAAGAGCAGCGGATCAAGCCCGTGAAGCTGATGGATGTCACTATGGCCTATCACGACTCCTGCTTCTTGGGCCGGCACAATGGCGTATACGATGAGCCCAGGAACGTGGCCGCCGCCATACCGGGCCTGAAGCTGGTGGAGATGGGGTCCCGCTGCCGCGAACGCGGGTTCTGCTGCGGCGCTGGCGGCGGCCATATGTGGGTCGAGGAAAGCCAGGGCACCCGGGTGAACCACGCCCGCACCGACCAATTTCTGGAAACCGGGGCCCAGATGGTCGGTGTTTCCTGCCCCTTCTGCCTGCAGATGATGACCGAGGGGATTCAGGCCAAGGGTCTCGAAGGCCAAAAGGAATCGAAAGACGTTTTGGAAATCCTGTCCGAAAGCCTGGAAGAGTAGACACGCTCCGTCAGGCCGGCCGAGACCAGATGCGCCGATTCTACCTAATGGAACGGTGAACGTATGCCGATCGACGAAGTAACCATAGTGCGCCGGTGTAGCCATTGCGCCACCGAAATTGAGGTGCTCAAGATCAAGAAGGACAACATGATGCTCTCCTCCAAAGAGCTGGTCTGGTGTCCGGAGTGTCAGGCCGAACGCCCCGAGACCCGTGACGTCGCGGGCCGTTTGGAGGCCATCCGGCAGGAACAGATGGGCTATCCCCAGAGCTTCACGGAGCCCCCGATCCGCTCCTCGTTGGGTGGCTGACATGGGCCAGCGAGAGTCGGTGCTGGTCTTGACCAGCAACCTCTTCTTTCTGCCGCGGATCGAGTCGGCGGCCGAGCATTTCGGTTTGGAGGTGGTTTCCGTCGCCTCAGCGCCGGCCCTGCTGGAGGCGGCTGGGGCCCGAAACGTCTCGTTGGTTTTGGTGGACTTGGAAATGGACGAGCTGGTCTGGTCGAAAGCCATTTCCGCCCTGAACGACTCCGTAAAATCGGACGGCGCCCCGCTGGTGGTCGCCTACGGACCCCACGGCGAACCCGAGGTGTTGCGTAAAGCCAGAGAACTGGGAAGCGACGCCGTCATTATCAAGCGAGACTTTTCAGAGCGGCTTCCCGAGCTGATGGAGAGCAGGGGCCGGGCGGCTATCCCTGATTGACGGCGGCTGTGTTCAACGGTCTATCGCAGCGGCCGTCCGGGCCAAAGGCATGCTCTGGTCTTACGTGGAAAAGCGTTACGTCTTCTTTCCTCGGCCCGGAAGTGATTCCACTCCCGGCGACGCTGGCCTGGAATACGAGGACGTTTTTCTCACCACCAGCGACGGCCTGCGTCTCCACGGCTGGTTCGTTCCAGGCCCTCAAGGCGGCGGCCAGACCTGGCTTTGGTTTCACGGCAATGGCGGCAACCTGAGCAGCCGCGTCGACGAGATCGCCCTGCTGCACCGGCGTATCGGCGTGAACCTGTTCATATTCGATTATCGTGGTTTTGGCCGCAGCACCGGCGCCCCGTCGGAATGGGGCACCTATGTCGATGCCAGAGCGGCCTTGCAATACCTTCGCGGACGGCCGGGTGTCGACCCGGAACGCCTGGTCTACTTCGGCCACTCGTTGGGCGCTTCGATAGCCGTGGAACTGGCTATGGGCACATCTCCGCTGGGACTCGTTCTCGTATCTCCATTCACGTCGGTCCGGGGGATGGCTGACCTGACCCCTATGTTCCGGCCCTTCAGTTGGTTGGTGCGCGGACACTATGACTCATTGGCCCGCCTTCCCTCGATCGAGCATCCGATATTGGTGCTGCACGGCGACCTGGACACCCTGGTGCCAATAGCACAAGGACGGAAGGTGTTCTACGCGGCGAACGAGCCCAAAAGGTTCGTGACTTTACACGGGGCGGCCCACAACGACACCTACATCGTCACCCAGGAAGAGTTGGTCGAGGCCTTGGCGCAGCTCAAGGTCGAGGTCTCGTGAGGGTCACACGCCGGAGATTATCTCCAGTTCGTAGTCGAGAAGTTCCACGTCTCGGCGGGCCGACTCCACGTAGGAGACCACCCGGGACAGGACTTCGTTGGCGTGGGCGGCGTCGTTGCTGACACAGGAGACGCCCAAGGTCAGACGTTGCCAAAGGTCGTGGTCCTCCACCTCTGCGGCGGCCACATTGAACTGGTTCCGGATGCGGTCGGCAAGGGAACGGGCGACCTGCCGTTTGTCCTTCAAGCTTCCGGACTCCGGCAAGTGGATGCTCAGGCGGCATACGCCGACATGCACTTCTGGCGCCTCCGCGACCCGCGCGATCGTTTTCGGTCGCCGTCCACTAACACAGAACGTATGGCGGCGGACGGTTTCTTGACTCGGCTTGAAGACCCATTATAAATTATTGGCGGCCTTCTCGGGATTGGGTCAATGCCAGGCTTGGGGTAAGCACCACGCCGCCGGGTTGGGGCGTTCCGCCGGGCAGACGCGGTGAAAGGCGGGAAATTATATGGCGTACTCCCCGCAACAAGGGCGGGACGAGGTCCCGGAGGTAGTCGTTAGCCGGCTTCCCCAATACCTGCGCGTGGTCAACCGGCTAATGGAAGACGGGATTTTGGTGGTGAGCTCCCAACAACTGGGAGACCAATTGCAGGTGACCCCGGCACAAATCCGCAAAGACCTCAGCTACTTCGGCCGTTTCGGCAAACAGGGAAGAGGATACAGCGTCAACGACCTGGTGGAACGATTGCGGCAGATCCTGGGGGTCAACTCATACTGGAACGTAGCGGTGGTCGGTGTGGGGCGTCTGGGCCGCGCCATCCTCAACTATCCGGGGTTCAACCCCGACGGTTTCCACCTGGTAGCCGCCTTCGATCTGAGTCCGGAAGTGATCGGCGAAGAAGTGGGAAGCCTCGTCGTGCGGCCATTGGAGGAATTGGAACAGGTCGCGGTGGAGAAAGACGTTAGCATCGCCATCGTGGCGGTCCCGGTCTCCGAGACGCAGGAGGTGGTGGACCGGTTGGTTGCCTACGGCGTACGCGCCATTCTCAACTACGCGCCCATCGTTCCCCACGTGAGGGAGGGAATCAGGATCAGAAACATCGACCCAGTGCTCTCCCTACAGTCCATGACCTACTACATCAACACCGATAGCGGACAGAGTTGACGCCTTCGCCAGTAGGCCCGGCGGATGAGGACGGACCGGTGAATTGAGCAGCCCGGTCCGGCTATCCACTGCCGCCTGGAGCCGCTTGCGCTTGGGGCTGACCGGCGCGGGGGCGCCGCCGTCGCACCAGGTCCAAACGGACTTGGGCCCGACGCATTGAGGCCAACGCCCGCTCCAGTTCGACCTGGCTGCCTTGGCCCGCAGCCCGCTCTTGGGCGCGCTGGACCGCCGCTTGGGCGCGGCCTTCGTCGATCTCATCGGACCGTTCGCAGGCGTCTGCCAGGATACTCACCCGGTTCGCCAACACTTCCAAGAAGCCGCCGGTCACCGCCAGGTAGGTGTCCGCCCCGCCTTTCCTAAGGGTGAGTTCTCCGGGCTGCAACACCGTCATCAGGGGTGCGTGGTGAGGGAGTATTCCCAACTGCCCGTCGATTCCTGGGGCGATCAGCATGTCCACCTCTTCAGCGAACACCTGCCGCTCCGCCGTGATTATTTCCAACATCATTGGCATATTCGTTTACACCAACCCCATCGCAAGTTGTTTGACGTCATGTTCTTCTGAGTCGGCAGCAGCGTCCAAGGCTTCTTTGACATCGTTTAGTTTCGTTAGCGGAATGGCTGAATCCTGGAGCAGCAATTTGCGATTGCCCGCCCGCCCCGAAGTGTGTTCGGAATAGGAGATGGCCCACAGTTTTTTCCCCTGCCGGACGCACTCCAATGCGGCGTTTATAGTTCCTCCGGTTTC
Source organism: Dehalococcoidia bacterium (assembly GCA_965222595.1). GTDB lineage: Bacteria > Chloroflexota > Dehalococcoidia > Lucifugimonadales > UBA3495 > VXOI01. The sequence goes on along the minus strand of CBDCUJ010000014.1, from coordinate 78,309 downwards.
TTTTGCTTCGACCACAAACATGTTTGACGATAGCCCGACTATCAGTTTGTTTCGTTCCATAGCTCTCCAAGTCTGCCATTTGGCATTGTACGGAAACATTGAAACGGCCAGAAAATTCTTGTCCATCTGAACGTAGGGTTTCAATTCCCCGTTCAAACGGAAGTGGTCTATGCCTTCGGGAAGCACCGCAATTGTGCAACCTCCCGCTTGCATGGCCCCTTTGTGGGCTTCTCGATCGATTCCTTTGGCATGACCGCTTACTACGATCAAGCTTCGCTTAGCTGCTTCGGCACCGAACCTGCGCGCCCATCCGAGCGCATCTTCCGATGCATGTCGAGACCCGCATATGCCTATGGCCCTCATGCTTAACAAGTCAATGTTGCCAACGCAGGTTAAAGTGGCGCCGTGGATTGGACGGGCAGCTTCTTCTGGATATTTAGAATCTTCGGGACGAACTTCTATGGCGCAGTAACTCATTGCCACGAATCCCTATCCAGGTTAATTCCGCCAAGGGTGAACTTCGCGTCCTTCGCGGCAGATAGCCCGTAGACTTGCTCGGCACCCGCCTGTCGCAAGGCTCGCGCTAACTCTATTAGAGTGCCACCAGAGCGTATGGTGTCGTCCAGCATTAGGACCCTTGAACCCTGAGGCAAAGGGCTCGCGACCATGCTGCCTTCGATACGGGCTACGACCTCGCCTTCATCGTCGATATTATCAATGTCCTTTTGAGGTATTGTTTCCCGAGTCTTCATAGGGGTAATTAATTCATAACCGGACTGATTGGCGATAACCTTAGCCCAATGCAGTGGGAGGTTCAGGGGACTTGATACCGCCCCGGGCGGTGCGGCAATGACGGTGGAGCTAGAGAGTATAGGGTGGCTATCTATGAATTCTTGCAAGCGGTCTGATAAATCGTTTGTCGCTTCAGGGTCTCGATCATATTTCGCTCGATTGACCAGATTTCCGAACTCACTATGCGACGGCGAACTATCGTCAAACAGGGTGTACGGCCCAAGGGCAAAGCAATGATCAATGTAAGGCATAAGGTTTACAATGATGGTAGACCTCGAGTAATTGCAGAATACACTCAGGCGATGGTAGTCAACAACGCCGCTCAATCGCATCCCTGTAGAATATCGTGAGGATACAGGAAGCCCAAGGTGGTCAACTCTGGAGGCCAAGCCACAATCTTCGAAAAGGCGCTTAACGTCAGCATCACCCTCTAGGGCTAGCCGCAGCAGATAAGAGCCATTCCCCTCGGGGGTCAACTCAAAGTCGTGAAACAACCCACAGCTTGGCACGGGCATACCTCGAACGATTGTTCGGGTAAATGATACACCTAGAGCCCTACACTGCTCAACGACCGGCCGTCACCCGTAACTGTTCAGAGTTGAGGGGACGAATGCCCGCAGAGGACGGGGATACAGCCTTGCTCAAAGCTAAATTGCCCTGTCGGCGGTGCCGCTGGTCAAGCAGATCCCCCGAAGTCTGAACAGTTACCGTCACCCCTGCGCCTGCATGGCTTGGGCTTTCTCCATCGCTTCGTCGATGGTGCCTACCATGTAGAACGCCTGCTCCGGCAGGTCGTCGTGCTGGCCGTCCAGTATCTCGGAGAAGCCCCGCACCGTTTCCCGCACGGGAACATACTTGCCAGGTTGACTGGTGAAAGTCTCGGCTACGAAGAACGGCTGGGTCAGGAACCGCTGGATCTTGCGGGCCCGGAACACGGTGAGCTTGTCTTCCTCCGATAATTCCTCGATGCCAAGGATCGCGATGATGTCTTGAAGCTCTCTGTAGCGTTGCAGCACCTGTTGCACACCACGGGCCAAGCGATAGTGCTCGTCGCCCACGATCCGGGGCTCGAGGATCCTGGAGTAGGAAGCCAGCGGGTCGACCGCCGGGTAGAGGCCTTGGGCTGCCAAGGAGCGTTCCAAGGAGACCACCCCGTCCAGGTGGCCGAAGGTGGTCACGATGCCAGGATCGGTGTAGTCGTCAGCCGGGACGTAGATGGCCTGGAACGACGTGATGGAGCCGCTGCGAGTGGACGTAATGCGCTCCTGCAGCGCGCCCATCTCCGTGCCGAGCGTCGGTTGGTACCCCACTGCGGAAGGCATACGGCCCAGCAGCGCCGAAACCTCCATGCCGGCCAGGATGTAGCGGTAGATGTTATCAACAAACAACAGCACGTCCTGGTTCTGTTCGTCGCGGAAATACTCCGACATGGTCAGACCGGTCAGGCCGATGCGGGCCCGGACGCCGGGGGACTCGTTCATTTGCCCGAATACCAGAACGGTGCTGGAAAGCACTCCGGAGTCCTGCATTTCGTGCCAGAGGTCGTTGCCTTCCCGCGAACGCTCGCCCACGCCGGCGAATACCGACACCCCTTGGTGGACCGCTCCGATGTTGCGTATGAGCTCCTGGATGATCACGGTCTTGCCCACGCCCGCGCCGCCGTAGGCGCCGATCTTGCCGCCCTTCATGAACGGAGTAATCAAGTCGAATACCTTGATGCCCGTTTCCAGGATTTCGATGCCGGGGTTCTGGTCGTCGAAGGCCGGGGGGTCCCGGTGTATGGGCCACCGCTGGCCGGATTCCACGGGCCCCAGGTTGTCCAGCGGGGTGCCGGTAACGTCAAACAGCCGCCCCAAGGTCTCAGGGCCGACCGGGACGGTCACCTGCTGGCCGGTGTCATTCACCTCGACCCCCCGGGCCAGCCCGTCGGTCGCTCCCAACGCCAGACAACGGACCCAGTTGTTGCCGACGTGCTGCTGCACTTCCAACACCAGCTTTTCCCCTTCGTTGTCCAACTCCAAGGCGTCGAAAAGGTTGGGTAACTGATCGGCGGGGAACTCGATGTCGACCACCGTTCCGATTACTTGTACGACTCTCCCGGTAGCCATGTTTCTTCTCCAATGAATTGGTTGCGTTAAACTCTCAGCCGAAGGGCAATGGGATCAATTGAAACGGCCTCTTGTTCGGGGTCGAGCCGAATCTTCCAGCGTTGCATCATGTCCGCGCCGATTATCATCTCTTCGCCCAGTTCCTCGATCACCAGGAAGGTGAAGAATAGCGACACACCTTCCATCGTAACGTTGAGATTTACGGTCTCGTCGACGGTGAGGGCTTCTTTCCCGTCAGCCCTGGTGAAATGCTGCGGCTGCGCTATTGGAGCAATTGTGCCGACTCGTTCAGCGATGTCTCTCCGCAGGAATGACGCTCCCGCGCCAGTGTCGAGCAACGCTTGTACCGTGGCGCTGTCCTTGTCACCGGTCACGGTGTAGTTTTTGATGATTAGGCCCATGAGTGTCAGCCTTCCAAGGCTACCTGACCGCCAATGAGGTCCAGCAACTCGTTGGTGATGCTCTCTTGCCTCAGCTTGTTCATTACGACGGTGAGGTCTTCGCCAAGCTGACTGGCGTTGTCGGTGGCGTTGCGCATCGCCACCATTCGGGCCGACTGTTCGCTGGCTATCGCTTCCAGCAGGGCGTGGTAGACTTCCATCTCCACGAACCGGGGCAACAGGTTCTGGAGCACTGTCAGGTTGTTGGGCTCGTAGATGTAACCGACCCGTTCCGCTCCGGTAAGTCCTGAAGGGGTCACCGGCAACAGCTTCTGTACCACCGGCGTCTGGCTCAGGGTGGAAACGTACCGGGTGTAGGCGAGGTAGACCTCGTCGGCTGAGGCGTTGGCATAGGCATCGATAAGAATGTGGGAAATTGCGGTGGTGTCGGCCAGCACGGGGGTCTCTCCGAGGTCAGTGAAGACAGCTCGAAGGTCCCGCCCCGTGCGCACCATGAAGTCGCGGCCCTTTCGGCCCACCGCGACGGCTTCCACCGGGACCGGCTGGTCCAATATGAACTGGCCGACCCGCCGGTTGAGGTTGGCGTGAAGGCCCCCGCAAAGGCCACGGTCGGGGGTGATGATCAACACCGTAACCCGCTCAACCGGCCTGGTCTGTAACAAAGGCTGCCTGGCGTCTTCGTCATCGGCCGGTTGGGCGGCCAAATGGGCGATGACCTCCTGGATCTTTTCAGAGTAGGGCCGACCCTGAAGCACCGCATTCTGGGCCCGCCGCATCTTGGACGCGGCGATCAGGGACATGGCGTTGGTCACCTTCCCCGTATTCTCGATGCTGCGAATCCGCCTTCGTATGTCGCGTACGCTGGGCATGGTTTACCCGTTATCGGTCCTCCTCTGATTTTAGGCCAGGAAAGTAGACTTGAAATCGGTGATTGCTTGGGTGAGCAGACCGTCGGTATCGTCGGTGATGTCCTTGGTCTCACCTATGCTTTGGATGATCTCTGGGTGGGTGCTGGAAACGTAGCGAAGCAGTTGCTGTTCGAATTCGCCGGCCCGGTCCAACGGAAGGCCTTCCATCAGGCCGGAGTTCACCGCAAAGAGCACCACGACCTCTTCTTCCAGGGTCAACGGGACGTACTGGGCCTGTTTCAGCACCTCGGTGGCCAGCTGGCCACGGGCCAATTGGGCCCGGGTGGCGGCGTCAAGGTCTGCGGTGCCGAACTGGGCGAAGGTCGCCAGCTCCCGGTATTGGGCCAAGTCCAACCGCAAACGCCCTGCCACCTTGCGTATGGCACGGGTCTGGGCGGCTCCCCCCACCCGCGAGACCGACAGACCGACGTTGACGGCGGGCCGGATACCGGAGTTGAACAACTCCGGCTCGAGATAGATTTGGCCGTCGGTGATGGAGATGACGTTGGTGGGGATGTAGGCCGAAACGTCGCCCGCCTGAGTCTCGATTATGGGCAGGGCCGTAATGGAACCGCCGCCGTGTTCTTCGTCCAAACGAGCGGACCGTTCCAACAACCTGCTGTGGAGGTAGAAGATGTCTCCCGGGTAGGCTTCCCGGCCGGCCGGACGCCGCAGCAATAGCGACATCTGGCGGTAGGCCCAAGCATGTTTGGTCAGGTCGTCGTAGACGATCAGGACGTCCCGGCCTTCCTCCATGAACTGCTCGGCCATGGCGCAGCCAGCGTAGGGCGCCAGGTACTGCAAGGGGGCCGAGTCAGAAGCCCCGGCGGTTACGATGATGGTGTGGCTCAAGGCGTCGGCCTCTTCCAGTGAACCGACCACTTGGGCGACTTTACCCTGCTTCTGTCCGATGGCGACATAGACGCAGATTAGGTCTCCGCCCCGCTGGTTGATAATGGCATCCACCGCGATGGCGGTCTTCCCGGTGGAGCGGTCTCCGATGATCAGCTCCCTTTGGCCCCGGCCAATGGGGATCATGGCATCGATCGCCTTGATCCCGGTCTGGACCGGGGTGTCCACCGATTGGCGCACCACCACGTTGGGAGCGACCGTCTCGGCGGAGCGGCTGCCCGTGGTCTGCACCGGCCCTTTGCCGTCCAAGGGGCGGCCAAGGGGGTCTACCACCCGGCCGATCAAGCCGTGGCCCACCGGGATCTCGATAATCCGGCCGGTGGAGCGCACCCGGTCGCCTTCTTTGACCGCGTTGGGGTCGCCCAGAATCGCCGCGCCGACCAAGTCTGCCTCCAAGTTGAGGGCCAGCCCTAGAATGTCGTTGCCGAAGTCCAAAAGTTCGTTGGAGCGGACTCCCTGCAGCCCTTGGATGCTGGCGATGCCGTCGCCCACTTGGACCACGGTGCCGACGTCCACCAAGGCCAAGTCGCCGCCAAACTCCTCAATCTGGCGCTTGATCAGCGAAACTATATCCTGTCCCCTGGTCGCCATCGAAGGTTCTCCTTTCGGTCTTGGATGCCCTGGCAAAAGCGGCTGCCATTCGCCGTTTTGGCCGGAGTGTATGAACTCTGCGGCGGCTAGGCCGCCGGGGAGGAAATCGCGGAATGCACTCGTTCTCGAAGGGCGTTCAGCCGCGCTTGGGTGCTGCCGTCCAGCAACCGGTCTCCGATCTGTATCACGACGCCGCCCAGGATGGACTCGTCCACGCTGACGCTTACCACCACTTCACGCCTCACCAGGCTGGTCACGAATTCGGTGATTCGTCCCACCTCGGCATCGTCCAAGGGGACCGCCGTGGTGACACCGACCCTTTGACGGCCCAAGTGCCCGTCCAGCGACTCCATGAAAGAGGCGCAGGTATCGGCGATAGCATCCACCGCACCCCTGGCCACCAAAAGGTTGACCATGTTACGCACCATGGGGCCGACTTCCGCCAGCACTGTCTCGACAGCCCGCAGCTTGTCGGCGGCGGGCACATCTACATGACTAAGAAAAGCGTTGAAGTCGGGGTCTTGAAAAACCTCGGCCACCACTTCCAAGTCAGCGGCCCATTGGTCTACCTGGCCGCCTTCCAGGGCCAACTCAAAGGCGGCCTGAGCGTATCGCTTGCCGGATACCCGTTGCGGCATAGGCTCCTTTGATTTAACCCCTTCGGAGGGATTCTCCTTCTTCCAGTACCTGGTTGATCAGTTCTTCGTGGGCCTGACGGTCCAAGGACCGCCGGATCACCCGCTCTGCGGCGGTAATGGCCAAGTCGCCGAAATTGGCTCTTACCTCCTCGACCGCGGCGTCCCGCTCCCGCTGGATGTCGGCCTTGGCCCTTTCCACGAAAGCCTCGGCTTCGTTACGGGCTCGGACCATTTCCTCGGAACGGAATCGTTCGGCGGCCTCCCGGGCCTGGTCCATCAATCGTTGACCCTCGCGACGGCCCTCGTTGAGCGCCTCTTCGACGGCCTCCTTGGAGCTGGCGGCCTCCAGCCTCGCCTGGTCGGCGGCTTCCAAACTCTCCCGGATGCGCTCCGCCCGTTGGTCCAAAAGACGCACCAGCGGTTTGTAAGCGAATAAAAAGAGTATCCCCAGCAAGACGATGAAGTTGATTAGATAGGCAACCAGGCTGGGGAGATTTACTCCTAACTCCGTCATATCAGACCACGAACAACAGGATTACCGCTACGATCAAGGCGTAAATTCCCAGGGCCTCCGCGAAGGCGATCGCGAGGATCATATTGGTAGTAATCGAACCGGCTGCTTCGGGATTTCGGCCAATGGCGTTCATGGCGCCCGAACCCAAGATGCCAATACCAACACCGGGTCCGATGACCCCGACACCTATCGCGATTCCGGCCCCTATATATTTGGCTGCCTCGGCGCTGAGCGCCTGCAAAAGGAGCAGATCCATGCCCGTTTGTCCTCCTAGTGTCCTAATCTGTTTCGGAGCGTCGACGCTCCTCCCTTAACCCCTCTATATTATCGGTCCGGACCGTCCAGACCCGTCGCCCATGAGCCGGAAGTTCCAGACCTCCAGGTCCGGTCCGGTACAGCTTCTTAGCCGACTTACTTATCCAACCTAGTGCCCCTCGCGGCGGACGGCCACCGACAAAAACACCAGCGTGAGCGCGGCGAATATGATGGCCTGAATCAGTCCGACCAAGAGCTCCAACCCGAAAACGAACTGCGTAGCGACGAAGGGCACCAAGAATGTGATCATCACTACCAGGATCTCCCCGGCGGTCATGTTGCCGAACAGCCGGAAGGTGAAGCTGACCACCCGGACAAACTCGCTGACAAGCTCCAAGAGTCCAACGAAGGCATCGATCAACCCCGATGGCCGTAGCCGGATGAGGTTGCCTAGAGCAAAGAACTTCTTGAGATAACCAAACCCGTGGGCCCGGAAGCCCCAATATTCTACGAATACGAACGAAACGAGGGCAAGGGCCAGAGGCATGTTCAGGTCGGTCCCCGCCGACCGCAGCAGGTGGGCCTTGATCTCACCGTCCATCACGAATCCCAAGAATTGGTAGAAGGGGAACAGGGCCATCCAAGCATTGAACAACACGAAGAAGAATATGGTGGCCACCACCGGAAAGACCTTTCGGCCCATATCCTTGCCTACGACGTTTTCGCAGAAATTGAGGGCAGCCTCGAACAGGGTTTCGACCAACGCCTGAAACCGGCCGGGGATCATGCGCTTCTTTCCAGAGCCGGCGACGAAGAACACGATGATAACGATGGTGGCGATCCAGGAGGACAGGAGAGTGTTGGTAACGGCAAACTTGGTGAATCCCAAGGGCTTGCTGTGGTGGGCTTCCTCGCCTTCGTTTTCGGCGACGCCGTCCTCCCCCTCAGCGGGGGCTTCGGGCTTGGACTCGTGGTCCGCGGGCTCTGCAAGTCCAAGGTGATAGTCGCGAGTGGATGAAGGGAAAACGGGTTGAGGAGGGAGGTGAATCTCAGGCTTGGACAGGAAGCTATCGCCGATGCCGAACATCTTGGAGCCGATGGCCCCGATTACAAAACCAACAATCAAGAGGACCACCAGACCCAGCGCGGCCCCCCACATCAGCCGTTTTGCCACGGCGCCGGTAGGCACTAATGGTCTCCCCGCTTTCCGTTTGTATCTTCCCGCTTGCTGCCGTACAAGAGAGGTTGGACCATTTTATAGAGACCCCAAAAGGCTACGATACTGCCGAGCACGACGCCCACCAAGGTGAAGAGAGGAGTGAGGCCGACGGCCCGGTCCAACGCCAAACCGCCAACGACCCCCAACACGATGCACAGGGCGACATACCAACCCAACCCTGTCAGGCGTAAGGCTACGACCCACCAATTCATCCTCACCGCCAAACGGTTCGCATCGTAGCATCGTGATTTGTAAAAGTCAAACCACGTGATGCCTGCCCACATGCCTGAGAACCACGGCAGCCGGGTGCGCGAAACGGCCCCGGCGATGGCCATCGCCGGGGCCGTTTCGAAGTCTGGGCCAGTGCTGTGACCCTATCGGCCCGGCTGCTGTTTGCCGAAATCTTCCAGGTCCAGCGAGTCTATGAAGTCGGTGAAGGCTGACATACTCTTCAACTCTTCTTCACGCACCTCGGCCTGGGGTTCAGGCTCCTCCGACGCTCCCTGAGTGAGGGGCTTGCCGGTGTCTTTGTCCAATAGGATGCCTGCCTTGGCCAGTACCGATTCCTCGGCGAAGATGGGCACCTTGGCTCTCACGGCCAAGGCCACAGCGTCGCTCGGGCGACAGTCGATCTCTTTTTCTTCCCCGTTGGCCTGGATGGTGATTTTGGCGTAGAAGGTCTCGTTCTGCAGGTCATTAACCAGTATGCGCAGGATGGACCCACCCAATGTATCGATGATGGTCCCCAGCAGGTCGTGGGTTAACGGGCGCGGCACACTGAGGTCCTGGAGTTTGACAGCTATTGCGTCGGCTTCGGCAGGACCGATCCAGATGGGCAGGTAACGATCGGAGTCCTTCTCCCTGAGGATGACCACCCTCTGGTAGCTCATGGGACTCACCCGGATGCTATCGACAGTCATCTCAAACATTGGCGCGCCTCCGAAACTGCCCCGTTGGGTATGGAAAATTGTATTCCGGCCTGAAATTCCGTGTCAACCCGGATTGGGACCTCAAAAGGGCGTTTGAGTTGCTTTGGCCGGGCGAGTGGACCGGTGTGCGTACTAAGAAAAGATGGACGCCGGCTATTCGGCGCCCATCTCGAGTGTTCCTCGATATACGGGTGGTTGGTCCTCCGAAACGCCGGCGGGGCGTTTCGGTTGGCTAGCGAACGGCCTCTGCCCGCGAGTCCACACCGTCAATGTACTGTGCGTTGAGGTTGGCGGAAGCCTGCCCGGCCAGGATTTCGATGCCCTTTCGCACGGCCCCCGCGATATCGCCCAGCTCTGTTTCCAAACCCCGCAGGCTGCGCAGAGCGTAGGCATCGGCTTCGGTCCGGCGGGACTGGGCCGCGGCCTCGGACTGTTGGAGCATCCGCGAGGCCCGTTCCTCGGCGTCTCGAAGGGTCTGCTGGGCCCGGGTTTCCGCTTGGGCGACCAATTCGCTGTTGTTGAGGCGGTCCCGATAGTCATCCTCAGCCATGGACTTGGTCCTCCGCGCGTTGGTCTCGGCGTTGCCTATGATCTGGTCCTTTTGCGAAAGGATTTCTTCAGCCGATCTGATCTCTTCGGGTATGGCCAGCCGCAATTGGTCGACCAGTTCCATCATTTTCCTTTTTTCGACCAGAATGTTGCCACTTACCGGGACAGCCTTGCTGGTGTCGACAAGTGTCTCCAACCGGTCAATAATGTTTACGATATCGATGATTGCCTCCCCTCCCGGTCACTACACATCCATGACCGGTAATCCGAATTTTTGGTATACCGCTTCCGCGACGTTGGGCGGGACCATATCGGTGATGTCCCCTCCGAGTTTCGCAACCTCCTTTAACAGACTGGCGCTGACGAACATATATTCGGGCGCCGTCATGAAGCAGACCAGGTCTACTGTCGGGTCCAGCTTCCGGTTCATGGCTGCCATTTCGATCTCATACTCAAAGTCCGAGCCGCTTCTCAGGCCGCGGACGATGACCTCCGCCCCCGCATCCTTGGCAAACTTGACCATCAACCCGGAGAACTTGGTCACCTCGACGTTGGGCAGGTGTTCGCAGGCCGTTTGGAGCAACTTGACCCTTTCTTCGGCGGTGAAGATCAGGTTCTTCTCCGGGGTCTCGTAGACTGCGATAATGACGGTGTCAAAGAGCTGGGCGGCCCTGGTGGCCACGTCCATATGCCCTACGGTCACAGGGTCGAAACTTCCCGGATAGACCGCTGTTACCACGCTTGGTTCTCCTGCCGGTCCCCAACGCATCCGGTTTCGGGGCCGCCATGGTAAGTGTAAAAATCCACCACGTTGTCTCCGTACCGGCGATGAGTGGTCTGCTGAAGGTACCCACAGGCCGCCGGGAGCTCCAACCGGCTGGAATGTCCCGCTATCACCACCCCTTCTTGTGCTATCAACCCGGCCCGGGAACCGATGGCGTCCAAAACGTCGATTAGTCCCTCCATCCGATACGGCGGGTCCAGCAAGATCAACCGGTATGGGCCGGGCAGGGCGCCAAGGCATCTGCCGACGTCGGACCGGTGGACCCTGCCTGATGTCCGGTACCCCGTCGCATCCAGGTTGGACTCGATGACGGCGCACTGGCGGCGGTCCCACTCGACGAAGTCGGCACGGCCGGCGCCCCGGCTCAGGGCATCGATGCCCAGGCTGCCGGTACCGGCGTACAGGTCAAGCACGCTGGCGCCCCTGTACAGATCGGGGTCTAGGATGTTAAATATCGCGCTCCGCACCCGCTCTGTGGTGGAGCGTGTGCCCGGGCTGATGGCTCCCTTGAGTCGCCGGCCTCTCGCCTCGCCACCGGACACGCGCATCATCTCGACACGGCCCAATTATACGTAGCCGCCGGGCGTTTTCCTAGCGAAACGAACGTGAATTTCAACATAATTAGAGAACTTACCCGAAATTCGACCAAAGTTCTGGCCCCCGATGGGCTTTCCCCAAGCAACGATTCAAGGCTGACGAACGGGCCCCCAGCCGCGGGTAGTGTATCCGTTTGAATCAAGCAGCGGGAATCCGCTGCTTGTAAGCCCCACGCTTGCCCGGCTTTGGCATGTTCTGGGTGACCAGCTCCGATAGCCAGCCAATGTCATGCAACTGGTCCGCCAATCCCGCCGCCATTGCCGGGGTGGTCCGGTAGCCGCCCGCCCGTTTAGTCAACGTGGTATGCGCACGGCAGAAGTTGTAGTAGGTGAAGTAGAGGGCCGCCGCGTAGCAGTGATTCTCGAACTTCTTGCTGAACGCGTTGGTAAGGCGGGTGTACCGGCGCATGGACATTCGCATGGTCAGATTGTGCCGCTCCACATGCGACGTGCTAATTAGCCGTCCGTCGGGGGCGCCGACGATGACTTCTTGGCGAGTTCCTACGCACTCGCTGGGTGAGTACCGGCGGGCCTCTTCCCTGGGGGCGTCGGTGTAGAGCTTGATTAGCTGGGCAAAGTCCACGTTCCCGCCGAAGGCCCCTTCCACTGCCTCAGGGTAGGCGTTCAACCCATCGGTGGTTAGCTGGAACCGGCTGGCCGTCCGCGCCCGCAGATCGTCCATCAATTCAATGGCGCTTGTGCCGTCCCTGGCCGTGCTCACCATCCACGAAATCAGCAGCTTGCTATTGGAATCTATCGCCGTCCAGGTCCAGATGTCCCCGGCCTCTTCCGGGGCCGCAACCGCACCCCTGACGTTCTTGCGCTTGGCATAGAGAAAGGCCCAGATTTCGTCGCACTGGACTACCTGGGCCTGAACGCCGCGGACGTGCTCATTGTGGTATGCCATACAAGCTTTGCCCGCCTCTAGCACCAGCCGCTTGACTGTGTTGATGCCGCAACCTTCAATCCGGGTGATGGAGCGCATGGACGCGCCTTCCACCAACATGTTGAGGATACGGGCCTGCTTGTCGGGTGCAATGCGTTTTACCATGCCCTGATTCTAGCCGAATCAGGGCATATTGTCAAGCATATGGTACGGTTGAAAGAAACAGATACGGTCAGTTATTTTGTCTCAGGCTTGAGGCGGAGGCCAGTCCTCGTCCTCCAGCCAGCCATTTTTGCGGGCCAGATGCACCCAAAGTCTGCGGGTCATCGCACTGTCATGGCGGGCTTCCTCAAGGCGTTGCTCCGACAGTTCAAGGCGTTGCTCCGATAGTTCAATGCGTTCTTTTTGGTGCTCCTGCATGGTGGTTAACAAATTGATAATCGCGTCGTGATGCTGTATTGAGTGTTCGACGGTACCCAGCCGCTCTTCAGTAGTCATATCTTCCTCCCCTTGCAAGCCCTAATCCGCAGCCCACCTGGCAGCTGCGCCCTGGGCCGCGATCTCTGCCCGCCGCTCCGGCGTCAGCGATTCCGCCCTGGCCTTGCCGCCCTTTTTACCGCCGTTGGCCCGCTTGGGCGTCGGCACCGGTTGCTCAACGTATTCTTCCTCGATGTCGCCCACGGCTATGCGGGCGGCCATGATGCCAGCCTCGATGGGGTTGGCCGGGCGTTTCTCTCCTTTCGGTCCTATAGGCATAACCGCTCCTTTCAGGCTTACTTAGGCCTCACGACTCCGAAGCTTGGAGCTGCTCCGTATCCTTCAATCGCGGTGACAACTGCTTCATCACAGTCCTCGGTATTGATAAAGCCCCACGCTTGGAGCTCAAACTCTGTTCCAAAGCGGTTCTTTGCGAAGAACGGAGTTACAGCTCCCGTCCAAGGCTTATCTGCATATGGCCCAAATGAAGCCGGACCCCGCAGACTCACAGTATCTGTGAAATGGTGGTCGAATGAAGCCGGCACGACTAACCGATCCGCAATGGCCATCTGGAAAGCAATATTGCGCTCACTAGTAAGACAGTGCTTGCCCGCCAACCGATCCTCCTCTGACTAGGCCGCACCCCACGGCGGAGATTGTCAATATGATGGCCATCACTCTAAGCGTCTTTCTCAACGGGGAACCCCCTTGCGGCAGAGCTTGGGCACGCTCTACCAAAGCCGCCGTCACCCCATCCTGGACCAAGAGGGCACGAAAGACCCAAACTCACGGCACAGGATGACTTGCGCTTTGGTAGAGCACCTAAAACCCTATCGCTACCGCTAGGGGTTGTCAAGCGATACCGCAAGGAGTTAGATTCAAACGGATACACTACCCAGCCGCGTAACTGTTCAGACTTCGGGGGATCTGCTTGACCAGCGGCACCGCCGACAGGGCAATTTAGCTTTGAGCAAGGCTGTATCCCCGTCCTCTGCGGGCATTCGTCCCCTCAACTCTGAACAGTTACCCAGCCGCGTTTGAAGTTGACGCTAATAGGCCCCTGTGCTACTATCCACGCCACTCAAACCATTCTATTCTCGGCCTATCCGTTGGCCTTTGGCCTACCTCCCGGCGACCGGAAACGGGGTGAATCCGGGGAGTTCGGCGTATAGGGGGGCCTGCCACCAATGAGCTTTCGGCAACGACTGGCCAACGCCGCTCTAGATAGGGATACAGTTCTCACCGTCGGAGTGTTCGACGGGGTACACCGGGGCCACCGCCACCTGCTGAACCGGTTGATCGAGCGCACAGGTCCCGGTCAAGCGCCGGCAGTCATCACGTTCACCAATCGGCCGGTTACCGTTCTTCGCCCCGGCACCGTTCCCAGCTACCTTACCACACCCGAACATCGTATCGACCTGCTCAAGACCGCTGGCATCGAGCTGGTGGTATCCCTTGATTTTACCCTCGAACTGGCCAGCGTCCCCGCCCGGGAATTTGCCGAAATCCTTGCCGTTTCCCTGCGTATGAAAGGGCTGTTGATGGGGCCGGACTCGGCCTTGGGAATGGGACGCGAGGGCGACCTCGCCTTCATGCGTGAACAGGGCCAGCGGTTGGGCTTCTGGGTCGATTCCGTCGAACCGCTGGAGATCGACCGCCAGCCGGTGAAGAGCCGCCGCATCCGGGAAGCATTAGCCAACGGGGACGTCGTCGAGGGCTCCAGGCTTTTGGGACGAAAGCATTCACTCAACGGGGTGGTGGTGCTGGGCGACCAGAGGGGCCGAGACCTTGGATTCCCCACGGCCAACGTGGATGTCGACTCCAGCCTTCTGTTGCCGGGGGACGGAATATACGCCAGTTGGGCCATAATCGACGGCGCGCGCCACCCCGCGGCCACCAGCATCGGGGTGCGGCCAACCTTCGGGCTGACCGAAAGGTTGGTGGAAGTTTTTGTCATGGACTTCAACCGGGACCTCTACGGCCAGACCATCGGCATCGAATTCGTGCGCAAGGTCCGCGATCAAGAAACATTTGGTTCCGTAGAGGACCTGATCAAGCAAATAAACCGGGACGTGGCCGACTCCAGGGAAGTGCTGGCGTCGGACGGGCGCGCCCGTGGTGCTTGATCCCGAACAACTGCGGACCATCGTCTCGCGGGGCGTCAGCGACATCATATCCCGGGACGAATTTATTCGCCTGTTGCAGGAAGGCAAGCCGCTCCGCCTCAAGATGGGCTTCGACCCCAGCCGCCCCGACATCCACTTGGGTCACGTGGTGGGCCTGCGCAAGTTGCGTCAACTGCAGGAACTGGGTCACCATGTGATCCTGATTGTTGGCGACTGGACCGCCCAGATCGGCGACCCCAGCGGCCAGTCCGTAACTCGTCCGATACTGACCCATGAGCAGGTGTTGGAGAACGCCCAGTCTTACCTGAGGCAGTTCTTCAAGGTTGTGGACCAAGAACGGGCCAAGGTGGTCCACCAGAGTGAATGGTTCGGCAAGTTCACACTGGCCGACGTCATCAACCTGACCGGGAGATTCACGGTCGCCCAGTTCCTGCAACGAGCGGATTTTGCCCAACGGTTCTCGGAACAACGGCCCATTGCCCTCACCGAATTGCTGTATCCCCTCCTGCAAGCTTACGATTCGGTCGTGATTGAATCCGACGTTGAATTCGGCGGCACCGACCAGATGTTCAACCTCTTGGTCGGCCGGGAGTTGCAGGGGATGATGGGCCAACGGCCCCAGCAATGCTTCCTGATGCCGATGCTGGTGGGCACCGACGGCGTCCAGAAGATGAGTAAGAGCCTGGACAATTACGTGGGGGTAGACGAGCCCGCCAACGATATGTACGGGAAAATCATGTCGGTCTCCGACGACATGATTCTGCCCTATTTCGAGTACCTGACCGACGTTCCCCAAGGGGACCTGGACGACATGTCACGGGACCTGGAGCGGGACGCGGTCAACCCCATGGACTACAAGAAGCGCCTGGCTTGGGAAATTGCCAGCCAGTTCCACGACGCAGAAGCCGCCAACGCCGCCCAATCTCATTTCGAACGGGTGGTCCAGGGCCGCAGTCTGCCCGACGACATGCCGGAAGTATCGCTGGCCGACCTGCGAGAACGAGCCGATACGCCCGACGGGAGTATCCGCGCCGACCGGCTGCTGGTGGCCGCCGGACTGGCCGCCAGCAACGCCGAAGCCCGCCGCCTGCTCTCACAGGGCGCGGTCGAACTGCTTACCGAATCGGGCGAACCCCGGCGTCTGAATGACGAACGCGCCTCCGTTACGCCCGCCGCCGACGACGTACTGCGGGTGGGCCGCCGCCGCTTCCTTCGCTTCGTCGCCCCCTGAGGCCTGGCTACATCTCTATGCTACACTCGCCATAAGTCCAACGGCGGGAGGCCGTCATCCTATGGCCCATACTAAAGGCGACGCCGACCCGGTTGCCCTCGAAATAGCAAAGGCAGCCCAAGAAGCGGCCGAGCCGGCCGTCGTAATTCTCTTCGGCTCTCGGGCCCGGGGCGACCACCGCCCGAACTCGGACGTTGACCTGCTGGTTATCACAAAAGAAGGCAATCCAAGAAGTGCTGAATTCGCCGCATGCTCCGGAGTAGAGAAGCACAGAGAATTGACCGGGATAGACATCCCTACCAACGTCATTGGAATGACCAGAGAGCAGTTCGATCGATGCCGGCTGGCGAAGCAGCACATCGCCG
Organism: Dehalococcoidia bacterium; assembly: GCA_965222595.1. Classification (GTDB taxonomy): domain Bacteria; phylum Chloroflexota; class Dehalococcoidia; order Lucifugimonadales; family UBA3495; genus VXOI01. Next base: position 62,028 of record CBDCUJ010000014.1, on the reverse strand, counting down.
GGCAAGCGGACACCCAAGGGATAATCATGAGCCGGGAAAGGCTGGAGCATTCTGTGACCTATCCGGACGACGGGTATCCGGCTCACTGGCCAGCGACAAAGCAACGCCTTGAGAACCTCGAAGAATTCGACCACCACTTCAACGAAATGGTGAACGAAAACCACTGGAACCAAAAGGCCATAGGCTTCTTTGCCCAGCAGACAGTTGAAAACGCCCTGAAGGGCTGGTTGTCGGCGCATAACGACGACCGGAACTGGGACCATAACCTGAACAGGTTATGGGAAGGCGTTCAGGAAATAGAGGACTGGTCCGGCCCGGAGTTGCAGGGCGCCTACCAATCGGTAACGGAACTGATCGAACACACAAAATACGAAGACCCTGAAAAGCCGGGAACATGGCGGAACTGGCTGACCGACTATGCCGTGACCTACCGTTATCTCGGAACCTCCCACCGGATGACCCACGCCGAACGGCTGGAGTTGCAGGAGCAAGTAAAAAACGCCGTAGCTGTCATGGTTGACCGAATCCACGCCATCAGCGGCACCACCGAATCCGACGTGTACCCCGAAGGCGTGAAGCCTTGGGATGTCGTTGCGGAATAGAGGAGGAGTCTTGTATACCGAAGATGGGCTGATAAACCTGCGGGACCGCACTGCGAAGTGGCGCCAATCGCAGGACCCCGCCACCCAGAGAAGACCCGAGTTCCGTACGCCTTCTCAGATTACCGTGGACCAGGTCTACACGCCCGAAGACACGGCGGGCGGCGACTTTTCGGACGGCGGCGGGCTTCCCGGCGAGTACCCCTACCTGCGGGGGATCCACCCCTCCGGTTATCGGGGACGCCTCTGGACCATGCGCATGTTTGCGGGGTTCGGCCGGCCCGAAGAGACCAATGAGCGGTTCAAGTTCCTGTTGGCCGGCGGCCAGACCGGACTCAGCGTGGCGTTCGACATGCCCACCCTCTACGGTTACGACACCGACGACCCGCGGGCCGCCGGCGAATTCGGGACCTGCGGCGTGGCCGTCTCCTCTCTGGCCGACATGGAGGTCCTGTTCGACGGCATACGCCTCGATCAGGTCACCACGTCAATGACCATCAACAGCCCAGCCGCCATTATCTGGGCCATGTACCTGGCCTTGGCCGAAAAGCAGGGGGCCTCCCTCGAACACATCGGGGGCACCATACAGAACGACATTCTAAAAGAGTACATCGCCCAGAACGAGTACATCTTCCCGCCCGGCCCCTCGATGCGGCTGGTCGTGGACACGATAGAGTTCGGAGCCCGGCACGTTCCGCGGTGGAACCCCATCAGCATCAGCGGCTACCACATCCGGGAGGCGGGGTCCAACGCCGTGCAGGAGTTGGCGTTCACCCTGGCCGACGGATTTGAATATGTCCGCCATGCCCGGGAGCGCGGCTTGGACGTCGACGATTTCGCTCCCCGTCTCAGCTTCTTCTTCAACGTGTGCAACAACTTCTTTGAAGAAATAGCCAAGTTCCGGGCTGCCCGCCGCATTTGGGCGAGGGAGATGCAGGAGACCTTCGCCGCCAAGAACCCCAGGTCCCACCAGCTGCGGTTCCACGCCCAGACGTCCGGCCAGAGCCTCACGGCCCAACAGCCGGACAACAACGTGGTCCGCGTCTCTCTCCAAGCCATGGCAGCGGTCTTGGGTGGTTGCCAATCGCTGCACACCAATGGCAAGGACGAAGCTTGGGCGCTACCGTCCGAGGAGGCTGCGCTGCAGGCATTGCGTACTCAACAGATCATCGCCCATGAGACCGGGGTGACCGATACGGTGGACCCGTTGGGCGGCAGCTTTTTCCTGGAGGCTATGACCAACCAACTGGAGGCCGGCAGCTATGAATACTTCCGCCGGATCGAGGACGTTGGCGGGGTGATTCCGGCCTTGGAGACTGGATTCCTGCAGCGCGAGATTGCGGAGGCCTCCTACGTCTACCAGTTGGAAGAAGACCGGAAGGAACGCATCACCGTCGGCGTCAACGAATACAACACCGGCGAAGAGATAGCCATTCCGCTGCTTCGGGTGGACCGGGAGGGAGAGCGCAAGCAAATAGAAAGCCTCGACGACCTGCGCCGGCGACGGGACAACCGGGACGTTGCGGACAAGCTGCGGGCCTTGGAGCAAGCGGCGCGCGGTTCCGAAAATCTGATGCCTCCGCTCTTGGAGGCCACCAAAGCTTATGCCACCCTGGGAGAAATGATGGGTGTCTTCCGGGACGTGTTCGGGGAATACAACCCGTCCTGGGGTTACTAAGACTCGAGACCGTCGCAACGACAACGCCAGGTTCCAAGACGCGACGTGAGTCATCCCGGGGTTTGTGGGCAGTGTTACTTTTGCTAACCCGCGGCATACCACCGGGGAGGGGACGTGGATTCCGGCGAAAGCCGGAATGGCGGAGGGGATGACGTACAGTGTGCTTTTATGCCAACCCAAGGCATACAGATACCGGGGGGGGGGGCGTGGATTCCGGCGAAAGCCGGAATGACGGAAGGGATGAAGGCGTCCCTGCAGGGCCTGGATGAAGTGGCCCACCTCCCGGAGAGGTGGGCCACTCGTTCTTTCTAGTTCGTCATCCCTGAGAGAAACTCCGGGATGACTCATGTCGGTTCTAGGGGCCGGAGCCGGAGGTCTTAGTCGTCGTCGTCTTTGGCCCGTTTGGCTTCTTCTATAACCCTGGGTTCCAGGTTCGCCGGCACCTGCTCGTAATGATCGAACTCCATCGAATAGGAACCGCGCCCTTGGGTCAGGGAGCGAAGGTCCTGCGCGTAACGGAGGACTTCCGATTGAGGGACCTCCGCCTCTATCAGGGTTACGTTGTTGGCGGGGTTCATGCCCAGAATACGTCCTCTCTTGCCGTTGAGATCGCTCATTACCTCACCGGTGTAGCCGTCGGGGACCGTGACGGAGAGCTTCATTACTGGCTCCAAGAGGACCGGGCTGGCGTCGCTCACCCCTCTCTTCAACGCTTGGACACTCGCGATTTCGAAGGACATGCCGGAGGAATCAACGTCGTGGTAGCTGCCGTCGTAGAGCACGGCCTTCAGATCCACCAGCGGGTATCCCGCCAGCGCACCTTCGTCAAGGGCCTTGGTTACGCCCTTCTCAACCGCCGGAATGTATTCGCGGGGCACCCGGCCACCGACGACTTCCGAGCCGAACTCGAACCCTTGGTCCCGGTCCCTTGGCTCCAATCGCAACAGAACGTGGCCGTATTGACCGTGTCCGCCCGACTGCTTCTTGTGCCGGTACTCGGAGTTGGTGGTACGTGTGATTGTCTCCCGGTAGGGTACCCGGGGCAGCTTGACCCGGAGGTCCGCGCCGAACTTGCGCCGGATTTTGTCCAGCGCTACGTCGATCTGGGCGTCGCCCAGACCGGTTATCAGGGTTTCGCTGGTGCTGGCGTTACGGGACATCTGCAGGCTGGGGTCTTCCTCAATGATCCGGCCCAGAGCCATGGACATCTTGTCCAGGTCGGCCTTGGATGCCGGGGATACGGCCACCCTGTAGTAGCCAACCGGCATTCGTATGGTCTCGAACCCCACCGGGTTCTCCTTGGCGCAAAGGGTGTCGCCGGTGACCGTCGACGACAGCTTGCCCACTGCTCCGATGTCTCCGGCCGTGACCTCCGCCAGGTTGTCCTGGTTTTTCCCCTTGGGGAGGTAGAGTTGGCCCACCCGCTCCGACTGACTCTGGGTGCTGTCCCAGACCTCGGAGTTGCTGCGGATGGTCCCCTGGAACACCCGGAATATGGAGAGCTTGCCTACGAACGGGTCGGCCATGGTCTTGAATACCAGGGCGGCGAGAGGAGCGGCCGCATCGACCTCGAAATCAACGGCATCGGTCGCACCGGACTTGAACAGGGAGGGTTTGGCTGCGTCTACCGGTGACGGCAGGAAGATGCGTACCATGTGAAGAAATTCGTCTACGCCTACGTTGGCGGTGGCTGAGGTGGCGAGAATGGGAACCAGATCGCCCTTCAGTATCGCGGTGCGCAGGCTGTTTCCGATCTCCTCGGCGGTTAGCTCCTCGCCGCTCAGGTAGCGGTCGGCCAGTTCGTCGTCGCTTTCGGCGGCGGCTTCAATCAACCGTTCCCGGCCGGCTTCGACCTCGGCTGCCAGGTCGGCGGGGACCTCGGAGCTGGGGTCGACCAGGCTGACTACGCCCGTGAAGTCTTGAGCGGCGCCGATGGGTATCTGGAAGGGTACACAGTGTCGACCGAAAGTCGCCTGGATGTCTGCCACGTTGCGGGCAAACTCGGCGTTCTCCCGGTCCATCTTGTTGACCACTATGACCCGGGGCAGACGGGAGGACTCGCACATGTCCCAAGACCGTTCGGTGCCGACGTCTACGCCGGAGGCGGCGGCAACCAGGATCGCGGCGCCTTCGACTACCCGCAGGGCGCTGATTACCTCGCCCAAGAAATCGTCGTAGCCGGGTGTGTCGAGGAAATTTAGCTTGAACCCCTCAGTGGAGGCGGCGATCAGAGTCGTCTGGATACTGCTGCCTCGCCTTATCTCTTCAGGCTCGAAGTCGGACACCGTGTTGCCATCCTCGATCTTGCCCAAGCGGGTAACCGCCTTGGTGTTGAACAGGACAGCCTCGCTTAGCGACGTCTTGCCGGCCCCCGAATGTGAAAGCAGGGCTACGTTCCTAATGCTGTTAGCGTCCATACAGGGCTTTACTCCCTCTCGCCGTCGGTTGCGGCGGGTTTCAGCCATTTTATCGGGTTGCGGCGTCGCGGCGCAACGGGTTTAATGCCTCTGTGTTCTCTGCACTCTCTGTGGCGGACCGGCCAATGCCAAATATGGGCAAAATAAGGGAGGGATATCGATGACGGAGTTAGCGGACTATGCCAGCAAGTATGATACGGTCAGCGTGCAACGGGAAGACGGAATCCTGCAAGTAACATTCCACACCGGCGATGGGAGCCTGTTGTGGGGCGAGGCCGCCCACCGGGAGTTGGGCTACGCTTTCGCCGACATCGGGGCCGACCCGGACAACAAGGTTGTCATCTTGACCGGCACCGGCGACGACTACTGCGCTGATTTCGAGCCCAACCGGCCCACCCGTCGAATGCCCAAGGACTGGGACAAGACCTACTGGGAAGGAAAACGGTTGTTGACGAACCTGCTGGAGATCGAAGTACCGGTTATCGGAGCAGTCAACGGGCCGGCGACGATTCACGCTGAGATTCCCGTGATGTCGGATATCGTATTGGCGTCGGAGACGGCTACCTTCCAGGACGCTCCCCACTTCCCGCGCGGAGTGGTGCCCGGCGACGGAGTGCACGTCGTGTGGCCCCTGCTTTTGGGACAGAACCGGGGACGGTACTTCCTGCTGACCGGTCAGACCCTGTCGGCCCAAGAGGCCATGGACTTGGGCGTGGTCAGTGAAGTGCTTCCCAGCGACCGGTTGCTGCCCCGCGCTTGGGAGCTTGCTCGCCAGTTGGCGGAGCGGCCCCCGCTGACCCTGCGCTACACCCGGGTTGCCCTCACCCTGCAACTGAAACGGCAAATGCAGGACGTTCTAGGCTATGGACTGGCGATTGAGGGGCTGGCGGCGGTCGACGTTTCGCTGTCCCAAGGCTGAGAAACGATCTCGGAACGAATCGGGCGGTCTATTCGGTCCCTTCGAGATAGAGCCAGACCCAGAATTCAAACCGCCAGCGCCCGAAGGCTTGCCGTTGCAAACCAGCGTTCGAAGCATGTTAGGATGGGCGAAAAGCAGCCCGGCCGGGAGTTGTTGAAGTGGCGATTTATATGTACATATCCTTACAGCAGGAAGATCGGGTCTCTCTCTACGTGGTGGACCCGGATACGGGGGCGTTGCGGCGAAGGACCGAATTCCCGCTACCGGGGATGCCCGCGCCGATGGCGGTCGACCCGCTGAAGCGCTTCCTCTTCGTTGGGCGGCGCCGGCCCGGCGAGTTCGGCTTGTCCAGCTTTAGCATCGACCGCGGCACCGGGCGTCTGGCCCTGCTGAATAGCATCGGCCTGGAAGGCGACCCGGTCCACATCTCCACCGACCGCATTGGCAACTACCTGCTCTCGGCTTATTACTACCAGGCCCGCGCCGGAGTGCACCGCTTCAACACCGACGGTGAGCTTGACGCCTCACCCGCCGAGTGGCTGGAAACGGGCATCGGGGCACACTACATCCAGACAGACCCATCGAACCGCTATGCGTTCGTGCCCCACATCGCCGAGGGCTCACACACCGGACTGAACGCAATCTTCCAGTTCAAGTTCGATGAGACATCGGGCAGTCTTGCCGCCAACGCGCCCGACCGGGTCGTGCCTGACGCGCCGGAAGGCCCGAGGCACATCTGCTTCAACCCGAACCTTGACGTCGTCTACTCCTCCAACGAGCAGGGATGCAGTGTTACCGCCTATAGCTTCGACCGCGCCCAAGGCGCTCTCACACCCTTTCAGACCGTGCCCACCCTGCCGGAAGGTTACGACGGGCGGAACTCGTGTTCCCAAATCCAGGTCGCACCCTCGGGCCGGTTTGTCTACGCGCCGAACCGGGGACACAACAGCATCGCGGGTTTCGCGGTGGACCGATCCGACGGCAGCCTGACCCCCATCGGCCACGTTGCCACCGAGGCGGTGCCCCGGGCCTTCAGCCTGGACCCCACGGGCAACTTCCTTTATGCCGCAGGCCTGGAGTCGGGCCGCCTGGCCTCGTACCGTGTCAATCAGGACAGCGGAGAATTGGAGCCCCTCGAGGTCTACCCCATAGGCAAAGCGCCCATGTGGGTGCTGATCACCGAGCTTTAGCCAAGGAATTCGCTCGTAGGGGCGATTCGCGAATCGCCCCTACCCTACCATCCACCAAGGGTCTTCCAGAAGTCCCTTGACGGTCTGGAGGAATTCGGCGGCGGGTGCGCCGTCGACGACGCGGTGGTCGAAGGTCAGGCTCAGGTACATAGTGGAGCCTTTGGTGATTTGGCCGTCGCGGATAACCGGCTTCTCCACGACCCGGCCCACGCCCAGGATGCCGACTTGCGGCGGGTTGATGATGGGCGTGAACCCGTCGATGTCGTTGACCCCAAGGTTGGTGATGGTAAACGTGCCGCCGCTGATTTCGTCGGGGCGGATGCCCCCTTCGCGAGTACGCGCCGCTAGGTCGCGGCCTTCGGCGGAAAGTTGACCCAACGATTTTGAACCCGCGTCGCGGATGACAGGGGTCACCAGGCCCTCGTCCAATGCCACGGCTACCCCGATGTTGATTTCGTCCATCAGCTGGACTTGGTCCTCGGACTGAAGCGCGTTCATCCGGGGATGGCGTTTCAGGCCCTCCGCCGTGGCCTTGATCACAAGATGCAGGGGGCTGATGCTTCCTTCGGACTGATTGCGGGACAGCCCCCGGCGCAGCAGCGTCGCTTCAGTGACGTCGGCCTCGGTGGTCAACGTCACTTGGGCCATCGTCTGCAGACTCTGCAGCATTCGAGTGGCGATGATGCCTCGGATGCCCGTCAACTTGATCGTTTGGCCGTCGGGCGCCGCGGCGTTCTTGTATCGGGCCGATTCCTCCGAGTCCCGAATACCATCGGCCGCTTGGGCCACGGCCTTCTCAACGTCCTCGATGAGGATTCGGCCTTGGGGTCCGGACCCTAGCACCTGGGCCAAGTCAATCCCGTGCTCCCGGGCAAGGCGGCGGGCGGCGGGCACCACTGGCACACGGCCGTCGGGCGCTCCTGCCGGTGTCTCCGTTCTGGCCCGGATAGCGTTCTCCACGTCCTGGAGCAGTATCCGGCCTTGGGGCCCGCTGCCTCCAACCTGTCCCAGATCGACGTTGTTGTCTCGGGCCAAGCGGCGGGCCGCTGGCACCACCTGTACTTGGAGTCCCGGTGTGCCGGTTGCAACCACTGACCGCGCCGGCGAGGACGCGGCAGCCGATGCGCCAGCGGCGGTAACGGCAGATGGGGCTGCCGCCGAAGGCCCCGTGACTTCGCCGGGATCGGCGATGACGCACAACACGCCTCGGATGGGGACGATATCCCCTTCTTGGGCCACGATGCGGTCCAAGACCCCGGACACAGTCGATTCGAGCTCCGTCTGCATCTTGGCGGTCTCGATCTCGACGAGAGGCTCGCCTTCCTGGACCGCGTCACCCTCATTCTTGAGCCACCGGACGATGACGCCGTCCTGCATCTCCATTCCCCACTGGGGAAGAATGATCTCGGAGGCCATGGCGCACTCCAATTGTTGAACCAAGAACCAAGAATTGCCAACTGGCGCCTCCTGATTCTCTATTCGAAATTCCTAATTCGTGATTGTTATTCCCGTGATTGTTATTCTAGGGTTGTCCGCACCGCTTGGGCGATGGACTCGGCGGTCGGGTAGCACAACGGCTCCAATGCCGGGCTGAATGGTATGTGGACGTTGGGAGCGCCGATGCGCTGAATGGGCGCTTCGAGCGACCAGAAGCCTTCCATCGCTACTATCGATGCAATTTCGCTGGCGGCGCTGCAGGTCTTATGGGCCATGTCCACCGTCACCAAGCGTCCCGTCTTGGCCACCGAGTCGAGGATGGCCTGCTTGTCCAGCGGCACCAGGGTGCGCGGATCCACTACTTCTACGGAAATCCCTTCGGCTTCCAGGGTCACGGCGGCATCCAAGGCCCGCGGCACCATGCCGCCGATGGCAACGACTGTCACGTCGGTGCCCTCCCGCTTCACGTCCGCCACACCGAACGGGATGGCGTAGTCGTCTTCAGGCACCAGCGCCCGGGCGCCCAGGATGGTGCGGTCTTCGCAGAACACCACCGGATCATTGTCCCGTATGGCGGTCTTCAGGAGTCCCTTACCGTCATAGGCGTTGCTGGGGAACACCACTTTGAACCCTGGAATGTGCATGAATATGGGGTAGGACCGGTCCGAGTGGTGGGCAGCCATGCTGCCGTCGTAGTACATGGCCGACCGGTAGACGATGGGCAGGCTCACCTGTCCCCCGAACATATAGCGCATCTTGGCAGCCTGGCTGACCAGTGAGTCCATGGCCACCCACATGAAGCAGAAGGAGCTTTCCACGATGGGCCGCATACCGACGGCGGCCGCGCCTACTGCCGCGCCCATAAAGGCGTTTTCGGAGAGCGGACAGTCCCTGACCCGCTCGCCGCCGAACTCTTCGTAAAGACCGCCCGAGGCCCCGTACACCCCGCTCTGGATGTCCTCGCCCATGATGAACACCCGCTCGTCGGAGCGCATCTCGTCACGCATCGCCTCGTTCAAGGCCTGGGTCAGGGTGATCTGCCGGGTGGGAGCTTGCGTCTGTGTCATCGTGTTCCTCCTCTGTTGAGATTTTGTAGGGGCGCCTCTTGTGGGCGCCCACGACGGGCGCCCCTACGGGTTGTTTGAGCTACTCCAGCGGAATCGCGTCGGCGAACATGTCTTCGAACAGGGCCGCGGGCTCCGGATAAGGGCTTTGCCGGGCGAATTCGACTGCCTCGTCGATTTCCGCCAACACCTCGGCTTCCATCGCGTCAATCTCGGCTTGGGTGGCGATGTCTTGGGAGAGCAGCCGTTCCTTGTGGATGCCGATGGGGTCCCTCTTCTTCCACTCCTCCACTTCCTCGTCTTGGCGGTAGGGGTCGCGGACAATGCGGCTGAGACCCAGAGAATGATCGTAGTACCGGTAGGTGCGGCCCTCGATGAGGGAAGGGCCCTGCCCGGCCCGCGCCCGGGCGACCGCCGCCGACACCGCCTCGTACATGGCGATGGCGTCCTGTCCGTCCACCAGCACTCCCGGAATGTTGTAGGCTGCCGAACGGTCGGCGATGTTTTCCACCGCGACCATCTTTTTGAAACTGCTGGTTACGGCGTACTGGTTGTTCTCGCAGAGAAACACCACCGGCAGCTTCCAAACTGCCGCCAGGTTGATGGACTCGTGGAACGCGCCTTCGTTGCTGGCCCCGTCGCCGAAGAAGGGCACCGCCACCCGGTCGTTGCCCTGCAACCGGCTGCCCAAGGCAGCGCCCACCGCCGTGGGGATGGAGGAACCAAGGATACCCGACTCGCCCAAAATTCCCACACTGAAGTCGGCCAGGTGCATGGAACCGCCCTTGCCCTTACAGAAGCCGGTGCTCTTGCCCAGCAACTCGGCCATCGCTTTTTTGACGTCGCCGCCCTTGGCGATAGGGTGCCCGTGAGACCGGTGATTGCCGGTCATCCAGTCGTCGTCACGCAGGGCCAGACAAGCGCCCACGGCCACGGCCTCCTCCCCAATGTAGGAGTGGGCCGCCCCTACGATTTCACCACGTTCCACCATCTGGATGACTTGTTCTTCGAAGTGCCGGATGCGCAGCATTCGCCGGAGCATCTCCATCAGTAAAGGCTTTTCCAGCATGACGTCCTCCTTCAACTTCCGAACCAGGAACGGTCTGTGCCTGTAACGGTGAAATAATAACATAGAAGCCTGGCCCCTTCGTGATTGGACGGGCCAGGGCGCGAGAGCCGCAGGACGCCGCAGCGGTGAGCGCCGCAATGCCCGGAACAGAATGGCCGACCGTGCCGGTCAGAAGAGCTCGGTCCTGGCGATCACTTCCTCGCCGGCGTCGATCTCAGAGGCGTTCGGTGACCCGCGTTCGGCAAATCCTTGTCTCAACACCATCGATGGTGTAATAGTAGGGTCAATCAGAGTAGCCAGCAGGAGCAGACCATGCCGATCATCAACCGGGACGCCGCCGCAATCGAAGAAGGATACCCCGGAGTACCCCGATCAGTGTTGGTGGACGCCAGCCACGGGTCTAAATCGCTATGGATAGGCCACTTGGAGGTCGTCCCAGGAGCCACCATTACGACCCACATTCACCCGGACACTGAAGAGGCGATGACGATCGTCGAAGGCGAACTGGAGGCGGTCTTGGGTGACGAAACGATCATTCTGGGACCGGGCGACACGGTATTGGCCCCCGCCGGAGTCAAGCACGGGTTCGTCAACCGTTCCGGCTCCAATGCCGCTCTTTTGGCGATGTTCCCCAAGACCGTATTCGAAAGGGTAACAGTCGAGTGAATAGAAACGGGTGTTGTAAAACACCGGCGCGGCCAATCGCCGCGCAAGCGGGGGATTAGCTGGTGGTGCTGACGGGGAGCCCCGAGCGGTCACGGCTGACCGAGATGCTCCCACGAACCCCCTCGAGCTTGGAGAACAGCTTTCCCAACTGCTCCAACCCGGTGGTGTGAACCGTGAGAGCCATGGTCACCGTCCCGTCGGTGAACTCCTGGGTGATTACCGAAGCGATGTTCACCCCTTCGGCCGAGACCAATGCCGTCAGGTCGCGCAGCAACCCCACCCGGTCGTAGGCCCTCATGATTACCCGGACCGGATAGAGCTCCTTGGCTTCGCCCCAGTCCACCCGGATAAAACGGTCTCGGTCGTCTTCGTGTTTCACGCTGGGGCAGTCCTGCTTGTGAACGGTGACGCCCCGGGACCGGGTGACGAACCCCGCGATTTGGTCTCCGGGAATAGGGCTGCAGCACCGGCCCATACGGGTCAGCAGGTCCCCAACCCCCAAGACCTTGATTCCGGAACTGGGGCTGGAGAGCGGCAGGTCTGTCCGTTTTTGGGCCAACGGGGGTGTTGGTGCCTGCCTGGCTTGGGCCAGCCGATGGGCCAACTGGCTTTCGGTCAAGCCCCCGGAGCCGAGGTTGGCCAGCAGGTCGTCCATTGAGTCCGCTTTGAAGAGGGAAAGGATCTCATTGTCTTCGAACTTCTGGTCCAAGCGCCGGAGTTCGCGGCGAAGCATTTCCCGGCCCCGCTGGATGTTGGTGCCCCGCTCCTGCCGCCGGAACCATTGCCTCACGCTCTGGCGGGCGCTGGCCGATTGCACGTAACCCCGGTTGGGGTTCAGCCAGTCCAGGCTGGGCCCTCGATCAGCCTTGGCCCTGAATATTTCCACCGTATCGCCACTCTGCAGGGGCGTGTCCAAGGAAACCATCTTGCCGTTGACCTTGGCGCCGACACAACGGTGTCCCAACTCGGTGTGGATTTTGTAGGCGAAGTCCACCGGAGTGGAGCCTGAGGTCAACTCGACTATATGCCCCTTGGGGGTGTAGACGAACACCTGGTCACTGAAGATGTCCTGTGTTACCGACTCGATGAAATCGGCGGTACCGGTAACGTCTCGCTGCCATTCCAGGAGTTGGCGCAACCAGGTCATCTTCTCCTCGAACTTGAGGTCGCTGGACTTGCCCTCCTTGTACCGCCAGTGGGCGGCTACGCCGTATTCGGAGACCTGATGCATATCGAAGGTCTTGATCTGGATTTCCAGGGGTGTGCCGCCTTCGCAGATGACCGTCGTGTGGAGGGCCTGGTACATGTTCTCTTTCGGATTGGCGATATAGTCGTCGAACTGCCCAGGGATGGGATGCCACATCTCGTGGACCTGCCCCAACGCCCGGTAACAGTCAGCGTTGCTATCCACCAACACCCTGAGGGCGAAGAGGTCGTAGATATCCCGCAGCTCCTTGCCTTGGGCCTCGTATTTTTGCATCTTGCGGTAGGTGCTGTAGATGCTCTTGGGACGGCCGACCACATCGCTATCGACGCCGGTGCGCTCCAACTCGACGCGGAGGAGCCCCGCGACTCGGTCGACGTAGTCCTCTCGCTCATGGCGCTTGGCGGCCAGCATTTTGGAGATTTCCCGGTACTTGGTTTCGTGCAGGTGCCGGAATGCAAGGTCGTCCAAGCGCCATTTGATCTCCCAGATGCCCAGGCGGTGGGCCAACGGGGAGTAAATGTCCAACGTTTCCTGGGAGATGCGCCGGCGCTTTTCCGGGGGCAGGGCGTCCAGCGTCTGCATGTTGTGGAGGCGGTCGGCCAGCTTGATCAACACGACGCGGATGTCTTCCGCCATGGAAACCAGCATCTTGCGGAGGCTTTCGGCATACAGGCTGTCGGGGTCGTCAAGGCTTTCCAACACGCCGTCTTCGGGGTCGTGAAGGCGGGTGTCCATTCGGGTAAGCTTGGTTACACCGTCCACCAGCTTGGTAACTTCAGGCCCGAAGCGCTCGTCGATCTCCGCCAAAGAAACGCCGCAGTCTTCGACGACGTCATGGAGGAGGGCGGCGATGATGGTCTGGTCATCCAGGTGAAGATCGGCCAAAAAGAGGGCGGTCTGTAGCGGATGGGCGATATATGGTTCGCCGGACTTCCGCGTCTGGCCGCGGTGGCAGCGGTCGGCGTAGATATAAGCCTGCCCGACAATGTCGCTGGCAGGTTCAGGCAGGTAAGAAGATACCCGCTCGACCAGGGTGTTGACGGCTGTGGAAGGCGCTACCCCAATATCTTTGTCCCGTAAATCAATATCGAAACGCTCGATGGGGCGGGGCGGGCCGGGCTTGGCGTACCATGATGTTGCCAACTTGATTGGTAACGATTCTAGCCGGTTTGAAACGAAAATACCATCAAAAGCGGCCGGGTAACTTTTGAGACTTCCGTGGGTGAGCATTGCGTAGCCGATCAGGAGAGCGTCGCCGCCTTGACACCATTCGCACGCCGGACGTAGACTCGGGTTCTTTGGCGATAGTGGGGTCAAGTGTCAGCCCAGTATCCGATATTTCGACCTACATTCCGTCCTCGGGGTCAGCCTCGGTCCGAGGCTTCCTAGTCGGAGAAAGGGACATTCTGGGCCCAATTCATTTGAGAGACCATCATACATATGACCTATAAGTTCCCGCTCCGGTGGATTATCGGCCTTCTCTTAGTCTCTTCCATGCTTATAGCGGCCGCCTGCTCAGACGATGCTGAGTCCACATCCACCGCTGAGCCCACCCCCGGCGCTCAACCCACGCCTGCCACTCGTGCTACACCAACCCTTGCACCGGCGGCCACGATTCAACTCACCCCCACTGCCCGGCCCACGGCAACAATACAGCTCACACCCACCGCTCGGCCGGCGGCCACGCCTGAACCGACACCCACTGCCCGGCCCACGGCAACAATACAGCTCACACCCACCGCTCAGGCAACCGCTCAACCTTCGCCCACGCCCGGGCTTACACCTGCCGCCCAACCCACAGTGGTCGCCCGCTTACCCTCAACCTCGCCATTGCCAACGATGCCTCGTCGTCCGGTGTTCTGGGATACCTCTTTGACGGCCTGACCGAGACCTCTTGGCTGACCGACGCGGTGGAGCCGTCGCTGGCGGAGTCCTGGGAGCGCTCGGAGGACGGCCTGACGTGGACGTTCAACCAGCTTGAACCCCTTCAAGTAGAAGGTAACTTCACGATATACAGGCGGGGCCCCGCTTTCGGGACCACGTTCCTGGGATTCAACATGAATCCCGGCGTGGACTCCGACACCGGCGAGCCCTATCTCGCTCCTGAGAAGCTGGAGTGGTTTCGCAACAAGCAGTTCCGCCGGGCCGTCGCGCACGTCATCGACAAGGACACCATCATCGACGAGGTACAACACGGCCAAGGCTACCCGCAGTGGTCCTCTATCAGCCCGGCCGCCGGCGACTTTCACAACCCCAATGTCCGACGATACGAATACGACACAGACAAAGCAAACGAAATCCTGGACGGCCTAGGCTGGACGGATATCGACGGCATACGGGAAGACGGCGAGGGCAACGAGATCGAGTTCTCGCTGGTGACCAACTCGGTCAACAGCGTCCGGGCCGCCGTAGGCGCCTTGGTCCACGAGGGTATGAAGGAGATCGGCATCAAGGCCGACTACAGGCTGATTGAGTTCGGCGACCTCGTCTCACAGCTAATCGAGTCCTATGACTGGGAGGCCATGATTATCGGCTTCACTGGTGGTACGGACCCCTACAGCGGCATCAGCTTCTGGCACAGTAGCGAGGGCCTGCACCTTTGGTATCCAAACCAGCCCAGTCCGGCGACGGAATGGGAGGCCGAAATCGATGAGCTGTACATCATGGGCAGCCCGGAACTGGACCATGATAAGCGCGTGGGATATTACCAGCGCGCCCAAGAAGTCGCCGCCGAGAACGTGCCTGTCATCTACACGACACTCTCCGAGCGGCTAAGCGCAGTCCGAAACGTCTTTGGCAATCTCACGCCCACCCTGTATGCTTTCTGGGATATCCGCTACCTATACCGGACGGACCGATAGCACGGCGTGGGGAATCTGATGAGGGCGAGATGACGAAGACTATCTACCTGGCTAATCCTTACGGGTTTTCCGTCCAGCAGAAGGCGCTGCTGCTGCCGCCGATAGTGGCGGCGCTGGAGGAGCTTGGGTTGGAAGTCTGGGAGCCATTCGCTAGGAACAACCAGGTCGACTTCCTGGAGGCGGGATGGGCGTACCGGATTGGCCAAAGTGATTTCCGTGACGTGGTCTCGTCGGATGCTATCTTCGCGGTGGCCAACGGCGTCCCTCCCGACGAGGGCGTGATGATAGAACTCGGGATGGCGATTGCGTTGAAGAAGCCCACATTCCTGTTCCGAGACGATTTCCGTCGTGTGTGCGACAGCGACCAGTATCCCTTGAATCTGATGCTGTTCACCGGGATACCGGAGGAAGGCTGGCAGGACTACTTCTACACGTCGGTGGACGAGATAACCTCGCCCGAGAAGGCGCTGGCCTGGTGGGCCAAGCGTTCCTAGCCGACGCCGGGACTTGTCTCCTCAGTCAGCCTGCGGTCTGCCGGTATCTTGGCCCAGACATCATTGTTGATGACGTCGTTGGTGTAGCCGAAACCTATAACCGGCCCGGTCACGTAGTCTGCCACCTCGTGCAATCCGAAGGACACCGCCAGCTAGGCAGGTCGGCGTTCCGGGCCTTTCGGACGTCAGCCTGAGCGGCCGTAAAGAAAATGCTCGTCAACTGGCGCCGGGCTGAACGGTGGCGTATGCTATAACGCCATGGTACCCGCCAATCCATGCTTGGTCTGACATCCATAACCGATAGGCGCAGTTACAAGTACTGGGTCTTTTTTGCCTTGGCGATTGGGCTCTTTGCCTCGGTAGTCGACCACGGCAGCGTAAACATCGCCCTGCCGTCCATCGCGTCCGCACTGCGCATTGACCTGCCCAGCGTCCAGTGGGTAGTAATTGGGTATTCCCTGGTTATCAGCGCCCTCCTACTGCCTATGGGGCGGCTCTCCGATCTTATCGGCCGCAAGCGAGTCTACATCCTGGGCTCGCTGGTGATGATTCTCGGAGCGTTGGGGGCAGGGTTCGCCCCGGACCTCATAGTTCTGCTTGCCGCCCGCTTGGTTCAGGGGTGCGGCGCGGCTATGACCCAAGGCACCGGCATGGCCATCATGACCCAGGTCTTTCCACCGCAGGAACGGGGCCGGGCCATCGGCCTCCTCATGACCACCGTCGGCGTGGGAGCGGTTGCGGGGCCGGCCATTGGCGGCGTGATGGTTGATTGGCTCGGCTGGCGGGCCGTGTTCTTCTTGAACATTCCGTTGGTAGTCGTCGGCATTGGCGCAACGGCGGCGGTGTTGCGCGGATGGGAGTCGGATCGGGCCCCGAAGGGCAGTTCCTTCGACTGGGTGGGAGCGGCCCTGTCTACGGGAACGCTGGTCTCGTTGCTGCTGGGCCTGACCACCGCCCACAAGACGGGCTGGGACTCTCCAATGATCGTCCTGACGCTGGTGCTGTCGGGCGCACTGTTCCTCACTTTTATATGGTGGGAGCTGCGGTGCCCGTCGCCGATGCTGGACTTGCGGTTCTTCCGGTTCCGGGTGTTTTCCTTCGGAGTGTCGGCGGCCTTCCTGACCTTCCTCGGTTCGTCGGCGGTGTTGTTCCTGATGCCTTTCTACCTCCAGAATGTGCTTGGGTATAGCCCGAAGGTCGCCGGACTGGTTATCGTGCCTGGAGCCTTGTGCATGGCCGTAATGGGGTCAGTCGCCGGGGTGCTTTCCGACCGGTTCGGTTGGCGCTGGTTCACGGTGGGCGGAATGTTGTGTTCGACGGCGGGCCTGCTGGTGCTGAGCAGGGTGACGGAAACGTCGTCGCTGTGGCTGGTGACCCCGGCTTTGATACTGATGAACACCGGCATGGGGACGTTCTACTCGCCCAATTCCAGCTCGGTGTTAAGCGCGGTCGGGCGCGAAAGCTACGGTGTGGTGTCGGGGTTCCTGAACCTCGTGCGGAACTCGGCCAACGTGGTCAGCCTGGCCATCGCCACCAGTATCGTTGCCGGCACCATGGGCTCCATGGGTTTCGAACCCAGCCTGGAGGCGGTGCGAGGGGACACCGTGGAGGGAGTGAAAAACGCCTTCACCGTGGGCATGCGCTACGCGTTCTACGTGATGACTGTATTGGTAGCGTGCTCGGCGACGGTGTCGTTCCTGCAGGGACGGCGGCCCCTGGCGGTCCGGCAGCCGGCGCAACAACCCCAAGAAGAACCCGCTACGGGAGATTAGGGCGGCTCTCCAGCACTGCCGGGTTGAGGGAAGTATAGCCCTCTTAATGCAGTTGGAGTCAGAATAGGGATAGTGGCCAACACCATATTTGTGTCTCTCGTCAGCCGGATCAGGGCGCTTATCGCCTTCGGAACGATAAGGGCATGGCAAAGCCTTACCAAGTCAGGCAGGTCATAAAGGCCCTTGAGAAATTAGAAGAGAGTGATGGATGACCATTACACATACAGAGTTACCTGGTCCGCTGAGGACCAAGAATACGTTGGGCTGTGCACCGAGTTCCATTCGTTGAGCTGGTTGGCGTCTACCCAGGAAGAAGCCTTTTCTGGAATCCGGCAGTTAGTTGCCGACTGCGTTGCGGATTTGCGGGCTAACAATGAGTCCGTCCCGGAGCCAATGGGTGACCGTACCTACAGCGGTAAGTTCATGGTCCGCGTGCCTCCGGAAACGCACCGCGCTCTTGCGATACGGGCAGCGGAGGAAGGCGTGAGCTTGAATCGCTTGGTGAGCGCCCGACTTGCTAATGACCCCGCATAACTGACCACGCTCCAGCTAGTCATCCACCAACGTCCTGCTTACGTCCACTGTGGCGTAGGACCATGCGATGCGGAAGGGGGTTTCGCCGGTGTTGATCAGGCGGTGGTGGGCGCCAGGGGTGATGAACGCGGCGTCGTTGACCGTTACCTGGTTTTCTTCCCCGTTGATCATCAGGATGCCCCCGCCTTCTATGACAATCACCGACTCCTCGGCGTTGTGGTAGTGGGTGGTGTTGGAGGAGCCGGGTTCGAAGCTGGTGATGCCGCTGGAGATTTCAGTGGCGCCGACATCTTTCGTGATAAAGCCCGCCACCGTGACGCCCGGCGCCCTTTGCAGGTGTTCGACTTCGCTTCCCCGGATAATTCGTGGCGACGGCATAAACTACCCCCCTTCGTCTGTATTAACCGCAGAGAACGCAGAGAGCACAGAGTTATTCTGAGTTTCTTCTCTGTGCTCTCTTGGTGAACGGCCCTATTCTTGCTCCAAGAATGGCATGAGACATCGCGGGCAGACTGGGGCCCAAGGGGAGATCCGGGTCTGGCGAGGTCTCGTAGGCAGGTGCCGGAGAGGCGATGGAGCACCGGGACCATTGGCCCGGATGGAGAATCAATTCCGAGGCGTGTCGCCCCAAGCTTTCAGACCCTGCTCTTTGGCCATTGTCTCCAAATTCAACTGAAGCGGACTCAGTACCGCCGGGGGCATCGATCCTCGTTCCCCCAGTTGGTCCCATGCCACGTCGACCTCGACCTCGGTCAGGCCATCGACCTCGGCCAAGCCTTCCTTTACCGATGTCACGAGCCGGGTCATGCCGAATATGCAACAAGGGAGGACCTTTACCGATACCCCTCCGCCGTCGGTCACTTGTACATCGGAGATCAGGCCAAGTTGCCCGACGCTGAACCGGAAATCACAGCAACCGACCCCTTTCAGGGCCTCCACCACTTTCTGCGTCAATTGTGCCTTCGAACGACCCAATTGCTTCCCCCTTCCCCCGGGGACTACCGAAGCGTTACTTCTACTGCGAGGACCAGGGCGCCGCCAGCCCGTTAACCCGGCGCTTGGCGAACTCATCGTTGCTGATCTTCTGTTTGGCGGCCTCGATGTCCATTCCGTGCAGCCGGGCCAGGTTGCCGCCGAGAATCTTCTGCTTAATCTCCGGAGTGAGTTGAGGGTAGCCATATCCATCCGTTAAGTCTTGCGGCATTTGGAAGTCCGAGAAGGCTTGCAGCGCCCATTGCGGGTGCCATAGTGGGACCTCGGACCCGGATATGATTTTGTCCGGCCCACCCCAGAACAACAGTTTCCCCAGTATCTCAGCGAACCACCTGGGGGCTTTGCCGATGAAGTTCAGGGTTGCCGCCAACGAAACATAGATGTTGGGGAACCTCACGATTTGCCAGCAAATCTCGTCGATGAACGGAAGGCCGGGGTGGAAGATGACGAAATTAAGGTCAGGGAAGGAAGCGGCAGCCTGGTCGATGTCGAAAACCTGGGTGCCCTCGATGGGCTGGGGCCCTAGCGGGACTCCCTTGTGGACGGCGATTAGGTCAATGCCCAGCTCCCTGGCTTTTTCATACACCGGGAACGCGACCCTGGGGTCATCCATTCGCCAAGGGAACGGCGATCCAAAGTCATACCGTATGTTATAGAACTTGAATGCCTTGACCCCAAACTCCTTGACTTGGAGCTCCATCAAGTCAAGGGCTTTGCCGCCCTCGAGCGGGTTCACCGTGCCCCAAGTGATTACCCTGTCGGGATACCGCTGGGCCATATCGGCGCATCGCTCCCAGTCCGAGAGTCCGTCATGGAAGAAGTCGGTCAGGGGCAACGGTTGCGCCACCAACATATCCGTGTCGCTTTCGGAGAAGACGACATTGGCTATCCTGTCAATGTCCCAGTTCAGCAAAAACTCATCTCGGGAGAGGACACGCTCTCCCGAAGGAGTCAACGCTGCGTGGAAGCCGTACAGGTGGTTGTTGAATAGCTCCCCGCCGGAGTTCTTCACATTGGCGGCATCCATGTTGTAAAGGTGGGTCACCGCGTCGAATACAAATGCGTCGCCGATCATCGCGTTATCCTTCCTCGCCCTGTTGCGATCGGTCCCCTGAACTCAGACACGTCCGGACAGCCTGCGGTATTGCGGCATTATAGGCGTTGGCCAACACCCCAGCAAGCATACTTTCCTACTCGCCCTCCACCGCCCGAATTACTACATCCCGCACGGTGCCACGCGCAGACCACGCTTCCGCTGTCGTGGGCCGCGGAGTCGTTGCCATAGAGTCCCGAAAAATGTACGATTCCCCGGCGGGAGCCGCCAAAACGGGAAATCCAACACCCACGGAGATTGATCAATGTACGTTATCATCGCCCCCATTCAGGTCAAGGAAGGACACATCGCACAGTTCATGGAAGCCATCATCGAGGACGCGAAAGGGTCGGTTAACGACGAGCCGGGTTGCCGGCGCTTCGACGTCGTCCAGGACGCCGGCGACCCCAACCGCGTCTGGCTCTACGAGGTCTACGACGACGAGGCGGCCTTCCAAGCCCACACCGAGGCGCCCCACTTCATCAGGTTCCGGGACGCGACGCAGGACATCCGCGTGGAGGGCATACAGGGAGCGGCCCGGGGCAGCAGCAACATCTGGCCCACGGACGGCGAGTGGAAGTAGCGGGGATTTGGTTCGCCACAGAGGTCATGCGTACGGTTTCTTTAATAACTCTGCGTTCTCTGCGGTGAATAAACAAGGTGAATAAACAAGAGGTCTAGCCAGTACGACGAGGGAGGCAAACTGATGTACGTAATAATTGCGCCGTTGCAGATCAAGGATGGAGCGAAAGAGCAATTCCTGGAAGCGTTGCTGCCCAACGCCCAAGCGGCCGCCAACACCGAGCCCGGCTGCCTGCGGTTTGACGTCATTCAAGACGCCGGCGACCCCAACCGGGTGTGGGTCTACGAGGTTTACATTGACGAGGCCGCCTTCCACGCCCACACCGAGTCGGAGCATTACCTGAAGGCCGTCCCCGTTCTCGGAGGTCTGAGGGATGAAGCCGGTGGGCTCGAAGGAGCGGCCTTCGGCAGCACCAACGTTTGGCCGGCCGACAGCGAGTGGAAGTAGGTCCAATTCACCCCAGCGGGCGCAGAGAACGCCAAGGTTGCTTGGACAAATTCTTCCAGAATACTCGGCGCCCTTTGCGCCTTCCGCAGTAAGAAAGAGGTCTAGCCATGTCGAAGACAGTCTTGCAAAGCTCCAGCGTGGCCACTCCCCGTGGGATCATGTCCCAAGGAATTGCGGTCCCGGCGGGGCGGATGATATTCGCCTCGGGCCAAGTGGCCCGGGACGTAGACGGTTCGTTGGTAGGCCCTGGGGACATCCGGGCCCAGACCAGGAAGACCCTGGAAAACCTGCAGGCGGTGCTGGCTGAAGGCGGCGCCACGATGGACGACGTAGTCAAAGTGACGGTGTTCGTGACCAACCTGTCGGAACACTTCGCTGCCATCCATGAAGTCCGAAGAGAGTTCTTCAAGTCCGACTACCCCGCCAGCACCCTGGTGGAAATCAGCTCCTTGGTGGACCCGGAAATGCTGATCGAGATAGAGGCGATAGCCGTCACCCAATAGCGCCCTGACCTATTTCGAGGCCCCGGAGAACCATAAAGACGTCGCCATATATGGCGACGTCTTCGTGTTTGTGGCGTACCGGCGTTCCGTCGGAGCGGTCAACCGCCTAAGAAGACGATTGGGCGGCGGCTACACCGTCGGGGACGAGGTCGGCTTCCCACGGCCCGGGGAAGTTGCCTTGAGGCCGGTCACCGCCCATGAAAATGTTGTCCTCGCGGTGCCATTCGGCCCTTGGGGTCTCGTAATAGACCTCGATCCCGTTGCCGTCGGGGTCTTGCAGATAGATGCCCAACGAAAGGCCGTGGTCTGACACCCGGTTGATGTTAACGCCTTTTTCCTTCAAGTTGTTGTAGAAATCGGCCAGGTCTTCCAGGCTGGCCATCCGCCAAGCCATGTGGTTCAGGCCCACCTGGCCTGCCCGTGGCCCGTCGGCGTTCTCGCCCACTTCCATCAGCGCGATCTCGTGAGACTCGTTCAGGTTGGCCGACATGAAAGCCGCGCGGCCAGCCTTGAAGTCATAGGTGTGCAGACCCAGTACGTCCTCATACCACTGGCGGGCGGCCTCGGCGTTTCGGACGTAAATGTTGACGTGGCCCAAGTAACTCGGCGTAAAACCCATCGTTCGCCTCCATAAACACATTGACTTACGTCGCCAAAACTACCATATCAGGAGGGAACGGCGCAAGGAGGCCGACGCACACAACGCAAAGGGCAGGTGATGGGAAGCTCTGCCGGTATGGGGTGGCACGTTATCAGATGCGACTTGCGACCGGGCCCGATGATACAATAAATTCCCGTAGTCCTCCGATCACCGGCGGCCGTCCTAGTTCGCGGCCACCAGTGGCCGGCGCCTCCGTACCTAGGGTACGACCCAACGGGCATCCGCCACGGGCCGTTAGCTCAGCCGGCAGAGCACCGGACTTTTAATCCGGGTGTCGTGGGTTCGATCCCCACACGGCCCACCATGACGTACCGAATTCATAACACCCCCGTTTAGGGCGATCTCCACGGCGTCCGCACCCCCTGCCGGAGAGTCGTCCGGCGTGGGTATCGAGTAGACGATAGCGGCCCTGCCGGGCTTGACCACGATCTCCTTGACGAAGGACCTCACGAACGCCTTGGTCTCGGTCAGTTCGCTGCTCTTGAGGAACTCGCTCATCTCGGCGGCGAAGGCGGCGATGGTGTCGGCGCTGTCCAAGAACTGACGCCGATCCGACAAAAGCGCCCGCGCCTCCTCGGCGGCGATCTCCAGCTTCTCCTTGCGCTCCCGGTGCTCCCTGATGCGCTCCGAGGCGTCGGCCATCTCGATGTCGGTGGTCTCAATGACCTGCCAGATGCGTCCCAGCCGCTTCTTCACGTCCTCAAGCTCCTCCTCGATGGTCTGAAGCCGCTCCCGCTGCTCGCGGGCCACCCCGTCCATCTCCTCGTCCAGCAGCTTCACCAGGTCGCGGATGTTGGACTCGGTGAGGACGTTCTCCCTGATCTCGTTGACGATGAGCTTCTCAAAGCTCTTGGCGTTGAGCCTGGGGGTCTCGCAGGTGCCCTTGCCCCGCTTCAGCAGGGAGTGGCAGATGTAATAGGTGTACCGGCCGCTCTTGGCCTCGGCGGCGGTCATGGCCTTGCCGCAGGTCTCGCACTTGACCAGGCCGCTGAGCAGGTAGGGGCTGGAAGCCCGGCGGGGGTTCATCTTCTTGGGGGCGCGGGACGCCAGCAACTTCCTGGCCTGTTGGAAGTCCCGCTTGGATACAATGGCGGGATGCGCGTCCTCGACGCGCACCGGCGGCGCGCCGTCCTTGGCTTTTGCTCCCCAGACCAGGGTGCCGGTGTAGGCTTCGTGGTCCAGCATGGTGTGAATGGTGGTCTTGAGCCACTTCTTGCCGTTGGTGGTGGGGATGCCCTCGGCGTTGAGGGTCTTGGTCACGTCGAGGATGCTCCTGCCCTGGAGCACCATGTCGAAGATGCGCTTGACCACGGCGTCGGCGGGCGGGTTGAGCTCCAGCTTGGGGCGCTTCTTGATTCCGTCCTGGACGTAGACCCGCTTGTAGCCGTAGGGGGCGTAGGTGGTCATCCAGAAGCCGCGAGTGGCGGCCTCGCGCATCCCCCGGAGAACCTCTTGCGCAAGATTCTCGCTGTAGAACTCGTCCACGCTCTCGATGATGGCCTCAAGGAGCTTGCCGGTGGGGGTGTCGTCGGCCTGCTCGGTGATGGAGACGACCCGGACGCCCCTGCGCCTCAGCATGGACTTGAAGGCCACGGCGTGTTCCCGCTTTCTGGTGAATCGGGAGAATTTCCAGACCAGGATTTCCTTGAAAGGGGCCTCGGGCTTGCTGGCCTCGTCCAGCATCCGGCTGAACTGGGGCCGGTCGGCGATGCGGCCGCTCTCGGCCTCGTCCACGTACTCGCGGGCTACCAGGTAGCCGTTCCGCTGGGCGTAGTCGCGCAGCGCCCGGAGCTGGGCGGCCACGGACAGGTCCACGTCCTGGCGGTCGCTGGAGACCCGGGCGTAGAGGGCCGCGGGTATCAGGTCGTGTAGTTCAGTCATTAGATTCGCCTCCTTCGTCATCTGGCTTCGTGGCTTGGCGGGAGCGCAGCCGTTCCAATCGCTCCTGGCGGCGCAACTCCCTTTCTTCCATGTACAGGCGGAGGGCTTCCCGCACCAACTCGCTCATGTCGCGGCCCTCCTCTTCCTTCACCCGCTGCACCTGCTCGAACATCTCCGGTGGCAGGGAGAAGGTGATGGTCCTGGAAATACGGCGTGGTGGCATGGTCTCTCTTTTTGCCGGTTGATGTAATGGAATGTCTTACTATACATCATTGGACAAACGGTCCGGCCTGTCAAGGAGAGGTTGGCGCCCGCCGGGGGCGGGCGCTGGATTCACTGCCCGGCCACGGGGTTGCCCCATGCTGCGGGGCCAGCGCCTTGCGATGTTCCCAGGGCAGGGCGACCACGGCCACCTTGGCGAGGCGTCCCTTCCAGAAGATGGGCTTGGCGACCACGGCGATACCGTCCCCCTCGGCGTACTCCGTCCTGCCGCTGCGGGCCGCCCGCTCCGCCAGGGAACCGGAGGACAGGGGTTTTCCGGACCGGGGACTGCCGTTCCGCCAGCCGGTCAGCAGGCGGGAGCGCAGGGGCGGGAAGCCGGCGGTGCGCCTCACCACCGTGGCCCGCGGGTCTCCCAGCTTCGTCGGGCGTTCCCAGGTTGCGGGGTCGCCGTCATCTTCCCGCTCATACAGGACCACCGCCAGGGGTTGAGCGCACAACACCTCGCCCAGGCGCAGCGCCGCTGCCGAGTAGGAACAGCGGAACACCCTGTGCAGCTCCACCACGTCCAGCCCACTGGCCCGGGCGTAGGCGGCGAAGGTCTCCGGGGGCATCAGCGCCGCCGCCGCGAACCGGTCCGCCTCGGAGCACACTTTCCGCTCCGGCGCCTCATTATGGCAGCGGTCCCATAGAGTCTCGTACACGATCTCGTAGCCTTCGTGGAGTAACGTGTACTCGCTGGTCCCTTCCCATTGGCCCTCCTGGTAATGGATGGCGTAGCTCCCGTCGGGCAGGGTGTAGTGGATGCCCCGCAGCGTCCCGGGCAGCTTGGCCGGGGAAACCTTGCCGATACCCGTCCGCTCGAACAGCTCGGCCAGCCGGTTCAGGCCGCGACAGGCCGGCAGATGGAAATAGGCCGAGAACTCCGCCGCAAACCCTTCCGGCTCCAGCCTTGCCGTCGGGTGGTCGTCGGCCATGAGCCTGTCGCAAAAATCTTCAAAGGTTGTGGTCATGTTCATTCCAAGAGCCGCTTGCCGGTGAACTGTTCGTACATCTGGACGATGAACCGCTTGGCCTCCAGGGACAGGGGGCCGGAGGGACGGGTGCCGACCCGGAACTTGGGGTCGGCCAGCACGTACTGGTAGGCCCGCTCCACCTCCTCCGGCTCGTCGTCCCTGGTCTCAATACCCTCCGGCTCGTCCAGGAAACCCGCCCGCTTGAGCAGGTCCTGCACGTCCACGTCGTAGAGGGCGGCCAGTCGTTTCAATACGCTGGGGCCGGGACGGCGGTCTCCCCGCTCGATCTGGGAGAGGTAGGAATTGGAAATTCCGGTGCGCCGGCCCACCTCCCGCAGGCCGATTCGTGCCCTGAGTCTTCGCAACAGCGGCCCGATCTCCTCCTGTTCGTTGTGCTGCTCCATCACGTCACCCCTCGTACCAATGCAGCAACCACCGGATGCTGCTGCATTCCTGCCTGATTGTTGTTGAATTATTGTGTCAGTTTTGCAAACACTTGTCAATCAAGGGGTGCAATCAGGCTGGAAAGCCATTGTCTGATTGGGTGCTATGTTGTTACACTCTACTGTCATAGAACGTCCGTACTACCCGCGCATTATACCCCCGGGCGCGACGATACGCCACCGGCGGACGACGCCGGATTTCCAGGAGCGACGAAGGCTTTGAGCAATAAACGGAACCTTACCAGGACCCAGGAACGCCGCCGCATCGAGGGCCTGCGCCTCCTGGCCCGCATCATCGCCCGCCACTACCTGGCCCACCCGGAGCTGTACCCCAGCCCCGGGTCGGACGGGCCGGCTCCCGGCGTCAACGGCCAGGTCCACGGCGGCGGGACGGCCGCCGGCAGGGACGGTGATCATGGCCCGTAAGCGCGACACCGAGAAGGTGATGCTCAGGCCGGAGGCGGCGAATGGCCGGCTCCGGCAGCTCAACATGTCCCGGAACGAGCTGGCCCAGCGGTGCGGGCTCACCGCCGGCTACATATCCCAGCTGTTCAACGGGGAGCGCAGCCCGTCGCCCGCAACCCGGCGCAGTATCCAGGATGCCCTGGGCGTTGACGACTTCGACGCCCTTTTCGTCGTGGTGAAAGTGGATGAGTAGGAAGCGCCGGTCCCACAGGTTCCCCTTCGTCCCCGGCGTGGCCCTGCTGCCCGAGGACTTCGGCCAACGCCTGGCCCGGCTGAAGGAGGCTTTGGGTCTCACCTGGGAGGGGTTCGCCAGCATGATCGGCGTGGACTACCGGCAGATGCTCCGCTGGCGCAAAAAGGGGGCCGAGCCGGCGGGCGGGGCCATGCTGTCCCTGGCGGCGCTGGCCGAACAGGTACCGGGCGGAATGGATATTCTCATGGGCCGTGACCTGGCGGTCACCGCCGGGGGGAGGGAGTAGGGCTATGGGACGCCAGCGGTGGGTCTACCGGCTGGAACCGCCCCGGTTCCCGGAGGAGTTCCCCCAGCGGTTGGAACGGTTCAAGGAAGCCTCCGGGCTTTCCTGGCGGGGCTTGGCCCGGGAACTCTGCATCGACATCCGCCTAATCAAGCGTTGGCGGAACGGCGCCAGGCCCGATTCGGCCAACCTGATCGCCCTGTTCGGCCTGGCCGCCCGCATGGGCCTGCTCCACCTGCTGCTGCCCGAGGCGGGGGAGCCGGGCAGAATCGAGGAGGCCGCCGTGGGACTGGGCTGAGGGAGGACCAACAACCGTGAGCGCAGGGGGCCGGGGTGAGAGGTTCCCACAGAACAGCGAAAGGCCGGACGGTTCATCCCGTCCGGCCTTTGACTTGCCTGGCCCGCCCGCCCGTCATCCTCCTAACCTGCCGGACCGGATTCTCCTGCCGGCGAACCCCTCCGGTTCGCTGCGGTATCCGGTGGGGTGGCCGCAATCGGGGCAGAAACGGGCGTTGACCGGGATGGCGGCGCGACAGGCGTCGCAGGCGGTCCGGCCCGGGTGCAGCACGGCGGCGCAATCCAGGACGGCGCAATAAATCAGCTCGAAAGGGTTGGGGCGGTGGCAACGTGGACAGTTGATGGTCCGGTCCTCGCCGGAGTCTCAAGTCTTCATGGCGTCCTCCTCTTTTCTGCTGGCGGCGTTGCCGGGAAGGGACAGGACGGTTCCCGGCGATCCGGCGCCTGCCACGCCTTCCCCAGCGGGCCGGTCCGCTCCAGGGCGTTCCGGTGGGACACCCACAGGGGCACCCTCACCCCGGCCCGCTTCATTTCATCCGCCGCCACCCGCTGGAAGTGGCCGGCGGCCAGGTCGTCGTCGAAGACCACCAGGACGGCGGGGGCAACGCCGTGGTCGTCCAGGGGCCGGCTGGCGGCGTAGTAGCGCAGGTAGGGCGCGATGCGGGCGGCCATCGTGGCCGGCCGCACCGCCCGCCGTTCCCATTCCAGGAAGAAGGGCCGCTCCTTCCCCTCGCGCTTCAGGACGCCGAATGCGTCGGGCCGCACCGAGTGTAGGCGGTCGTCGTGGCGGAAGAAGCGAGACGCCCGCCGGGGCGGATCGAACTGGACCACCTTCCATCCTTGACTACGAGACTGGTTTGACAGCACCGCCAGGAACCAGTGGACGGCCTGGGTGTGGTCCTGGTTGCGCAGCAACTGGCGGCTGCGGGAGCCGTGGACGTTGCGCCAGGTCAACGGGACCTCCGGCTTGACCGGCGCGGCGCTCCAGCGTTGTCGGGCCAGCCCCACGGCGGTCCGGTCCCGGCGAGCCAGCCCCGCCAACCCCCGGTCGGAAAGGGCCAGGCAGCGGTGTCCCTCGGCGTCGACAGCAATCACCAACTCCAGCTCCCTTAGCCGTTCCAACACCTGGTATAGCCTGGTCCGCCCCACTCCCATCAACTGTCCCAGGTGGGCCGGTTGCAGCCAGGGCCAGTCGGACAACAGGTCCAGGGCGCGCTTCTCGGCGGGCTTCAGCAGGGAGGGCAGCAGGCAGACGGGAGCATCGTTTCCGGCGGAGTCCAGGCCCAGGTCTGCGGGAAAGGAGTCGCGGCGGGGCGGCGTCTGGCCGGGCAGTTCCCCACCGGGACGCACGTAGTCCAGGACTTCCCGCAGGCTCAACGGGACGGGGGCGGAGGGAGTGCGCCAGACCTGCCCAGCGGCATCGGCGCGGGCCGCGTCTCCCTCCAGCGCCAGGAAGCCCAGCAGGGGCAGGGAGTCCAGGGCCCGGCTCGCCTGTCGCAGCCGCACATCGTCGGGAACCAGCAGCAGCACGGCGCCGGGCCGCGCCTCCTCGGACAGCCGCCACAGCCGCTTGGCGAAGGCGGCCCGGTCGGCGGTGTTGCCCTGGCGCACCACGGCCAGGCACCGTCCGTCGGGCAGGACGATTCCCGCGTCCGCCGGTCCGGCCCGGTACCACCGGAATCGTATGGGGTGGGCGGAGTCGGAGAGAGCGGCGGCAACGCGGTAGATGACGGCCAGGGGGTCCAGGCGTTCCAGCAGGACCCGCCGCCAGCGGGCGGAGACGGGGCGGCTGGATAGCAGTTCGTCCAGGGACATTGCCTGGGTGCTCGCCAATCCGCGCAGGCCGCCGGCGGTGAGATGGTAGCGGGCGGTGGGGGTGATCAGTTCCGAAGCGTGGGGGATGGCGTCAACCATCCCCCGTTGCTGCAACCGGTCCACCCCGGCGTAGACCGCGCCCCGGGACCGCCCGGAGACGGCGGCCAGTTCCAGGCGGTCCAGGAAGGGCAGCTCCGCCAGGCGGCGGAGAATGTTGGTCTCGCAACCTGCCGGTATCATTCCCCGTCCTCCTCCATCGCCGCCAGCAGCCGCCGGTACTCGCTGACCTCGTCCTGCTCCCGGTCACCGGCAGCGCCACCGGCGGGTGCCGGCGAGGTCGCGTTCTGTCCCGGCGTTTGCGCGCCGTCCTGCTGCCGCCCCGCCAGCAGCCGGCGGTACTCGCCGACCTGGCGGCGTCCCTCGGCGTCCCCGGCGTCGTTGGGACGCAGGTAGGCCGAGGCGCCGGCGCGTATGCGAGCGGCGACGGCTTCGTCGCCCGGCTCCGGCTTCAGCACCATCATGGAGAAGGCGGGCATCCGCTCGACGCCCACCGTGGCCCGCACGTAGCAGTGGTGCACGTCCAGGGACACGATGTCGTCCTCGCTCACCCGGTCCTTGCCCAGCTCCCACACCAACTGCCGGGCGTCGCTGCCCGCCACCTGGAACACGGCCAGGCAGCCCACGTTGGCCAGGATGGTGTCTTGCATGGTGCGGGAGAGGTCCTCCAGCTTGGCCAGGCTCTGGGTCGCCAGGATGAAACTGGCCCCGTACTTGCCCAGCTCAGAGAGCATGGACTCGTAATCGACGCCGGGCATGGACTGCATCTCGTCCACCACGACCAGCGCTCCCCGGCGTTGTGGCAGGGGCAGGCTCTCCTGCTCCCGGACCACCGAGTCAACCAGGTTGAGCAGGGACGCCCCCACCAGGGCGGACACGTCCCGGCCCACACTGCCCTGGGCGGTGGAGACGAAGAGGATCCCGCCCTCCAGGATGGTCCGGCGGATGTCGATGGTGGAGCGGGACTGGCCCAGGATAGCCCGGGCCTTCTTGGAGGAGGCGTAGTAGGCCAGGCGGGTCTGCACCGGGGCGATGGCCTCGCCCCGCCGCTCCCGGTTCCAGCCCAGGAAGTCCCTGGCCCAGAAGCGCAGCAGGTGGGGGTCGTTCACCTTCTCCAGGACCTCCTTTCGGAATTTGGGGTCGGCAATCAGGCTCAGCCCGTCCAGGATGGTGTACTGCCGGTCGGCCTCCACCTGTTCGTTCGCCTCGTGCAGGCTCTTGACGGTGTGCTCCAGGATGGACTGCATCCGGGGACCCCACTGCTCCCACAGGCCGTGCATCACCCGCACCACCGAGTCGGCGGTGCGGTCGCGGTCGGCGAAGATGCGGGTGTCCAGCAGGTTGATGCCGGGGGCGCCCCACGCCTCGGCCAGGTCGATGAGCTTCACTTTGTCCACCAGGGATTCGGGGACCTGTTCCAGGAGGCCGGCCACCAGGTCGGCGTGGGGGTCGACCACTATGATTGTCATCAGGAACTTTAGGCCAGTGATATTCACAAACATCCGGCCACTCTGGTAATTTGGACTTGTATCAGGTTCCGGGTTGGTCAATCACCCCCTTTGCCTTCAGCAGGGCCCGATGTGGGGAGAGCCGTTCCCGGTAGCTGCGCCCTCGATGACGATCTGGTAGCTGGCGTTGGCCAGCCGGTCCAGGGCGCTGTTGCCCAGGATGGGGTCGTCGAAGAGACCCAGCCATTCGTCCACGGCACGATTCTCCCGCAGCTTGTGGGCGACTATGTGGTGCATCAGGGTGGACTTGCCCATGCGGGTGCGGGCCACCTGAAGTAGTCGTCGGCGTGGCTGAGCGGACGGTGTGCCCCGCCCTGAGGCGGCGTATCCCAGGGCCTGGGCCAGGAAGCTCTTGCCAGCCCGCCGGGCCCACCAGCAAGACATGCTCGTGCCTTGCCAGGAATTGCAAGGAGCAGGCGGCGTCCAGCAGCCGCCGGTCCATGGTGATGGACACCGACCAGTGAAGTCCTCCAATCGGCAGATCTCCTGGAAGCCGGCGCCCTGGTCCGGCCCACGGGCGCGCCGCCCTTCACCCCCCGGGCCGAGGGCAGGAGCGCGCGGGAGCCGGAGCGTTCCACCAACGGAGTCTCGTCCCCCTCGCCGGGCGGGTGCCCAGCCGGCGCACGGAGGTCGGGGATCGGCGGCAGGCCATCCCTTCGCCGTGTAGCGCCCAGGGAGCGCTGTGTCCCTGCCTGACCTTGCCGAACAGCCCCGCACCGGCGGGATGGAGGTTCATCAGGGGGACCAGGGGCTTGACGCCGCTGGCCTTGAACCTGGCCCCGGCGGGGTGGTCATAGTGGCGGTCCTGGAAGACCACCAAGGGCTTCCTGTAGGCGGCGGCGGCACCGGCTGCGCCATCGGAGGAGTTCCTTTGCCCGCTGTTCCCCGGCGCTGTCGGGCAGCATCAGGGTGGACTTGCCCATGCGGGTGCGGGCCACGTAGAGGTGGTGGCGGCGCAGCAGGTCCTCGCATCTCCCTGGAACTCCCTGCCGTGGTCCGGCCCACGGGCGCGCCGCCCTTCACCCCCCGGGCCGAGGGCAGGAGCGCGCGGGAGCCGGAGCGTTCCACCAACGGAGTCTCGTCCCCCTCGCCGGGCGGGTGCCACAGGGCGGCGACCTCCCGCACGCCCAGGACGCTGCGCTTGCCGAACAGCCCCGCACCGGCGGGATGGAGGTTCATCAGGGGGACCAGGGGCTTGACGCCGCTGGCCTTGAACCTGGCCCCGGCGGGGTGGTCCGGTAGGCGGCGGCCACCGGCTCCAGGAGTTCCTTTGCCCGCTGTTCCCCGGCGCTGTCGGGCAGCACGGCGACGACCTGCAGCTCGGCGTCGAAGGCGATGCGGCCCACCTTCTCCTTGATCAGCAACGGGTCGTAGACCCGGTTGCGGGCCTGCTTCCAGCGCCACCAGCCCCAGCCCGCCACGGTCAGGCCCAGGGTGGAACCGGCGGCCAGTAGGGCAGTTTTCAGAATCTCGCCGTCCTGCACCCACAGGTAGCCCCGCAGCGCGATGAGCGCCCCCACGCCCAGGACGGCCATGGTGACCCCGTCCAACTGGAGGGGCTTGGTCTGGTAGGTGTAGGACGGGTCGGGCCGCTGCTGGCCCGGGTTTTTGAAGGCCTTCTGCTGGTGGGCCTGGGACCAGTCGGGGCCCAGGGAGCGCAGCAGCAGGCGGGCCAGCACCCGCTCGCCGGGGCGCAGGGCGGACAGGGAGCCGATGACGGCCAGCAGGGGGTCGGAGCCGGGGTCCAGCAGGTCGTCGTCGCGGAAGGTGCGCAGCGGCAGGTATTCCGGCCCGCCGGAGCGCAGGGTCACGCCCCAGGCCTGCTCCCCGGCGTGGACGAAGATGGGGTCGTCGTCCACGGGCACCTGCCGGATGCGGGCCTGGGGGTAGTGGGCGGAGAGCTGGCTCCGCACCACCTGGTCGTCCTGGCAGCGGGCCAGCAGGGTCACGCCGTCGGCATCGCCGGCCAGCTCCAGGGAGAAGGGTTCGGGGACGGCGATGGACTGGAGCAGGTTCTCCACTCCCAGGAGCGTCCGCTCCCCGGTGCGCGGCGGCGTCACCGCCAGCAGGACCGGGGGACGCCTGTTGCGGCCGTCGCCGAAGAGCAGTTTCTTGACGTTGGTATTCATATCGGTTGCCTCCCTTTATTGGATTTGGTGTTCCGGTTGACCCAGGGGCTCGCCGCTTAGCCGGCGGCCCGGAGGCTGTTAATGCCTGGGGCCGGGCCGCCACAGAAGATAACCTCGGTTTCCTCCGGTGTGGCCTCGATGCGGACGGGAAAGCGGTTGCCCCGGGCCAGCAACAGCCCGTCGCCGCGCGGGCAGGACAAAAGCCAGCGTTGGAGTTCCACCGGCAAGTCGAAGGCTTCGCCTACGGTGCTTATCGCCGCCGCGTCCTGCTGGAGCAGCAGCTTGAAGGCGGCGTTCTGCAAGAGCGCCCGGCCGCTGTGTCCGGTGATGGCCCGCGACGAGTCCTCGGAGAGGAGGTCCTGCACGTCCTGGGTGATGAACTGCAACCCCAGCCGGTGCTTGCGGGCGCGCTTGGCCATCGAGACCATGAAGGCCGCCCCCTCCGGGTGCTGCATGATGCTCCACACCTCGTCCACCACCAGCAGCCTGGGTCGGGGGTCCTGGGCCGCCGCCGCCCACACCGTCTCGGTGCAGACCATCGCGGCGGCGGGGCGCAGTTCCGGCTCCAGCAGGTGCAGGTCGAAGACGGTGACCAGGGCCTCGTGGGTCAAGAGGTCATCGCCCTCGTCGGAGAGCAGGTGCCGCAGGCTGCCGGTGGCGAAGGGACGCAGCAGGTGGGCGATGTCGCCGTCGCCGTTCTGCTCCAGGTAGCCGTAGAAATCCCGGAAGCCGGTGCGCTCCCGGTGCTCGGCGTAGTAGCCGGCCAGGGCGTGGTCCAGGGAGGACCGGCGCTCGGCGCTCAAGCGTTCCCCCACCATCACCTCGATCAGGCGGCGCAGGCTGCCGATGCGCTGCAAGAGCTCTTCCGAGTCTCCCCGGTCGATGACGAAGGGGTTCATGCCCTGGCCCGCGATTCCAGGCGACAGCACCCGTCCGCCGGCGGCCCTGGCCATGTCGGCGTACTCGCCCTCCGGGTCGATGACGTAGGCCCGCACGCCCCGGCAGATGCCCCGCAGCAATCCCAGCTTGGTGGCGAAGGACTTGCCCGAACCGGAGCGGGCCAGCACCGCCGTATTGGCGTTCAGGTGGGTGCCGTCGAAGGGGTCGTAGACGATGGGGGCGCAGGCCCGCAGGTCGATGCCGTAGAGGGTGCCGCTGCGGGTGTCCAGGTCCGGCGGCGAGAAGGGGAACAGCCGCGCCAGGCTGGAGGTGTCCAGGGTGAGCCACGCCGCCACCGCGTTCAGGCCCAGGGGCAGGGTGGACAGCAGCCCCTCGCGCTGGCGGAAGGCCAGGTTGTCCAGCTTGCCCAGGGTGGCGGCGAAGTGGGCCCGGGCCTTCTGGGTCAGGTCTTTAAGAGAGTCCTGGTCGGCGGCGTGGAGGGTGACGGACAGGGAGGCGTGGAAGAGCCGCTCCCTTCCCCGCTGCACCTCGTCCCGGAGCCGGGAAACGTCCTCCAGGGCGATCTCCGCCTCGGGGGACAGGCTGCGGCCCCGGTTCAGGGACATGGACTGGGCCGACTCGAACCTTACCTTCTGCCACTCCAGGGTGCGGGCGGCCTGCTCCGCCGGTATCGCCCCCAAATGCACCGACAGGTCCATCGGCGCTCCGGCGGCCATCAGGCCCTGCAGGAAGCCGGGGGCCAGCAAGCGGGGCCACTTGCCCAGGTGCAGGGAGCGGACCAGGTGTCCGCCCACGCGGATGTCCCGCCGGTTGACCTCGATGGAAAGCTCTTCCTCCTCGTCGCGCTCGCTGGGCGAGCCGCCCAGGGCCGAGGCCAGCAGCAACAGCTTCAGCGGTTGGCCCTTCAGGGGGAACACGCCCAGCCCGGCGCGGGACAGCAGGCCCCGCAACTCGTCGGCGCGGGCGTGTTCGCACACGGCGTAGAAGCGCCGGTCCAGGATGCCCTCGCGGTTCTCCAGGGTGGTCAGCAACCTTCCCAGGCTTTCGGCGGCGTCGCGGGTCTGCTGGGGCAGGTCATCGGGCTGGGCCTCGGCCAAAGCGTTTCGGAGGGTTTGCAGCACCGGCGGGTGCTGCCTCACCAGTAGCTGCACCGGGAAGTCCAGGGCGTTCAGGGAACCGGCGAAGGCGCCCAGCTTGGGCTCGTCCAGCTCCAGCCCCATCACCTCCAGCACCGCCAGCTTCACCCCGTCCAGCCGCACCGGCCCATCCTCCTCCAGGTGGGACAGCATGAAGAACAGGGACAGGGGAGGAGGCGGCTTGGGTTCCGCCGCCTCGTTGTTTGCAATCTCGTTGTTGTTGATGTCACCGGAGCCGGCAGAGTTTTCCGTCCTGCCGCGCCCGGCCAGTTTCCTGATGTTGGGTAGTGTCGGTTTCATTTCTTTCAACTCCTCTTGCCGGTTACAGGCTGGGGATGACGCCGGCGGTGATGGCGGCGGCGATGCCCTTGGCCAGCAGCACCACCACCAGGCCGACCACGGCCATGAACACGGCGTTCCTGGCCTTCCCCCGGCCCGGCCCCTGACCCTCGGCGCCCTCGGCCATCAGCACGAACCCCGCCCAGACGATGGCGAAGAAGCAGAGGCCCACCCCGGCGTAGGCCATGCCCGTCAGCACCGCGTCGAAGACCCGGACCATCTCCGCCTGCGCTTCCTCCGGCGCGGCGGCGATGGACGCCAATGCCGCGCCGGTGGCCGGCAGGAGGCCGGCTAGTCGCCGCGCCATAGCCAGCTCCACCAGTTGGAACCGCCCGCCTGGGTCTGCTCCGCCCTGGGCGGCGGGGGCTTGGGCGGGGGCACGTGGAGGGACTCGAAGGGGGCGTCGGCTCCCACGCCTGCGGCCAGGGCGATGCTCTCCGGCCTGGTGCGGGTCACGGGAGCGCGCTGGGTCTCGACGGCCCGCACGTGCTCCGGGTGGTGGACGTAGATCCGCACCGTTTTGGTCGTCGAGCTCTCGCCGCAGCGGCAGGTCACCCGCCGGGTGTACACGTCGGTGCGGGCCGGGTGGTGGGCGGTCCGCAACATCGGCGGCAGCGGCACGTTCAGCGCCGCCGTAAGGTCCGCCGTGATTTCCAGCTCGTGGACCGCCTTACGGTTGGGAACGGGCAGGGTAAAACGGGTTTGACCGTCCGCAACAAAGGACAAGGACGCGCTGGTACGGTGCGTTCCGGCGGCGACGTTGACCGTTCCCGTGATGCGGTCAACCGAGGCGTCCAGCAGGGCGGGGAGGTTCCGGCTGAAGTGGCCGCCGTAGACCGGCAGGTCTATTTCATGGCGGGTCTCCGCGATGCACTCCGAGGCGACGACGCCGGTGATCCGCCCCGGCGTCCACTCCAGGGAGGTGACCTCCAGGCCGCACAGCCCGCCGCCGGCCTGGGGCAGGGGGTAGGGAATCTGGCGGCTCTTCAGGGACACCGCTCCCGAGCGGCCCAATGCGTCGGTCCAGGAGAAGGTGAAGGAGGGGGACGGGCCGTTCAGGGTCAGGTTGTAGCTCCTGGCCTCGCCGGACCGGAGGCTGGTGTTGGCTCCCATCTTCAGGGTCCTGCCCTCCCTGCCGCCGAACACCCGCACCTTCAGGTCCAGGTCGTGGGCCGCCCGCAGGGTAACGGCGGCGGTGTCGCCGGAGATGGCCAGCCCTTCGATGAAGAGGCGGCGTCCGGGCACCGGGTCCGGCGGCACGAAGTAGATTTCGTCCAGCCGCCAGCCCGGGTCGTCGTCGGGGTCGTCGGCCAGCGCCGTGGCCGGAATGACGGCCACCGCGACCGCCAGCACTGCGGCCACGGCCAGGAGCTTGTACCAGGGCTTCTTTTCCCTGGCATCGTTGACGGCGGGCCGGTTGGCCTTGGCTCCCTGGCTGCCCCCGGGTCTCCGCTTGCCGAACCAGCTGTGGGGCCGGAAGGGAGCGCGCCCCTTGCGCCGCGCCGCCTTCACCGCCCTGCCGAGGCCGCCGGCCGCTTTCTTGGCCAGCAGCCGCAGCGGATCGGGCTTGGTTTCCACCGGCGCCGGCGGCTCGCTCAGCGCCAGTTGGGCCGGGGACCCGGCGTAGCGCCCAGCCCCCAGGTTGAACTTCAGCAGGTCGGCGGCCACCAGCGGCAGCCCCCGGCCTCCGATCTTGCCCACGGTCAGGGCGATGCCCACGGTGCCGATCAGCAAGCCAACCGCCAGCCGCACCGCCATCGGGCCGAAGGGCAGGTAGTGGAAGGCGCCGTAGGACACGGCGCACACCGCCACCACCGCCACGATCTGCGGGAAGGTGAACCACAGCAGCACCTTGTCCTCGGCCTGCACGTGGGTGGGTACTTCATGCTCTCTCATTCCATCCCTCCTTCTAGCTGTCGGTGGGGTCGGGCACGGTGGGGTCCACCGGGTTGCCCACCACGGCGTTCATCACCAGCTCCACCACGCCGTAGGCCACCAGGGCCAGCACGATCCCGGCCAGGGCGGTCATCATGGCCGCCTTGCCCCGCTCCATCTGGTTGGGGGCGCCGGAGGCGGTGAGGTACATGTAGGCGCCGTGTAGGGTAGGCCGCCGGCGAGTTACCCCGCATTGGCGGAGCACTTTTCCGTCGGCCCCCCTCCGAACCGGACGTGCGGCTTTCACCGCATCCGGCTCTCCAGTGGTTTATGTCTGCGATTGCGGATTGCCTCGCCCGTGGTGGATGTTCATGTGACACGTCCGGCAGACCACGAGGGTCTTGCGTTGCCGCGCCGCCATAAGTTGTACCCACTGGGGCTTTTCCCGTTGGCCTTTCACGTTCAGGTCGCGCAGGGCGCGGATGTGGTGGACTTCTACGTCCACCGTTGAGCCGCACATCTCGCATTCGTCCGCCAGGAGCCGTTTGATAAGCTCGGTGCGGTCAGTCCTGTACCGTTGAGGCTGTTGGTCTACGAGGACAGCCTGCCGTTGCCGTTTCAGGGGTATGCCACCGAAGTACGCCACTAGAGGGCGTTTGCCGTTGTCCCGCTGCTTTACAACCTTGAGGCAGACACGCGGCCCGTGCTCGGTTTCAACGATGCCCTTGTAGAGACGGCGCATCTTCCGTGCGGTGGACTTGTGCTTTGCTGCCAGGCTTCTTGCCAGCGACATCTCCATGACCGTTCGCAGTCGCCCGAAATGAGAGACGTTGGAGGCCAAGAGGTAGTACTGGACGACGCCCCGGAACTCCGCTTGATACCGGCTGACGATGGTGTAATCATCATCGGCCAGCAGTTCGTTGCGGTGCGCCGGTTTGCCGTTGCGCATGTAGGCTCGGCAATGTTGGTCGATGACTTCGGCGGGAACCCGCAACCCGATTCGACCATTGACCTTGCGTTGACCACGGTGGTCGTGCTGATCATTGGCCTGCTGGTTCACAAGTTCGTAGCCGAGAAACCGCGCCGCCTGGCTGGTGGCGTGGGTTATCAGGGTCTTTTCCTGGGATAGCTCCAGCTTGAGCGAGTCGCGCAGGAACGTCTCCAGGGACTCTTTCACCTGTTGGGCTTCGGCTCTTGGCCCGATAAAGCCCAGCACGAAGTCGTCCGCGTAGCGCACGTATCGAAGCCGCCGGTAGTCTGGGTCGTGGGGGTCGCCCGACGGCAGTTGTTGCATCTGCTTCCGCAGTTCCACCGCCAAGCTGTGGTGCCCCACGTTCCGGTGATAGACCATACGGCTCCTCAAGCGTATGTACTCGCGGTTGTCTCTCCGGTCTGTGCCTCGGGTGTTTGCTGGTATCAGCACGTTCTCGACGTACTTGTCCAACCGGTCTAGGTAGATGTTGGAGAGGATGGGGCTGACCACACCCCCTTGCGGCGTACCGCTCAGGGTGCGGCCGTATTTCCAATCCTCCACGTAGCCCGCTTTCAGTAGGTACTTGAGCAGGCGCAGGAATCGGTTGTCGTGGAGCTTCTCGCCGAGCACTGACAGCAAGACCTCGTGGTCGATGTTGTCGAAGCACCCTTTGATGTCGCCCTCGACGAACCATCGGACACCGGTCCAGTGGTCAACCACGTTGCTCAAGGCAGTATGGCAACCCCGTCCGGGCCGGAAGCCGTGGGAGCGGTCGGAAAACTGCGGCTCGTAGTAGGCTTCCAGAATCATCCGGATGACCTCTTGCAGCAGCTTGTCCGTCCACGTTGGTATGCCCAGAGGACGGGTTCCCCCCTTTGGCTTGGGAAGGTTGACCCGTCGCACTGGCGTCCATCGGAACCTTTCGTAACGCAGTGCGTCAATCAGGTCGTCGATTTTCGCCAGGGACATTCCATCCACGGTGTCTGCGGTGGTTCCCCTGGTCATCGCCCCCTGGTTTGAGTAGAGACGACCGTAGGCCCGCAGGTACAGGTTCCGGTTGTAAAGCAGCCGATAGATGTTCTCCAGCGGCAATCCTCGTTCTCCGCGTTCACGTAAGACGTTCAGTACAGTTTCGGCCTCTTGCATTGTGCAAACCTCCCTGTCGTATTCCGTCAGAACCACCTGTCCTCCTTCGCCATGTGCCGGGCTTTCCCCGGCTCGAACTACTACGAGGACTCCGTTGCCATAGGGGTCGCCCCCCGTAGGCAATCCCGCGTTCCGTTGACATAGGACGTGATAGCGCGACTTAGGTGCCCCGTTCGTTCCCTTGAATGACCGCATCGGTCATCGTTCACCCATCGGAGGTGCACTGGTCTCACCTACGGGCCAGTGCAATGGGTAGCGCCGGGTTGCAGGCGTTCTACCGGCGGGTGGCTACCAACACCAACTGGGAACTGGGGTTCAGGCAATCCAGCTTTCACCGTATCGCGCGGGCCTTGCGGAACCGGCCTTGTAACGCCTTCAGACCGTAGCCGCTTTGCCGACATGCTATTTTTCCCCTTCGGCTTTCGCCTCAAGGTGGGTCGGTTGGCCCAGGAACTCCCTCCGAGTTCCTCCCGATTGAGCCGGGTAACCTATGCCACGTGACGCGGCGCACAGATGAAGTAGCCCACGCCGACGACGCCCACCAAACCCAGCAGGATGCCCACCAGGTTCGATATGGTCTGTGTCAGGTCGTCCATAGAGTCTTTCTCCTTGAAATTGATTTGATTGGTTGTCCGTTTGCGGGTTGGTCCCGGTCTGCTGCTGGCACATGGCTCCACCTCCTGGGCGGTTCCGGCGCGGAACGAGTCCGCGCCGGTGGTAGTCGTGGTTCCTGCCGTCGCTACGGCCCCTGGCTCCGGGGTGTGGCGTTGTTCGCCGCCGAGCTGGCCGCGTTGGCGGCGGTGCTGGCGGCGGTGTTGGTTGCCGCGGCGGCGGCGGTCGCGGCCGCCATTCCCGCCGGTCCTCCGGCGGCTCCACCGGCAATCAGCCCCAGGGAACGGGCGGAGCGCACCATCCCGCCGGGCAGCGACATCCCGAAGTAGAGGGTGTGCAGCCAGGCGTCGAAGGTCCCGTGATGCCCCAGCATCGAGGGGACCCGCCCCGCCAGGTACATGAAGGCGATGGCCATCAGCAGCTTCCACACCAGGTCCTCCGACGGCTCGAACTCGGCGATGGACGCGAACTCGCCCAGGAAGGCAAAGGCCAGGGCCACGGCGATGAGTTGGATTGCCTGCTGGAACACCGCCGTCATGAACAGCCGCAGCCAGTGCTTCCCCCAACCGGCGGTGTGGGGCAGAATCCACAGCCCCAGGGCGATGGGGGCCAGGGTGAGCAGGATGTCGATGAGGGCCAGGCGCAGGATCATCTGCACCAGCAGGTAGAGGACGAAGAAGCCGAAGACCAGGTAGAGCAGGGCGATGAACACCGCCAACCCCGTGTTGGCGGTCTCCACCGCCGCCAGCAGCGCGAACAACGGGGCGCGCAGCAGGTCGCCGGGGGTGACGTCCAGGGAAACGGCGATGAAGCCGGAGACGGCGTCGGCCACGTCGATGACCAGGGCGCACCACCAGAGGGAAGAGGCGGCGGCGGTGAGGCCCAGCACCAGGCGGGGCACCATCTCCCGCCAGCCGGACTGGTGGTGGCCCAGGTGCTCCTGGACGATGAAGCTCAGCCCCATCCAGCCCAGGATCACCGCCAATGCGCCCGACGTGATGGCCCAGACCACCATCCAGGCGTCGCGGACGAAGGGATGCAGGTAGGTCAATTCGGGAGGGGTTCCGGTGAGGATGTCGCCCATACCGCTACCCCCCGCACTCTGGAACTTCGGTCTGGGCGATCTTTTCCACCACGCCGCACAGAGTCCCGTGGACTCCCTGGATCACCCACCGGGCGGCGGCCCTGGCCCAGCGGTCCGGGTCGAGAGCGCCCAGCACCCGGTCCCACAGCCCCCTGGGCTGGTGGACGGGAATCAGGGCGTGGAAGACGTGGTGGTCGCCGCCGCCAATTCGCGGCACTGCCAGCACCAGCAGGAAGGGTTGTTCGGGGTGAAGCTCGGGCTGCTCGTCCAGGGCGGGGTACTCGAAGGTGTACTCCCAGCCCTCGGAGATATGCTTCTCGCCGCCCCTGACCCGGTAGGTGCTGGTGAGCCAGTCGCCGGTGTCGGGGTGGCGGATGGAGTAGTAGAGGACGTCGGTCTGGCGGCTGAGGATGGGGCGGGCCACGAAGTCGCCCTCCTTCTTCCGCTCCACCAGCTGCCGGTCCCGGTTGACCAGGGTGATGCTGTCGGTGTCCGGGGGCGGGGACTGGGC
Source organism: Dehalococcoidia bacterium (assembly GCA_965222595.1). Taxonomy (GTDB): domain Bacteria; phylum Chloroflexota; class Dehalococcoidia; order Lucifugimonadales; family UBA3495; genus VXOI01. The sequence goes on along the minus strand of CBDCUJ010000014.1, from coordinate 20,959 downwards.
CAGGGCGACGCCGCTGGCGGGTATGGCAACGAGAGCCGCCAGCAGCAGCGCCGCCGCCAGGACGGTCAGCCGCCTGGCCCTCCCCGAGGTTGGAATGAAACGCCGGAACATAATCGCCTCCTGTCGCCGGTCGCAGACCGGATGTTCGGCACCAAGTCTGGCGGCTGGCCGGGGCGGTCGTAATGCCCTGAAAGGGGGGGTGTGCGCACCCCCCCTTTCAGGGCATTAGATTTCCAGGGTCCGGCGTGATGTCATGGACGTGTACAGGAATCGGGACTCCGGCTGCATTGGTGGACGGGAGGGGATTCGTAGCTGAAATGGGGGGTGCAGCCCCATTTCAGCGGGGGGTTTGCGAACACCTGGAGTCCAGGGCCGGTTCCGGTCGGGGGGTGCATCAACCCCGTTGCAGGGGTGCAGTTTGCAGGCCGGGGAAAGCAGGACGGGGGTGCAAGGCCCCTATTGGAAAGGTGCAATTTGCACCGGGGAGGGATGAGCATGAGTCAGGACGAGGGCAGGACGGCGGGCAGGCCCGGCGATGCGGGCGATGACGCTGGCGTTGGCGGGGGTGAGACTCCGGACCATCCGGTTGGTGACGGGAACGGCGCTGGCAGCGACGGGAACCAGGCCCACGGCGCGTCAGTGGACATCAGCGTTGATCCCAGCGACGCCTTCGACGAGGCGGCGGCCCGGGTCATCGACGACGTGTACGAGCTGCGGCTCACCGCGTTGCTGCGCCAACTGGTGCGGACCCGGGGGCACAAGGGCGCGGCGCGGGTGCTGGGCCTGGACCCCAGGACGGTGGCAGGCAGCGTGCAGCAGGGGATGTCGCGGCGGGTGCGGGACGCGGTGGAGAAGATGCTGGTGGAAAGGGACGGCGGGGCCAGGGACGAGCTGGAGGAAGCGGTGGAGGGGCTGGCGGGACAGGTCGGCGGGCTGACGACCCAGGTGGCCGGGCTGGAGGGGGAGTTGCGGGAGGGCATGAAGGCCCTGGGGGAGACCCACGCCCAGGGGATGCGGCGGCTGGAGCAGCGGCTGGCCCAGGGGGAGACCAGGGGCGGTGGCGGAACCGGGCTGCCGCGTCCGGCGCCGGTGGCGGGAGTAGCGACCCGCCGGCGTTACCCCGATCTGGTAACCCGTGACCCGGGCGAGGACGACGAGGTAGTCTTCGGCGACGCCTGGCCCTTGGTGCAGGAGTGGCGGAATTTGTGGGTCGGACACCCGGGCCGGGGCCACGGCTTGGAGTGGGTGTCAACGCGCCAGCGGATTCTGGAGCTGGAGGTGGCCATGCTGGAGGAGCACGGCCTGACCCTGCCGCCGGAGACGGAGCCGCTGCGGGGCCTGGACCGGGGCGCGCAGTTGAACTGGCGTCTGAAGGCGCTCCACCAGTTCAGGAAGCGGCGGGCCAGGCTGGAGTTGCTGGCGACGTTGGGGAGGGCGTTGACCCTGGCCGGGTTGCGTAGGGTGACTTTGGACCTGCTGCGGCTGTCCCTGCTGCGGTGGAGGCGGTAGGCCGGCGGCGCCGCCTCCGGGCAGTTCCGGTGGGTTGCTGGATTCCGGCGGGATACCTGCCGGTTTCCGGCGGGGCGTTTGCAATCAATGTGGGCGGGTCGTCGCCGAAACCCTTGCCAGGGGTCTTCCGGGGGCCGGATACTGACTTCGTTGTCTGGCTTTTCCAGTGTTTCCACTGCCTAGAAACCTGGGGGCGTGATCCCTGCTCGCCCGGGCCTGCTCCGTGAGGATCGAGGCTTCTCTCCCCGGAGCGCCCACGAGGGAATTGCTGACAGGCAGAGTGAATTATCCTTCGCCCGCAGCCGGTAGTCCTTACCACAGAAGTGCGCGGTGCGCTTCACAAGGCGACCCAACCCAAGGCGCGGAACCCCTTTCCCACGGACTGAATCACGGAGGTGGCAACCGAAGCAACTACGGCAACCAGGATTCCCTTTCCACGGCAGACGTTTGATTCACGGAAGTCCTACTGCCAGGAGGTGTCAGCTAGACCCAGGACGGTATCCCGGAAGCTCTTTCATCTTCGGTCTCACCGGCGGAGCGGTTGACACGCTTCGCTGTCCCTCACAACGCGGTTGGAGCAGGCGACAAGCTTCGGCCGCTTCAACATGGCTGCGGCGTAGCTACAGAACAAGGGTAGCAGCACCGCAGATTCAGCACGCTCCGGTCATACAGTGGCTAGTGACCGGACGCTTAGCGTTCCAGTTCCAGCGCAGACTCCGTTGGCCGGACTGCGTTCCTCTCAATTTCCCCTCACAGCAGCTGCCAGGTCCAGCGTTCCCGCTGACCAAAACCCTGGCGTAGCTGCGTCTTTCTTCAGCCCCCAAACCGGCGTTCTCCGTTGCAGTTTCAGACCCAGGGCGGAGTGCGTCCGGCGCCGGGCGGTGGAAATGTTTCCCAACGTCGTTCACAAACTTAGGGAGGTACCCATGCGCATCAATGAACGGTTCACCCAGATCAAGGCCGTGGTGGTAACAGTCGTGGGCTTCATCAAGCGGCACAAGCGGGCGTCGATTGCGGTGGCCGTGGCCCTGCTCATCGCCGGGCCGCTGCTCACCGGGACCGGTGGTGAGACCTTCTTCCTCAACCTGGTCGGCCTGGGCATCGTCGCCTTGGTGGTGCGGCGGATCATGCGGGCCAACGAAAGTCGGCAGGCGGCGCAGGCCCGGCGAGCTAATTGCCGGTGCCGGTGTCATAGGCAGCAACAAACTCAGCAGCATGGAGGCACGCCATGACCACGATTACCCTGGACTCCCATTCATCTACTACCGGACGGTTGGAAGAACTGGTGGACCGGCTGCTGGCGACCCTGTTCTCTCCCGATTCAGAGCAACCGGAACCGGCGCCCCCTCCCAGCTTGGTCAAAGCGGTCCACGAGGGCCGTCGGCTCAGACAGTCCGGCGACCTGGACGGCGCACTAGCGGCGATGGCCGGTGTTGACGACTCCAACGCCACTGACGGCCAACTCCGGTGGCTCTACGCCGAGTGGCTGGACATCGCCCGGCGCCGGTTCGACGGTGACAAAGCGGCGCTCTACAGCCCGGCCACGGGACGGGCGGCGGCGTTGGTGGAGGGGGAAGACGGCAGCCTGGCAACTGTGGCGGTCCTGGGGATGCGCTGGCCGGTGGGCAAGCTTGTTTCCCGGCGCAGCCTGCGAGGTCTTAAACCACTGGCGAAAGGGGGCTCATCATGGTCGTAGGCAACGCCACGGTGGACCCCGTATCGAGTACGGGGCAGGCTATTGCGGAACTCAAGGCCCGCCATTCCCTGGGCGATGTGGTGGAGGCCGCCGGGGTCGCCTTGCACGGCAAGGGCCGGGTCAGGCAGGGCGTCTGCCCCTTTCACGAGGAAGCCGAGGGCAGCTTCACGGTGTACGCCGACACGGAAAAGTTCTACTGCTTCGGCTGCGGCGCCGGCGGCGACGTGCTGGACTTTGTGCAACGCACCGAGGGCCTGACCCTGCCCGAGGCCATCCGGCGGCTGGATGACGGGACAGCGCGGGTTGTAGCTGCGTTGGCACCGGTGCCAGCGAGAAAACCAGTTCCATCCCCTGCGCTTCCGCCCAGGGACCCGGCGCTGCTGACGGCGGCGGTGCGGTTCTACACCGGCCAATTGCGGCGCAACATCGGGGCCAGAGAGTACCTGGCCTCGCGGGGCATTGGCCTGGAAGCTGCCCTGCACCTGGGACTGGGGTACGCGCCGGGCCACGGCCTGCGGGAATATCTGCAAGCGGCGGGCTTCGCCGGCCAGCGGCTCAGGGACAGCGGGTTGTTCCTGGAACGGGGCGCGGAGCGTTTCGCCGGGATGATCGTGGTTCCCGGCTTGGCCCACGGGCTGGTGCGGTGGCTCACCGGGCGGGCGGTTGATGCGGGCGCAACGCCCCGCTTCCAGGCGGTGCCCGGCCCCAAGCCGGTGCTTGGGCTCGCCCCCATCGGCCCGGCGCCACCCTTCGTCATCCTGACCGAAGGCGTCTTCGACTACCTGACGCTGGCGGCCTGGGGCTACCCCGCCTGTGCCGCCCTGGGCACCCAAGGGATGGACAAGGTGGCGGCGAACCTGCGGGGCTGCCCCCGGGTCTTCCTGGCCTTCGACAACGACGACGCAGGCCGGGAGGCGACGGCCAACCTGCAAGCCCAGCTGGGCCGCCGCGCCGCCGCGGTCAACCTGCCCCAGGGTGTCGCCGACGTGGGCGAACTGGCGGCGCTGCCCCACGGCCAACTCCTCTTCCGCCGCCTGCTGGCACGGGCGGCCCGCGCCGCCAGGCAATAGCCCCTAACGCAACCCTCTACCCCACCACTTTCCATTCCTCTCTACAGGATTCCACGCAACACCCTGGAAGACCTGCGTCCAAATCACGACGGGTTTACACCCGCCCACGGCTTCCCTTTGGGAGTCCGCACACCCAAACGCCATATCACAACTACAAGGAGCATCTTCATGTCCAACGAGAACGGCAACGGCAACAACAACGGCCACCAGAACGGCAACGCCAATCACGACATCCCCGCCAACGGCGTCGCCAAGAACGGCAACGGCAACCACAACGGCAACGGGCACCACGCCACCGAAACCATCCCCGCCCACGACCTCCTGTGGGACAGCCTGCCCGCCAGCGTCACCGGCAAGCTGGCCCAGCCCCTGGACGCCAGCCTGGTCTCCCAGCGCAGGGGCCGGGGCAACCGGAGCTTCAGCTACGTCGAGGGCCGCACCGCCATCGACCAGGCCAACCACATCTTCGGCTTCGGCGGCTGGGGCCATGAGTTGGTGGGCGGCGTGACCCTCAGGGAGTTGGACCAGGTGAACCCGCAGACCGGCGAGGTCAAGCGCATCCGGGCCTACTCCGCCACGGTGAAGGTCACCGTCCCCGGCGCGCCGTCCCGCACCGACGTGGGCTTCCAGCCGGTATCCGACGAGACCGCCGAGGGGCATGAGACGGCGTTCAAGGGCGCCGTCACCGACGCTCTCAAGCGGTCGCTGCGCACCTTCGGCGCTCAATTCGGCAACGCGCTCTACGGCGATGTGGCGGGCCAGCCCGGCGGCGGCGCTGGCGACACGCTGGCCCCGGCCCTGCGCAAGACCCTGCTGGACCTGGGCGTCAGCCAGGGCTTCGACGAGGAGCGGGTGCGGCAGGCGGTTAGGGGGCAGACGGGCCGGGATCTGGACGAACTGCCCGCCTCGGAACTCACGCCCCTGGTGGAGCGGGCCGCCCGCAAGGTGCAGCAGAGGCAGGATGCGGAAGCCGGTCAGATCGGCGGCGCCGAACAGTAGACCTTCCGGCTAACTGGCAACCAACCAGGCAACGGGGCCGTTCCCTGACAACCGGGGCGGCCCCGCTTCTCATCTACCGGACTAAACAACACAAGGAGGAAACGGCATGACCGGAACCAGAATGCACACCCCCTGGGGCTACCCCCAGGACACCCTGGAACTGGCCGAAGGGGTCTGGCGGGTCTCCACCGCCGGCCACGGCGGCCTGAAGCTCAGCCGGAAGCGGTGGGAGGAACTGCCCGACCTGGTAAGGGACTCCTTCCTCACCCCGACCTACGCGGAGGAAGACTGCGAGGAACCCATCGCCAGGACCCTGCTGGGCATCGGCGACGACCGGGACCGGGAGTTCGCCATCAGGGTGGCGGGCTGTTTCGACCGCTACGCCCCGGCGCTGCCCTACCTGCGGGAACAGGAGGGCCAGTCATGACCGCCACCCGGCGCAGGCCGCGCAGCCTACCCAGCACAACGACCAAGTTGGCAACGGGACTGGGCAACCTCTACGTCACCATCTGCCTGGACGAGGACGGGCAGCCCTTTGAAGTGTTCGGTTCTCTCGGCAAGGCCGGCAGCCTCCAGCACGGGGTCACGGAGTTGGCCTGCCGGTTGGTCTCCCTGCACCTGCGGCGCGGTACGCCACTGGATGAAATCGTGGACCAGTGCCAGGGCATCAGCGAAATGCAGCCCTGGCCCAACGTGATGGAGGACGGCAGCACGGTCTATGTGCGCGGCCTCGGCGACGGTATCGCCCTCATCCTGCGGGGCCACCTGGAAGCACGGGACGAGGTGGAAATGGCAGACCTCAAGCTGGCCGCCGACTGACCGCCGAACCCGACCTGACAAGGCACACGGGGCCGTCTCCAACGGGGGAGCGGCCCCGCTCTCATTTACCGGACACAGACTAAACGGAGGAAGGACAACCATGACCACGACGATTGACACCACGGAAACCATCTACTCGCGGCCCAACGCCCGCTTCGCCGCGGACGGGACGCTGGAGATCCGGGCCTCGGCGGTGGGCCACTGCCGCCGCGCCCTCTGGTACGAGGCCAACGAGTACCCGGTCACCAACGCGCGTACCGAGGAGTCCCTCACGGTCCTGGAGGCGGGCAACGCCCTGGAGCCGGTGGTGCTCCGGGCCATGCGGCGGGCCGGTTGGGACATCACCCCTGCCGACCGGGACAACCCTGAAATGATGTCCCTGCGCCTTGGCCCCGCCCTGGTGGTAACCGGCCACGTCGACGCCACCGGCGTCGTCCCCATCTTCGGCGATGAACCCAGCGTCATCGAGATCAAGACCCGGGGGCCGGAAGCCTACAAGCGGTGGTGGAAGTTGGGCGCGGAGCGCAGCCACCCGGAGTCGGTGGCCCAGGCCGCCTTCTATTCCTACGGGACCTTCGGGGAAGCGCGGGACGTGGTGATCGCCACGATGGATACCGGCAGCCGCCAGTGGGACTTCGAGGTGATACCCGCCGACCGGGTGGGAGAAGCCTTCCACCGGGCCTGCGAGCGGTTGGGTACCATCGGCGCCCACCACCTGCTGCACGGGCGGGACTCTCAGGCCCTGCCGGAGCGGGACTTCACCGCCGACGACTGGCAGTGCAAACGCTGCCCCTTCCTGAACACCTGCCTGCCGGGGTCGGCGGCGGTCGAGGAGCCGGAGGACGAACCTTCCGAGGACGCCGAGCCGGTGAACGACGAGGAAGCGCAGGCAGCGCTCCGGGAGTACGAGAACGCCCAGGAGATGCTGAAGGCCATCGAAGAGGACAAGCAGTGGGCTCTGGGGATGCTGCGAACCTGGCTCAAGCAGCAGGGCAAGGACAAGGCCAAGCTGGAGGGGCGGGAGAAGACCCGCACCGTGGGGATGGTGAAGTCCACCAGGTACAACGTCGATCACAAGAAGCTGAACGCCCTGCTCGCCCCCGATGCCAGGGCGGGCATCGTCACCGAGAACGTCTCGGAGTACCTGCGGGTCAGCTAGACGCACCTTGACGCTACCCTGCGGGGCGCAAACGGGGCCGCTCTCCAATACCTGAAGGCGGCCCCGCTATTCATTCGGGAAACCATCAATCACACCTGACACGGAGGAACGATCATGGCGAAGAGCATCAACAAGGTGGAACTGCTGGGGCGCGTGGGCACGGACCCTGAAATGAAGTACACGGCGTCGGGCATCGCCGTCACCCAGCTCCGCCTGGCCACCGACCGGGTGCGCAAGGGCGGCGAGTCCGAGACCGACTGGCACCAGATCGTGGTGTGGGACAAGCTCGCCGAAGCCTGCGCTAATTACGTGGAGAAGGGGCAGAGGCTGTACGTCTCGGGCCGCTTGGCGCAGAACTCCTGGACCGGCGACGACGGGCAGCGGCGCTACCGCACCGAGATTCACGCCCAGGAGGTGGTGTTCCTGGACTCCGCCCGCAACGGCGCTGGCGGCAACCACACCGGCAACGGCTCCGCCAACGGGGTCAACGCCGGCGCCAACCACGAGGCCAACGCCGCCGGCCAGGGCTACCAGGACGACTCTCCCTTCTAGCCGGTCATTCATCCAGCGACGCCTCTCCGAAGGCGCACCACGGGGCCGTTCCCTCACAGCAGGGGCGGCCCCGCTCCCGTTTCCAGACTAATCGCCAAGGAGTGAACCATGCCCAGGAAGAAGCAAGCCAAGCCAGAGGAAATGCTCCTGTCCATCCCTGAACCCGCCGCTCCCGCCACGCCGGAGGGCCACGCCGTGCTGGAAGCCCTGCGCTCCAACCTGGCCCTGCTGGGCGAGCTGGCGGCCCGCTACGAGGTCGCCTTCCAGCCGGAACGCCCCGCCGAGATGCCGCAGATCAATTGCCCGCAGGACGTTCACAACCTGCTGGGGCCGGAGATGTCCGCCCTGGCCCAGGAGCAGCTGCGGGTGCTCCTGCTCAACACCCGCAACCAGGTGCGGGGTCAGCGGGTGATCTACATGGGCAACGTCAACTCGTCAGTGATTCGCCCCGCCGAGGTGCTGCGCGCTGCGGTCATCGAGTCCGTCCCCAGCATCATCATTTCCCACAATCACCCGTCCGGCGATCCAACCCCCAGCCCCGAGGACGTGAGCATCACCCGCGAACTGGTGCAGGCGGGGAAGCTCCTCGGCATCGACCTCCTGGACCACGTGGTCATCGGCGGCGACCGCTGGGTCAGCCTCAAGGAACGGAAGCTGATGGACGCCTAGCTCCATGACACCGAGACCGGCGGCGGTGCGTCGGTCCTCATGCGGGGGTTTCCCTTCCCCGCGCCCTCCCTGAATCCGCATCTAAAGGAGGCAACCCATGATTCCCACTGAACCCGTCCTCAACGGCGAGGACCCCGCATCGAGTGCGGGGCAGGCTCTCTACACCATCAGCGCCGGCGGCTACTCGGCCACCGCCGACGCCTTCGCCCGCGACCCGGACACCGGCGGCCTCTGGTTCCTGTCGATGGTGGGACCCCAGACCGCCCTCAAGGCCATCTGGGCCTCCCTGCTCAAGCAGCCGCCCGACACCGCCCACCTGATCAAGGGCGTGGAGGGCATGGCCCTCAGCGGCGGCTACCAGCAGTGCCAGGTCCCTCATCACACCGTGGGCACCTGGGCCACCCGCATCGCGCGGCTGCCCGTAAGCCGGGGCTGGCACGCGCTCGTTTACACCCGCCTGGCCGAGTTCAGCTTCGAGCGGGACGACTTCCTGCTGCTGGCCCAGGACCAGGCCGACGCGCCGGGGCTGCACCACCGCTTCCTGGACCGGCGCAGCCCCCTGCCCCTGCACCGCTCCTGGCGGGACTGGCTCTGGCGGCGGGGTTTGGACACCGGGGAGACCGTCCCCCTGGAGTCCGCCGGGCTCCTGGCCTACACCTGCAACCCCAGGGGCGAGGAACTGAAGGCCGACCTGTCGGCGGCGGTGGTGGCGGGGACGCTGACCCTCAATGAACCGGAACCCGAAACCGATGAAACGGAGGAAGACAACGATGGATAGGACTCTGAACCCGGTGAAGCGGGGCAACAAGCGCCGCCGCTCCCGCAACTGGAAGGCCTGGCAGCTCTTCTCCCCGGACGGTGACACCTGCCGTTTCTGCCCCCACGGGGCTTCCGACCACCTGACGTCAAGCGGTCAGCCCCATTTCTACCGGCCCGCCGCCGAGCAGGACTGGCGGAACTCCAACGAGAAGCTCTACCGCCACGAACTGGCCGACGGCACCGAGGTGCTGGTCAAGCGCATCACCGTCGCCAGCCGCGCCGAGCTGCTGACAGCCTTCTGCACGGCCTGCGCTAACGACAAGCAGACCGACCAGGTGCTCTGCTTCCAGCGCACGCTGGCCAAGGGCGAAGTGGTGGGCCTGAAGCACCTGAACGGAAACCACAACGACGGGAGGTAGCACGATGGCGGACAGGCAGACCCTGTACTTTCCCTGCCCCGGCTGCGGGGCGCGGTTCGCCCAGGTGGAGGAGCCGGACGAGGACATCCACGCCGGGGAGACCTACCACTGCACCGAGTGCGGCGCGGCGGTGATCTTCGTCGCGCTGAGCATGGAGATGCTGGCCGACCCGTCCGTGATCCGGTGGAACTGCCACTTCTGCAAGCCCGGTCCCTGCCGGTTGGCCCCGTCCAGCGGCGGGCCGGACGACTCAACCGACGCCACCACCGAGCAACCTGCCGACACCAAGTAACCCATTCCAAGTAACAAGGAGGACAGATATGAGACTCGCTGCCCAAGCCAAAGGGGGCTTCTATCCCACGCCGCCCCGGGTGGTTGACCTGGTTGCCCAACTGCTCTACGGGGCCAGGGGCCGCGCCCGCAGCGCCGACACCCTGCGCGTCCTGGACCCCTGCTGCGGGGCCGGCGACGCCCTGGCCCAGTTCGCCGATCTGCTGCGCGACCGTAGTACCGTCCCCGTGGAGACCTGCGGGGTGGAGCTGCATAGGGACCGGGCGGAGCAGGCCGCCCACGTCCTGGACCGCGCCCTGGCCTGCGACCTCTTCGCCACGTCGATTGCCAACAACGCCTTCGGCCTGCTGCTCCTGAACCCGCCCTACGATTGGGACAAAGAGGACAAGCGCGTTGAGCACGCCTTTCTCACGCACACCACGCGCTACCTGACCGACGGCGGGCTGCTGCTGTTCATCGTGCCGAAGCAGCGCCTCGCCGTCTCGGCCCGCTATCTCTCCTCCCACTACCGGGACATCCGCTGCTGGGCCTTCCCCAACCCTGAACGGGAGGTCTTCGACCAGGTGGTCCTGGTGGGGCGGCGCAAGGGCGAGCCCAGCCCCGACCCCTACGCCGAGGAACAGGTGCGGGCATGGGCCTTCGGAGAGCCGGAGGAGTTCCCGCCTCGCCCCTATCCCGTCTACGACCCGCCGGTGGTTCCTCAAGGCGACATCCTCTTCGCCACCCGCACCGTGGACCCGCTGGCGGCGGTGGCCGAGGCCAGGAAGAACGGCCTGTGGGCCAGCCAGGAGGTTCGTGACTCCCTCTGGCCCGCCGACGACAGGCGCACCCGCCCGTTGATGCCGCTCCGCCGGGGACACATGGCCATGCTGGTGGCGGCGGGATTCCTGGACAACTTGGTGCTGGAGGCCGACGGGCGGCGCATCCTGGTCAAGGGTCGCACCACCAAGGAGCTGGTGCTGGCCGAAGAGACGGAGAACACCGAGGTCTACCGGGAACGGCTCAGGACCACCGTGGTGGCCCTGGACCTGGACGACGGGGAGATCACCGATATCGCCTCCTGACGCGCCTACGACAACCACATTGACGGCCCCACCAGCGGGCCGCAGCACGAAGGCCCCGCCGGTGTCTGGGACCGGCGGGGCCTCGCCTTTTCTCCCGCAACAACCCCGTTCACACACACAACCAGGAGAACACCAATGAACCTATCAGGATTCATCGACCAGTTCAAGGAAGCCATCGCCAGGCGGGTGGTGGAGTCCTACCCGCCCTTGTACCGGCCCTCGGAGACCCCCGTCAAGCTGCCCAAGTTGCTGCGCACCCCGATGGGCGGCCAGGAGGACGCCATCAAGGGCACGGCCCTCTCCCTACAGACCCACCGGGGCACCACCGTCGTCGGCGAGATGGGCACGGGCAAGACCTTCATCGGCGCCGCCGCCGCCCACGCCGCCGGCTTCCGGCGCATGTTGATCCTCTGCCCGCCCCACCTCACCCGAAAGTGGAAGCGGGAGGTGGAGGACACGGTGCCTGGCGCGAGGGTGGCCATCGTCGCCTCCATCACCGACCTGGAACGGCTGCGGCTGTCAGTGGGTCCCGCTCCCCTCTTCGCCATCATATCCCGGGAGCGGGCCAAGCTGTCCTACCGCTGGTCCCCCGCCGTGATTCAACGCTGGGCCGCCTCTGGTGGCCGGCTGGTGCGGGACGAGCAGACCGGGGAGCCCTTCCAGGTGCCCTGCTGCCCCCGCTGCTACGCCCAGGTGGTGGACAAGGACGGCGTGCCCCTGACCAACGAGGAGTTGTCCCGCAAGCGCCGGGACTGCGACCTCTGCCGCTCCGCCCTGTGGCAGGCCGACGGCTCCGGCCCCCGGCGCTACCCCCTCGCCGACTACGTGAAGCACCGGATGAAGGGTTTCTTCGACCTGCTTATTGGCGACGAGGTCCATGAGTACAAGGGTCGCGGCTCGGCCCAGGGCATCGCCGCCGGGGTGCTGGCCGACGCCTGCGGCAAGTCCCTCACCCTTACCGGCACTCTGACGGGCGGCTATTCCTCGACGCTGTTCCACCTGCTCTACCGCTTCTCGCCGGAGATCCGGACCGAGTTCGCTCGCTCCGAGGAGGGCCGCTGGATACAGCGCTATGGCTTCCTGGAGCAGACGGTGCGCCACGAAGGCGACGGCGACTCCTTCGAGGACGGGCGCAACAGCCGCCGCAAGGGATACCGCAAGACGGTGCGGGAAAGGCCCGGCCTGGCTCCCTCGGCCCTCTTCCACCTGATCGGCAACAGCGTCTTCCTGCGCCTCTCCGACGTGGCCTCGGGGCTGCCGTCCTACGAGGAGCAGGTGCTCCTGTCGGGGATGGACCGGGAGACGGATTTCACCGGCTTCTCCCAGCGCAAGGCCTACGACCTGGTGTTCGACACCTTGCGGCAGGCCCTGGCCGAAGCGTTGGCCAAGGGTTCCAAGCGGCTCCTGGCGACGTACCTGCAAACCCTGCTGGCCTACCCCGACGGCTGCACCCGGGGGGAAACGGTCTTCGACCCCCAGACGGGAAACGTGCTTATCCAGATGCCGCCCCTGTCCGAGGACAAGCTCTATCCGAAGGAGCAGGCGCTGGTGGACCTGGTGGCGGCGGAAAGGCTGGCGGGACGGAAGGTGCTGGTCTACGCCACCCACACCGGAACCAGGGACATCACCGAGCGGATGGAGCAGTTCCTGACCACCCACGGGTTCCGGGTGGCGGTGCTCAAGGCCGACTCGGTGGCCCCGGACCGCCGGGAGTCCTGGGTGGAGGAACGGGTCAAGCAGGGGGTGGACGTGGTCATCTGCCATCCCCGCCTGGTGCAGACCGGGCTGGACCTCATTGACTTTCCAACCCTCTGTTGGTTCGAGACGGATTACAGCGTGTACACCATGCGGCAGGCGTCGCGGCGGTCCTGGCGCATCGGGCAGAAGCGCCCGGTGAAGGTGGTGTTCATGGCCTACCGGAACACCCTCCAGGCCGACGCCCTGAAACTGGTCGCCAAGAAGCTGCAAAGCTCCCTGGCGGTGGAGGGCGAGCTGCCCGAGGACGGCCTGGCCGCCTTCGGGGACGAGGGCGACGACCTGATGCTGGCCCTGGCCCGCCAGATCGTCAGTGGCGAGAAAACCGACGCTGACGGCGAGTCGGTGGAAGACGTTTTCGCCCAGGCGCGGGACGCTGAGGCCAGCGCCGAGGAGTTCCTGGTGGACGACGACTGGAAGGCCGTTGAGTCCGGTCCTGAGCTTGAGCCGGTAGTCGTGGAAGTCAACGGGAATGGACATCATTCCAACGGTAACGGACAACGCGATGGCATCGAAGCGACGGTGGAGTTGGGCCTGGGCAACGGCCATCACGCCAACGCCAACGGAGCGAACGGCGACGGCCACCACAGCGAGGCCCCTACCGGATACGGGGACGAACCCGCGCCCGCCGAGGGGCAGCAGTCCCTCTTCTCCTGGGCCGAGTTCCTGGCCGAGGAGCCGGTCAAGCCCAGGGGACGGAACGGGAAGGCCAAACCCGCCGCCGCGTCCCTGTTCGATTGGGCGTTGGAGCAGGAACAGGAACGGGAGAAAGAGCCGGTCGGCGCCGGCCGCTAGACCGCAACCGACGGGAGGGGCCTCCGCTGCCAAAGCGGCGACCCCTTCTCGCAACAACGGCGTGCCTTGAAAGGCACGCCGCGCAGGGCTACGAACCGAAACAGCAACCAACGCAAAGGAGATCAGTCATGGCAAGAGTGTTCGTGTGTGCGCCGCGTCACGCGGCATAGGATACCCAACTCAGTTGGGATGAACTCGGAGAACGTTCATGGGTCAACCGACCTACCTGGAAGCGAAAGCCGAAGGGGACAATAGCATGTCGGTAAAGCGGCTACGGCCTGAAAGCGTTGTAGGGCCGGTTCCGCAAGACCCGCGCGATATGGTGAAAGCTACACTGCCTGAACCCCAGTTCCCGGAAGGTGCAGTATTCCGCCCGCCGGTAGAACGCTTGGAACCCGGCGCCACTCATTGCACTGGTTCGTAGATGAGACCAAAGCAACTCCGATGAGTGGGCGATGACCAATGAGGTCATTCAAGGGAATGAACGGGGCACCTACAGTCGCGCTAGATACGTCCTATGCCAACGGAACGCGGGATTGCCTACGGGGCGCGAGCCCTATGGCAACGGAGCCCTCGTAGTAGTCCGAGCCGGGGAAAGCCCGGCACATGGCGAAGGAGGGCAGGTGGTTTTCGACGGAATACGACAGGGAGGTTTGCAAAATGCAAGACGCCGAAACTGTACTGAACGTCGTCCGTGAACGCGGAGAACGAGGATTGCCGCTGGAGAACATCTATCGGCTACTTTACAACCGGAACCTGTACCTGCGGGCCTACGGTCGTCTCTACTCAAACCAGGGAGCGATGACCAAGGGAACCACCGCAGAGACCGTGGACGGTATGTCACTGGCGAAGATCGACCGCATCATCGAAGCCCTGCGCTACGAGCGGTTCCGGTGGACGCCGGTGCGACGGGTCAACATTCCCAAGCCTAATGGCAAGACCCGCGCCTTGGGCCTACCGACATGGACGGACAAGCTGCTGCAAGAGGTCATCCGGATGCTTCTGGAAGCCTACTACGAGCCGCAGTTTTCCGACCGCTCCCACGGCTTTCGGCCCCACCGGGGTTGTCACACCGCCTTGGGCGAAGTGACACGCACCTGGACGGGCACACGCTGGTTCGTCGAGGGCGACATCAAAGGGTGCTTCGACAACATCGACCACGATGTCCTGTTGTCGGTGCTCGGCGAGAAGCTCCACGACAACCGATTCCTACGCATGCTCCAGTACCTACTGAAAGCGGGCTACGTCGAGGATTGGAAATATGGCCGCACGTTGAGTGGTACACCGCAAGGCGGCGTGGTCAGCCCCATCCTCGCCAACGTCTACCTAGACCGGTTGGACAAGTACGTCGAAACGGTGCTGATACCAGCACACACCCGAGGCAAAGTACGAAAGGTCAACCCCGAATGGGCAGCATTGCAACGCCAAACGACAGTTCAGCGGAAATTGGGGAATCACCAACTGGCGAAGACGCTGCGTCACCAGATGCAGCAGCTACCGTCGGGCGTTACCCATGACCCAGGCTACCGCAGGCTTCGCTATGTACGCTACGCGGACGACTTCGTGCTGGGTTTCATCGGGTCCAAGGCCGAAGCCGAGCAGATAAAGGAGTCCCTGGAAACGTTCTTGAGCAACACGCTCAAACTGGAGCTATCCGGGGAAAAGACTCTCATTACCCACGCCACCAGCCAGGCGGCCAAGTTCCTCGGCTATGAACTTGCTAATCAGCGCGCCAACGACCAACTCGATCCTAGCGGGACGAGAAAGGTCAACGGCCGCATTGGTTTGCGAGTTCCCGCCAAGGTCATCGAACAACATTGCAAAGCCTACATGCGCAACGGCAAACCGGCACACCGCAACGAGCTGATAAACGATGAGGACTTCACCATCGTGGACCGGTATCAAGCGGAGTTTCGGGGCGTCGTCCAGTACTACGCTCTGGCCCAGAACGTCTTCCACTTTGGGAGGCTTCAATGGGTCATGGCACAGTCGCTGGCGATGACTCTTGCCGCCAAGCATAAGACCACCCGTCAGCAGGCTATACAGAAGTACAGGAGTACCACGCAAACCGAACATGGGAAGCGGGCTTGCCTCAAGGTGGTCAAGGAACAGGGCGAGGGTAAACGCCCAAAGGTGGCGCAGTTCGGTGGCATACCCCTGAAGCGGAACCGGCAGGCCATCCTTGTAGACCGGCAGCCCCAGCGCTACAGGACTGAACGCAACGAGCTTATCAAACGGCTCCTAGCTGACGAATGTGAGTTGTGCGGGTCAACGGTGGCCGTTGAAGTCCATCACATCCGCGCACTTCGCGACCTGAACGTGAAAGGTCAACCGGAAAAACCCAAGTGGGTACAAATCATGGCGGCGAGAAGGCGGAAGACCCTCGTGGTCTGCCGTCCCTGCCACCTGAACGCCCACGACGGCAGTTGGAAACCGCGCAAGCAGACTTAACCACTGAGAGAGCCGGATGACGCGAAAGTGTCACGTCCGGTTCGTAGGGGGGCCGACGGAAAAGTGCTCCGAGCAACCGGAGTAACTCGCCGGCGGTCTACCCGACACGACGACCGCGAGTTCCCAGACCCCGATCCCGAGATGAGCGTCGAGCAGGTGAAGGCCACGCTCAGCGACTTCTATGGGGAGATCGCCAATGCCTCGGTGAAGGAGACCAGCCGGGGCGACGACACCATCTTCGAGTTCCAGCGGCGGGTGGGCACCAAGGGCGCCTTCACCCATACCTGCAACCAGGGGAGGTAACCAAATGGACAACCGGACCCTGGCCGGTCTGCTGGCGGCAACCCCGCCGGCGGACCTGAAAATAACCGAGCTTGCGGCGGAGCTCACCCTACCCGACGGCAGCCTGGACCTGGACGCGGCGGCGGCCCGGCAGCCGGAGGTGGAGCTGGCCTGCGCCCAGGCCCAGGACTACGCCGCCGCCACCAAGCGGCTGCTGGAGGCATTGCGGTGGCAACTGCGGCCCCGCTGGTACTGAGCGACCTGGCCGAAACGCTCCTGCGGCGTCCGCCGTCGCTGCAAGAGCTGATCGTCCGGCTGGGCTACGCCGAGGACTACGCCTGGTTCGCCGGACTGGCGCGCCGCCTCTTTCCCGATGAGGCGGAGACGATGCTGGCAGTCCCGGACGTGGGCGAGCGGCTGGAACGCTTCGCCCGGCTCTTCCAGGAGCGCCACTTCCCCCTCTACGCGCCATACATGGAGTTCTTCGTTGACGAAGGCGAGGACCCGCCCTTTACCTGGTTGCGCCGGGGCATCCCATTCCAGCTGGTGGGCTTCGGCTACGACGGCCTCCACGAGATGTGGGACGGCTACCGGGAGGGCCTCTCGGCCCTGGCGCTGCTGGCCGAACCCCCCGACTCCTGCTACGACGGACCCGACGGGCTGCGCACGGCCTGGCTGGAGTCCGCCGCCCAGCGCATCCCCCAGGAAACCCTGCTCCGCATTCCCCCGGGCGGCATTCCTCTCGAAACCCTGAACGAGGCGTTGCAGGGGACGGGGTATGAGGGAGCGGCGCAGGCCGCCTCCTGGGTGCGGGCCGAGACCGGCAACTTCTTCCTCGACCACAACTATGACGATGGCGACTACGACGGCTTCTCCGACCCCTGGGAGGAGGAAATCATCCAGGAGGGAACGGAGGAGTGGCGCAAGGCGGACCGGCTCATGGACTCGGTGCTGAAGCTGGCCGACTGGCTGGAAGGGGACCTGCCGGGGCGCTTCGCCGAAATGCTGGACTCCATCCTGCCGCGAATACCCGAACCAACCACACAACAGGAGGAAAACGATGATGACGACCAATGACGTGGACCGGACGGAGTGGTCCCTGCCGGGGCAGTCCGATGTGCCCCGTGACACCCTCCAGGCGCAACTGGAGGTGTACGGCGAGACCGTCCTGCTGCGGGGCTTCGAGGGCGACCGCACCTGGGTCAGGACCGTCTCGGCGGACGAGATCGCCAACGTGTTCACCCGGCACCTGGGCTTCTCCTCGGGCCTGCTGCCCGAAAACGCCCTCTGGTGGAACCAGGGGGAGACCGGACAGGTGGTGGCCCTGTGGCGCCCGCCCCAGGTGTGGCTGGTGGCCCTGCAACGGGAGGCGTTCCAGCCTCCCGCCCGGCTCCGGCTGCCCATGCCGGGGTTGGTATTCGTCTGCTCGCCGGGCCGGGCGCCCTGGGTCTACGCCGCCCTGGAGCGGCCCACCGATCCCGAGCAGCAGCTCTACCGCGCCCCGGCCTTCAACGTCTTCCGGGACGGGCGAGTCTGCCCCGGCAGCCACCGCTTCCCCGAGGAGGTGGGACGGATAACCGAATCCTTCTTCCAGTCCTTCTTCTCCCTTACCGGAGACAGCCAGGACCGGTCGAAGCAGCACCCCGACAACCTGCAAGCCCTGTGGGAGGAGATAGATGGAAAGGCTGAGTACCCGGTTGAGGACCTGGTTCCCCAATGCACCGTGGGCCACGCCATGGCGGTCTCGGAAGGAAGACGGGGCTACTGACCCTGGCGCGGGCATGACGCCGGTGGGCTACCTGGTGAACCATCCCGCCGGCCTGGCGGGTTCTCAGGGAATTGGCTTCGACTATGTTGTCGGATCGGGAGGCCTCTACGTCCAGTCCGAAAGCGCCCACCTGACGGCGCGAATACTGGTGGCTCCCGCCGACGTGCGGGGGCTTGCTCTCGTATCCGAGAAGCTGGCGCTGGCCCACGGCCCCATCCCGGCAGGGCTGTTCGAGGCGGGGCTGCGCTGGCTCCTGGAAACGCCGGACACCGAACGGTTCTTCGCCGTGGGCTGGGACCAAGGCGCCTACCGGCTGGCGGTTCCCCCGCAGGCCGGAACGTCCGCCTCTCTCACCTACCAGCCGCCCGCCGGGGTGGTGGCCGAGTTCCACTCCCACGTACGCCACCGGGCCTTCTTCTCGGCCACCGACGATGGGGACGAGCAGGGCTTTCGCATCTACGGCGTCGTGGGACGCCTGGACACACCTGCGCCGGAATTTACCCTGCGGGTGGGCATCTACGGCCACTTCGCCCCGCTGGAGTGGGCGCAGGTCTTCGACGGCCCGCACCCGACGGGACTGCGGCTGGCGGGCGAGGGGACCGAACCAACATCAAGTTACCTAAATATCAGGAGGTAAATCCACCATGCCCTACTACCTAGACAACCAGTTCCTGCTGGACAATCCCTGGATCACCGTGGTGGGCTGCGGCGGCACCGGCGGCTTCGTGGCCGAGGGTCTCTGCCGCCTCTTCCAGGGCCGCGACGCCACCATCGTCCTGGTGGACCACGACCGGGTGGAACCCCACAACCTGCTCCGGCAGAATTTCTATCCCGGCGACGTGGGCGAGTTCAAGAGCAAGGCCCTGGCCGACCGGCTGGCGAAAGCCTACAACCGGCCCGTGGGCTACTCGGTCTATCCCTTCCGAGAGGAATGCCGGCCCCAGGGGAGCCGCTACCCCGGCCTCTCCTCCCACGACGGCCTGATCATCGGCTGCGCCGACAACGCCGCCGCCCGCCGGGCCATGGCCGAGTGCCTGCCGGGAGACCCCTGCCGCTGGCTCATCGACGCCGGCAACGACACCAATTGGGGACAGGTCCTGGTTGGCAATGTCTCCGAGCCGGTGGTCCTGGAGGAACCGCCCTTCACCGGCGACACCTGCCACCTGGCCCCGGCGCCCACGTTGCAACGCCCCGACCTGCTGACGGCGGTTTCAACCAGGCCGCCCGACGTGGACTGCGCGGCGGCCCTGGACCTCACCGACCAGGACCCCACCATCAACCAGATGATGGCGTCCCTCGTGTTGCAGGTGGTCCGCCGCATGGTGGCCGGAACCTGCCCCTTCCTGGCCCTCTACCTGGACATGGACCTGGGGACCGTCGCCCCCAGCTACGTCACTCCGGAGGCGGTGGCGCGGCTGGTGGGGCGGGACGACGCCGGGTGAACGGCGCAAACCAAAACACGCAGAGAACAACAAGGAGCTGAGCAACCATGACTGAGGCAAAGGAAACCGCCACCACGACGATGTGGCAGGACAATCACGGCGGGAAACGGGGACACCAGCTGATGACCAGGAAGCTGGCCGACGCCATCCCTGACCTCGGAGCCAACGCCAACGTCGCCGACTGCGACAACGTGCTGGCCCCAGCCAAGCTTTTCAGCCCGTACACCAATTGGACGTGGTACATCACCGAGTTGGACCCGGAAACCGGGCAGTGCTTCGGCCTGGTGGAGGGGTTTGAGCGTGAGTTGGGCTACTTTGACCTGTCGGAGTTGGCCGAGACCGCCGTCTTCGGTGGCGTTCCCGCCGTGGAGCGCGACCTCTATTGGGAACCCAAGACCCTGGGCGAGATCAAGAACGGGTCCCATAAGGACTCGCCGCCCAACCAGGAAACGGATATAGGAGAAACCATGACTGACGAAAGCGGCACGGAAATCCACCCCTCGGACGTGGTGGGCTCCGAGGAGTTCCTCTTCGGCCATGCGACCGATGATACCCCTGCCGATGTTGGCGGGGAGCTTCCCGCCGGGGACGCGGCGGACGATGCGCCCGTCGACGTCGACGAAGAGCAGGATGCCGACGGTGAGACCGCTGAGGAACCGGACGTTGCCGACGGCGGCGGAGTGCAGCCCGCTGAGGGCGAAACGGAAACCACCGAGGAGCTGAAGGTCGTCGTGTCCATCAAGGGAGGCCGGGCCACCATCGGAGTACAACAACCCTCGGCGGACCCGCACATCGAGTCCTTCGATGACCTGGACCTAGCTGGGCTGGCCCAGGAGGTCCCGGCAGTGATCGAAAGGGCGAGGGTCAGGTGGGAGGACGAACCCAGGCACCCAGCCCACGAGAGGCCCGCTCCCCCGGCCAGGCGCCGAACCCGGCGCGAGCAGGGGGCGGCGCAGGCTGAAGCCGCCGAGGGGGAAACGGACCAGCAGCAGCCCGAGACGCTGCGGCTGTTCTGAGGACCGGACATTGGAACGCAATGTTCGGCTTGGATTGACTTGGCAGGTGGCCGTACGCACTGGCGTCGGCCACCCGCCTTCCGGGGCGACCGCCTGTGCCGGCGTTTTTGTATTCGTGGGAGTAACGGCAACCGCGACGAACCCGCCGAAGGGCGGCAGTCCCTGTTCTCCTGGGCCTATTCCCAGGAGGAGGAACCGGTGCAGCCCCGGGGCCGGAAGGGTAAGCCCAAGCCGTTCTCCCTTTCCCTTTTCGAGTGGGGGCTGGGCAACGAGAAGGAGAAGGAACTGGTGGGCGAGGGACATCAGGTAGCTACACAGAACAGGAGACCATCGCTATATCAACGATGGTCTCCTCGGGTTGCCCATATATGAAATTTTTTTGCGTTTCCAGGCAAGGGTAATAGCCTGCCCGTGTGCTCGCCCGTTACTCGTCCCCTTCCTCGT
>CBDCUJ010000013.1:0-372494 GCA_965222595.1 Dehalococcoidia bacterium | reverse complement strand
TCGGACTACCGGGGAACGATGTAGCCGTTAACGAATTTCCGTGCAACGAATATCCCTGCGGGCTCTCCCCGTTGGCGCTCCCGTCCAGCAGGTCCATCTTGTTGATCACCAACAGACGCGGCCGGTCGCTGAGGCCCAGCTCTTCCAGGGTGTTTTCCACCACCTCGGTCTGTTCCGGGGCCTTGGGGTGGGCGACGTCGATAACATGGAGCAGGACGTCCGATTGCTCCAGTTCTTCCAAAGTCGCGCGGAAGGCGGCAACGACTTTGGGTGACAGCTTCTGGATGAACCCCACCGTATCGCTCAACAACAAAGGCGCGCCCGACGGCAAACGGATGCGCCGGGTAACCGGGTCGAGGGTCGAGAACAGCCGGTCGGCGGCTGTGACGTCGGCGTTGCTCAGAGCGTTGAACAGCGTGCTCTTGCCGGCGTTGGTGTAACCCACAAGGGTCGCCATGGGTATGGTAGAACTCTTGCGCCGGTCCATGTGCAGCATCCGGCGGCGGCGCACTCCCTCGAGGTCGGAGCGGATTTTCTGGATGCGCCGGCGCACCAGGCGGCGGTCGGTCTCTATCTGCGTCTCGCCCGGCCCGCGGGTACCTATGCCACCGCCCAAGCGCTCCAGGTGGGACCATTGCCCGGCCAAGCGGGGCAGCAAATACTCGTGCTGGCCAACTCCACCTGCAGTTTTCCTTCATAGGTGGAGGCGTGGCGGCCGAAAACGTCCAGGATGAGGGCCGTGCGGTCGATGACCTTCAAGCCCAGGGCGTTTTCCCAGGTTCCGTTGCTGGGAAGGGGTCAGTTCGTCATCGAATATGACGACTCCGGCCTTTTCCTCGGCGGCCAGGTCCCTCACCTCTTCGATCTTGCCCTTCCCTACGTAGGTGGGAGTCATCCGCTCGGCCCGCTGGCTAACCCGTCCCACCACTTGGGCCCCGGCCGTGTTGGCCAGGTACTCCAGTTCGGCCAGGGTGTCGTCCAAGGCCCAGAGCTGGCCGCGCCTGGTCAGCTCCACCGCCACCAAGACGGCTCGTTCGGGTTCGGGCTCGACCATTACCGACCGTTTAGCGATGGGCTCAGCCTCCCCGGGCCGGGATGTTCCAGGATTCCAGGCGCTGGCAGCCCTTTTCGACCTGCTCGTCAGGGGTGGTAAGGGAAAGCCGGATGTAGCCTTCGCCGTACCGGCCGTAGCTGGAGCCTGGGGTCACGACGACATCCAACTCCTCCAGCAGCATCTGGGCCAGTTCGGCTGAGGTGTACCCCTCCGGAACCCGGGCCCAGATGTAGAGACTGGCACGGGGCACCGCTACCTCCATCCCGAGGCTGCGCACGGCCGAAACCACCCGGTCTCGCCGGCGTTGGTAGATTTCGACATTGTCGGAGACGCAGTCCTGGGGTCCGGTGAGGGCCTCCATGGCCATCTCCTGGACCGCCTGCGGGACGCCCGAGTCCAGGTTCGCCTTGATCTGGAACAGGGCTTTGATCATGTCGGCGTTGCCCACGGCCATCCCGATACGCCAACCGGTCATGTTGTAGGTCTTGGACAGCGAATGGAACTCGATTCCGATATCCTTGGACCCGTCGACCTGAAGGAAACTGCCTGCTTGGTAACCATCGTAGCCGACCTCGCTGTAGGCGGCGTCGTGGAGCAATGCGATGTCGTTCTCCCGGCAGAAGGCGATGGCCGAGGCGAGATCCTCTTCGGTGGCGACGGCGCTGGTGGGGTTGTTGGGGTAGTTCAGCCACATCACTTTGGCCGCTTGGGCCACGTCGGCCGGTATGGCGTCCAGCTCGGGGAGCCAGCCATTCCGCTCGTAGAGAGGCATTATGTAACTCTCGGCGCCGGCGAACATGGTTCCGACCCCGTAGACCGGGTAGGCCGGGTCGGGCACCAAGGCGATATCTCCGGGGTCCAAGAAGCAGAAGGCGGCGTGGCCGATACCCTCTTTGGCCCCGATTAAAGGCAACACCTCGGTGTCGGGGTCGAGTTTTACCCCGAAACGGTTGTCGTACCACTCCGCGATGGCCCGGCGCATCTCAGGAAGGCCGTCGGTCTCCGGGTAGCGGTGGTTCGGCGGGTATTGGGACGCCGACAACAAGCGGTCGATTATCGGCTGCGGCGTGGGTATGTCGGGGTCGCCGATGCCGAAGGTCACAACGTCGGCTCCGGCTGCCCTCTTGGCCGCGATTATCCTGGAGATTTCGACGAAGGGGTACGGGGCCAGCTTGCCCAAGCGGTCTGAGAACTTCATGGTGGTGGTTCCTGTCTTCAGCTAATGATTATGTAGTTTAACCTTTTGGAACGGCAAATCGTCACTAGGACCGGGATGAACCCTTTTGCTACGTTGGGAACGTATTTGCTCAAAGTTTGACTGCTAGGACAGCAACGGACCGAAAATCTCGGTGACGGGAAGGGCGAACCCGGGCAGGACGACGGAGCTTAGCGTGTCACCCATGCCGTATACTCCAGCGCTCGTGGCGGCTTCGGCGGTCAGACTCAGCACCTCGACCGTCCTTGTCGGAAAGCTGGCCAGCCAGCATTCAAGCACGCCGATGTACCGGTAATCCAGCACCTTTTCCTCGATTTCCCGGCGGGTGTTGCTCGGCGACATGATTTCCACCACCAGCAACGGGGGCTGTTCCAGAAAGCGCAGGCCAACTAGGTCCGAAGGACGTGCGATGCCCGTAAGTTCCTCGTTGACCACCATCAAGTCCGGCTGACGCACCCGGAGCGGTTCCCGCCGAATCACAATATCGCTTGGGGCCGGTAGGACTATACCCAACCCCGTAGCCTTTAAGAATGGACTGAGCGACATGACTATTTCGTTGGACACCCACTGATGTTCCCCCAACAACGGGCCAGGCGGCATTACCAATACCCCATCCACAACCTCGCAGCGCTGCTTCGTTTCCGGCAGCGCCTGCCATTCTTCGAACGTTAGCCTCTTCGTGCCGATGCTGCTCATGCGGCGCCCCTCGAGAATGGGCTAGGTCAAGAGACCTAGCCGAAGACCTCTTCCAGCGGCAGGGTGAAACCTGGAAGGACTTTTGATTCAAGGGTATCGTCCCGTCCGAAACCGGTCTCGGCGCCGGCGGCGTCCGTCAGGTCCAGCACCCGTACGGTCTCGGTCCCGGGGTCCACCAGCCAGCATTCGAGGACTCCAAACCGCCGGTAATCTTCGATTTTCTCCTGGAATCCGGGGCCAGTGTTGCTTGGAGACAATACTTCCACAACAATGTCCGGTGGCGCTTCGAAAATTGGCAGGTCCTTTAACGCCAAACGGCCCCGGAAGCCGGTTCGTTCGGCGCTGAAGAACATCACGTCCGGCTGTCTGACCCTGAGAAGCTCGCGCTGGACCAGGAGATCGGAAGGCGCCACGATGACGACGCCTAGTCCGCTGGCCATGACGAGTTTGGTGAGGGCAACGAAAATCACTCCCGCAATCCACTGGTGGTCCGGTAGTGCTGAGGGCGCCACAAATAACACTCCATCGACGACTTCACACCGCTCCTTGGTCTCCGGCAGAGCCATATACGCTTCGTATGTCAGCTTTGTGGCTTTAACGGTACTCATGCGGCGCCCCACTCGCCATTGAATACTTCCACCGCCGGGCCTTCCAGAAAGACTTCGCCTTGGCCGTGCCACTCAATTCTAAGCGTTCCGCCGGGCAGTGTTATGTCAACGGTGTCCTCGCAGATGCCAGCCAGCCGGGCGGCCACCGCAATGGCGCACGCGCCGGTGCCGCAGGCCATGGTCTCGCCGGAGCCGCGCTCCCAGACCCGGGAGGTCAGCTTGCCGGGCCCATCGACGTTCACGATCTCGAAGTTGACCCGCCGGGGGAATATTTCGTGATGCTCCACCTTTGGGCCTATCGTATGCAACGGAAATTCCGCGACAGGCTGGTCTATGAAAGTAACGGCATGGGGGTTGCCCATGGAGACGAAACTCAAGGGAAGGTCGCGACCGTCCATACTGAATGGGTAATCCAGCAACGGGCCGGTGCCGGACGTACCTACGTTCACCGGGACTTCCGATGGGTCCAATATGGGAGCGCCCATGGACACCCGAGCCCCGGTTATCGTTGAACCGGCGTAGGTGGGAACGATGTTCCTAACCCCGGCCAGCGTCTCCACGTTGAGCCCGTGGGCCAGCGGAGGCACTATTTCGCGCTCTATGGCGTACTTGGCGAAACAACGGATACCGTTGCCGCACATCTCCCCTTCGGTGCCGTCGGCATTGAACATACTCATCTTGAGGTCGGCGATTTCAGAGTCCTTGATCAGGATGAGGCCGTCTCCGCCGACACCGAAATGACGGTCGCTTATCCGGCGGGACACCTCCGGCCAGTCCAGTTCCCGTTTAAGTTCCGCCGACCGGGCGTCGACATAGATGTAATCGTTTCCCGCGCCTTCCATTTTGGTGAATTTCATCGGTCCGGCTCCCCTATCAGAACGCGAATCATTGTATCACAGGGGAGTTTGACTCTAAGAAATCTTCGACCATACGGGCGGCCGAAGAGGCGGTTTCGGGGTCTTCGGCGTCGAGCCACTGGATTCGCGGATCATCCGGTTTGAACCAGGCATACTGGCGCCGCACGAGGCGGTGGGTCTGGGTCTTTGTCCTTCGCACTGCCTCGGCCAATTCGAGCTGTCCGGATAGGTACATTCCCAACTCCCGGTATCCGGGGCTGCTCAACGCGCCTTGGCCGGCAGCCAAGCCGGAGGCCGTCAACCGTTCAACCTCTTCCAAGAATCCTTGGGCCATCATCCGGTCCACCCGGTCGTCGATACGCTGGTACAACCGTTTCCGGTCCATGGTGAGGCCCATCATCAAAGGGTTGAAGCGGGGGGCCCGGTTCGCTCGAAGGTCCGACGGCCGGCGGCCCGTCGCGTGGTAAACCTCGAGGGCGCGAATCACACGCCGGACATTGCGGCCGTCCAACGAACCGGCCCCGTCCGGGTCTATTTCGCGCAGCCTGTCATAGAGGGAAATACGGCCGTCAACCGCCGCCGCGTGCTCCAGGGAACGCCTGAAGTCCGTGTCGGGCGCCACCCGTGGCACTTCCCAACCCTCGGCCAACGCCCAAACGTACTGACCCGTCCCTCCCGCCACGATTGGGAGACGGCCACGGCTGGCTATCTCATCAACTGCCTTGGTCGCCAAATCGAGGAAGTTGGCGAGCCCAAAGCTTTCCGAGGGATCGAGAATGTCCACGAGGTGATGGGGGGCCCTGGCCAGTTCGTCAGCCGAGGGCTTGGCCGTGCCGATGTCCATCCCCCGGTAGATCTGGCGGCTGTCGGCGTTGATGACTTCGGCGCCGAAACGTTCCGCCAATGACACCACCAGCCGGGTCTTGCCGACTCCGGTGGGTCCGACCAGGCATACTATGGGACGCAGGGGGGGACCGACGGGCTCCGGGGCATCACCGGCGGAACGGCCCGTGTTCAACTATGCAACGGCCCCGGCGATGGCGCTGATGACGCCGAGGAACGACTCGGCCTGAAGGCTTGCGCCGCCGACCAGCGCACCGCGGATGCAGGGCTGGGCCATGAAAGCGGCCACGTTATCGGCGTTTACGCTGCCGCCGTAGAGCAGCGGGACCTGTTTCCCGGCCGCGCCGTAAATGGTCTCCAGCGTACGCTGAATAACATCGCCCATGACATCGGCTGCGATCTCCGGCGTGGCGGCCCTGCCGGTGCCGATGGCCCAAACCGGCTCGTAGGCGACCAACACGCTCGTTATGTCGATTACTCCTTCGAGTCCCGCCCGGACCTGTCCCGCCACCACCGCATTGGCCGCCCCCGACTCCCGTTGTTCGAGGGTCTCCCCCACGCAGAGGATTGGGGCCAGGCCGGCGGCCAAAGCCGCCAGCACTTTGCGGTTTACCGATTCGTCGGTCTCTCCAAATAGCTGACGGCGCTCCGAGTGGCCCAGTATCACGTACTCGCAAATGCCGTGAAGCATTTCGGGCGAGATCTCCCCGGTGAAGGCTCCGGAGGTCTCGTGATGCATGTTCTGAGCCCCGACTTTGACGCCTGAATGGCCCACCGCATCTCGGACGGCCGGGAGGCAGATGAACGGCGGGCACAGAATGGCTTCCACGCCTGCGTTACGGTCGAACCCGGCGCGAACCCCGGCGGCCAAAGCGGACGCTTCCGCCGGGGTGGTATTCATTTTCCAGTTGGCTGCCACGTATGTACCAGGCATTACGTTACCTCTATCGGAGGGGATCAGCTAATGGTCAGGAGCCGGGGCCTACGGCCCGAATTTGGTCATTTTGCCGGCGTGGGACATTGCCAAGAGCATGACGTTGGTCGCTGGTATGCTGCCGATGGAACCGTGGCTGCAACTTCGTTCGCTGAAGGATTCGATTCCCTCACCCTTGGTGAGCCAGGAGTTCAACATGAAGGGGACCGGGTGCCAGCTGTGCCCGGCGATGATGGCCGGGGTGGCGTGATCGCCCGCCACCATGAAAACGTCGGGCGCCAGGTCCCGGATCGCCGGAATCAAGGGGTCCAGTTCCTCCAATCGCTTGACCTTGGCTTCGAAGTCGCCGTCCTCGCCAGCGGCGTCGGCCGGTTTGTAATGGATGAAGAAGAAATCGTGATTGTCGAAGTTGTCCCGCAGGGTGTCCACTTCGTCGGCGAAGGTGCGGCCGGTGCGGACCACTTGCATACCAGCCACCGTGGCCAACCCCCGGTACATGGGGTAAGCGGCTATGGCCGCCGGGTTGAGCCGGTAAACGGCGCCCATGGCTGGCAGGTCGGGGAGTCGGGCGAACCCGCGAAGCAGCAACATGTTGGCCCGGTCTTCCTCCGATAACAGCCGGGCGGCCTCGCCGACGAAGCGGTTCACCAGCCCGGCCGTGCGCTCGGCTTCGGGGCTGAGCGCCCTGACCGGCAGGGCCGGAACACCGTTTTGTTGCGGGTCGGTTTCGGTGACGGCTTCCGACAGCCCATCGCCCCGGAGCCGCAGGACGAAGCGATAGTCCTGCACCGGGAACACGTCTATCTGGACGCCGTCCAACTCTATCTGGTCCAGCCGGTGGCAAATCGGCGCGCTCAATTCGGTGGGAATGCGCCCGGCCCGCCGGTCCAACAACCGTCCGTCGCTGTCCACCGTGCAGAAATTCCCCCTGGCGGCGATGTCTCCGGGTTCTATGGGCACCTCGATGCCCAATGCTTCCAGCGCGCCGCGGCCGATAATGTGTTTCAGGGGGTCGTAACCGAAGAGGGCCAGGTGCCCGGGCCCGCTGCCGGGCGCGACCCCCGGCAGGACCGGGGTGGTCAACCCACACGCGCTCTCGCGGGCCATGGCGTCCAGGTTCGGGATGTTGGCGGTCTCCAACTCCGAACGGCCAGTGTCAGGGTGGGCCAAGCCGCCCAGCCCGTCCACCACCAGCAGCACTATCTTGGATGGCGTCGGAACGTAACAGTCGCGGAGAACTTCAAGGTCGATCATCTTCTTTCTCTTCTCAACCGTGGAGGTCGCAGGGGACCACAAGGGAATTTCGGTGCTCTTTGCGTCCTCTGCGGTGAATTAAACTACGCGTCCGGCAAGGCCGCAATCCCCGGCAGCTCCCGTCCCTCCAGGAATTCCAATGAAGCCCCGCCTCCCGTGGATACATGTGTCATACGCTCCATCAGGCCGAGTTCCTCCACAGCCCTCCGCCGTGGAGCCGCCGCCCACCACCGTGGTCACCCCGGTCTGCCCGGCGATGGCCGTGGCAACGGTGCGCGTGCCTTCGCTGAAGCGAGGCATTTCGAACACGCCCATAGGACCGTTCCAAATTATCGTTTTGCAACCGTTCAATTCCTGGGCGAATTGCCGGGCGCTGTTGGGGCCTATGTCCATGATGAACGATGCGTCCCGGCACCCGCCCCGCCTCGACCGTTTCCACTCGTGACGGCTCAGGGCCGAACTCGCTGGCGACCACGAGGTCGTCCGGCAGGTGCACCGCAATGCCGTGGGACTCGGCCCTTTCCACGATCTCCTTGGCGAAGTCAAGCCGGTCATCCTCGATCCGGGAGGTGCCGGTGTTGTAACCGAGGGCGTTGAGGAAGGTGACGCAGATGCCGCCGCCGATGAAAAGGTGGTCGAGCTTGCCCAGCAGGTTTTCCAGCACCAGAATTTTGTCGCTGACCTTGGCGCCGCCCATCAGCGCCGCCAAGGGCTTTTCCGGAGCTTCCAACGCCCGCCCCAAGGCGCTCACCTCTTTTCCCACCAAGAAGCCCATCACCGACGGCAGCTGTTCCGTGACCCCGACCGTAGAGGCATGGGCCCGGTGGGCTACTGCGAACGCGTCCATAACGAACAGGTCAGCCAAGCGGGCCAGAGACCGCGCGAAGTTCGGGTCATTCTTTTCTTCGCCGGGGTCGAACCGAAGGTTTTCCAGCAGTACCACGTCTCCCGGCGCCATCCGGGAAATCTCGGACTCTACGGCAGGCCCAATAATTTCCGTGAGGCTCTTGACCGGGTGGTCCAGCAGCGCCGCAAGGCGGTCACCCACCGGGGCCAGCCGCAGGTCTTCCACCACCTTGCCGCCGGGGCGGCCCAAGTGGGAGCAGAGAATCACGCGGCAGCCTTGGTCGATGAGATGCCGGATGGTGGGAAGGGTGGCGCGAAGCCGCTGGTCGTAGGAGGCGATTGCTTCTATCCCCTGTTCGATAGGGACATTGAAGTCCACTCTGACCAGGACCGCCCGGCCGGCCAACTCTACTTGGGAAAGGTCACGCTTGGGCATCGGAACCCCCGGGCGCCTTGTTTTGAAATGGCTGGACCCGGGCCCGGACGGGAATCAGCGGCCTCCGGCCAGCGCCCATTCGCCCAGTTCCCGCAGTTGGGCCTGTTCCTCGGGCGAGACGCCGCAGCTTTGGGTTATGTCGAGCGCCTGCTCCACCAACTCCCTGGCCTTCCGCTCGGACACGCTTCTGGAGCCCGTTTCGTCCAGAATCTCAACCAACCGTCCGGTGTCTTCGGGCTCCAGCACTCGTTTCATGTAAATGGCGGTCAACTCCCGCTTGACGCCGACGCTGCCGCTTTCCAGCGCATGGATCAGCGGCAGGCTCTTCTTCTTATTGAGGATGTTGCTCGGAGTAATGCCGTCGCCGCGATCTCCCCAGAGGTCGTCGATGTCCCGCGCGATTTGCCAACCGCACCCCAAGGCGATGCCGGCGTCCCGGAAGGCGGCGCAGACGGCGTCACTGGCGTTGGCAGCCAGCGCTCCGGACTCGGCGGCGCAGCCGGTGAG
Organism: Dehalococcoidia bacterium; assembly: GCA_965222595.1. GTDB lineage: Bacteria > Chloroflexota > Dehalococcoidia > Lucifugimonadales > UBA3495 > VXOI01. The sequence continues at coordinate 363,243 of CBDCUJ010000013.1, read as the reverse complement.
AGCGCCGGCCTTGCGGGCAATCATATCCAGGTAGGATGCGCTGGTCACCATTACCTGGTCTTGGAATTCCAGGTCCATGTACTGCCCCTCGCAAAGGGTAAGGCAGGCGCGGTCCAAGGACTCCACGGCCCGTAGCACCCGGTCGGGAGGCACCCCCCGCTGAGCGAGGCGCATTATAGTTTGTGCGCCCTAGGGCGTGCAAGCCGTCGCCGGCGTTGATGGCTTGGGACGGGCCCCACACCCACCAGATGCTGGGCCGGTCCGTCGCTTCGGCCCGCCCGGCCTGAACCTCGCCGTGGATCAAGGTGAAGTTGTGCACCAATTCCACCCCGGCGGCGGCGGGCAAGGATGGCCCGAAGTCTCCCGGCCAACGCTTGGCAGGCGGCCAGCGCCACCGCTCCCTGGAAGTGGAGGACGGGGCCGCCGGGTTGCGGTTGGCCCTCTTGGTCGACCCAGCCCAAGTGGTACCGGAGGATGTCGTACAGGAAGCCTTGGCGGCCGTCAAAGACCGCCTGCAGTTCCTTTGCGACCAATTGTTGGTATTGCGGGTACCTGGAGATCAATTTCTCAATTCCCGGCGGTCAACAATATTCTTGGAGCTAGTCCAAGCCATAAGCGGGGTCACGCCAGGGCGCCCGCCACGATTGTAAGGGATGCAATCGTCAATAGGACACCCAGGAGAACACCCAGACAGCCAATTCTGGGCAGGCGGACCCGCGAGCGGCGGGACAACCTGCTCTGACTGCATTCCGCGCAAGTACACGCGGGCGGGTGTTCGCTGTACCAGTTGGGGCGTCCGGCCATACTTATTCCATGACGGCGCGGATGCTTTCCAGGCTGATGGCTCCAGTCCGCAGCCAGCTTGGGCGCTCCGCTGGTTATGTCCACTATGGTGGACGCCGTTCCCGCCGGAGCCGGGCCGCAGCCGACGATGAAACCGAGGCGGCCACCCAATTGGTCTTTGACCTCTTCGAGGCTTTCGGGGTCGGGCCGGCCGCTGACGTTGGCGCTGGTTCCCGTGATGGGCGAGCCCAATGCGGCTGCGATTGCCCTAGGAACGGGGTGGTCCGGCATTCGGACGGCTATGGTGGCTGCTCCGGCGGTCAACAGGCCGGGCACAGCGGCCGATTTGGTCAGCACCAGGGTCAGCGGGCCCGGCCAGAAACGCTCCGCCAAGATCGCCGCCTCTTCCGGTACGCCGTCCGCTACCATTTCCAGTTGCCGCCAGTCATCGATCAAGACCGGCAGGGCCAGCCCGGCGGGGCGTTCCTTGATGGCGAACAAGCACTCTATGGCCGAGGGGTCGAAGACGTTGGCGCCAAGCCCGTACAGGGTGTCGGTAGGAAACGCCACGACGCCGCCGGTACGCAGGACCCGTACGGCCTCCTCCACCTCACTGGCCAAGGACACTGAATCGTACTGGAATTGGGTTCTGGCCACGGCAGCAATCAACCTAAAATTGGGGCTGAATTGGGGCTTTTCGAGTATATCACAGGCCAATTCCGATGGCCCGATTCATCCCAAAATAGGGGTAATCGTCCCTTCGGAACGCAGACTTAGGGTCATTGAATTGTCCCCATCCCCAAAGAGGGAGGGTTAGGGTGGGGGCGTTCCCAAACGTGAGCGACCGTCCGTTATTGCGAGCATTTCACCCTCACCCCAGCCCTCTCCCCCAAGGGAGAGGGAGAATTAAAAGACCCTGAACGCAGGCTGGCGTGACGTTGACACCACGCTCGGGCGCACGGCTATACTCCGGGAATTCCAGAGCCTATAATCGCGTTATGCCTATAATCGGGTTATGTCATGAGGGGCGTGCGGGGGACCCGTAGTCTTGCATCGTTGATGCATTTCTCTGGTCGCAGGAGGTGGAGCCACGGCTACTGACAAGACTGCCACTGACAAGATCGACGACAAGCTGCCAAGGGGACGCCGGGTCGCCGCCAGCGACGACTTGGAGCTTTCCGCCTACCTGGAGATAGCCCAGGGGCGGGAAGGCGTTGGAACCAATGGCGACGGGCAACAACCGGTCAATGAAGGCATCGTCGTAATCGACTTCGGTTCCCAGTACAGCCACCTGATCGCCAGGCGCGTGCGGGAGCTGAAGGTCTATTCCGAAATAGCCCCGGTGACCGACAACTGGGAGTCGGTCCGCCACATGAACCCCAAGGGCATCATCTTGTCGGGCGGCCCCGCCAGCGTGTACGCCGATGGGGCCCCGTTGGTCCCCGATTGGGTGTTCGAACGGCGGCTGCCTCTGCTGGGCATCTGCTACGGTATGCAGGCCCTGGTGCATCAACTGGGCGGGCGGGTGGCCCCAGGGGACAAGCAGGAGTACGGCTCGGCGGTGCTTCATCAGGATGCCGCCGCCGCACCTCTGTTCACGGGTCTGCCTCCCTCATTCCAGGTCTGGATGAGCCACGGCGACCGGGTCGAAACCCTGCCTCCGGGATTCAAAAGCCTTGCATACACGGAGAACTCTCCTGTTGCCGCCATCGGCAACGGCGACAATGTATTCGGCCTTCAATTCCACCCGGAGGTCAATCACACGCCTCTAGGCCAGTCGATCTTGGAGAATTTCCTGTTTCGCGCCTGCGGTTGCGTCGGCGCCTGGACGCCGGGCAACGTGGTGGCCGATTCCATATCCCGCATCCGTGAGCAGGTGGGAGACGGACGAGTTATCTGCGCCCTCTCCGGCGGGGTGGACTCCGCCGTCACGGCCGCCCTTCTCCACCGGGCCGTGGGCGAACAACTGTCCTGCATTTTTGTGAACAACGGGCTGCTGCGGCTGGAAGAAGCGGAAAGAGTCCAGGCCACATTCAAGCGCGGGCTGGGCCTCAACCTGACTTACGTAGACGCATCTGACCGGTTCTTGGACCGCTTGGCCGGGGTAATAGACCCGGAGGCCAAGCGCAAGGTTATCGGAGAAGAGTTCATCCGGGTGTTCGAAGAAGCCGCCGCCGGGTTGGGTCAGACCGACTTCTTGGCCCAAGGGACCCTGTACCCCGACGTTATAGAAAGCGACTCGCCGGGGAACAGCACCTCGGCTCGAATCAAGACCCACCACAACGTGGGCGGGCTCCCCGAGAATATGAAATTAAAGCTGGTGGAACCCCTGCGCTACCTGTTCAAAGACGAGGTCCGGGGGGTCGGCCTGGAACTGGGCCTGCCTGACGAGATGGTCTACCGCCAGCCCTTCCCCGGCCCCGGGTTGGCGATCCGAGTGATCGGTGAGGTGTCACGGGAGCGGTTGGACATGCTTCGCGCCTGCGACTGGATTGTCATCGACGAGATCAAGGCCGCCAACCTGTATCACCAGGTGTGGCAGAGCTTCGCGGTGCTGAGCGACAGCCGCACCGTCGGCGTGATGGGCGACTACCGGACCTATGGCTATGTATGCGCTATCAGGGCGGTCAGCAGCGAGGACGCGATGACCGCCGACTGGGTACGGTTACCCTACGAAGTTCTCGGCCGTATATCCAGCCGTATCGTAAACGAAGTGCCGGGGGTCAACCGGGTCGTATACGACATCACCAGCAAGCCCCCGGGAACCATCGAGTGGGAATAGACCCTGGACCCGGCGCTGCCGGTCTGGAACCCGCAGCCCTCTACCCCGTTATCCTATGAACGTGCTCATTGTTGGCTCCGGCGGCCGCGAGCACGCCCTCGCTTGGCGTATCAACCGGAGCCCGCGGTTGACGCGGCTCTGGACCGCTCCGGGCAACTTCGGGACCGCTGAGCTGGGCGTCAACCTCGACCTGGACCAGTCCGACGTTGAGGCCGTGGTCTCCGCCGCCCAGTCCGACGTTGAGGCCGTGGTCTCCGCCGCCCGCTCCGTCGCTGCGGACCTGGTGGTGGTCGGCCCGGAAGCGCCCTTGGCCGCGGGCTTGGCCGACGCTCTGACCGCCGCCGGAATTCCCGTATTCGGGCCGTCCCGGGCGGCCGCTCAAATCGAGTGCAGCAAGAGCTTCGCGCTTGAGCTGATGCGGGAAGCCGGCGTGCCTTGTCCCGAATTCCGCGTTTTCCACGACGCCTCTTCCGCCTTGGACCACCTCGCCCGCAATCCGGGGCCAACGGTGGTCAAGGCCGACGGCCTCGCCGCCGGCAAGGGCGTCACCATTTGCGCTGACGCCATGGCGGCGGCGGCCGCGGTCCGCGACTGCATGACCGGGATGACGTTCGGAGAAGCGGGGTCGACGGTGGTGCTGGAGGAGTTTTTGACCGGCCCCGAGGTCAGCGTTTTCGCGTTCACCGACGGTGAGAATATCGCGCCTCTGGTGGCGGCCTGCGATTACAAACGTGCGGGCGACGGCGACCGGGGCCCCAACACCGGCGGCATGGGCAGCTTCGCCCAACCGGGCTTCTGGACCCCGGACCTGGCCGGAGAGATTGAAGAAACGATAATGCGGCCCGTCGTCAGGGCCATGGCGGACCGCGGGTCACCCTATCGGGGGGTGCTCTACGGTGGGCTGATGCTGACCGCCGATGGGCCGCGGGTGCTGGAGTTCAACTGCCGCTTGGGCGACCCCGAGACCCAGGTTATTATGCCGCTTCTGGCATCCGACCCCCTTGACCTGATGCTGGCCTGTGCCCAAGGCGGCTTGAATGAAGTAGACGTGCGGTGGGAGTCGCGGTCCTGCGTTGGGGTCGTCCTGGCGTCAGGCGGCTACCCGGACAGTTACGAGACCGGTTTCCCCATCTCGGGATTGGGGCCGGGCGCTCCGGAGACGACAGTCTTTCTCGCCGGAGTAACGACAGGTGAGGGCGGAGCCGCTGTGACCGCTGGCGGCCGCGTGTTAACAGTAGTCGGGTGCGGGGAAAACATGGCCCAAGCCAGGGATCGGGCCTACCATCGGCTGGACGGTATAATCTTCGAAGGCGCACAGTGGCGGCGCGATATCGGCGCGTCCAACGATGTGAGGCTATCGTGGCCGGGTTGGACACGGACCGGCGCCTGACACTGCAGGAGGGGTACGCCGAAGCCGCCCGGGCGGGCGTTCTGAACGACTACCGCAAGCGTCGGTGGGGCCGTTCGGAGGAGTTTGCCGTCTGGCTGGAGCAACTGGCGTTGGGGTCCTTGGACCGGGGGCAAGCCCTGGCGTTGTACCGGGCCTCGGGAGGGCGGAAAACCAAGGCCTTCAGCGCCTTCCCCATCGAAGAGTTGCGGGACAGCCTCGACTTCCTCTTGTATGATACCATCAAGCTGGAAGGACGATTCGACGAGTGCGGGGCCCCGGACGGGGCCTACACGCCGCCCGGGGCAGGCAAGGAATTCGCATCCTACCTGCTGTGCCTTCGGCAGCCGCGGTTGCTCGGTGTCTGGAATGGCAATTCCGAACGGTTGCTGCGCCGCTTGGGCTTGGAAACGGATACCATGAAGCGCGGCCCTATTGGAATCCGGTACCTGGACGTCCTGGATGCCCTCGGCAGGGTTGGTTCGGAGTTCGGGTTGGCCGACTTTCGCCAGGTCGATGAGTTGGCTTATTTTGTTGCGAGGGTCCAGCAGAGAGCATAATGACGAACTGGCATGACCGGCTACTCAGACTCAAACAAGAATTGGCCGAAGTTCGGGCGGTGCGCCAACGCCGGGCAAACGAAGAAGAAGCGGAGTTGGCCCGGGAGCGCGATGACCTGTCCCGGCTGGCGGATGGTCTGGGAATCGCCGGCTTGCTGGGCGACATGAACGCCACGCTTCTAGACGGCCGGGGCCGGGTCGAGACGGTCGTGGGCTGGGAGGACGAAACCGTCGCGGGTATGATCGACCTTTCGTCGCCATCCTCGGACCTCGAGGAAGACGAGGACGACAGCGACGTCATCACGTCGGTCGTGGCTTGGGAAGAAGGCGGGCAGTTGGAGATCATCGTCGACCTGGGACTAACGGATGAAGGGACCTATCTACAGGTTAACGGTATCGAAATACGCCCGGAACGAGACGCCTTGGAACAGGCGCTTCTCGAGGCTTTTCGTGACGAGTTGGAGCTTTAGGGCCGGGTCCCAGGTGACTCGCGGTTAAGGAGGTTGTCGTGCCGCTGGTTGGTGTTATTATGGGAAGCGCCTCCGATGAGGCCGTGGTCCAGGACACGGTCAACACCTTGGAGCAGCTAGGGATTGACTATGAAGTGCGGGTTATGTCCGCCCACCGCACTCCCGAGCGGGTGCAGGAGTACGCGACCCAGGCTCGAGGACGGGGCATTGAGGTGCTGATCGCCGCCGCCGGCGGGTCGGCGGCCTTGGGCGGCACGCTGGCTGCTTGGTGCACCCTGCCAGTAATCGGGGTGCCTTTGGCGTCCAGCGAACTCAAGGGAATGGATGCCCTGTTGGCCACCGCCCAGATGCCTCCGGGTATTCCCGTAGCCTGCATGGCGGTGGGAAACTGGGGCGCCCGAAACGCCGCTTTCTTTGCCGCCGAGATTCTGGGACTTCGCCACGACGCGATAAGACAGGCCTACGAGGACTACCGGCAGGGGTTGCGAGAGAGGTAGGATGTTCCCCGCCGTTTTAACTGATTTCGACGACACCGCCGCCGTCCAAAACGTTGCCGAGCTGTTGCTGGACCGTTTCGGCGACCCCACTTGGGCCAGCGTGCGGCAGCGGTTCCGCGACGGTGAGTTGGACCTGAAGGAATACCAGGAGATCACCTTCCGGAACATACTTGCCGACCGCCCGACCATGCAAGCCTACGTGATTCAGCATGCGTCCCTGCGCCCCTACTTCAACGAGTTGCGGCGTTTCTGCAAGTCCCACGGTATCCCATTGGCGGTGGTGAGCCAGGGGCTCGATTTCTATATTTCCGCCTTGTTGAAGCGAGAGGGGCACCAGGACGTCCCGGTATACGCCGTTGCCACCCGGTTCGATGCGGGCCGGATCAGCTACCAATACCACCACGCCTACCCAGGGCAGGAAAGCAGGGGGAATTCCAAGAGGTTCATTGTGGAGGGTTTCCGTTCCAGAGGGCATTATGTAATCTACGCCGGGGACGGGCAGTCCGACTTGGAAGCGGCCCGCGTGGCGGACCGGGTGTTCGCTCACCGCACCCTGGCCCGGTTGTGCGACGAAGAAGGCATTCCGTACACGCCCTTCGAGGACTTCCAAGGGGTCCTGCTGGCCGTGCGCAACCTGTCTCTGGATGGTCTCAATCCGGACCAATCTGCAAGGGACGACGATTTACGGGCCGCCAGGGAGGTGACGGGTCAGTGATCGACCGGTACTCCCGGCCCGCGATGAAGCGGGTATGGTCCGACGACAACAAACACCAGAAATGGCTGGATGTGGAACTGGCCGTCTGCGAGGCTTGGTGCGCCGAGGGAGCCATTCCTGAAGACGATATGGTCAAGTTGCGCACCGCCACATACGACCAGCGCCGGATGGACGAAATATTCGAGACTACCCGCCACGATGTCACGGCGTTCCTCTCGTCCATCACCGAGTCCATGGGTCCTGAAGGCCGCTGGCTGCACTTGGGCCTGACTTCCAGCGACGTGCTGGACACCGGCCTGGCTCTACAGCTCATGGAAGCGGGAGCGTTGCTTCGCCATGAATTGCTCCGGGCTGTCGATGCTTTGGGTTGCCAGGCGCGGCAGCATAAAGACACTCTGATGATGGGCCGGACCCACGGGGTACATGCCGAGCCCATCACCCTTGGTCTGAAGCTGGCCCTCTGGTGGGAAGAGTTGCGCCGCCATGAAGTGCGGCTGGACGCCGCCCTTGAGACCGTAAGGGTCGGCATGGTTTCCGGCGCGGTAGGCACCCACGCCACCGTGCCCCCGGCGGTGGAGGAACGGGTCTGCGGTCAACTGGGCCTCGACGTGGCAAAGGTCTCCAATCAGATAATCCAACGGGACCGCCATGCCCACTTCGTCACCGCTCTGGCGCTGATCGGCGCGTCGCTGGAAAAATTCGCCACGGAAATCAGGTCGTTGCAGCGCACCGAAATCCACGAGTTGGAAGAGCCCTTCGGCCAAGGACAGACCGGCTCTTCCTCCATGCCCCACAAACGCAACCCGGAGTTATCGGAACGCATCTGCGGGCTGGCCCGTCTGCTCCGGGGGAATGCCGCAACCGCGATGGAGAACGTGGCGCTGTGGGGCGAGCGGGACATCAGCCACTCATCGGCTGAAAGGATCATTCTGCCGGACTCGTGCCTGGCGTTGGACTATATCCTCAGCATCTTCACCAGGATAATCGAAGGACTGAGGGTCTTCCCCGAGCGAATGCGGGCCAACATCGAAAGCAGCCGCGGCCTGATTTTCAGCCAGCGGGTGCTTCTGGAGTTGGTGGACCGGGGCCTGGCGCGGGAAGAGGCGTACAGGATAGTACAGTCGAACTCGTCGCGAAGTTGGGAGGAAGGAGCCGATTTCCGGGCGTTGCTCAAGGCCGACCCGTCGGCTTCGCAATACCTGTCGGATGATGACTGGGAACGGCTCTTCGACTACGAGTACTATACCCGCTACGTCGATACAACCTTTCGGCGTCTGGGCCTGCCTTCAGATCAAGCGCCGGAAGCGCCGGCCGAATTGGCGGCCCAACAGACGGCACGGTCCGGTTAGACTCGCCCGTAAGTACAACCGCGAATAGCTCCACTTTCGTATGGGTGTGGGAGGTAACAGAGAAGGGATGATCATTGAAACGCCAATGCCCGGTCTCCTCTATCGAGGCAAGGTCCGCGATACGTTCGATCTGGGAGACGGATTGTTGCTGATGGTGGCGACCGACCGCATTTCCGCCTTCGATGTTGTGTTGCCCACCGGCATTCCGGACAAAGGCTTGGTTCTGAACAAAATCTCGGCCTTTTGGTTCGATCGCACGTCCCACCTGGTACCGAACCATCGGGTCTGCCTGGCTGATTCCCCCGAGGCGACCCCCTACTTGCGGGGGAGCGGCGCGGCCTCCGGAGTTGACCCGGAGGTGGCCCGTCAAGCCATGGTGGTAAAGCGGGCGGAGCGCATCGATATCGAGTGCATCGTACGCGGCTATATCACCGGCTCCGCTTGGTCCGAGTACCGCAGGCAGGGGACCGTCTCCGGGATGAGCATGGAACCCGGGTTGGCCGAAGGACAGGCCTTCGCCGAGCCGCTGTTCACCCCCACAACCAAGGCCGATGAGGGGCATGACGAGAATATGTCGCCCCAGGAAGTGGTCGACATGGTTGGCGAGGACATGGCCCGGCGGTTGGAAGAGACCAGCAAGGCCGTGTACCGCTTCGCCAATGACTTCGCCCGGGAGAGGGGAATAATTCTGGCCGATACCAAGATGGAGTTCGGAATGCTCGATGGTCAGCTGATCCTGATCGACGAGTTGTTGACCCCCGACTCCAGCCGGTTCTGGGACGCTTCCGGGTACAAGCCGGGCCGTTCCCAGCCCAATTTCGACAAGCAGTTCGTAAGAGACTGGCTGGACGGACAGGGCTGGGATCATGAGCCCCCGGCCCCGGAGCTTCCGGCCGACATCGTTGACCGTACCACCGACCGATACAAGGAGGCCTACCGGCGGCTCACCGGTGAGAGCCTCTCCTGAACGTCAGCAAAAACGTCAGCAAAATCTAACTGCCAACAGCCGGAGAATCAGGTGCCTGAATCCCGTCATCGCCGCAGCCGGTCGGAACGCCGCACCGCACGGGCGGCCACCGCTATCCCCATCAATCGGCCGAAGCGGAAAACCAACAAAATCTACCTGATAGCTTCTATTGTCATTGCCGTGCTGGTGATAGGCAGCTTTGGTCTGACCAGCATAATTCCTGACGGCGGTCAAATCGAGACCGGCAGCGCCAGGGCCTACGAAGAGGGCGTCGGCGTTCAACACGAGGTCATGCCCACCCGCAGCCACGTGCCCGACGGTGAAACGGTGGAATACAGCACTACCCCTCCCACCTCCGGCGACCACTGGGATATTCCGCAGAGTTGCGGGTTCTACCCCGGCGGTCTCCCCGACGAGCGCATCGTCCACAACCTGGAGCACGGCAATATAGTGGTGAGCTATAATCTGGACTCGGCCCTGGAGGAGGAGCTAAGGAAAGCCGTCGACGATATCGACCTGTCCCAAAACTGGGGAGTCTTGCGCAGTTATCCGGATGTCGCCTCCGGCACGGTTGCTCTGACTACCTGGGGAGTCAGCGACACCATGGAGGGAGTCGACAAAGACCGCATCGACAAGTTTTTCGAGACATATGCCGGGGCCCTCGGGCCGGAATTCCTCCCCTGCACCGGGAACCAGGTGGCCATGCCCTCCAGCCAGCCATAAACCTCGGGCCGCCTGTAGTTGTTAATGTTCTTGGCCAAGATTTACGTCACCCTGAAGCCAGCCGTCAACGACCCGCCGGGACAGACCGTGCTGGCCGCCCTGCGGCGCATGGGCTACGAGTCCGCCTCCGATGTGAGGGTCGGAAAGTTCCTGCAACTGAAGATTGAAGTAATGGAACGTCTCCAAGCCGAGCGGCAGGTCAACGAGATGTGCCAGAAACTTCTGGCCAATCCGGTGATCGAAGACTACCGGTACGAGCTGGAAGAGATCGCGCCGTAATCGAGTCCAACGCGGGTCCGGGAGGCGAATGTTATGACAACCACCAGCGGGACCTACCTCTACGCCGGGGCCGAAACAACCGGTATCTACCGACTTACGCCGGGTTCAGACCGGTGGGAAGAGTTAACGAGCGGGCTGCCGCCGGACCCGGCGGTCTGCGGTATCGCCATCCACCCCGAAGAACCCGAAGTAGTGTTCGCGGGCACCCAGGACGGCCCCTACCGTAGCTCAGACCGCGGCCGGAGTTGGGAGCGGCTTGATTACCCGCGCTTGGCCCCTCCCGTCTGGTCCTTCCTGTTCCGGCCCGGCGAACCGGACGTAATGTACCTTGGCGCCGCGCCAGGGGAAATCTACCGCAGCGTCAATAGCGGCGATTCGTGGCAAAAGCTCAGTGCCGGCATGGGCTCCAACGAGGTGACGATGTCTTTCCCAACGCGGGTCGTCGCCTTGGCCGCCGATCCCAATTTCCCGGATGAGATGTACGCGGCCCTGGAGGTCGCCGGAGTCATCCGAAGCTCCGATGGCGGGGATACGTGGGAGGAGATCACCCATAACCTGGCTCCCAGCCAGGACACGTTGGACCTGCACGGCGTTCAGTGTTCCGGGGCCCTGCCCCATGCGGTATTTATCACCACCAGGCAGGGGCCGTTCATCGGCCCGGACCGGGGCGGCGGAGAGTGGCTGCCGGTTGACTTCGGGCAGTTTTCCGAGATCACCTATACGCGCGACCTGAAGGCGGCGCCCCACGACCCCAATATGCTCTACGTTTCCATCGGGGCGGCAGCGCGCAGCAAGCACGGTGCGCTGTTCCGCAGCCGCGACCTGTTCAAGACCTTCGAGCGGGTGGACCAAGGAATCGCGGCCAACTCCACCATGATGGCAGTGGCGGTGGACCGGGAACGGCCCGCCCACGTCGCCTGCGCTTCCCGTGACGGGCAGGTGTTTGCTTCTTGGGACGATGGCGCAACATGGTCGACTCACTCGCTTCCCGAAAAGGCCCGGGAGGTCCGAGCCTTGGCCGCCGGATAGCTTCGGCCGGCCGGGCGTAAGTCTTCCAATGCTGGAACTGCGGGGCGTAACCAAGGCTTTCCCCGGCGTCGTCGCCAACGACGGCATCAGCCTAGAGATTGCCGACGGGCAGGTTCACGCGATTCTGGGGGAGAACGGGGCGGGCAAGAGCACCCTGACCAAGATCATCTACGGCTTCCACCAGCCCGACTCCGGGTCGATCTGCTTCAATGGGCGGGAAGTCCGGTTCCGGTCCCCGGCCGACAGCCGCCGGATGGGCATCGGGATGGTCTTCCAAGACTTTTCTCTCATTCCCTCGATGTCGGTGCTGGACAACGTCGCTCTGTTCATGCCTGACCAGCCGGTGCTGCTCCGCCGGGCCGAGCTCCGTCGCCGTATCGTCGATCTGTCCGAGCGGTACGGCTTGCGGATCGACCCGGGCCTGACCGTCGCCCAACTCTCCATGGGCGAGCGGCAGAAGGTCGAGTTGATCAAGCTGCTGGTGGCCGGCGCTGACCTCCTCATATTCGACGAGCCGACCAGCGTGTTGGCGCCTCAGGAAGTAGACAACCTGTTTCAGATATTCGAAGAGCTGACGGCTCAGGGTCACGGCGTGGTATTCATCACCCACAAGGTACGCGAAGCCGTGGCCGCCGCCCATGTCGTCACGGTCTTGCGGCAGGGGAAGATAGCCGGCTCCGTTTCGAGGCCCGCGCTCGACGAGCCGTCACTGGTGTCCTTGATGCTGGGCGGCGTTACGCCGGGGCCGGTACCCAGAAACCGGACGCCTCCGGCGCACGGTGACGCCGCGTTGGAGTTCGAGCAAGTCTGGTCGACAGACGCCGCCGCCGGCCGCGGCCTTAGGGGCGCCGACTTCCGCGCCTACGCCGGCGAAATTCTGGGTGTGGCCGGCGTTGCGGGAAACGGCCAGCAGGAGTTGGGGGAAACGCTGCTTGGGTTGGAGCCCTATCGTGGCCGCATCCGCCTGTTCGGGGAGGATATCGCCGGTTGGTCGCCAGCCGATCTTCGGAACGCGGGCGTCGGGTATATACCGGAAGATGCCATGGGCATGGCTCTGGTTCCCGGCATGAGCGTCGACGAAAACCTTGTGTTGGGGGACCCGGAGCGGTCCGGCCCCTTCTGGATGGATTGGGACCGGATTCGGACTTGGTTGGACCAAGAGAAGTCCGGGTTACCGGTACCCAACGCCCCCGGCCATGCCAGGGTAGAACATCTCTCCGGCGGCAACGTCCAAAGGGTGCTGCTGGCCCGGGAAATGGGCCAAAGTCCCACGGTCCTGTTGGCCTGCTATCCGGCAAGGGGCTTGGACGTGGCCACTGCGACGCTGGTCCGGCGGCTCCTACTGGAGCAGCGCGATGCCGGCGGGACGGTGGTGCTGGTGTCGGAAGACCTGGATGAACTGCTGGACCTGAGCGACCGCATCGTGGTGCTTCGCGAAGGCCGGACCGTGGGTGAATTCCAGCCCGACGAGACCTCTACACAAGAGATCGGGCTCTCCATGACCACTCAATAGTCTCCCGGAATGCGATACCCGGCTGCGGTGCGCGTTGCTCAGGATTTGACCCGGCAACTGACCACCATTCCCCCGCTGCGCTCCTTCCTGGCTCTGTGCCTGGCCCTGGCGGTGTTCGGCTTGTTGCTGTTGGCCTTGGGCCGAAACCCGGCGGAAGCGCTGACCGGCGTTATATCCGGTACGCTGGGCAGTCGGGTCGGCCTGAGCGAAGTCGGCGTGCTGATGATTCCGCTGGTGTTGACGGGACTTGCCACCGCAGTCCCGGCCCGCGTTGGGCTGATCAACGTCGGCGGGGAGGGCCAACTGTACCTGGGAGCCTGGGCGGCCACTGGCGTGGCCCTGTACCTGGGCGCCGGACAGGGCTGGATGATGCTGCCGGTTATGGCCGCGGCCGGGTGCGCCGCCGGCGGGGCATGGGCCGGCGTGGCCGTGGCGTTGCGCCACTTGAGGGGAGTTAACGAGATCATAACCACCCTCTTGGCCAACTACGTCGCCATACTCGTGGTCAACGTCTTCGTCTTCGGCCCCTGGAAGGACCCGGGCGGGTTCGGTTACCCCTATACTCCCCCGTTCGACCCGGCAGCGGTATTTTCCACTATCGGCGCAACCCGGCTGCACCTGGGCCTCGTGATGCCCGTGCTGGCGGTGATTCTTTGTTACCTCGTGATGTACCGCACCCGGTGGGGATTCAACATGCGGGCCGTGGGCGGCAACGCGGACGCGGCCCGGCGGCAGGGCATCCCGGTGTTCCGGTACCTGATGGCGGCAATGATCGTGGGGGGAGGAATCGCCGGGCTGGCAGGCGTGGCGGAGGTGGCGGGTGTTCAGCACCATCTGCGGCCAGGCATCGCCAACAACCTGGGTTACCTGGGGTTCCTGGCCAGTTGGCTGACCGGCCACAACCCGCTGGCGGTAGTTGCCGGGTCGTTGCTGATCGCGGTCATCCTGGTGGGGGGCGACGTCTTACAGTTCAGTGAAAACCTTCCCGCCGCCGCCAGCCTCATCTTGATCGGGTTGGTGCTCTTCTTCACGCTGGGGTTGCGGAGCCGGGCATGAACGACGCCGTGTTATGGGTGGTCTTGAGCGGGGCCCTGGCCGGGGCGGTGGGACCGGGTATTTCGGTCCTCTACGCCGTTTACGGGGAACTGATCACCGAGAAGGCGGGGAGGATCAACCTGGGTACCGAAGGATGCATGCTCATGGGCGCCTGTTTCGGGTTCATCGCCGCCGCCGAGACCGGCTCAGCGGCGGCCGGTGTGTTTGCGGGGATGGCCGCCGGGGGCCTGCTGGCGTTGCTCCACGCCTTGCTGGTGGTCTACCGCAACACCAACCAACTGGCCACCGGTCTGGCCATCACCATGTTCGGCGCGGGCATCACCGCCTACGCTGGCCGCGACTATGTCGATAGCGTTGTCGGCGGTCTGGAAGTCATCGCCATCCCTTTGCTTTCGAGAATACCGGTGGTCGGCGAGGCCCTGTTCCAACAGGACATTCTGGCCTACGCCGCCTACGGGCTGGGGCCGGCACTCTGGGCGTTGTTCCGTTACACCCGGTGGGGGCTGCACCTTCGGGCGGTTGGTGAGAGTATGAGCGTGGCCTATGCGGCCGGACTGAATCCCCACCGGGTGCAGATGTTGGCCATCGTGCTTGGGGGAGCGCTGGCGGGACTCGGCGGGGCCCAATTGTCTATCGGGCTGACCCACACCTGGTCCGAAGGCATGACGGTGGGCCGGGGGTTCATAGCTGTGGGGTTGGTGATATTCGCCCTCTGGTCGCCCCTGCGGGCGATGGCGGGCGCTTTTCTCTTCGGCTCGGCCATCGGCCTGCAGCTCCAGCTTCAGGCCATCGGCGCACCCGTATCGCCATTCATCCTCGACATGACGCCCTATGTGCTGACCATCGGCGTGCTGGCGATATGGACCGGGACCGCCGCGCGGGCTATGCCGCAGGGACTCAGGTCCGTCCTCAGAAGCGATTGACCTCCCGTCCGCTCCAGCAGGGAGAGAGACCTATCGGTACGCCCCCCTTTGTTACGTGAAGGAGGCGCTTGCTTGGACGGGTCGCCTATTAGGGAACCTCTGAACAAGTCCCTTCCCCCGCTGGGGGAAGGTTAGGATGGGGGTGCCGGCGCTCATTTGATAGCTAATACCGTTAAGCTCTCCTCCGAGATTTCGGTTTTCGCCTCAATGACCATAACTTGTTTAGAGGTTCCTTAGAACCGGGGGTACTGCGGCCGACTGCGGGACTGTACGAGAAGAATTGCCAGAAGAGCCGGTGCTGGTTTAAGCTGGAGCACGATTTCGGCGCGATTATTCCCGGACCGAGGGCAGAGAGCGCTGAATGGTACGCCCACTCCACCGGCGCCTAGCGTAGCGGCGCCTGAGGCATCCCAATTGACCCAAATGCTCCTGCGGTCCCATCGCCTGTGTTCCAGCCAAGGCACGGGTGGGCAATGAAGCAGTTGGGACCTGTTGCAGGAGCTTTCAATTTGACCGGATTCTTTACCGGCTGTCGCAACGGAACAGGGCGGTCACTCATTGCTATTGCCGCACTGGCGTTGCTTTTGGCCCTGTGGGGCTGTGGAAGCGACCCAACCCAGGCCCCGGGCGGTCCGGAAGAGACCCCAGCATTCGTTTTCCCGGCGCCTCCGACCATGGAGGAGTTGGGCGGCGGTTCGCCCGAGGCTTTCGCCAAGGTCTTCGACGAGGCCCGTTCCGGCAGCGGCTTTCGCCCAACCGCCGATTTCGCCGCCGCCGCCCGTCCCCTTCCGGACGGAGAACGGCTGAAAATCGGGTTCATCTTCGTTGGCTCCCAGAGGGACTTGGGGTTCAACCAAGCGGTGTCCGAGGGCAGCCACTACCTGGAACAATCTTTCCCCGACGTCGAAGTCATCCGAGTGGAGAACGTCACCGAGACCGCCGAGGTGCAAGCAGTGGCGGAGCAGATGATCCAAGACGGGGCCACCATCATCTTCCCCACCAGCTTCGGTTATTCCGGCCCAATCAAAGAGATGATCAGCAAGCATCCCGAGGTCATGTTCCTGCATCTGGGCGACCTGGAAATATTCGAGAACTACGGCTCGGTCTTCGCCAGCATCTGGCAACTGGAGTTCGCCGCCGGCAAGGCGGCGGGTCATGCCACCGAAACGGGCAAGCTGGGGTTCATCGCCGCGTTCCCAATCCCTCCCACCATACTGAACGCCAACGCCTTCCATCTGGGCGCCAAGTCGGTCGCGCCTGAAGTTGAAACGACCTTTATTCTGACCAACGATTGGTGCGACCCGGCCAAGCAAGCAACCGCAGTACAGATCTTGGTCGCCGCCGGAATCGACGTCATCACCCAGCACCAGGACTGCACCAAGACCATCGTTGAGGCGGCGGAACGGGCGGACGTGTGGGTCAGCGGTTTCCACCACGATGCCAGCGCGGCCGCTCCCAACCGGTGGCTTACCGGCGCTTCGTGGAACTGGGGCCCGATCTTCACCAGGCTGGTGGGCGAGGTGCGCGACGGCACTTACCGAAGCTCCATCATGCTGGCTGGGCTGGAAGCGGGTTGGGCCAAGTTGGCGTCTGTGGGCCAAGCGGTGCCCGACGACGTCCAGCAGGCGGTGTTGGACACGGTGGAGGGGCTGAGGACCGGTTCCATCGACCCGTTCGCCGGGGCGGTGAAAGACCAAGACGGCAACATCCGCATCCCCGCCGGCACGTCTCCCACGGACGTAGAGCTACAGACCATCGGCTGGCTGGTGGAAGGGATTACCGGAAGGACGAACTAGCTCAGGCGGTTAGGCTGTTTAAGCCCGATACGCTTGCGGGCAATAGCAGCCGTCTTCAGCCTCCCCGGGAGAGTACGTTTCCAACGCATCCAGTAGTTGCTCTGCCAATTCGGCGGCCAGGCTCAATAACTGCTGTACGTCCATTGACCGATTCCTGAATCTGAGTGGCTGGACTAGCCTGTAGTCGGCTTCTGTGCGGAGCCTCATCAAGTCACCCAAGAGGCTACCGACGGTCTTGGATATTGGGTCATCGGAACTGCTGAATCGAATTCTAAGGTCGGTATGTCTGTGGTTGCTGTTGATGGCTTGCGACCAGGGGAATTTTCGGAAATATCGGCAACAAGCCTCGTGGTGGAGCCCGTAGTAGAGCCGATTCACGACCGTACGTTATTGTGGTTCGAATACCGCACCCGGAGCTGTCAAGACACCTAGCCGGTAGAATTCGAGCGGTTTGACAGAATTGAAGGGATCAGCCCGAAACTTATCGTTCGGCCGTAATCGTTTTTCTGTTCCTCGGACCACTCTTGCGACCACTCGCCCACCGTGACGTTGATTTCATGTCTTAACCTTTTGATATTCTCCCAATCAGTGTCCATCGTTAGCGTCAAGTCGAGAGTGAGCGAGTCTTCTTCATCGGGTGTGCTCCAGACTGAAACTTCCGCCGACTCCAAAAGGCCATCGGATATCGCCACTGCCGTCCGGAAAATGTCGTTGAGGACCGCGTCGCGAAACAGCGAACGCATTGCCGTGGTCTCAAGCGGGAAATAGAGCCTTTCACCAAGGCAATCACGGCCAATCCCCACTGACTGATCAGGGTTAGTCTTGTATAGTTCCTCGTCCCTGCTTTGCCTTATCGTTAACGCCGGTTGAGCCACTCCAACCTCCGGAGTTCTAACGTTTTGAAATCACCTGCACCAGGCACTTCGCAAAGCTTAAGAGATGTTCTTCCTCTTCATCGCTTTTTGCCACCCAGTGCAGTCCGACATTGGTTTCAGCCGGGCGGCGAGAAAGAACCACTAGAGACGCCCCGTTCGAAGAGGGTAATCCCGGGAGGGAGCCCGCGTGAATCGATACCCCAGAGATCGAATCCAACGACGCCATTGTTAATCCGCCTGACTTCTTGGTCTCGTCACCTTCGATGTCTACTAGTAGCCCGTCGCCGATTATCGCAGCATTGCAATATGCGCCAAAAGGAGATTGAGACTCAGTCCGAAAGTAAAATGCTTGAACAGCCGAAAGGTCGGCCGTAAGATTGTATATCTCCCAATATTGAGCGAACGTAGGAAATCCACCGTTCTCGATGGCCTGTTCGACGATTCTATCCAAGTGGCTCGAGTAGTCCCTTATATTCATTGCATACTACCGATTACTCATTAGTTTGCAGATTGCGTAATAGTTCCTCATTGGTCGTTCCATCGCTGGTCTTTTGCCTAGGGAACCTCTGAATAAGTCAGCGACATGGCGGCGAAAGCCGGGATCCCGGAGGGTAGATTAGGGAGGTCAGCTATGCAATGAACGCCGGCACCCCCATCCTAACCTTCCCCCGTCGAGGGGGAAGGGACTTGTTCAGAGGTTTCCTAGCTTCAACAGGTTTCAACGCAGACATTGATTTGTAGTTTTGATCAGGCCGTCTCTACTTGGCTGGCCTTTTCCAGGCCCAGCTCCTCGACCGCCATTTCCCGCATCCGGAACTTTTGGATTTTGCCGGTTACGGTCATGGGGAACTCGGTGGCCGTCTTCACGTACCGGGGTATCTTGAACCGGGCGATTTTGCCCCGGCAGAATTCCCGGATTTCCTCTTCTGAAACGCTCTCTCCGGGCTTAGGCATGACCCAGGCCATCACTTCTTCGCCGAAACGATCGTCGGGGACGCCGATTACCTGCACGTCCGATACCTTGGGGTGGCTGTACAAGAATTCTTCGATCTCCCGGGGAGAGATGTTTTCGCCGCCCCGGATGATCATGTCCTTCAACCGGCCGGTGATCTTGTAGTAGCCGTCATCGTCCACCGTGGCCAGGTCACCGGTGTGGAGCCAACCGTCGGAGTCGATGGCCGCGGCGGTGGATTCAGGCATGTTGTAATAGCCCTTCATCACCATGGAGCTGCGAGTGTACAACTCGCCCTGCTCCCCAACCACGACCTCGCGGTCTGTCTCCGGGTCTACCAGCTTGACTTCGACGTTGGGCAGCACCGCGCCCACCGTGGATACCCGGCGTTCGATCGGGTCGCTGGTCAGGGTCTGGGTCACCACTGGCGAGGCCTCGGTGAGCCCGTAGGCGATGGTAATGTCTTGGGCGCCCATCCGGTCGACTACCTGCCTCATGACCTCGATGGGGCAGGGCGAGCCCGCCATTATCCCGGTGCGGAGGGAGCTGAGGTCGAAACTCGCGAAGTCGGGGTGACCCAATTCGGCAATGAACATGGTGGGTACCCCGTGCAGGGCGGTGCACTTCTCCTGCTCGACGGCGGTCAGGGTTTTCAACGGGTCGAAGTGTTCGGCGGGTATCACCATGGCGGACCCGTGGGTAACGCAGGTCAGGTTGCCCAGAACGCAACCGAAACAGTGGTAGAACGGCACCGGGATGCACAACCGGTCTTCTTCGGTGAAGTCCATGGCGTCGCCGGTGTACAGCCCATTGGCCACCAGGTTGTAGTGAGTGAGCATGGCGCCCTTCGGGTTACCGGTGGTGCCCGAAGTGTACTGGATGTTGACAACATCGTCCGGGTCGCACCCGGCCTGCCGCCGCTGCAACTCGGCCCCGCTGATTTCCAACCCCCGCTCGACGACTTCGCGCCAAGCCCACATTCCAGCCGGAGCCTCGGTCAGCGGCTCTGAGGGTGGCGGGATGTAAATCACGTGCCGCAGATTGGGAAATTGAGGGGAGGACAAGCGGCCCGGTTGGGAGTCCTTGAGCTCCGGGACCACCTCGTTGACCATGCCCACGTAGTCGGAGGTGCGGAACCGGCCGATGAGGACGAGAGCGTTGGCCTCCGACTGCTCCAGCAGGTAGGCCAGCTCAGTGGTGCGGTAGGCCGGGTTGACGTTCACCAGCACCGCGCCGATCTTTGCGGTGGCGAACTGGCAGAGGACCCATTCGGTGTAGTTGGTTGCCCAGATACCCATGTGCTGTCCCGGCTGGATACCCAAGGCCAGAAACCCCCGGGCGACCCGGTCCACTTCGTCGCGGAACTCGGAGTAGGTGTACCGCGCCCCGCTCTCCACGTGGACGAAGGCGTCGCGGTCTCCGAACCGCTCGGCCTGCTGGTCCAAAACGTCGCCGATGGTGCTCCGGGGGTCAATGGTGCTCCGGGGGTCAATGGTACGGCGGGGGTCGATGGGACCGGGCATAATACGCCTCCCCAAGCTGGTATACCGGAGATAGCGCCGGGAGCGCAGAGGACTGGATGCTGTGAGCGCCTCCGCGCTTCCCGCGCCTTCCGCTCATTCAGCGGCAAATTCGCCTACGATTATACTGGAGGCGACGGAAGGCAGCCAGATTGCAGGGTTGTGTGGGAGTCGAAATTTTTGGAGTTCTTTAGGTGACCCTGAGGAATTTGGTCACGTAGTCCAAGTCCACCGTCGGCGCCGGTAGACCGATCAACGACAGGGCTTCGTTAAATCGACTGTTATCGTATACGCTGACGTCGCTCAGGTACGGCTCAACCGAATCCAGGGACTGGACCAGGACTTTCAATTCCAGGTCGTTTTCCCGGTCCGCCGTGGCCTGTAATCTTGTTTTCCACTCCCCCAATGGAACGCGATCGGTCACAAGGCCGTTGCTCTCCATATAAACGAAGACCTCGTCGGCAGTTACCGGGTCCTGCTGGACGACGTTGTAGACCTTGCCCAAGTGCGCCGGACCGTCGGAGATCTTTGTGATAACCCTGGCCAGAAAGTCCACCGGGGTCATTTCGAATTTCCAGTCCGGTACTTGGGGAGCACACCCGGCACGGACGCAGGCTTTGATTATCAAAGACTGGAAGTCATTGGGATTGACCACGCCCGTACTGCTATCGTGGCCTATATTTCCGGGCCGGAAAATGCAGACCGGCAGTCCTCGATATATGGCCGACCACACCAAGCGTTCGGCCACCCATTTTGCCTGGTTGTAACCTCCCTCCATCCTGTCCATGAAGCCGTCTATATCGTCGTTTTCCAGGTAAGGGTCGGCGTCGCCTCCCGGGAAGATGCCGTTGGAGGAAATGTATTGGACCGGCTTTGTTTTGATGTTGCAAGCGAATTTGATCACTTCCAACGTCCCGTCGACGGTGTGGGGTTTAGCCGCCGCATAGGGATAGGCGTAGTTGACGGAGGCCGCGCAGTGAAAGATCAGGTCAATCTTTTCGGCAAGTTGCTGATATTCCTCTCTTTCCAGTCCCAGAAGGGGCTGGGTGAGGTCCCCCGTAACTGGCACGATTCGGTGCTCAAGGGACTGACCGGCCAGCCCGTAGTACTTCAAAGTTTCCAGTACCCGGTTGGCTGGTTGGGCTTGTCCGGAAGTCCGGTCTCTTGTGAGACAGTAAAACCGGGTATCCTGGCCCGTAGAGCGCAGCAATTCGTCAAGCAAAAAAGGTCCAAGAAAGCCGGTTGCCCCAGTGACCAAGACCGACGATGCTTCGCTCAATCGTGTAATTCTCGGTTCGCCCGCAGGAACAATCTCCGGGTCCAACTTTGCGTCGTCGCCCAACGGAGCTCGTGATTGCATGTATGAACCTCTGCCGTCCAGGTATGCCGCCAGCTGGTTTATCGTAGGGTATTCGTAAATCTCGGTGCCCCGGAGTTCAATCCCAAATGTCCGCTCCATGCCCAGAGTGAGGTCCAGGCCCGTCAGGGAATGACCGCCGAGATCAAAGAAGTTCCAGTCATCGTACAAAGAATCGCTGTCTATATCCAACGCCTCGCCCCATAGCTCGCGCAGGGCGCTACGGCGCTCTGTTGCCGTAGCGCCCTTGGGGAGTTGCGCTCGGTCCTTGGTGATGGGCCTCGCTTCGGTCAATGCCGGCAGGGCTTTGCGGTCCAATTTGCCCGTCTGTTGGTTTATGGGAAGCGCTTCCAGTTCGAAAAAGCGGCTGGGCGCCATGTAGTATGGCAGGTACCGCTCCAACAGAGTCCGAAGGTCCCTGCTGGTCCCGCTCCTGGCGTCCACCCGCCAAGTCGTCCCCGGCTCCCGCACGACGTATGCGACGAGCCGCTTGTTGGCCCCGTCTTCCGTTTCCGCCGATACCACCGCGTCCGCCACCCCACAATGTTTCCGCAGCGTCTCCTCGATGGCGCCCAAGTAAACGCTGTAACCCCTGATCTTGACCATTGAATCGACCCGGCCGATGATTCTGGTCATTCCTTGCCGGTCAACCTCGGCCAAGTCCCCTGTTGCGTAAAACCTTTTACCGTCCTGGTAAGCGAATTTTTGTGAATCCAGGTCAGGCCTTTTCAGGTATCCCCGGGCCAGCCCGCGACCGCCGACAAACAACTCTCCGGCCCCGTTCGAGGTCAGAACAGACCCGCCCTCCGGAAGCACCCGGACCGTTACCCCGTCCATGGGCAGACCCACCGGGCAGGCATCCTTTCCGTCCAGGCACAGATCAGTCAATTCAACGGTGCAAACGTCGTGGGCCTCACTGATACTGTAGGTATTGAACACGCGCGCGGAATCAGGGAAAACGGCCAATGCCTGCTCCAACAGGCTGGCGGGAACGACCTCTCCATTCAGCCAGACCACCCGCAAGGACGCCAGTTGGGTCCGTAGAACTTCATGGTCCGTTGAATTCAGAATTCCTTGCAAAAGGGACGGGGTAAACAGGATTTCGGAGATGCGGTGCTCCGAAATGAACCCGGCGAGAGCCCGCGGCAGGAACACTATTTCATCTGGGATTATGTATACCGTTCCCCCCTTCAACAGCGGGCGGAGGAACTCCCAAGGGAAGAATATGTTGCAGGCAACCCTGTCCCCGGGGCGGTAAGAGCTAAACTTGTACCTCGCGAAGTAGGACGAAATGAGGGCGCCGCCGGTCTGCATCACTCCCTTGGGGTCTCCGGTCGTGCCGGAGGTGTACGGAAGGAACGCCAGATTATCGCTGGCGACACGCGGGCCACGAACCGCGCCATTGGACGTTGTCCAGGACCGGTCAGTGTCTAGGGTCAATATGTCCGTTCCATCGAACCCGCTCAGCCTGGGCAAATGTTGCGCCTTGGTGACGATCACCTTGGGCTGCGATTCAGTCACAATGGCACGGAGCAAATTATCGGGGGAATCGAGGTCGATCGGCATGAACCCCGCGCCGGCTTTCAAGATGCCGATGGTCGCAACGATGTACTCCGAGCAGGTCTCCATGAATATGCCGACCGGCTGATCGGGGGAGACGCCGCGATATCGGAGATAGGCCCCAAGGGAACCGGACGCCCGGTCCAGTGCGGAATAAGACATCCGCTCACGGCCAGACACTATTGCCAGACCGTTCGGCGTCTCAGCCACCTGCGCCTTGAAGAGGTCAGGCAAACAACTCCATACGGGAGTCATTTCACAACCCTCAAGTTGGTATCACAGCATTACACAAAACGAGGATCGTCTCCCACCGTTTCGACGGTGTCCTCGCCTTGCCTTAAAGAGAACGATACGCCGTCGACCGCCTTGGTTATACCGCGACGGTTGAAAAAGTAGGTGTGAAGGTCGTTTACTTCCAGGATTACGTCGTTCTTTGTCATGAATGGCCTTAAATCTGTCTCTGCTTGGGGTCGAACCTGTCCCTCAGCCAGTCACCCAACAAGTTCATCGAAAGAACGACCAACATGATCGCGATCCCAGGGAAGAATGCTAACCACCAGGCTGCCACCACCAACGATCTTCCGTCGGCCACCATCAGGCCCCATGCCGGATTTGGCCGAGGTATGCCGGCGCCCAAGAAGCTGAGGGTAGCTTCCAAGATTATCACGAAACCAACCTGGAGTGTGGCCAGCACCACGATGCTGTTGAATATATTGGGGAAAATGTGGTGGACCATGATCCTAGTGTGGCTTGCTCCAGCTACCCGGGCGCGTCCAATATAATCCTGGGTCCTTACAGCAAGGGTTTCGCCTCGGGCTAACCTGGCATACCTGGACCATAAGAGGATTACCACAACCAAGATGACAGTACTCTTGCTAGGCCCCAATGCCGCCACCAGGACCAATCCCAATAAAATAATTGGAATCGAAAGAGATATGTCCACGGCCCGCATGATTAGCGAGTCGACCCAGCCGCCGAAATATCCTGAGATGATCCCCAGGCTTACGCCAATCACGCCACCTACCATGATCGAAATGCTGGCGATTACAATTGTCACCCTTGCACCGAAGATCAGGCGACTCAAGATATCCCGGCCCGTTTTGTCCGTGCCCAAGACGTAGTCTGTGCTTCCTCCATCCATCCAGAAAGGAGGCAATAGCCGGTCTCTGAGGGTATTGTCCAGGGGATCATAGGGTGCTATCAATTCAGCGAATATAGCGGGAATCACCAGCACGATCATGAGGATGAATATGGGCAGCACCGGGTAGTGCCGGAGACCCCACAAGTTTCTTGCCATCGCGCCCGGCGAGTACCACGGCTTGGTTATCAATGCCGAGCGAATATTGATGTCGGCCATCGATATTTATCTCCGATTAGTATGTTTATCGTGACCCGCCAGATCGTTCCACCAATTTATCGGAGGCCTAGTGCGGCTACTATTCTGACTCTATATGGGAGTCAGTTGTACCTTATGCGGGGATCCAGATAAGCGTAGGCAATGTCCACGGCCAGGTTGGCCGCAATATAGATCCCGGAAAACACGATCACCACCGCTTGGAGCACCTGGAAATCCCTGGCTTTGACCGCATCTATCGCCAGCAGCCCAACTCCCGGCCAGCTGAAAACCGCTTCCATAGATACGGATCCCACCATCAACCCAGCTAAGATGAGGCCAAAATAGGTCAATGGGGCGATCCCGGCGTTCCGGAGACAGTGTTTCCAGATGACTTTGTTTTCCGTTACGCCCTTGATCCGGGCGAGTTTCACGTACTCGCCGATGGCGGCCTACAGTGGCTGTGGTGAGCGAGATGGCGGTGAGAGGACACGGCAAGAGGCGCTCGCGGACCGGACTGGCGCGAGTTTGCGGGGAGGTTCAGTTGGCGGGGACGTTGGGACACTGGCGGACGGGCGCCGTCAGGCCGGGAGTGGAATGGCTCGCAACCGGGCCAGGGCGCGACTGAACTGGGTTTCCCAAGGCCAGTGCTGTGGCAGATGCAGGGTGAGGCGGCGTGCCGAGCTGGTGAGCCGTCCGGCCAGGGCGAAGACCCGCCGCCTGAGGGTCTTGGTGGTCACGATCTGCTCACCCAAGCCGATGCGGGCCGTCCAGCGGGCCAGGTTATGCGCCATCACCTGAACCGCCAGCCAGGCGCCGTTGGCGGCGAAGCACCCCGACGGCATGTGGTTCAGCCCGACGCCGTACTTGAGGTCGCGTATGGCGTTCTCGACCTCGGCGTGGCGGCGATGGTCGGCTTCCAGTTCCAGCGTCTCTCCGTCCCGGTCGGTGATGAAGCCGTGATAGCTGTATCTGGCGAAGAGGGCGAGCTGGGAACCGGGCGTCGGCTTCACCCGCCGGACAATGAGCCGCACCGGTGCGGCGTCCGGCTTGGTCTGGAACGGGGTGTAAGTAGTCTCGGCGACATCGGCGGCGCCGTCCATCCAGTAGGGAATGGGAGTCCAGTCCTGCTCTGGTATCGCCTCGATCAGGTCCCGCAGGCTTTTGTGCTGGCGGACGGTGATGGAGAAGCGGACATCCACTTCCCGGCAGGCGGAAACAACAGTGTGGGCGTAGAAGCCGCTGTCGGCCCGCACCGTGAGTTGTCCGCTGGCTCCGCCGTAGCGCACCCGCCCCACCGTCTCACGCAGGAAGTGGGCGGCGCCGCGGGCGGTGTTGGCGCGGCCCTCGCGCAGCCGGGCCATCAGCACCTCGCCGGTGCCGGCGGCGGTCGCGAGCAGCGGGTGATAGCCACGGGCACCGGTATAGCCGTGGTGGCGCGCTCCCTCCTTGGCCATGCCGTAGGTTTCGCAGATGGTCGAATCCAGGTCGATGGTCAAAGGCGCATCGCCGGGTCCGGCCCCGGCTTGCCATGCCCGTGCCAGCAACTGGCGGCTCACGCGGTCGAGTTGACGGACGTGGCCCCAGCGAAAGCTGCGCAGGAAGGTGCCCAGGGTGGATGGCGCCTTGACCACGCAGCCGAGAACACCGACCGTCCCACCGGCACGCAGCGCATCCGCGTCGTCGATGCAGTCGCCGCCCGCCAGCGCGGAAGCGACCAGCGTCAGCAGCTTGTCCCCCGTGTTGGCCCGCCCCGGCGCGCCGCCGAGGTCTAGGTGACGGTCGACGAGTTCCCCCAGGCCCAGGTGTTGGGCGAGGGTGGCCGGCAGGAGCAGGCCGGCATTCGCCACCAGGCGGCGGTCGTCGAAGGTGATTTGGATACGGTCGGGGTGGTTGCGTGGTAGCATCTAATGGGTGCTCCTTTTCTGGGACTGTTTTGCTGTTACAAAACCATTATCCCAGATTCAGAGGAGCACTCTCCGGATTCTTCAAGGTCTGTCCCCAGGGCCGTCCTTCGGTGGATTCGGGCTTAATCGTAGGTCCTTTGGAACTGGGTTGCGCCGCGGGATGGGTTCCGGGGATACCGTCCGGGGTCTGGTTGCCACCTCCTCAACGATAATGATGTGCCGCTGGTTTGAGATTCCGCCGTGGGTTGGTTTCCAGGTGAAGCGCCCCGCGCCTCGGTGGGTAAGGGTTCCATGCCGTGAGTGGTATACCTGGTGAAGCGCACGGTGCGCTTCGTTGGGTTGGGGCAACCGGCTGGTGCGAGGGAGCTAAACACTCCAATGCCTCAGCAATATCCCTTGCAGACGCCCATCGGGAGAGCAAGGCTCAATCCTTTTGGTAAGTCCAACGCGGGAGGCCGTTCGGAGAGCAGGGCTCGATCCTATGCGGCCGGTCCCGGGTCCAGGGACGGGACCCTCCAGGTTTCTAGGGCGGGAAACGCTGGAAAAAGCCTGACAACGCAATCCAGTATCCGGCTCCGGTGAGGGCGTTGGCAATACCTTCACCGCCCCTGCGCCCGAAGTGTTGCCTTTTTTTGACCTGAAATCTAAGCGCAGGTCCCGCACCGCCTTTCGCCGCCGCCGACACCCGCGCCCGCACCGTTGCCACCCGCTACCGCCACAACCCCAGGGTCAGCACCCGCCCCGCCCAGCGCAGCAACCCCAGCCTGGCCCGCTGACGCCGGACCCCCGCCAGTTCCCGCTACCGCCAGGACAGTTGGGCGTTGCGATCCAGACCCCGCAGCGGCGTGGTCTCCTGGGGCAGGGTCAACCCGTGCTCC
Organism: Dehalococcoidia bacterium; assembly: GCA_965222595.1. Taxonomy (GTDB): domain Bacteria; phylum Chloroflexota; class Dehalococcoidia; order Lucifugimonadales; family UBA3495; genus VXOI01. The sequence goes on along the minus strand of CBDCUJ010000013.1, from coordinate 336,032 downwards.
TCCAGCATCGCCACCTCCAGCTCCAGGATCCGCTCCCGCCTTGAGACCCAGGCCAACCCGTTGCCCAGGGGAGTGTGTCCCGCCCACAGTGTTCGCCATCCGTCGATCAACTCCCAGGCCGCGCCGTAGACCTGCTCGTCGTCGTCGGCAGGCTCCCGCGTAACCAGGTCGGGATAACGCCTGAGGGACCCGGCCCCGGTCCGGCCCGCTTTCGCACTTCCTGCCCCCGCATCCGGCGCCGCGGCCCGCTGGGATTCCAGCCGCCGCTCCAACCGCTGAATCTCCTGGGCGAACTCCTGCCGCAGCGCATCTATCACCGCGTTCTCCACCGCACCGCCGTTGCCTTTGCCGCCACCCGTCGCAGCCCGCACCGACGCCAACTGCCGCTCCAGATCACTGCCCCGGTCCTCCAGCGCCCCGACCCTTCCCCGGTCCTCCTCCATAGCCGCCACCGCCCGCTCCAGCAGCAACCGCTCCAACGCCTCGGTCAAGCGCAGCGACATCTCGCCTGCCCCCTCGCTGCGCCACAGGGTTTTCCGGTCGATGCCCAGCTGCTCCGCCGCCTTCACTGGCCCCAGGTCATGCACCAGGTCGTTCAGCAGGGCCCGCAGCCGCAACTCCCGCAGGCTCTCCAGGCTGGGGGTGCCATCTCCCGGCCCGCCACGTCGCATCATCCGTATCACCTCCGTTCTCGTGTTCCACAAGGAACGTTTCCAATAGGGGCGTGGAACATCGCCTCCGAAATCGCCACGTTCCACGAGGAACATTTCGTAACTGGCCCTGCCCCATGACCCTGGAACCCGCCCTTCTCAAAAAGTGTTGCCTGAATTGGCCCCAGAACCCCCGAAATTCCCCCATTTCGGCTACGAAACCGCCTTCATGCCCCATCCTCTCCAAAGTCCAAATCCCTGTACACGTCTACCCCATCACCACTGGGGCGTGACATCACAAACCCTATAGGGTGGTTCACGCATGAACCCTGGTTCACAGGTGAACCACCCTATAAGGGGTTCCGGTTCGAGACTAAGCGCCTCCACACTGGACAGCAGAGTACGGGTCCGGCGGGCCATTGACGCCGGCAATCCGGGGAGGGCCAAGATGCGAGACAACAAAAACAAATCCCACAGGAACCGGACCGGCAGAGAAGTCGCCCACGCAGTTGCCGATTCGCCGGTTTACACGGTGGAGGAGCGACAGACAATGCGGGTGGGGCTGCGCCTCCTGGCCAGGATCATCGCCCGTGCCCACCTGGGACGGCAGGAGGAACGGAGTAGCGCAGCCGCGCCTGGCCCGCCGCCAGCAGGTGAATCCCGTGATTGAGCCGGCCCGGCAACCGGCGCGCCTGCTGGCAGTCGGCCCGTGCACGTGGGGTGTCCGGTGTGATACACAAGCGCAACAAGGGTCAAACCACCGCCCTGTGCCGGACGCACTTCGCCCACGGTCGGGAATCGCAACGGAAAGCGCCGGTTGGGGGTTGGCAGAAGACGCAGCTCGGCCAGGGTGTAATTCCTGGGAAACTGTCAGGTGAGGGAAAGGTAGAGGAACGCATTTCAGGCCCGTGGCCACGTCGCTGCCGACCGGCCCGAGGGAAACTGCGTTGCAAAGGTAAGCGTCCAGTCTGCCGTCGTCGGCGTTTGACCGGAGCGTGTAAAACCAGCGGTGCCGCTGCCAATGCTGTTCAGCAGCCATGCCGCAGCCGTGTGGGGAAGCAGCGGGGCGGTGTCCACGCTCCAACCGCAGTGGTAAGAGACCGCGAAGCGTTTCGGTCGCTCCGCAGGTTGGCCCCGATGGGTAAGGGAATCCGGGATGCCGTGCTGTTTCTGTATGCTACCTCCTTGAGCTATGAGGATGCGCCGTTGGGTTGGTATTCCGCGCTTTGGGTTCGGGTTTCCGCGCCTGGGGATTGGGATGCCCTGGTGAAGCGCGACCGTGCGCTCCGGTGGGTTTTGGTTCCGGCTGGGGCGCCGCGAGGGAAACCCGCAACGCCTCAGCCTGGGTGGTGAGGACCAGGCACGGAACGCGCCAGGTCCCCGACGCCCGGTGGCGGGAGCGACCAAACTCCGCGCCATCGAACGGTTGCCCAGCAACCGAAGCGGTCAACTCCGCGTCGCCGGACGGCGCCCGGCGGGAGAAGGAATTAAACACTCCAACCGCCGGACTGCCCAACGGGCCAAGGACTTAAACACTCCAACCCGTCGGACTGGACCGGGGACGGAGGGCTACATCAACTCCGCCTGACCCGGTCCGCGCTGCTTGCGGAGAGCTACGTCAAATCCGCAGCGGCAGCATTCCCTCGTGGGCGACCCTTCCAGAGAGCGAATCAGATCCGTCAGGTCATACCCGGGCAACAGGGATCGTGCCCCCAAGATTTCTATGGTCGGAAACCTTGGTAAAGCCAAACAACGCAGTCATTGTCGCCGCTTTCGCCGCCGCAAAAGAGGTCTTGCAGCACCCCCTCCGGCAAATTCCCCAAAGTGTTAACAGAAACCGGGACCCGGCCCAGCTACTTCCGCCACCGTCCAAGGCTGAGTAACCGCCCGGTCCACGCCAGGAGCATTCGCCTTCGCAACGCCCTCCGCGTGTCGTCGAGAGCTTTCCGGCGCCAGCCGGTCTGCCCGCTCCGGTCGAAGCCCCGCAGCGGGAACCGGGCCGGGGGCAGCGTCATCCCGTGCTCTTCCAGCAGTGCCAGCTCCACCGTGAGGAACCGCTCTTCCTGCCGCAGCCACGCCAGGCCCTTGCCCCTGTCCGGGTGGGTCTCCTTGAGCTGCCGCCATTCCTGGACCAGCGGCCAGGCGTCGCCGAACACATCCTCGTCGTCCTCGTCAGGCTCCAGGGTCACCAGTTCGGGGCATTCGCGCCGCAGAGTGGAATTACGAATCTTGGGCTGCGGGAGCGACGCTTTCGAATCCTCCTCCTCGTCCCCGGCCATCGCCACCGGCCATCTTCGTCCGGACTCCCGGCCCGTCCTGCCACGGGCTGCGTCATGTGGACCCCTGTAGGGGGGAATGCACGATTTAGCGCCGGGGCGTCCCATTTGTTTTGCAGACCCCCTACCCCAGTTTTGCATCACGTGGCCGGAACGGGGACTTGCAGCAAAGTGTTAACAGCTTTGCTGCCATTTCGACCGAATTCGTGTCTGTTCCCGCTTCACCACAAAACCCAAATCCCTGTACACCCCCCAATGGGGCGAAAGGGGGTCGGCAAAAGAAGAGGGCCTGTTGGGGGCCGCACCGGTGCGGCCCCTCGTGGGAGGTCTTTTTGGAGAGCCGGATGACTCACACTGCCTGGCGGCATTGGCGAAGGCGCCGATTACCCAGACCATTCAGAGGTGAACGACATGATGCTCAAACCCATACTCAAACCCGACACGGCGGCCCAACCCCAGACCCGCAACGAGAGGATATGCGAAACGATAAGAGAAACCACGGAAAGACGCGGAACGCCGGTAAACCTGCGCAAGTCCAGGACCGCCGACCGCAACGGGCTGAAAGGCTCGGAAGCTCAAAGGGAACACACATCCCAGCAGTACACCCCCCGCCAGCGGGAGCGTATGGAGAAGGGGCTGCACATCCTGGCCCGCATGATCGCCCGCGCCCACCTGCGGAGGGAGGCGTCCAGGGCGAGTCAGACGCGACGCGAGCCGCCGTCGGACCAATGATCCATCGGCTGGGCCGCCGATGAACGGCCGCCTCCTCCTCAATCCCCACCCGTGGAAACCGCAGCGAAAAGAGCAGCGCCGCCGTGACGACGCCGTTACGCGATCACCTCACGGCGGGCTGAAAGAGAAACGCAGTCCGGCCCAGGAGCTATGCCGATTTTCTGGGGGACTGCGCAAACGAGGTGCGACCAGCCAGCGACGCAATCGCCGACCGGCGCCAGGGGAATGAGGCTGCGAAGGGCTTATTCCTTGCCCGTGCCGCAGACGTGGGGAACCGGCCAGGACGCGGGGCGCGTTCCGGCCAGAATATCCGTGGGCTGAGACGTGGCAACCACGCCGTCAACCGGAGTGCCCCGCATTGAAGCGATCCCCAAGGGAGCAGAGCTCGACCCATCGGACCGCATCACGCAGCGGGCGGGCGCTTATCCCTGGTGGTCCGCCGCCGGGAGAGCAGGGCTCGATCCCTGGCGAACGGTCCGGGTCGGGGATGGGCCCTCCAGTTTTCTGGGCTGGAAACACTGGTAAAAGCCAGACAACGCATTCAATTATTCACTCCCGTCCCCGTCCTGGGAACCTCGAAACCCGCCCTATTGGGCCTTCCCGCCCCAATTGTTCGCTGCAACCGAACGGCCGTTCCGTCCACGCCTCCGGCACCCTACTTCCGCCACAAACCGAAGGTGAGGCAGCGGCGCAATTTGAGCATCTTGCGGTCCACGATCACCTCGTCCAGGGACTCGGTGCGGCGCCGCACCGCCTGCCGCCGCTCCCGGGCATTGAGCCGGTCCAGGGCGTCCCTGGTCCGAGGCACCGCGTCCCGGGCTTCCCGCCACTGGACAATGACCGCCGGGGCCGCGTCGCCGTACACCAGTTCCTCGCCGGGTTCCGCCTCCGCCGTAACCAGGTCGTAGAAGTCCCGCCGGGGCCGCTCGACCACGGGCCTTGCCGCCGCGCCCGTCTGCGCCTTCGCTGCGCTTGCCGCCGGCGTTCCGGCTGGCGCCTGGGCCGTCCCGTTCCCCGCCGTCTCCAACGCCGCCAGCCGCTTTTCCACCTGCTCCCACGCCCTGGCCTGCTCCTGCCTCAGTTCGGCCAGCACCTCCAGCAGCGCGCCCTCCAACAACGCCACCCGGTCCGCCAACTCATCCACCTGCCGCCGCTGCTGGGCCGCCGCCGTCCCGCCGCCCTGAACCAGGTGGCTTTCCAGAGCGTCCGCCAACCTTGGCGTCAACTGGCCCGTCTCCTCGGCCCGGGACAGGGTGCGGAAGCTGACCCCCAGGGTCTCCGCCGCCTTCACCTTGCCCTGATCCGCCACCACGTCCCGCAGCAGCCCCAGGAGGCGCACCTCCCGCAGGGCCTCCACGCTCCGGCTGCTGGCCGGGTACTGCTCCGCTCCGCTCATGCTCTCGTCCTCCCGAATTGCACTTTTGCAACTCTGCAACGGGGCAACGTCAACCCGCCCCCGATTTTCCCGATTGCATTTCTGCAATTTCCACGCACGGGACTGTCCGGCGGGGCTGGAAGCTGCCCTGGAACCACAGTGTTCGCTCAAACCATCCGATAGGGGGTGATTTCCCCCGATTTCAGGTTCAACCGGACGGCGATTGACTTTTTGCAACCAGCCTTCTGTCCTCCGTGCTACCCATCGTAATGTAGACTGCGTTGAATATCAACTCAAGTCCACGGCAGTAACTGTTCAGAGTTGATGAGGCGAATGCCTGCGGAGAGCGTGGATAACGACCCTGGTCAGAGGTAAACCGTGCTATCGGTGAGACCGCTGGGCGAGACGGATCTCACGAAGTCTGAACAGTTACCCACGGCAAAGGCAGACGGGTACTATCTTAAGCGCATCTGGCCTTCATATTCCTGTCGCGATGGGTAGAGATTCCCTTCCTCCGTCACGTACACGAGGCCCAGTCTTTCGAGCCTGACCTTCAGGGCCGATATGGTCACCTGGAAGAGGTCACGGAGTCTGTACGAGGGCAGGCCAACTCAGCAGGTCAACGTCTCTGGCGGCCTCCAGCAGTATGGGTGAAGGCATCAATAGAAACCCCATGAACCGGTGAGCTTGGACTTCACGCGGGTCCTGGCCAGGTTCGGGGCCTCGGTAGAGGCACTTCATGTAGTGCTCGAAGCCGGGTAAGGGCGACTGGGCGAAGAGGCCATGATCAACGTGGGCCTCCCAATGCCCCGCCTCGTGAGCAAGGATGGTGTAGTAGAGGCCCGGTGTCTCAGTTATGAGTGTACGCCTTGATTCATTGAAGACCACCGTCTTCAAGCTGGAATCCAACTCGGCGAGAATAGACTGGCCAGGCCGTTCGGAGACCTTGTCCCACAGGATGTTGAGGTCTAGCACATCCTCCAGTATGCGCTCCACCGGAACCGGAGGACGGGACAGCCCTCCATACAGAGACTCGTATCGGCCCAGCAGGCGGCTCGCCATGCCCTCAAGCTGGGCATCTGACAGAAACTTAGTGGTCATCGCTGGTCTGACCGCCGTTCCCGTATCAGCCTCCGCCACTCGGCGGGTGACTGCACGTCATCGCCGAGAGACCTCAGATACTGGACGGCGCCGGGATTTCGGGAGAGCGTATCCGCCAAGTCTGAGGGGATTTTCCCAGCCAGGGTTATCAGTTCGTCGGCCAATTCAGTCTCGTTTCGGCTCAGTTCACCAGCCAATTCTCGAGCGATCCCCTTCAGAACCACTTCGCTGGGAGGCTCGACGCGTCCATTCTCTATCTTGCTCAGGTAGGTGAAGTTGACTCCGATTCTCTCCGCCAGGTCGCGTTGGCTCAGTTGGGCTTGCTTGCGCAATGAACGTAGACGCTCTGGGAAATCCATGCTGTACCCCTCCTATAGGGTAGCTGATATTGAGTTGATTATCAACAGCAATCGAGAGTATGATTGGAATAGCCTTAGAATTCCGGGACAACGGGAGAATGCGAACGCATGCCCATAAGGAATCGAGATGACGCGGTCGAGGTAGAGACCCGGATCGCACGCATCTTCGCCGCAGCTGCGGATGAGCGGGCTGCTGCTGTTCGTCGAGGCGCTTGACTTCGCCCCAGCCTCCGGCAGCGTGGACCTCGGCACCACTGCGGGCAATGTGGCCTTGCCTCCCTCGGCGGAACGCATCGCCTCCTTAGACGGCGTGCATGTGGTGTATGTCGCTCTGGACACGCAGGAGACGGACCGTGTGCGTAAGGGGGAGGCTTCCGCTGCCGCCAAGCGGGTCACGGAGCTTCTCGGCGAAGACCTGCTCCTGGTCTTCACCAACACGTCCACCAGCCAACTGCACTTCGTCTACCCCAGTTTCCGGGGAGCGCGGCCAATCCTGCGCCGGATGGTGGTAGAACGAGACCTGCCACGTCGCACCGCGGTCCAGCAGGTCTCCAACATCTATTGGAACCTCCAAGAGCGCGGCAGCATCCGGCTGGCCTTGGACCAAGCCTTCGATGTTGAGCCCGTTACTAGGGAATTCTTCGCGGGGTACAAGCGGGTCTTCCAGGCAGCAGAAAACAATGTCTCCGGCTTTGGCGAGAACGTTGAGACCAAGCGGCGATTCGTCCAGACCCTCTTCAACCGGCTCATGTTCGTCTACTTCCTGTCGCGCAAGGGGTGGCTCACTTTCAAGGGCGACAAGGACTATCTCAACGCGCTCTGGAGCGACCACCGGGCCACTGAGGGCGAGAGCAAGAACTTCTATGTCAACAGGCTGAGGCCCCTCTTCTTTGCTGGACTGAACAATCCTCAATGTAACTGTTCAGACTTCGGGGGATCTGCTTGACCAGCGGCACCGCCGACAGGGCAATTTAGCTTTGAGCAAGGCTGGATCCCCGTCCTCTGCGGGCATTCGTCCCCTCAACTCTGAACAGTTACTCCTCAATCCCGCGACTTGATGCGCAATAACCCGGTGATGTACGCTCTCATCGGCGGCTCTCCCTTCCTCAACGGCGGGTTGTTCGAGGAGACGGGTCTGGACAAGCGTTCAGGTGTGGTGGTGCCTGATGACGTTATTGAGAGTATCCTCGGAGACCTCTTCGACCGCTTCAACTTCACCGTGATGGAGTCCACGCCGTTTGACGTCGAAGTGGCGGTGGACCCTGAGATGCTGGGTAAGGTGTTCGAGGAGCTGGTCACCGGGCGCCACGACTCCGGCGAGTACTACACTCCCCGCCCCGTGGTCTCTTTCATGTGCCGCGAGGCGCTTAAGGGATACCTGGAGGGCCAGGACACCGCCGTCACACCGGAAGCCATCGCACGATTCGTAGACGAACGCGACACGTCCGGCATCTCGGTGGCGTCTGCCCGCAAGGTGGCGCAGACGCTGGATGAGGTGACCGTGGTTGATCCTGCCTGCGGCTCTGGGGCCTACCTCCTAGGCATGATGCAGGAACTGGTGGAGTTGCAGACCACCCTGTTCAACGTGGGTGTGACCCCAAAGGGGCTGTACGATCTGAAGATGCATGTCATCCAGCGCAACCTCTACGGCGTGGACATCGACGACTTCGCGGTCAACATCGCCATGCTGCGGATGTGGCTCTCCCTGGCCATCGACTACGAGGGCGACGTGCCACCGCCTCTGCCCAACCTGGACTTCAAGGTGCTTTGCGGCGACAGCCTGTTGGGGCCTGACCCTAGCCCAAGCAACTACGGGGACCTCTTCCGCCACAGGGCAGAAAGCGTCGCGGCCCAGCTCGTCGGCCTCAAGGCTCAATACATGGAGGCCACGACGGACAAGGACGCGCTCAGGCAGGATATAGAGCGGGTGGAGGACGAGCTCAGGGAGGCGCTTGCCGACTCGCCCGCGCCCGCAGGGGCCACCGACTGGCGAGTTGAGTTCGCGGAGGTGTTCTCTTTCCGTGGCGGGTTCGACATTGCCATTGCGAACCCTCCGTATGTTGAGTCCAGAAGCAGCAGCATCAAGGAAGCCTCCAAGGACGCATATGGTCGACGTTTCCTTGCAGATTGGGGTGTTTCGTTGCCCAAGGGAAGCGACCTTTTCATCTACTTCTTCGCGAGAGCCGCTCAACTACTCTCCTCCAGAGGTAAAGCCGCCTTTATCACACAGAATGGCTGGCTGAGTTCCAACTATGGGAAGGCGTTCCAGGACTTCATAGTGGGAAGAATCGCTTTCAATCGTATAGTCGATACAATGTCCCGCTTCTTCGCACAATCTGGAGGTCCCAACATCAACGCAGTGATTTCGTTCTTCGATCAGACGGATTCCCGCAGCATCGAGTATCAGATTGTGGATGGCGGTTTGACGATTCATAGTTCGCGCAGCGTCTATGCCAGAGACAGCCTGAAGTGGGGCCACCTTTTCGGAATGCCGGACTGGTTCCGCGACATCCTTGCCGAGCTTACTGCATCAGAGAATCCGTCGAGAAGGCCAGTATTTCGGTTCGGACAAGGGATCAATGTTCCAAAGGGGAGGCACAATATGTCAGCGGGGGAAATTGGCATCATTGTGAAAACGCCTAAGTTCGGCTGCTTTGAACCTGACGCCTACGTTCTAAAGAGCGATTTGTCAGAAGCAAGACTTGCCAGGGCTCCCGCCCTGATGATGCCTAGAGGCATAGGCAGGCACTACTGCTCGTTGAACAAGTGCCAAGCCTTCTCATACAGCGGCGTAGAACTTTATCTACCTGTGGAGATGCGGGAATCCGACTTGCATTACTGCTTATGGCTCTATCTTAATTCTTCGTTCTCGTGGCTATTTCGAGAAATAACCGGAAGGACTAACCTAGGTGGGGGTATGCTCAAGGCAGAGGCAACAGACATGAATGGATTTCCCGTTTGCTTTGATTTTGACTTTGGTAATGAAGCTAGAGAAGTGTTTGCGGATGTATCGAATTATCGACCGTTGGCTGTTGAAGATGAGTTGAGGACCCACCACCACCGTCGAATTGACGAAGTCATCGGGAAGTATTTTGGCATTGACAATAAACTAGTAGTCAGTCAACTTGGTTTTGGGATTTGTTTAAGAAAGGGGCCAATTGAGCTATCCTGCTTTGTGAGAAGTGTTGATGGCGGGGGTGGCAGCGATGGTCAGGGACAAATACGCGGTGCGGCTGGCACCGGAACAACGGGAAGAGCTCCAGCGACTGATCCGGGTGGGCAAAAGCTCAGCTCGAGTGACCGCTAGAGCCCGGATTCTCCTAAAGAGCGACGACGGTTGGGTGGCGCCCCAAGTAGCCGAAGCTTTGGATGCGGCCCTGAGCACGGTATACCGGGTCAAGCAGCGCTTTGCCGAAGAAGGGTTGGAGGGTGTCTTGCAGGACCGTCCCCAGGCGAACCGCCCCCGGAAGTTGGACGACCGGGGCGAAGCCCACCTGATTGCCTTGGCCTGCAGCCCGCCGCCGGAAGGGCATGACCACTGGACCTTGCGTCTGCTGGCCGGGAAGGTGGTCGAGTTGGGGCTGACGCCCTCCATGTCCCACGAGGGGGTGCGCCAGCGTCTCAAAAAAACGCCCTCAAGCCGTGGCAGAAGAAGGAGTGGTGCATTCCCAAGGTGAGCGCGGAATTTGTGGCTAACATGGAGGATGTCCTGGATCTCTACGCCGAACCCTATGATCCCCAACGTCCGGTGGTCTGTTTTGACGAGACATCCACCCAGTTGTTGGCCGAGACCCGGCCCGCTCTGCCGCCCCGGCCGGGACTTCCGCTGCGGCAGGACTACGAATACCGGCGGGAGGGTACCCGCAACCTGTTCCTGGCCTGCGAGCCCTTGGCAGGTTGGCGAGAGGTGGCGGTCACGGAGCGGCGCACGATGCAAGACTTCGCCCGCCGGATGCGCTGGCTGGCGGATGAAGCCTACCCGGAAGCCGAAGTGGTAAGGGTTGTCCTGGACAATCTGAACACCCATCGCCGGGCATCGCTGTACGAGACTTTCCCGGCTGAGGAAGCCCGGCGGATAGCCAGGCGGCTGGAGTTTCATTACACCCCCAAGCACGGGAGTTGGTTGAATATGGCGGAGATCGAGTTCAGCGTCCTGTCCCGCTCCTGCCTGAAGCAGCGGCTCTCCGGCGAGGAGGCCCTCCGGCGGGAAGTCGATGCTCTGGTCACGGAGCGCAACGCCGCCCGAGCCACCATCAACTGGCGGTTCAACACCCGGGACGCACGAACCAAACTTCACCGCCTTTACCCTTCCGATTTTACGGTTGACTGAGTACTAGATGACATTCGCGCACTCTTGCTTGAGAAGGTAGCCTTTCGAGGCGCCCGCGCCAGTGGAAAGCATGACAGATGTTAGTTGGGTCGTCCCGCACACGTTGAATGAAAGCGCAGGCGGCGGGGGAGCAGTGTGTGAGATTCGTACTGGCGCAGTGCAGACCCGCCGGAAGGTGTGCCGCGCGAGAAGGTTTAGATAGAGGTTCCACAATGAACAGCAAACTTGAGCAAGACTGGGCCCCAATTGTGACAGGTGTAATACTTCTCATCGCGCTACTCGCCGCGATCCAGAGCGGAGCGATACCGTGGGCTATCCTTTTCGGCGCGCTGGCGTTCGTGGCAGCACTGGGGCTCTTCCGTCAATGGCAACCCGCTCTGTGGACAGGCGGAAGCGTCGCCGGGGTGATCACGATGATAGGCATTCTGAACGTGCTGGTTCCCGGCTGGCATCAGAATTTGATTTGAGGCGGTGCGGAAAGCTTTGCACAGATAAGGAGAAGGCTCACCAGGAGGAATGGCCATGATAGCGAACGTCAAAGCCAGATACGCGAACGGTGTTCTTACCCCGCTGGAGCCACTGGACTTGGAGGAGGGCGCGGAGGTCACAGTATCGGTGGAGGGTGCCTCCGGGGGAGCGTCGGAGGAGACGCCGGCGCCGAAGCAAGGGCTGGCGGGGATTGTGGAGCGGGTCCTGGAGATGCAGAAGGATATTCCGGCGGAGGCGTGGGACGATCTCCCCACTGACTTGGCCAAGAACAAGAAACACTACCTCTACGGTCATCCCAAGGAAGAGGACTAATGAGCGGCGTCTTCGCTGATGCAGGCTACTGGATAGCTCTATGGAATCCCAGAGATACTCTGCACCCAAGGGCAGTCAGCGTTGCCGATGGCCTCGGGACAACTAACGTCGTGACAACCCAAATGGTCTTGACCGAGACACTTGACGCTATGGCGGGCATGGGGGAATTCCGTCGACGATTGGCAATACGGATGATTCACGACCTGGAGACCGACCCGTACGTTGAGGTCGTCGAGCAGACGGGGGCGCAGTTCAGGGCTGCGGTGGAGCGGTACGCCGCTCGCAGTGATCAGCGGTGGAGTCTCACGGACTGCGCCAGCTTTCTGGTCATGGAGGAGCGCGGCATCACCGAGGCATTGGCCTACGACCGGGACTTTGAACAAGCCGGCTTCGCCGCCCTGCTGAGAGGAGGGCAGGCATGATGCCAAGCCACTCCTCCCATACAGGTGCAACCCGTTGAATATCCTGCACTCCACGACGGACCCCACGCTGCTGGCTCGCCTGAAGGAGATGCTGGGCAGTTCCGCCAGGGCCGACATCGCCGTCGGCTACTTCTTCATCGGCGGCTTCGGGGCCGTCGCCGACGACCTGGCGCGACTGGACAAGGTGCGCATTTTGGTGGGGCGCACGGACCGGCAGGTGCTGGAGGAGGTCGCTCTAGGCCTCCAGCAGCACCAGGCCCTGCGTGCCCGGCTGGACGTGGACGCCCTCGTGCGCCGCAGCCAACGCAGCCAGATAGCCCAGGAGACCGTCGCCCGCGTCGCAGAGGGCGTGGCCGTGCTCCCCCAGGAACAGGGTACAGAGGCCGCTGTCTCGAAGCTGAGGGACATGGTGTCCCTCGGCAAGGTGGAGGTGCGGACCTACCTGCGAAGCCCTCTCCACGCCAAGGCGTACCTTTGCTGGTATGACAACCACGCCGAACCCGGCGCGGCAGTGGTCGGCTCATCCAACCTCACCCTAGCTGGGTTCACGGGCAACACGGAGCTCAACGTGCGCGTCACCGGCGACGCGGAGATGGCAGCCCTGCGCGAATGGTTCGACGCGCTGTGGGGAGACTCGGAAGACATCAGCGCCGCCCTCGTCACGGAGCTGGAGCGGTCGTGGGTCCTGGCCAAGACCCCACCGTACCACGTGTATCTGAAGGCGCTCTACGAGCTCTACTACACCGACGTGGGAGGCGGTGAACTGACAGTTCCGCCACGAGACCAGGAGCTGGCCAACTTCCAGTTGGACGCCGTGCGCCGCGGGCTGTCCATGATCGACGCCTACGGAGGGTGCTACATCGGCGACGTGGTGGGTCTGGGCAAGACCTTCATCGGAGCGGAACTGCTGCGCCAGCTTCGGGTGAGCTACCCCAGCGAGGGGCCGCCGCTCATTCTCTGCCCGGCCAGACTGAAGCCCATGTGGGAGGTGTTCAACGAGCGGTTCGCCTTGGGGGCGGAAGTCGTCTCCCACAGCATGATCGCCGCCCCTGCCGAAGCCGAGTTCGACGAAGAGCTGGGGCGGTACGTGGACGTGGCTCAGCCCGGGCACGGCATCGTCTTCGAGCAGATGTACCGCAATCGCGGGCCGGTGCTGGTGGACGAGGCTCACAACTTCCGCAACATCAACCGGCGTTCCAGGGGCCTCGCCAGCTATCTGGAATCGAGCGACCACAAGGTGATCCTCCTCAGCGCCACGCCGCAGAACCTGGGTCCCATGGACATCTACCGCCAGCTCCGGCTGTTCCTCCACGACACGGAGCACGGCCTGAACATCGAGCCGGTCAGCCTGGAGGCCTACTTTCACAATGCCCAGCTGTGGCTGGCCTATCGCGCGGAGTACGAGAACTACGAGGCGGAGTTCAGGGTGTGGCAGGCTTCTGGGTCGGTCGGAGCGCCTCCGTTGCCTCCTGACAAGCCGAAGGTGCCCAAGGCGGAGATAGACCAAGTGTTGCTCCCAGTGTTCATACGCCGCCGCCGAAAGGACATACGGGACCTGTACGGAGACACGGCGCTCGTGGACGGCAGGCCGGTGCGCTTCCCGGACCCGGTCTTGGACAACGTGGAGTACCGGCTGGATAAGGTGTACGCCAAGGCGGGACCACTGTCAGAGCTGGAGGCGTTGCTGCACGAGCACAAGGCGGCAAGGTATCGGGCCACTGAGTACATCAAAGAAGAAGCCAAGGCGAAGCCGGAGTACCGCGACCTCTTCCGGGCAGGGGACAGGATCGCCCGGCTGATGGGCGTGCTGCTGCTGAAGCGGCTGGAGTCCAGCATCGAGGCCTTCCGCTCCACGCTACACTCCCTAGTAAACAGTAACCGGAACTTCCGAGAGGCGCTGGCCTCCGACTTCGTTCCCATCGGCAGCACGGCGACGCGCCTGCTGGCTGGCCAGTCCTTCGACGTGGACGACCTGCTGGAAGTTCTCAAACAGGAAGAGCAGTGCCGTCAGCAAGCGGGCAGCGAGCGCGACAAGCTGGTCCACAGTGTCGTCGACTTCGATGCCGACAGGTGGATGCGAGACCTCGATGCTGACCACGACGTGCTCAAAGACATTCTGGGGCGTGTCGAGGGAATCGGGCCGGAGGACGACGACAAGCTTCGGGCTCTGCGGGATTTCCTGGTTCGGCCTGAAGTGCAGGCGGGAAAGGTGTTGGTCTTCTCCGAGGCCGAGACGACCGTGGAGTATCTCTACAGGGAGTTGAACCCCAACGGGCAGCAGGCGGACATCCTGCGGCTGACCGGCAGCACCAGCCAGGATGCCGAGAGAATCGTGAAGCGGTTCTCCCCAACGTGGAACCTGGGAGCACGCGAAGCCATGCCCGGTCCTGAGATTCGGGTATTGCTAGCGACGGACATCGTATCCGAAGGCCAGAACCTGCAGGACTGTGCCTGTGTGCTGAACTACGACCTGCACTGGAACCCGGTGCGGCTTATCCAGCGGTTCGGGCGCGTCGACCGCATTGGCACCGAGCACGAGGTGATCAACCTGCACAACATGTGGCCCGACGTCGCGGTGGACGCCGAACTGTTGCTGACCCAACGGCTCCACCGGCGTATACAGTCGTTCCACGACCTTATCGGGCTGGACAGCAAGTTGCTCTCCGATGCCGAGCGGCTGAACGCCAGTGCCATGTACCGCATCTACGACGGCAAGACCCTGCCCGAGATGGACGACGGGCTGGACGAGGTGGCTGCCAATCAGCGGGCCATAACCCTGCTCCAGCGCATCCAGGAAGATGACCCGGACTTGTGGCGAACGATCACCCATCTGCCCGACGGCATACGCTCCGCCTTGTCGGCGCGCACGCAACAGCCTTCGTCCGTGAACGACCGCTACGCTCAGAACGTGCTGGCCGTAGAGGGGGCACAGGCCCCTCTTATGTCGCCGGCGACGCTGGCGTCTATATCGTCGCCCTTCGACGACCCGAGACAGGGGGAAACGCTGGTCTTGTTGAGCGCTGGCGGAGTTAGAAGCTGCTATGCGGTCGGCAGTGGCCTGGAGCCGCGCGCCCTTAGCCCGGCGCAACTCATCGCGGCGGCCGAGTGCAGCCCAAATACATCTGCCCAGCAACTGCCCACAGACACGAACGAGCGCGTCATGGCCGCGTTCGAGGCATTCAGCATAGACTTCCAACGACGGCTGGGGAGAGCCAGAAGGCCGCGAGACACACGAGCCCGCCGCTACATCTCGCGTCACCTCGGCATCGCCATGCGCGAGGCCTATGAGGACGCGGTACTGCTAGGCCGAATCGAAGTGCTGCGGCAGATATTCCTGGGAGAGGTCTCGCCGCAGGTCGAAAGTGCCTTGGGCGAAATCAGGGATCTGAGGCTTGAGGGCTCCGTTCTCATGACCCGCCTTGAGGCTCTCCGGGAACGCTATCGCCTCAATCCACCCGATGACACTGACCGGTCCCAGCCTGAACCGCAGATCATCCGCATCGTCTGTTCGGATGGGATTGTGTGAGAGAATGTGGGCAATGCGCCTCACAGTGCCATCCACATCTCAAAGATGGTTCTGCCTACCGTCAACTTAGGCCCACCAGACTTGACGAAATCGAGAACTTTCACATTGAGCTTCAGGTTGGAGGTGTAGCAATTTGAGAGTGGTCCTGCGCATCTCAGGGTAGTTCATGGGTGGCGAGTCGTCCCCGGTGCGAATTCCGGAGCCGGTGGACGGATTGCCGCATCGTGCAAAGAGGTCGGCCCTCTGGAATAGCGTCTAGCACCGCCGTGCGGAGTACAGCACGTCCGCGTCGTCGCAGACTATGATGTTCTTTTGTCACATCGGTCAGCGTGAAGTGGAAGGTACACTCTCAGTCCGCCGCCTAGGTGTTCCCATCGGCTAAGTAACTATCTCAAAACAGGGTGCTCCACTAGCGGCGATACCAGATTATGGCGCACGCCCAGATAGCAGGATATCTTCCTGTCGTAACGCACCGGGATTCCACGGCATTTGGACAGCTAAGCCAAGGTGGGCTCCGCCATCCACCACCTCGCCGGATGGCGCTTCATTGAGTTCGGCCGGGCTGAACTGCTGGATGCACATCCGGCCCTACAAGGATCTGGATCACCGCGCCGAAGTGCGGGCCGCGCCAGCAATATTCCCCAGTGGCCCAGCGGAGCCCCGGGTCGGCGTCTAGCAAGAGAACAAGGTTCTTATCCCGGCCAGCTTATCGCCGATGCACGGACCTGCCGGCAAAATCAGGGAAATGGGAAAGACACCTTGTTGAATGGCCAGCGCACTAATCATCTGACGCAGTTTTACGAATTGCTGACCGGGCTCGAGCGCAATCTCGGTGGCGCTCGCAGGTTGTCGGAGTGCTCCGGGCGTATGGGCTGGCCGCAGCGAGGCGTCTATTTCTTTCGGGAGGCAGGTGAACGCCGGATGGACCCAGGCCAAGGCCAGCGCATCGTGCGCGTGGGAACCCATGCCCTGAAACCCGGTTCCCTTTCCACACTTTGGGGGCGTCTTTCGCAACACCGGGGCAACGCCAACTCCGGCGGCGGCAATCACCGTGGGTCTATCTTCAGGTTGATTGTTGGTGCCGCTATAATTGAGAGAGGCGGCTATAACTACCCGTCCTGGGGGCAAGGGAATTCCGCCCCAAAAGAGGTTAGAGAGCGCGAGCGGCCCTTGGAGCAGGCGGTTAGCGCAATGCTGGGCGGTATGTCTTGCCTTTGGATTGCCGTAGAGGACGAACCAGGGCCGGACAGCCTGCGGAGATACATCGAACGCAACGCCATCGCCCTGCTTAGCAATTATAGGCGGACTCCGTTGGACCCACCCTCGTCAGGCTGGCTTGGCCGGTTCAGCAACCGGGAGCGCGTAAGGCGGTCCGGACTGTGGAACTCCAACCATGTTCATGAAACGTATGCCCCGGACTTCCTGGAGACTCTCACACGACTGGTAGACCGAACAAGGTAAGAGGATTATGAACGGCAGCCCGATAATCGTCATCCAATGCGCCGGCCGCAAGCAGAGCCCCGCCGGTTGCCTCCGCCTTCGCAGCGGGCAGGAAGTGCTGTTCGTCGCCGACCCGGCTAACGCTCCCCAAACCGGATATGCCCATGCTCGTCCCGACGATGACGCCGACACCGGGGAGACGTGGCGAAAGCAACTGCTGCGATACAATGACCTGCATAAGGACGCTCCGGAAGGCAACAACCCTTTGGGGTTGCTGCCCGCTTGGCAGCTTTACAAGAATCCCATCTATGACCAACTAGCAAAAAATTACGGGCTGGAGCGCCTCTACATCCTGTCGGCTGGCTGGGGCCTGATTAGGGCAGAGTTTCTGACGCCAGACTATGACATTACCTTCAGCGACAAAGCAGAGCACTACAAGCGCAGGCGCGAACGGGATGCTTACGACGATTTGCGCATGCTGGCTGACGACACTGCCGATGCGGTTGTATTCTTCGGCGGCCAAAGCTACATAAAGCTTTTTTGCGAATTGACCGGACGGGTGAAGGGGCCGAGGTACATATTCTTTAATTCACTCAATCCGCCGGATGCACCAGATTGCCATCTCCGAAAGTACGACACTGGAACCAAAACCAACTGGCATTATGAATGCGCCGGAGCATTTATGGACGGGATGGTTGGGATTTAGAAACTATCTCAAAACTGATGGCGCCTTTCATAATCATCTGTTTTGGCGTCAATTACCCGGCGGGGTCCACCCCCATCCTAACCTTCCCCCTGAGGGGGAAGGGACTTTTGAGATAATTTCTTAGTACTACAGCAGTACGTCCACTGATATGGAACGTCCAGCCAGGCGCCGGAGTGTATCTGGCCTGGTTCCGGTGAGATGGTGTCGTCAGGCCATAGCTGGGCGTTGTCGTCATCAACGCGGGCTTACCCCATCTGGCTCTCATGTGCGACTGTAGTACTAAGAAACTATCTCAGATTGCGGTTTCAGATTGTAGTTAAAAGGTAAAGGTCTCCGCTAGGATTGTTCCCAAAGGCGTGTGGAGGGGAAACCGTTACCTACTATTTGGGATGTTCCGGACGACCTTTGGGAGCGAATCGAACCAGTGATACTGGAGTTGGACCCGCCCCATTTGAAGGGGCGCAAACGGGTGGGCCAGCGGAAGATGCTGGAAGGGATTATCTTTCGGATGCGAAGCGGTTGCCAGTGGAACCACCTGCTCAAGGAGTTGGGGGACGACAGCACCATCCATCGGACCTTCAAACGCTGGGTAGGGTGTGGGGCCTGGAGGGCATCTGGGCTGTCTTAACCCGAATCCACCGAAGGACGGCCCTGGGGACAGACCTTGAAGAATCCGGAGAGTGCTCCTCTGAATCTGGGATAATGGTTTTGTAACAGCAAAACAGTCCCAGAAAAGGAGCACCCATTAGATGCTACCACGCAACCACCCCGACCGTATCCAAATCACCTTCGACGACCGCCGCCTGGTGGCGAATGCCGGCCTGCTCCTGCCGGCCACCCTCGCCCAACACCTGGGCCTGGGGGAACTCGTCGACCGTCACCTAGACCTCGGCGGCGCGCCGGGGCGGGCCAACACGGGGGACAAGCTGCTGACGCTGGTCGCTTCCGCGCTGGCGGGCGGCGACTGCATCGACGACGCGGATGCGCTGCGTGCCGGTGGGACGGTCGGTGTTCTCGGCTGCGTGGTCAAGGCGCCATCCACCCTGGGCACCTTCCTGCGCAGCTTTCGCTGGGGCCACGTCCGTCAACTCGACCGCGTGAGCCGCCAGTTGCTGGCACGGGCATGGCAAGCCGGGGCCGGACCCGGCGATGCGCCTTTGACCATCGACCTGGATTCGACCATCTGCGAAACCTACGGCATGGCCAAGGAGGGAGCGCGCCACCACGGCTATACCGGTGCCCGTGGCTATCACCCGCTGCTCGCGACCGCCGCCGGCACCGGCGAGGTGCTGATGGCCCGGCTGCGCGAGGGCCGCGCCAACACCGCCCGCGGCGCCGCCCACTTCCTGCGTGAGACGGTGGGGCGGGTGCGCTACGGCGGAGCCAGCGGACAACTCACGGTGCGGGCCGACAGCGGCTTCTACGCCCACACTGTTGTTTCCGCCTGCCGGGAAGTGGATGTCCGCTTCTCCATCACCGTCCGCCAGCACAAAAGCCTGCGGGACCTGATCGAGGCGATACCAGAGCAGGACTGGACTCCCATTCCCTACTGGATGGACGGCGCCGCCGATGTCGCCGAGACTACTTACACCCCGTTCCAGACCAAGCCGGACGCCGCACCGGTGCGGCTCATTGTCCGGCGGGTGAAGCCGACGCCCGGTTCCCAGCTCGCCCTCTTCGCCAGATACAGCTATCACGGCTTCATCACCGACCGGGACGGAGAGACGCTGGAACTGGAAGCCGACCATCGCCGCCACGCCGAGGTCGAGAACGCCATACGCGACCTCAAGTACGGCGTCGGGCTGAACCACATGCCGTCGGGGTGCTTCGCCGCCAACGGCGCCTGGCTGGCGGTTCAGGTGATGGCGCATAACCTGGCCCGCTGGACGGCCCGCATCGGCTTGGGTGAGCAGATCGTGACCACCAAGACCCTCAGGCGGCGGGTCTTCGCCCTGGCCGGACGGCTCACCAGCTCGGCACGCCGCCTCACCCTGCATCTGCCACAGCACTGGCCTTGGGAAACCCAGTTCAGTCGCGCCCTGGCCCGGTTGCGAGCCATTCCACTCCCGGCCTGACGGCGCCCGTCCGCCAGTGTCCCAACGTCCCCGCCAACTGAACCTCCCCGCAAACTCGCGCCAGTCCGGTCCGCGAGCGCCTCTTGCCGTGTCCTCTCACCGCCATCTCGCTCACCACAGCCACTGTAGGCCGCCATCGGCGCCCCCAAAAACGCCTGCAGACCGCCGCCAACCCCTCATCTACCCGAATTCGAGCCCGGACCATCGCGTCTGTAACTTCCTCACCCCCCTTCCAGTGTCCTCACGCCGTCCATCGGTGGATTCGGGCTTAATAGAAGAATGCCAGGAGTTGGGCGGGGTGAACTGGGAGTGGCAGTCGGCGGATTGCTCGATGGGCGAAGCACGTTTTGGGGGGGCTCCATTGGACGAAACCCCACCGACCGGGGCAAAGCTGGGAGCAAGAAGAGCATCCTGGTCGACGCAGTAGGCGGACCCCTGAGCGTAGCGATAGCTGGAGCCAACGTCCATGATACGAAACTCTTGAAACCGACCTTGGAGAGCATAGTAGTGGTGCGCCCGCCAGGCGTTCAAAACCTGTGTTTGGACAAAGGGTATGACAATCCCACAGGCCATGGGACCGTCGCCGCCTACCAATACCGTACACATATCCGGCGCATTGGGGAGGAGAAGCTGGACCAATGGGGCCAGAAAACCTTCCCCGCCCGGCGGTGGGTGGTGGAACGCACCTTGGGCTGGCTCTCCAAGTGCCGAGCGATATTGGTGCGCTACGACAAGAAGCCCGCCAATTACTTGGGCCTGCTTCGATTGGCTTGTGCCCTCATCTGGTACCGCCGTCAACGCCGTCTCGCTGATTTGAGATAGTTACTAAGTCCTGCGGCATGTCGATGATTTCACCCGTAGCAGCGAGGCGTGCGGGCACCGTGGTACTCCCGCCCCCCCAACGTTCTTCTGTTACTGCTGCCCGGTAGCTGGCAGGTAGGCTGAACATCAAAGCGACCAGTTGCTCCGGCATTGCGTCAATAGCGAAGAGGTAGTTCTACAAGGCTTAACACCGATTCGTGTACTGCGTCCCGTCTGCGTGGGGTGTCATCCCCTATAGGAGAATAGGTTTATTTCATCAGCGGAACTGGCCTTTGGGGTCGCATAGGCGACTGATCGAAAATACCAACAAGCTAATCAGCGACGACCCAGCCAACGCGCGCCATAGACGGAGGCTGCTCCGATCAATCGAGGCGCTACATGCCAACTTCTATCAGGCAATCTTGGACGAGGATTCGGTAGCGGAGGGCATTCAGGACGCCAAGGAACTTATCAGAACCCTAGAAGTCCCCAACACGAACACATAGCAGGTGTCTTGGACGTTTGAGTGGGCGCACTCTCTTCGTGATCCTAGTTTCATCAAGTCCGAACGAACGACCGGAACGGGGCTCAAGGCGTGATAGTCAAACCTCTCGCCCTTGCACCGCCTCCGCATGGCCCATTCGGTGGCCCATCCCAAGCCTGTTGAAGAATTTCCGTCCGCTTGAGCATCGAGGTTCACCCTCTCGTTTCCTATAGAGTCTTTTACCCGTCATCAGCGAGCATCGACTGAATACGCGGGTGAAGCCCGCTGACTAGGCGATTTAAGTGGTACCGCATCCAAGAAACGGATCTTGCATAATCATCGCTGGACTTGTCATCAGCGAGGAAAGACAAGCCACCCTGCCTCGAAAACCCTAATCTGGGACGGCCACGAGGGCTATTCCAGACCTCTAATTCTTCGCCCAGCTCCGTTTTCAATTCGTCCAGCGTTGACACGAGTTCATCGAAAATCCGGACAGCCTGTGATTGGTCCTTCCGAGCCACGAGGAAGCAGCCTATACTGGAAGCGTTGCGCTGCAAGTACCCGTCAAAACACAGGCCCCAGTCCCCGAACCCTGAACCCCGCACTGGCACATATAAGGTGGATTCCTTGCTGGGCGAAGGTACAGTTACAGCAATGTCCGCGAACGAGTAATCCTGGACCACTGCTTTCCAGAACTGCAAGTTTTGCTCCTCCTGGTCCGAAAGGGTATCCTGCTGGATTTCAACATCGTCCTCGGTGATTTCTCTGACAAAGTAGCCATCGACCACCAAACGTTGCACAATCTCGGTCCGGGCCAGAACGCGGGGTTGGACGATGAGGTGGTTGGCGGTATCTCGGTAAAGGGCAGCTTCCACCAACGCCAGGTTGAAGTGCAAACCACTGTGGCGCTGTACGAAATCGACTATGTTCGCAACACCTTCCTGAATTCCGTCCCCCACTATTAGAAGCAAGAATTCGCCACGCCTCAGATTTCGCGTCACATTGTCGACGAACTCGGCCTCATCGATTCCCGAAGAGTGCGCATCGACTAATTTGAAGAGGATATTACCGCTTTCGTTGAGAGCTATTGACACTTGGCGCTGCAAGTCCTCATAGCTCCAGGATGCGAGTTCCTTCGCGTAATCCAGAATTTGACCGATCACCTCACGTCGCGCTTGCGGATTACGCCAAAGTTTGAACTCGGTAAGAGTAATCCTGCCGAAACGGTTCACGTACAACGCATCAACGAAGCCTGCGGGCGTATGCAACTCTTGGCAAATTGGAACAGCACCCGCATAGGTTGCGTCGATTGTCGCGATTGGAAGCGTTTCTGGGAAACGGAACAACAGTTTCTGAAGATCACCTTCGCTAACGCTGCCCTGTGAAGCCGCCGCACCTAACGGCACTCGCTTTAGCACTTCCGAGACTGCGCCGTCGTCGGGTCCCAGCCGGATCAGGTCTCCATACTTGGGAGTTGCCATATCTCATTTCCTAACCACAAATAACGTTGAGGAAGCCCCGCATGGGGTTCAAACTACAGCCTCCCAGCCCCCTAGACAACCAACGCAGAGTTCCGATTGAGTCAGGCCCGCTACACGCGAGAGGGCAACACTCCGTTCCGCGTTCTGGAAAAGGATGTGTTCGGCTGCGCAATAGCGCTTGCTCCATTTCCCATTGTCATACCGCTTCTACCAACCTTGGTACGGAGTCGCCGAAATGATACGCGTGGGCCACCATACCACCAAATCGAACCCCTTCACCCTGAGGCTCACGGAAGCTCAGGTTGGCGCCGCCAATCTGGCGAAGAACGGCGCCGTCGAATCAGTTGCTTGAGCCAACCTGGTCCCAGGCAAGATTTCGGAGCCGCCACTGCGGCAACAACCTACCGATGCTGTCTCAGATCACCGCGCTGGCTCGACATCGCCGAGATGCCCGTCGTCCACCGCTTCGCGCCCTGATTGCCAGTCTTCGCCAGGTTCGGGGGCGAGTGGGAGCAGGGTCTTACCGATGCCGTCAATTCTTTCCCCGGACCGCCCCATCTAGCGTCCGATTTGCTATATTAGTCGCCAGCAGCATAGCAATGGAGCTTGCCTCAGGCGAGGCGCGTCCCGGGCTACGGAGCCTGCCGGACGGAGACGTTGGGACGGATACCGTGGGACCAGTATTCCGAGAAATGATCGAATGCTCCCTCGAATAAACTACGACCTCAAAACCCTCCGCGGGGACGTCTTTGGCGGCGTCACAGCAGCGGTTGTGGGGCTGCCGGTGGCGCTGGCCTTCGGCGTGGCCTCAGGTCTGGGCGCCGTCGCCGGAATTTACGGGGCGATCGCCGTGGGCTTCTTCGCGGCGGTGTTCGGGGGCACCAGGTCTCAGATATCCGGTCCCACGGGGCCGATGGCCGTGGCGATGGCGGTCGTCGTCGCAACCCATGCGGACAGCCTCGCCGGCGCGTTCACCATAGTCATCATGGCGGGCCTGATACAAATCCTGCTGGGCGCACTCAAGGTCGGCCGGTTCGTGGCCTACACGCCGTACTCCGTGATATCCGGTTTCATGTCCGGCATCGGCATAATCATCATACTGTTGCAGACCCTGCCCTTCTTGGGCGCGTCCATTGCGGAGGGCGGACCGTTGGGGGCGGTCCGTGCCTGGCCGGACGTGATAACCGATGTCAACTTCAGCGCGCTCGCCATCGCGGCAGTCACCCTCGGTGTGGGAGTCTTCTGGCCCAATCAGCTCAAGAAGTTTCTGCCCGCTACCCTGGCCGCGCTGGTCGCCGGGACGCTTTTGGGCCTTCTGTGGCTTACCAACACGCCGACGATCGGCGAAGTGCCGACCGGCCTCCCGAGCTGGAGGTTGCCTGATTTGGCGGTGGGCGTATTGGCGGGCGCCGTGCAACCGGCGTTGATCATCGCGCTGCTCGGCTCCATAGACAGCCTGCTCACCTCCTTGGTGGCCGACTCAATGACCCGTACGCGGCACAACCCGGACCGCGAGTTGGCGGGCCAAGGCATCGGCAACGTGATCGCGGGGTTTATCGGGGGCCTGCCCGGCGCCGGCGCCACCATGGGCACGGTAGTCAACATACGCGCCGGTGGACGGACCCAAGTATCGGGAGTGCTGCGCGCGGCCATCCTGCTTGGGCTGGTCTTGGGCTTGGGCAGATACGTCGAGTCGATTCCCCATGCCGCCCTTGCCGGCATCCTGATGAAGGTCGGATGGGACATCATAGACTGGCGCTTCATCACCCGGATTCACCGCGTTCAGCGGGAACACCTTTTCGTCATGTTCATCACTCTCGGGCTCACGGTGTTCCTCGACTTGGTTACTGCCGTCGCTATAGGCCTGATCGCGGCGGCGATGGCCAGCGCTAAGCAGTTCGAACGCCTGGAGCTGGACAGCGTGGTCTCCGTGCCGCTGCTGGACCGGACTTTCCTTGCAAGTAAGGAACAGGCGGATGACGAGCAGGCGAGCGATTTCTCTGCGCGTGTCGGCTTGGTGGCGCTCAGGGGGAGTTTCTCTGTCGCGTCCGCCAACAAGCTGATCAACACGATCAGCATGGACGTTCAGGACCACGAGGTGGTGATCCTCGACTTCTCCGACACCGTCTACATGGACGACAGCGCCGCGTTGGTGATAGAGCAGCTGATCGATAGCGCCATGGCTGAAGATACCGGGTGCATCGTGATGGCCCTAGAGGGTCGGCCCGCGGTTACCCTCAGGGCGCTCAACGTTCTGCGGCGTGTTCCCGAAGACCAATTCGTCAATACCCTGGACGAGGCAAGGGACACCGCAAGACGGATGCTTGGTTTGAATGAACCGGTTTTGAATGAATCGGAGGAGTAAGTGACCATAACCTCAATCGTCTCTTCTCCGGTCATGCGGTCACCGAGGTGATCTACGACGGGAACTAGCGGCCCTGACGCCACCGTTGCGTTCGTCGAGCAACTCATCGACGAGGACGGCGTCGACTTCCTGTTGGGGCCGTACAGTTCCACGCACCCCCAGCGGGAAATTGAGGCCGCTGAGGCGCTCGACATTACCAATGTTGACGCTATTAGGCGCTGGTATTAGCATTGAATCCGTCGCGGGTCGTACCGCCGAAAGGCCATTAAGGGACGATCAGAGGAGGGACGAGCATGGACTTTGGACTCTTCAATACCTGGAATGCCTTGTACACCGATGGCAAGGTCCCGTGGGACCCCGAATACAGCGGCGGGAAGCTTCTCGAGGAAGAGGCTTACGTCAAGAATTACGAAGAGATCGATGCCGTGGAAGAGATGGGCTGGGACTACATCTGGCTCGGAGGCGGTCACTTTTCCAAGCAGGCGAGCATGGACCCTCAGGTCCTCATGCTGGCCGCCGTGGTCGCCGAACGCACCAAAAATATCAAGATCGGGTCGTCCATCCACCGCCCGGTGATAAGGCAGTCCGAGGAAACAGTATCGGCGTCGGCGCTGCCCCATGAGAGGTACGGGTTCGACAATCTGATGCTGGAGGACCCCATCCAGACTGCGGAACAGGTCGCCATGGTCGACCAGGTCAGCGGGGGCCGTTTCATTTACGGCGCGGGAGGGCGGACTCGCGGCTCTGCCGAACGCCGGGAGCAATTCTTCGAGTACCTTGAGGTCATGAAGCAGCTCTGGACGGAGGACCACTTCTCCGGGTTCGAGGGCAAGTATTACAACTACCCCGCATTCTACGAACCCTATCTCGCCATCCCAAAACCCTACCAGAAACCCTATCCTCCCATGCTGTTGCCAGTGGACAGCCAAGAAAGTTTCGTGCCAATGGGCGCCCGAGGCTATCGAATCGCCATCGGGGCGGGAAGCTCTCCCCACAACCTCAGGGGGTCGGCGGTCCTGAAGGAGGACGTGAAAGCCTACCGGCAGGCCTGGGAGGACGCAGGACACCCGGGCGACCCGACTACCGTGGTCCGCATTCCCACCCTGGTGGCCGGCACCAAAGAGGAGGCCACCCGCCGGACCGAGAACCTCATGAGTCTCGCCAGGGCATACTACTCGGGAAGAATCGGCATTGGTAGTACCGACGCAGGCGCCGCCAGTCCCGATGCGACCGAGGAAGTAAACCTGTTTGGGACACCCGGAGGAAGTGGTCGACAGGATCCACCTGCTCCGGGACGACTTCAGCACCGACGAAATCATGTTCGAGGTCAACTGGACGTCATCGGTGCCCCGCGACGTCGTGATGGATACCATGCGGCTCATCACCGACAAGGTAATCCCCGAGTTCAAGTGACCCGCGGACCAGTCAAGGCCCACCGTTATGTCAATGGCCATCGACCGCGGCCTCATATCGGAGCAGCTCTACGGCTTCGCTGCGGAGCCCACCTGCAATCTGATAGCCGGCCCGCCGAATTATGCTTCGGCCGCCAACGATGGGTGCCTGGCACAAGATATCGAGGGTGCAAACAGGCTGCTGGACGATAATGGTGTCCTGCATGCCGACGGCGACGGCATCCGTGAATACGACGGCGTTCCTCTGCGAGTCGCTTACCAGACCTCCACCAATGCCATAAGGCAGGATACGCAGGCAGGGTCATTTAATTATCCCCTCCCCCAAATGGGGGAGGGTTAGGGTGGGGGCGTTCCCTAACGTGAGCGACCGTCGTTATTGCCAGCACTTCACCCTCACCCCAGCCCTCTCCCTCTCCCTTGAGGGAGAGGGAGAATTAAAAGACCCTGGATACGCAGGCGCTCATTCTTGACTGGTGGCGTCAAATAGGCATCGAGACCGAGGTGGTACACCACAACGCCAGCGTCTTTTTCGGCGGCGGTCCCGTGGCCGACAAGGAAGCGTCGGTATCGCCGGTTCTTCGCCGACCTGCAGATGTACGCTGGCAGTTCCGGCATCGACCCGCAACAGGACCTGGCCGCCCCCCTCTGCAAGCATATCCAGACCCGGGACAACAACTGGTCCTTCAGCAACAATGCCCGCTCTTGCGACCCGGAATACGACAAACTCTTCGCTCAACTGGAACAGACCCGGATTGGACCGGAGCGGGAGGCGCTGGTAAAGCAGCTCAACGACACCTACGTGCAGGGCTACTACGAGATTCCGCTGGTGGACCGGGGCGCGGTTTCCGCGCACCTGAATACCCTGCTGGGCGTCCGGATCAACGGCTGGGACAGCGAGTTGTGGAATATCGAGGAGTGGCGCCGTTAGTTGCGGGCCGTTAGTTGCGGTTGGTAGGGCGTAGGGGATTCGAACCCCTGATCTCCGCCTTGAGAGGGCGGTGTCCTGGGCCGCTAGACGAACGCCCCACCTGTGAGGGGAAACGGACCCGTCGGCCCGAGCGGGTCCAGAGCACTATGCTACCAAACACCCCAACCGGATGCAATCAACCAACTCGCCGGCCGAGCGCATGGACCACGAGCTTGACCCGGTTACGGCTTTTTCGGGAATGGTAGCACACACAATTTCCGGGTCCGGCAGCCTGTGCGGTCTGGCAGCCTTTATGGAAGTCCGCTCGATGTCAGTGGCTATTCGGTGACTACGAACTCTCCGTGCATCGTGAAGTTGTGTCCGGGGAAGGTGCAGACGTACTCGTAGACGCCGGCGGCGGGAGCGGTGAAACTAACGGACCCGGTCACGCCGGCGTCTAGGAGACCGGTGGCGGCCAGCACTCGCGGGTCGTCCGGCGGCAGCCAATCATACTCGGGCCCGGCCTCGGCCGCCGCCGTGCTAACGTCGTCCTTCGTACCCATCGCCACCAACACCCAGTTGTGCTGGTAAATAATCGACGAGTTGTCGAAGCTAAGGGATACGGAAGCTCCGGCGGTGACGGAGAGGCTCTCGACGTCGAACTCCAGCGCCTCGCCATTGACGCCGACTTCCAGGACTACGGCCTCTCCCGGAGAGGCTGGCGCCTGCGTCCTTGGAGTCGTGGCGGCGCTTCGAGATACCGGCGTCGTACTTTCGGGTGTTGCCGTAACTAGGGGCGCCGCGACGGTTGACGGGAGCTGAGGGCCCGGCGTGGCGCTCCCTGCGCAACCTGCCAGAAGGGCCAACAACGAAAAGATGAGCGCCGCCCAGAGATAGCCGCAACGGTCCAAACACTGCTCCACCCGGCCCTTCCGGCCGGTCTCTGGTCCGGTCTCTGGTCCGGTCTCTAGTAACGTTGACATGAATCCTGCCGTCGAATACTGCAATTTGTGGTTTATGTCACATAGCCAGGTCGGTGTCAATCCGGTGGCCGCACCGTCGAGCTTTGGACTAAGATAGCCGGACGGCGGGCCGGTGACTCCGCCGCCGGACTTTCCCTGCGGAGGGACTCGATTGGACATTGGAAAGTTTCCCCATCAGCTCTTGCGTGAACTGCTGGAAGGGTTCGATTCCAGCGACCCCCAAGTCGTCGTCGGCCCTGGGATGGGGGAGGACGCGGCCGTGCTGGAGGTGGGCGGGAAATTGCTGGTGGCGACGAGCGACCCGGTAACCTTTGCATCGGACCGCATCGGCTGGTACGCGGTCCAAGTCAACGCCAACGACATAGCCTGCACCGGCGGCACCCCGCGGTGGTTCCTAGCGACCTTGCTGGTCCCGGAACGCTTCTCCCCCGCCGAAGCCGGAGAACTGTTCAACCAAGTGGCCGGCGCTTGCCGGGACCTGGGAGTTACCCTCATCGGCGGGCACAGCGAAGTGACCTACGGGATCGACCGGCCGTTGGTGTTGGGAACGATGCTGGGCGAGGTTGTCCCGGAGCGACTGGTCCGGACCGGCGGCGCCCAAGAGGGCGACAGCATAGTCGTCACCAAGGGGGTCGCAATTGAAGGCACGGCGCTGCTGGCCCGGGAACGGCGTGGGGACCTGCTCCGGGCCGGGGTGGCCGGAGAGGTTGTAGACGCCGGCGCCGCCCTGTTGGACGCTCCGGGTATAGGTGTACTACATGATGCTGGGCTGGCCTGTAACAATGTACGGGTACATTCGTTACACGACGTGACCGAAGGGGGAATCATTACCGCTCTCCGGGAAGTAGCCGCCGCTTCGGGGCTGGGCTTGGGCCTCGAGGAGGACAGCGTCCCGGTACTGCCGCAGACGGCCGTCGTATGTGAGGCACTGGGGCTAAACCCGTTGGGGTTGCTGGCTTCCGGGGCGCTGCTGATCACCCTGCCGCCTGAGGACGTACCAAGGCTTCTTTCAACCCTAGACGGAGCGGGGATAGACGGATGGGAGATAGGTCAGATGCTTTCCCCTCAAGAAGGGCTGGTGCTGTTCGACCGGCGAGGGGAAGAAGTAGAGCTTCCGGAGTTCAGCCGGGACGAGATAGCCAAGTACCTTTCTACTTTAACGTAACTTAGCTGGCCCGGTCCGAGTACACTTTCAACGCGGCCGCCAGGTTGCCGGCGGTAATGTTAGCCCCGCTGACGGTGATGGAAACCTTCTTGCCCCTGAGACGGTCCGGGTGTTTCACCGCCCCGGCCAAAGCCGCGGCCCCCGCTCCTTCGGCCAGGGTATGGCACTTCTCCACCAGCAGCCCGATGGCGTGGCGTATGTCGTCGTCGGAGACTAAAAGGAAGTCGTCGAGCAGCTCCGCCATTATGCTCTGGGGCAACTCATACCCGGATACGGTGGCTATTCCCTCGGCGAAGGTGTCCATTTCCGCCTCGACGATCCTGCCCTCCTTCCAGGAAAGGTAGCCAGCCGGAGCGGACTCCGACTGGACGGCGAGGACCTGGATCTCCGGGTTGATTGCCTTGGCCACGATGCAAGCGCCGCTGGTCCCCGTGCCTCCCCCCATCGGCAGGAGCATGACTTCCACGTCGGGCAGCTCTTCGATGATCTCCAGCGACGCCGTGGCCACGCCGGCGATTAGGAGAGGTTCATTTACGGCATGCACGTAGCGATATCCCTCTTCGCGGGCCAAGAGCTCGCAATGCTGCCGCGCTTCATCGAAATTGGCCCCGTGGAATATCAGCTCCGCGCCCAGGGCCTCCATTGCCGCCACCTTCACGGGATTGGCGTTCTCGGGCAGGCCGATCATGG
The DNA here is from genome assembly GCA_965222595.1 of Dehalococcoidia bacterium. GTDB lineage: Bacteria > Chloroflexota > Dehalococcoidia > Lucifugimonadales > UBA3495 > VXOI01. The sequence continues at coordinate 305,951 of CBDCUJ010000013.1, read as the reverse complement.
CCCTCACCCCGAACTCCCGGCAGGCGTTGGCCAATGATTGGCCGTGATTCCCGGTGGATGCCGTGATCAGGCCCCGCTCCTTCTCTTCCGCGGACAGGTTGGCCAAGAGGTTGATGCCTCCCCTGCTCTTGAAAGCTCCCAAGGGAAGGTACTCTTCGTGCTTTATGTACACTGTTGCATTTAAGTACTTGCTGAGGCCGGCAGAATAATGCAACGGCGTCCGGGGAATGTAAGAATCGATCGTTTTTCTGGCTTGGAAGACATCCCTTAGGTTTGGACGGTCCATTACTGCCCCCATCGGTCTCTCGGGGTCACGGCCCCGGTGTCTAACGGCCCCAAACGGCCTCACAGGCCCGTAGAGCCGTCTTTACAGCTTAGGAGGCCTCTAATCCCCCTGTCAAACAGCTCAAAATCAGGGACTGGCGATTAAGGCGTTCTGTTTTATTCTTAAATAAATTTAAACAATTCTTAGGACTAAACCTTGACGCGGCCTAATACGGCATGTTAGCGTGTTTCTGCGCCAATCGAAGAGAGTCCGGCCGTACGAGCGACAGCGAATAGGAGGGGGTCATCGTGGCGAGAAAAACGAAGCTGATGCAACGAGTAGAGAAGGAACACCAGCGTCCTTTGGAGCGTCTTTTACCCGAGAAGGTAAACGAAGTTGGTCTGTCGGCCACCGCCGAAGAGTTGGGTGTGAGCAAAGCCACTCTCGGTTACTGGCTCCTCAAACTGGGTATAAATGTACGAAGAGTCGCCTTGGCGCCGGGCGAGACCCTGGAAGTGAAACGGATCAGTTAACGCGGTTCGTGCCGCAACCGGCCTCGCGGTGTCGCAGCAACCGTGCGGTCCGGTGACGGAAGAAAAAAGACACCCCGGCAAAACCGGGGTGTCTTTTCGTTCGGGACCACAGAAACCGCGTTCCGAACCGCTTCTTGCAGAAAATCCTCTTGTTTCCCGGCGGTGAGAAATACGGCGCGCTGTAAAGCGATTTAAGGGCCCTTTTCTCCTCAGGGCGGCGCTGAGAGTGCGGCCAGACCAAAAAGGCGTCTAAATTTTGGCCGGATTTTAACCCTGGAAAATGTCCTCGGGCAGGAAGGCCGAAACCGTGACGTTCGGCAGGTCCACGACGTTGCTGATTTTCAGGTCGACGGCCACGCTGCAAATTATGTAGGCCTGGTTCCGCGTCCACCCCCGCTCCTGCAGCAACTCGATCATGTGGATGAGAGCGTTGCGGGCGGCCAGCGTCAGGTCTTCCCCTTCCTGAGTCCCGTCGTCGCGGATGGGCATCCCCATGGTGGCGATAAAGTTGCGGGGCGCGGCCCATTCGGGGGGCAGGAAGTAACCGGGGTGGGCAAAGCGCGGGAACTTTATGTTGTGGCGCTCCGCCTCTCCCTTGTGCAGGTGGAATTTCACCACGGCGGTGGCGCCCATCTCGATCGCGGTGATACAGCACTCCGAGTCCCCTTGGGCGAAGTGGCCGTCCCCTGCCGAATAGAGGGCGCCGGGAACGTTCACCGGAATGAGCAACCGGGAGCCCTTGGTCAATTGCTTCGCGTCGACGTTGCCGCAGTTCTCTCGTGGCGGGATGGTCCGGAGACCCTCGCTGGCCACCGGACCTTGGGCGGGGACTGCGTCCTCGGCATCGGGCGGCATCGCTGTTCCGCCGCGGCGCACCAGGTCGGCCTCGCGCCGCGCCCACGCCTCCATCTGTTGCCGGGAGGGAGCGATCCCGGCCGTCCCCATAAAAGAGCCGTTGGGTATACGTACCCCCGGAAGACCGTCGGAGGTTGCCCACCCGTCCTTGATCTCCCAATGGACCGCGTACGGTTCGGTGAACAGGTCCCTGAGGAAACCCGCGCCGGGGCGGTTCCGCGTCCAGCCGTAGGACTCCGGTAAGATGTCTACGTACTCTATCTCCAGCAGGTCTCCGGGTTCCGCCCCATTTATGTAAACCGGACCGGTGAGGGGATGGGCCACCTTGGGGTCGAAACTGTCGAAATCTTCAACAGCAACGGTGGGTTTCATCTGGCAGTCTGAGGCGTCGCGGGTTTCCAGCACTACCTCTTCGCCGGGGTCTGCGGCCACCACCGGAGAAATGTCGGGATGCCAGCGGTTATGCCCCTTCTCCGGTTCCTCCTTCAGACGTTTGCTGCGGTCGATCTCAATGCTTTTCACTGCTCACTCCTTCTGACCCGTGCAGGACGCCTCTACCCGTGGGAGAGACGCTTTCCGCACTCCGGATTCCGAGTTCGCTCAAAGGGCCCAATCCTCGCGGGTTTCCGGCGTGGGCATCGGCTTGATGATGACCTCAAGCAGCGCGGCCTGCCCGTTTTCGGTGGCGGCGATGGCCCGGCGGAAGGCGTCAGGAAGTTCCGAGGGCTGCTCCACCCGCTCCGAGTGGGCGCCCAGGCCTTGGGCCACCAGCGAGAAGTTGCCGCCAAGTTCGGCCATGGCCGGCGGGGCGGCGTTGTCGTTGGCCATGGCCATCAGCCCGCCTCCGGTGCCGCCGTTGTTCAGCAATACGGTCAGCGTCGGCAGACCCATCCGCACGGCCGTCTCCAGCTCCATGCCCACCATGCCGAAGGAAGCGTCGCCCAGGACGTTGAACACCAGATTGTCGGGGCGGCCCAGCTTGACCCCGATGGCGGCAGCCATGGACCAGCCCATCGCCGCCATGCCGCCCATGCCGATGTAGTTGCGCGGCTTGGTGGCGGGCCAGAAGGGCGAAAGGTAGCCACGGCTGCCTCCGGCGTCGTGCAGGGCGATGGTGCGGTCGGGGTCCACCACTTTCAACAGTTCCTGGATCACGCGGTAGCCGTTGGTGGGGACCGAGTCGTCGGTGAACGTTGGTTCCCATTCCGCCCGCCACTTGGCCCGCGCTTCTCCTATCTCGGCCACTATTTCTTCCCGGTTGGCCGCCGAGGGCGGGCCGCCCGGCCCCATCCGGTCGCGCACGGCGTCGATGAGGCTGCGCAGGGCTAGCTTGGCGTCGGCCAGGATAGGCACGTCGGCGTGATAAATCTTGTTAAGGTCGCCGGAGTCGGCGTTTATGTGAATCAGCTTCACCCCCGGCGGGATGGGCCGCCCGTCGGTGGCGTTGGGCAGCCGGAAGGAGTTTCCGACGGCCAGCACGGCGTCGGCTTTGCGGTTTATCACCAAGGCCGCGCCGGAGGCGTACTTGCTGCGGGGATACACGCCGCCGCCGAGGGAAAGGGGGTGATTCTCCGGGAACGCGCCCTTGCCCACCAGGGTGCTGGCAACGGGCATCGCCAGCAGTTCGGCCAGCTCCAGGGCCTCGTCCCAAGCCTCCGCCGCCAGCACTCCGCCGCCCACGTTCATTATCGGAAGGCGGGCATTGAGTAGTATTTCGGCGGCGCGGTCAATGTCCATGTGGTCGGGCGCGGCCTTGCGGCCGGGGCCGACAGGCTCATAGCGAAGCGTTTCGTCGGGGGCTTCCGACAACATCACGTCCAAGGGCATCTCCAGCACCACCGGCCCAGGGGAACCGGACCTCAGGTTGGTAAAGGCCCTGCGGACCACCGACGGAATGTCCTCAATACGGGCGAAGGTCCCCTTCCACTTGACCAGGTTGTCGAAGATGCTGGAGGGGACTTCTTGTTGAATCTCCCTTCCCATGCTGCCCAGAGGGTGCTGGCCCATAAGGAGCAGCACCGGGACATTGTCGGCGAACGCTCCCGCCACTCCGGTCAGCGTGTTCGTGGCGCCGGGCCCGGTGCCGGTCAACGCCACTCCGACCTTGCCGGTGGCCCTGGCGTAACCGTCGGCTATCTCCACGCCCATGCGCTCGTGCCTGGTTGAAAACACCTTTATGGAAGTGGAGGCCTGCAAACCGGGCCACAGGGGCGCCTCGCCGCTGCCGGCAAACCCGGAGATGTATTCCACGCCTTCCTTTTCCAGTGCCTGGACCAACGCGTCGCCGCCTCGCATTTTGCTACCTCTGTTTCGGATTGGATTACGCCGGATTACGGCCGATGCGATGATAACTAACGCTTCGGCGGTGGGTTGTGGCGATAATACGCCCGCACCTGTTGAGGGTCAAGGCAGATTTCCTTGACCCTGCCCAAGGCCAAGGGTATCATCCCAGCACTTCCAAGTCCTCTGCGTTCCCCGGGCTCTCTGCCGTAAGACGGCGCCCCTGTCGCCGCGAATCGGGACCCGGAACGCCACCGGAGTTATGTCATGCCGTCAGCCAGCGAGATGATCGTCCAGACCCTGGAAGAGGCCGGAGTCGAGTACGTCTTCGGCATTCCCGGCGGAGGCACCGGCCAGATATTCCAGTTGCTGCATGGCCGGGAGGACCGCATCAAGACGGTCTTGGTGCGCCATGAGCAGGTGGCCGCCATCATGGCCGACGCCTACGGGCGGGCCACCGGCAAACCGGCGGTGGTTATGGGGCAAGGACTGTTCATCGGCTCCAACGCCGCCTTCGGTATTATGGAAGCCATGCTCAGCAGTTCTCCCATGTTGGTGCTGACCGACACCTCCGACGGCGGGGCCGCCCAGCGGCCTGCCAACCAGTCGGGGGCCGGAGAGTACGGCAGCATCGACCTGCCCAACATATTCAAGTCCATGTGCAAGTACACCGCGCTGGCGGCCAGCCCCAAGGAGTCTGTGCTGGCCACTCAGACAGCCATCAAGCACGCCGTAAGCGGGTGGCCCGGCCCGTCGGCGGTGGTTATGCGGTCTGCGGCCATCGCGGGAGATGTCGACGTCGAGTCGCCTCCATTCATTCACAATGCGGCCGGCTTCCTCAATACCGCGAAACCCGAGAGCTCGGCGGCGGACATTCAACGGGCCGTGGAAATACTCTCCCAGTCTCGCCGCCCGGTGGTGGTGGCCGGCAACGGCGTGCACGTTGCCCGGGCCCACTCCCGGTTGCAAGAACTGGCCGAGCTTTGGAATATGCCGGTGGCCACCAGCTATAAAGGAAAGAGCGCCATCGCGGAGACTCATCCGCTGTCGGTGGGAATGGTCGGCACCTACGGCCAGGATGCGGCCAACCGGGTGGTGGGTGAGGCCGATACGGTGCTGGTGGTGGGCGCCCTGCTCCGGTCCCAAGAGACCGTGAGGGAGCGGCCGGATATCTTCGACCCTCGCCGTCAACGGGTGATACAAATCGACATCGACGAGCGAAACGCCGGTTGGAGCTTCCCGATAGAGCTGGGCCTGATCGGCGACGCGGGCAGCATACTGGGGCAACTGGTGTCGGCTTCCAAGCCGGCGGCCCAGGACAGCGCCGGTCAGAGGGCCGGCTGGGACGCCACAGTCTCCGGCCGTAAAGAGAGCATGGCGTTCTACGACGATCCGGAGATGCACCGCGATAGCTCACCCGTTGCCCCGCAGCGATTGGTCCATCTGCTGCGCGAAAACTCCGACCCATCGACGATATTCGCGTTGGACGCGGGCAACAACCGGACATGGATGGCCCACCTCTACCAAGCCAACCAGGCTGGCACTTTCTTCTGCCCTGGCGGCACCGCCGGAATGGGATGGGGCCTGCCCGCCGCAGTCGCCCTGAAGCTGGTCTATCCCGACCGGCCGGTAACCTGCGTGACCGGCGACGGCGGGTACATGATGACAGTGAACGCCCTGTCCACCGCCATGCAGTACGACCTGCCCATCACGTGCGTCGTCTTCAACGACAACGCCCTCGGCATGGTGCTGGACCACCAGCCGGCGGGTCAGACCATCGCCTCGGAGTTCTACCCCACCGACAACGCGGCCGTCGCCCGGGGGTTCGGGGCGTTCGGCATCCAGGTCAACGACTCCCGCGACATTCCCGGCGCTCTGAGGCAAGCCCGGGCCTCCGGGCTCCCCGCAGTGGTCGACGTGGTCATCGACCGGGGCCCCAGCCCCGACGACTGGCGGGCCGACGCCCGCCGCTCCGGTGAGACTTAGAATGATGCTCAAAGCCGTCTGGCTGTGGGAGAATGCCATCATGTATCCCTCTCCCTCGGGAAGAGGGTTGGGTGAGGGAAGTTTATGACAACTCAGACAAAGAAGCTCACCTATGAGGAATGGCTGAAAGAGCCGGAGACGAAGGAACGATACGAGATCGTGGACGGTGAGGTGATCATTCCCGCGGCCCCGCTGGTGGTCCACCAAACACTTTCGGGTAACATCTACCGACCACTGTGGCCATTCGTTCGAGAGAACGGGTTAGGCCGTGTATGGTATGCCCCGGTAGACGTGGTCGTGCAGCGGACGCCGCTGCGAGTACGGCAGCCGGACTTGTTGTTCGTCAGCAGCGAAAACGCTGCGATCGTTGACGACCGTATTTATGGCGGCCCAGATCTGGTCGTGGAAATACTGTCGCCGAGCAACAACCGAAGCGAAATCGAAGGCAGGCTGGTCGACTATGCGCGAATAGAGTGCCAAGAATGCTGGGTCGTGTCCCCTGAAGCCTGTACTGTCGAAGTTCTTCGGCTGGAGAACGGCCAATGGCGCCGTAATGGTCTCTACGGCCTGGGAGATTCCCTGGAATCAACTGTCCTTCCAGGATTCGAGCTGCCGGTTTCCGACATTTTCCAAAGCGGCTAGACTTCACCCAATGGGGATAGTGCTCCATTAAGCTGGAGGACGAACATATGCCAGGCGTACTGCAGGACAAGATTGCATTGGTTACGGGAGCGGGCTCGGGCATCGGCCGGGCCACTTCCCTGGTTATGGCCCGCGAGGGGGCCCGAGTGGTCGTTTCCGACATCAACGCCGAAGGGGCGGAGGCGACCCTCAGCGCCATCAAGGACCGCGGCGGCCAGGGGACCTTCATCCACGCCGACGTCTCCAAGACCGAGGACGTTCAGGCCTTGGTGGCCGGTGTGGTGGAGGCCTACGGCCGGTTGGACTGCGCTTTCAATAACGCCGGGATCGAAGGCTTCATGGAGGGCCGGCTCCACGAATACCCGGAAGACATCTGGGACCGGCTGATCGACATCAATCTCAAGGGCGTCTGGCTCTGCCTGAAATACGAGATACCCCGGATGCTGGAACGGGGCGGCGGCGCAATCGTGAACACCGCATCGGCCGCCGGTCTCGTCGGTTCTCGCCGCCTTTCCGCCTACGTAGCCAGCAAGCACGCCGTCGTTGGCCTGACCAAGGCAGCGGCTTTGGAGTACGCAAGGGACGGAATTCGAGTGAACGCCGTCTGTCCGGGTATCATCGATACCCCAATGGTCCAGAGGTTGATCGCCGGCCGCCAGACCGATGACGAGGAGCCGCAGCATCCGGTAGGGCGGCTTGGCGCCCCCGAGGAGATCGCCGAATCCGTCACCTGGCTCTGTTCCGACGCCGCCTCACTGGTCACCGGCGCTGCCATGGCAGTGGACGGCGGTTTCACCGCGCAGTAGATCTGGTTATGTAATGTTGCCGGAGTCATCCTGCCTCTTAGGGCATAACCGTAGCGTGTAGCAGGTCTCAGTCGTTTTTTCAGGTAGGACGCCCCAACAGCTCGTGAGTAGTGAAACCGCAACAAGCTAGAACGTGTCTGCGGTACAATCTACTCAGAAGGCCGATGGAGGTGTAGGCATGACCAGCGTCCCAGACATCGTCACGGGTGCGGACAATCAGGAAGAGGTTACCTTCGAAGAGTTCTGCGACGAGTGGTTGCACGAATTCACGGAAGGAGACCTTGCACCGTTTGCGAAAGGCCAGCGGTTCGCCATCAAACTGATCACCCAATGGCTAGGCGTCGACACCGACGATGACGACTTGGTGTTATGCGATGGAAGCGGCGACGGAGGCATCGACATCGCTTACTTGCACCGCGCCGATATTGACGACAGCGAGCAAGAAAGCCAGTCAGTTGAAGGGGATACTTGGTACTTGATTCAGAGTAAATACGGAACCGCATTCCAGGGAGCTGACACCATTCTTAGCGAAGGACGAAAGGTAATCGCGACGCTTGCTGGCGAGAACACTCGCCTTTCCGAGCAAGTGACCCATTTGATGGAGCGACTGAATACGTTCCGGCAGCAATCCTCAGAAAGGGACCGTGTCATTCTCGTGTTCGCCACCCCCCTGTCCATGACCGAGTCAGACCGGCAAGCTTTGAGCGAAATCCGTCTAATCGGAAGAGAACGGCTCGATTCCATATTCGACGTCGAGGATATATCTCTTCAAACGATTTGGGAGGATCCTACTCGGCAAGCGACACAGGCGACGCTCTCCCTGCCAATTCAAGGTGACTTTGTCGATACTGAATCGGGTCTGCGGGTCGGTACGGTTCCGTTGACTAATCTATATCAGTTCCTGAAAGCCTACCGCGACAAAACTGGCAATCTCGACCAGCTCTATGAAAAGAATGTACGACGATTCCTGGGCAGCCGCAGAAAAATCAACCGGGGAATTGCAGATACATTAAGTAAAACGCCGGAGATTTTTGGTCTGTACAACAACGGAATAACCATCGTTGTATCCGATTTCTCCACCCAACCTGACGGGTCCTACCTGCTATATGACCCCTATGTCGTCAATGGTTGCCAGACCACCAGGACAATCTGGCAAGTGATGACGCAGAAACTTGAGGCAGGTGGTACTGGGCAAAGTGGAACGGAGGAGAATTGGCGGGAGCGCGCCGGACGAGGCGTTGTAGTGACCAAGATAGTCAAGAGCGATAGTGCTGAGATCACAAACATCACCAGGTTCACGAACTCACAAAATGCTGTGCGAGAACAGGATTTTATCGCTCTACATAGCGACTTTAGGACATGGGCGTCCACAATGCGTGATAAATATGGTGTATTCCTCGAAATTCAAAGAGGAGGATGGGAGTCGCAAAAGGCTTTTCAAAAAATACATCCGGGTTCGCGGCAGTTCACTGAATTTGCCAATGCCTTTGATCTTATCAAAGTTTACGGGGCAGGTTGGTTGAGTGAACCGGGCATGGTATATAGAAGTAATGCACCTTCTCTTCCCGGGGGCAGTATTTTCAATCGCATAACGTCTGGGAAGGAGCTTTTTGATGTAGATGACCTTTACGCAGCTTATCGCCTGCAAGGAGTGGCGGACCAGTTCAAGTTTGGTCGCGGTGCTGAGGAACCAAGCCGCCGTCTGACCCGGTTTTTGTTCTACTTTGTTGTCCTCGATTTCTTGAGGGATACCCTTATGCGTGCCCGCCACCCGTACTCTGCCAAGGAGCTAACCAATGCTCTGCTGGTTCTTTTGCAAGAAAAAAATCAGGACGCGCGCCACGGATTGTTTGAATCGTGCTTAGAAGTACTCGCTGAGTACCTGAATCAAAGTTCTGAGGATTCAGTGTACGAAGAGCCCATTTTCCAAGCCGATATGGACCTGAATGCGTTTCTCAAGCGGTACGAACTCGGAAGAAATGAGGATTCCACTCCTCGTTTCAAAAGCTTGTTATCAGAATACAAGCGGCTATTCGGACGCCGTTCCGGGGGCCAGTCCTCGCCCCGAGAATTGGTCACCCAAGCAATCACCGCACAGGCCCCAGAGTCGGAGGAATGATTGGCCACCACCTTGGAAATCGTCGACCTGGCCGCCGAAAGCCAGATACAGCTCGTCCTCACCAACGACTCCGGTGACCAGGAAGCCGCCCCGCCGGCCTCGTTTCCATTCCCGCTGAGCAACCCCGAGACCGCCGAGATTCAATGGTACTTGACTCAGTATCTGGACGACCCGTATGGACCGTCCCAAGAACGGGGTCAGGCTGTGGGGTCGGGACTGCGGAACTTGGGACGCCTCCTGTTCGAATGTGTTTTTCGGGCCAACCCGCGCGCCCAAGAGATCTCCCAAACGGCAGCCTCTGTGGGATGGGAGCATTGCCGGCTGGCCATCGTCTCCGGCCGCTATGAGTTCCTCGCTCTGCCTTGGGAGTTGCTGAACCAGGAAGATGCCGGCTATCTGGCCGCCCGGATGGCTGGACTGGTTCGCAGGCTCAACCCGGGACCGCTTGAGTCGTTCGGCGGCGCGCTTCCCATCGACCAGTTTAACGTCCTGCTCCTGACGCCCCCGGCATCAGCGCCGCCCTCCGGCGCGGCAAACGGCGCTGTCGCCGTGGAGGCGCTGGCGGCCATGGAGTCCCTCGAAGCGCCGGTCGGCTTGGAACGGCTTCAATCCGTATCCCTGCAAGCCTTGACCAGTCACTTGGAGAGGTTGCCGGGACACTATCACCTGGTCCACCTGGACGGCTTCGATGTTGGAGCCGAGGGTCTCCACTTGGACGGCGGCCCGGTGGCCGTCGAGGATTTGGCCGGGGTCTTGAATACGGCTGGCGTACCGGCGGCGCTGCTGACGTGCTCCGCCGCGGAGGACGGCCATAGGGCGGCTGCCGCGTTGGCGCAAGGCGGAGTGCCCCAAGTGGCCCTTCTGCCGCATCCGCTCTCCGGGGCCGGCAGACAGCTCTTTACCGACGCTTTCTACCACTCGCTGGCCAACGGCTCCGGTCCGGCCTCCGCCGTGGCCGCAGCCCGGAAAGCGTTGATGGACAACCCGCACCGTCCCTCGGCATCAGGGTCTGCGGTGTCGTGGGACTGGTTGACCCCGGTCTTATACCAGTCGATGGAATACACTTCGGCCCCCGTACTACCCGAACCGACCGACGCGGCAATTCCCGGAATGCTGCCCTCCCGCCCTGAAGCGGCGCCGTACCAACTCCCGCGGGGCGGGCCGTACGGCCTCATCGGCCGGCACTCCGAAGTGTTGGAGTTGGAGCGTAGATTCGAAGGGTCCCCTGTGGTTATGTTGACCGGCAGTGTCGGCTCAGGCAAGTCGGAGTTGGCCTTGGGCTTCGCCTCCTGGATGCAGAAAACAGGCAGCCGGCCGGGAGGCGTGTTCTATACCTCCTTCGACGTCGGCGCCGGCCTGGAGAAGGTCCTCCATGAGACCGGCACCGCATTGGCGGGACTGGACTTCGGCGACCTTGGCGCCGCCGACCGCCAGCGTTGGCTGGTGGACTATCTGAACGAAAACGAGACGCTGCTCGTCTGGGATGGAGTAGAGAACCTGGCGGGTTTCCCGTCCGGGTCCCCAGGGTTGCTGGAAGAGGAGGAGTTACGGGAACTGGACTCCCTCCTGACCCAGGCAACCGGGACCGGCCGGTCTTGGGTGTTGCTGGCGGGACGCCGCCCGGAGGAACCCTGGCTGTCCGCCGGGCACACGGTATATAGGCTGGGCGGGCTCACACCTCACGACCAAATCGAATTCGGCACCCGTTTGCTTGAAGAGTCAGGCGTCGAGGAGTCGCGTCTGGGGCCGGAGTACCTGGGATTGCTTGGGATATTGGAAGGCCATCCGCTGGCAATGGAAGTCGCCATTCCCATGATGAACGAGGTGCCCGCTTCGGTGCTGGCCAGCGAGTTGTCCCGCCAACTGGCCGGCTATCAGCCGGCTACGGACGAGGAAGGGCGGCCGGCGTTCCTGACCGTGTTGATGGATCAGGCGTTCTCCCGGATGTCGAGGCGAAGCCGCACCCATCTGCCGTTCCTTTCCCTCTTCCGCAACCGGGTGATGATGGATATCCTGACCCACATTACCCAAGAGAGCGCCTACCGCACGGTGATGGGTGAGCAGTTGGGTTGGGGCGCCTGCCGGACCCTGTTGCGCTCCGCGCGTGACGGCGGGTTCCTCGAACCGGTTACGCCGAGCGTCTACCAGATTCACCCCGCCCTTCCCTGGTTCTACGGCAGAAGCCTCTACCGTCAGCTTCCCCTATCGGCCATCCAGCAGTTGGAGGCGGAGTTCGTCCGGGTCTACGCCGACACCGCCGACTACTTTATGGAAACCCTCTACGAAAACCAGGACTCCGGCACGACCGCCATACTGGCGGAGGAGGGTAATCTCACCCAGGCGCTGGCCCTTTCATTGGAATCGGGGCAATGGGACAGCGCCCAACTCCTGGTGCAGCCCATAGCCCAAGTCTTCCGAATGCAGAAACGATACCCTGAGTTGCGGCGCCTCCGGCGGCAGTTGCTCGAGTCCATAGGGACGACCGCAGCTGAAGCCAGTGTCAAAGGGGCCGGCGAGTTGTGGCTCTACCTGCTGGGCACCGAGGCCAGCGAATGCGTCGAGACCGGTGAGCTGGACCGGGCGGAAGATATGAACCGCCAGCTAATGGCCCATTTGTCGTCCGAAGAGGACGGCGGCAAAGACCCGCGCACCGCCGCCGTCTATCATCAGATGGGCCAGGTGGCCCAGAAACGCTGGCGGCTCGACGAAGCGGACGACTGGTTCACCAAGTCCTTGGAGATCATCGAGGGCGGAGAGGACCGGGCGGCTGTGGCCGACGACTATTACGGCCTCGGGCTGGTGCGCCAGTACCAGCGGCGCTACACCGAAGCCAAGGAGTGGTTTTCCAAGGCCCTGGATATCCACCAGCGCTTGGAAGACGCCGAGGAAATGGTCAAAGACTACCGGTCTCTGGGTCTGTGCGCCCAGTTCAGGTTCGAGTACCAAGAGGCGGAAAGATGGTACCACCGGGCGCGGGAGGTCTTGGAAGAGGCCAGGGACGAGGAGACCGCAGTGCTGGTCTACCATTCCCTGGGTACCCTCTGCCATGCCCAGTACCAATTCGACGACGCCGAGAACTGGTACCAACAGTCCCTAACCCTCAGCGACCGGATGGGTAACGAGGCCCAGATGGCTATCGAGTTCCACCATCTCGGCCTGTTGACCCAGGCCCGCAAGCTGTTCTACGAAGACGCGGAGCACTGGTATACGCTGGCTTTGGAGAAATTCGAAAAGCTGGGTGACCGCAGAAGCGCCGGAGACGAATGCCGGCAAATCGGCGTCCTGTTTCACGAGCAAAAAAAGCTGGAAGACGCCGAACGGTGGTACCACCGGGCCAGGGAGATATTCGAGGAGCTACAGGAACCGAACCGTATCTCGCGGACCTACGGCCAACTGGGCATGGTGGCGGAAGAGCGGGACGATATCGCCGAGGCCCTGCTCTGGGCCGGCCGGACGTATCAGTTGGCCCTGTCCCACAACCTGCCGGTCATCGACCAAGCCCGGATCCACCTGGCGCGGCTCAAGAACAAGTACGGCGAGGACGACTTCGTCGATTGGTGGCGTGCATTCGCCGGCGAAGAGCCGCCAACAGGCCTGGAAGTAGACCCGGAGACTATTCTGTAGGGCAGCCCCGATCCCAATTCCTTCGCGCTAGCGTCAATGGGTACTGTATCTACCCGGAATAGCACGATGGTTTCTATCGAAGATAAGCCGTCTTCTAGTACCATTTCGACGGATTCTATCAACGATAAGCTATCTCTCACACGGACCGTGGGGTACGTCGCCAATTCATATTGCAGCCTTAGTGGCAGCAGTAGCTATGCTGGTGTATCTCCTCGGTGAGCCATACAGAGCTGACAATGCGGCAGGGAAAATAGGGCATTCGGCTGGAGTGGTATTGGGAGCAATGTTCATATTGTTGAGGTTAACGCCCAGACGAGAATCGAAGAGTGTACCCTCCCCAGTGCCCACGCCAGACGACGAACAGGGTTTCCGTTGAGACTCTCAGAGGTACCGAGTTGCTGATGCGCCTGTTGGCGGACGTTTCAGACTAACAGCCCGTCTAGCCGCCGTCAGTCAGCGGTTCCAGCAGGTCCAGAAGCTCCGCCACCCGTTCAAGCCCCGTTCCAATACTCACGGAACTTAGGAACCGACTGCGGGTATAGAAGTTGCGGTGCAAGTCGTTGGCTATACCCCGCAACTCGATCAGCCGGTCGTTACCGGTCAAATCTTGGACACGATCCAACACGACGTTGAACTGTTCATGCCGACCGTACTCCCAGCCGCGACTCTCGGCCACTGCCTTGGCCATCCACGCTGCCGCGCCCCATCCTTTCTCCGAGGCTTGGTGCAGGTCGCCTTCGGCCAGGTATTCCCGGCTTTTTCCAAAGAAATAGCGGGCCTGCTGACGGTAATCTCCCGCCGCATTGCTGTCAAACGGTTCGGCCGGGTTTTGTTGGGTCATGGTGCCCTTCGTTCACACCGTCACTCAGCGGTTCCAGCAGGTCCAGGAGCTCCGCCATTCGGTCCAGCGATATTTTAATGTCCTCGGCGTCCAAAAGCAGGCGGCGTCTGTAAAAGTTGCCGTGCAAGTCACTGGCCATGCCGCGTAGTTCGAGCATTCGATCGTCGCCGGTCAACCGACTGGCGTTTCGCAATACGACGTGGAAATGATCGTGCTTCTTGTATTCCCAACCCTGCGTTTCGGCGATTGCTTTGGTCATCCACGCTGCCGCACCCCATCCCTTCTCCGAGGCTTGATGCAGGTCGCCTTCGGCCAGGTATTCCCGGCTTTTCCCCAAGAAATGGCGAGCCTGCTGGCGGTAGTCGCCTACCGCATCGCTGTCAAACGGTTCGGCCGGGCTCATCTGCGTCATGTTGCCCCTTCATTCACACCGTCAGTCAGCGGTTCCAGCAGGTCCAGCAGTTCCGCCATCAGGCCAAGCGACGCTTCGATATTCACCGGATTGAGGAGGATTCCGCGTGTATAGAAGTTGCGGTGGAGCATGGTGGCAACGCCTTGCAATTCAAGCAATCGATTATTGCCCGTCAGGTCCTCGACGCGGTCCAACACGACGTAGAATTCTTCGTGCCGCCTGTACGCCCAGCCATTTCTCTCGGCTACGGCTTTGGCCATCCACGCTGCCGCGCCCCATCCTTTCTCCGAGGCTTGGTGCAGGTCGCCTCCGGCCAAGTATTCCCGGCTTTTTCCCAAGAAATGGTGGGCCTGCGGGCGGTAATCTCCCACCGCATCGCTGTCAAACGGCTCGGCCGGGTTTTGTTGGGTCATGTCGCTCTCTGATACTTGCGTCTGATACAGGTCACTTTGACTATGGGAGTTCCGCGAAATTTCGTCAACTCTCGCGGGCTGGTATACTCCGATAAAAGCACATTCTTCTTCAAACCAAGACAGCCACCCAACGCCAGGAGAGCAAGAAAATGAGCATCGGAACTTCTACGCCACTGCCCGCTTACACTATAGACCCGGCGTTCATGGCCAAGAAAGCCGAGGAGTTGGGGTTCGACTCCATCTGGTATGCGGAGCACCCGGCGGTCCCCGTCCACAGCGACAGCCCCTTCCCGGCCACCGGGGGTGAGATACCGTGGACGTACTCTCACTTTACGGACCCGTACATCGCCTTGGCCCGGGCCTCCGGCGCCACCACCACCATAAAGCTGGGCACCGGCATCACCTTGGTTCCGGAACGAAATCCGCTCCTCTTGGCCAAGGAGATCGCCACCCTGGACCGCTTCAGCGGCGGCCGCTTCATGTTCGGTGTCGGCACCGGCTGGCTCCGGGAAGAGACCGAGATCATGGGCGGCGATTTCGACCATCGCTGGACCCAGACGCGGGAAGCCATCGAGGTGATGAAGGAGCTCTGGACCAAGGACGAAGCCGAGTACCACGGCAGGTATTACGACTTCCCAGCCGTAAGGTCTTTTCCCAAACCGGCCCAGCAACCGCATCCGCCCGTAATCCTGGGCGGACTGGCCCGGAACGTGCTGCGACGGGTTATAGCCCACGCCGACGGCTGGCTTCCCAATCGCATCACCCCGGCCGAGGTCGAGGAAGGCCGGGCCAAGCTGGACGCCATGGCCGCTGAGGCCGGACGCGACCCCAAGTCCATTACCATCTCGGTGTTCGGACAACCGGCAGACCGGGACTTGGTGCAGTCGTTTCTCAACGCCGGCGCCGACCGGGTTATTGTCCGGCCCGACCACGTGGAGACCGAAGCCGCCATGGGAGACCAGTTGGAACGGATGGCCGAAGCGGTGCTACGGTAACTTCCCGAAACGGCCGATTGACCGAAATGTCAGGGGAGAATTCCGCCGTAACCAAGCGGAGCGTGGAGAGCAGATGGACCGCACCACCGAGTTGCTAAGTTCGTATTCCTGCCGTCTGAGCTTTGAAGACCTGGGCCCCAAGGTAGTCCACCAAGTCAAGCGCACGATGGTGGACACCTTGGGTTGCGCCATGGGCGGTTATCTTTCCGAGCCGTCTAAAATCGCTCGCAATATAGCCGCCGGGACGACCAGCACCAGGCCGTCTCGTGTTCTTGGCACTCCGACTCACACTTCCCCCGACCTGGCAGGTTTCGCCAACGGTGTGATGGTACGTTACCTGGACTGCAACGACTCCTATTTCTCGCCGGGCGGCGGCCACCCCAGCGACATGATTCCGGCGGTGCTGGCCTTGGCGGACCCGATGGGCAGTGACGGCCGCACCGTGATTACCGCAATCGCCTTGGCCTACGAGGTATTCTGCCGCCTGTCTGACGAGGTCGTGACGAGCGACCTGGGTTGGGACCAAGGCATCTTCGGCGTTATCGGCGCGGTCTGCGGTGCAGGCAAGGTCATGGGCTTGGACCAGCGGCAGATGGGCCACGCCATTTCCTTGGCCGCCACTCCCCACCTGCCGTTGGGTGTGACCCGGACCGGAGAGCTTTCCATGTGGAAGGGCTGCGCCGGCGCCAGCGCCTCCCGCTCGGCCGTTTTCGCCGCCATGCTGGCCGCCGAGGGGATGATGGGCCCCTTCGAGCCCTTCGATGGGCGCCGCGGATTGTGGGAGCAGGCCGTTGGCCGCCCGGTGGAAATCCCCGGCTTCCCGCTGGGCGGCAACCGGCCCCCGGACGACCCCTTCCGGATTTCCCGGACCATCTTCAAGAGCTACCCCTCTCAGATCCACACCCAAGGCCCCATCGGCCTGGCGGTGTCCCTGCGGGACCGGGCGCCGGTCGCCGATATCGAGTCGATTCACATCGACGCGTATAAGGTCGCGGCCAGCACTGCATCCAGCGAGCCCGAAAAGTGGGACCCCAAGACCCGGGAAACCGCCGACCACAGTATTCCCTTCCTGGTGGCGGCAGCCCTGAAGGACGGGCCCGTAACGCCCGCCACCTTTACCGACGAGAACATCGCCAGTGCGGGCCTGCGGACCATAATGGCCAAAATGACGCTGGCGGAGGACCCGGAGTTCACCGCCCGGTACCCGGATGAATACAATAGCCGCATCACCATCACCGACCGCTCCGGAGAGGTGCACACCGCCCACACAGCCTATCTGAAAGGCCACCGGCACAACCCCTTGGACGACTCCGAAGTGGAGGCGAAATTCCGGAATTTCGCCTCGGGTGTGCTGACTTCTCAGCAGTGCGATCAGGCCTTGGAAATCGTCTGGGCCATGGACGGCCTTCCCGATCTGGAGGAGTTACTGGATAGTCTGGTGATTTGATGACAACAGAACCGTCCCCCGAAGGCCCCCAGCAGTTTCGCCGGTTGTTCACGCAGCAAGTCCAGCGTCCCGAAGAAGACCTGCAGATGGATCGGGCCGCGTTGTACGTGGCCGGTGAGGAATACCCCGACCTGGACGTCGACGCCCATTTGGACTCCTTGGACCGGTTGGCCGGTCACGCCCTGACCGAAACCGGAGACGGCGCCCCTCTCGGAGAAAGGGCGGCGCGGTTGGGGCGTTTCCTGTTCGAAGAGCAGGGTTTTAGAGGGAACTCGGCAGATTACTACAGTCCGGACAACAGCTACCTCAACCGGGTGCTGGAGACCAGGACCGGTATTCCCATTACTTTATCCCTCCTGTTCCTGGAAGTCGCCAAACGGATAGGCCTGCGGTGCCGGGGCGTGGGGTTGCCAGGCCATTTCCTGGTGGGCCTTGAGGGGCAAGACCTGTACCTTGACCCCTTCAACGCCGGGAACCTGCTCACCGCCGACGGATGCCGCGGCCTGGTCTACGATCTCTTCGGCGAGCGCATGTCTTGGAGCGACGACTTTCTGGTCCCCTGCACCAAGTACGACTTTCTGTTTCGGCTGCTGAATAATTTGAGGGTCATATACGAACAAAATCAGGACTATTCCAAAGCGCTTGGTGTGATACAAAGGATGAGAATAGTGAGTCCCGACCTGCCGTCTTTGTATCGGGACCTGGCCCGGTGTCACTACCAACAACAGGAATACCGGCTGGCGATCCGCAACCTCGAATACTACCTCGAGGCAGCCGTCGAACCCGACGACGAACAGCAGATCAGAGGGCAAATCCAGGCAATCTGGGCAACCCTCAACCGCCTGAATTAAATGCAAGTCAATGAATCCAATCCCCAAGCGTCGGCGTACACCATGCAGCGTCGGCGTGTGTTCGAGTCCGGCGGATGAACGGTTACGACGCGCTGGACGACCATCAGTTGCTGGCCCGGGTTTCCGCCCAAGAGCCGAACGCACTGGACGCCCTTTACTCCCGTTACGCGTCGGCAGTCTACTCGCTGGCGATGTTCATGTTGAAGGACACGGGTTTGGCCGAGGAAGCTACCCAGGACATCTTCCTCAACATTTGGCTCAAGTCAGGCAGTTTCAAGCCGGACCGTGGCCAGCCCAAGACCTGGATCATGAGCGTAGCCCATCACCGGATCATCGACCTGATCCGGTCCCGGCGCAGGACCACGGCGATTACGGTGGCCACCGATTCTGAGGATCTGGAGCGTATTCCGGCCGCGAACCTGCCCATCGACGAACAGGTCGAACGCAAACTAGAGCGTGAACGGATACAGAAAAGCCTGGCCACTCTTCCGGACGCGCAGCGGGAAGTGATCCGGATGGCCTATTTTGACGGCTATTCCCAGTCCGAAATAGCCGCACTGCTCAACCAACCCTTGGGCACAGTGAAGACCCGGGTGAGGCTGGCCATGCAAAAACTTAGATTGGTGCTCCAAGAGAATGTCGTCGAGTAGTCGAGCTAACGCGGAGCATCCGGAGGACCTCCTCGAGGCGTTCTCCCTGGACGCCCTGGACCCGGAGGAAGAGTCGCGGGTCTCGGACCACTTGGGGGGCTGCCTTCGGTGCGCGTTGATGGCGGAAAGCTACCAGCAGGCAGCCGCATTCCTGGTGTCAACGGTCGAGTCCCACACCCCGCCCGATTCCGTCCGGGTCGAGCTGTTGGCCGCAGTCGCTCCGGCGGTACGGCCCGCCCAGGAACGCCCCGCCCGGGAGCGGCTCGCCCCGCCGGGCCCGTCCTTGCTGACTCGCCTGCTGGACAGCCGGTTCCTCCGGGTGCTGACACCCGTGACGGCGGCCGCCGTCGTGGTGATGATAGCCTTCACGTTGACCATGAACGTTCGCACCTCGGACCTCCTTGGAGAGTTGCAAGACGAAAACGCTTCCCTCAGAGACCAGTTGGACAGCAACCACGCCACAATTTCCGCCAACTTTTCCATGGTATCAGACTCCAGCGACGAGGCATTGACCAACATTCAAGAGCTACGGGATGCCAGCTACGTCATGGCTATGGCCGCCAACCAGTCGCTGCTGCTGGAGCCGCTCACGGATGGCAGCCCGTCACAAGGGGTCCTGCTTACCTCCGCCGAAGGTGACCGCGCGGTGCTCATGGTATCCAACATGCGCCGAGAGGCAGACACGGCCTACAACGTGTGGTTGTTCCGGGATGGCGAGCGCCATTGGGCCGGTACCGTAAATGTGGACTCCCGCGGATGGGGGACCGCCGCCCTCGAGCCGCCTGATTCCCTGTCACAGTACGAGATGGTCGGACTGACCATGGACCAGGGCCCCGACGCTTCCAGCGAGGAAGAGGACCTGCTGTTACAGGCTTCTCTCCAGACACGCTGAATACCGGTCCCGGCTGCGGCCCCGTCAACCGCCAATTCCCATCTGTCCCGTAGACCCAACCCCCGTAAGTGTTCAGACGTTTGCTAGTGTCCCCTCCCCCGCGCACGGGGGAGGGTTCGGGTGGGGGGGCCCTCGTTGGAAGCGGCTGCTGGATTCGGGGAGTTCCTACGCCAACCTCCCCACTTCCTAACCTTCCCCCCAGTGCGCCGGGGGGAAGGGACACTCATCAAGTCTGAACAGTTGCCATCTCCCCGCCGCTTGGCTGCCGTACGGTGGGCCTGATATACTCCGCGCACCAAGCTGGGGGTGTGCGTGTGCGGTATCCTCTCTCTTTCCTGGACCATGAGTCGATTCACGACTTGACCTGCGAAATTTGCGGCTGCCATATGGTGGAGCAGAAGTGCAAGGTCCGGTGTCTCAACTGCGGTTTCACCCGGGACTGCTCCGACCCTTAAACCCCTTGGACTCAGACCAATGCCTCTGACCGTTCTCATTCTTTACGACGCCAAGGGGGCGTCCATTGAAGCGATGGCATTGTCCGCCGCCCAAGGTGTCGCCGATACGGGGTTGGCCGGCGTCGTCGTCAAACGCTTGGAGGAAGCCGACCGAAACGACCTGCTGGCCGCCGACGGCCTGATATTGGGCTCGCCCAACTGGAGCGGCATGACCGGCTCGTTCAAGGAATGGCTGGACGCCCAAGGCGACCTCTGGGAGGAGCGGGCGTTGGAGGGCCGGCCCGGCGCTGCCTTCACTTCAGGGTCTGGACGCCACTCTGGCCTCGAGATGACCCTGTTGCAGATAATCCATTGGATGCTGGCCTGCGGTATGCTGGTGGTGGGCCTGCCTTGGTCCGAGCGAATGCGGACCTCCGGTTCCTACTACGGGGCCACCGCCGCTGGCGGCGTGACCCCCGAAGACCGTACCCAAGCCCGGGAATTGGGCGCCCGCCTCGCCCGAATCACCGCCCGGCTTAAGTCTGAACTGTGATTCGTTTGATTATTGAGATGGCCATGATTCGTAGCTCGGGCCGACGGAGCCTAACACCACAGAAGGCCCAATCATGGCCATCATAGGAATCCCAAAAATCACAGTTCAGACTATCCCCTGAGTTGCAGGTGGTGGAAAAGCCGGGGATGGACCTCCGCCGCCAGCCTCATCGCTTCTTTAACCGGCTCTCTAATAGAGGCGTGGGCCATCGTGGAAGTGCGGAGCTTGAACAAATGGTAGCACTCCCGAAGGTTGAGCTTGGAGAGCAACCGCCGGTTGTGGGCGTGGGTCACCAGGTATTGGGCCACCAACGGCGAAAACTCCGACACCTTCCGGAACGCCGCTTCGGCCTGCCCGACCGCTTCGTCGAACACATCCGCCATTCCCCCATCTCGTACCACTGGCGGCACCCGGTAGCCGTGGGCCACCGTCGCCGGTTGCGGGAAATAAGACTGCATACGGTGGCGCTTGAACTCCCGGTAAGCCCCGTAGTCCATCAGGTATTCAAAGGTGTAGTCCACCGCCTCAAATTCCCGGGGCGGCGCGTCGTGCGGCCCCATGCCCTCCAGAGCGCGGCTGACGATGCCCTCCCTTTCCTCGGGGCCAAGCTCGCCCACCGCCGACCGGATTTCTTCGTAAGGGCGGTGAGACCCAGCGTATAGAAGAGCCGCGACGAGCTGGTCTTCGGCCTCCGGGTCCCAATTGACCAGGCGCGCGTGGGGCCCGGCGTCCCTGCCCGCCGGTGAAGGGGGGCTCGATGTTTCCGCCCGAGTCGACTCCATCTCGCTGAGGCGGGCTGCGGCGCCCGCGAGGTATTCGTTCCGTTCCGCGTACTTGATCAGCGTCGGAGTGATGTTCCTAGCCTGCTCCCGGACCTCGGCTCCCAACTCGTTCTCTTCCCGCAACCCGGACGACAGCAGCTTGGAAATGGCGTGTTCGAGCGTCCGGGCGTTGGCAGTCACTCCCACGTTGGTGAGAGTCGCCGCAGGCAGCACCGCCCGGCAATCATCCGTGACGGTCCGGCGCAGGCGGAGGTTGTAAGCGCCGTCCCGCTCGCTCTGCCGTCGGGGGAGCTGAGTCCGCAGGTACGTCGTACAGCCTTCGATGAGGTGGAAATACGCTTGGAACAACCCGCCACAGGCAGCGGTATACTGGCCCCGTAACGAAGGATATTTATCCAATTCTTTCGGGACGTGGAAATAGTCTTCCGCCATCACCTGGTAACGGGAAGATTTCTCAGTGTAGGAAGCCAGCCGGTTGTCTTCCAGCGCGTCGCAGGCCAAGCGCGACACGTTTTCCACCGCAAGATGCGCCACTGCGTGCTCGGCCACCGATGCGTGGCCGTAGCCCAGCACCCACCGCTCGTGGAAGTCGGCCGCCCGCTCCTGGCTGACCTGCTCCGCGATTTGGTCAAAGGGCTCAGGCCGCCGCGAGGTCATGGCGAAGGCGACGGCGATCTGCTCCTCGGTGAGCTCATGGGCGTCCAAGGGATAGACCCGCCTGGAGTGGGTCTGGTGCTCGGCCACCACCGCCTCCGCATCCCCTGCTTTCAGTCCTACACCAAGGCCCCGAACCCGTCGGGCGTCTGCACTTCCACCAAGTGAGTCTGGCCGGACTTGATGGCCGAGTCCAACGCGTCGGTCATTTCGTCCGCGGTCGAGACTTTGGTCCCGCCAAAGCCGTAGGACTCGAACAGCTTCACGAAGTCCGGGTTCACCAGATCAGTCGCGAACTGGCGGTTGCCGAAACGGTCCTGTTGGTACTTCTTCAACACGCCCCAAGCGTTGTCGTTGAACATCAGTACCACCGCATTGATGCCGTACTGGGCCGAGGTGGCCAGCTCCTGCAGGTTGTACTGGAAACCGCCGTCGCCGGTGACGCAGACCACCGGGCTGTCCGGCTTGCCCACCTTGGCTCCCAGACCGGCGGGAAAGGCGAAACCGAGCCCGGCCCAGCCGTGAGGGTGCATGTAGGTGCGCGGCCCGTAGATGGGCAGGCAGCGGCTGGCCCGGCTGGCCGGCACCGTGGGGTCCAAGGAGAAGATTGTGTCCTTGGGAGCCACGGAGCGCACCGCTTCCCACACTCTGAGCTCGTTGCCCCAGGTCTCCCGCAGGTTCTCGTGGACGGCCTGCCGCATCGAGGTAATTTCGTCCCGGAAGGCGCTGCCTTTGTCTACGTCCGCATCCCCGATGGCATCCAGCCACTGCTGAACGACAGCCTGGGAGTTGGCGACGATGGGGACTGTGGCCTGGTAGTTCTTGCTGATGGATTCGCCATCCAGCAGCACGTGGACCATAGTCTCGGGAAGCTTCAGCCCCACTCCGACGGTGGAGCGTTGGGGCAGTATCGAGCCCAGCACGACCACGAGGTCGCACGTGGCCAGCCATTCCTGGACCGGGTTTTCTCCCCAGATGCGGCGGCCCAACACTTGGCCGAGGGACAGCGGATGGTCTTCCGGGAAAGCCCCCTTGGCCCCGTCGGAAGTGACCACCGGTGCGCCGAACGCCTCGGCGAGGGTTACGATCTCCTCGGTGCCGCCGAGCATCTGCACCTCTTCACCCACCAGGATGGCGGGACGCTTCGCTTGCCGGAGCAGTTGCAGGGCCTGTTCCACCCGAGCGGGGTCGCCCTTGGGCACATCGGCATCCCTGGCGCCGATCATTTCCACGTCGGCTTGGGCCGCCAGCAGGTCCGTGGGTATTTCCAGTTCGACCGGCCGCGGGCGCCGCGTCTGGAACCGTTGGAAGGCCTCCACCAAGTGGTCGGGAATAGACTCCACTTCGTTTATCATGGCGTTCCAGTCGGTCACGGCCTCGAACATCTTCAACTGGTCTTTGGTCTCGTGGGTTACCATTTTTCCTTGACCCAGGAACTCCCGTTCCACGTTGGTGGTGATCTCCAGCATGGGCGAACCGGAGAAGTAGGCCTCACCCACCGCGCCCAGTGAGTCGGCTGCGCCGGGGCCGGTGCTGGTGATCAAGACCCCCGGCTTCCCCGTGGCCCGGGCGTAACCGTCGGCCATGAAACCGCAGCCCAGCTCCAGCCGCCCGCCCACGAAACGCAGGCTGTCCTGGTTCTCGAACAGCGCGTCGAAGAGGTCAAGGTTATGGACCGATATGATGCCGAACACCGTGTCCACTCCCTGGGCCTTCAGGGACTCGATGATCGCTTGGCCGCCAGTCAATCTAGGCACGTTATTCCCTCATTATTCAGTGCGGTCGCCCTTGGTCCCGAGCTTCCGGGGTTAAAGCAGCAGGCTCACCGGGTTTTCCAGCAGCCGCTTGATTTCCGACAGGAATTGGGCCGCCTCCGCTCCGTCGGCCACCCGGTGGTCCACTGACAGCGTTGCTTTCATGATCTGGGCTATGGTTATCTCTCCGCTTCGCACCACCGGCTGCTCCTTGACCGCTCCCACGGCCAGGATGGCGGCGTGAGGCGGGTAGATTATGGCCGTGAAGCTGTCGACGCCGAACATGCCCAGGTTGCTCACGCTGTAGGTTGTGCCGGTGTACTCCTCGGCCCGCAGCGTCCCGCTGGTGGCCCGGGCCGCCAGATCGCGGCTGTCTACGGCGATTTCCGCCAGGGTCTTGCCCTCGCATCCGGGTATACCCGGAACGATGAGACCCGATTCCAAGGCAATGGCGATGCCCACGTTAATGGACGGGTTCATCTGCAGGTAGTCGTCACGGAAGAAGGAGTTGAACTTGGGATGGCGTCCGATAGCCAATGCCGAGGCCTTGACGATAAGGTCATTCACGCTGACCCGGCTGTCCGGGTCCACTTGGTCGTTAATGTCCCGCCGCAGGTCCATGGCCTTGGACATGTCAATGTCGGAGGCGACGTAGAAATGGGGCGCTTCCCGCTTGCTGTCCGAAGTCACTCGGGCGATGGTCTGGCGCATCCGGGAGAGCTGGACTTGGTCGCCGGCCGGCGCGGCTGGCGCCGCTGCTTCTGCCGGGGCGGGCGCCGGAGTTTCCGCAGCCGGGGCGGCGCTCGCTGCCAGCACGTCGGCCTCCACGATCCGTCCGCCGGGACCGCTGCCGGTCAGGCTGGACAGATCTATGCCGCCCTCGCGGGCCAAGCGTCGGGCCAGAGGAGAAGCCAGCACACCGCCCGGCGCCGACAAAACCGCGGCCGCCGCCAGCACGTCGGCCTCCACAATTCGGCCGCCGGGGCCGCTGCCGGTCAGGTTAGCCAGATCGACGCCCTTTTCCCGGGCCAACCGGCGAGCGATGGGAGAGGCCCTCACCTCGCCTTCAGGGACAGCGGGTGGAGACTCCGCGACGGGAGTTGGGACGGGAGCAGGGGCAGGTGTTGCCGGGACCTGTCCGGCAGCGGCGACCGGAGAGGCCGGGGCCGTCAGTTCGTCGGGCAACGCCTCGTCGGCGTCGCCGATCACGGCGATGAGCTGGCCCACTGGGACGATGTCCCCGGCACCGGCCACTATGCGCCGGAGAACACCGCCGGTCGTAGGGCTGAACTCGACGACCGCCTTGTCGGTCTCGATTTCGGCGATAATCTCGCCCCGGGTCACATCTTCGCCTTCCTCCTTCAGCCAGCGAACGATTGTACCCTCCCGCATGTCATAGCCCAACTGCGGCATCACTATCGATGTGGCCAAAGCATCCTCCTGTCCGGAAAGGGCTCCAAGGCTTTTTTATTGCCCCGTGCCATTGCCACTAGATATTAAAGCACCTCGCCACAAGGGGCAACACGAGGAGGCGGAAGGAGGGCTGCTGTAACTGTTGACAGGCCGCGCCCACGGGGACAGTATCTGTAACGGAAGTTGGAGCGAACATGGTAATCAACGATTGAGTGCGTGAAATTTTCGCGGACGCCCAAGCGCTTTATCAAGACGCTCTGGTGATGTTGGAACAGGACAAACTCCGCAATGCGGCGGAGAAGGCTTGGGGTGCGACCAAGCGGGCCTCCGACGCGTTGATCCTGGAGCGTACCGGCGAAGACCCCGAAAAGTCGCCGATCACTTCCAGAGAATTGCGTAGGTTGGGCAGCTGATTCGGGAGACACTGGACTACGTCCGCGACGCTGAAAATCTGGCCGCTTCCCCTTAGGGTCAACAATCATACGAGTGGCCAAACATACGAGTGGTAAAAATTTACACGAGTCATCCCGGGGTTTGGCGGCAGGGCTGCTGTTACTTTTGCAGAGATGTCGTCTTTCCGGCGAAAGCCGGAATCCACGTACCCACAATCCTCAGGGACAGCAGGTTTAACTCCAGCCTACGGTCGACTCCTGAGGTAGCTGAAGCCTATCCGCATATCCCGCCGTGCAGTGTGCCTTTGCGCCAACTCGGGGGGATACAGACTCTGCGGAGGCGACGTGGATTCTCTAAACTCAGAAACGAAGTGCAACACCAAGTTAAGGGTGTTGCCATGGGAACTCGATATCAACACCTCACCATTGAGGAGCGGTGTGAACTGGCCCGTCTACGCGCCGCAGGACACTCAGTCCGCCAAATCGCGGCAGGTCTGGATCGCTCGCCATCGACAGTGGCTAGAGAGTTGAGGCGAAATGGCTCCAGGACCCAGGGTTACCGGCCCTCCTACGCCCAGCAGCAGGCCCGCGCCCGCCGCTGGCGGGGCTCCCGTCTGGACCGGGACCCCCTGCTCCGGGAACAGGTCCTCGCCCGTCTCCGCCAAGGTTGGTCCCCCCAGCAGGTGTCAGGACGATTTGCCCTGGAATCCGGCGGCACCGTCATTTCCCACGAGACCATCTACCGCTTCATATACGCCCAGCTGGCCCGTACCAAGAACTATAACTGGCGTCACTACCTGCCTCGGGCCAAGTCCAAGCGGGGCTGGCGGGGCCGCAAAGGCGGCAGCCCTGCCTCTTTCATCGCCCACCGCCGCCCACTGTCCCAGCGAACTGAGGAGGCCGATGACCGCACCTCTCCGGGACACTGGGAGGCCGACCTGATGCTCTTCGGCAACCATGGGCAGGCCCTCCTGGTGATGCAGGAGCGGCATTCCCGCCTGCTGGCTGCCGTCAGGGTGCCGGGCAAGGCGGCGGAACCAGTCGCCCAAGCCATGGCTGGGGTGCTGGCTGCTTTCCCGCCCCATTGGCGCCGGACGGTGGCCTTTGACAACGGCACCGAGTTCGCCCGGCGTTACCAACTGCATGAATTGGGTGTCGAAACCTTCTTCTGCAATGTCCGCTCCCCTTGGCAGAAGGGCGGGGTGGAAAACCGCATCGGCCGGCTGCGCCGCTACCTGCCCCGTCGGACGGATCTGTCGGCACTGCCGGACCTGCGGCTGGCCCAATTGGCCGAGGCCGACAACAACACCCCCCGCAGGTGCTTGGGGTACCTCACTCCAGCTGAAATCTACTCCGATCAGGTGTTGCACTTGAAATGTGAATCCACCTTCCGGCTTTCGCCGGAATGACAGGAGGGGTGCCCGACTGGCCGGAGGGGTGCCCGAATCACGGGAGGAATGACGTCATGCCTACAGGGCCGGAATGACGTTGCCCACC
Organism: Dehalococcoidia bacterium; assembly: GCA_965222595.1. Taxonomy (GTDB): domain Bacteria; phylum Chloroflexota; class Dehalococcoidia; order Lucifugimonadales; family UBA3495; genus VXOI01. The sequence continues at coordinate 278,861 of CBDCUJ010000013.1, read as the reverse complement.
TCTCCGGGAGGTGGGCAACTCGTTCTTCCTCGTTCATCGTCCCCGCAAGAAACTCCGGGATGACTCATATAGCCGACGATGTCCCGCCGGCTACATCATCCGCTGGATGATGCGCTTGGCCTGCTCTTCGTCCAGGCCGAGAGGGCGGTTGGCCAAGGGGCCTTCACTCTCTAGGACCTTTTCGGCTTGGTCGAGGGATGGCGCCTCTTTCTTGAAGAAAACTCCGGTGTAGATGGTGTCGCCCCACATCATTGCTTTCTCGCAGGCGGTCTTCCAATCGTTGGTGTCGTGCTCTTCGTCTTCCAGCTTGGTCACCCGGTCCTTGAAGAAGGGGTGAGTGTTGTCGTGGTTAAACGTCACACAGGGGCTGAACACGTCGATCAGAGCAAAGCCCCGGTGCCGGATCCCCTGCATGATGATGTCCGTCAGTTGCCGGACATCCCCGCTGTAGCCGCGCGCCACGAATGTTGCCCCGTTCATGATAGAGGAGGTGATGGGGTTGACCGGCGTTTCCACGCTGCCGAAGGGGGTGCTCTTGGTGTTCATTCCCAAGCTGCTGGTGGGCGATACCTGACCGGTGGTGAGGCCGTAAATCTGGTTGTTCATCACCACGTAGGTGAGGTCCACGTTGCGGCGGGCGGTGTGGGCGAAGTGGTTGCCGCCGATCCCGTAGCCGTCGCCGTCGCCTCCCGTGACCAAAACCGTCAACTCGTGGTTGGCCATCTTGGCGCCCGTGGCCACCGCCAGGGCCCGGCCGTGGAGGGTGTGCATCCCGTAGGAGTTGAAGTAGCCGGGCAGGTTGGACGAGCAGCCGATGCCGCTGATGGTGAGTATCTGGTGGGGCAGCAGGCCCAACTGGGCGCAGCTACGCTGCAGGGCGTTCAGCACGCCGAAATCGCCGCAACCCGGGCACCAGTCAGGGTCCACCTGGCCTTTGAAGTCCCGGGCGGTCAACTGTATCTCCGGCCTGCCATTGGCTACGCCGACTGTCGCCATTTCGTCACCTCGTTAGACAACAACTTTTAGACAATTACTTCTTGGTAGGGCACGTAACGGTCGGTGTTCGCATTGATGTGTTCGATCACGCCGTCAACGATATGGTGGGGCATGAAGGGCTCGCCGTCATACTTCCGAATGTGGCCGTGGGCCTTGAACCCCGTCTCGCTTCTCATGTAGCGGGCGAACTGGCCCGAGAAACTGTTCTCCACCACGATGGTCCGCTTGGCTTCCCTGAGGATGGAGTCGATGTGGTCGGCGTGGAAGGGGACGATCCACTTTATGTGAAGCTGGTTGGCCTTCACTCCCTGCTCGCCCAGCATTTTGATCGCTTCTTTGACAATCCCGTAGGTGGAACCCCAGCCCACCAGGGTCACCTCGGCGTCGGCGGGGCCCTCCAGCTCGGGAGCAGGGATGTCGTTCAATACGCCCTCGAGCTTCCGGGCCCGCTTTTCGACCATCATGCGGCGCTTGTGGGGGTTGGTGAACTCGTCGCTGATCAACGTCGAGTCTTCGTCGTGCTCGTCGGTGGCCACTATGTGGACGTACCCCTCGATTCCTGGAACGGCCCGTGGGGATATGCCGGACTCGGTGTCTTGATACCGCAGGTAACCGTTGGCCGGGGCCGACTTGGTGATCAACGCCCCCCGGTCAATGTGGGGGTGCATGTCGATGGCGTCGGGGTCTACGCTGTAGCGGCCCTCGGATATGAACAGATCGGATACGACTATCCCTGGGCACTGGTATTTGTCGGTCAGGTTGAACAATACGGGCATGGTGTCAAAGGCGTCCAATGAATCGGAAGGGGCCACGATCAACCGCTCGTAGTCGCCCTGGCTCGCGCCCAGCACCTGCCAGAGGTCGCCCTGTTCCGTCTTGGTGGGAACCCCCGTGGAGGGGCCGGCGCGCTGGACGTCGACGAACACTGCGGGAATTTCCATCATACCGGCGCTGCCCACAGCCTCGGTCATCAGCGCGAATCCGCCTCCGGAGGTGGCGCACATCGCGCGGACGCCGGTGTGGGCTGCTCCAACGACCATGTTGGCCACGCCGATCTCGTCTTCGACCTGCCGCACCATAATCCCGAGGTTCCGGGCGTTGGAGGCCATCCAGTGGAGAATGCCGGAGGCGGGGCTCATAGGGTAAGCGGCGTAGAATTTGACGCCGGCGGCGGCGGCCCCCATGGCGATGGCGTCGTTCCCCGACCATACGGCCAACGGCTTCGGTCCCACCGGCATGGCTTGGGGGAACCTCTGGAAGTTAGCTGCGGCGTATTCAAAACCCGCTCGGGCCACACCCACGTTCTCGTCGACCACGCTCTGACCTTGGCGCTGGAAGCGGAGGGCCAAGCTCTCTTCCAGCACCTCGAACTCGATCCCCAAAAGGGAGATAACCGCTCCCATGGCCACCGTGTTCTGGATCAAACGGTTGCGGCTCTGGGTTAATTCGGCAACCGGTATGGGACACAAGTCCGCGCCGTTGGACTCCCCGGGAGTGGTGGTGTCGCCGTTGTAGATTACCCGGCTGCCCGGACCCATGAGGTGCAGATGACGGTTCATGGTGTCCTGGTTCAGACAGAGCAGAAGGTCCAACTTGTCGCCGTGGCTGACGACGAGCTCGTCGCATATACGGAGCGTCAGGAAAATGTGACCGCCGCGAATTATCGACTGGTAGGCGTTGTAGGTGCTGAGGTGGAGACCACGGCGCACGACGATACGGGCCAGGATGTCTCCAGGGGTGGCAATGCCTTGCCCGGCCTCGCCCCCGATCGCCATCGCAAAGTCATACGTACCCAGTCCCATCGAAGCGCTCCTATTTTGCCGTCGGTCGGAACTTGTGCCCCTCAGGTAGACGGTCTTTTAGCAGGATAGGCGGAACGGGAACACCCATTCGGTTTCAGGCTGTCCGCAGTTCCCGGGGTTGGCTCCCCAAGGTTGGCCCCTAGTATACCGCCACCGTACCCGGTTAACAAATCGCATCTTAGAGAATTATTGCGCCGCAGGCGGGGCGGCCCGGCTACGGCCGATTTTATTTACGGTAGCTTAGACGAAAGGTTGAGGCGGACGTTTTACATGTGTACCGCTCGCCCTTGAGCGGAAAGCGCCGCCTCCTTGAGCATTTCGGAGATGGAGGGATGGGCGTGCACTGCCCATCCCAACTCCAGGGTAGTGCCCTCCAGCATCCGCGTCATGGAAAGCTCCCCCAGCAGTTCGGTGACCTCGGGGCCGATCATGTGCCCGCCCAGCAGTTCGCCGTACCGCGAGTCCACCACCAGCTTAACCAGCCCGTCGGTCTCGCCCATGGCCAAGGCCTTGCCGTTGGCCATCACGTTGAACGTGCCGATGTTGACGTCGTAGCCTTGTTCCCGCGCCTGGGCTTCCGTAAGCCCGAAACTGGCGATCTGCGGCTGGCAATAAGTGGCCCGCGGCATGTAGGTGTAGTCCAATGGCTGGGGCTCCAGCCCCGCGATGTGCTCCACCGCAATCGTCGCTTGGGCCGAGGCCACGTGGGCCAACGGCATTTTGCCGGTAACGTCGCCAATGGCGTAGATTCCGGAAACGTTGGTCGCCATGTTATCGCCGACTTCTATTCCCGCCGGACCGAACCCTATTCCGGCGGCTTCCAGGCCGACCTCTTCGATGTTGGGCCGCACGCCGATGGCCACCAACACTTTGCCGCACGTTAGTGATTGGGTGGTTCCTCCCCGGTCGACGGACACGCTGACCCCGTTGGCCGTGGTCTCCACGCCGGTGACGCCCGCGCCGGTGAGGACGTTTACTCCCATCCGCCGGAAAGCCCGCTCCAGTTGGGCGCTGATGTCCTCGTCTTCGTTGGGCACGAGGCGCGGCAGCAACTCGACGACGGTCACGTCCACCCCGTACATCTTGTAGATGTAGGCAAACTCGACACCGATGGCCCCGCCGCCGACGATGACCACCGAGGCCGGCAACTCCTCCAGCACTATCGACTCCCGGCTGGTAATGACGCGGTCGCCGTCGATGGGCAGAGGCGGGATGGAGCGCGGGCGGGAGCCGGTGGCGATAATAACGTTTTTGGCGTCGATGGCGGGCCCGTCTGCGACCTCCACCCTGTTGCCGGGCCTGTTGGCGGAGGCCAGACGCCCGGTCCCTTGAATGTGTTCGACGTTGTTCTTGCGCAGAAGATGGGCCACGCCGCGGGTGTTCCGGTCAGCCACCCGGCGGCTGCGGGCCACGGCGGCCGAATAATCGGCGTGAAAACCCTGGAACGAGAGGCCGAACTCATCGGCCCTGCTGATGTAGGAAAGAATTTCAGCGTTTTTGAGGAGGGCCTTGCTGGGGATGCAGCCCCAATTGAGGCACACGCCGCCCAAGGCTTCTTTTTCGATAATGGCGGTCTTCAGACCCAACTGCCCGGCGCGGATGGCTGCAACGTAGCCCCCCGGCCCGGATCCGATAATTGCGAGATCGTAGTTAGAGTCCATCAACCCCCGCCCAAGTCGAGATTATACCGGCGGCCAGGTTACGTTAACAGCAGATACGAGCGCCGGTCAATTGTCCGGCATTGACGTTTCTGCTACCATATACCGAACACGTCCACCATGAATGAGGGTCGGAAATGTCGATAATTCCCTTGCGGATTTTTGGGGGCATAGGCTTCCCCGAGATCGCCATCATCGCCGTTGTCATTCTATTGATATTTGGGGCAAGGCGGCTGCCGGAGATCGGGTCCTCCATGGGAAAGGGCATCCGCACCTTCAAGTCCGCCTTGATGGGCGAGGACGAAAAGACCCAACAGGAGGCCTCGCCGGTCACGAAGGGGAACGACGAGGGCCGCCCTTACTAGACAGCCCAGAGACACCAACGAAAGACACCAACGAAAGACACCAACGAAAACCAGCAGGGCCGGAAATTCCGGCCCTTTTTTGATCACATTTAAACTTGCTTCATGATGATGGCTTTAAGTTGCTCGATCAATTCGGGAAGATCGTCCTGAACGATTGCCCATAGCACCTGTAGGTCTACACTGGCGTACCCGTGAATGAGGCGATTGCGTGAGTCGGATATCAAACGCCACGGCAGATCGCTGTGGAGTGACCGGAAATCGTCAGGAACCCGCGATGCCGCCTCACCGATGATCTCCACCAAGTGGGACAGGGCCAAGTTAAGCATCCTGTTAGCAGACAGGTCGTCGAACGTGCATTCGCTGACCATCTCGACCGCTTCCTTGGCGTGGTCATGCATATCCCGGACTAAGACCGACGGGTCATTCCGAGACATAGATCACCTCGGCTTCGTCCAGAACACCCTGCCGGAAATACCGACCGAGCCAATCCTCTGTATTCAGGTCTACCTTCCTGCCTAGCAAATCACTTAGTTCCAGCTCCATGGCGAAAAAGGCCAGCCCGGGCGTGCGGCCCGGCTCGAACTCCACTAGCACGTCCACGTCACTTGCATCCGTAAAATCGTCCCGTATCACCGAACCGAACAATGCCATTCGCTTGACGTGGCGCCGTTTGCAGAAATCCGCGATCTGCCCATAGGGTACATCGATTCTGGCAGTCATACTTCTACTCACCGGTTGTCTATTGCCGCATGATTGCCGCTTCCGCCTTTTGCCGGTTCCGGCCGGCGAATCGCGCCAGCAGGACCCCGATTTCGTAAAGGGCCAATAGCGGGACGGCCACGAATGCTTGGTTCACCGGATCGACGGTCGGGGTGATCAATGCCGCCAAGAGAAACGCCACCACCACCCAGTAACGCCGGAACCGGCCGAGTCCCCTGGCGGTCACCAACCCCAACTGGGCCAGCAGGTAGAGTATAAGCGGCGTCTCGAAAGCGATGCCCATCCAGAACAGCAGGCGTATCATCAGCCCCACTATATTGCTCACCTTGATCAGCGGGGTTGCCACGTCGTTCCCGAAGGTCAAGAGGAAATTGAGGGCCGGAGGGGTTAGTACGAAATAACCGAAGGCCACCCCGGCAACGAAGACAATCAAGGCCGCCGGAAGGGAGGCGAAGAGCACCCGGCGCTCCCGCCCCGTAAGCCCGGGCGCCACGAACATGATGGCCTGGTAGAGAATGATGGGGATAGCCAGGATAAACCCGCTGACGAAGGATATCTTGACAGCCGTGCTGAGCAGTTCGGTGACTTCGGTGTAGATAAGTTCGACGGGCTTTCCGTAGACCAGCTCCGCCGGCCTCAGCAGCAAATCGATCATCTCGTCGAAGAAGTAGAAGGAGCCCGCGCTTGCCAAGATGATGGCCGCCACGCAGATGGTGACGCGCCGGCGTAACTCGCCCAGGTGCTCCATCATCGACAGCTCGCGCATCGCGGTTAGTCCCGGTCGACACCACGGGTCGAGTCGGGCCGCGCTGCCTGGCCGGGTGGGCCCTCGTCTTCCTCCGGCAGGTCGGGGCGCATGGGCACTCCCGGGGCGGGCGGCGGCGTCCCTTGGGGTCGGGTGCGTTCCTCTTGGGCTATGGCGTCGGTAACTTCGCCGAAAGTCCGCCGCAAGTCACCCAGCACCTTGCCGGTCCGGCGGGCCATGTCAATGGAGCGGCCCGGGCCCAGCACCAGGAACCCAACCAGCAGAATGACCGCCACCTCCATTATGCCGACTCCCATGACGTTCACGGCGCAGCCTCCATCCCGGCCGCGCCGGTACCGGCCAAAGGGCAAGTCGAGTTACAGACTGCCGGGGCCGGTATAACCCAATCCGCCGGCCGCCGGTAGCCCAATTCGTCCAGCATTTCCAAGAGTCGGCAGACCGGCAGGCCCACGATGTTGGTATAGCAGCCCTCCCAGGACGACGCCGGGCGCAGCGCCGGGTCCTGTACCGCATAGGCCCCGGCCTTGTCCCGGGGCGTGCCCGAGGCGATGCTCTCTTCGATTTCATCGTCGGTGATGTACCGCAGGGTAATTTCCGAGATCATACTGCCGGTGACGGACTGACCGGTGGAGGCGTTCACTACCGTAAGCCCGGTGGCTACGTGGTGGGTAGTGTTCCTCAACCTCCGCAGCATCAGCCGCGCATCGTCGTCATCCAACGGCTTGCCGACCGATTCGCCGAGATGCACCACGGTGCTGTCGGCGCCAACCACGAACCCCGCGTCCCACGACCCCGCTACTTTCAACGCCTTGTCCCGGGAAAGCCTTTCCACCATCGCCACGGGGGTCTCACCGGGCAGGGGGTCTTCGGGAACATCGGCGGGTTGGACTTCGAAGTCCAGTCTCAGGGAACCCATGATCTCCCGGCGTCGGGGTGAGGCCGAAGCCAGGACCAACGGGGTTGGCGCGCCGGCCCAGCGCAGTACGGCCACGCATTCCACGTGGTGAGTCTGCGGGAACATGTCGATGGGTATCACCTGTTCCAAGGAGTAACCGCCCCGGACCAGCACCCTCAGGTCCCGCGCCAGGGTTTCGGGATCGCACGACACGTAACCCACCCGGGGCGCTTGCATATCAACCAAGGCGGCCAACGCCCCCTCCTGGCACCCGGCCCGGGGTGGGTCAAGAATCACCGCGTCGGGCTTCCGGTGCAAACCGCCGAGTATTTCTTCGGTGCGGCCCGTCAGAAATTCCAGATTGTCCAGGCCTGCCGAGTTTTCTCGGGCATCGGCCACGGCCGCCGCCGACTCCTCAATGGCAATCACCCTTTCGACCCAAGGGGCCAGCAGCACCGCGAAGGCGCCCACTCCGGCGTAGGCGTCCACCAGCACGTCGGTTGGGCCAAGGGCCAAGTGATGGCGGACCGTCTCGGCCGCAAAGGCCGCCTGCTCTACATTTACTTGGAAGAAAGACGGAGAGGAAACGAAGAAATCATGCCCGTCGACCCTTTCCACGTAACGCTTCTGCCCGGTGGGGACCGCGATGGCCGGATTGAGCAACTTGGGTTGCACCAGAGCGTCACCCGAGTGTTTTCCGGCGCGGATGGATAGCTGGGTCGTTTCCTGACAACGGTCCTGCAATTCGGTCAAGAGGGCGTTGACGCCCCCGTGCATCAGCAGGCAGTTGTCGACTCTTACGAATCGGCGAGTCTCACGGTTGACGAACCCGAGTTCGCCGCCGCGGTTGACCGTGAACCGGGCGTGATTGCGGTACCCGAGGCGGTCGGGCGACGGCGCTACGGCAGGGACGGTCGGCGCTTCCAGACCGCCGACCCTGACCAAGGCGTCGAGCACCTTATCCCTCTTCGCCTCCAGTTGGGCCCGGTAGTCCAAGTGCTGCCACTGGCAACCGGTGCACTCCCCAAAATAGGGACACTCGGGCTCAGTGCGGTCCGGAGACCGTTCGACGACTTCTATAACACGGGCGGAGAGGTACTTGCGGTGCACCCGCACGACTTCGGCGACGACGCGTTCGCCGGGGATGCCGCCGAACACGAATACGTTTTGCCCTTCGTGTTCCGCCATGGCCTCGCCCAGTCTGCCCCACGCCGTAAGGGTCAGGTCGAGCCTGTCTCCGGCGGAGGGCCGTTCGGGACCCTGAGTCCGGGACGGCTGGTCGGGCTGGTCGGATTTTACCTGGCTGGCATCCATCGGCCTTCCACTATAATCCAGTAGGTTGGCGAATCCAAGTTGCCTGGTTTCGGGTGATTTTGGCCGGTTCGGGAGCGGGTTGAAGCGAGCCGCCGCGACCATTATCGGTTGACCTCGACGGAGCCGGGACTTAAACTGAGCTTAACGTCCGGCGGCAACTTGCCCTGAATGGGTTGATTTGCCACGGGAGCGAACGGTGCGACACGAATTCGGAGGATGGACATGGCAGAACCGATAGAGGTAAACGAACAGAACTGGGACGCTCAGGTGATGAACTCTACCGTTCCCGTCCTGGTCGATTTTTGGGCTGAATGGTGCGGGCCCTGCAAGATGATCGCCCCTTCGGTGCACGACATGGCGGTGGAATACGACGGCCAGTTGAGCGTGGGTAAGCTGGACGTCGATAGCAGCCCCAACATCGCCATGCAGTACGGCGTCCGCAGCATCCCGGCGCTGATCTTCTTCAAGGACGGCAAGCCGGTGGACCAGATAGTCGGCGCGGTGCCGAAGGGCGTGTTGAAGAAGAAGATCGACTCCGTCCTGGGAAGCTAGGACCCCTCTCCCAACAACGCATCCCCAAGGCGCCGCCCCAAAAGCGGCGCCTTTTTGATCTGCCGGCGGTTCGCTGATCGTAGGACTACCGGCTTGGAACCGCAGCTCCTTCGCCCCGCCTCGGCCCGGAGACCCTAGCCCGTAGGGGCACTCCTGGTGGGTGCCCAGAGCGCGGGCGCCCAGAGCGTGAAACCCAAGGCGGGCGACCCCCTCGGAACGCCCCTACATCCATGCGGGCCAGCCGCGCCCGTAGGGGCGTCCCTTGTGGGCGCCCAGACCTTGGCCTCACGGAGAAAGTCTACTCAACCGCGAATCCCTGATAGCCGTTCGCTGCTACCTCGGTGCAATGGGCGCGATAATTGATCGCGTTGTCGGGATACAGCAGGAGCGTACGCGCTTTCCCGGGAATGTTGCCTCCCACGAACCAGGAATTACTCTTGGTCAAGATGTTATCGACGCTCAACCTTTCGATTTCCGCTCCCCATTTGTCCTCCGCTTCCATCGTCGCCTCGATCCGTACCTGTTCACCTTCCCGCATCCTCCCGATGCATTCGGTTACCCATTCCACCACAAACTCCGCGCACCTCGGGAAGTTGCAACTCGTTGCCGAGTTTTCGATGAAGAAATTCGGAAAGCCGGAGCTCTGGATCCCCAGATAGGTCCGAGGGCCTTCGGCAAATTTATCCTTCATGGTCAGGCCACCCACGCCTCGTATATCCATCCTGGTCAGTGATCCTGTGACAGCGTCGAATCCGGTGGCGAAGATTATGACATCCAGCTCGTACTCGCCATTTTGAGTCTTGACGCCCTTGGCAGTAATGGATTCGATGGGGGCCTGCCGCACATCGACCAATAATACGTTATCCCGGTTGTAAGCCTCGTAATAGTTGGTCTCCAAGGGGATGCGTTTGGAACCGAAGGGATGGTCCTTGGGCACCAGCAGTTCCGCTACCACCGGGTCCTGGATACGCTCCCGGATTTTGTTCCGCACGAACTCCGCGTATACCTCATTCGCCGCGTCATCCGTCAGCATGTCCTGGAAATTGCCCATCCATTTGGAAAAGCCCCGTTGGGCCCACAATTCTTCGTACTTCGCCACACGTTCTTCCGGCGTTACGTCGAATGTCAACCGCGGGTCCACGTCGTGAAGAAACGCGCCAGAGGTTTCCTCGCATTTCTTGAAGATTTCAGGGTAGCTGGCCTTGATCTCCCGCTGCGTCTCGGCGTCGATTTCCGAGTTGCGCAATGGCGCCGCGTAGTTGGGCGTACGCTGGAATACGGTTAGATGACCGACTTCTTTGGCGATCTCCGGAATAAGCTGAATGGCTGTCGCGCCGGTGCCGATCACCCCCACCCGCTTGCCGGCAAGGTCCATGCCTTCCTCGGGCCACCTGCTTGTGTGGCACCATTCACCCTGGTAGTCGTTGATTCCGGGGAAGTCGGGAATATAGTGGGCCGATAGCACGCCCACGGCCGCAATCAGAAACGGCGCCCGCGCCCGGTGGCCATTCTCGGTATGTATCTCCCACTGGTTCTGTCCCTCGTCGTAAACTGCCGATGACACCCTTGAATTCAATCGGATATCCCGGCGCAGATCGAATTTGTCCGCCACATAGTTCAGGTAACGTTCGTTCTCCGGCTGACCCGAAAAGTGTTCCTTCCAGTCCCATTCCTGTAGCAGCTCCTCCGAAAAGGAATACCCATAGGTGTAGCTTTCGGAGTCGAAACGGGCGCCGGGATACCGGTTCCAGTACCAAGTGCCTCCCACCCCGGCCCCGTCTTCAAAGACGCACACCGACAGGCCACGCTGGCGTAGCCGGTACAACTGGTAAAGGCCAGTAAGCCCCGCTCCGATGATAATCGCGTCAAACTGTTGGACATCCTCGGCCGAGCCTGTCGCGGATGCGTGCTCTTGCTGTACAGAACCTGCCATAATCTCCTCCATATGTATTCGGGATTTGTCAGGTCAATATAATGAAGGAGCCTGAGAGCGTCAACTGCGTCCGATTAACTCAACGACCTACTCTCATGGAACCCACTCTTATGGAAAAGGAGTCCACATGAATCCGATCCGCAAACCGGTCGCCGTCGTGGTGGGAGCGACATCCAAATGGCAGTCAGATGGCCGCAATACCAAACTGGTGCACGGCAAGGCGCTGGATGACAGCGACATGCCCATCGGCGTGCGCTGGGGCGTGGGGGGCGCCATAGCCCAGAAGTTTGCAAAGGAGGGCTTTTCCGTCGTGCTGACGACCCGTAATGCCGCCAATGCCTCTGCGTTGGAAAAGGCGATCCGGGAGCAAGACGGCGAAAGCATGATTGTCGAGCTGGACCTGGTATCGCGAGAGTCCATATCGAAGGCGTTCGCCCAGATTCGGGAACAGGTTGGCGACCCGGATGTCTTGGTCTACAACGCGGGCTACCTGGAGGGGCGGGACCTTCCGCCAGAAAAAGAATTGCTCGAAAATCTCCCGGTCGAAATATTCGAAACCGCGCAGCACATTGCCAGCCGTGGACCGTTCTTGGTCGCCCAAGAGGTGTTGCCCGCCATGCGAGAGCGGGGCAAAGGCTCTTTCTTGATTTCCAACAACGCGTGGTCCCTGCGCGGACGAAAACGAATGACCGGAGAGTCGCTGTACTACCCGAGAGTGTTGATGCGCACCCTGGCGCAGGTGCTGACCGAGGAATACTCCGAGCATGGCGTGCATGTAGCAAACGTCGTGATAGACGGCCTCATAGATTCTCCAGGCACCCGGGCCTTGCCCCGCGCCCAGCAACAACCGGACGTGATAATGAATCCCGTTAAGATTGCTGAGGCGTTCTATTATCTACACACCCAAGACAAGTCCTGTTGGACCCATGAGCTCCAGTTGACTCCATTTCCCACCACGCCGAGCTATTAAGCGGCCACGAATATGACCGCCCGCACACCGCCCTCACACTTGCGGGAGGAACGCACCGGTACTATTATGGGCAGGATTTGGCGCGGCGAGGCCACACCTCACCACGTGGACCTTTCGGCAGGAGGACCAATATGGCAGCCAGCAAAGAACTCGACGCCGTACTTGAAATAATCCGGACTTGGACGTCGGAAGTCCGGAAGACCGTGGAACACGACCGGCTCTCTTACGAAAAGATGTTTTCCGCGCTCCCTTGGGACAATGACGTGGAAACCGAGAGGGTGGGCGCCAACGGCGTGCCTTCTGAGTGGATAACCGCGCCCGGGGCCGACGAAGGCCGGGTGGTCCTCTACTTCCACGGCGGCGGCTTCGTGTTTGGTTCCATGCGGACCCACCGGGTCATGCTGGCCCACCTGTCTCGGGCAGCCAAAGCCCGGGTCTTGGGGTTGGACTACCGCTTGGCCCCGGAAAACCCTTTCCCTGCCCCCGTGGAAGACTCTCTAACCGCCTACCGTTGGCTGCTCGACCAAGGCATCGACCCCAAGAAAATCACCCTGGCCGGCGACTCGGCCGGCGGCGGCTTGGTGTTGTCATCCTTGGTGGCCATCCGTTACGCCGGCGAACCCATGCCCGCAGCCGGGGTCCCCATCTCGGCCTGGACCGACATGGAGGCCACCGGAGAGTCCATGACCACCAATGCCGAAGCGGACACATGGGTCGACCGGGATAGCCTGTTAAAAATCGCCAAAGTCTACCTGAACGGCAAAGACCCCAGAGCGCCCTTGGCCTCGCCCCTCCACGCCGACCTGCGCGGCCTGCCGCCTCTGCTGATGCAGGTGGGCGGAGTCGAGGTCCTGCTGGACGACACCACGGCCTTCGCCGAGCGTGCCAGGGAAGCAGGGGTGGAGGTCGAGGTCGAGGTTTGGGACGACATGCCCCACGTCTGGCACACCTTCGCCCCCATACTGCCCGAAGGTGAAAAAGCCATCGAACGCATCGGCGAGTTTATCCTGCAGCACACCGGCTAGGGCAAACCGGCCTGAGGCCCGGCTTTGGGCTTTGGCCCAACAGTCGAGTGAAGACTGCAATGCGGCGGCGAAAGAGGCGGCCTACGGGACCGCCGGATAGCGGCGCCATGTCAACCAGGGTTCAGAGGGCGAAGAGCCCTCTGAAAACCCCGGTTATCGTATCTACGGGAGTGGATGGGGCCCGGTGGCTCTTGCGGACTTCAAATCCGTTATGCCTCGTGACGAGCGGGGTAGGTGGGTTCGACTCCCTCGCACTCCCGCCAGAATCATGTCCAAACCCTCAGTCAAACTCCCCTTACCGCCTGAATCCGGTGGCACAAAGCCCAGGGCCTTTAGGAACGCCCCAGAGAGTTAAAGGGGAAGCTACCCGGGTATCCTCAGAGCCTTTCTCACCGCTCCGCCAATGGGTGTCAGCGGACTTTCTTCAGGAGGGCCGTGGGGGACCATGCGGTTATGGTGTATGGCGACCGCCAGCCGGTGCCGAGGATCGGCCCAGCCCAGACAGCCGCCGGCCCCGTTATGGCCGAATGCCAGAGGGCTGCCGCCCATGGCGCCCATGCCGGGGCTACCCGCGAAGTGGAAGCCTCCGATGGTCCCATGATGGGGTCTGCCATGCACCGGATCGTAATCGCTGGGGGGACGGGGTATATGGAAGGTCCGCACCCGGTCCTCGGAAAGAAGGCGCACGCCGTTCAGCTCACCGCCATTGGCCAGCATGGCGTAGAACCGGGCTTGGCTCCGCGCATTCATGATTCCTTGGGCTCCGGGGATGCAGGCTTGGCGCACATCAGAGCGGCCGAACACCTCCTGATTAGTCCCCACCACCGGCGGAGAGGCCCGGAACCGCAGCGAGTCCGGAGGTATTCCGGGAGCGCCCGGCGGGACCTCCGGTAAATTGGTAAGTTTAGCCACCCGGGGCTCGACCTCGGGTGGAATTCCGGCCCACAGGTCGGTGATGCCCAGGGGTTGGCAGATTTCTTCCTGGATGAACTGACCGAAGGGCCGGTGCATTGGATCGGTACGGCGCACGACCTCACCTACTACCCAGCCAAAGGTGTAGGCCATGTAGCCGCTTCTGGTCCCCGGCTCAAAGAGAGGATGCATCTCCGCGATCTGCCCCACCATCCAGTCCCAGTCGCACATCAACTCCGGAGTAACTCCCACGGGCATCAAGGGGACCCCGATACGGTGGGTCAACGCATCGAACACCGTGCCTTTGTCCTTGCCGTGCTTGCCGAATTCGGGCCAGTATTTGGCCACTGGCTGGTAGTAATCCACCAGCCCCCGTTCCGCCTGAATGTGGAGCGCTGTCGCCGTCATTGCTTTTATATTGGAAAACACCGGGAATAGGGTATCTCCATCGACCTCCCGGCCGGCGGTCTCATCAGCCAGGCCGCCCCACTGGTCGATCACCAACTCGCTGTCCAGGTAAGCCGCGACCTGGACTCCGATTTCCCCGCGTTCTCCGATAGCGACGTCGATAGCTTCCTGTACGATGCTCTTCGGACTTTCCGCCATGGCGGCACCTCTCCGTCGATGATACTTGTAAAGGCTGGTCTAGTCTGGTGAACCCGGCTTGGGAAGGTTTTCGGGAGTTCCTCTTGGCAATCCGGGCCAGCATATCAGGCGTGGGGCAAGATTCCCTGATCAAAAATGTCCAGCGGCAGGTATAGGGTAACGCAGGCATTGGGCACGTCGGTGATTCCACTGATACGGAGCTCTATCGGAGCGACGCTCAACAGCGTGTAGGCCTGCTCTCCGCTGTAGCCGAAGTGGGTCAAGTGGTCAATGGCTTGCAGCATCGCTTCTCGAGCGGCCATGGTGCAATCGTTGAAAGCCTGCTGGCTGCCCCGGAAGTTGAAGCCCGTGAAGGTCAGATACCGGTTGCCAAACTGGGGTTCGACCGGGCCCGGTTGAAACATCGGAGTGCGGACATTGTACTTGGTGGCCCCTCCCTTGATTAGGCCCGCCCGCAGCCAGGTCACGCCATCCATCTCGATGGCGTTCCACGTCGCTTCGCCATCGCCTTCGGCAAAGTGCAGGTCTCCCACGGAGAGCAAGGCCCCCGGCACGAATACCGGGAGATATATTCTAGAGCCGCTGGAAAGATTCTTTATGTCAACGTTGCCGCCGTTTTCCCTTGGCGGCACCGTCCTGGCCGCCTCCGCCGCCATCGACGCATGTTTCGCCGGACCTACGCCGCGAAACAACGCGGTCTCGGCGTGGGGCGGGTAGGCCCGCTCGTCTGCGGCCAACGGGGCTTCCCGCTCGTTCCACCGGGACAGCATCTCATGAGACGGCGCGACGCCGATCACTCCCGGATGGGGCAAGGCAGGAATACGCACTCCGGGGATGTGCCGGGACTCGGCGTAGACGTTTCCTCTCATGTACCAGACCGACTTATAGGCCGCAGGGTAAACGTCCCGCAATATGCCTCCAATCTCAGGGATAACACATGAGTAGCCCACACCGCTCAAGGGTGACAGCTCCAGGAGGTCCACCACCAGCAGGTCGCCGGGCTCGGCTCCCCGCACCGCAACCGGCCCGGCCAGCGGGTGGACCCGGGTCAGGTCCATGGCGACCACGTCAGCGGTGCTGTCGTCGTCCTGGAGTTGATAGTCGTCGTAACCCGGTGACTCCAGGATCACCTCACCGCCGGGTTCAATCTCGATCAGCGGCGGGATGTCCGGGTGCCATCGGTTATGACCGATGTTCCGCTGCCCGGATAAGGGCATACCCACTTCACACCGGACTCGGGGCGCTCCCATGTCCCGGTCTTCAAATCGAGAGACCCCCGAGCTGGAGAAACCTGTGACCATCTCATTCCTCGTCATCGGATTTGGGGCATATAGTACTACACAGCCCTTTACATCCACTAACCAACTCCAAGACCATCTTTGTCATGCCGGCGTCGCTTCCTGGTTGCCGAAGGGATTGAATACCGGGACGCCGGTCGGCTCGAAGTGCCTGACGTTGCGGGTGACCACGGTGAGGCCGTGTTCCAAGGCCGTTGCGGCGATCATCAGGTCAACGCTGTCGTGACCAAGCACGCCGGAAAGACGCCCCCACCGGTGGGCCGCACGGACGTCGAACACCAGGACCCTGTCGCCGTACCAAGTGAGGATTCGGGCCAACCAGACGTTCAGTTCTCGGGCAAACGACGGATTATGCCGCTCCTGTTGAACGATTCCCCGCAGTATTTCTCCCACGGTCACCGCACTCAGGTACAGGTCGGAAGTCTGCTGGGCGGCAAGCCATTGAGCGGCTTCGAGATGCCGGTCCCGTCTGCGCAGCGCCGACATTATGTCGGTGTCCAGCAGGAACATCAGAGGTCGAGAGGTCTGGATGGCAAGGGGAACCGATCGAATTCCTGGTCATCCTGCGGAATGTCCAACAGCAATTCCGCCAGGGTCGGAGCATTGGCTTTTTCCTGCCGGCAAAGGCGCTCGTACTCCTCCACCGACAGGACGACGACTGCGGGCCGTCCCCGCCGGGTCACCCGTTGGGGAACACCGGCCAATGCGGCGTCGACTACGGCGCTAAAGCGGTTCTTGGCGTCCTGCAAGGGCCAGTCGGTCATATTACACCCCGGCTAGATTTACTGGCTAGATTTACTGGCTAGATTTTACATCCCAGCCATAACCACATCAAGCCTGTTTCATCGATTGTCCATCCAGGGCTGACATAAGGCCTGCCCCTACTTGGGTCACCTGTATAGGGTGCAACCCTAGTGGTTGCCCCTAGTGGGTTCGGCTATCGTGCGCCGAGAATTGAATGGCCCTGGGGCTCGCCCAGTCTCGATGACATGTTCTGGTTCGGCGGCTCTAGCGGGTTCCCTCTTTCAGCATCGCCTTGGTGATTTCCGTCACTTCCTGGCGGTCCAGTGCCCCCGTCCATATACGGAAGACCTTCCCTTCGGCCGTTATGAAAACCGTGGTGGGCAGGACCCGCACCTCGTACGCTCGGACCACCGCGCCCTCTTCGGTCAAGCCGGCCGGATAGGTGATACCGAGAGAGTCGAGCAGGCTGCTGGCGTCCTTGGGCGAACCCAACCCGGTGAACTTCCCGATGTCGATACCCAAGAGATGGACCCTGGTCCCGAATTCTTCGTAGAAGTCCTGCAACTCCGGCATCTCCGCCCAGCAGGGCGTACAAAGCCTGGCCCAGAAGTTCAACACCACCGGCGTCCCCCGGAGGTCCGACAGGTCTAAAGAGTCTCCGCCCAGAAGATCGCCGCCCTGAAACAGGGTGAACCGAAAATCGAAGGCCGTTGCATCGTCCGGGCTGGGAGCGGTCACGGCGCCGCAGCCCGGCAGCGCCGATAACGCCAGAACGGCGGCCAGCATCGCGGCCGAGAGAATTCTCCTGAGTACGGCTTGGTTCATGACTCTAGAAACATATCATTCGACGGTGGCCCCCGCCAATGTCAAAGCCGAGGGCCACGGCAACACCCGGATTTGGTATCATCCGGAAGCTTGGAGTCCCGCACCCATCTCATGGCGTAGAATAGCGGAGGGGACCAACGCCTCCGGTCCCTATCTTCACTAAGGAGCAGGAATTATGGCCGCGCAGAGTCCCATCGACCCCAACCGTTTGCTGCTGACCGGGGAAAATCCCTACATTCGATTGAGCGAGACCGACGACGGGCCCACTACCACCGACGCCAGCTTCTGGCGCATTCTGTTTTCGCCGGGTGGCCCCGGACACGTTCTGTTCCTGCAGAGCGAGCTCACCAACAACGAGCCCAGGGTCTACACCGACAATATCCAGATGACCCGCTGGCTGCAGGACGAAATCCAGGGCAGGATCAACCCGACGTTCGGTAACCTGGAGCTTCCAGCGAGGGACGCCTGCTTCCGGAGCTCCGGCGACCTGCGGTCTTTCTGGACCGAATCGGTCAGCTCGGGCGGCGAAGAGATATCCCTCACCTGGTACGACTTGGGCGAACCCTTCATGAGTCATAGCTTCCCTGGAAGCAACCCCGAACGTCCCCACGGCGTTTCTACCGTCTTGATACCCGCCAACGGCGCCAGGGTAACCATCAACGGCAACTTCGCCAGCGGCCGGCCCTTCCCGAGACAACGGGACGATAGGGCCCACAGCACCTGCGCCCTGGCATTCTCCGAATCCTGGACGCTGCCGTACTGATGCCCCGCAGGGGATACCCAATAAAATCATTGACGGAGTGAAGCTTTGACCAGTCTGAAGCTGGTTCGTGAGCCGGAGGCCACGGGCCGGGTCAAGGAAATCTACGACGAGATAAAGGCCACCATGGGGTGGTCTTTCGTGCCCGAAACGTTTCAGCTAATCGCCCACAACGAGGACCACCTGGAGTCGTATTGGGCCCACTACAAGCAGGCCATGGGCCCCGGCCGCCTGGACCTGAAGACCAAGAAGCTCATCGCCTACGTAGTATCCGTGATGAACAATTGCGGCGTTTGAGTGCGCTTCCACTTGGATGCCGTGAAGCATCTGGGGGCGGACGACGAAACGCTCGCGGAAGCCGTGGAGGTGATGGCCGAGGTGGCCAAGGGCAACCTGATCATGCACTCCATCGGCGGCCGCCACTGACTGCGAAGGCCCGTGGGGTCAGCCGGAGGGTTAGTCAGTAAGCAGTATGTAGACGGCAGCCGATGGGGAAAGGTCGACGTGGCTGTGTCCACGGCCGGTCACGTCTTCCATGAGCCGCACGTCGCCGGCACGGAACAGCTGCTTTCGGCCGTCGGTGGTGCCGATCTCGACTTCGCCGGAAAGATGAACGATTAGACGGCGCTCCGGCAGGGGGTGGAAGTCCATGTTCCTGCTGCCGTCGAACTCTTGGACCCTGGCCTCCGACAGATTGGTCAGGGCGCCCAACTCCGGACGGTCCTCGAGGTTCAAGTCTTCGATGTGGCTTTCCCCATCTGCGCCGGCGAAAATACGGTACATTGCCATGGAATCGCTCCTTCGAAATCAGTATCAGACAGGATGTAGCACCTAGATTGTCCTGGGTCAATATAGTAATACTTGGGGCCGCCGGCGTGGCCGCTGGCGGCATCCTGGCCTACCTGGTTGTACGTTTCCTGGGCCGCCGTGAGCCGTACGCCTCCTTCGCGAGGCTGCGGCTGATGCGGAAAGTCGCATTCTTCCGGCTGTTGATCACCGACCGCCGTGTGCCCTGGCTGGCCCGGTTGCTGCCCGTGCTGGTGGTAGTGTACCTGGTCAGCCCCATCGACCTGATACCCGGCATAGCCGTAGACGACGTCGCATTCGCACTGCTGGCCTTGGTCATTATCGTTAGGCTCACTCCCAAGGACCTCTTCGCGGAGTTGATCAAGACCGCCGAAGAGACATGACCACCCCCGCGATGCGGCCCACGGCGGTTCTCAGGAGGCCAACCATTCCCTGACCCGGGTTACCCACGGGCTGGCGGGGTCCCCATGGTCCAGGCTGATCCCGAAATGGTCCAAGCCGGGCCGCTCCATCTCCTCCACTATGCCGCCCTCGGCCCGCAACCGCTCCGCCATCTTCGGGTGTTGGGACCGCAGATTTGGAAAATCGTTCTCTCCGATTTCCAAGAAGAACGGGACCGTGTTGCCGGCAGTGTTGTGCAACGGACTTGCCTCCACGGCGTCTTTCGGAGACGCCAGGAACGCCTCCTGCCGCTCTGGCGGAGCGGCGGTGACATCGAACACGCCGCTGACGGGCAGACAACCCTTGATTACATTAGGCGGCAGGCTGAATTCAGACAGCCGGCCGCGTTGCAGCGTGACCAGCGCGGCCAAATGGCCTCCCGCCGAATGCCCGCCGACAAATATGCGGCCCGGATCGCCGCCATATTTCCAGATGTTCTCGTAGACCCAACAGAGGGCGTTCCGGCAATCGTCCACCTGCTCCGGGTACTTGGCCCCAGGAGCCAAACGGTACCCGGCCGTCACCAGGATGGCCGGGACCGGGGTGATGGTCTCGGCCATGAATCCGAGGGTATCCTTGTGCCCGATTGCCCAGTAACCGCCGTGAAGGAAGATGAAAACGGGCGCGGGCCCCGTTCCGCGCTTCGGCAGATAAAGGTCCAGCTTCTGGCGCCCCTCCGGCCCGTATGGTATGTCCAGTCGGCAATCGGTCCGTCGCCTCACCTCGTCGGACCAAGCCATCGCCCTTTCCAGGTATTCCCCCGCTCCGGGAGAGGGCGCCGGCAGGTTGTCAGCGGCCTTGGTCATCTCTCGTCCCCTTAGAACCTATCTCAAAAGTCCCTTCCCCCTCAGGGGGAAGGTTAGGATGGGGGTGGACCCGCCGGGTAATTGACGCCAGAACAGATGATTATGAAGGGTGCCATCAGTTTTGAGATAGTTTCTTAATCCTTCAGCCGGGAATTTTCTTTCGGCAGTTCGAGGATTATACCCGTGATATCATCCTTCCCGATAACCGCTTGAGCGGATTGGGAGTCGAGCAATGGGCGGAAGACGGAAATGAACCGGCGGTTCATGGCCGACCAGTACCTGATCAACCGGTTCCGGGGAGCCCGGACCGATCCTTCGTTGGTGGTGTTGGAGGGTTTCCATCCACTGAAGCACGCCCTGCGGTTTGGCGCCGAGATTCTGGAGGCGATGGCGGTGGATGCTGGCGTAGTAGAGCAACTGGGAGCTTCCTTGGCTCCGGACATTGTCCCCCAACTCCAGGAAATCGTCACCTCCATCCCTGCCGAGGTGTTCGAGCAGTTGGCGCCGGTGCCGGCGCCAACTGGAGTGATAGCCCTGGCGCAACGGCCCCGCATCAGCGCCTCGGATGTGATGCAAACAGCCGGCTCCGACCCGGTCATCCTGCTGGAGCGGCCCCGGAACCCGTTCAACATCGGCGCGGCCGTCAGGGTGGCGGCGGCGGCCGGGGCGGGCGGGTTCGTCAGCACCGGCGCACAGGACCCGTGGCACCCGTCGGCGGTACTCTCCGGCGTGGGGCTGCAGTTCGCGTTGCCGGTGGCCCGGAGTGACTCCCTCCCGCGTTGCGACCGGGCGCTGTTGGCGGTCGATCCCGTGGGGGAGGCCCTGCGACCGGAAACCATCCCTCCCGGTTGCGTGCTCGCCTTCGGTAACGAGCGGGACGGGATCAGCGACGAGTTGGCGGCCGCCGCCCAAGGACGCGTCTCGATACCGATGGTTGCCGGGGTGTCCAGTCTCAACCTTGCGACAGCAGTGGCGGTGGTTATGTATACCTGGCGCCTGAATCACCGCGCCTGAATCACCGCGCCTGAATCACCGCGGGCGCCGGTAGCCCGGCCCCGTTCCCGCCTCCGGCGGATGGCGTTTACCCCTGTGCCAGTTTGCGCGACAGGTTTTCGTACATGTCGTCCACCATGGCTTCGAGGCCATAGTCGGGGCGCCAACCCCATTCCCGGCGGGCCACGGTGTCGTCCAAGGAGTTGGGCCATGAGTCGGCGATGTACTGCCGAAGCCGGTCGATTTCGTAGTCCATGGTGAAGCCTGGGATACGCCTGCGGATGGCCGCGGCCAGCTCGTCTGGCTCGAAGCTCATTGAGTTGACGTTGAAATCGGCGTGGTGCCGCAGACCTGCTGCGTCGGCCTCGGCGACTTCGATCATTGCCTTGATTGCGTCTGGAACGTACATCATCGGCAGGTAGGTGCCGGGGCGAAGGTAGCAGGTGTACCGGCCCTCCCGGATTGCGCCGTAGAATGCGTCCACCGCGTAATCGGTGGTGCCGCCCCCGGGCTCAACCTTCCAGCTCACCACTCCCGGCAACCTCACCCCGCGCACGTCGAGGCCCACCCGCTCGTAGAAATAGTTGCCCATCAGCTCCCCGAATACCTTGGAAATGCCGTAGAGGGACGTGGGCCGTTGCAGGGTCTCGTTGGGGGTGTTGTCATGGGGCGTGTCCACCCCGAAGGCCGCTATGGAACTGGGAATGATCACCCGTTCCAGCCCCGCGTCGGCGGCAGCCTCCAGGACGTTGAGCAGTCCGTTGATATTGACCCGGTGAGACAGCGGGCGGTTGGCCTCGGCGGCCACCGAGAGCAAGGAGCCCAGATGGTATAACGAGTCTATACTGTATTCGCTGATTGCGCGGCCGATTGACCCTTGATCGGTAACGTCCACCCCGGTAGATGGGCCGGTGTCCGCCACCTCGTCGGTAAGCGGGCTCCGGTGCCCGGCGGCGACGACGTTCTCACCGCCGTAACGTTCCCGCAGGGCCGGCACCAACTCGGAGCCAAGCTGACCGGCCGCGCCGGTGACCAGTATCCGTTTCATTTGATTAGAATAACGGTATCGCCGCGGCAGGAGCAACGGTGGCCGCGCCAGAGTAATTGTTCAGACTTCGTGACAATCCCTCGACAAGCGCAGTCCATCGTCATACCGGCGAAAGCCGGTATCCGCGGGGTGCGGCCGCGGGCTTCTCAGCGGGACTGAACACTTATACGCCAGACTGCATCCCCGAGGCATGGGTAACCACCCTCGCTGCGGAGGGCCGGGACCAGTTGCCGCCCCGCAGGGCCGTGCGACAATTCGCGGGAGATTAGGAGGCCGGACGTGATACAGCTAACGGAAGATATGACCCGGTTGATCAACAACGCCCGGGAGGATGGGTACCCCTGCATCGTGGGCACTGCCTCCGGGGATGGGACTCCCAACTGCGGCTATATCGGTACCGTGCTGACAGTGGGCGAGGATACCCTTATTTACCGCGACAGGACCGGGCGGGCGACCTTGGAGCACATCGAAGAGAATCGCAAGGTTATCGTCCTGTTCAGGAATACTGCCCAAGACACCGGGTGGAAGTTCCGTTGCACCGCCAGCGTCCACCGGGAGGGAGAGGTCTTCGAAGAAATGACCGGCCGCCTGCTCGAGTCGGGGCTAGTCAACGAAAGGTACCTGCGGGACAGCCAAGGGGCCATTGTGGTCCTGCACATCGACCAGGTCCTGAGCCTGTTCGGCGAGATAATGCAGGAGCGGGCGCCCGGCCAGCGCTGGTAATCTCTGAACTGTGATTTTTCTGATTGTGATGATTTGCATGATTGAACTGACCCGAAATCATAATAATCAGAAAAATCGCACGAATCACAGTTCAGACAATCTTCACCACGCCGAACTGGTCGAAATGCGTTTCAATTCCACATTCCGCACTCCCCATTCCAAACTCCGCACTCCTAACTCAGTTCGGGCACCACCTCTTCCATCATCAGCCGCAGGCTGTGGGACTGGTTTTCCAAGGGGATCAGATTTCCGAAGTTGACTTCGAACATCACTTGGTCCAAACCCAACTCATCCCCCAACGAGCCCAGCTTCTCCACCACCGATTCGGGCGTGCCGTAGGCTACTTTGTCCCGCAGCCAGTCGTCGTAGGTCATGTTGCGGACCCGCTCGGCCTGAGCGCCCCAATCTCCCAAGGTGCCGGCGTAGCCGGCGTAGCTGGCCACGCGGTCGGAGAGGCGGTCTATCGAGAACATGGCGCTTTCCATCGGTTCGTCGTGGGCCTTCCGGGCGTCGTGGGAGAGATAGATGGGTATCCGCAGCCCAACCTTGCCTTCTCCCTCGTGCCCCGCGTCCTTCCACGCCTGCCGATATTCCTGGATCGACGGCTTCAACTCCTCCAGTGTGAAAACCCGCGAGGGGTTGATCAGGATGTTGTAGCCCATGCGCCCAACGATTGGGAAGCTCTCGGCGGAGGTGACTCCCACCTTGACCGGCGGGTGAGGGGTCTGGAACGGCTTGGGGCTGACCGTCAGCTCGTTGACGGTGAAATGCTCGCCGCTGAACGAGAAGCTCTCGGTGGTCCACGCCTTCAGTATAATCTCGATGCTCTCTTCGAAGCGGCCCCGGCTTTCCGCAAAGGGCACACCGAACCCCTCGTGGACGTTGGGGAAGGTGCCGCGGCCGATGCCGAACTCCACCCGCCCGTCGCTGATCTGGTCGAGGGTGGCGATTTCCTCGGCGACGCGCACCGGGTTGGCCAAGGGAAGCAGGAGCACCGCAGTCCCCAGCCTGATTCGCTGCGTGCGGCCTGCGATGGCGCTCGAGATGGTTATGGGCGATGACAAGACCCGGGCCGGGTTGAAGTGGTACTCCGCGAGCCACACGGACTCGGCGCCCAGTTCCTCGGCTTCATCGACCAATCGAAACGATTCTTTGAACGCCTGGTTCTCCGTGGCGCCTTCCCGGACCGGAAATTCCAGGAACAGTCCGAATTCCATGCTGCCTCATCTCACTGCCCGCCGTCAGAGCAGGCCCGGGCAGGCTGACCGGTTGCCGAATTGTACACCAAAAAAATAGCCGCTATCGGAAGTGTGCCGTCACCCGCGCGGTCAGGATGCGGACCGCTTTTGGTCTCGATGGCCTACCTCTGCGGCTGAATTATCACCTTCAGTGAGTTGGTTGCTTCGGCGGTGAGCTTGAAGCCCAGACCGGCCTCTTCGAGGCCCAAGCGGTGGGAGATCATCTCGCCAACCTGCACCCGCCCGGCGGCGATCATGTCGAGGGCCGTGGAGAGGTCACCGGGGGCGGCGGCGTAGGTGGTGGTGAGGGTGGCGTCGTTCCGGAAGAACACGTCGTTCACCGGCACCTCAACGCTCACTCCGGGCTCCGTGGGGGCAAAAAAGAGCACAGTGCCGCCCCGCTCCACCGAGTCCAGCGCCTGGCCGAGCGCCCGGCGCGCCCCGGTGGCTACGATAACCAGGTCGGCCAAGCGGCCGTCGTTGACCTCCCGCAGCCGGGCCGGGACGTCGTCTGTTGCGGAGAAGGTGAAGTCTGCGCCCAAGCGCCGCGCGGCGTCCAACCGGAAGTCCGACAGGTCGGTGGCCACGATCCGTCCCGCTCCGAGCGCCCGCGCCAGGTTGATATGGAGCAACCCGGCCAAGCCGCTGCCCAGCACCAATACGCTTTGGCCGGGCTCGATATTGGCCCGGCGTTGTCCCCGGTAGACGCAGGCCAGCGGTTCGGCGAAGGAGGCTTCATCAGCGCCCAGCCCGTCGGGCACGTGGAACACCCCCCGCTCGACATTCACGGCGGGCAGGCGCACGAACTCGGCGAAACCGCCGGGCTCGTAGTTGGTGGTGCGCAGGGTGTCGCACACAGTGTGATGGCCGCTCAGGCAGTACCGGCAGGCGTTGCAGGGCACGTGGTGGGTCGCCACCACCCGGTCACCCTCGCGGAAGCGCTCCACGCCGTTGCCTATCTGGGCCACCGTTCCCGCCACCTCGTGTCCCAAGACCAACGGCGCCCGCTGTACCCGGTACCACTCCATGACGTCGCTGCCGCAGATGCCGCTGGCATCGATCCGCACCAGCAGCTCACCGGGGCCGATCTCCGGCGCCGGCATCTCCTCGACCCGGACATCGCTGTTGTTGTAGTACATCGCCACGCGCATATCAGTCTCTACGTTCTCTGCGTTATTCTCTGCGGCCTCGGCGTTGAAAACCGCGGCTAATCCGAAACGCCGGCCAGAACGCCGTCGCCGGCCTTGGCGCTGTCGAATATCTCTTGGGCTTCTTCGGTCGAGCCGTTGCCGTGGACGATGTGGCGCAGGGCCCGGATCATCGGCACGGGGTGGGGACTCTGCCAGATGTTGCGGCCCAGGTTGATGCCGATGGCGCCGTTCCGCATCCCGTCATGGACGAACTCCAGCACTTCCAGCTCCGTGTCGGCCTTGGGGCCGCCCGCCATCACCACCGGCACCGGACAGCCCTCGACAACCCGGTCGAACCCGTCGTCGCACCAGTAGGTCTTCACGACCTTGGCGCCAAGCTCGGCACAGATGCGGCAGCAGAGGGCCAGGTAGCGGGAGTCGCGCTGGTCGAGCTCACGGCCGACGGCGGTGACGGCCATCACCGGGATGCCGTACTTCTCGCCCTCGTCGACCAGTTTGCCCAAGTTGAGCAGCGACTGCCTCTCGTACTCCGACCCGATGAACACCGAGATTCCGACGGCCGAGACGTTCAGCCGGACGGCGTCCTCCATGGAGGTCGTGAGACCCTCGTTGGCCAGGTCGCCGCCGCCCACCATGCTGGTGCCGCCGGAGACCCTGAGGATGATGGGCAGCGAGTCCGCCGGGTCCACCACCGCCCGAACCACGCCGCGTGTGGCGAACAGTGCGTCGGCGTAGGGTTTCAGGGGCTCAATGGTCTTGCCCGGCTGCTCCAGGTTCCGGGTCGGCCCCTGGAAATAGCCGTGGTCGACGGGCAGGAACATGCAATGCCCATCGGCCTGAATCAATTGCGCCATGCGGTTGGCCATTCCCCAGTCCATGCGAAAACCTCTCCTGCCTACGGCAATATCTCGGCGCTGTCAGTTTCACCGGAGTACGCGCACATCCCTGTCCGCGGCGAGTTTACCACGGGCAGGAACATCTTCTCTTCGCATCCGTGCTTGCCGGTGCATTCATCGCAGAGCAGCCCTTCGCCTTCCCAACTGCACTCCTGACAAATCTCGACGGCCGGTAGCCCGCACTCTCCACAAAGCAGGACAGGAGCGTCGTTTCTCGCCAGGACCTGTATGTCTTGTCCCGTCATTTCGCCTTCCGCGATGATTCTCAGGGCGAGATGGGTCGTGGTGCCGAAATCGTACTCATACGCGAACCGCATACCCGAAGCCAAAAGCCGGCTGAGGGCAATCTTCATGCTCTTGTCGTCATACTCTTCCATCGGCTCGGAGAAGTAGGCCATGTCTCCTACGGTGAAGGCGCTCAAATGCCAGCAGCACTCCAGCCAAGTTTCCCTGAGGAAGCCGTCCAGTCCCAGCAACTGGCTCTTCGCTGGCACCTCCAGGTGCATCCAGTACTCGGGTCGGTGGCGGCCCTCAACGACCATGTGAAAGCTGCTGGCCTTTTTCGGGTGCCGGCCCGCCGCGCCGACCGCACCCTCGGAACCCCCGGCCTTTTCCTTGCAAGACTTCAGGTGCCGAGCAATCCCGGACTTGCCGAAGCGCTGGCCGCAGAAACTACACTGTCTAGTGGATGTTCGTGTTGCCATTACCGCCGCCTCTCCGCCACTTTTCTCGCTGTACTAAAGAGATAATCTCAAAACAGAAGATACTGCTTCGGTGTCTCCCCCTTTCGCGAAAGGGGTGCTTGTTCGCCCGGTATGTGCTTCATCCGCGGCGCGCCGAGTTTTTTTTAGATATGGTCGCCCATCTGCGGTGACCCCGATTCAGGCTCTTCCCACCTGGGCCGACAGAGGACAATTATACTGCACCGGCCTTGGCAGCGGCAGCACACTGGGGTAAACGCGGGTAAAGGCGCAATGAAGCCGGGAACATCCGGGCGCCTCGTTATAAGTCCTTCTCGCAGACCATAAACAGGTAGTCGCCTTGTTGGTGCTGGTAAGACTTCACGACTTGGTCGATACGCCCCGACTCGATATCGGCGCGCAGCCGGGCGCAACCCGAGGTCACTTCACCCGGTTTGGCCAAGGATGCAAAAGTGGATATTCCCTTCCGCACCGTCTCAGACAGGTACATTTCCGGGTGATGCTTGCCGCTGTAGAGGAAAAAGTCCTGGAGGTCCGGCAATACCTCGTAGGCCTCCGTGAACGTCACCCGGAAACCGGCGGCGGTCAGAAAGTCTTGGACCAGCTCCGGCGCCGGCATCTGCTCCATGGACTTGGCCATTGCAACCGGGAAGTATTCGTTAAGCCAGTAACCCTTCATCTGTTCCGGAGTGGCCGTGAATATCACGAGTCTGCCCTCACCGGCGACGCGATAAATCTCTCTGAAAACAGGCACGAATGCGTCGAAGTGGTGAATCGCGAGGGTGCATATGGCGCCATCGAAGACACCATCACGGAATGGAAGAGCCGCCGCGTCTGCCTGACACCAAGAAATTCCGCCGGACTTTGGCTTTGCCGACCGAATCATCTCCCTTGACTGGTCCACGCCATGCCACCGGCCTCCGAGACCAGCCAAGGCGACGGTGTAATTGCCGGAACCACAGGCCACGTCCAAGTAAGTGGATTCGGCCCCGATGGCCAGATGATGCGCCAACCGGCCCGCGATATACGGGTCTGCCCTACGGGTAGCGTCGTAGCCAACTCCGATAGTGTCGTAACGAGCGTCCATCCGGGTCCTCCCGCATTCAGTTTAACGAGACCGGTCATTCCGGCCAATGGGACTCCATACGACGACGCCCACGGATTTTTCCAGTCCATCCTCCGCGCCATCCTCGTTGACACCCGACTTGCCCTCTGCTACAAACAGGCTAACGCAATCGGGCCGTTGGGCCCAAGACTGGGCGCAGAATCACCGCCCCAGGAGGCGCATCATGGCCGAAATTCTCGGCGTTGGCGTTACCCATTCCCCGTCCCTCATCACGCCCGACGAGCTCAAGAGTTACTCCCTTACGCGCGCCCTTCGGAACGACCGGATTCCCCAAGAGCGGAAGAATCCGGAGAACTGGCCCCAAGCCATGAGGGAGGAGTGGGGCGACGACGAGGGGTACGCCTCGGCCCTGTACCACCGCGAAAAGCTGGTGTTGGGGTTCCGCAAGGTGAGGGAGGAGCTCGACGCCTTTCGCCCGGACGTCGTGCTGGTTTGGGGCGACGACCAGTACGAGAATTTCCGGGAGGACATCATCCCTGCCTTCTGCGTGTTGGCCTACGAGAGTTACGAGTGCCGCCCTTTCACAATGGACGGCAGCGCCCGCCCCAACGTGTGGGGCGAGCCGGCCGATAAAGCGTTTCGCTATTCCGGGCACCCTTCGGCCCGCTATTTGGCCGGGGCGCTCATCGACGATGGCTTCGACATCGCCTACTCGTACCGGCCGCTGCATGAGCCTGGGTTGGGCCACGCATTCCTGAACACCCTGTTGTACCTGGACTACGACCGGAAGGGTTTCAACTACCCGGTGATTCCTTTCGCGGTGAACTGCTACGGCAGCCGGATTATCCGCAACCGCGGAGGGGCCAGCCCGCAGACGGTTGACGGCAAAGAGCTGGCCGCCGACCCGCCCGGCCCTTCGCCGAAGCGGTGCATGGAGCTGGGCGCCGCCACCGCCCGAGCGCTCTTGGATAGCCCGTGGCGGGTGGCCCTGATCGCATCGTCGAGTTGGTCCCACGCCTTCCTGACCGAGAAGAATTACTGGCTCTACCCTGACGTGAAATCGGACCGGGAGCGGTTTGAAGAGTTCAAGGCCGGCGATTACGAGGCTTGGCGCGGCCTGTCCACTCGGGACATCGAGGACGCCGGACAGCAGGAGATGCTCAATTGGATGTGCCTGGCCGGCGCCATGGCCGAGCTCCAGCGCACCCCGGAAATCGTCGAGTTCGTCCAGACCTACATCTTCAACTCCAGCAAGTGCCTGGCGGTGGCAAAGCCGTGATGTTAACCGCAGGGTACGCGGACGTCGCGTAGAACGCCATCAAATACCCCGGCGGTCTCTACGCCCTCTGGGGCGAATTGATATACTGTTGAGGAATAGCGGCGCCGACGAAGCCGATACGCCGCTCTCTAGTCGGCCCTATCACGGCTGGAGCTTCGCCACCGAAGGCAAGCTGGCCGGGGTCCATACTTCAAAGACGCGTATTTTTTTAGCAAGCGCCCAAATATTCGGCTATTCAGGAGAAGAATTATGGCCAGCGTTACGCAACTTGGTTACGTGGGAATCAGCGTCAGCAACATTGAGGAATGGGAACACTTCGGCACCGACGTCCTGGGGCTTCAGTCCAACGGCGTCGATGAAGCCGGAAGTCTCACCCTCCGTATGGACGAATACACCCACCGCTTTATCGTCAGCTCCGGCGGCAAGGACGACGTCGAGTTCGTCGGCTTCCAAGTGACCGACGAGCCGGCCCTCCGGGAAATGGCGGAACAACTGCGCGAAGCCGGCGTTGAGGTGACCTTTGGCACGGATGACGAGGCCAGGGCCCGCAAGGTGGAGGGGTTGATCAAGTTTGCCGACCCCGACGGGACGTCCACCGAGGTCTACTACGGGCCGCCCATCAGCTTCGACAAGCCCTTTAATTCCCCCCGCGCCATCTCCGGGTTCGTCACCGGCGAGCAAGGACTGGGGCACGTAGTTTACCACGTGGAAAACCTGGAACGCTCCCTGACGTTCTACCGCGACGTGCTGGGTATGAAGATCAGCGACTTTATCCGAAACCTGGTCTTCTTCCACTGCAATCCCCGCCATCACACGTTGGCCCTCATCGAGTCCAAGTCGCCCAAGCGGCTCAACCATTTCATGCTCCAGACCCAGGGCATGAACGACGTGGGCGCCACCTACGACCTAGTCCTCGATCAACAGATGGAGATCACCCGTGGCCTGGGCCGTCACACCAACGACCACATGACGTCCTTTTACATGAAGACGCCTTCGGGTTTCGACGTCGAATACGGCTGGGGCGCCCGCACGGTCGACGACACCACCTGGCAGGTGCAGCGGCACGAAGCGGGCAGCATCTGGGGCCACCGCCCCTTGGCCGCCGCCGCGCGGTAGCGTGTTGGAGGTACTCGGATGACCACGGTACCCCCTTTGCCGGAGCCGGGGTTTCAAAGCCCCGACGACAGGCGCCACATAGCCCGCCGATTCCTACTGGAAGCCCGGGATGAACTGGAACACGGCAGTCGCCTCCAGGCTGGAGAGAAGGCTTGGGGTGCGGTTGCCCAGAACTTGAAAGTTATCGGCGAACTGCGGGGCTGGAACCACCAGTCCCATCAACAAGTCGAGAACATTGGACGCCAGATCGTCGCGGAGTTTAAGGATATCGAACTCGGCGAGGCCCTCTCTGATGCTTACAACAGAGGACATGTCAATTTTTACGAGAACCAGTGGAGCCACGAGACGCTGCGGGAAGTGTTAGCGAGGGTCGAGGAGGCGGTGCCAGTCTTGGAATCCCTGCAACGCGCCGCCCCGAGGCCTTTCACCATCACGTCCAACAACCAACTACGCCGGCTGATTGCGCTGACCAAGAACAGCGATTTGAAAGTCGGAGACACGTCTCTGGTGGGGTTCTCCCTGAGACATGCGCCTGACGGCGAATAGTAACGACGCCGCCGCAGAGTAATAAATAGATGAACATTGGCTTTATCGGCACCGGTACCATGGGCAATCCCATGGCCCGGCGCCTTATCGAAAGCGAGCACACCGTAACCGTTTTCGACGTGCGCCGGGAGGCCGCCGCTAACCTCTGCGAGATGGGCGCCGACTGGGCGGACAGCCCCCGTTTGGTCGCAGAAGCCAGCAGCGTGGTTTTCACGTCGGTGCCGGGCCCGGTCGAGGCCGAACAGGTGCTCACCGACCCCGACAATGGCATCCTGGCGGGTCTCAGCGCGGGCGGCGGCTGGATCGACACCACGACCAATTCGCCGTCGGTCATCCGCCGCCTGGCAGAGATGTGCGCGGAGGCCGGAGTGGAAATGCTGGACTCGCCGGTCAGCGGCCGGCCGCCCAACATGACCATGATGGTCGGCGGAGACCAGGCCGTCTTCGAGAAATACCGGCCCGTGCTGAACTGCATGGGCCGCGACGTGTTTTACGTCGGCCCCATAGCCTCGGGCTGCACCGCCAAGCTGGTTACCCAATACCTGGGCTACTGTGCATTCATTGCCGGGATCGAAGGGATGCTGATCGGGGCCAAGGCCGGCATCGACCTGGATATCCTGGCCCGGATAATCCCGGTAAGCGCCGGCTCCAGCAGCGTGCTCGACCGCGCCACCGAAGCCTTGCTGGACCGCAGCTTCGCCTCCAATGGGGCGCTCGACATCGTGGCGAAGGACGTGCATCTGGCCTGCGAGTTGGCCCGTGAAGTACAGGCGCCGGCATCCATCGGCGCCATCGCCGACGACATGTTCCAGCGCGCCCAAGCGCAGGGCTGGGGCCGTGCGGGCTTCCCCATGGTCGCCCGAGTCCTGGAACAGCTGGCGGGCGCGGAGTTGCGCCCGCTCCGGTAAACTCGCCATACCGCGAATCGGAAGCTTCACCAAGAAAGAGGCGGCTCGATCTTGGGTGAACGCAGGGCACCTGCCCATTGCCATACCTTCACCAATCGCCCTCTCTCTTTCGTGATCCTGGCCGATTCCAACCGCTCCAAGAGGCTGTCGTAACCGACCGAGCATCGGCCAAAAACTCCTTCGGTGTCCGAATCATTGGAGCAAAGCCGGTCGAACAGCTGCGTGACGTTAACCACTGCTCGCCCCGACTTGCCCATCTTCGGCTGCACTTCACGCATCACAGCCTCCCTTCGTTCCTGTTCTCTAACCACGAACTTTCGTCGCGTCCCCGGTATAGCCGCCCCCGATGCTAGTCTTAAACGGGCGGTGGATCTGCTGGCCGAAGCGCCCGCTAGCACCAAGCGAGGGAGATAGCGTACAATTCTGATCTCGAAATATAAAGGACGTTCGGAAAATAATAGACAATCCGACGGCTCACTACCGGCCAGAGTCGCATCCCGAAATCATGGACGAATGGATAGAACGAACTCTGACAGCGCCTCACCACCAGGAAGCGGACACAGACGGGCGAGAACTTTACTACGGAGCTGTCCCCGAAGAAAGGAAGTGGATTAGGGTCGTAATCGAGAATGACCAATTGCACACGGCCTACTTCGACAAACGATTGATCAAGCGACGGGGAATGCCATGACGACGCCAAGCATCGAGCCGGTATTGGAACTCCAAGTGCGTTACTACCAGGACACCGACACACTCGTTTTGACGACGGGTCAGCCTGGCCCCAACGGGGAAACCGTGGGAAGGGACCTTGTCGCGTTCACAAATGCCGAGGGCGAGGTTGTGGGAGTGACACTGGAACACGCGGCAAAGACGTTATTGCCATACCTGCTCGATAGCCTGTCCAACGCAACGTTCCCCGAGGTGGCTGCACGGTCTAATCAATGATATAACGACATCGATAGGGGTCGGGAATGGCGCAGTTACACTTGTCCTCTCACGTTCGGACGACCTAGACAATCACCAAAAAATATGATGTTGCAGAACGGACACGCCGACGGCAGCAAAGGGGAATCTGCCCGCGCCTTTGTCGACCTTAAGGCCGGCACGGTCAGCCGCGAGATTTTCGTCAACGCAGACATCTACGCCCAAGAGCAGGAGCAGCTTTTCGCCCGGTGCTGGCTGTTCGTAGGCCACGCTTCGCAGGTGCCCAAGCCAGGCGACTTCTTTGTCTCCTGCATGGGCGAAGAGTCCGTCATCCTCTGCCGCGACCGCGAGGGCGAAATCCACGTCTTCTTGAACTCATGCACTCACCGCGGCATGAAAGTCTGCCGTTACGACGAGGGCAACACCCCGGTCTTCAGCTGCCCCTACCACGGTTGGAGCTTCGCCACCGACGGCAAGCTGGTCGGCGTGCCCTACTTCAAAGACGCCTACCAAGGCGAGCTGGACAAGTCCAAGTGGGGCCTCATCGAGGCGCCCCAGACCTGCAATTACAAGGGCGCCATCTGGGCGACTTGGGACGCCTCCGCTCCATCGTTCCTGGAATACATGGGCGGGTACAAGACCTACCTAGACTTCCTGCTGGACACTTGGGACGGCGGTGGCGGCGAGACGGAAGTCTTCGGCGGAATCGAGAAGTGGGTCATCCCCTGCAATTGGAAGTTCCCGGCGGAGAATTTCGTCGGCGACCGCTACCACAATATCAGCCACCGCTCCGTCGACCTGGTGGGCGTCGGACCCAGCGGCAGCGGGCGCCGCGACACCCAGGAGCGGGTGGGGGCGGCCGCACTGGATGTCTCCTTCCCCGAAAGGGGTCACGGCGCCATCAGCTTCCTGCGCCCCGACGACGCGCCCATCCCGGCCTACCAGCACTCGAGGATCGTTTCCGACTATTTCGCCCACTGCGAGAGCGAGCGCCGGAAGAACTACGGCAAGTGGGCGCGGTTGATCCCCGGTCCGGGCACCCTGTTCCCCAACTTCTCCTACCTGCCACGGCAACCCCGTACCATCGCCGTCTGGCACCCGCGCGGCCCCAATAGCCACGAGGCCTGGCGCTGGTTCTTGGTCGACAAGAACGCCCCCGCCGAGGTGAAGGAGTTCCTGCGCCAGTACTACATCAGCTACTCCGGTCCCGCCGGTCTCACCGAGCAGGACGACATGGAGAACTGGAACTACGCCCACAACGCCAGCCGCGGCGCCATCGCCCGGCGGTATCCCTACAACTACCAGATGGGCCACGGCTTCGACTCGCCTCCGTCGGACACTGGCGGCCTGGAACTTCCCGGCCTGGTGCGCGACGTGACCGGGGCCAAGGCCGCCGAGCAGAACCAGCGCGGCTTCTACCAACGCTGGTCGGAGTTCCTGACCGCGCCCGACTGGGACGCCCTGGCAACCTGGCGCAATGAAACAGTCCGCGAGGCCGGTGTCCAAGCGGGTGCCCGGCTATGACCGCCGCCGGCGCCGCCATCGAGACAATGCTGCTACAGAACGAGGTCGAGCAGTTCCTCTACCACGAGGCGGAACTGCTGGACGAGCGCCGCTTCGTCGAATGGCTGGACCTGCTGGCCGACGACATTCGATACTGGATGCCCATGCGCCGCAACGTCAAGTTCGGCGAGTTGGAGCGGGAGTTCACCCGGGAAGGGCAGGACATCAACTGGTTCGACGAAGGCAAGTCCACCTTGGAGCGACGGGTGAACCAGATACTCACCGGCGTGCACTGGGCGGAGGAGCCCCTGTCCCGCATCTGCCACATGGTCTCCAACGTGCAGGTATTGAACGCCGTCCCCTCAGCCGCCGGACCCCGAGAAGTTTCGCTCAAGTGCCGGTTCCTCATTTACCGCAACCGCGGCGAGACCGAGACCGACCACCTGATCGGCAAGCGGGAAGACGTGCTGCGCAAAGAGGACGGCTCGTGGAAGATAGCACAACGCAAGATCATCCTTGACCAGAGCGTCCTCTTGGCCAAAAACCTGACATTCTTCTTTTGAAGCCGATTTTTTCCTCCCGAAGGTAAAAGGCCCAACGATTCCCCTTCTCCCTCCGGGGAAGGGCTCAACGATTCCCTCCTCCTTCTGGGAAAGGGCTCAACGATTCCCCTCTCCCTCTGGGAGAGGGTCAGGGTGAGGGCATGCCGGAAATAGTCAACCTGATCACCCTCAAAGAAGGGGCGAGGATTGCCACCGTCCACGGCGCCACCGCCGAGGTCGTGAGCAACCCGAAGGACGGCGTTTGGGTGTTCGTCAATTACCTCACCTCGCCCGACGACCCCACCTTGGAGGGCACGGAAGACATGATCTTCGCTCAAGATATCGTCGAGGTGCTGGATTAATCGATGGTATCTCCGGCCAGAGAAGTCGGCGTCGACGAAGTAATCCAGGCGATGGCCGTTGCTGTGGGCCGGTCCCTGTCCGCTCGTTGCGTTATCCTGTTCGGGTCCCGCGCCCGCGGCGACTACAAGGACTACAGCGACGTCGATCTGGCCGTCATTCTCGATCAGCCGCCGGTCCCTCTCGGCTCCCAGGAACGCATACGCTTGGAGACCCAAGGGGCCGCCGCCGCGGAGTCGGTTTGCGGCAAGCTCTTCCAGCGTATAGACGTCAGACTCTGGACCGAACCTGAGTACCGGAAGCAGAAGCGGTCCATCAACCACGTCGCCGGACGTTCCTGGCGGGAAGGCAAGGTCCTTTATGGCTCCCATGAGACCCTGCCGGGAGAGGAAGAAGTGGCGGAACTGGACCATGTGCGCGAGTTGGTCGACATGGCCCGAGGGCAGATCGACACCATGGGCTTCCTGGCAACAGGCGCCAGGGAGGAGGATTTTGGATTCCACGCCGAACGCGCCACCGAGCTGACACTCAAGGCCTGGATCGCCCTTAGGGGAGATCAGTACCCGTTGACTCATCAACTGGGCATCTTGCTTGACCGCCTGGAGGAGACTGGCGCTTCCGGAGCTGACCGCTTCCGTCACCTGGCCAGCCTGACCAACTACGCCGTCATCTACCAATACCGCGAGCTTCCCGTGCGCTCGATGGACCGGCATCTGGTCATGCGCCAAGTAGGTCAATTCGTCGAGCATGTGTCCGCCCTGTTGGACCAGGCTGAGGAAGTGTGAACTCATCTGTGTCGAAACCGACTGACCAAGAGTTGAGAGACGCCTTCAAAGCCGGGTTCGACTCTATAGACGATGGCGAGGGCTTCTACGTCGGCTTCCACTCGTACCTGCATCACCACGGCTACCAGCTGCGGGAAGACCTGTCCTGCACCTGCGTCGACCACGGCGCCCACGGCCACCAGCCCGAATGCCGCTGGGCCAAGTAAATTTGGAATGTGGGATTAGGAATCGGGAATCCAAGAAGTTCGTAATTCCTGATTTCTAATCCCTAACACCTCGGGGGGTTTTTTTATGCCCGAACGCATGGACGGCGGCGACGCTATCCTGGAAGCACTGCGCAATCTGGACGTCGACTACATAATTTCCTCGCCGGGCTCGGAGTGGCCCTCGGTCTGGGAGGCCCTGGCCCGGCAGGCCATCGAAGAGCGGCCCGGCCCGACCTACATCAACTGCTGGCACGAGACCCTGGCGGTGGCCATGGCCTCCGGCTACACCCGGATGACCGGCCGCATGCAGGCCGTTCTGCTCCACGCCGGCGTCGGCGTGCTCCAAGGCTCCATGGGCATTCACGGCGCCTACCAGAGCGAAGTGCCCATGCTGGTATGCTCCGGAGAGTCGGCCACCTACGGCGAGGCCAGCGACTTCGATCCCGGCCCCCAATGGCTGCGCAATCTCAGCATCGTTGGCGGTCCCAACCGTCTGGTCGAGCCCTTCACCAAGTGGAGCAGCCGTGTAACCAGCCCCGAGACTCTCTACGAAACGGTGAGCCGGGCCGGAGAACTGGCCCAACGCACCCCGAAAGGCCCCTCGTTCCTGAACATCCCCATGGAAGTGATGCGGGAAGAGTGGAAACCCCGGGCCGGAATGCGACGGCGCGCCGCAGCGCCCAGAAGCTTCCCCGACCCGGACGCGGTTGAGCGGGTGGCCGAACTCATTCGCCGCAGTTCGAACCCGGTGATTTCCACCGGCTCCGCGGGGCGCACACCGGAAGGATTCAACAATCTGCTGGCCTTAGCGGAATCCCTGTCGATTCCAGTGTTCGAGTCGGAGGGTCCATCCTGCGCGAATTTTCCCAAGAGCCACCCGTTGCACCGGGGTTACGACCTTAGCCGGGAGCTGGAGCGGTACGATCTGTTCTTGGTCGTCGGCAACCCGGCTCCGTGGTACCCGCCCAGCGCCGGGCCCGCCAACGCTACCGTCGTGGTAATCGACGAGTACCCGTTGAAGGAGTACATGGTCTATCAAGACCTGCACGCCGACCACTACCTGGAAGGCGACCTGCCCGCCACGTTGGCGGCATTGACCCAAGCCGTCAGAGCGAAATCGACCGGGCGAGCCGACGCCAACGGTCCTGCCGACGACGTTTGGAAACGCTACCGGAGCCTGCCGGACGGGGCCGACGCCGCGTCTCCCATTGACCCCGGCTTCCTGTGCAACACGCTCAACGAAGTCATGCCCAACGACACCGTCTACATCGATGAGACCATCTTGCACCGGGCACAGATCCTCCGGCGCATTGGTTGGGACAAGCCCCTCTCGTACCTTCGTCCCGGCGGCGGCTTGGGCCAGGGTCTCGGCCTTGCTCTCGGGGCCAAACTGGCGGCTCCCGGGCGGCCAGTGGCCGCCCTCGTCGGCGACGGTTCCTTCCTCTACAACCCCATCACCCAGAGCCTGGGTGTCGCCAAAGAAAGCGGACTGCCCATTCTGATCGTGGTGTTCAACAACGCCGGCTACGCGGCCATGAAGAGTCTGCATCTGTCGTTCTACCCGGAGGGGACCGCGGCGCAGTCCGGCATATTCCACGGCGTGGATATACCGGGTCCCAACTACGCGGAATTGGCGGCCCCCTTCGGTGGTTACGGCGAGCGAGTGGAGGACCCACGCCGCCTCAACGCCGCCATACAGTCCGGCCTGTCGGCCGTAGCCGAGGGCCGGGTTGCGATTCTGGACGTGGTGCTGTCGGGCTAGGCCTTAGACGCTAGCCGAACCGTTCGAGGCTGAACGGCCTTAGCGGGTCGGCGTTGCCGTCCAGGATGTACTGGCCCACCAACTCCGCAGTGGCCGGGCTGAGCATTACACCCACGGCATCGTGTCCGGCGGCGATGCTCAGGCCTTCGATTCCCGGCACCGGGCCCAGCACCGGCATCCCGTCGGGAGTGGCCGGCCTCACCCCGGCCCTGGCTTCGACGAATACGGCGTCGGCCAACTCCGGGTAGCTGAGCCTGGCGCTGGCGATCAGCTCGGCGACTCCCGATGCCGTGACCTGCTCGTCGAAATGGCCCTCAACCCTGGTAGCGGCCACCAGGACGTTCCCGTCGGCCCACGGCACCACGTAGCCGTGGAAGTTATGCACCGTATGTCTGGGCAGTAAGCCCGGCTTCCGCAGCAGCACCCGCTCGCCCTTGACCGGCCGCACCGGGACTTCGATTCCGGTCTCCGCTGGCAACCATCTGCCTTTGAGTCCGGTCCAAGGCCCGGCGGCCAAGACCACGTGACCCGCATAAACGGGACCCATTGACGTCTCGACTCCGATTACCCTGTGGCCCTCCCGCATCAGCCCGGCGACTTCGACCGAATATCGGCAATCGGCCCCCAACCGGGTGGCCGCTTGGACCAGGGCATCCACCAGCCGCTGGCCCCGGACGTAGCCCGCCATGGGCGAATTAACCCCGCCCAGCACATCATGGTTTACGCCCGGTTCCCGGTGCAGCACGTCATCGGCATCCAGCCATTCCACGCCTATGCCCAAGGCCTGCTGCCATTCGACCTCGTCGTGCAGTTCCGTTGCCTGCTCCTCGCTGAAGGCCAGCTTGAGGACGCCGGTCTGGCGGAATTCCGGGTCGATACCCGCTCGGACCAACTCGGCGGCCAACTGCGGGAACAGCTCCAGGCTGCGCATCCCCAGTTGCCACATAGGCCGGACATCAGGATCGACGTGCCGCAATGGGGATATCACGCCGGCCGTCGCGCCGGAGGCCCCGGCTCCGAAGGTCCTCCTCTCCAGCACGGCGCATTTTACGCCGAGCTTTGTGAGCTGGTAAGCGATGGAGCAGCCAATCACCCCGCCGCCCACAATTGCCACATCCGTAGCGCCAGCCATGCCGCCGTACTCCTCCAAGGTTTTGGCGAGTGTAATTGAAGGGCCAGATACCTTGTCCGTGGAGAATTTCCGGCCTCACATGCTCAGAGGCTTATGGCTCCACATGGCATATCTCAGGTATTTTTTCGTTAAAACCCTCAATTGTTCTTCGCGAACTCTGCGGCGGCGGCACCTTTAGGGTGGCAGTGCTTGTGCATAAGCACTCCGTTATCCATTACGGTTGCCCCGCCTTGATTATGCTCCACTTTATGGTGGACCTCGGCGTCCGACCAGATGACTGATGCGCAACACGTTCCACAGATTCCCCTATCTCTCCAGTAGATGACTTCTCGTTCAAGAGAATTAAACGCCCTTTTGGGGTCTTTGGGCGTTAGATTACTCAGGAATTCCACCATACGGGCGGAATAATACCGATGACGCCGTTGAATACTCTCGCCTCGGTCAGCGTTCGACCGTGCCCATTGTCCATACTGCAGCCAAGTCTCATTTGGCTGGCCTTGCTTGGCTGCAAGAGTGGCCTCAGCAAGGATTGCCGAAAACTGCCCCTGTGCATCCTCGAGGGTTCCTTCCCAAGATCTCGTATAGTCGTCCCAAATGGAATCCAAGAATAGAACGAGGTGTATGGCGTTATGCGCTTGCAACTTCGGACCTTTCCAGTTACCTATCAGGGCATTGAGCTTGTCAAGGATATCGCGGAGACGCTCACATTCAGGAGACGTTGAATCGAAGTCCAAGTGAGCATAGTAATATTCGTCAATCGCTCGTGCGTTGATGTCGCTGAAATGCTCAGAACCATTCTTGGTCCGTTCGAGGAACAGGGTTGCTATTTGGGCGGCTAGTTGTCGAGTTTTGCCACGATCCCGCCCGGGTGTCATTTTTAGTACACGCTGGAAAAAGTCATGGCCAGGATACTTCGGTATATCGGGCTTCCCGCCCAACTTTAGGATAAAGTCGGTAAATTCCCCTGGATAGGAATCTCGCTTTTCTTGGGGGTTTAGAGGAAATCCGGACTGGAGACGGACGAATAGGTCTCTGACTTCATTATTGTCGTCAGTTTCGATGAAGGCTATCGGAAGTTTGGTCTCTAACAATTTCCTTTGCAACTCGTTTGACAGTCCTTCGAAGTTTTTCCCTCCCCATGGGCACTCGTACTGTTTCAAGAAAGCGGGGAACTTGGCTTTCTCGTCCGCGACATCGTACAGCGGAAAAGCACCCTCGACGAAAAAATGGAGGGCATTGATCCGCTGTTGACCGTCGATTATATCGTAACGTTCCTGCGTCCTATCTGCGACTACCAGCTTGATGTCATGGAGGTAAATGATTGGCAACTGATATCCCCGCATGACCGAATCTATCAGTTTCATCTGCTGGTCGCGGGTCCAGACCTCCCCTCGTTGGTATTCGGGGTTCGGAGCCATAATTCCGTATTTTCTGAGATCCACCAAGGCTTTGACAGTCAGATCATCTTTACGGGTGTCCATTCTCTTACCCAATATCTCCAATTTACCAACTATTGTAGCCGAGACTTACTTTGAGTCAAGAATACTCGCAGATGGCAGGACCTCAAGCCACTATGGTCTCCCACGCCCAGTCAGAGGTTCCTTTCGCAAAAGCCCGTGATTGACTGCTATGAACGCCTGCCTTCGCACCCTTGGGCCATGAAATGGGGCATATTCATAGGTCTCGATTGTTTTGTTTAGTGTCAGGGCAATCTGTGCGTTATGGCGGAGGGAATCAAGCTTTTTCGAGACCCCTCATGCCGCTACGTTTGGTTGTGGCCTCCATGTTTTCAGATGGGACTGTCAGCCCGCCTCGTCCGCCCCGCCGTGTTGCCAGCGTGAAAGTGGTCTGTTACGCTTTGCTGGCCCGGACCATTATCCGACTGCTAGTGGTTGCGCCCGTTGTCCAGCCAATCTCGAACCAACGCCGACCTTTTCGTCACCTGCATCGTCGACCAGCTCTTCCCTGAAGTGGGGGTCAGCGTGGTGCGGGTGCTGCGGCGGTTAGGCGTGAATGTCGGTTTCCCCAACGACCAGACCTGCTGCGGCCAAGCGGTCTATAACTCCGGCTTCACCCGCGAGGCCAAGACGCTGGCGAAGCGGGTGCTGCGTCAATTCAAGGACAGCGACTACGTCGTGGTGCCCTCCGGTTCATGTTCCGCCATGATGCGCGTGTTCTACCAGGACCTGTTCGAGGACGAACCCGCCTTGCTGGCCGAGGCCAAGTCGTTGGCTGCCCGGGTCTATGAGTTCTCCGAGTTCTTGGTGGACGTTTTGAATGTGGACGACGTGGGAGTCGCCAGCGAGGGCTCCGCCGTCTTCCATCCCGGCTGCCACCTGCTCCGCGAGATGGAAGTGCGGGAAGCTCCCTATACGTTGCTGGGATCGGTCACGGGACTCGAAGTCAAAGACCTGGAAGGGGCCCAGACCTGCTGCGGCTTCGGCGGCAGTTTCTCGGTCAAGCTCCCCCATATCTCGGAAGGGATGCTGGCCGACAAAGTAGCCAACGTCCGCGCGGCCCAAGCCGGCGCCCTAGTCTCCTGCGACATGAGCTGCCTGATGCACATCGGTGGCGCGCTGCGGCGCCAGGACCCGTCCATCAAAGTCCGTCATTTGGCCCAAGTATTGGACATCGAAGAGGAGCGGTAGGTCCCAGTGCCTCCGATAAAGACCGGCGAATTTTTCTCCGCCTCTGCGGCAGCCATGGGCAATCCCCAGTTGCGCCGGGCGTTGGACCGCGTAGGCTCCGGGTTCGACGTGGCCCGCCGCAACGCCATCGACGAGGTCACCACCGAGGTCTGGGACGAGTGGCGGGAAGAGGCCCGCCGGATCAAGGTCCACACGCTGGACCACCTAGACTATTACCTGGAATTGTTGCACGACAACGTGACCGCCGCCGGGGGACAGGTCCACTTCGCCAAGGACGCCGGGGAAGCCAACCAGATAGTGAGCCATCTGGCCAAGTCCCGTGGTGTCAAGATCGCCACCAAGAGCAAAAGCATGGTGTCCGAAGAACTGGAGTTGAACCCGGTCTTGGAGTCCGTGGGCGTCGACGTCTACGAGACGGACCTGGGCGAGTACATTATCCAGTTGGCCGGCGAGACTCCTTCCCACCTGGTGGCCCCCGCGTTGCACAAATCGAAAGAAGACGTGGCCCAGCTCTTTGCCGAAAAGCTCGGTGTGCCCTACCAGGAAGACATCGAAGAGATGGCCGCAGTGGCCCGTACGACCCTGCGGGACAAGTTCATGGAAGCCGACCTCGGCATCAGCGGGGCCAACTTCGTCGTGGCCGAGACGGGCACCCTGGTGATCATCACCAACGAAGGCAACGGCCGCCTATGCACCTCCGCGCCCAGGATGCACATCGGCATCACCGGCATGGAGAAGGTCATCCCGTCGATGCAGGACCTGGCCACCTTTTTGCGGATCTTGCCGCGCTCGGCCACCGGACAACGTATTTCCAGCTACGTGAGCATGGTCACTGGCCCGCGCCGCCAGGACGACGAGGACGGACCTGAAGAGTTCCACTTGGTGCTGGTGGACAACGGACGTTCCCGCCTCTTGGGCGACCCCAAACTCAGGGAAGCCCTGTACTGCATCCGCTGCGGGGCCTGCCTCAACATTTGTCCTGTATACCAACGGGTGGGCGGCCACGCCTACGGTTGGGTCTATCCGGGACCCATCGGTGCCATAGTGTCTCCCGTGTTGGTGGGACTCAAAGAGTCCAAGGACCTGCCCCAGGCCTCCAGCCTCTGCGGGGCCTGCCGCGAGGCCTGTCCCGTCAAAATCAACATTCCCCGGATGTTGCTGGAATTGCGCCACCGCACCGCCGAAAGCTCCGACCCGCAGGAGAGGACCAGCTCCCGGTCTGAGCGGTTTTTGGCCCGGAATTTCGCCCGGCTTATGAGCAGTCCATCCCTGTTGAGCTTCGCTTCCAAGACGGGCCGCTTGATCCATAGGCTTGCCTGCATCGTCCCGTTCTCCCCACTGGTTACCGACGGCGGTTGGACCCGAAAAGCGAGGGTGCCGCTGTTGTCGCGCTGGACCAGAGCCCGCGACCTGCCGCCCCCGCCAAGCCGGTCGTTCCGGGATGTGTGGCGCGGCGGCCTTGGCCAGGACGACCATGGCCAGCCCTGATGCCGGGCCCGCTCCGGGGACGCCCAAGTCCGAGTTCCTGCAATCGGTGCGAGATACCTTGGGACGCTCTGCCGGGCCGCCTCCGGAACGCTACCACCGCCTTGAAGAGAGTCTCGCCGACTTGGAGCAACGGGCCGCAGAGTTGCGGCGCCATCTCCGAGAGAACCAGGAACAGTTGCTCGACAGGTTTGCCGACATGGCGGCCAAAGGCGGCTGGAACGTGTACCGGTCTCCGGGAGTGGAAGACGCCGTGGGGTATATCGAGACCCTGGCCCGCCGGTTGAATGTCCAGCGGGCGGTCCGTTCCGGCCAGCCGGTGTTCGACGGTATTCCGGTCGACGCAGCTTTCAGCAATAACGGGGCCACGATTACCACAATGGTCCACGGTGACAGGGCGACCCGTCAGTCCCTCAGGGAGGAGGTCCGTCAGGCCGGCCTCGGGCTGACCGGCGCGGATTACGCCTTGGCCGAGACCGGCTCCATCGTGATACTCCCCCGCCGGGGACTGAGCCGGCTGGTCTCCTTGGTGCCTCCGGTCCACGTGGCCTTGGTTCGCCCCGAAGAATTGCTGGAAAGCCTGGACGACCTGTTCTTGCTGCGCCGCTTGGAGTACTATCGGAACGGCGGCGAGATGGGCAGCTACTTGAACTTCATCACCGGCCCCAGCAGAACGGCGGACATTGAGATGACCATCGTTCAGGGCGTCCACGGCCCCAAGGAAGTCCACTTGGTGCTGCTGGGTTGAATCGGCGCTGCGGGAGACTTGCTCTAT
This sequence comes from Dehalococcoidia bacterium, assembly GCA_965222595.1. Taxonomy (GTDB): domain Bacteria; phylum Chloroflexota; class Dehalococcoidia; order Lucifugimonadales; family UBA3495; genus VXOI01. The sequence continues at coordinate 234,879 of CBDCUJ010000013.1, read as the reverse complement.
GCCAATGCGGGTAGGGTTCGCCAAGTTCCGGAAACAAATGCTGGAGCGCGAACTGGAGAACATTCAAGAAACCCTGCCGATGCTTGGCATCGAAAAGGCCATATTGGTCGGCGATATGGCAGCCGGGGACTACTCGCCCGACACCCGGATCGAGTTGGTAATCGTTCACCAAACGGAACACACCTTCGGCCGCCGGGCCGACTTTTTCTCATACCATCTGGGCAGCTCGGTCGAGATTGACACCCTGGTATACACGCCGGAAGAGTTCGAGAGCTTGCGGGACACCCTGCCCGCCTTGAGCCGGGCCTGCCGGGAAGGACGCGATATTTTCCATGCCTGACTATCTGGCGGAGGGCGCCCGCTGGTTCCGCCAAGCGGAACAGGACCTCGCGGACGCCAGATTCCTGCGCGAACACGGCAAGCACAACCTGGCCTGTTTCCAAGGCCAGCAGGCAGCGGAAAAAGCCATCAAGGCCTACCTCTTCCACAAACGGGTGGAGGACGTCTGGGGCCATTCGCTGTTGGACCTTTGCGAAGACGCCAAGCTCTTCGACATGATGTTCGACACCGTGAAGAGCGAGGCCAGGCAACTCGACAAATACCACTACATCACCCGCTACCCCGAGTTTCTGCCCAACGGCGCCTCCTTCGAAGCCTTCGACGACCTGGACGCCGAGCGAGCCATCTACCTGTCGAACCTGGTCGTGGTCTTCGTCAAAGAGCGCATGGCTTAGGGAACCAGAGTCGAGTTCGATGCCACCGTCTCTCGACGATATCCAAAGGGCCTTCCGAGACGGCAACTTCAGGTTTACACAACATGCCTCAGCGCGGCTCAGGAAACGGGGCATCAGAACTAATGAAGTTGAGGCGGCCGTGCTAAGCCACCAAGCCGAGGTGATTGAGGATTACCCGGGCGACTCCCGCGGAGCCAGTTGCCTGCTCCTTGGATTCATTTCGGACGATAGACCTCTGCATGTACAATTGTCCTATCCACCGTTCTCGGAAGTGATCACCATGTATGAACCGGGACCGATCAGGTGGGAAGATTTGAGGGTACGTAAGACATGAAACACGAGCTCCGGTGCCGGTCGTGCCTGGCCACGATGGAAGATGGGTCTGTGTCCCATCCTGTGCTTGTCGCCGATCGGCTTGTTCTGCTTGAAAACGTGCCAGCGTTCGTGTGTGGACAGTGCGGGGACTGGTCGATAGCGGGGGCCGTATCTAAGAAAATCGACCAAATCATCCACTCCTTCGACCCACCAGCGCGGTGGGTGCAAGTCCCGGTATACGACCTGGCCAAAGAAGCCTCCTTCGCGCCGCCCAAGAGCGAGGTTTCTGACAACTAGTCTGGTTCTCTCGGGTCAGCCCGGCAATTCCCGGCCATCGGTCAACGCATCCGCCCTTCCTACCGGTTCGTATAATCGTCAGTAGCTGATTAGCGGATCGGTGCGCCTATGCGCTATCCGTGGGCCAACTCTCTATTGTTCCTGTTCTTGGGGCTTGAGTTGCTCACGGGATTTTTCGGGTTGATTTCCGGCTCCGAAGACCGCTCCATATACCTGCAACTCCACCGCATCGGCGGTTACGGCATTGTGGCGGTGTTGGTCTGGAAGACGGTCAACGTCGCCATGTCGTTGAAATGGCGGCGGTCGGGGCCGGTGCGGACCACGTCCCTCGTGCTGACCGGTCTGCTGGTTGCCACACTGGTACTGGGTTTCGTGTGGTCATGGACTGGGCCTTACTCTTGGTGGCTCTTCAGCGGCGTTAGCTGGCACATCTACGTTGGAGTAGCCTTGGGCCCGCTCTTGGTCTGGCACTGGCGGTACATGAGGCGGCCGGCCCGGAAAGGGTTTTCCGTCGAGCGGCGGGAGTTCCTCCGGGTTGCGGGATTGGCGGTCGCCGGGTTCGTAGCCTGGCAGGCATCCGAGGGCCTGGTGAGGGCGGCGGACTTCACCGGGAAGTCCAGGCGGTTCACCGGCTCCTACGAAGCAGGAAGCTTTACCGGCAACGACTTTCCCAGGGTCTCTTGGTTGAACGACGACCCCGACCGCATCGATGTCGAGACGTGGACGGTCACGGTGCAAGGGTCTGCGGCGAGGCCGGTAATCCTGACCCACGGCGACCTGACGGAAGACGACCGCGTCACTGCCACGTTGGACTGCACCGGTGGTTGGCACTCGACCCAGGAATGGTCGGGCGCTTCGGTCGCCGACGTTCTGGACTCGGCGGCTCCCACCGAATCGGCCAGGAGCATTGTGGTCCGGTCGGTCACAGGATACTCCAGGCGGTTTTCCATCAGCGACGCCCGAGGATTCCTCCTGGCGACCGGCGTGGGCGGCGAACCGTTGTCCCACGGTCACGGCGCGCCGGTGCGTCTCGTAGCGCCGGGACGCCGCGGATTCGAATGGGTCAAGTGGGTCGCCGAAATCGAAATCAGTGACGCCCCCGGCTGGTGGCAGTTGCCGCTTCCGGCCGAATAGGCGTCAAGCTACTATCCTTGGGGGCCCAAGGGGCCCCAAGGGGGTTATACGCGATTTGGTCTTGAGACAGCTCCTAAGAAATTATCTCAACAGTCCCTTCCCCCTGAAGGGGGAAGGTTAGGATGGGGGTGGATCCCGCCGGGTAATTGACGCCAAAACAGATGATTATGGAAGATTCCATCAGTTTTGAGATAGTTTCTAAGTAGTCGCTCTGAGAATGGCCGGGGCTAATGGCCGGAGCTAATCGCCGGAGACCCATTTGATCATCAGCATGCGGATGGCGCGCTCGGCGGCGGCCTCCAGCAATTCGGCGGTGCGCGACAGGCTTTGCTCGAAGGTCATGGGCCGGTCGGCGATACACATCACCGCAGCGACGCTATGATCGTACAATTCTTCATGCCCCGGCCCGAGACCCCCCGCCAGCAACACCGTGGGCACCCCTTGGGAAGCCGCGTGACGGGCCACCCCGACCGGCGCCTTGTTGAATATCGTGGAGTGATCGGCCCGGCCTTCGCCGGTGATCACAAGGTCGGCCCCCTCCAGGTGCGAGTCGAAGTCTAACACCTGGCAGACCATGTCGATTCCAGACTGCAAGCGGGCTCCCGCGAAAGCCATCAGGCCGGCCCCCAACCCCCCGGCCGCCCCGGCGCCGGGACGGTCCAGCACGTCCACGCCGAGGTCCCTTTGGACGACTCGCGCGTAGTTGGCCAGTGCCGCATCCAACTCCGTCACTACCTCTGCCGAAGCCCCCTTCTGCGGTCCGAAGACCGCCGAGGCCCCGTCCGGGCCGCACAGCGGATTGGTGACGTCGGTCGCCGCAACTATGGACGCCTCCTTGAGCCCCGGATGAAGGGCCGACACGTCGATTGAATCAAGACGGGCCAGCGCGGCCCCACCCGGGGGCAGCAATCGTCCGTCGGAGTCGAGGAACTGCGCTCCGAGGGCGGCTGCCATCCCGGCGCCGCCGTCGTTGGTGGCGCTCCCGCCCAAGCCGACAATGACCGTTCCGTATCCCCGGTCGAGCGCCTCCCTCAGTATCTCGCCGGTCCCGATGGTGGTCGTAATTCTGGGGTTTCGACGCCGGTGAGGCACCAAGGCGAGGCCGGACGCCCGGGCCATCTCAATCACAGCGGTGCGGCCGTCTCCCATTACGCCCCACTCGGACTCCAGTGGCTGGCCCAACGGACCGGTAACGGTGCGGAGAAACACCTCTCCACCCGTGGCATCCACCAAGGCGTTCAGGGTGCCGTCGCCGCCGTCGGCCACTGGAGCCAACACCGTCAGGGCGTCCGGCGCCGCCGCCAGCACGCCCCGAGCAATGGCCTGGGCCGCCTCCAGACCCGAAATGCCGCCTTTGAAGCCTTGCGGGGCAATCACTACCTTCATTTCAATACTCATCCCGACAATACTCATCCCGGCATTATACACATCGGTATACCGAACCCCGGTGGGCTTTGTTACAATTCGTTGTGGTCTGGCGCACAGGCCTTCCGGCTATAACGCCTTTTCCCCAGCTTGGTAATTCGCCGCCGCGTTGGACTTTTCCGGCTGCGGCCGCCGCCATGTATTCCGTCTATCGGCGCGTGTTGGAGGCAGGTTTATGTCAAGTACCGCACCTCTATCCCCTTTATCCAAGGAGGAACTGAAGCGTCGCGCTTCCGAAGTCATTGACTCCCGCGCCGACGAGTTGGTCAATCTGGCCCAAGAGATATTGAACAACCCGGAACCGGGGTTTCGGGAAACCAAAACTTCACGGTTGGTGGCCCGCAAGTTTGGGGAGATGGGTCTCCCTTCCCGGGCGGGGCTCGCGTTGACCGGCGTCAGGGCCGACGTCCCCGGCGCGACGGCAGGTCCGACTCTGGCCATTCTTGGGGAGCTGGATTCCCTGATCGTAAACGAACACCCCCACGCCGATGGGACCACCGGCGCCGCCCACGCCTGCGGGCATCATTGCCAGGTGGGGATGATGCTTGGCGCGGCCATGGCCCTCAGTCAACCGGAGATCTTGAACTCCCTCAGCGGCCGCTTGGTTTTCATGGCGGTGCCCGCCGAGGAATACATCGAGATCGAGTATCGGGACAACCTCCGCCGCCAAGGGAAGATCGAGTTCCTCGGCGGCAAGCCGGAACTGGTCAAGCTGGGCGAGTTCGACGACGTCGACATGGCGATGATGGTGCATACCACGTCTAACCCGGAAGAAAAGCAGCTTTGCATCAGCGAGACCAACAACGGCACCGTCGCCAAGCGCATCCAATTCATCGGCCGCGGTTCTCACGCCGGGGGCGCCCCCCACTTGGGAATAAACGCCCTGAACGCGGCTTCCTTGGCCCTGAGCGCTATCCACTACAACCGGGAGACCTTCCGCGACGAAGACAGCATTCGGGTCCACCCCATCATCACCAAGGGCGGCGAGGCGGTGAGCGCCGTTCCCGCCGACGTCCGCATGGAGACCTTTGTCCGCGGCCGGACCGTGGAAGCAATCATGGACGCCAATGCCAAGGTCGACCGGGCCCTGAAGGCCGGGGCGCTGGCCGTGGGCGGCGAGGTTATCATTCAGACCATCCCCGGCTACCTGCCCATCACTCAAAACCGGTCGATGTCGGATGCGTTCAAGTCCAACGCCGAGGGCCTAGTGGGCCGGGAAAACGTTGGGCATGCCTCCCACCGCGGCGGCTCCACCGACATGGGCGACCTCAGCCAGCTCATGCCGGCCATACATCCTTACGTTGGGGGCGCGACCGGCCTCGGACACGGCTCGGACTACGTGGTCCGGGACTACGCGTTAGCCGTGGTCACCGCGGCCAAGGCCTTGGCCAACACCGCCATAGACCTGCTGGCCGACGGCGCGACGCTGGGCTCCGGTATCGTTTCCGCGCACCGGCCCGAAATGACCCGTCCCCAGTACCTGGCGTTCATGAGGAATCTCGCCTCCGAAGAACACTTCAAGGGCGCATAGCATGTCCACGCCTCCCACTTTGACAATCGAAGAACTCAAGCGCCGGGCCTGCGCCGCGATCGACAGGCGGAAGAAGGACATTGTCGGGGTTTCCCGGCAGGTCCTGGCCCACCCCGAAGCCGGGTTCCGGGAAGTCAAGACCGCGGCCCTCGTCTCGCAGAAGTTTCACGAGCTTGGCATCGGACACGAGAGCGGGCTGGCGATCACCGGGCTCAAGGGACGTATACCGGGAGGCGGCGGACCCGGACCCAGGGTGGCCGTAATCGGAGAACTGGACTCCTTGGTGGTTACGGAACATCCCAATGCCGACCCGGTCACGGGAGCCGCCCATGCTTGTGGGCACCACTGCCAGATCGGAATGATGCTGGGGGCAATGGTCGGGCTCTCGCTGCCGGAGGTACTGTCCGAGCTCTCCGGCGAGATCGTCCCTTTCGCCGTGCCGGCCGAAGAGTTCATCGAAGTGGAGCAGCGCCTCGACATGCGCTCCCAAGGCCGCTTGGAGTTCATGGGCGGGAAACAGGAGCTCATCCGCTTGGGCCATTTCGATGACGTGGACATCGCTATGATGTGCCACACGGCGAGCGACATGGGCGACCGCAAGTTCGCCGTCGGCGGCACCAGCAACGGCCACGTGGTCAAGTACATCCGCTACACCGGCCGCGGGGCCCACGCCGGCAATTCGCCTCACTTGGGCGTAAACGCGCTGAACGCGGCATCCTTCGCCATCCAGGCCATACACTCCAACCGGGAGACCCACCGTGGGGAGGATACCGTCCGGGTCCACGGCATCATGACCCGGGGCGGCGAGGCGGTGAACGCCGTGCCCTCGGACGTTCGACTGGAATGGCGGGTGCGCTCGGGCACTCCCCAAGTGGTGGTGGAACACTCCAGGGCGGTTGACCGGTGCTTCAAAGCCGGGGCCCTTGCCGTTGGGGCCAACGTCCAGATCACCACCATCCCCGGCTACCTCCCGATGCGCCACGATAACCGGTTGCAGAACGTTTTTCACAGGAATGCCGTCGCGGTCGTCGGGGAGCCCGCGACTCTGGTTATGCCCGCCCGCCGGAACCGCGGCGGTTCCACCGACATGGGAGACCTCAGCCACATCATGGCCGCCTGCCATCCTTACACCAGCGGCGCTTCCGGGCCGGGGCACAGCAAGCAGTACCTGATCGGCGATTACGAAGCGGCCGTGATCAACCCCGCGAAAATAATGGCCATGGTGGTGATCGACCTCCTGGCCGACGGCGCGAAGCAAGCCCGGGAGATTAAGGCCTCCCACCGCCCGGCGATGACGAAGCAGGCTTATTTGCGGTTCCAACGAGAGCGGGCCGAGGTCGTCGATTTCGACGGGGCCGCCTGAGCCGGAGCGGGCCCGTTCAGGCCCCCAAGAAGTGCATCGCCGTCCCCGCAGCCAGAGGGCTGGTGAAGTTATCGTCCGGCGGCAGTGAGGCCAACTCCACCAGTGCGGCTATGCACACTCCCGCCCATAACGCCCAGTGGTGCTCGATGACGCCGGCCAACATCAGCGTGACCAAGGCGACGGCGCCGGCGGCCACAAAGGCCGCAGAGCCCGCAGGCGACTTTCCCATCAGGCGGGGCCCCGGCGCCCGGCGGCCGGCTACGGCTGCCGCCGGGTCCCCCAAAGACAGGAAAAACATCACCGGCACCCCCACCTCTTTGCCGTAGAGCAGGAACACGATCAGCGCGGAAATGACCATGTAGGTGGCGCCGGTGATGTGGCCGGACTCGTCGCCCTTGAGCAGCGGGGCGAACCATCGCAGGTAACGCCGGTTCAGCCACTCTAGCCGGAAACGGGCCAGGTCGACGGCAAGAGCACCGGCCCCTAACACAGCCAAACCCCCTACCAGTAAGTCCTCGGCAAGGAAGATGGCAATGATCGGGATCGACGAACCGGCCCCTAGGTGAAACAACCGGCGCCACGCCTTTGGCTGGGCGCCGGGTCCGGACCGCCGCTCACCGCCGAACAGGAGCAGGGTTGCGAAGCGCCGCAGTGGGGCCATCTTTTGGTGTGCCACCCGAAGCGACGAACCGAAAAGGCCGGCCGCCGGTCAGAACCGGATGGTGATAGAGTCGCTGGCGCGCCACCGCAGGTCGCGGAGTTGGGTGCCCGGCGGGATTTCGAACACCATCCAGCCGTCCAGCCCATGCCCCTTGGGCAGCTCGAACGAACCCTGCAGAAACACGACCGACCGTGTCCTCACGCTCGCGCCGCCGCCTGCTTCTTCTACCAGCACCTCGGCCGTCCGGAAGGATTCCCCGTCACCGCACTCGTAGGGGTGGATGCCTTCATTCAGAGCCTTAGAGAAGGTCGCGCCGGCGGGGACCTCCACCAGTCCGGCTTCGCCTGGCGCACCGGCCTCCGGTTCGAATTGCAGGAAGGCGGTCTTTTGCCCCTCGTTGACCCATTTCAACTCGGTGCCGGGGTGGACGACCACGCGGTTGGGGTCGAAACATTGACCTTCGTTGATGCGTATCCGGGCGGAGGGACTGCCCCGCAGGTCTTGGCGCGCTGATTCAGAGATCTCCAACGGGAAGTAAGACTCGCCGGTGAAGTCACGGAGTAGGACCAAGGAACGCTCTATATTCACCACCGCGCTGACCGCGGTATGGTTCTGGACCTGCAACCGCACCAGCACCAGTTCCAATCCCTCGGCCGACGGCGCCACCCGGTAGACCCGGACGACTTCCTCCGGGTCTATGGTGGCGTACCGCAGCTCGGGTACCCGGTCGATTTCAACGACGCTGATGTTGAGGGTCCGGCCCTGATGATGGCGCCCGAAGACGGAGGACGTTTCGGTGCATCCCGCGATCGTCACGGCCAAAGCCGCCAACGCCAGGAATGCGAACCACCGGGTACGGCCAAGGAGATACAGGGTCCGGAGGAGCCTGAAATGGGTTGGCCGCTGGCGGTTGGAGATATGATGCTGGCCGGACGTCACGGACCCGCGGTGGCCAGGCTGGGGAGTTGTCTAAGCCGTTCCACCAAGTCAGGCAGCACTCCCATCAGATAGTCCACTTCCTTTTCGGTGTTCTCTTTGCCCAGCGTGATGCGGAGGCTGCCACGGGCAACTTCCGCCGATTGCCCTAAGGCCAACAGCACGTGCGACGGTTCCAAAGAGCCGGAGCTGCAGGCGCTGCCGCTGGATGCGGCTATTCCGGCCATGTCCAGTCCCAGTAGAATCGGCTCCCCTTCGATGCCGGCAAACGAGAAATTGACGTTATTGGGCAGGCGTTCAGTTGGGTGGCCGTTCAACCGGGTGCCGGGAATATTGACCAGCACCTCCTCGACGATGCGGTCCCTCAGGGCGGAACAGTGGCGGCTGGCCTCCAGCCGGTTGGCGTTAGCCGATTCCAAGGCCACCGACAGGCCGACTACGCCCGGTATATTCTCGGTCCCGGAACGCCGTTCTCTCTCTTGGCCTCCTCCCAGGATGAGGGGAAGGAAAGCGGTGCCGCGTTTGATGAACAACACCCCGGTGCCCTTGGGGCCGTAGAATTTGTGCCCCGAAAGACTGAGCAGGTCGACGCCCAATTTCCGCACGTCCAAGTCCAGGAAGCCGGCGGCCTGCACTGCGTCGGTGTGCAGCGCGATGGTGCGGGACAATTCGGCGGCCCGGTGCCGGACCGCGGCGGCGATGTCCGCCACCGGATTCACCGTGCCGATCTCGTTGTTGGCGTACATCACCGAGACAAGGGTCGTCCGGCCGGTGATGGCGTTGTAGACCGACTCCGGTTGCACCATGCCGAAAGCATCGACCGGCAGGTAGGTGACGTCGAACCCTTGGGACTCGAGGTGCTGGCAGCTATGGAGCACTGCGTGGTGTTCCACGTTGGAGGTGATGATGTGGTTGCCGGTCTCCTGCAGCGCGGTAGCCACGCCCTCAATGGCCGCGTTGTCCGACTCGGTGCCGCCGCCGGTGAATACCACCTCTCTGGCCCGGCAATTCAACACCGAGGCTACACGATCACGGGCCTCGTCCAAAGCGTAACGCGCCGCTTGGCCTATCGTGTGAATGCTGGAGGGGTTGCCAAACAGCCGGGTGAAGTAGGGCGTCATCGCCTTCAGGACGCCGGGGTCCAACGGGGTGGTCCCGGCATGGTCCAGGTAAACGAAGCCCGAACCCTCTTCCCTAACTGTCATACCGTTCCGCCATGCTCATCCTCTACCGCCTGTTGGCCGCCGCCTGTTGGCCGCGATCGAGAGTCTGCCCGCTATTTTAACATAGCCGACCGGCATCAACCCGCTGGTATCCGATGGTATCAACGAGCAGTGCCATTTAATTGTCGGAAAAATCCCTCCGTCTTTCCGGCCGCAGCGGGAATCCAGACCCCAACCTTGGGTTAGAGGCGTCTTGGAGAACCAAAATCTGCGTCGGTCCCTGGGACCCGGTCGCGACCAGGACGACGGGAGAGGGGCGGATTCAGCAATTAAATGACCCTGCATCAACGCGGATAGTTGCTGCTGGCAATGGTCAAAATGAATCCGCCGATAAAGGCGATCCAAATACCGTCGAAGATATCCACGAATATCGCCATGGCGACGCCGCCCGCCAGCATCAGCACGCCCACAAGTTGGCCCGCCCGGGCCGCCACCTGGGTTCCCCGGCGGTAGCTGCCGGTGAGTCCCCAGACCCCGGCCCGCAACAACCGGCCGCCGTCCAGTGGGAAACCCGGCACCAGATTGAACGCCCCCAAGCCCACGTTGGCCCACGCCAACCAGAACAGCACCACCTCCGGCATGGAGCTGCCCCGGCCCAACAGGAACCAGGCGCCGCCGCAAATCGCCGCTATCACGACGTTGCTGAGCGGGCCCACAATGGCTACCGCGAACTCCGTCCACGGCCCCTGGGGTTCTCGTCCCAAACGGGATACGCCGCCGAAGATGAACAGAGTAATCCCGCTGACCGGAATTCCCCGGCCCAAGGCCATGACACTGTGGCTCAGTTCGTGGATTAACACTGACAAAAAGAACAGAATCACCGTAAACGCGGCCACCAGCCAACGCTGGGCGTCCGGCCAGTGCAAGCGGTTGTTGTCGAACTGTTCCGATATCAGAAAGGTAAACAACAGGAAAGCGAACACCCAACTAACGTTCACCTCGATGGGTATACCGAACAACCTGCCCAATCGGATGGAGGAACCCATACGCTTCAGCCCTGTGCCAGTCCGACCTTCGATTCCCACGGTCTGGGCCCCGGCGGCCCATTTCAAGTCCTAGGAAACCTCTGAATAAGTCAGCGACATGGCCGCGAAAGCCGGGATCCCGGAGGGTAGATTAGGGAGGTCAGCTATGCAATGAACGCCGGCACCCCCATCCTAACCTTCCCCCGTCGAGGGGGAAGGGACTTGTTCAGAGGTTTCCTAGCATCTCATACCAAGCACCGCCGGAGCTAGGGACAGATTCCCGAATCGCCGCTGCTGCCTGCCCCTGCGGCTTTTTCAACCCGTGACCGTACCGGCTTGGCAGGTACGGCGGGGGAGGCAACATGCGTATTGGGCCAGCTTGTAGACCAGTTTCGCCGCAGTGTACGAGCAGGCCGGAGGCCCTTGGTTGGGAGCTAGCTCGCACACGTCGAACCCCACGATGCGCCGGGACTCTCCGACCCGGCGCAGCAACGAGGTCAACTGGCGCCAGGTTACCCCGCCCGGCTCGGGCGTGCCCACCGCCGCCATGATGCCGGGATCGAGCACATCCAGGTCGACGCTTATGTAAACGAATTCGCTCAGCCCGGCCAGAATGTCGTCCGCCGGAAGGGCCGTGATTTGGTCCGAAGGGCCGTCTTCCAGCAGTAACGAAACAGGTATGCCATTGCCGCGCAGAAATGCGTGTTCCTCTTGCGACAGGCTGCGCACGCCGGCCAGCACTATGGGGCACACCTCGAATACCCGGCGGGCGGCGGAGGCGTGACCCCAAGGGGTGCCCATGTATTCGTCCCGCATGTCCGCGTGGGCGTCCAGGTAAAGTACCGATAAAGAGGGGTAAGCGTCGGCGTAGGCTTGTACTGAACCCGCCGTTATGGAGTGTTCGCCACCCAGAACGCCCACCGTCTTACCGGCTTCCAGGCCGGCGGCCACCGCCTCCCTCACCCGCGCCACCATCGGGCCCGGCCCCCCCATGTGGGGTTCCAGCGCGGCCGTAGTGTGGATTCCGATTTCGGATACATCCAGTCCGAGTTCCGGGTCGTAATCTTCAAGGCCATAAGAGGCGCTGACGATGGACTGGGGCCCGTACCGGGCGCCCACATGGAACGAGGTGGTGCTGTCGTAAGGGACTGGAATCAGCACCAGCCGGGCCGTGGCCAAGTCCGACTGTTCCGGCGGGAGTGAGAGGAAGTTCGGATAGATCAAGGGTATGCCCGAAGGGGATATGCCGGAAGGATCAGGCACGCCGTTGCCCCGGCGCATCGGCCTCCAGAGCGGTCCGCTGGCGCTGGGCTTCGACCATCCCTTGACGTTCGTCCAACCACTCCAGCCCCCGGTCCAGCAACCAGGTTTTCACGTCCTGCAGGTCGAACAGCTCGGTTGCGTCAGCCAAGGCCCGTTCGTGGTCGAAGGCCTGGCAGGAAAACAGGTCGATGTTGACGTAGCCCTTTTGGGGAAAGGTGTGAACGCTGATGTGGCTTTCGGCGATGATCACAAAACCGGAAACACCGGAATCCTCGGGTTTCGGGGCCTGGTATTCCAGTACCCGGGGTTCGGTGATCCGGGTCATTCCCAAGGATTCGGGATAGTCGGTCAGAAAGCGACGGACCAGCTCGACGTCCCACATTTTGGCGATATCACCGCCGAATCCGTCGATTACCAGGTGCATCCGGCCTCCGTTCGAGTAGAGAAAAGATGGCGAAACAGGCGTCCTGAACCGGCGTCAATTAGAGGTTCCTTGGCAAAACCAGTTTTATACAATATCATCACTCATTGCCAAGCACAATCGCCGAAGATAGAATGCCCCGGACACTAGGCGGCCCCGTTTACTTCACTGGCCGCCAACGGCAGGTAGAATTTTGCAACCGCTTATGATCGAGGCCAACGACCTGACCCATTACTATGGGCCCTACCCCGCCATTCAAGACGTCAACTTCGGCGTCAAGAAGGGTGAGGTGTTGGGGTTTCTCGGCCCCAACGGGGCTGGCAAGACCACTACCATGCGCATCCTGACCGGGTTTCTGCCCCCCTCGAGAGGGAAGGTGAGCCTTGACGGCTACGACGTGGTGGACAAGTCCCTTGAGGTGCGCAAACGGGTGGGTTATCTGCCGGAAACCGTGCCGCTCTACACCGAAATGACCGTGACCAACTACCTGAAATACATGGGGACCCTCCGGGGAATGGCCCCAGGGCGCATCAAGTCCCGTCTCGACGCCGTGATCGACGTCTGCCGGTTGGGCGACTACCGAAAGACTCACATCGGCAAGCTGTCCAAGGGCTTCCGGCAGCGGGTCGGCATCGCGCAGGCGATCCTGCATGAGCCGGACGTGCTGGTGCTGGACGAGCCGACCATCGGCATCGACCCGATACAGGTGGTGGAGACGCGCAGCCTCATCCAGGAGTTGGGGCGTTCCCAAACGGTGGTACTCAGCAGCCACATTCTTCCCGAAGTCAGCATGATCTGCGAGCGGGTGTTGATCATTCACGAAGGCCGTATCGTGGCTGAAGACACCCCCAAGAACCTGGCGGAAGGTCTCCAGGGAGTGGACCGGTTGGAGGTGGAAATCGGGGGGCCGGCGGTACAGGTCTTGCCGGTGCTGGAGCAGATTCCCGGAGTCAGCGGCGTCACGCATCGCAACAACCAAGGCCGCCACACCTACACGATTCAAGCCCACCAGGGCCGCGACCTGCGGGATGAAATCTCGAGAGTTGTGATAAGCAACGGCTGGAGCCTGCGCAGCCTGCAGTTGGTGGGAATGAGCCTGGAAGATATATTCCTCAGACTGACCACCCAGGAGGACCTGTAATCATGCGGACCGCCCAGGCCGTTGCCTGGAAAGAGATCGTAATATACTTCAGCAGTCCCACGGCCTATATCGTCGGCCTCATATTCCTGGCCTTGACCGGCTTTTTCTTCTCCAGAGACTTGGGTAACCCTTTCCCGGAAGCCACCATGGCCCCCTTCTTCCAAGGCGCCGTCATCATTTTCATTCTGCTGGCGCCCGCGCTCACGATGCGGTTGATCGCCGAGGAGCAGAAGCTGGGAACAATAGAGCTTTTGCTGACCTCACCGGTCCGTGACTGGGAGGTGGTGATCGGCAAGTACATGGCAAGCCTGGCGTTCCTGCTGGTGCTGGTGGCCCTGTCCTTCTTCTACGCAATCCTCCTGTTCGTATTCGCCAGTCCCGACCCTGGCCCAATCTGGGCGGGATACCTGGGACTCGTGCTTTACGGGGCCGCCTCTCTTTCGGTGGGCCTTCTCGCTTCGACCCTCACCAGTAACCAGATCGTGGCCGCAGTGGTGGCGATGGGTATCCTGCTGGCGTTGTTCTTCGCCGACCTGGCCTTCGGCGCCGTCGGCGGACTGGCTGGCGAAATAATCGGCGAAATGGGCCTGAAGAGCCATTTCGACGATTTCGAACGCGGCGTCGTCGACACTAAGCACATCGTGTACTTCCTGAGCGTTACCGCATTCTTCCTGTTCCTTTCGGTCCGGGCTCTCGAATCAAGGCGCTGGCGCTAGCATGACCACCAGAAGAGACCAAGACGGGTCCGAGCGGGGGCCTCGAGACTGGCGCCGCCGCCGCCGGGCCGGACCGGAAACCCCCCAACAGCCGGAGGAGCAGCCGGAACCAACCCGGCAGGCAACAGCACAAGAGGAGGTCCTCTCCCGCCCGCTGGCGAGCTTCTTCGAGCCGGCATTGGATGCCGTGGGCGTCTTCGGCGCTCCTTTGGTCATTGCCGGCATCATCGGACTGGTCACCGGCATCGTCGTGGTGGCGTTCGTAAGCTCGATGCGGCTCTACGGCTACATCGACATCGCCATCGGGGCCAGTTTGCTGGCGCTGGTCGGCGCGGTGTTCATCAGTTCGGTCATCGCGGCCTTCGTGAGCCGTACCGGGCGTTACGGCGTCAACACCCTGATACTCCTGGGCGCCTTCACCGGGATCATCATAATCGCCAACGTGATCTCTTTCGAAAACATCGGCCGGTTGGACGTGACCGCCACCAATCAGTTCAGCCTGTCGTCCCGTACCAAGGATTTGCTGAACAGCCTTGAGGTCGATATCCGGGCCACAGCCTTTTACAAAGATATCGGGCTCGCCGCTGACGCCGACGTGGCCGCACGCCGCAACCGGGTGGTGGAGACTCTGGAAGAGTTCGATGCACGGTCCGGGCGTTTCTCTTACCGCGTGGTAGACCCCGACCTGGAGCCGGGCGTGGTCGCCACGTATTTCGGAGCGCGTCCCGTCGGTTTCGTCGGCGAGGTTGTGGTTGTGGAGAACCTGGACAACGGCGAGTTCGACTTCTTAAAGCCCGAGCCCACCGACGCCGCCTTCGAACTGTTGGAGCAAGACCTGGTAACCAGCCTCTACGTCGCTACCGGGCAGGAGCAGAAGACCCTCTACTTCCTGGCCGGTCACGGCGAGCGAAGCATCGACGGCGAATACGCCCTGTTGCGGCAGTCCCTGGAACAGGAAAACTACCAAGCCAGCACCTTGGTCTGGCCCCGTTCGGCGGTTGACGTCGAGGTGCCGGAAGACGCCGCGCTGGTGGTGGTGGCTGGGCCGATTTCCGACCTGCCGGAGGCCCACGCCCTGGCCTTGAACCTCTACCTGCTGGGGCGAGACGCGGCAGGCGAGCAGCGGCGCGAGAACGGCAGCATGATTTTCCTGGCCGAGCCTGACACGCCGGAACCATGGCGGGAGTTCCTGGTGCAGTGGGGAGTCCTGGTCAGCCCCGGCTACATTCGCGACCTGGATTCCTCGGTACCCGGACTGCCGCAAACACTAGCTTTGAATATGGATGTAAATAACCTGATAGGCTTGAATCGTCAGTTATTGGCTAGCAACCCTGAGGTCTTGCGCAGCAACGAAACGGCGATTCAGGCCGCTTTGGAAGCAGCTATAGAAGCACCATTTGAAATCGTCGCGCCTGAAGGCCAACAGTTGCAGGACGTGTTTATGCCCGACGCCGCCAGCCTTTGGCCAGTGGCCAGCGGGGTGGGGCTTCCGCTGGCTTTGGCCTTCACCTCGCCCAACAGCTATGTTATCGACAACCCCGACCGCACAGAACCGATAACCGGCGACAGGGACGATGCCGACCCCCAGGGTCCTTTCATCCCAGTCATGCTCACGCGCACCGGGAAGCTACTGCCGTCAGAGGGTCTGGCAAACACTGACATCTTGGTGTTTGGTGACGCCGACTTCGTGGCTAACAGCAACATCGTACGGGGCGGCGGCCTGGATATGTTCGTCAACTCCACCAACTACCTGCTGGGGGACTATTCCTTGGTCTCGATCCGGCCCAAGGCCTTCGCATTCCGGGAGTTCAACCTGGACCGGAACGAGTTCGATTTTGTACGCTTTGCGTCGTGGCTGTTCCTTCCCGGCCTTATGGCCCTGATGGCCGGGCTGGTGTGGTGGGTGCGGCGTTAGATGAACCTCAGGATTTCCATACTCCTGGTCGTGATACTGTTGCTCTTCGGCGGCGCGTTTTTGGTGTTGCGGCTCACCGGCACCGAGGAGCGGGCCCCTCGTCCCCCGTGGCTCTATTACATCGACGAATCGACGCTTGCCCACGTTGAGGTAATCCACGCCGGCCAGACCGTCAATTACGACCGTCCGCCAGGCAGCCTCACCTGGGTGATCCAAGGCGACACCGATTATCCCGTGTTCATGCAAAAGTGGGGCGGTACCCCGCTGTTGCTCAGCGGCCCCCGGGTCGACCGGGTGCTGGCCGAGGAAATAGAAGACTTGGGCCCCGCGTCCTCCTTTGGCTTGGACCCCCCGGAGACGGTTGTACGTGTTACCGACAATGCGGGCAACACCTATGAGTTTCACATGGGGACAACCACTCCGGACGGCGAAAATCAATACACGCGATTGATTGGGGACCCGGCCCTGTTCACAGTCACATCCGTGTGGGCCGAGGTGATCAACCAGCGGGCGACCGACCCCCCATGGGGCCGCCTGTACCAGTTGGAAATCGACACCGTCCGAGTGGTGGAAGTCAGCCACTTGGAAGAAACCACCACCTATTTTTTGAACCCGGATACCGGCCGCTGGACAGTGGATGAAGAACAAGGCCGGACCGTCGACGACGGTTGGCTTGACACCTTGCAGTTGCTGAGCGGCCCCCGGGTGGACAAAATACTCGCCCGCGAAATAGAAGACCCGGCCGAATTCGGCCTGGAACCACCGCAGACCCGGGTCGTGTTGGCGCGCCGGGGAGACGCGCCGGTGGAGTTCCACTTGGGCGACCTTACCCCGGACGGCGAATTTTTCTACGCCAGGGTACTGAACACCAACGATCGCAACCTCTACGCCATTCGCACGTCCCGCCTGGCCGATATCCCCACCCTGGCCACGGACCCACCCTACGCCACCGACGGAACAGACGGGGACACAGAAGAAGAATCCTCTGGCTAGTCCCCCGGAACGCCTGGTGTTCCCAAAAGGGGGTTAGCTTGAAAGCTGAGATCATCTCCATCGGCACCGAACTCCTGATGGGGGAGTTGACCGACTCCAACGCCGCGTGGATCGCCGGCCGTCTGCCCGCTTTGGGTATCCAGTTGCAATGGGTAACCATCATGGGCGACGACCTGGTCATGCTGACCGAGGGCTTCCGCCAAAGCATCCAGCGGTCCGACGTAGTCTTCACCACCGGCGGCCTGGGCCCCACCCAGGACGACCTCACCCGCGAGGCTGTGGCCGCCGCTTTCGATGAGACTCCCGTGGTGCAACAGGAAGTCGTCGACCGGCTCTCGGCCTACTTCCAGGCCCGGGGCACGCCGATGCCCTCCCACAACGTGAAACAGGCGTTGCTGATCCCCTCCGCCCGGTTCCTTCCCAACAACAACGGCACCGCTCCCGGCTGGTGGGCCGAAAAGGACGGGACCATCATCGTCACCATGCCGGGACCGCCGGTGGAAATGCAGGCCATCTTCCAAGAAGAAGTGGAGGCCCGCCTGCGGGAACGGGTCACCGGACAAATCACCATCACCCGCAATGTCAAGACCATGGGGATGTCCGAAGGGGCGGTGGACGAAGTGATGTCGGAGTTCTTCGGCCACGAAAACCCGTACTTGGGCATCTATTCCAAGGCCGACGGCATCCACCTGCGGGTGATCGCCCGGGCGGCCGACGAGGCAGCGGCGCGAGGGATGATCGTGCCGGTCGAAGCCGCGATTCACGAACGTCTCGGGGCCTACATCTGGGGCTACGACGACGAGACCCCGGAGCAGTCCTTGGGCCACTCCCTGCAGGCGCGGGGGCAGACGTTGGCGGTGATGGAGTCCTGCACCGGCGGATTCCTGACCAACGCCATCACCGAGGCCAGGGAGGCCGGCCGCCATTTCAAAGGCGGCATAGTGACCTCCGGTTTGGATTCTCTGACGGCCATGGGGGTGCCCCCGGTAATACTGGAAAACCACGGCGCCGTCAGCCAGGAAACGGCCAACGCGATGGCAGTCTCAGCCCTGGCCCAACTGGGTGCGACCTATGGCATAGGCATCGCCGGCGCTGGTGGCCCCGGCGAACTGGACGGCCGCCCGATGGGCCTGGCCTACGTCGCCATCGCCCGGGCCACCAGCGGCGCCCCGCAAGTCGTCAAGGAATTGGGGCTCCGCGTCCCGCCCCGACGGATCACCATCAAGCGCCGAATCTCCAACCAGGCATTGATAGAACTGCGCAAGCTGGTGGAGGCGGGGGAATAGGGCCGTGAAGAGTACACTGGTCGAAGTGCGAGACTATGATACTCTCCCACGACTGGAACGTGGTTCTGTCGCGAATTAGGGGCAGGGATTTCCTAGTCGCGACGAGAACCCCTGACGGCTTCCTGTGGCTGAGCCGGGCCCTCATCCCGAGGCTCAAGGACTGGGAGTGTCCCAAGCAGCAATCGACCATATGACGATTGGCAACCCCAGGAAGCACTTCGAGGGGGTTCGGGCCAAGGGCCAAGGACTGAGCTTGACGCTGGCCGGATACCGGCCTAGCATACAAACAGATGCAGCGGTTCCTGGATGCGTATTGGGTCATCTACTTCGCGGGCTATGTCGCAGCTGTCGTCGTTTTGATATTGCTCCACTGGGATGAGCTGAAACATGGAGATAACCGCATTTACCTGCTGGCCGCCGTGTTCGGCGTGGCCGCTGGAGCGGCCTCGGCAGTCGCAATCATCGTAGAGGTCGGAGGGCGTATGGTGCTACTGATTCCGCCAGCCGTCAAGAAACTGAAGGAACAAGGGCGCGCCGAGGGGCGTGTTGAAGGGCGCGTGGAAGGACGCGTGGAAGGACGCGCGGAAGGACGCGCGGAAGAACGCGCCGAATGGGAAGCTTGGTTGATGCGGCGCAACGAAGCCGAAGCCAATAATCGGCCATTCGATGAGCCGCCCCCGTCCCAACAGTCGCAATCATCGTAGAGGTCGGAGGGCGTATGGTGCTACTAATTCCGCCAGCCGTCAAGAAGCTGAAGGAACAAGGACGCGCGGAAGGACGCGCGGAAGAACGCGCCGAATGGGAAGCTTGGTTGATGCGGCGCAACGAAGCCGAAGCCAATAATCGGCCATTCGACGAGCCGCCCCCGTCCCAACAGTCGCAATCATCGTAGAGGTCGGAGGGCGTAGTATGGTGCTACTGATTCCGCCAGCCGTCAAGAAACTGAAGGAACAAGGGCGCGCCGAGGGGCGTGTTGAAGGGCGCGTGGCAGGACGCGCGGAAGAACGCGCCGAATGGGAAGCTTGGTTGATGCGGCGCAACGAAGCCGAAGCCAATAATCGGCCATTCGATGAGCCGCCCCCGTCCCAACGAAAATAGGAAGTCCATAGAGCGGACATGCCAGGATAAACCGCGCTGCTACTCTCAGCCGTTGGCGGCCGAAAATCCTGGATATGAACGCGCTGGACTATTCGTAAACGAAAGAGGGCCCGCCCCGGTTTGGGGCGGGCCCTCTTTTTGAACCCTTGGCCGTATTACTCCCGGCCCGGCTAGCGGCGGGAGGTCAGCTCCCGGTAGAGCATCGGCAGCCGTTCCGGCAGAGCCCCGATCTCCCCCAGCACCTCGTAGCCCATGTCGCCGCACATGCTCTTCAGGTAATCGTGTCCCGCTTTGTCAACCGTTAGGCAGAACGGCGTGATGGACTTGTGTCGGGCCTCCACCAGCGCCATGTGGGTGTCGTGCACCGCGTACTCTTTCTCCACGCCTTCTCTGCTGTAGCCGCGGTCCTGCGGGCGCCCGTCGCTGATCAGAAACAGGATCTTGGTGTTAGCGTCCTGGGTTTCCAGCTTGGTACTGGCGTGCCGTATGGCGGCGCCCATCCGGGTTGCGTGCAGCGGGGTGATCTTGTCTATCCTCCGCTTGATTTTTTCCCCGAACCCCTCGCGGATGTCTTTGATGACATAGAACTCCACGTTTTCGCGGCCGTAGCCGGAGAATCCGTAGATCCCGTAGGTATCGCCGATGGACTCGAGGGCGTTTATCAACAGCGCCGTGCTTTCCTTCTCCAGGTCGATAATCCGCTTGTAATTGCGGCGCACCAGCCCTTCCCGCCGACGGCGCAGCCAGACCATGTATTCCACCGGGTCGTCGGGGGCGTCCCGGTCGTCCACCGTCTGCCGGCCCTCGTCGATTGCCTCAGCGGTGGAGGCGCTCATGTCCAGCAGGAAAACCACCGCGACATCCCGGCGGTTCCGGTTGCGGTGCCAGTAAATCTTGTCGTCGGGAGGTATGTTCATCTTCAGGTCCACCCACGCCTCGAGGGTGGCGTTTAAGTCCAGGTCTTCACCGTCGACCAGGCGGTACGTCTTACGCATGCTCTCGGGCATGATCAGTTCGAACTGCCGCCGGATATGGTTGGACAGCGCTTGGTAGTTGCGCAACGAGTCCTGGTAGAAGGTTATGTCGCCCTCTTCCACCATCTTTTCTTTGACGATGCACCAGCGGGGCTTGTAGTCGTTGGCCCGGAAGTCCCACTCGTCGTAGACGTACGTCTGCGGTTCCCTGGCCTCCAGCTCGCCGCCCTGCTCGTCGTCGTTGAGCAGCGGCCCGTAGCCCTGTCCCGGTTGGGAATTGGGCGGCGGAGCCCCGGCCTCTTTCATGATGTTCTGGGCGAAAGTGCTCATGCTGTCGGTAATTTCGCCCTGCTCGGCGTCCAGCTCCAGCTCGTCGCTCTCTTGGAGGAGCTGTTCAAGCATCTCTTGGGTCATGGGCTGGGCTTCGCCCTGCTCCCCGCTGTCGGCCTGCAGCTTGGTGAGCAACTGCACCATTTCGGGTTTGAAATCGCCGCGGTAGTCCACCGGGTCGGGCGACTCGTAGTCGTCGCCCTCCTGGGTCTCACCCGATTGATCCATGGCGGCCTGCAGTTGGTCGACCAGGTCCTGAAATTCTTCCTCGGAGAAGTCTCCGGGCTCCTCGAGGTCTTGGTCTTGCCAGTCTTCTTCCTCCTCCGTCTGGTTGGGGAGGCGGGAGATAATCTCATAAGCCCTGAGAGTCGCCTCGGAGGCGTCTTCGACTGTCGCCGCCGCCACCCTGAGCTGGTGAAGGATCCGCGATAGCATCAGGGCCACTTCTTCGTAGTCTTTGGGCACCGGAAGATCGGTGAACTGGTCAAGGCTCATGTGGACCAGCAGCTCCACCATCGCCTGCTGTATGGGCATCTCCTCAATGGCAGGCCGCCGCTCCAGTGTCTCGTTCTGGACCCGGGAGGCGGCCCGGCTGATGCCGGGGTACTCCACCTTGATGCGGTAATCCAACCGGCAGTCTTCGAACACGGTGAAGATGTCAAAGGCCAGCCGGCCGTTTTCGAACATGGCCAAATAACGGCCGATGTCGGTGTAGGTGCGGGCGCTGCCGCCGGGACCGGCTTCCAGGGTCTCCACCGCCGGCAGGAACCCTTCGGTGCTGACCTCGACCCCCTCATCGGTCAACTGCCGGGCCATGGCCTCGATGGCCTGACGAGCGGTGGCTTCTTCGGCCCGCTTGCGGTTGTGCTCCTCTTCCATCTCGAAACGGCGGTCCGTGAATTGGGTGGCCGGCAGGTCGAAATCAAACTCAAAGCTGCCGAACTCCAAGTGGCCCACTTGGTGGGTAGACACCACTTTGAACCAAGAGAAGTTGTCCTGCTTGTTGGGGTAATGGTCCACGACCGGCGGCAGGAACACCTTGGAGCCGTCGGTGGATGCGGTGTCTTCGTCGACCCAGCCGATGTTCCGGCGGACCAACTCGTGGGTGTTCATTATTTCCACGCCGGAACCGGAGAGGGCGCGGCAGTAGAGCCGCAGGATACCCTTGACCCGGTCCAGTTCGAGACTGGAGGACAGGGTCTCCAACATCGACTCCGAGGTGTTGGACTCTATCTTGAAGAAGGCGATGCCGCTTTCCGGGTTGTCCTTCAGCAGACCCATACCGTGCTGGTACCAAGTGTCCAGTTGGCTGACGGTAATGCGGTTCAGTACATCGGTCAGGCTTCGCAGGAAGGGCGGCACGGCCTCCGGGGCCACCGCCACCAGCTGGTCGCACAGGTCCAGAATGTAACCCTGGGACCCTTGGGGAACCCGGCCCAACGCTTGGGTGCCGTCGGACAGGAACCTCGAGGTGTCCCGCAGGCCCACCTTCGCCAAGCGTTCCCCCAACTTGAGGAAGCGTCCGGTTTGCGCCTCGTCCACCTGCTGCAACGCCCTGGGCACCACCTCAAGGCAGGTCTTGACCTCCCGCCAGCTCGAATCGATCAGGGCGCGGGTCATCGCCAAGAAGGGTTCCCGTTCCCGTCCCATGCCGGGCAGAACGTCCCGGCCCAACACCAAGCACTCGCTGGCAACGTCGTAGGACTTGTAGGACAGCGCTTCCACCAGAGAAGCGAAGACCTCGACGTCCCAGAAAGGAAGGCTCCGAACCAAGTCGGGACTGACTTCGAAGAACTTGGCCGCCAGGGTGCTGGACTTCCAGGTCCCTTTGTACAGGCTGCGGCCCAGACCGGCCCAGCGAGGAATGTACTGGGGCCGCAGGTTTGGGACGATGGAAACGCTCGATTTGAAAAACGCCACGGCCAGCGTGGGGGAGTCTTGGGACAGATAGGTCCCGCAGCGGGCCCACTGCATGAACGACGGGAACGACAGGAACCGGGCCACCTGGGGACTGACCCGGTAATATTCAATCGCCGATTCCCAAGACCGGATGGTCTGGGAACCGATGGTGACGCCTTCTTTAGCCCAAAGGCCCACCTCCTCCCGCCCAAAGGCGGCGGTCACCGCGCCCAAAGCCTCACGATAAGCCTCCAAGACTGCCGGAGGAAGTTTGGCCAACTCCTGTTCAATGTCCGGTAACGGAGCGCTACTCAATTCGTTGACCCCCACTGTCCAGCCCATCGTCTAGATGCTCTAGGAATCGCTGGAGAATTCTGGCGGTTGCGCCAAATACCAAGTGCTCGCCGCAGGCGTAGGAGTAAGCGTTGACGAAATTTCCTTCCTGCCACCGGGTTTCCACCCTCCGGCTGGCCGGGTCCTTCAACGCCTTAACGGGGAACTCCACCACCTCGGCGATTTCATCAATGCTGGTGCGAAACTGATACGGGTACTCAATGGTGCCGGCAAAAACCCGGACCCTGAACCGGCTCCGGGTCGCGACCTCATCCATCTCCCCCAGTACCGTAACGTCCTCCCGGCGGATACCCATTTCCTCTTCGGCTTCCCGCAGGGCGGTATCCAGGGAGTCGACGTCTTCTGGGTCGCGGGCGCCGCCGGGAAACGATATCTCGCCCTTGTGGTGTTCCACGTCCTCCGAGCGTTTGTTGAGGAGGAGGCAATAGTCGCCGTTTTTCGGATACAGAAGAAGCAAGACCGCCGCCGGGGTCAATCCCGGCTCTGGCACCCGCTCCAATCGACGATTCGCCAAGGCTCGCTTGACCAACTCCGGCGGTGTCGGGACCATCTAAACCCTACTCGAAAATGGACGAGACGACTTCCTCAAGGCTTCGTTGCAGCTCAGCGTCGTCGGTCAGAGTCCAGACGATGGCGACCTGGCAGGCCCTGCGAGGCCCGATTCCTTCGCATATCAGGCGTCCGGCATAGATGAGCAGCCTGGTGCTGGCCCCTTCCTGAAGGCCGTGGTCTTCCAGGTTGCGAATCTTTTCGCCCAGCTTGGCAAGGGAGTCGGCATGTTCGGGACTGCAACCGCTTTCCCGTTCGATGATTTCCCGTTCGATTTCCCGGGGCGGGTAATAAAACTCGATGGAAATGAACCGCTGCCGGGTGCTGTGTTTTAGGTCTTTCAGTGCGCTTTGGTAGCCGGGGTTGTACGAGATGCACAGCAGGAAGCGGTCGTCCGCTTCGATTATCGAGCCGGTCTTCTCTACGGGAAGAATGCGGCGGTGGTCGGTAAGCGGGTGAATCAACACCGTGGTGTCTTTACGGGCCTCCACCACCTCGTCCAGGTAGAGGATCGCGCCTGCTTTCACGGCACGGGTCATCGGTCCGTCAATCCAGCGGGTGCCATTGGCGTCCAAGAGGTAGCGCCCCACCAGGTCACTGGCGGTGAGGTCTTCGTGGCAGGCGATGGTAACCAAGGGTACCCGTACGCCGCCGTCGTCCGTCTCGGGATCTGGCTGGTCGCCGTTCTGGGGCTTGATGACCGTCAGCGGCCGGCCCAGTTGCCAAGCCATGTATTCCACGAACCTGGTCTTCCCGCAACCGGTGGGGCCTTTCAGCAGCACCGGTATATGCTGGTTGTAAGCCGCGCTGAACAGCTCCAATTCATCCCCCACCGCACGGTAATACGGTTCGGAGCGGACCAGGAACTCCTCGATGGCATATTCGGTGTAATGCTTTCGTTCTGCGGCTTCAACCATTGTCTTCGTCGATCCTTTTATTAAACTCTTTGGCCTTTCTTTAGCACTTGGCCGTGACTCTTCTTTCCCACAACTCATCTATCGCCCGGTGCATCCCCGCGATATCTCCTGAGTTGTCGATAATTAAGTCCGACCGCTCCAGGCGGTCGTTGCGGTCCATCTGGGAGGAAATCCGCTTTCGCACTTCCTCGGCGCCCCAGCCGTTGCGCTCCGACAGCCGCTTGATCACCGCCTCTTCCGGGGAATCGGTAGACCATACTTCCTGCACCAGGAATTCCCATCCGGCCTCGAACAGGAGGGCCGCCTCCACGACCACCACCTCAGCTTTCCGGCTCCGCAGACCCTCGATCTTGTCGGCAACCATGCGGGCTATAAGCGGGTGCATGATCTTGTTGAGCTTGGCCAATTGTTCCGGTTGGGAGAAAACGATCGCTCCCAGCGCCCTCCGGTCTATCTCCCCGTCAGCCCCTAAAATTCTTTCGCCAAAGGCTTCGACAACCCTGTGCCAGCCTTCCGAATGGGGCGTGTACGCTTCGTGGCCCACTTGGTCGGCGTTTATCACCGTGGCCCCTAATTGGGCCATATAGCTCGCGGCCTCGCTCTTTCCGGTGCCGATGCTGCCCGTCAGGCCAATCACCAGCATCGCTTCACCCGGTTAAACAGTCCCGCATGCCACGCCTGATTGCGCCCTGCGTACGGCGGAGCCATTCTAACAATGAGACTTCCGATGGTCAACTTAATGCGCTTGTGCATTTAATATTCTTCGCCGGGATTTAACCGGTCGGCCGCACCGGATTTCGATTGCGTTCACTCCGCGATGATGATCTCGCCCCAACGGGACTCGTATGTGTCCTGCAACCCTTGGAACATGCTCTCGTATTCGTCGGTATTTATGGGGTTGGTCGTCATTAACACTGCGTCCTCGCGGTTATCGGAGTAATACCCCTTGCGAATCCCCACCGACTTGAAGCTGTATTTCTCATAGAGACGCTGGGCAATGAAGTTCGATACCCGGGCCTCCAGGGTCATCACCACCGAGCCGTGCTCCACTGCGGCCCTCAGGGAACCGATGAGCAACAATTCGCCGATCCCTTGGCCGCGGAGGCTCTCTCTGACGGCGATTTCCGTGATGTGCGCCTCATTGCCCTGGTACCAGACGCTGACGTACCCAGCCAACTCGAAAGTCTCCTCTTTTGGCGGGGGCTCCGGGGCTGGGGCCAATCTGATTCGGGCCGCCAGCTTAGACCACACCGAGTTGCCTTGGCCGGGTCCGGCGGACTGCTCCGGCGACCGGGCAGCCTCCCCTCCGGACTCGCCGGGTTCTTGGCCCACCGTGGCTACCAGATAGCAGGCGTACTTGTTGCTGATGTCACGTTTGAACGAGGTATTTACCCAGAGAGGAGAAAAGGCTTCCTTTTCAATCTCCACGACTTCGTCAACATCTTCCCGGCGAAGCCGCCTCAAGGAAACCGAGATCGAATCACGCAAAGCAGGCTATCCCGACGGTTTGTCTAGGGCAGGAATGGATGTGATTTTAGCACACCAGCACCTTGCCGTATTGACCGTCGAAACCCGGTGCGATCGATACCTGGCCGGAGCGGGCGCGCAGTATTGCACTTGCCACCCTCTCATCGCCTACCGCCGCCAAGTCACCGGGGCTGGCGCGGGCCAAGACCGACAATTCGTCGCCCAGCTCGTGGCACAGCCGGCGGTAGAAATTCTGAACGGTCTTGGTGCGGCGCCCCGCCCCCAAGGCTTGGGCGAGGAGTTCCTCCAAAGGCACAAGCCTCATGAAGGGCGGACGCCCTTCCCCGGACCTCAGAAAACCGTCGGCGCCGGGAAGCGGCTGCGGCAGCTCTTCCCCAGTCAGGGACTGCACCCGGTTCAGTACGCCCAAGGTGATTGCCCGGCCGCAAACCGGGCACCGGCCGCCCTGCTCCAACGATTCCCGGGGCGAGCGGGAAACCCCGCAATTCCGGTGGCCATCGTAGTGGTACTTTCCTTCCTCAGGATAAAATTCCACGGTGTAGGCGACCTCACCCTTCTCCAAGGCTTCCTTGAGACTCGAGTACGTGGGGAGACTCGAGTACGTGGGGAGCCCGGAGTCGTGCCGGAAAACCGTGACCTCTCGTCCCAGATTGGCCGGGGAATGGGCGTCGGAGAATGAAACGACGGTCCGTTCGGAGACTTCAGGCACCGGCCAGTTCATCGAAGGGTCGCTGGAGAGTCCGGTCTCCACCGCCCGCACCTGGGGCGCCATGTCCCCGAAGCACTCTTCGATCCCGTCGAAGCCCGACTTCGACCCCAGCATCCCGTACCAAGGCGTCCAGATGTGGGCCGGGACGATCATCGCACGAGGGTCCGTATCCAACACGAGGGAAGCCAGGTCCGGAGCCGCCATGCCGACCGACGGTCTGCCGTCTCCGCCGAGTTTGCTGCCCCGGGCCGCCAGAGAGGCGTTTAACCGGCCGACCGCCTCGAACGACGACATATAGAGCAACAGGTGAAGCCGCCGCCCCCTCCCGCCCTGCTTGTAAACGCAACTGACCTCCGTGCCGAGAACGAAACGCAATCCTCCGAACTCGAAGGTCCCTTCGTCCACGGGGATGAGATTGGCCTGCAGCTCATCCAGCCACATGGGATGGGTGAAGTCGCCCGTGGCCAGCAGGTGGATCCCCTTCGTCTTGGCGGTGGCCGCGATGTTATCGAGAGTGAGATTCTTGCTGCAGGCGTAGGCGTACCGGGAGTGAATGTGAAGATCGGCGACAAACTCGTGGGCGGGCTTCCGTACGGCCGTCGGGGAAGCCGAGACGTCACCCTCTGAGCCTTTCACCCTGGTTGCCGGCTCATCGCCGAGTAACTCGCCATACGATGAAACTACCACGCCGCAGGCTTATAATCTACGTATGATCCAACCAAACGCCGAGACACAGGACCTTCCTGCTCCATTAGCAGGCTGCTGAAAAACTCTGAGGTTTACTCAGGACTCAAAGCGGCTCGACGATAAGCGACGTTGCACGTTCTGCACCAATAGGTCCACACGGACTTAAAAGATGACGTATACCGGTGGGTTACTTGACGCTCCATCCACTCGCGTCTGTGCGCCTTGCCTTTTTCCGCAGCCTGTTAGTCCGGCTGCTTCCATATGCTCCGTCTATCCCGCTCTCTTGACCACCGGCAGGCCCGGTTCTATTCTTAATATGGCCCTTTGCCAAAAATTAGGAGGCTTGATGACCACCAGCGCTAAATCCGCCACCGACCTCAAACCTATGGGCGACCGCGTCGTAGTCCGTCCCACCGCCCATGAAGAGATAAGCTCCGGCGGGATCATTCTGCCCGACACTGCAAGAGAACGGCCCCAAAAGGGCGAAGTGCTCGCCGTGGGACCGGGAAGAGTCTTGAGCAGCGGCAAGAGAGTGGAAATGGAGGTCCAACCCGGCGACCACGTCATCTACTCCCGGTTCGCCGGCACTGAAATCCGGGTAGAAGACGAAGAGTTGCTGGTAATGGGCAGCAACGACATCATGGCCAAGATCTCTTGATTGCCCGCGATTGACCAACGCGACCGACTCTAAGCGCCATCGACTTTAACCGATCGACTAGTAAGAAGGAGAGGAGAGCAATGCCAGCCAAACAAATTATCAGCGACGAGGCCGCCCAGCAGGCCCTTTTGCGCGGCATCAACATGGTGTCCGACGCCGTGAGGCTGACCCTCGGACCCAAGGGCAGAAACGTGGTATTGGAAAAGAAATGGGGCGCCCCGGTAATTACCAATGACGGCATCACCATCGCCAAAGAGGTGGAGTTGCCCGAGTCCTTCGAGAACATGGGGGCCCAGCTCATCAAGGAGGCCGCCAGCAAGACCAACGACATCGCCGGCGACGGCACCACCACCGCGACGGTCCTGGCCCAGGTGTTGGTGCAGCAGGGGATGAGGAACGTCGCCGCCGGGGCCGACCCCATGGCCATAAAGCGGGGCATAGACAAGTGCGTGAAAGCCGTGGTGGCCCAGCTCGGGGCGATTTCCAACCCCATCGAGGGCCGGGACCAGATGGCCCAGGTGGCTTCCATCTCCGCCAACGATAGGGAGATCGGCGACATGCTGGCCGATGTCCTGGAAAAGGTCGGCGCCGAGGGTGTGGTGACCGTCGAAGAAGGCAAGGGCATCGAGTCGGAGACCGAATACGTCGAGGGCATGAACTTCGACCGCGGCTACATCTCGCCCTACTTCGTGACCAATCCGGAACGGATGGAGTCGGTAATCGACCAGCCCCATATCCTGGTAACCGACAAAAAGATTTCCTCCGCGGCCGAGTTGGTGCCCATCCTCGAGCAGGCGTTACAGGTCACCAAGAACCTGGTGGTCATAGCCGAAGACGTAGAGAGCGAAGCCCTCGCGGTCATGGTCGTCAACAAGCTGCGGGGCAGCATCAACTGCCTGGCGGTGAAGGCGCCCGGCTTCGGCGACCGCCGCAAGGCCATGCTGGAAGACATCGCCGTCCTCACCGGCGCTGAGGTGGTTTCCGAAGAACGGGGCCGCCGTCTGGACCAAGCGACGGTTGCCGACCTGGGTCAAGCCCGGCGAATCGAGTGCTCCAAGGACCGGACCACCATCATCGAGGGACGGGGGGACCCGACGGCGATCAAGGGCCGCGCCGAACAGATCAACGTCCAGATTGAGGAAACCACTTCCGAGTACGACAAAGAGAAGCTGCAGGAACGGCTGGCCAAGCTGTCGGGCGGCGTGGCCGTGGTGAAGATTGGCGCGCCGACCGAACCGGAACTAAAGGAGCGCAAGGGCCGGGTCGAGGACGCATTGTCGGCCACCAGGGCTGCCGTGGCGGAAGGAGTGGTGCCGGGAGGCGGGGTCGCCTTCGTTCGCGCCATTTCCGCCTTGGACGATGTGAGCCTGTCGGGGGATGAGGCGGTTGCCAAGAGCATCCTGGCCGAGGCCCTCCAGACCCCCGTTCGCATCATTGCCAGCAACTCCAATCAAGAAGGCGCCGTGGTCTTGGACCAGATCAAGTCCAACAGCTCGGTGAACTACGGGTACGACGCGGTGCGCAACGACTACACTGACTTGGTGGAGCGTGGGATCATCGACCCCACCAAGGTTGCCCGCTCTGCCTTGGAAAACGCGGCCAGCGTGGCGTCGATGATACTCACCACCTATTCGCTTATCACCCAAGATGAAGAGGAACACCACGACGACCACGGGCACATGCACTAGCCTGCGGGCCCGATAGCCTCACGGAGTTCCAGACAGGTAATACGAACAGATGAGACCTCTATGATTCCCGGGACCCCAGCATGGAAATGCGCCGGGTGCGGGCACGAGAACCCTCCGATGCGAGACGTGTTTTGCGGTAGTTGCGGTCATCGCCGCCCCGGCTGGTGACCGGACCTCCGGAATCCCGGCATAACAAGCATGAGTCATCCCGGAGTTTCTAGGGAACATCTGAACAAGTCCCTTCCCCCCGATGGGGGAAGGTTAGGATGGGGGTGCCGGCGCTCATTTTATAGCTAATACCGTTAAGCTCTCCTCCGAGATTTCGGCTTTCGCCTCAATGACCATAACTTGTTCAGAGGTTCCCTAGCAGGGACGATCAACGAGGACGAACGAGTTGCCCGCCTCACCAGGAGGTGGGCAACTTCATCCAGGCCCTGTAGGGATACCGCCACCCCGCCCGTCTTTCCGCCACCCCCCGTCATTCCGGCTTTCGCCGGAATCCACGTCCCCTCCCCGGTGTCCGTACGCCCGCCAGTTGCCGTAGACACCGCCACCCCAACCGTCATTCCGGCAAAAGCCGGAAAGGCGACATCTCTATGGGAGTAACAGTAGCCTACCCCCAACCTCCGGGCCGACTCGAGTTTTCGTTATCGTTTGAATCATACCCCGGAGGATTTCATGCGGGAGCGAGGCCCCGGCCCTCCACGTCAGGCGTAGCGCATCAGTGTCTCGGCCAGCTCGTCGGGCTTTTCCCACATCACTTGGTGGCAGGCCTCAATCTCCACCGTGTCCTGGCTGGAGAGCCGTTCGGCGGTCCGCTTTTGGACGTCGATACCGATGAGCCGGTCCTTGGTCAGCATGACATAGGTCAACGGGCTGGGAAGGGAGTCACTCAAGGCGATCCGGGAATTGAGCAGCCGGATGGGCAGCGGGCAGAAAAACCCCAGCATCTGCGCCACTTCCATCACGTCCATGTCGTTGCATAGATAGGCGTCGATGGCCGGTCGCGCCAGTTTGAGCTCCCGGCGCGACATGGCGTTGAAGAAGGAGCCCAAGCGGTAGCTGAACCGGACCCCCCTCGCGCAGGCGCTTATCAGCGGCGTCTGCTGGGGAGGAACAATGCCCGCCACCAATACTACCCGCTTGGGTGGAGCGGCCAACTCGGAAGCCGCCCGCAGCACCAGCCCGGCGGAGAATCCGTGGCCCACCATTACGACATCGGTTAGCCCCTCTCGCTCCACTGTCCCGACGATGGATTGGACACAGTCCTCCACTCGTACAAGCGAAGTATCCCCGTTGGCGTCGGCCCCATGGCCCGGCAGGTCGATCGGGAGCACGCGGTTCGCCCGCCGGCTCTTGTACAGTACGGGCGGGTGCTCTTCGGGGGCGGTCATGCGCCCCCAGACCCGGCCCCAGGCCCATGCCCCCTGTCCCGCGCCGTGTACCAGCAGATAGTCGGTCATTCAGTTATCCCGATATGTCCGTTATGTCAAATTATCGGACGGGCCGGACGGGTCCGCCCTGACCAATCGCGGCGTTCAAGGCCGCCAGCAGGTCGGAATCTTCACCGGGGGCCACCGTCCTCGGGTCCAAGACCACTCGGCCGTCTTCTATTCTGGCGATCACCGGCGGGCGGCCTTGGCGTAACCGCCCGGCCACCCCGTCCGCGCCGCCGAGGTCCTGGCAGTCCAACGACAACACCCACGTGGGCAGAGTCTCACCCGGCAGGCTCCCTCCGCCGACTGCGGACCGTGACTCCCGTACTTCACCCGGCGAAGCGAGAGCCGACTGCCAGTACCGCGCCCGGGCCTCGAGGTCGTCTGCCGATGCGGAGACCATCCGCCACACCGGTATTTCCTGCTCCGCGTCTCCCCTCAGGTAGTGGACCAGGGTCGCCGCCAGACTAGCCAAACTCAGCTTGTCGATTCGGACGGCCCGTGCCAAGGGATGGCGGGCCAGCCGGTCCACCAAGTCCCGTCTTCCAACAACGATCCCGGCCTGGGGCCCGCCAAGCAGCTTGTCACCAGAAAAGAACACCAGCCCCATGCCTGCTCGAATGCTTTCCTGGGGAGTAGGTTCATGGGCCAAGCCGTAGCGCTCCGTGGGAAGCAGGCTGCCGCTGCCCACGTCGTGCAACACCGCTACGCCCAGCCGGTCACCCAGCGCGGCCAGCTCCGCAGCGTTCACCTCGGCGGTGAACCCCTCGACCCGGAAGTTGCTGGCGTGTACCTTCAGAAACGCGGCCGTGTTGGAGGTGGCCGCCTCTTCGTAGTCCCGAAGGTAGGTGCGGTTGGTGGTGCCCACGTCCACCAGGCTGCACCCGCTCTGGCGCAGCACGTCGGGTATTCGAAACCCCCCGCCGATCTCCACCGCCTCCGCCCGGGAGACGATCACTTCCTTCCCGGCCGCCAAGGCTGAAAGGCCCAACAGGACCGCGGAGGCGTTGTTGTTTACCACCAAGGCGGCCTCGGCGCCGGTCAATTGACGCAGCAACGCCTGCACCCTGGCCTGCCGGGAGCCGCGGCCGCCGACGCCAAGGTCGAATTCCAGGTTGGAGTAGCCCCGAGCCGCTTGCTCCGCAGCCTGGACGGCTGCGTTGCTCAAAGGAGCGCGGCCCAGGTTTGTGTGAATGATGACGCCGGTGGCATTGATGACGTGCCGGGGCTCCGCGCGAGTGGCCTCGTTTATACGTTGGCAAACGGCCTCGGCTACGTCATCGGTACCGGCGGGGGAGGCTCCTTGGCGGACCCGTTGCCGCGCCGCGTCGAGCTCGGTACGTACAAGGTCGACGACCCACTCCCGGCTATACAACTGGATCGCCGCAGCCACTTCCGGAGCGGCCAACACGCTGTCGACACTGGGCAAATTACGGAACTGCATAACGCGCTGTTCATTCTAACATGGGCCGGCCGTGACGGCCCCGATGACCCGGTTTCGGAGCAGACCATGTAAGGGTACCGTCACCCCTCACCCCATCCCGTCTTTCCGGCTCTCGGGTTCCGGAGTAAGAAATCCGCAGGCGTAGCAAATACCCGCCTTGGTTCAGGTATAATGTCGCCACGAATTGAGATGCCGGCTTGTAGGAACGGGACGCCATCGCTCGTATTCGGGAAATGAGGACCAAGCTGTTCGCCACGGTGGTCGTGGGCGTCCTCGCCAAGTCGATAATCGCCACGGCCGTCGCGGCCATCGGCCAAGTGACCGGCGAGGAGAGCCGGCAGGCAGCTTAGCGAGCCGGACAACCGGCGGCGATGACGACGGGTCCTTCGACTCCGCTTTCAGGTTCGTCTGCCCGTTCCGCTAGGCCCGCTGTTGGAATCAACCGCGCCTTACCGGCTTTCCTGCTGCTTCTCCACCGAGGTGCGTTCCACCCCATTGGAAATCCGGGCCCATTGGAAACCCGGGGTCCGTCACACGGAACATGGGCCCCGGCACATCGCCCGCCATTTGGAGGATAGACCTATGGCTAACGGGGAGCCCGGCCTGCCGCCGGTATTGGAGGCCCTCAAAAACACCGTTCGCCAGATCGTCCGGGACGAGTGCGTCCCCTTGGAGGCCCAGTACCTGGCCAACCCGACTCTGGATGGAGTAGAAGACGAAGGGGCGCCCCGGGGCATCGCGGAGGCGCTGCAGGGGATTCTGGGCACCCTCGGCAAAGAGAAATGGGACCGGCTGAACCGTATCTCCAAAGACACGGGAATTTACACCTCATTCGTG
This sequence comes from Dehalococcoidia bacterium, assembly GCA_965222595.1. GTDB lineage: Bacteria > Chloroflexota > Dehalococcoidia > Lucifugimonadales > UBA3495 > VXOI01. Next base: position 201,492 of record CBDCUJ010000013.1, on the reverse strand, counting down.
CCTGAACAGTACGGAGGCGGCGGCATGGGCGCCTTGGGCCACGTGGTGTTGGACGAAGAGGTGCACAAGAGCATCGTCCAACTCCCGACCTCCCCGGTGCCCATGATGATGATCGGCTCCTGCACGCCGGAACAGGAGCGCGAATACCTGCTGCCGTCGATTCAGGGCGACCTGCACTACGCATTCGGCCAGACCGAACCCCAGGCCGGGTCGGACCCCGGCGGGATGATGCAGACCTCCGGCGTCCTGGACGGTGACGATTGGGTACTGAATGGCACGAAAATGTTCATCTCGGGCGCCGCCACGGCCGACTATATCCTGGTGCAGGCGGTTACGGACCCCGAAAAGAGGCAGCGGGGCGGCATTACCATGTTCATCGTCGACAACCCCAGCCCCGGCCTGAGCTTCGACCCCATTCGAATGTGGCTCAACCCCACCAAAGCCCAACAGCACATGGTGCACCTGGACAACGTTCGCGTGCCTCAGACCAAGGTGCTGGGAGAGGTGGGAATGGGTTTCAGCCTTGGCCAGAAGTGGCTGGTGCACCACGACCGCCTCCTCCGTGGTTCCATGGCCCTGGGCATTCTGAGCCGCGCCCTGGAGATGGCGATCGAATGGTCCAAGCAGCGGGTCACCTACGGGCGTCCCATCGCCGACCGCCAAGCCATTCAGTGGATGCTGACCGACGTATACATCGACATTATGACCCTCCGGGCCGCCACCCGGGAGGCCGCGGCCCGGGCGGACAATGACGAGGACGTGCGGGTCGAGGCCTCGATGATCAAGTATTGCGCCGGTGAGTGGGGTTGTCGCAGTATAGATAAAATCATGCAGGTATTCGGCGGGATGGGGGAAACCCTCGACCTGCCCATCGCCCACTGGTATCACCTGTTGCGGCACGCCCGGATCGGCGGCGGCACCTCCGAGATTCACAAGTTCGTCATGGCCCGGGCATTGCTGGACGGCCGGGTGTCGTTCCAAGGCTAAAGTTTCATTCGAAGGGTGAGAGGATATGTCGCTGACGCTTTCAGGAAAAAGGATCTTTCTGGTCGTTATCGGGGCGGTTTTGGCCGTGTTGTTGGCTGCCACATATGGGCCGCCCGCGTTCGCCGAAGGAGAAGGTAACTCCCCTGCCGGCATTTGGGTTACCGGGCAGGGCTCCGCCAGCGGCTCCCCCGACTTGGCCATCCTGAGCCTGGGGGTCGAGGTGCTCGCCGAAAGCGCTGCTGACGCAAGGACGGAGGCCGCCGAAGGTATAGACGCGGCGATCGAGGCGCTGAAGGAAAATGACGTCGCCGAAGAGGATATCCAGACCCGGCACTACAGCATCGGCCCTCGGTACAACTACGTGGAAGTCACCCAGTGCGTCGATGAAGAGGGCGAAGCCGTCGTGGTGGGGGAAACTGGTGACGTCCCGGCCGGAACGCAATGCACCAGGGCTCACAACCAGGTGTTGGACGGCTACCAGGTTAACAACCAGCTCGCGGTCACGGTCCGCGAGCTGGACTCGGTTGGTGCGATCATCGACGCTGTGATAGAGGCCGCCGGAGATATCGTCCGTATCAACGGCATCAACTTCTCGATAGAAGATTCCGAGGCGTTGGAGGACGAGGCCCGGGCGGCCGCCGTGGCAAATCTCCTGGCCAAGGCCGCGAGACTCGCCGAGTTGGCGGGAGTGGAGTTGGGTACGCTGGTCTACCTTTCGGAGTCCACCGGCCCGACGCCGTTTCCCCGGTTCGCATCCGGATTTGACTCTTATGCCTATGCCCCCCAATCGATGCTATTGACTGGAATCCAACCGGGCGAGTTGGAAGCCGTGGTGACCGTGCAGGGGGTGTTTGCCATAGCAGGCTCAGCCGAATCCGAAGAATAGCCGGACTATGTGGATTGAGGTAGCGGAGCGGCCTCCTGGAAATCCCGCCACTCCCATGGAGCGGGCGATGGAGGCGGCACGGCAGGTCCTGGGTTACACCAGTCCCAACCCCGCCGTTGGCGCGGTGGTGATGAAAGACGGGTTGGAAGTAGGCCGCGGCGCGACGCAGCCGCCCGGCCAGGCCCACGCCGAAATCGGAGCGCTGCAACAGGCCGGTGACCGGGCGAGGGGCGGAGAGCTGTACGTTACTCTGGAGCCCTGCTGCCACTGGGGCCGCACACCGCCCTGCACCGGGGCAATCACCCAAGCCGGTATCCGAAGGGTCTCCGCAGCGGCCATCGACCCCAACCCTTTGGTCGGCGGCCAAGGCCTTGCCGAGTTAGAAGCGGCCGGGATTGAAGTGCTGCTCGAAGGGCCGGTCGAAGGTGTGACGGAACTCTATGAGTCCTTTTTCAAGCACATCACCACTGGCCTCCCTTTCGTCACCGCCAAGTTCGCAATGAGCCTGGACGGCAAGATCGCTACCCGCACCGGGGACTCCAAATGGGTCACCGGACCCCCGGCCCGCAGCCTGGTGCAACGGATGCGCCGCCAAGCCGACGCTATCCTGGTGGGAGTGGGCACCGTGCTGGCCGACGACCCGCTGCTAACCTCGCGGGACGATAAAGGGCTCCCGCTGGAACGCCAACCCCTGCGGGCCGTGTTGGACAGCGCGTGCCGTACTCCGCCGTCGGCCCAGATGTTGGGCCAGCCCGGCGTCACCGTGGTCTACACCCGCGACGATGCCCCCACTGCCCGGGTCCGCGCGTTGAACCAAGCCGGCGCACAGGTCGTCCCATTGCCGGGTAACTCCAGCGGCCGCGTGGCATTGGGCGAAGTCTTGGGTGACCTTGGCGCTCGGGAAATAGTGGACCTGATCGTAGAAGGCGGCGGCCAAGTATTGGGCTCCTGCTTCGACCAAGGACTGGTCGACAAGGTGTACGCTTTCGTCGCCCCCGTTATTATTGGAGGCGCGGCTGCCACTTCCCCGGTGGCAGGCGGCGGCTCCGCCACGATGGCCGGAGCATGGCGCATTGAAAACGTCCGGACCCAGCAGGTTGGCGTCGACTCGTTGATCGTGGGCTACCCGAGGCGTTCGGGGTAAGGGCACGCCTCCCTCCGAATCATCCCGGCCAAATCATCCCGGAATATAGGACAGAAGTGTTTACCGGAATTGTTGAAGAAGTCGGCTCGGTTGCTCAAATCACCGAGAACGGAATGACCATCCGGGCCTCCATGGTATTGGAGGACCTGAAAATCGGCGATAGTGTAGCGGTGAACGGCGCTTGTGTCACCGCCGTTTCGCGGAGCGCGTCGGATTTCTCGGTTGACCTCTCGCCGGAGACAATGCGGCGCACGTCCTTGGGAGAGCTGCATTCCGAAAGCCAGGTGAACCTGGAAAGGGCGCTGAGGGCGAGCGACCGTCTCGGCGGCCACATCGTTCAGGGGCACGTCGACGGCACCGGCCGGGTTATTTCCACTCGGGAAGAAGGCGATTCGATAATATTCAGCATCCGCGCTCCCCGGAGGTTGATGCCGTACGTGGTGGAGAAGGGCTTTATCGCCGTTGACGGTATCAGCCTGACCGTGGTAAAAAGGCGCACCTCTTCATTCACCCTTGCCATTATCCCTCACACGTTGCATAATACTAATCTCAACGGATTATCATCGGGCAACCGGGTTAATCTAGAGGCTGATATCTTGGCAAAGTACGTTGAAAATCTACTGGACCGGTAACATGGTTACCCGGGGACCCATCCGCACTAGAAGGGTATAAAAATGCCTCTGTGCAGCCTGGAAGAAGCCCTCGAGGAAATGAGAGCCGGCAGGTTGTTGATCGTCGTAGACGATGAGCAACGGGAAAACGAAGGCGACCTGGTGATGGCTGCCGAGAAGGTGACGCCCGACGCCGTCAACTTCATCGTCAAGCATGCCCGGGGCCTGCTTTGCATGCCCATGCTGGGGGAGCGGCTCGACGAGCTCCAGATGCCGCTTATGATCACCGAGAACGGCGGCAACAAGAACCAGACGGCTTTCACCGTCTCGGTCGACTACAAGCAAAACACCACCACCGGCATTTCGGCCCACGACCGGGCGGCCACGATCCAGGCGCTGATCGACCCGGCGGCGCGGCCCGAGGACTTCACCCGGCCGGGCCATCTGTTCCCGCTGCGATACTACCCCGGTGGCGTGCTGGTTCGCGCCGGGCACACCGAAGCTATCGTCGACCTCTGCAACTTGGCGGGAATGTATCCCGCCGGGATAGTCTGCGAGATCATGGCCGAAGACGGCTCCATGTCACGCCTGCCCGTCTTGGAGGAGTTCGCTGAGGAACACGGGCTCAAGATTCTCAGCATTGCCCAAGTCATCGCTCACCGGCGGCGCCACGAGAGGTTGGTTGAAAAGGTCGCTGAAGCACGGCTGCCCAGCCGTTGGGGCGAATTCAAGGCGGTGGCCTACAAGAGTTATGTCGATCAAGGTGAGCACATCGCCCTGACCATCGGCGAATGGAACAAGGATGAACCGGTGCTGGTCCGCATTCACAGCGAATGCCTCACCGGCGACGTCTTTGGCAGCCGCCGTTGTGACTGCGGGGAGCAGCGTGAGCTGGCCCTGGATATCATTTCGAAAGCGGGAGTCGGCGTTTTTCTGTACATGAGGCAGGAAGGGCGGGGAATCGGACTGCACAACAAGATCAAGGCCTATTCGCTGCAGGACCACGGCCTTGACACCGTGGAGGCGAACCAGACCCTGGGCTTCGAGCCTGACCTGCGGCACTACGGTGTTGGCGCACAGATCCTGCAGGACCTGGGGGTCTCGAAGCTGCGCCTGCTGACCAACAACCCCCGCAAAGTGGCGGGTCTGTCCGGGTTCGACTTGGAGATCGTGGACCGGGTGCCGGTGGAGGCAACGGTCAACGACGAGAATCGCCGCTACCTGCGGACCAAGAAGGCCCGGTTCGGCCACATTCTCGCCAACTGCTAACGGTCCTCAAAGGGTTCGACCCGAAAGGAGCGGCCGCCGTTGCCGCCCCTTTTTCGTGGCTGCCCCTTTTTATTGTCAGTTGCGCCAGGATGAAGTCCGCCTCTCGGCGGTCTATCCCCCCAGCCGGTCTATCAGGTAGGCCTCAATGAACTGGCCGATTTCTCCGTCCAACACGGCATCGGGGTTGGTACTCTGCCAGTTGGTCCGGTGGTCTTTGACCGACTTGTACGGATGGAGCACGTAGCTGCGGATCTGGTTCCCCCATTCCGGCGACACCCTCTCTCCGCGCAGCTTGGCGATTTCCATCTCGCGCTGTTCCGTCTGGAGGTTCAGCAACTTGGCCCGCAGTATCCGCATGGCGAATTCCCGGTTCTGGTGCTGGGAACGCTCGTTCTGGCAGGAGACCACGGTGCCGGTCGGCAGGTGGGTTAAACGTACCGCCGACGCCACCTTCTGCACGTTCTGGCCACCGGGCCCGCTGGACCGAAAGGTGTCCATCCTGATGTCCTCGGGCTTGATGTCGACATCCTCCTCACTCTCTGCGGTGGGCAGCACCTCGACAACGGCGAAGGAAGTGTGACGCAGGTGGTTGGGGTCGAAGGGGGACAGGCGCACCAGGCGGTGCACCCCCCGTTCGGCCGTCAGATAACCGAAGGCGTGATTGCCCCCTACCTCGATAGTACCGCTGCGCAGGCCCGCATCATCGCCGTAGGTGAGGTCGAGTACCTCCATGGGTCGTTTTCCCACCTCGGCCCAGCGGGAGTACATGTTGACCAGCATCTGGGCCCAGTCCTGGGAATCGGTACCCCCGGCTCCGGCATGTATCGAAACGATGGCCGACCGCTGGTCGTGTGGACCGGACAGGGTAAGCACGACCTCTTCGCGGGCCAGGTCCCGGGCCAGTTCGGCGGCCTCGGCCGTCAACTGTTCCTCGAGAGAGAAATCGTCTTCGGCAATGGCCAGCTCCGTCAATTCAAGCAGGCCGTTGCACCGGCCTTCGATACCCCTCCAGAGGGATACCGTATCCTTTAACCGTCCCAGTTCTTGCATCTTGCGCTGGGCGGCCTGGTGATCGTCCCAGAACACCGGATCGCCGGCCTGGGCTTCCAGGGCGTTTACCGCGTTTTCTTGGGCCGAGAGGTCAAAGACGCTCCACGATCGTTCCGATCTTCTCGTTAAGCGCCGATAGCTGCTGTTTCAGATGCTCCATGAGTTGGCCTCGTCTCCACTGCCGCCTGCGGAGCGCTTAACACGGCTCCGCCAGACTGTTAAATTTTCCAGAATATCATATCAATAGCCCGTCGATATCCGTCGAGGGGGCTCATGACGGATCAAAGCGCACCCAGCCGCTCTCCCAACCAGGCCGTCCGGACTTCGGCGTGTTCGTGGCCGCCGCCCTCGGCAGCCCCGTCGTATACCCTGAGGTCGGCATTGGGCAAATTCGAGGCCAAATCCTCGCCAAAGGCCAAGGGACAGACGCTTCGGTCGAACCGGCCCACGCTGAGCAGCACAGGCGCCGTGACCGAACGAACAACCTCAAGCGGTCGGAGGACTGACAATACTTCCTCCACTTGGGCGCGCCGGTCGGGGTACATGCGCAGGTAATCGCCCAACTCGGCCAAAGGGTAACCCAAGCCCGGTTGCAGCGCCGCCGGGTGCCCCAAGGGCATGGGCGTGTCGGCCGCGACGCCGGCGATGCCGGAACGCCGGGCGGCGGCGGCCAAGGCCAAGCTGCCGCCGAGACCCGTGCCGGTTAGCGCCACTGCTCCCACCGCAATCTGCTCTTGGGCCCGCAGGGCATCGATGGCCCGCAGCGCGTCGGCGAATGCGCCTAGAACATGGTATGAACCGGCGCTTTCTATCCCTTCGGTCAGCAGCCCCGGATAGCTGGAACGCAACGAAGCGTCGCTGTTCCGCTGGCCGCGGTGGGTTGCATTCATCACCACCGCCCGGTGACGGAGGGACGTATAGATTATGTCGTGTACACTGGCGTAGTCCGGCATTCTCACCAGAGCCGGGAAGGGACCGTTGCCTCTGGGCACGGAAAGCCAGCCGTGGAGCCGGTGTCCCCCGGTGCCGGAATAGCGCATTCGGTAAACGTCCCATTCGGGCTGGGAATAAAATGCGTCGGCCTCCAACGTCACATTGGGCGACAATTCAGCCAGCTCGGCTTCTATTTGCTCCCAGAACGCCTCCGCGTCGGCCCGCGGGGCAATCATCAGGCAGTCACCTGGGCGTGCCCCACACCGATCTGCCCCTCAAGCCAGGCTGTTTCCTGGGCCGGGTAGTCGTGGGCGTTGCCGTGCCCCGAGCCTGGGAAGAGCCAGAGTTCCTTTTCCCCGCCGAGCAACCGGTAGGCGGCGTAGCTGGTCTCCGGGGGACACACTTCGTCCTCCAAGGCGACGCCCACCACCATGGGGCACTTGATGCGAGGGGCGAAATTCACGGCGTCGAAGTACCGCAGGGTTTCCAGCATCTGGCCGGCGCGGTTCGGATAAGCCCTGCTGTAGCAGCTGAGCTCGTCATACGGATAGCTCCGCAACATTTTCATCGACTCCGGGAAGCAGCACAGGAATGGATAGCCCGATACGCCTCCCTTGATCTCCGGCCTCAACCCGGAGGTGACGAGGGTCAACCCCCCGCCCTGGCTGACCCCGCAGGCGTAAATCCGCTCCGGGTCCACCTCGGGCCTCGAAAGCAGGAAATCGACCCCGCGCGAGCAGTCGGAAGCCACCCCCTTGTAGCTATAGGTGTCCCGGCTCTCCACTCCGCTGGTGAGAAGCCCCGGGTAACCGGGATTGAACTGAGAGCTGCTGGGCAGTTTGCCTCTGACGGCCACCGACAGCACCACGACGCCCTTGCGGCCCCAGTCCCGCCGCAGCGCCGGCTCCGACTTGTAGCCGGGAAGATGGAGGATGGCGGGGAAGGGCCCCTCCCCCTCGGCCGGGACGCTGTACCACCCGAAGATTTCCAGGCCGCCCAGGCTCCGGTAAGTCGCTTGGTAGACGTTGACGTCCTCGTTGCTGCGCAGCGGGTCGGCCGTGATGGCGGGATTCAAGTCCATCCCGGTCAGTTCACCCAGGACTCCGTTCCAAAAGTCGTCGAAATCCTCCGGACAGGTCACCTGGGTAACGAAGGATTCAAGGTCCTCTTTAGTCGCCATACGCCTGCTCCTGGGCCAATCTGACCGGAAAGCCGGGTGCCCCAATTATACACTTGATATACTCACCGTCGGCGGTTGGGGTGTGAATAGAGGAAGTATCCGTTGAACACAGCCGACCATTGCATCGACTACCGCGGCCGGAGGATAGAATTTCCCAGGTCGGCGGTCCGTCATATTCAGAACAAGCATTCGGAGATTGACCCATACTTGTCCCGGATTTGTGACGTGCTGGCTGAGCCAGACCTTGTTTATTGTAACAGTTCAGAGTTAAGGGGAAGTGAGTAGTAGCTGGCAGGACAGGAGGGGGTCCAGGCCCTGGGCGCGCCAGGTGCCGAAGAGGGAGGCGAGGGTCAACTTGGAGTCGGTGCCCTGGGCTGAGCGGGTGCCGCCGCTGATTTTGCGGCTGACCACCAGGGGCCGCAGGCTCCGTTCCGCGGCATTGTTGTCCGACGGCACGGCGGGTTGGGCCACAAAGACGAACAGTTCCTTGATGAACTTCTCGATGCGCCGGCACAGGTTGCTCTGGACCGCTGCCTGGTCTTCCAGGAAAGGACGGCAGTGGGCCAGCAGTTTCCGCTCCAGTTGCTGTTGGACCCGCTGGCGTTGCCGGGCATCGGGATGGGTGAAGGCTTTCGCCCCAGTGTAAATTTGGTGGATTGCCCCAGCCCACTGGGCCAGTTTTTGGTCTTGGGGGTAGAGGGCCTTCAGGTCGTGGATGTCCCGCAGCAGGTGAACCCAGCACCGCTGCTTCAGGCCCGGGTAATGGTGGTAAGCGGCATAGAAGTCACTGACCAAGACCCCGCTGAAGGAATCGCCCAGCGCCTCGTCTACTACTTCCTTGTTTCGACCCCGGCGCAGAAAGTACCGGTCGGTGGGGGTGCTGAAGGTCCAGACGTAGCCGTTGACCCCGTCCTGGCGCCAGCCGGTTTCGTCGGCGTGCACCACTGGACTGCCTCGGATTCGGTCCAGGATCTCCGCCAGCGCCGGTTGAGCCTTTTGGGCCACCTGGTGAATCGCCCGGACGATGGCGCCCAGGCTCAGGGGCAACCGATGCACGGTCTGCAGGTACCACTGGATGGTGCGCAAGGGCAGCCGTCCCTCTTCCCGCAGGGCGGCAATCCGGCTGAGCAGGTTGACTCCCAACCGCTGTTTACCCAAGACCACCCGGCCCAGGTCCGCTTGGGGAGTCCGGCGCCGTTCACATACCGGACAGGTCCGGGCAATGAAGACATGCTCGGTGACTTGGGCCGGAACCACGGGGAGGTCAATGACTTCACGGGTCCGCCGCACCCAGCCCCCGGCCAGGCCGGTACCGCATTGGGGACAGGATTCCAGGACATGCTCCACCCGGTGGGTGGGGGCCATGCGCTGGCGGGCAAAGCCGCGGGGCCTGGACTTCCTGGGTCTTTTATCCTTGGCTGGACCTTGGCCGGACTTCGGTTTAATGCCCGGCATTCGGGGCGACCCGCCAGGCTTGGCCTTTCCTTCCAGCACCTCAAGCCTTCGCTGCAACTGGGTGATGACGGCCTGCTGCTGGGCGATGAAGGCCTGCTGCTGGGCGATGAAGGCCAGCAAGGCCTCCCGGCTGGCGGTAGTCAGGTCAAGACCGGTATCCATGCTTCAGATTTAACATCACCGGAAAACCGACGCACTGTGCTTTTCCTACCACTTCTGCCCAATTCGCCTCACCAACTCTGAACAGTTACTGTTTATTCGAGGGGGAGCACCAACACTCACCTGTATTATAAACTGGGCGTTTGTTCCGGCGAATTCACTGGCCGCTATCTCGTAGTATATGTACGGTACAATAACGGCGGGCGTCACATAAGAACCGCCCATTCCACCTCTACTCCGATACGTGGAGACTTTCTTATCTACGACGGGACGAACGAATAGTGTTTAGACAAAGTGCCCTTCTCGACCGGAACAAGATATTAACGGCCAACAAGGACCTCCCCAATACCATCGCCTCGCGAGGGATGATTCTAATCTACGACGATGTGTTGGACAGTTTATTTCTTGAAATTGGCGGTCCAAGAAAGGCTTCCAATGAACAACTAATCGATACCGTCATGGTAAGGATTGATCCAACAACGCTCGAAATTGTCGCCTGCGAGATCGCCGAGTTCTTTTCGGACTTCGTACCGGAACACAGGCTGGTTGCCACCTTGGCCGACGACCTGGGAATACAAGAAAACGAAGAGTTCAACATGGTCCTTCCAGAAAAGCAAGCCAGGGGCGTCGGTCAACTGCTATTGGCCATCCTGGCTACCATGCCTTAGCGCCGCGAGCTTGCATCCTGGCGCTGCCCTTAGGAATTACCCTGGCCGTCGGCGCCTACCTGCTTGGATCGATCCCCACCGCGTACTTGGTGGTGTGGGCCGTCCGGCGCGAAGATATACGGCGCTTGGGGTCGGCTAACGTCGGCGCTCTCAACACTTATCACGCCTTGGGATTCGGCCCGGCTATGGTGGTGCTGCTAACCGACGCGGCCAAGGGAGTGCTGGCGGTAGGCATCCCCTGGCTGGTTGGGGCGGACTACTGGGTGATATTCGCCACCACGCCGTCGGTCGTCATTGGCCACAACTGGCCGGTCTTCTTGGGCTTCCGGGGCGGCAGGGGCGCTGCAGCCATCTTGGGCATCTCTCTGATCATGGTCCCGCTGTTGACCGTCGTCAGCCTCGTCCCAAGCCTTTTGCTAATGTGGCTGCTACGGAACGTGGTTGTCGGGGCGGCGCTTGGTTTCGTAATGGTCAACGTGCTGATCGCGACGACCGGTCAGCCCGCCGATCAAGCCGCCCTCTGCTACTTCCTGACCTTCCTGGTCGCGGCCGCCTATTTCATCGCCCACTGGCGCCACATTGTGAAATCCATCAAGCATCGACGCTGGCGGAGGCTTTTTTCGAGCTTTCCGGGTAGCAAATCGGACCTGCCGCCAAGCCGCTGCCCAGCCGGGCCGATTCCCAAGCAGGCCATTTCCCCGCCAGGTCGTTTCCTCAATCGCGCCACCGCGATTACCGTGCTTGAGCCCGGCCCTGTTGGGCTATAATGGACTGCAGCGGCGGAAGCGGCTCCAGGCAGCTTGATTCCGCCAGTTTGTCTATAGGGAAAAACAATGTTAGACCACGGAACTCTGGAGACGGAAAGCGTCGACGAAACACTGGCCAACCGCCACCGGATGCGCCACTCCGCCGCTCACGTCATGGCCGACGCGGTGCTGAAGCTGTTTCCGGAAGCCAAGATGGGCATCGGACCGCCCACCCAAGACGGGTTCTACTACGACTTCGACGTCACCCGTCCCTTCACCCCGGAAGACCTGGAACGCATCGAGGCCCTGATGAAAGAAAGCGTCTCGGGCGGCTTCCCCTTCGTCCGGGAGGAATTGGATAGAGACCAGGCCCAAGAACTCTTTGCGGAACAGCCCTACAAGCTTGAGTTGATAGAAGGCTTGGACGAAGCCGCGACCCTCTCCATCTACCGGCACAATGGCTTCGTCGATCTTTGCCAAGGACCCCACGTAAACGACACCGGGGAAATTCCGGCCCTCAAGTTACTCAGCGTCGCTGGCGCTTACTGGCGAGGCGACGAGAAACGTCCGATGCTGCAACGCATCTACGGCACCGCTTTCGAGTCCCAAGAGGACCTCGACGGCCACCTGGCCCGGCTCGAAGAGGCGGAGCGCCGGGACCACCGGACGCTTGGCCGCCAACTGGGCTTGTACACAATCCACGACGAGATCGGGCCGGGGTTGGTGGTCTGGCACCCCAAGGGCGGCCGGATGCGCTCGATCATTGAAGACTACTGGAAGGACCTCCACTACCGCCGCGGCTACGACGTGGTCTATTCCCCGCATATCGGCCGGGCCCAACTCTGGCAGACCAGCGGGCACCTGGACTTCTACCGCGAGAGCATGTACTCGGCTGTAGAGGTGGACGGGCAGGAATACTTCCTCAAGCCGATGAACTGTCCCTTCCACATCACCATCTACCGTTCAGCCCTGCGCAGCTACCGTGAGCTTCCCCTGCGGTTCGCCGAACTCGGCACCGTTTACCGCTACGAACGCAGCGGGGTGCTCCACGGTCTGATGCGGGTGCGGGGCTTCACCCAGGACGACGCCCACATCTTCTGCCGCCAAGAGCAGGTGGAAGACGAGGTTGGAGGCGTTTTGGAATTGACCTTCGAGTTGCTGGAAGCCTTCGGCTTCTCCGACTATTCCATCGCCCTGTCCACCCGGCCCGAGAAGTACGTTGGCGACCCGGAAATGTGGGAGCATGCCGCCGCCTCGCTGCAGGGGGCCCTGGACCGGCGCGGGATTCCATTCACCGTTGACGAGGGCGGCGGCGCATTCTACGGCCCCAAGATCGACATCAACATCACCGACGCACTGGGGCGGGCCTGGCAATGCACCACCGTGCAATTCGACTTCAACCTGCCGGAACGGTTCGACCTGACCTACCAGGACGAACACGGCGGCAGGAGCCGTCCCTACATGGTGCACCGGGCCATCCTGGGCTCCATGGAGCGCTTCCTTGGCGTGTTGATCGAGCACTACGGCGGCGCTTTCCCGGTATGGCTGGCCCCGGTGCAGGCCGTTGTCATCCCCATCGCCGACCGCCACCAAGAGTACGCGGAATCAGTCCGCGGGACCCTCACATCCGGCGGGTTCAGGGTCGAGACCGACACCCGTAACGAGCGCATGAACCAAAAAATCCGCACCGCCCAACTGCAAAAAGTGCCCTACATGCTGGTAGTGGGCGACCGGGAAATGGAAGCCGGCGCGGTGGCGGTCCGCAGCCGCGACGGCGGCGACCTGGGCGCGATGCCGCTGGCCGGGTTCGTGGAACTGCTCGGGCAGACGAGCGGCAGATGAAGACCTACATCTTCCCGCTAGACATAGAGGAAGAGGAGGACGGCCGCTGGAGCGCCGACATACCCGCCCTGCCCGGTTGCGCCGTCGGCTGCTACCCGCGTGAGCACGTCCTAGAATCGCTGCAAGAGGCAGCCCAGATGATGCTGGAAATGATGGTGGAGTACGGTGACCCCTTGCCTGAGGACATCGACAAATATGAACTCGATTCAACATTAGAAGTTCCTCCGGGATCCGAAGTCGTAACAGTTACTTTGGACCTGCCTATGACGCAGGGATCACAATATCCCGGATAACAGAGTAGCGGAGAGGGACCCTGATGCACCTTTTGAAGCCCATCAAGTATCGGATTGCCTTCAACCCGAAAAATATTGCGGGCGTCAAAGGACCTAATGGAGAGACGGAATTTTCCGCGCCGATCACCAAGTCGAGCCCAAAGCTGTACGTATTCTTGCACAATCATGAGCCGGTATAGGTGGGTGCAACAATACAATCAATCGGAGCGCGGCTACGCTCAAAATCCAAATATAATTACGAATGGCGTCGCTGCCTAGAAAACGAAAAAAGCAACGAAACAACGACAATGGAGCCAGTGGAAGCGGAAGTAGTATTCCTGTTCCGCAAAATATCTGGCCAGTGGCCCAAATATCAAACAGAAATCCACTTCCATCATTCCAATGACCAGCACAGAACTGCGGCTCAGTACATTATCAACCACTACGATAGGAGCCCCTCATGCCCAATCGACTAATTAACGAGACCAGCCCTTACCTGCTCCAGCACGCCAATAACCCGGTGGACTGGTACCCCTGGGGCGAAGAGGCGCTGGAGCGGGCCCGGGCCGAGGACAAGCCCATCCTGCTCAGCATCGGCTATTCCGCCTGCCACTGGTGCCACGTCATGGAGCGCGAGTCCTTCGAGAGCGACGTCATCGCCGCCGTCATGAACCAGAATTTCGTCAACATCAAGGTGGACCGCGAGGAACGGCCCGACCTGGACGCCGTCTACATGGAGGCGGTCCAAATGCTGACGGGCAGCGGCGGTTGGCCGATGACCGTCTTCCTCACCCCCGACGGCAAGCCCTTTTTCGGCGGCACTTACTTCCCGCCGGTCGACCGCTACAATATCCCAGGGTTCCCCAGGCTTCTGGAGTCCGCGGCCAGCGCCTACCGCACCAACCGGGCGGAGATCGACCGGGTTACCGGGCAATTGACCCAGCAGATGGGCCGCACCGCCCAGATGCCCCCCGGCGACGCACTTCTCAGCGTCGACATTCTCCACCAAGCCTATTCGGCGCTGGCCACCAATTTCGACTACCAGAACGGAGGCGTCGGCAATGCTCCCAAATTCCCTCAGCCAATGACCCTCGAAGTGTTCCTCCGTTACTACGCCCACGGCTACAACGACCGCGCCCTGGAGATGCTGGAGCTCACCCTGGAGAAAATGGCGCGGGGCGGCATCTATGACCAGGTCGCGGGCGGCTTCCACCGCTACTCGACCGACTCCTTCTGGCTGGTACCGCATTTCGAGAAGATGCTCTACGACAACGCCCTGCTGGCCCGCCTGTATTTGAATGCCCACCAAGCGACCGGCCGAGGCCTGTACCGGCGCATTACCGAGGAAACCCTGGACTACGTGCTGCGAGAGATGACCGGCCTTCACGGCGGCTTCTTCTCGGCCACCGACGCCGACAGCGAAGGCGAGGAGGGCAAATACTTCGTTTGGTCTCCGGATGAAATCGCGGCGGTCCTTGGCAGCGAAGAAGCGGCAGTGTTCGGCGGTTTCTTCGGCGCGACCCAAGACGGCAACTTCGAAGGCAAAAACATCCTGAACATCTCCAAGACCGCCACCGCCTTCGCCGCAGAGCAAGGCCTAGCCTTGGACCATCTTCTCGACATCGTCCGGCGGGGGAAGACCGCCCTGCGCTTGGTCCGGGAGCAACGGGTTCCCCCGATGTTGGACGACAAGGCGCTGGCTTCCTGGAACGGCCTCATGCTCCGGGCCTTCGCCGAGGCTGGAGCGGCTTTGGACCGCCGGGACTATCTGGATGCCGCCATAAAGAACGCCACTTTCTTGACCACGACCATACAGCCCGACGGCCAACTGCTCCGGACCTACCGCGAGGGCGAGGCCAAGCTCCCGGGCTTCCTGGAGGATTACTCCTTCGTGGCCGACGGTCTGCTGGCCCTCTACGAGAGCACCTTCGACCAGCAATGGCTCGATGCGGCGACGGCCTTGGCCGACGAGATGATCGAGCTGTTTTGGGACGAACCGGCGGGCGCCTTCTACGACACCGGCCGCAACCACGAAGAGCTTGTGGTACGGCCCCGGGACGTCTTCGACAACGCTCAGCCCTGCGGCAGCTCCGTGGCGTCCGACCTGCTGCTGCGACTGGCGGTAATCACCGGGAACGAAGACTACCGGGAGAAGGCGGTGCCACCGCTGCGGACCCTCAGCGAACTGATGTCGCGGGCGCCGGCGGGAACCGGACGGTGGCTGGCGGCATTGGACTTCCACGTCTCGACGCCCAAGGAGATCGCCATCGTTGGCCCGCGGGACGATCCGGCCACGGCCCGGCTGTTGAACACCGTTTTCGGCAGCTACCTGGCCAACCGGGTGGTCGTCGGCGCATCGGGAGAGGCCAGCGGGTCAGCCCTGCCCCTCCTGGAAGGCCGCGGCATGGTTAACGGCGTTCCCACGGCCTACGTCTGCGAGAACTACGCTTGCCAGTTGCCGGTAACCGGCCCTGAAGCGTTGGCGGCGCAACTTAACGGCTGACGCCGTAAAATAGCGCCGTCAAACGGCGGTCACGCACGCCAGCCAGCCTCCTGGGGCAGCAGGCCGGCCGCGGCAACCGTCTCGCGGTTCACCGTGTCGGGCAGCCGGTAGCGGGGCCACAGCACTATGCCCAGCAGCGCCAACCCCCCTGCCAGTAGCGGCGCTAAGCGGATGCCCAGCGGGTTTTCCGCCGAGTCGCCCAGAAGCAACACCAAACTCAACAGAAACGGCGGCAGGGCGTAGGTCACTTTTTCAAAGAAGTTCTGCGTTGCGTAGAACATGGCCTCGCGACGTTCCCCGGTCAGCAGGGCGTCATAGTCGGAGATGTCGGCGGTTATCGCCTTGGGCAGCATGAACACAGCCGACATTGGCAGCCCGGCAATGAACAACAGTATGAAGCCCTGCAGCAATAACCCGCTTTCCGAAATCAGGCCGACCAGCCCCAGTATCGGGAAGGCCGCGCCGCTGGCGACCAGGCAAATGCCGTACACCCGCCGTTTGCTCACCCCGCGCCGGCAAAGCAGAAGCCAGAAGACAATGCCGCTGATGACTGCCCCGCCGATTACCACTGCGGAAATCAGGCCGGTCAACGTGCCTTCTTTCTCCGCTCCCAACACTCCCAATACGAAAAAGGGTATCCAGCCTTGCAGAATACCTACGCCGGTGGTGAACATGAAGAAGGTTGGCAGGTAGTAAACGAACTGCGAGTTTCTCAACGTGCTCCGTAGCCCCCCGAACAACGAGACCCGGGCCGGAGGCGTGTGTCGCGGAGCATGTCTCCAGACCCCCGCCAGCGATACATAACGGAACGTCACTCCCAGCACAGCCAGTATGACTGCCATCACCTTGAAACCCAGCGCATCCACGATGGGTCCGCCGCCGATCAGTCCTACGCCGGCGCCGACGATGGCGAACAGGAAAATGAGGCCCACCAGGTTCATCCGGTCGGACGCGGTGGTCGTAACTTCCGGCACCAGCGCCTCCAACGGGCCGCTGGACATCGTCGCCGCAGTAAAAAAGAGCTCCAGCATTATCACGAAATACAGCGCGTTCCACCAGCTGGAGCCCTCCGTTGGCAGGAACCAGATGAGGGCGGCGAACAGGGCGTAGAAGGGCGTGCTGAACAGGATAAAGGGAATGCGCCTGCCCCAACGGCTGTGGGTGCGGTCGCTCCACCAGCCGATGATCGGGTCGGTGAACGCGTCGATAAACCGGCCAGCGAAAATGAGGAACCCGGCCAGCACCCGGGCGTCCACGTTCAACCACCCCAGCGATACGTCCGGGACCCTGGTAATACCCTCCATCGCCGGGGGAGCCAGGAAAAAAAGCACCCAGCCCTGCCGGAAGTACTGGATCGCCTGCAGGCCGATGTGATCGGAGGCAAAGAACAGCTTGTTGAAGAACGGGAGCCGGACCGCCGATTGGGTATTGTCAGCCATTTGCTCTCCGAGGAATCCGAACATGGACAGCCGCGGGGTCACCTGCCGGCCTCCCGCGCCAGGATCGCAATTGCCTCCCGGATGGCGTCAGCGGCGTCGGCGTATTCATCATCCGAGGTAAAGCGCAATGGCTGCCCGAAACTGATCTCTATGGTCCCGCGGCGCGGCCACCGGGCGCCCATGGGCATCACACGGTCGATGCCCATGAGATGCACCGGGACCACCGGCACGCCCAACTCGACGGCCAGCAGACCTACGCCGCGCTTGAACCGCAGAATAGAGCCGTCCCCCGAACGCCTACCCTCAGGGAAGTAGAGCAGCGACCACCCCCCCGCGACCAGCCACCGGCAGAATTGCATGCTGCGGCGCACCGACCGGGTCTGGGAGAGCGGGAAAGCGTTGCACAGCAGGACCGCGATGAAACGCTGCGCTTGGCCGCGCTGGTCGAGTACATGGTCCGACGCCGCCGTGGCCAGGCGCAGGCGCCATCGCCACGGCAGGGCAGCCATCACGGCGGGGTTATCAAGCAAGCTCAGGTGATTGGCCGCGAAAATGACCGGGCCCGGCATGCCTCGAAGATGTTCCAGGCCGCGCACCCGGCGCCGTGACAGGACCGCCAGCAGCGGATGAAGCAGCAGCAACTGGAATACGGCACGCAACGCCACAACCGGCCTCGTCAGGGGCCAACGCCCGGCGCGGTAGCCGGGGCCCGGCAGGCGGTTCCCGCCGACCTGGGCAGCCAGTTCCTCGACCGTGGTGGTCTCGTCGGCCAAGAAATGGCTTGAGTCCAGCCCCAGCTCCGCGTCCAAAGCCGAGAGCGCCTCCATCACCCCCAACGAGTCCAGGCCCAGACTGCCCAACGTCGTGGACGGCTCGACCCGGCCCGCGCCGGTATGTCGCTGCAGGAAAGCCGCCAGCGCGTCGCGGTCGATAGCGCCGCCGCATGTTGCCGTGGGCCGGGGACGCGCCGGTGTTGGCCGGAGGTTTTCCGCCATGTGCAAAGATTCCCAAACCCCGGAGGGCGAGCGATCAAACCCCCTCCATATTACTTGAACCGGGCCGGATTCGAGCATATAGAGTCCGGATTTCACGGCAGTTTGACGCCGCGCTAAAGCCGGCTTTGGACTACCGCAGGCCAATTATCGGTTATATAATACGATTTACTAAATGCCTGTCGCCAACGAAGCCGCCTTGGCCGGGCGCCCGGACACGACCACCCGGCAATGTACCAACTCATCCATATCGCCTTGTTCCGTGCTGCGAAGTTCGGGCGCTTTTCTCATGGCCGGGTCAGTAGCTGAACATCTCTTGGCAACTGGCGGCGGCCCGTGAAACTAATTACTAAGGAGAAGAGCATGCCAGAAACAGCCAAGATTGTTTATACCAAAATTGATGAGGCTCCGGCCCTGGCAACGCACTCGTTGCTGCCGGTCCTCCGGGCCTTTACCAAGGGGTCCGGTATTGAACTGGAGACTTGGGATATCTCCTTGACTGGCCGCATTATCGCCAATTTCCCCGACAACCTGACCGATGAGCAAAAAATCCCCGACTATCTGAGTATGTGCGCCGAGTTGTGCGAGGACCCGGCGGCGAACATTATCAAGCTGCCTAATATCAGCGCCTCTATTCCCCAGTTAAAGGGAGCGATCAAGGAATTGCAGGACAAGGGATATGACATTCCCGACTACCCCGACGATCCTGCGACCGACGAGCAACGCCAACTCCAGGCCCGTTTTTCCAGGGTGCTGGGCAGCGCGGTGAACCCGGTCCTGCGGCAGGGGAACTCTGACCGCCGGTCCTCCAACTCGGTCAAGGAGCACGGCAAACGCAATCCCCATCGGATGATGCGGGACTGGCCGCAAGTCTCCAAGACCCGCGTTGGCCACATGACAAGCGGGGATTTCTACGGTAGTGAGCAGGCGTCGACAATCGCGGAATCGGGGTCGGCAGCAATCGAATTTGTTGCCAGCGACGGGCAGGCAACCGTGCTCAAAGCCGGTATCCCCCTGCTGGCCGACGAAATCATCGATTGCGCCGTGATGAATGTGCGGCAGTTGCGCGACTTTTACGCTGCGGAAATGGCAAATGCCAAAGCTGACGGCGTGTTGCTTTCGCTGCACCTCAAGTCGACCATGATGCGTGTGTCCGACCCGATAATTTTCGGCCATTGCGTGTCGGTTTACTACCAGGACGTGTTGACCAAACACGCGGCTGAACTGGGTGAGATTGGAGTGAACCCTGACAATGGAGTCGCTGAACTCCTCACGAAGATTCAATCTCTGCCTGAAAACAAACGAGCGGAAATCGAAGCCGATATCCAGGCGGTCTACGGCGCGCGCCCGGAACTGGCGATGGTGGACTCCAACAGGGGAATCACCAATCTGCATGTGCCGAGCGATGTGATTATCGACGCCACCATGCCGGTGATTGTCCGCGATGGCGGCCGCACGTGGGGTCCCGATAACGAGTTGCACGACACAATCGCGATGATTCCCGACCGCTCTTATTCGACTCTATATCAGGCGGTTATAGAAGACTGCCAGGAGCATGGGGCGTTTGACCCGTCCACCATCGGCAGTGTCGCCAACGTCGGGCTGATGGCCCAGGCGGCGGAAGAATATGGGTCTCACGACAAGACCTTTAAAGCCCCCGGCCACGGGACGATTCGGGTCGTGGACGCATCCGGGGCGACCCTGATGGAACAGAGCGTTGAGGAAGGCGATATCTTCCGGATGTGCCAGACCAAAGACGCGGCGATTAAAGACTGGGTCAGGCTTGGGGTTAATCGGGCTAGAATCACCGGGTCGCCATCCATCTTTTGGCTGGACCCGAACCGGGCTCACGACGCGGAGCTGTTCAAGAAGGTGGACCAATATCTGCCCGCGCATGACACGACCGGCTTGGACATTCGCACCATGACTCCCATCGATGCGATCAAGTTCTCGATGGCGCGGAGCCGGGCGGGTCAAGACACCATCTCCGTGACAGGCAACGTGTTGCGTGATTACTTGACCGATCTCTTCCCCATTTTGGAATTGGGCACCAGCGCCAAGATGCTGTCGGTTGTCCCGCTGCTTAAAGGCGGCGGCATGTTTGAGACAGGCGCTGGCGGCTCGGCCCCCAGGCATGTGCAGCAGTTCTTGGAGGAGGGCCATCTGCGGTGGGATTCTCTGGGTGAGTTCTGTGCCCTCGTCGCATCCTTCGAGCATTGCGCCGAAGTGCTCCAGAACGACAGGGCCAAACTCCTGGCGGAGACCCTCGACCAAGCGATCGGGGAGCATATGGAACAACGCCGCGCGCCGTCGCGCCGGGTGAACGAACTGGACACCCGGGGCAGTCATTTCTACCTAGCCCTGTACTGGGCGGAAGCGCTGGCCAATCAGACCCAGGACCCCGAATTGAAAGCTCGCTTTGCCGAGGTGGCCCAGCAGTTGGCCGCCAACGAAGAAAAAATCATTCAGGAGCTGAACGACGCTCAGGGACAGCCGGTCAATATCGGCGGCTATTACCTCCCCAATGACGAGATGGCCGCCAAAGCCATGCGCCCCAGCGCCACTCTGAATGCGCTTGTGGATGCAATCTAGCAACCGCCCAATAAACAGAGGAGCACTAACCAGATGAGAAGCAAAGTGACCGTGGTAGGAGCCGGAAACGTTGGAGCCACGACCGCCCAGCGGGTCCACCAGTTGGGCTACGCGGACGTGGTCATGGTTGACGTCGTCGAGGACCTGCCCCAAGGCAAGTCCCTCGACATGCTGGAGTCTGGGCCGGTCCTGGGCAGCGACGCCGCCATAACCGGCAGCAACGGCTACGAAGAAACGGCCGGCTCCGACGTGGTCGTGATCACTGCGGGCATCGCCCGCCGACCGGGAATGAGCCGCGACGATCTGCTTCTGACCAACATGCGCATTACCTCCTCCGTAACCGAGCAGGTGGTCAAGCATTCTCCGAATAGCATCATCATTCCGGTCACCAACCCATTGGACGCGATGGTCCAGAACGTCTACGAGGCCAGCGGCTTCCCCAGGAACCGGGTGTTCGGAATGGCGGGAGTATTGGACACGGCCCGTTTCCGCACCTTCATCGCCCAAGAGTTGGACGTTTCGGTGGAGGATGTGCAGGCTTACGTGCTTGGCGGCCACGGCGACGACATGGTGCCCCTCGTCCGGTTCACCACCGTAGGCGGGATCCCCATCAGCGAGCTCATGGCCGAAGAGAAAGTGGACCAACTGGTCCGCCGCACCCGGCAAGGCGGCGGCGAAATCGTGGCCCTGCTCAAAGAGGGCAGCGCCTATTACGCCCCCTCGGCCGCCATCACCCAAATGGTGGAGGCGGTCCTGCTGGACAAGAAGCGCATCCTGCCCTGTTGCGCCTATCTGGAGGGCGAATACGGCATTAACGGCCTGTGCGTCGGCGTCCCCGTGAAGCTTGGCGCCGGCGGCATGGAACAGGTCCTGGAAATCAACCTCACCGCCGAAGAAAAGGCCGCCCTTCAAAGCTCAGCCGACAGCGTTAAAGAGTTGGTGGAAGTTATGAACCAAGCGCGGGCGGAGAACTCGGGGTGAGCGTAGCGGTCCAATCCGGCCATCATGCGAGACCCCACCCCGACAGGGTGGGGTCTTTGGTTATAAGAACGTTACGTCAAACACATTGCAAAACTACCCCGCCTAACCGATGGCAGGGAAGGCGGCCAGGAATATAATGTTCCTCAACTAGGAGGTAGTCCCCATGCCGAACCGAACACCCGAAGAACAGCTGTTACTGGACAAGGCAGCGCGCCTTCTGCCAGGAGGCAACGGCAACATTACCTTCTCGCCGGAGCAGGACTTCCTGGTCGCTGGCGGCAGGGGCTCCAAGGTCTGGGACGTTAGCGGAAACGAGTACGTCGACTGGCTCATGGGCTCCGGCCCGATGATCTTGGGCCACGCTCATCCCCATGTAGTAGAGGCGGTCATCAAGACGGTCGAGCAGGGCAGCACCTTCTTCGCGACCAACGACAAGGCTGTACTGCTGGCCGAGGCACTGGTCGAGGCCGTTCCCTGCGCCGAAAAAATCCGCTTCACGACCAGCGGCACCGACGCCTGCTTTCAGGCCATGCGGGTGGCCCGGGCGTTTACGGGCCGGGAGAAAGTGCTGAAGTTCGAGGGAGGTTTTCACGGCACCAGCGACTACGCCCTGATGAGCGTGACTCCCAGCGCCTCCGAGGAATTTCCCCAGGCTGAGGCCAACAGCGGCGGCATCCCCAAAGCCATCGCCGACCTGATGTTGATCGCTCCGTTCAACGACCTCGTCACCACGGGGACCATCATGCAGGCCCACCACCAAGAGATAGCCGCAGTCATCGTGGAACCAATGCAGCGCATCCTGGCGCCACAACCCGGCTTCCTGCAGGGCTTGAGGGACCTGACTGCCCGGTACGGCATCCCGCTGATCTTCGATGAAGTCGTGACCAGCTTCCGCCTCGCCTACGGCGGTGCTCAGGAGTTCTACGGCGTCACGCCTGACCTCTGCTCCGTCGGCAAGATAATGGGCGGCGGCTACCCGCTGGCGGCGGTCATGGGGCGCGCCGACATTATGTCGGTCTACGACCGGGGCGCCGTGGACAGCGACACCTTTGTCAACCAGATCGGTACGCTCAACGGCAACCCTGTCGCCTGCGCCGCCGGCCTCGCCACTCTCGAAGTGTTGCGGGAGGACGGCGCCTACCAGCGAATCCATGGCGCCGGGGGAGCCATTCGCAACGCGCTGGTCGAGTCCTGTAATGAACACGGGGTCCCGGTACAAAGCTGCGGCGAAGACGCCGTATTCGACTTCTGCTTCACCGACAGGCCTGTGGCCAACTACCGGGACATACAGACCGGCGACACCCAAGTGATGGCCCGCCTCACCTCGGGACTGCTGGAACGGGGTATCCTGAAAGGCGGCCAAAAATACTACCCCTCCGCGGTCCACACCGACGAAGACATAGACCGCACCATAGAGGCCTTCCGGGAAATAGTCCCAACGCTGCGTGGGTGAATACGATGCGCACACCAAAAGAGTTGTTCACCGCAGAAGAACTGCTCTGCCTTCCCACCACCGGACGGCGGCTCGAGTTGGTGAAGGGCAAGGTGTATGAGATGGCGCCAGCAGGCGGACCTCACGGCTATATCGCGATGAACATCGGTGCGCTGATACACGTTCACGTACGGGCTAACGGCCTCGGCCGGGTATTCGCCGCTGAGACCGGGTTCATTCTCCACCGGGCCCCGGACACTGTACGTGCCCCCGACGCCGCCTTCATATCATATGACCGGTTGGGCGAAGAAGCTATTCCCGACGGCTATCTCGAGGCTGCCCCCGACCTCGTAGTCGAAGTCGTTTCCCCCAGCGACGCCACGCGCGAAGTGCGGGAAAAGGTCGAAGAGTGGCTCCGCGCCGGCGTCCGCCTGGCATGGGTCATCTACCCCGTCACCCGCTCCGCCGACGTGTACCGCTCCATCGACGACGTCTGCCACCTGTCCGAGGACGACGTTCTGGACGGTGAGGACGTGGTGCCGGGTTTCGCCTGCCCGCTCGGGGAGTTGTTCGGGTAGGCTGCTACCTCGGCGAACAGTGACTCACGGGGCTACCACCAAGGCGCGACGCCCTTAAGAAGTAACGGCGAGTGACTTGAATTACCAGTTGCACTAATCTATTCGGGTAAACGACCAATGGCGAGTCATCTTCCGATGGGATGGCAACGATGCGTCCGATGTCTCTTTAGTGGACTACCACTGATCGCCGCAGGAAGCCAACGACCAGAGGGCACATATGATCCCCGAAAATCGAGTCCCCAGTCATCCCGGGGAAATCCTGCTGGAAGAGTTCTTGACTCCGCTGGGACTGACTCAAGTGGAGCTAGCCAAACATATTGGCGTGCCAGTCCAACGCATCAACGAAGTCGTTAAGGGAAAGCGAGGCGTAACTCCGGGGACGGCCTGGTTATTAAGCCAAGCCTTCCGTACTACCCCACAATTCTGGCTGAATTTGCAGAATAGCTACGACTTGTCGGTATTCAAGCCCAAAGAACTAGACATCGGGCCTTTGGTTGCCACTGATTGACCAAGAAACTATCTCAAAACCCGGTAGATTTGCCGAGGGACCGCAAATCGTCAGGCTAGCGCGTGGATTCCCGCTTTCGCGGGAAAGACTGGTAGGGCGGGCCGTCAGTTTTGAGACAGTTTCCAAAGGCGCCGGTTCCCGCTACTCACGAAAATGGTTCGTTGATCAGCACCAGTTCGGCGAAGCAAGCATACTCGCAGCCGAAGGCTTCTCCTGCCTCGCGGGCATGGCCAGTCAACCAATCGAATGTCGCCTCCCCACTTTCGCCTAAATTCTCCAAGTACGCCTTATGCTCCCGGAGGCTGTCCAGTCCAATCTCCCAATAGCCGGAAACATCTACGGCGTGGGTCGGCGTGGACGGTCCGAAGACCGCCACGAAACGGACCCCGTTCCACGGTTCATGGCCTTCTTCCAACAATTCGGGGAACACCCACCGGTTGCCGGCGTCGCGGGCCGCGTCGAAGACCGCCAGGCCCGCCCAGCGGTGATCGGCCAAGTTGAGGTGGCCGGTGGGAAACTGCAGGTGATGGCTTAGCGTAATCACTATTTCTGGCCGGTGCCGCCGGATGGCCCGGCTCAGGTCCCGGCGGAGCGGCAGCCCGTACTCTATAACCCCATCGACGTGGTCCAAGAACTCGACGGTGTCGACCCCCACCACCCGGGCGGCGTCGACCTCTTCCTGAGACCGCAGCGGACCCACTTCCGACGGATGCATGCTGTCTATACCCGCCTCTCCGCGCGTAACCATGAGGTAGACGATCTGTTTTCCTTGGGCGGTCCACTTGGCGACAGCACTGGCGGCCCCGTACTCCAGGTCGTCCGGGTGGGCCACAATGGCCAAGGCCGTCTGCCAGTCTTCGGGAACAGAAACTTGAGGCGCCGAAGGATGTTGCATCGTTCTCCCGGTATTGGAAATAGTAGAACGTGTCGGTGGTGCGGAATATACGCTTGATCGTGAAGGAAGAGACGCCCTTGGCTAAATTATAAAGGGCCGCCGGATGTCCAACAGCCCTCTTTTGGCGTCGGTTATGTCGAGTTGCCGGTGTGCTACCGGTGCGCGCCCAATGAGGTCACCAACGGGCGGGTGTTTACGATGTGGCGGCGCAGGCCCAGTTCCTGAGGGCTGATGCCCATGGCCAAGCCGATGGCTTGGGGCATGTGCAGGATCGGCAGACCGATGGAACGCCCTGCTTGGGCGGCGGCCTTGGGTTGGAAGCTGTCCAAGTTCAGGTGACATAGAGGACAAGGGGTGACCATGGCATCGGCCCCCAGGTCTTTGGCCTCGCTGGTGTGCTTTCCAACCATGGCCAAGGAGTTGCGCTCATTGATGGTGAGGATCGGGAAGCCGCAGCAACGGGTCTTCCCGGAGAAGTCGATCACCGTGGCCCCCAGAATTTCGATGAGGCGCTCCAAGGCGTCCTGCCGTTCGGGATGGCCATCAAAGTCCAGGGCGTCGGTCGGCCGCACGATGTAGCACCCGTAGAAAGGGGCCAGCCGGACCCCGTGAAGGGGACGCGTGATTTGCTCGGCCAACCGGTCCAGGCCGTAGTCCTCGACCAGCACCCAAAGCAGGTGCTTGGGACGGGCATTGCCATTGTATTCCAGGCCCTCATCGGCCAGGTAGGAGTTCACCTTGGCCCGGTAATCAGGGTCGCGCAACCGGAAATCGGCTTGGCTCATCACACCCTGGCAGGTGCTGCAGATGGTCAGGATAGGAAGGTCGAGGCGCTCGGCCATGGCGAAGGTGCGGGCATTCAGGGTGTCGCCCAGAAGCTGATTTTTCTCCTGCAGCACACCCGCGCCGGTGCAGGACGCCCCCTGCAACTCCCAAAGGTTGATGCGCAGCCGTTCGCAGATCAGCTTGGCCGCCGGGTAGAGTTCCGGACAGCCGCCGCGGGACACACAGCCGGGAAAGAAAGAGTAATTCAAGCCAAAACTCCGTGTTGAATTTTGAATCATTCCGAATTTATCTCTCCGGTTCCTCAACCTTCTCGAAAATCTTACGGACGTTTTCGGCGCCCTCAATTTTCTTGTGGACGATAGGCGGCATCTTGCCGTGGGTGAGTGCTTGGATGGCTAAAGGCGCCATGCCCAGCATCCCTGAAACATTGGTCATCCCCAACGACTTGGGCACCAATCGCAGCTCGTCCAGCCAGCCGCTGTGCTCGACCGACTCGCTGAACGCCTCGGCGTGGCGGGCGCCGATGGTGTCCCGGAAACCCGCTCCGATGGCCTGGTCTCGCAACGCCATGATCCGGTCCATTGGAGCGACGCCCTTGGGACAGGCTTGAACGCACTCCAGGCACCGGGTGCAGTCCCACATCCCGGAAGGTTCGTTCAACCGCTCCAGCCGGTCGCGGGAGACGCCGTTGGCGTCGCCGTCCCGCGGGTCGGCGGTGAACCGGTAGGCTTTGGCCAAGGCGGCCGGACCCAGGAACGACGGATCGACTTCGAGCACGGTGCAGTCGGACACGCACGCGCCGCACATGATGCAGGACGTGACGCTGGACAGGTGCAGCATCGACTCGTTCGAGACGACGTACTCCTGTTCCGGCTGGGGCCCCTGGGGCTGGAGGTAAGGCTCGACCTGGTTGATCTTGTCCCAAAACAGGTCGAAATCGACAACCAGGTCTTTGATGACCGGCATGTTGCCAGCGGGCTCCACGGTGATGACGTTCCCCTCTTGCAGTACAGCCGCCGCCTGTGTCTTGCAGGCCAGCCCGGCGTGCCCGTTGATGCGCATGGCGCAGGAGCCGCAGATGGAACTGCGGCAGGAGCAGCGGAGGCTGAGAGTGCCGTCGTCCTCTTCCCGGACCTTGATCAGGGCATCCAGCACGGTTGCGTTGTCCTCAATTGACACGACGTAGTCCTGCCAAAAGGGTGTGGGTTCTTCGGCCTCGGGGTCCAGTCGCCTTACCCTGAGCGTTACGTCCATCGGCTAGTACTTCCTCTCTTCAGGAGTCCATCTGGTGATGCTGACCGGGGAATACTTAACTTCCGGGCCGGTCTCTTCTTTGGTCACCACCAAGTGTTTCATCCAGTTTTCGTCGTCCCGGTCCGGGAAGTCGATCCTGGCTTGGGCGCCCCGGCTGTCCTTGCGGTCAAGGGCGCTGACCACGATCGGGGTGGCGCAGTCGAGCATGAACCCCAGCTCCAGGCCGAACACCAGATCAGTGTTGAAAATCTTCCCCTTGTTCTCAACCGGGACGGTCTTGTATCGCTCTACGAGCTGTTCCATGTCGCCTAGTGACTCTTCCATTCCTTCCTGGTTCCGGTACACGGCAAGGTTCCGGTTCATCGACTCCCCCATACCCAGACGGATGCTGGCGATGCGGTCGCCGTTTGAGGGGCGGTCCAAAAACTCCTGGATGCGGCTCTCTTCGTTCTTCACCGCTTGTTCCACGTTGAATTCCACGTAGTCCACGTCCCGTGAGGCTTCCGCGGCGTGGTTGCCGGAGCGTTCGCCGAAGACAATGGTGTCCAGCAGGGAGTTCGCGCCCAGCCGGTTGCCGCCGTGAACGCTGACGCAGGCGCACTCGCCGGCGGCGTAAACGCCCGGTATGTTGGTCAGGCCGTCCACGTCGGTCTTGATGCCGCCCATCATGTAGTGCATGCCGGGGCGTATCGGGATAGGGTCGCGGATCATGTCCACCCCGGCCAGGTCGATGCCAATCTCCCGTATCTGGCTGAGCTTCTCCATGACCAGAGACTCACCGAGGTGGCGGCAGTCCAGCATGACACAACCGTTCACGCCGTTGCCAGCGTTGATCTCGGTTTGCTCGGCGCGGGAGACGACGTCCCGCGAGGCCAGCTCCATCATGTTGGGGGCGTATCTGGTCATAAAACGGTCGCCGTTTTTGTCCAGCAGGTAGGCCCCCTCGCCCCGGGCCGCCTCGGAAATCAGTACCCCGCTCCCGGCCAGGGTGGTCGGATGATACTGGACCATCTCCATGTCCATGAGTTGAGCGCCGGCGTTGTAGGCCAGCGCCATGCCGTCGCCGGTCACGATAAGGGCGTTGGTGCTGGGTTCGAACACTCGTCCGAGGCCGCCAGTGCAGAAAATGACGGTCTTCGCCCGGATGGCGTATACCTGACCGGTGCGTATCTCCAGGGCCATGACACCGCAGACCTGGCTGTCTTCGATGATCAGGGAAGTGACGAACCACTCTTCGTAACGCCGCACCCCCGACTTGATGAGCTGCTCGAACATCACGTGGAGCATGGCTTGGCCGGTGAAGTCGCCGACAAAGAATGTTCGGGCGCGGCGCTGGCCGCCGAAGGCCCGGGTGCCCAAGTAGCCCTCGTCG
Organism: Dehalococcoidia bacterium; assembly: GCA_965222595.1. Taxonomy (GTDB): domain Bacteria; phylum Chloroflexota; class Dehalococcoidia; order Lucifugimonadales; family UBA3495; genus VXOI01. The sequence goes on along the minus strand of CBDCUJ010000013.1, from coordinate 172,958 downwards.
TCCCGGTTGAAGGTGACGCCGAAGTGTTCCATGTCGATCAGTGCCCGGCCCGCCGACTGGCACATGACCTCTATCGCATCCTGGTCGCCCAGGAAGTCGCTGCCCTTCACCGTGTCGTAGGCATGGTCTTCCCAGTCATCGCCGCGGTCGGTCAGCGCGGCGTTGATGCCGCCTTGGGCCGCGTTGGAGTGACTTCGCACCGGATGTACCTTGCTGATGATGGCCGTGTTGGCCCCGTTCGCCCGCGCGGCAATCGCCGCCCGCATACCGGCCAGACCGGCTCCGATTACCAGGACATCATGCTCCAGCATGTTTGCCTAACTCCTCCCGGAGATGCCTTCGTCTGAAAGCCGTTGCCTAATATACCAAAATCGCCGAGCGCCTTCTAGCCGGAGAGCACTCTCAGGCCGGTTTTTCAGCGCTGGCTGGCGTGGAGAATGGTAATTCCTATGATCGAATCGCCATCGTACCGCAGGATGATATCGTCGTTGGTAAGCTCGCTGTCAGTAGAGCGGCCAGACTCTTCGAAATGCACGTAGAGGACATCTGCTTCTTCGTCGTAGGAAGACCGCAAGTATCCCCTTGGAGAATGCCGCACCACCGACACGAGATTGAAGTACTGGCTCAGGTCTTCAGGCAGTTGCTTCAGGGCCATAGTTGCGTCCTTCTTTCCAGCGAACCGGTCCGGCTGGTCAAGAAAGCGGTGATAATGAAACCGTCGCCGTTGAACTCCCTATATGCTACCACAAGCCATTTCCCAGGTTGATACTCCCGAGTGCCCAGCAGTTCGCCTGCCCCGCCGGCTACAATCCTCCCAGAATTTTCCACAGTCCGAAGGACTTCGCCTCTGAGACCGGCCAGCTCGTCGTGGTTGTCCACAATGTGAGCCCATCGCTCATCAGTCAACCGAATGGGCACCCCCATCCGCGACTGCACTACGTCAACCATGAATCACGGAATCACATTTCCGGCAACCAGGAGCACCGGTATAGCCGTCACGAGCCCAGGGTTAAGAGAGAAGTCATTGATCTCCGTCGCTAAACCGGAATCTTCAACGCCCTCCTGGCGTTTTCGATTAGCACTTTGGGCACCACCTGTTCGCGGATGTCGAGGTTCTCGAAGTCGTGAAGCCAGCGGTCAGGCTGGATGAAGGGGAAGTCGGAGCCGAACATGACTTTGTCCTGCAGCCGGGTGTTGGTCTCACGGATTAGCTGCTCCGGGATGAAGCGCGGCATCCAGCCCGAAAGGTCCAGGTACACGTTGGACTTGTGCAGGGCGACGGCAATCTGCTGGTCGATCCAAGGCCAACCCGGATGGGCCATTATGATTGTGAGATTGGGGAAGTCGGCGGCCACGTCGTCAAAGCAGGGGATGGGCTGGCTGTACTTCAACTTCAGGCCGCTGCCGCCGGGCGTGCCCGAGCCCGCCCCGGCGAACCCGGAGTGGAACAGCACCGGAATGCCCAGCCCGTCGGCCACTTCGTACAGCGGGTAGAAACGGGTGTCGTTGGGGAAGAACGCCTGGTGCACCGGGTGCAGCTTCAATCCTTTGAGCCCCAACTCCTTCACCGACCGCTCCAGCTCGAAGCAGGCGGCTTTGCCCAGCCAGGGGTCCACCGAGGCGAACCCCATGAACTGCTCCGGGTATTGATTGACGATGTTGGCGACCCAGTCGTTGCTGTCCGGCTTTTCGCCGGTGTTGGTGGTCGTGTCAACCGAGAAGATCACCCCGAACACATCCAACCCACGAAACTTATCGGCCATCTCCGCCGGGTCCTTCGGAGGCGGTGGAGCGCGGAAATAACGGAGCAACTCGGCTTCGATTTCGATCTCCGGCAGTCCGGGTTCCCGAGGCACATGGATGTGCATGTCGATGGCTTGCATGGGACCTTCCTTTCTTGTCTGAACCGGGATTGCCGGGTCGAATGATTCGCAGGATTGGCGATTCGCAATCCCGAAATCTCGACATCCAGTGAATCCTGATTCAGACGGAATCAAATCAACGGCTGGGCCAATAGCAGGGAGGCGATGGTCTTCCCGTCTTGTATCTCGCCGCATTGGATCATGGCGAGGGCGGCCCGGAAGGGTACCCGCACCACCTGTATGTTCTCGTCGTCGTCGCCGCTCAGCTTGGACGGCCGCAAGCCCGTGGCAAGGTAAGCGTGCATGCGTTCCGTGGCCCAGCCGGGAGCGACCCAAAAGCTGGCCAGGTGGGTAACGCTGTCGGCGGTGTAGCCGACCTCTTCTTGCAATTCCCGAAGCACAGTGTCCTCCGACACCTCGCCAGCCTCGACACCGCCCGCCGGGACCTCCAGGACCGACGACTCGGTGGGCTTGCGGTACTGGCGCACCAAGAGGACGTTGCCATCGGCGTCCACCGGCACCATGCAAACGGCGTCGGAATGCTCCACTATCTCCCGTATGGTGCGCCGCCCGCCGGGCAACTCGACAGTGTCGACACGGACGTTGAAGATACGCCCCTCATACTGCCGCGTCGTCTCGATAGTGTTCTCGAACTGTGTGGGACCAGCGTTGGAGTCAGACAATTTTGGGGGTAGCCTCCATTTTTCCGGCCTGTGATTATCTGGACCGGTATTCTCGGAATTTTGGCGATTTGCCCGGTTGCCGAATCATGCCAAATCCGTTGATCAAGATAATCACAGTTCAGACTATTGGCCTCGAATGCTGAACCCGAGGCGCCGGGTGAGGGTGCCGAAGAAGTACGAAGGAGGATTGGCCCGGAGGAAGGTGGCCTTGTGGGGGCTTTGCTTCATCTCCACCAAGTCGCCGATGTTGAGGTCATGGTCCTCGTAGCCGTCCACGCTCAGCACGCCGGGCTGGTAACCCTCTAGCCGCAGCGACACTTCGGTCTCCGACCGCAACACAAGGGCGGCGGTCAAGCCCATATGGGCGGCTACGGTCTTTAACACCAGCGCGTCGGACTCTGGGTCGAGTATCGGGCCGCCCACCGCCAGGTTGTAGCCGGTGCTGCCGGTGGCGGTGGAAAGAATCAGGCCGTCGGCCCGGAAGGTCGAGACCGGCACGCCGTCGATGGTCCCGGCCAGCGTCACCACCCGCGAGGCGGCGCCCCTCGCCACCACCAGGTCGTTCAGTGCGTGGTACGGACCCTCCGTAAGGGTCGATCCGGCCTTGACCACCGTGGCTTGGAGCATGTTGCGCTCGTCGGTACGGTAAGCGTCCTTTAAGTAGTGAGGAAGCTTGGTCATCGCCTCGTCGACCTGCAATTCGGTCATGAAGCCGAGCCGGCCCATGTTGATGCCCACGATCGGTATCCGGGCGGGGCCGGTGAACCGGACGGCCCTGAGGATTGTCCCGTCCCCGCCGACCGTGACCACCATGTCGGTGGACTCCGCCCGGGGGGCCAGCACCTCAAGGTTCTCGGCTGGCGATATCCAGCTGTCTTCCGCCAGGTCCAACTCGTGGAGAATGGCAGTGCTGAGGTCGAGCGCTTCCGGAATGCGGGAGTTGTATATGATGCCGACAGTGGTCATCAGAACGGAGTCTAAGCTAGCTATCCGCTTGCCGGCGGCCTAACTCTTCTTCGAGGCTCCGTATCCTGGCCTGGTCGGCGGCGGCGCGGTCCTCGGCGGCGGCAGCCCGATCGCCCAAGGCGGCGGCGCGGTCCTCGGCGGTCTCCTGGGCGAAGCGCGCTGCGGTCAGGGCGGATTCCGACTCATTGAGGGTTCGCAGAAACTCGCCGGTTGCGGGGTCAAAGAATCGCAGGTTCGCTTGGTCCCAACATATGAACAGCCCCAGCAACGGACTGTAACCCCGGATTATGCCGTCCAAGTCCCGGGAGACCGAAAGAGGCCTGTATTTCCCATCCTGCAGTCTCTCCCCGGCCAGAGGCTCCGGGTAGTAGACGGTGGTGGCGTCGAAACGCCAATACTCCTCCACCCCCAGCCGGGCGTACAGGTTGCGCTTCGGCCCCAGATCGTTCCGGAAGGTGCAGACCGACGCGATCTCAAGGATGAAGTCCGGCGGCTTCTCTACCCTGGAAATGAAATAGCCGTTGCGCTGGCGAATAGCAATGGGGTTCACCCCAAAGGCCACGAGCAAATCGGGGCGGAAGATCCCCTGACGGCCATTCTCGCCTGTGTAGTAGACCGGACAATTGCCAGCGGCCAATACGCCCGGCTGGTCGCGAAAGTGATGGACTACGACTGTTACGGCATCGAAATAATGAGGCTCTTGCTGCATGGCGTCGGGCAAAGGCTCCCAGTCATCAGGCGCGTCGGGATCAGGTATGACCGACCGGTTGTCGGGGGGTAGATGCAGCTCCTCCGGCAACGGCATACCGCCCCTTCCCGGGTACGGCGGCAGCAGTTTGGTCGTCATCGCAATTCTCCCGGACTGACCGGCGGTCCCGCCCGCGAACGTTTGAGTCGAGCCAACCCAATGATAGCACACCGGGCGAAAGGCCCCGCTATTGTGCTCCCCTCTCGGTCACACCGCCAACGCCCGCACGGCGGCCCGGGCTGCCTCCATGACGAAGCCGGGCGCCACTCCCATGAACAGCGTGGCGGCCCCGGCTATGCCCATGGCAAGCCAGGGCCCGGGGGAGCGCGATGGCCGCTCCCCCGGAAGTTCAGTGGCCGACATGTCCGGGGCCGGTTGCGAGAACATGGTCCGGATGATCCGGACGTAGTAGTAGGCCGAGACCGCGCTATTGATGACGCCGACTATCGCCAGCCAGATGAGACCGCTCTCCACCGCAGCCCGGAACACGTATAACTTGCCGATGAATATGCCGGTGGGCGGCACGCCGATCAGCGCGATCAACGCCAAGGCCAGCGCCACGGCCAAGACCGGCGATTTGGAGAACAGGCCCGCGTAGTCGGCGATCAAGTCGCTTCCCACCCTCGAACCGATGGCCGCCATGGCGAAAAAGGCGGTGAGATTGGCTGCGGCGTACGCCCCCAAGTAGAACAACACGCTGTCGGGACCGACGGCGGCGAACTGGGGCAGGTCCAAGCCATCGCCGGCGGCCTTCACACCGGCCGCGACTCCCACCAGCAGGTATCCCGCGTGGGCGATGGTGCTGTAACCGAAGAGCCGCCCGATGTTGCTCTGCACCATGGCCACCGCGTTGCCGATGGTCATGGAGGCGGCCGCCAGCGCTGCCAGCAACGCCGCCCAGTCCAAAGCCACGTCAAAGAAGCCCACGAAGAACACCCGCAGCAATATGGCGAACCCGGCGGCCTTGCTGGCCACCGAAAGAAACGCCACCACCGGCGTCGGAGCGCCTTCGTAAACATCGGGGACCCACATCTGGAAGGGGGCCGATGAAACTTTGAAACCGAACCCCGCCACCAGCAGCACGATACCGACCAGGAGGGCATAGTTGCCGAAGGCTACCCCGCCGCCGGCCCGCCCCACGCTATCCGATATTTCCGCCAACTGGGTGCTGCCGGTGAACCCGAACACCAGCGCCATCCCGTAGAGCATCACCGCCGAGCTGATGGCCCCTATGATCAGGAATTTCATGCCGGCTTCGCTGGAGCGGGCGTTCATCAGGAACGCGGCCAGAGCCGCCAGGGGCAGCGTGGTCAACTCGAGAGCGATGTAGATGGTGATGAGCTCTGTGGCCGCCGCCAACAGCATCATGCCGGTGGCCGAGAAGAGAATGAGTCCGAAATACTCACCTTGGAACCGCGGCATCTGTCGCACGTAAACGGTCGACGCCAAGACCACCAGCGCGGCCGCCGCCGTAATCAGGAAGTTGAAGAACAGGGCAAAGCGGTCCACCGACAGGACGCCCAGCAGGATGCTGGGTTCTTCTACGGAGAACAGGTCCGAGCCTTGGACCAAAGCGGTGGAGTCCCCCAGATCAAACAGTTGAACAAGGCTCAACACGAAAGGACCGGCCAAGGCGGCGAAAGCCAGATACGGCAAAAGCCCTTTCCGCGGCAGCAACAGGTCGACGATAATTAGCAGCGTGGCCGCCGCGGCCATCGCCACGTAGGGAGAAACTATGTACAGGTCGTGGACGCTCATTCCAGGTCAGCCGCCATCGAAGGCTCTCACCATTGGGTCGAGTCCCAACTGGAACACGTCGGTCAATATCGTCGGGTACACGCCGACTCCGATGATGCAGACCACCATCAGCGCCAAGGGCGCCGCCTCGACCAGCGAGGCGTCCGTCAGGTCGGCGAATCGCCGCCGCCGCCGCCCAAAGAATGTCCGCTCCATCATCCAGAGGATGTAACCCGCCGCGACAATGATGCCCAGCACCGCCAGCGCCGTCGGCCAATCGTAGGCGCGGTAGGCCCCCAGGAACACCAGGAGCTCGGATGCGAACCCGCTCAGCCCGGGCAGTCCCAGGGAGGCCAGTCCGGCGATGAGCATGGAGGCGGCCACCAAGGGCATCCGGCCGGCCAGCCCGCCAAGGTCGGGGATGTACCGGGTGTGGGCCTTGTCGTACACCAAGCCAACGGTCAGGAACAGCAGGCCGGTGATGGTGCCGTGGGTGAATAGCTGCATCGCCGCGCCGCTCAGCCCTGTGGCCGTCAGTGCGCCGCTGGAAACGCCCACCGAGCCGATGCCCAGCATAACCAGGCCCATGTGGCTCACGCTGGAGTAAGCGATGAGCCGCTTGAGGTCGGTCTGGCGCATCGTGACGACCGCGCCGTAGAGCACGCTGACCACGCCGAGAACGACGAGGACCCAGGCAAAGGCCTCGGTCTGCGAGGGGAAAAGCCCCACGTTGATGCGAAGCAGCCCGTAACCTCCCATCTTCAGCAGGACCCCGGCCAGCATCACGCTGGCGGCGGTCGGCGCGTCGGTATGGGCGTCGGGCAGCCAGGTGTGCAGGGGCCAAGTGGGCAGCTTTACCGCAAAGGCCACGAAGAACAGCCAGAACAACCCGGCAATTGGAACGAGCACCGCCGCCGAGGCGAGGGCCGCCGTGTTGCTGGAGAGCTCCACCATGTTGAAAGTGCCGATCTCCGGGGTCAGGAACACGGCGACTATGGCCACCAGCATGAAGGCGCTGCCCACGATGGTGAACATCAGGAACTTCATCGCCGAGTATTCTTTCCGCCCGGTGCCCCAGATGGAAATGAGCATGTACATCGGCGCCAGCTCCAGTTCCCAGAACAGAAAGAAGAGCAGCAGGTCCAATGATGTGAATACCCCCATGACCGCAGTCTGTAACACCAACAGCCATATGAAGTACTCTTTCACCCGCACGCCGATGTGCCAGGAAGCTAAAACGGCGCACAGCCCGAGCAACCCGGTAAGCGCCACCAAGGGTGCGCTGAGACCGTCCACCGCCAGCAGGAAGCTGGCCTTGAGTCCGGCCTCCGGTATCCAGGCTAACTGGTCAACGAACTGGAACCGCTCAGCGTCCGCCGCCCGGTCAAAGAAGGAGAACACCAGCAGCGCCAGCACAAGGTCGGCCACGACCACCGCCGTGGCAAAGACGCGGATGCTTCGCTCGCCGCGTAGAAGCAACAGGCAAACGGCCCCTGCCGCTGGCAGGAACACGGTCGCGGTTAGCAGCCCGTGGTACTCAGACCCCATCTATCCAAAAATTCCCCAAAAATTCCCATGCCCAACCTATGTCAGCAGGAAGGCGAGGATGATCAACAGTATGCCGAAGGCCACCGCAGTGCCGTAGACCTGCACCTGGCCCGTCTGGAGCCGCCCTATCGCCGAGCCGATGTTGAGGAAGAACCAGCCGACGAGGTCGACGATACCGTCAACGATCCTCCGGTCGATCCAGTCCGAAATTCCGGCGAAGATGCGGTAGAAGCCGCGGCGCACCAACAGGCCTTCGTAAAGGTGGTCGATATAGTAGCGTTGGGCCAAGAGCGTGTGTACCGGGCCCAGCAATTCCAGGGGTTCCGGCCTCCGGCGCCGCCTCAGGTACAATCCGAGCGCCGCGACCATGCCCACCAACGCCGCCCCAGTCGAGACTATGGCTATAAAGGGACTGAAGTCGGGAGTCTCCGCGTGGCCTTCTCCACCCAACGACGCCAAGAGACCGTCGGCCAGGAAGCCGGTGATCCAGTGTTTGGGGATGGCGAATATATCGACCCACTGGGGGTTGGCCACGAAGCCCAACGCGATGGCCCCCAAGCCGAGAACCAGCATGGGGCCCACCATGACCCATGGCGACTCCGCTAAGCGCATCCCGCCATGCCCTGGCTCGTCTCCGAGGCGGGCTTCAGGCCGGTCCTGTAATTCTTGGTCGGCCCCGCCTCTGAATTCGCCGTGGAACGTGAGAACTATCATGCGCAGGGTGTAGAAAGCGGTCACCACCACTCCCGCGATCAACGAGGCGAAAGTCACCCGGCTGATCCAGGTCTGGGTCAATTCGCCGCCCTCCCAGGCGCCCAGCAATATTTCGTCCTTGCTCCAAAACCCGGTTAGCGGGATGATGCCGACCAAGCTGAGGCCGGCGATGACCACCACGAGATAAGTCAACGGCATCTGCCGCCGGAGCCCGCCCATGTAGCGCATGTCGAATGTGCCGCTGGCATGGTTGACGCTGCCGGCCCCCAAGAACAACAGCGCCTTGAACGCGGCGTGGGCCACCAGGTGGAACAGTGCGGGGGCATAGGCGCCTATGCCGAGGGCGGCCATCATGTAGCCCAACTGGCTGATTGTGGAAAACGCCATTACCCTTTTGATGTCGTTGGCCACGAGGCCCATGGTTGCGGCCATGAGAGCCGTGAACGCCCCAACCAAGGCCACCACCGCCAAGGCATCGGTGGACTGGTGGAACACCGGGAAGAAGCGGGCTACCAGGAACACCCCGGCCGCCACCATGGTGGCGGCATGGATCAGGGCGCTGACGGGAGTCGGGCCCTCCATGGCATCGGGCAGCCAGGAGTGGAGAGGGAACTGTCCCGACTTTCCGGCGGCCCCGGCGAAAATCCCCAAAGCCATCCAGGTGAGAGCGGCGCCCCCCAAAACCGCGCCGCCGGCCGCTAAGGGTTGGGCCGCCTGCCAGATGTCCGGTATGTGGAAGGAGTTCAGCCCGGCCGCCGCGAAATCGTCGGCCTTCACAAACAGGTAAAGGATGGCGATCAGAAAGCCCACGTCGCCGATCCTGGTGACGATGAACGCTTTCTTGGCGGCCGCAGCGGCCGCCGGCCGTTCGTGCCAGAATCCGATGAGCAGATAGGAAGACACGCCCACCAGTTCCCAGAAAACGTAAAGCTGGACGATGTTGCTGGAGAGGACCAGGCCCAGCATCGCCGCGGTGAAGAGGGACATATAGGCGTAGTACCGGCAGAACCCGGAATCGCCGTGCATATACCCCAAGGAATAGACTTGAATCAGGAGGCTGACGGCAGCGACGACCACCAGCATCACGGCGGTGAGTGGGTCGATCAGCAAGCCCATGTCGATGGACGCGCCGCCCACCTCCAACCACTTCAGTGGCTCCCATTCGTGGGTATTGCCGGAAATGACCGAAATGAGAGTCCATACCGCCAGTCCGGTCGCCCCGGTCAGGGCGGCAATTGTGGCAAGCCCGCTTAGCATCGGCCAGCGGTTGAGGAAGGGGCGGATGAGAAAAGCGATTAGGACGAATGAACCGAGGGGAAGCAGGAATATCGCCCAAACGGCGGCTTCAATGACCATCTACAGCTTCCTCAGAATCTCCTCGGCAACGTGTTCTCTACCTTTGGGCACATATATCGTGAAGGGTACCCGTTCGCTCCAGTCCAGAATATCGCCTTCCGGAAGGATGCGGGCGGGCAGCCCCTCTCCCTCCAGGACATCCTTCCACATCTCGGCCAACATCAAGTTCTGCGCTTTTTTGAACTCTACCCACATAGCTAACTGAATGTGGAATTAGGAATTAGGAGTTAAGAATTGACGAATTCCTAACTTCGATTCCGCATTCCGCACTCCACATACCGCATTCCTAATTCCGCACTCCGCATTCCACATTCCTAATTCCGCATCTGTGTCGCGTCGCCCAGGTCCACCGACTCGTTGGTGCGGTACATGGCGAACACTATGCCCAGCCCCAAGGCGATTTCGGCCGCGGCGACAGTGATGATGAAGACGGCAAACACCTGGCCGGTCAATGCCGTGCTCAGGTCTTCCTGCAGGCCGGCAGGGGCCAGGTACTTGGCCATAGCCACCAGTGTCACGTTTACCGCGTTGAACATCAACTCGATGGACATCAGGACCGCGAGCACGTTCCGGCGGGCCAACGAACCGTAAAGCCCGATGGAGAACAGGACCGCCGCGACGATGAGAAACGCTTCGAAGGACATACGCCGTTAGTCCGGCCCGGTCCGTGGTCTGGCGGCCGGGCGCACCAACGCCAGCGCACCGATCAAGGCGGCCAAAAGCAACACGGAAACGGCCTCGAAAGGCAGCACGAACTTGCCGATGAGCAGGTCGGCCAGTCCGGCGTTCTCCACTTGCTCCTTGTCTTCCGGAGATGCGATGCCGGCAGCCGTCAATGTTGCTTCGTCAAGATTCACCACCGCGCCGGTCTGTACAATGTCGACGCTTGCCTGGCTTTCCTCGGGGAGAAATTCCCATTTTGTGTCCACCGCCACGGTGACCAGGGACGCCAGCAACAACGAGGCGAACAGCGCCGCCGGAATCTGCAGCCGGTTGGGCAGGTTGCCGCGCTGTACGTCCCTGGTGAGCATCACGGCGAAGATGATTAGCACTGAAATGGCCCCGGCGTAGATCAATACTTGGACAACCGCGAGAAACTCGGCGTTCAGCAGCACGAAGAACCCCGCCACCGCCACGAACACCCCCACCAGCAGCAGGGCGGCCCGGAACAGGTCACGCACCAAGACCACCCCCAAGGCGGCCCCGATCGCCGCCACGCTGAGCAGCCAGAATACAACGTCCTGAACGATCATCTAGGCGGCGTTCCCGGGAGTTACAGCCGGTGGGGCCGCCGGGCCGTTGGCCGTTAAATCCGGAGGGACCCCGTCCGCGTCGTTCTCGGACTTGAGCGCGGGGGCGTCGGCGTCCGGCAGACCGCCGCCGGTTCGCATTCCGGCCTTTTCCCGCTGGTGCCACTGCCACGATTCCCGCCCGACGTCCTGCCAGTCCAGGGGCTGGCCGGACTTGGGATCGTAGTTGCGGCCTTCCAATTGGGGCCGGAAGAAAGTGCTGGGATGCTTTTCCGCCTGGCGCAACTGGTCGATGTCGATGACCATGTCCTTGCGTGAATACCGCCCCTGCTCGAACCCGCTGCCCATGAACAACGCGTCGTAGGGGCATGCCTCCACGCACAGTCCGCAGAACATGCAGCGGTCGATGGCGATGTCGAAAACTTCCAACCGGTACTTGTCGCCCTCGGCCGGAGCGGTCTCGCTGGGACTGGTGACGATCTTGATGATCCCAAGCGGACAGTACTTGGCGCAAGCGGCGCACCCGGTGCACCGTTCCTCGTACCAGACGAACTCCTCGCCACGGAACCTGGGGTGTTGTTTGAGCCGTTCTTCCGGGTATTGGACCGTAAACGGTTTCTTGGTCAGGTTTTTCAGGGTGACCAGCAGGCCTGTGAGCATCGCGAGCCCGTACATTCTAGTCGGCCTCCACACCAAATTCCGGGATCGCGACGCGCGTGGGAACTGCGGGCGGCGTTCGGCCCCGGCTATTGGGTTCAGTGGGCCTCATCTTGCCCCGCACCAGTCTGCCGAAAAAGACCAGGCAGGCTACGGAAAGGCCCCAGTTGATTCCGGTCATTATCCAGAGATCTCCGGTCGTCAGGGCGCCGGCCCCATCCCGAAGGAAGTATACCTCCAAGGCGGTGGCGAACAGGTTGATGATACTCACCGGCAGCAGGCACTTCCAGGCCAAGGCCAGCAACTGGTCGATCCGGAGCCTGGGAAAAGTGGCGCGGACCCAGATGAAGACACAGGCAACCGCCATCGTTTTTAGCAGGAACCACAACCAACCCAGGTACTGGGAAACCGGTCCCGACCATCCGCTCAGGAACAGGGTCACGATCACTCCCGACGCCGCCATCACCCCCCCGAACTCGGCCGCTTGGATCAGGGCGAACTTGACGCCGCTGTATTCGGTATGATACCCGCCAATCAACTCCGACTCCGCTTCGGCCATGTCGAAGGGTGTGCGGTTCAACTCGGCGGTGGTGCCGGCCACGAACACAAAGAAGGCCAGGGGCTGCACCAGCAAGAAGGGCAGTTTCTGGGCCGCGATCACGTCGGCTAAGGACATCGAACCGGCGACCATCACCACGCCCAGCAGCGATACCACTACCGGCACCTCGTAGCTGATGAGCACCGCCACGCCCCGGGCCGCGCCGAAGAGGGCAAACCGGTTGTTTGAAGCCCACCCGGCCATGAAGATGGCGATGGAGGTTATGGAGGTGACGGCCAGGATATACAGCACCCCCACGTTCAGGTTGGCCAAGGCCGTGTCTTTGGCGAAGGGCACGACGGCCAGCATCAACATCACCGGCGCCAGCATGACCACCGGGACTACGAAGAACACGGCCCGGTCGGCGGTCCCCGGAGTCAGGTCCTCTTTGAAGATGAGCTTGAGCAGGTCGGCGAAGGGCTGGAAAAGACCGAAGGGACCCCACCGGTTGGGGCCCAGCCGGTTTTGGAACCTGCCGATGAGACGGCGTTCCATCCACGAGAACAGGGCTGCGCCCAGCAGGACGGCGTTGACCAGAATGAAGATGATGACCAACCCGGCGATGATGTAGGACAGCCAGCACGGCAGCATATGTCCAACGAAGTTGCTGACTTCCCGGAACAATGCCGTGTGGTAGAGGACGTTGTCGGGGCCAAGGACGCAGTTCACCGCCGTACCGTTACCTGTCCACTTCACCCATGTTGATGTCGAGGCTCCCCAGGGTGACGATCATGTCGGCCAGCTTCCATCCGACCAGCAGGTGTTCGGTCACGGTCAGGTTGATTAGCGATGGGGAGCGTATCTTGCAACGATACGGGCTGATCCCGCCGTCGCTCACGAGGTAGAAAGCCAGCTCGCCCTTGGATGCCTCCACCCGGCCGTAGGCCTCCGCCCCGGCCGGGGCGCGAAGCACCAGCGGCACGCCGGCCCGCACTGGCCCCGGCTCGATCTGCTGGATGCATTGCCTGATTATCCGAAGGCTCTGCCGGATTTCCTGTACGCGGACCCAGAAGCGATCGTAATTGTCGCCCGTAGTTGCCGTTGGGACGTCGAAGTCGACGAATTCGTAGGCGTCGTAGGGTTCCTCCTTCCGCCAGTCCCATTCCAGTCCGCTGGCCCGCAACACCGGCCCGCTGACCGAGGAGTTGATGGCGATGTCCAAGGGCAGCAAGCTCACTCCCCTGGTGCGTACCATCACGATTTCGTTCTCGAGGATGAGCTGTTCCAGCTCCTTGTACTCCTCATCGAAGTCCGTGAGGAACTGGTCCAAGGCCGGCCAGAAGTCCTCCGGGGCGTCGAAGAACACCCCGCCCGGCCGCATGTAGCTCACCGTGATCCTCGCTCCGCACAGCATCTCGAAAAGGTCTAGTATCCGCTCCCGTGAGCGGAAGCAGTACATCAGCGGCGTGCCCAGGGTACCCAGGTCTTGAAGTATGAAGCCGATGCCCATGAGATGGGCCGCGATTCGTTGCAGCTCGGCGGTCAGCGTACGAAGGTACTTGGCCCGCAAGGGGACCTCGGCCCCCAATAGCTGCTCGACAGCCAAGCAGTAGGCCTGGTTATTGATCATCGACGAAACGTAGTCCAAACGGTCCGTCAAGGTTACTATCTGGGTGTAATTTCGCTCCTCGGCCAGCTTCTCGGTCCCCCGGTGAAGGTAGCCGAATACCGGCTCCACCTGGAGGATGTCCTCGCCGTCAAACGTGACCCGCAACCGGAACACGCCGTGGGTGCTCGGGTGTTGCGGCCCCATGTTCACCGTCATCGGTTCGGTGCGGATGGTTGTCATTATTCCCCGAAGAGTGCGGCCCGAAGAGCGAGGAATGAGAATCGGGAAAAGACCGGCCCTCATTCCTCACTCCCAATTCCTCATTCCTACAAATAGTCCTTGCGCAACGGGTGGCCCTCGAACCCTTCCCAGAGCATGATGCGTTTCATGTTGGGATGACCGTCGAACCGGATACCCATCAGGTCCCAGACCTCTCGCTCCTGGAAGTCCGCCCCTCTCCACAGGTGGTACACCGATGGGGCGGACAGGTCGTCCCGGCCCGCAAGCCGCGACCGGATGACCGCTTTGTGCCTCTGGCGGAAGGACGTCAAGTGGTATACCAGCTCGAAATGCCCGATGTAGTCAACCGCGGAGATGGAGTTCAGGAATTGGAAGTCCAGGTCTTCTTCCGTCCGCAGGAATTCGGCCACGCGGGCGATCATCGGGGTCTTCACCCAGATGGCTTCCGGAGATCTGTCGGGAGGCCGCTCGTCCACCGAGCCGGGCACCGCCGCCGCCACTCGTTCCGCCAGGTACGGCCCGGCCAACTGCGTCAGCGCCATCAGGCGGTCTCCCCGGTCTGTGGTCCGGACACGTTCGCCGGGGCTTCACCTGTAGGGCCCGCCGGTGTAGGGCCCGCCGGTGTAGGGCCCGCCGGTGTAGGGCCCGCCGGTGTAGGGCCCGCCGGTGTAGGGCCCGCCGGTGTAGGGCCCGCCGGTGTAGGGCCCGCCGGTGTAGGGCCCGCCGGTGTAGGGCCCGCCGGTGTAGGGCCCGCCGGTGTAGGGCCCGCCGGGCTGGCATCGTTCTTCTTCGAGCCCAACAGGGCCTGGAGGGGACTCCGCGGCATGTTCCGGTAGCGCTTGATCTTTTCGTGCAGCTCCATGATTCCGTAGAGCAGGGCATCGGGCCGGGGCGGGCAGCCCGGCACGTAAACGTCCACCGGCACGATGTGGTCCACGCCCGGCACCACGCTGTACGAGCCGTAGTAGGGGCCGCCGCTGGTGGCGCAGACGCCCATGGATATGACCCACTTGGGGTCCGCCATCTGGTCGTAAATGCGCTTGATGGACGGCGACATCTTCCAGGTGACAGTTCCGGCCACGATCATCAGGTCGGCCTGGCGCGGCGAGGCGCGGAATGCTTCCATGCCGAAGCGGGCGATGTCGAACCGGCCCATGCTGCTGGCGATCATTTCGAAGGCGCAGCAGGCCAGGCCGAAGGTGACCGGCCAGAGGGCCGACTTACGGCTCCAGTTGACCAAGGCGTCCACCGAGGTCACCACCAAGTTGCCCTTAATGTCCTCAGGGACTTCGATCAAGGGCTCTGCCAATGGTTCGAGGGACGCATCCTTCAGGTCCTGAACGGTCTGGCCTTCGTGGCGGTCCAAGCGCCAGGTGCGGGACGCCAGAGGGCTATCGCCGGGCGGGATTTCGGGTCGTAATTCCAGCGGCACGTCCGTTTACCCCCACTCCAGGTCGCGTTTGCGCCAAGCGTAAGCCCAACCAATCATGAGAATCCCGACGAAAACGGCCATTTCTATCAGTGCGAATAACTCCAACCGCAGAAACTTAGTCGCCCACGGGTAAAGGAAGATAACTTCGACATCGAATATGACGAACAGGATGGCGAACATGTAGTATCGGAAGTTGAACAGGTTCCACCGGCCGCCGATGGCCTCCATTCCGCACTCGTAGGTCTCGGACTTCACCGCCGACGGCGTGCTGGGCCGGAGGCCGATGCGCGAAGCACCCCAGGACAGCATCAGTATGCTGAGTGGGACCAGAACGGCAACGACCAAGAAGATGCCAATCAGTCCGTATTGCCGGAAGTAATCGTCTAAAAGCATCGGCGCAGCGTTAGCCTGTGGTCTGAAGAACGGGCTCTAGGAACCGGCTCGATTATATCAGAGACCGGCGGGACTGCTAATATATCGGGTGTCAAAGGACGGGCCTTTTGGTTGCCCCTCGGACAGCCTGCGAAGAAATGCCCCCCCTTGTCGCCTTGGACCTGTGTATTGGAAAGATCCACTCGGAAAAAGGGGGCAGTATGACCGAAGGACCCAACGCCCAATCAGGCCCTCTGGCGGGCCTGAAAGTGCTGGACCTGTCTATGATCGTCGCCGGGGGCACGGCCAGCAGCCTGATGGCCGACTTCGGGGCAGAGGTCGTGAAGGTGGAACGCCCCGGTGGCGGAGACCCCCTTCGCAACTGGGGCCCCTTCGCCAACGGGGTCTCGCTGTGGTGGAAGGTTCATTCCAGGAACAAGAAGTCCATCACGTTGGACCTTGGGACTGCCGAGGGCCAGGAAATCATGAAGGGCCTGGCCCGGCGCGCCGACGTCCTCATCGAAGGTTTTCGCCCCGGCGTGATGGAGCGGTGGGGACTGGGGCCTGACGACCTGCACGAGGCGAACCCCGCCCTCGTGATGTTGCGCTACTCCGGCTTCGGCCAGACCGGTCCTTACAAGGACCGCCCCGGGTTCGGCACAATCGCCGAGTGCATGAGCGGCTACGTGGGAATGACCGGCTTCCAGGACACGCCGCCGGTGCTGCCGCCCGTGCCGTTGGCCGACGAGATAGCCGGAGTCTTCGGCGCCATGGCAGGAATGATGGCCCTCTATCATCGGGACGCCGGCGGCCGGGACGCCGGCGGCTCCGGAAAGGGTCAGGTGATAGACGTCAGCCTTTTTGAGCCCCTGTTCCGGCTGTGCATTCCTCACGTCACCATTTACGACCTCATGGGCATCAGCCGGGAACGGGTGGGCAACGACTTCCCCGACGCCGCCCCACGCAGCCTCTACCGCACCGGTCCGTCATCCGATGGGGAGCAGCATTGGTTGGGACTCTCGGCTACCTCTCAGAGCACCTTCGAAAGCCTGGCCAAGGCTATGGGAATGCCCCAAATGATCGATCGTGAGGCCTATAAAGACAACGCCGCCCGCTTGGAAAACCGGGCGGAACTGAACCAGGAGCTGGACGCGTGGCTCGGCCAGCGCCCCCTGGAGGAGATCATGGACCAATTGGTGCCCGCCGGAGGTGTGGTCGGCCCGGTCTACAACGCCGCCCAGATCGTCGACGACCCCCACTATCAGGCCCGGGAGGACATCATCGAAATCGACGACCCGGAATTGGGCCACACCAGAATGCTGGGCATAGTTCCCAAGTTCAGCGAGACCCCGGGGGCCGTCGAGCACGCCGGCCCTACGGTGGGCGAACACAACTCTTCCGTATACGGGAGTTGGTTGGGGTTGGGCGACGGCGAACTCGGTGGCCTGAAAGAGCGGGGCACGATATGAGCGGACTGCCCCGGCTGCTGGTCGCTACCGGCAATCCCGGCAAGCTGAGAGAATATCGCCAGTTGCTGGGGAGCGCCTTCCGATTGGTGTCCCTGTCCGAGCTTGGCATCACCCACGAAGTCGATGAGACCGGGACGACATTTGCCGAAAACGCTTGGCTCAAGGCGTCGCAATACGCATCCTTGAGTGGGATGTTGACCCTCGCCGACGACTCGGGCCTGGAGGTGGACGCGCTGGCAGGCCAGCCCGGCATTCGTTCGGCGCGGTACGGCGGCGACGCCTGCCGGTCCGACGCCGACCGGCTGGCGTTGTTGCTGCGCAACCTCAATGGAGTGCCGTGGGCGGGGCGCACCGCCCGCTTCCGCTGCGTCATCGCGGCGGCCGGTCCCGCGCCGGAGGCTGCCGACGGCGCGGCCCTGCTGGCTTCGGTAGTGGGCTCGGTGGCGGGAATGATACAATATTCGCCACAGGGAGATGATGGATTCGGGTACGACCCGGTGTTCTATCTGCCCTCCTTTGACAAGACCGTAGCCCAACTCTCTCTTGAAGACAAGAACCGGATAAGCCACCGGGGATCGGCAGCCGCAAGGGTTTTGACCGCCCTGGCAAAGCTGCCCGGGTCCCGCCGCTGACGTTCGGCAGAGTAGTTCGAAAGAATCGGTATTGCATCATGGTAT
This sequence comes from Dehalococcoidia bacterium, assembly GCA_965222595.1. GTDB lineage: Bacteria > Chloroflexota > Dehalococcoidia > Lucifugimonadales > UBA3495 > VXOI01. Next base: position 155,100 of record CBDCUJ010000013.1, on the reverse strand, counting down.
TAGACAGATTCGGCCGGTCCATGAAGGACCTTCGCATCTCCGTAACCGACCGCTGCAACTTCCGCTGTCCATACTGCATGCCGGCCGAAATATTCGGCGAGGCCTACGAGTTCCTGCCGCGGGAAGAAATTCTGACTTTCGAGGAGATCGCCCGGCTGGTGGGCCTCTTCGCCGAATTCGGCGTCAACAAAGCCCGGATCACCGGCGGAGAGCCGCTGTTGCGGACGGAACTCCATCAGCTGATTCGCCAGGTCGCCGCCATCGACGGCATTGAGGACGTTACGCTGACCACCAACGGCTACCTGCTGGCCCAGCAGGCGGAGGAGCTGCAAAAGGCCGGGTTGGACCGCGTCACCGTGAGCCTGGACAGCCTGGACGACGAGGTCTTCAAACAGATGAACGGCCGCGGCTTTGGTTCCCGCCGGGTGCTTCACGCCATCCAGAAAGCGTCCGACGCCGGCCTCCGTCCGGTGAAGATTAACGCCGTCGTACAGCGGGGCGTTAACGACCATACGGTGGTGGACCTTGCCCGGCACTTCAAGGGCACCGGCCACATCGTCCGGTTCATCGAATACATGGACGTGGGCAACCGCAACGGTTGGAAGCTGGACCAAGTGGTGAGCGCGGAAGAGATAATCGCCCGCATCGACGCTGAGATGCCCTTGGAAACGCTGGAAAGCAACTACTCCGGCGAGGTGGCCGAGCGCTACCGCTACAGGGACGGCGGCGGCGAGATTGGCGTCATTGCCTCAGTGACCCGCCCCTTCTGCGGCGCCTGCACCCGCCTGCGCCTGTCAACCGACGGCCAGATATTCACCTGCCTGTTCGCCAGCAAAGGCGTCAGCCTCCGGGACCCCATGCGCGAAGGCGCGACCGACGGCGATATACGGGAGCTAATCACGCGAATCTGGGCACGCCGCACCGACCGCTACTCCGAGGAACGCGCCGCCAACACCCCCGGAACCCCCACCCCCAAAAAAATAGAGATGTACCAGATAGGCGGGTAGGGGCAGAGCAGGACGGTACCAAATGGCATGATGCTTAGAGGCCCGGAAGGTCAGCTCATACGCCTGACCGACGAGAGGCGCCAGCATATCGTTTTGGTACATCCTGAGATGTCAGGTTTAGAATGGACAATTGGACCTACTCTCGAATCACCAGACGTGGTGTTGACTTCAAGGAACGACCCTGAGCGAGTGAAAGAGTATTACAAAGAGTTCACCGGCATTGCTATCGGAAAGTTCGTCTGTGTAGTCGTTTGTTTCTCTGTGTAGTCGTTTGTTTCAATGAAGGCGCCCCCTTTGTACTAACAGCCCACGGCTCCAGGAGGCTGCCTGGGAGAGGCGAGTGATGGAACCGAAACAAGTATGTATCTGGTACGACCCGGAAGGCGATTTTCTGGAAGTGATTTGGCAGCGTAAACCCGGCGAATTCGTCGAGTCGGCTGACGGCCGTGCCGACATAAAAGTAGACGATGACGGCAATATACTCGGGTTTCAGATACAGGCATTAAGTAAAATTACCAAACCCACATGTGTAACTTTCGACACCGACGACCCTGATGTAGAACAATGCCAATGCCGGAACGCACCGACTCAGCCCTCAATCACGTAACAATCCACACCGACGGCTCCTGCCTTGGCAATCCCGGACCGGGTGGCTACGGCGCGGTGTTGGAGCACCGGGGCCGTGAGAAGGAGCTGTCGGGCGGGTTCCGGCGCACCACCAACAACCGCATGGAGTTGATGGCCGTTATCGTAGCGCTCGAAACACTGAATGAGCGGTGCCGCGTAACAGTCTACAGCGACTCCAAATATGTGGTCGACGCCGTTGGAAAGGGTTGGGCCAAGCGGTGGAAAGCCAACGGCTGGATGCGGAACAAGCGTGAGCCGGCCATCAACCTCGACCTTTGGGACCGCCTGCTCAAGGCGTTGAGCGAGCACGAAGTGGAACTCCGCTGGCTCCGGGGCCACGCCGGCAACGCCGGAAATACGCGGGCCGACAAGCTGGCGGTGACCGCCGCCAATGGCTCGGGACTCGGTCGCGACGAAGAATTCGAGAGGACGCAGGCGCGGTTATGACATTGCCATCGAAGCCACAATCCCTGACCCACCTCGACGAGGAGGGTCGGGCCCGCATGGTCGACGTCGGGTCCAAAGCGGTCACCAGCCGCGAGGCCGTCGCCCGGGGCTACGTTTCCATTCAGCCGGAAACGGCGCGTCTCATCCGGGAAGGGCTGATGAAGAAGGGCGATGTCCTGACCGTCGCCCAACTTGCCGGCATCATGGGGGCGAAGAAGACCTCGGAGCTCATCCCCCTCTGCCATCCCCTGCCCTTGGACAAGGTGAGTGTCGACCTGGAGCTGGACGGCGAACAGCAGCGCATCAACATTACCGCCACCGCCAGCACCTCGGCCCGCACCGGCGTCGAGATGGAGGCGCTAACCGCGGTCTCGGTGGCGGCCCTCACTCTATACGACATGTGCAAAGCGGTTGACCGGGGCATCCGCATCGAGGGAATACGACTGGTGCGCAAACGAGGCGGCCAGAGCGGAGACATCGACCTGGAAGATTAGGGGAAATCGGCCTTGGGCGCGATATTTGTCACGATTGAAGTTGGCGATGTGCGCGGAGAGCGGTTCGAGTCAGTGGAGGTAATGGTCGACACCGGTTCCACATTTACGTCGGTGCCGGCCAACCTGCTCCGGCGACTGGGCGTCTCAGTGCAACGGACCGTACCCGTCCGGCTCGCCGACGGAAGCATAATCGACGACCATGTCGCCGACACGTTGGTTCGGCTAGAAGGCAAGACCTTCATCACCCCGGTTACGTTCGGGCGGGAAGGCGAGCCTAATCTGTTGGGGGTTGTGGCCCTGGAAACGGCGCTTCTGGCCATTGACCCGGTAGACCAACGCCTCGTTCCAACAATAGGCTGGAAGGCGTGAGGCCCTGAAACAGGCTCATCGCCTGAAACGCGGATTAGTCCTGTCCTCTAGCCCCGGCGCAGCAACTCGCGGCTCATCAAGCGCAGAGCGGCTGCGGCGAAATGGATGTAATCTTCAGCGGCCAAATTCAGCGGCGTGTATTTTTCTATCTGTTCAACGTCAGGCGGCCCGTATGGGCCGGGGATGACTTCCAGTTCCAGTTCGCAGATTTCGCCGTCGGGTAGCACGACCACGCAGCCCCATTCTGCAATGTCGCCCGGCGGCGGCTCCAACTCGATTGCCTGCACGGACGTCATGTTCAAGAACGCCGGGAAGGGGCGAAGCTGAGGGGCGAGCCGGCCGACGGCGTCACGCAGGCGTACGGCTGTCTCTTCCACCAAGGCCCTGGGGCTGTCGTCTTGGGTTTCCATGCTCCCGATGATATTACGGCCGGCGAGCCCAGCCAAGCCCGAGCTGCACGCCTTTCGTACCGTACTGGAATCGCTGAAAAATCAGAATATTGGCTGAAGAACCATTGACTCGGATAGCAAAGTTATGTGAACATGAAGTGAGCAAGTGAGAACATAGACGGGGCCAGCGTGACGTGTTTCGACAGCTGGCCGGGCACTTTTCGCAATATAGTTGAAGCGCTTGGGGATCCATGTGACTCACCGGGAGGTTGAAGTTGGCGAAAGCGGAACCAAGGGACCCGGAGACAGATACTGGAAGTGAAACTGTCATGGTGGCCGAGTTGGATGACGCCGACGGGGGTCTACCTGACAATAATGAGGAGGCAATCATGACCGAAACAGGCAACGTCCCGCAAGGGGTATCCGGCGGGCAAATGGTGATCGACGATCAAGTGATCGGAGCCATTGCCGGGACCGCCGCCCAAGAGGTCGATGGGGTAGCTTCCCTTGGCACCAGTTCGGTTCGGCGCGCCATAGCCGAACGGCTGGGAACCGTCGAACGGAGGGCCCGGGGAGTTGAAGTAGTAGCTGGCCAACGCGAGGCCATACTGGACATTGAAATAAACGTATCATACGGCCGCTCCATTCCGGACCTGGTTAACGAAGTTCGCGAGAACGTCGCCCGCCGGGTGCTGGAGATGTGTGGCCTCGTCGCCAAGGAAATCAACATCAACGTTGTAGGCATCGATTTCGCCTACGGGCACCCCAGCAGGCTGGGCCGGGTGGAGTAACCTTCGTCCCTGAAGTAGGGCCGACGGAGAAAGAGGAAGGGGGCCGGCAACGCCTTTTTATTCATGAATAGGATTAATAGATCCCTGGTATCGTTGGTGGCTCTCTTCCTCGTTGTTTCCGCCGTCGTTACAGTCCTCGTCGCTGCCGATGCCTTGGAATACCGGTTCTTGCCGGGCGACTCGGCCGAGGATGAGACTTCTAGCGCTTGGTTCGAGTCAGAGCTGAGAGGGTTGGCTGAATCGGGCGGGGCCGAGAAGACGGTAAGCATCGTTGCCGCTTTAGCCGTTATCGCTCTGATGCTGGGTCTGCTGGCGCTACAAGCGAAGGGAGGAACACAGCGACTAGGGACACCCTTGCTCGTCAGTTCCACTGACTTGGGCGTCTTCAACATAGATCCGGCCAGCGTCCGCCTGCTGGTCGAAAGGACCGGGTCCTACAACCGCGACATAGTTGACATCCGGTGCGGCCTCCGCCTCGCTCGTAAGACTCTGTCGCCGGGGCCCGACCGCGTAGTCATATCCTGTCATCCGGTCATAACCTTGGGTTCGGATGCCCAGGCGGTCCGGGACGACCTTCAAGCAAGAGTAAAGGAAGTGGTGGAGCGGTTGACCGGGCTGGAAGTGCAACGAGTCAATATAACCCGGGTTAGGTACGACCAAGGCCAGGAAACCCGCCTGATCGAATAGGACAAGGACGGGTATTATGAACAACCCCAAGTTGATTTTTACCGGTATTGGGTTGCTGGTTGGAGTGATTGGCGTAGCCTTCGGCGCGCTGGAGGCCTTCATTGTCTTGGTGTTCGCCTCCTTGGGCTGGGTCATCGGCAAATACTTCGCCGGGGAGATACCCGTGGTCGACGTATTCATGGAGCGGTTTTTCTCCGACAGGTTGCGAGGCCCCCGCGAATAGCGCGTCCTTGGAGCCCCATCAGACCTGAGAAAAACACCTGCCCATGAGTCATCCCGGAATTTCTTGAGTCTCGTCCCCAAACTCCGAGGCGCCTCATGTTCTCCATTGACAGAACGTCCCGACTGGAAAGTCTTATGGCGTCCGCGTCTTCACTACCTCCGGTGTAGCGGTCCAGGAGTAACCAATCCCTGACTGCCCAACTCCAGTCTTTCCGGTGAAAGCCGGAATCCACGTCGCCTCACCTGATCCTACATGCCCGCGAGTTGCCACGGATGCTGCCACCCCGTCCCGTCTTTCCGGCGAAAGCCGGAACCCCCGTCGCCTTCCCCGATGTCCGAATGCCCGCGAGTTGGCGTAAAGGCACGCTCGACGTCGGAGTGACTTCCAACCTCTCGAAATGACCAAGGCTACCAACCCGGATTGGGGCGAATGGGCGCTAGCTACCTCAGGCGTTGACCGTAGGCCAATGGTAACCTGCTGCCCCTGAGAGTCGGGGCTACGTAGATTCCGGCTTTCGCCGGAAAGACGACATCCCTGTATAGGTAACAGTGGCCCTGCCCCTGAGAACTTCGGGATGACTCATGTTAGGAAGGGGGACGTTGGCGCTGGGCTTTCCGCACTTATCTACGGGATACCCAAGGGGATACCCAGATGAACGCATGTCGGCCTAGCCCCTTTCCAGTGGGCTAGGCCGACATGTTGTCACTCGCTATCCGGGCGGGGGACCCTTGGTGGAAGGCCTCGGCAGACAACCGAAGTCTTCACGCAGGGGTCAGACTGGCGTTTAGCATTTATATATTCTGGCGGCGTTTACGCCGACGATCTTGGCTCGTTCCTCCTCCGTGCAGTCCATCAGGATCTCTTCGATAATCTGACGGCTCCGGGGGAAGGTCGATTCCGGGTGGGGGTAATCCGAGCCCCACAGCAACTGGTCTACGCCAATAATGTCCCGGTCCCGGATACCCATGGCGTCCTCTTGAAAGCCCAGGAACACGTTGCTATGGAAGTATTCGCTGGGTATTGCGTCACTCTTGAACCGGTATGAAAAATCGCCAATGGCTCGTTGGGTATAGTTGTAGTCCAACCGGTCAAGAAAGTGGGGGATCCAGGACAGCTCTTGTTCCACGGAACCCACCATCAGCTTCGGGTATCGCTCGAACACGCCACTATAGATCATATCCGCCAAGGACACCCTCACCCAATGATCGGTGTTGCACAGGAAGGATGACCTCAAAGTATCGAAGTCGGCGTATTGCTGCCCGGGTCCCGGTCGGTTTGTGGTGATGTGAAGACTGAGGGGCATATCCAGGTCCTGGGCGGCGGCCCACAGGGGTTCGTACATCGGCAGAACGTAGGGCTTGTCCTCGGGCGGATAGATCGTGATCATGGCCCCGGCGAGCCCCATCCTGGCGCTTCGCTCCAGCTCGCTTATCCCATCTTGAACGTCGTCCACGTTGACCATGGCGATGCCTTTGAGGCGGTCGGGAAAGGGTGCGCAGAACTCGGCAAGCCAGTCGTTATACGCTCTGAAGGTCGCCGACAGCAATTCGCTGTCTGGCACGGTGCAGTAAAGTTGCAGGCCGACAGTGGGATAGAGGATGCTTACGTCTATCCCATCGACATCCAGGTCTTTGACATGCTCCTCCGGAATGTATCCCCCGGGGATCACGTCTGCCGATACACCGAAATTGGTCAGATTCTCCGGCTCCTCAAACCTGACCCCCACCTGGGTGCCGGCGGCCACGAATTGGCCCTTGATCCCATCGGTGAACCAGCGCTCGGAGCCGTCATCCAACGGGACGACATGGGGCTCCCGGCCTTTGAATTTGGAGTCGATTCTACTCGTCCAAAGGTCGGCGGGCTCCATCACGTGATTGTCGGATGAAATGATTCGATACGTTGACATGTCTCACCTCGCAGTCTCTATCGTTTAGAAATTATCTCAAAAGTCCCTTCCCCCTGAGGGGGAAGGTTAGGATGGGGGTGGGACCCCGCCGGGTAATTGACGCCAAAACAGATGATTATGAAAGGCGCCATCAGTTTTGAGATAGTTTCTTAGTCGAGCCGGTACAATCTGGCGGCGTTGCCGCCGACGATCTTGGCTTTTTCCTCCTCGGAGCAGTCAGTCAGAATCTCATCAATGATCTCTCTGCTTCTGGGGAAAGTGGATTCTTGGTGAGGATAGTCGGAACCCCACATGATTTGGTCCACGCCTATCATTTCGCGCAGCTGTATCCCAAGCGTGTCTTCCTGGAAGCCCAGAAACACGTTGCTGTGGAAGAAGTCGCTTGGCAATGCGCCACTCTTAAAACGGTAGGATTCATCCCCGACCGCTCGCTGGCTATAGTTGTAGTCCAAGCGGTCTGTGAAGTGGGGAATCCAAGACAGTTCCTGCTCCACTGAACCAACCATGAGCTTCGGATAGCGCTCGAAAACGCCGCTGTAAATAATATCGGCCAGGGAGATTCTCACCCAATGGTCGGTGTTGCAAATGAACGACGACTTTAGAGTGCCGAGGTTCGCGTATTGCTGGCCGGGCCCCGGGCGATTCGTTGTGAGGTGAAGACTGAGAGGCATTTCCAGGTCTTGGGCGGCGGCCCACAGAGGTTCGTACATCGGTAGATCGTAGGGTTTGTCTTCCGGCGGATAGATGGTGATCATCGCTCCCGCCAGTCCCATTTTCGCGCTGCGCTCCAACTCGCTCACGCCGTCTTGCACGTCATCCACATTGACCATGGCAATGCCCTTGAGGCGGTCGGGGAAGGGCGCGCAGAACTCGGCAAGCCAGTCGTTATACGCTCTGAAGGTTGCCGACAGTAATTCGCTGTCTGGCACGGTGCAGTACAGTTGCAGACCGACAGTAGGATAAAGGATGCTTACGTCGATCCCATCGACATCCAGGTCTTTGACATGCTCCTCCGGAATGTATCCCCCGGGCCGAACGTCCTCAAAAGTCGCCAGCAAACTGAGATTTTCCGGTTCCTCAAATCTACGTCCCGCCTGTGCGCCGCTGAACATGCCTTGGCCCCTGATGCCGTCGGTGAACCACCACTCGGACCCATCATCGACGCGGACGACATGGGGCTCTCGGCCTTTGAATTTGGAGTCGATGCGAGCCGTCCACAGATCCGGTGGTTCAACGACGTGGTTATCCGACGATATGATTCGATAGCTGGACATATCTATCCCTCCCCGATTTCAAATAGGCCTGCGCATAAATGCCAAATTCCGCTCTACGCCGACTGGGAGACCAGTCCTAGACGGGTCTCCTCGAATTGGCCCACCCGGTGCCCCGGCAGACGTTGCAACGGTAGGCTGATTGTTTACCGTTCCCCTTGCAAAAAGCGCAGGGCCGGGCCGGCTGGGCAACCAATATATTACCCTCGCCGCCACATACCCTGCATGGCTCCGAGTTCACCTGGCCTGAGCCCGAACAATATGCACAATCGGCTGGCGCATGGCTTTCTGTGGATTGTGTCATTTTAGTCTCCATTTTAAAGCGTATTTAAGCTGAATTGCTAAATAATAGTAGCATCGATGATAGCAATGCAACACCCGGTATCTCCGGCAAAAGCCGCAGGGTCATTCATTTCCGGCGAAAGCCGGAAACCACGTCCCCTCCCCGATGGCCGAATACCCACGAACTGCCATAGACGGCGCCTTGCCCTGCCCTAGATGGCCGATTAAATGTCCCTGCAAAAGGAGCACGGCTAATTGACACTGTCAACAGCTCGCCGGTACCATAAAATCCTTGGGTTGCATCCAGGCGGCTGGCCGGATGGCCCTCAGGTGGCAACGTAGCTCAGCGGCAGAGCGGGCGCTTCATAAGCGCTAGGTCACTGGTTCGAACCCAGTCGTTGCCACCATCTGTAGTCAGACCGCAGTGCGTAGCCAAGCCGCGAGTTTCGGTTGCTACCCCCTCAAACCGCCCCGTAAGGTGCTGTACTGATCCAAAGGAGGCGCCGCCATGGCCGAACCGGAACGGCTGCAGGGACGCATAGCGCTGATTACAGGCGGCGGGCGGGGAATCGGCCGGGCCATCGCGTTCGCTTACGCCGCGGAAGGCGCGCGGTTGGCCCTTGCTTCCCGGACAGCGTCAGAGTTGCAGGAAACCGCCGACGCGATAACCAATGCCCACGGGACCGAAGTACATACCTTCATAGTGGACGTAAGCAGCCGCCAGCAGGTGGATGACGCCGTGGCCAGCGTTTTGGACCGCTACGGCGCAATCGACGTCATGGTCAACAACGCCGGGCACATCGGGCCGATGGGGCGTCTCTGGGACAACGACCCCGACGAATGGGACGGCACGATAGCGGTACATTTGCTCGGGACTTTTTACGGCTGCCGGGCAGTGATTCCAAGTATGCTGGCCCGGGGCCGCGGCCGCATCGTCAACATGTCCGGCGTAGGTGGACCTAACACGTCGGCCTACGACGTCGCCAAGACCGGCATCATCAACCTCACCGAAAACCTGGCCCTCGAGTTGGCTGGCACACCCATCACCGTCAACGCTATCAGTCCCGGCTCCATCCACACGCGAATGTGGGAGGAAACCCGGGACCTGGCCTTGGAGATCGGGGATATGGCGACCTATGAGCGGGGGGTGCGGGTCACTTCAGGCGAGGGAGCCTCCATCGAGCGGGCTGCCCAACTGGCCGTTTTCCTGGGCAGCGACGGCTGCGGCAATCTTTCGGGTCGCCTCATCCGCGCTTTCGCCGACCCCTTCGAAGAGTTCCCCGGCCGGTTGGACGAGATTATGGAGACGGAATCCTACCTGATGCGCCGCGTCGACCCCGGCCGACCGTTCCCCACTTCCCCTTCATTTCCCACGCTGCCAGTCACGGGAGCGTAGGAGCGCCTGCGCCCCGCGTTCAGACCGCCGGCAGCCGGTAGACGCGCGCCGCCGTGTTGTGGAACAGGTCGGCCTGTTCGGCGGCGGAGAAATCGCGAGTCAACCGCTTGAAGACGTTCCAGCACACGGTGTACGAGTAGGACTGTTTGTCCACCGGGAAATTGCTTTCGAACATACACCGGCTGGCGCCGAACTTCTCGATGCAGTACAGGTAGTAGGGCGCGGCAGCTTGCGCGATCTCCCGCGACCCTGGCGGAAATGGCCTCTGGTGCCAGTCGAAGCCGCTGATTGGGTTGCCCAGCCCGCCGACCTTCACCACCACGTTCGGACACTCCGCCAAGGAGTCGATTCCCTGCCTCCATCCTGGCATCAACTCCTCGCGGCGGCCGGCATATGGGCCGGTCCCCAAGGGCCTTCCCACATGGTTCAGGATGATGGTCAGGTCCGGCAAGGCCCGGGCAAACTCGGCCAGTTCGGGCAATTGGGGGTGATAGACGATAGCGTCGTAGCTAAGGCCCATGCGCTGCAGGCTGGCGGCTCCCTCACGAAACCTAGAGTCGGCTAACATTCCGGGAGCGTTGGCCCGCGCCGTCGTAACCTCTGGGCTGGCGTCCCAAGCGGCGGTGCAACGGATGCCGCGGAAACGGCCGCTCCCCGCAATTGCGAGGGCTTCCAGTACCGGGGTCACCCCGTCTCCAAGCATCAGGTCGGCGTGGCCGACGATTCCGCCGGCCACAACCGTGGAGCCATACTGGCCGCTGGCGCTCTGGGCGGCGATTCCCTGCACGAACTCCACTTCCCCCACCGGTTGCAACTCCGGCGAACCCGCCTGCCGGTACATGGAACGGCACTCGATGAACACCGTCTGCGCCACCTGATGACCCGAACCGGTGTCTTTCAGGAGCTCGTCCAAGAAATAGCGGCCGTCGGGCCGGTCCCAGAAATGATGGTGGGGGTCGCAAATCGGCATGCCGGGATCGATTGCTTCCTCTTCCGTCAGGGCCAACCACGAATCAAGCTGCGTCGTCATCTTCGCTCCTCAGCAACCCGGTCTTGGTGTGCTTGGGTTAGATATGTCAGGCGCCGTGGACTATAATTCACCCGCGAGTCTACACTCGCGGGTCATAATTGCCAATTTGAGAGGGAGGCGCAACCCATGCCAGGTTTGATGATGCAGCAGGTTCAGTCCGCCATGAAGGCCATGATGGACAAAGCGATGGAGACCCCCAACGAGCCGGTGGCGATGGCCATCGTGGACTCGACCGGGAACTTGGAAGCCTACGCCACAATGGACAACCTCCGTTTGTTCAGCCGCCGCCACGCCATTCGCAAGGCCTACACCTCGGCGATCATGGGGCTGAACTCCGGCGAAAACGCTCAACGGCTGCATAGCCAGGGGCGCAGCATCAGCGAGCAGGGCGACTCCAACCTTACCCACGGCCAAGGCGGCCTCGTGGTAATGAAGGACGGCGTGATCCGGGGCGGCATAGGAGTCGGCGGCTACCCCAGCGGGCAGGCCGACGAAGACCTGTCGCGGGTCGGACTCGAGGCGATGGACCTCTGACCTTTTCGGCGCCGGTCATCCAACGGGAAACTAACCCGCCGGAAACTAACCTGCCGGAAACTAACCTGCCGGAAACTAACCCGTAGGAGAAGGCTCATGGCCCCGCGCATCAAGCACATCGCGCTGCACACCGAAGACCCGGCGGCCACCGCAGAATGGTACAAGACCGTATTCGGCCTCGATGAGCTGCGGCGCACCCCGGCCGAGACCGGAGAGGAAGGCGTCTGGCTCACCGACGGCTACATCTACTTCGCCATCCTCAAGATGGGCTCGGAAGACGCTCCCAACCTGAGCGAGGGACCGTCAACAGTCAAAGGCGTGCATCACATCGGCTTCTACGTCGACGATCTCGACGAAGCCGTCTCCACCGTGGAGGCCCACGACGGGACCGAGTGCCCCGGCAGCAACAGGGTCAATCGGAAATACCAGGGGCCCGACGGCCTGATGATCGACCTGCGCGTCCGCGGCTGGGACGAACAGATCCGCGCCCGGAGCACCCTCTACGAGCTGGTGGAAGCCCCGCCCCGTGAGCCCGCCGCCGCCCCGGCCGACGACTAGCGCTTATTCCAAGACCCCATTCTGCCCGAGCCTAGCGGTCACCTTGCCAGCAATTCCTTCAGCGCCTCGTCCAAGAACGCCGCGTCCGTTGGGTTGAAGCCGGGGCCGCCGGCAAGGTGGCCCCAGATTGACTCGATGGGCCGGTACTCGGCGTTGGGCATGTGGCTGACCTCGTACTCGTTGTCCTCAGGCGGAAAGTAAAGATCGGTCCGCCCCGGCATGACGATGGCCTTGGCCTTGATGGACCCGAGAGCCCGAACGAAGTCGTGCTGGTAGATGTCGTTCGCGCTGATGTCGGCGTTCTGCCAAGTCCAGAGCATAGCCAGGAAGTTGTTGGCGTCCGCCTCCAACCGCCGTCCCTCCCAGAAGGCTACCAAGTAGTCCTCCAGAGACGAATAGCCGATGTCCCGGTACACCTCCTCCCGGTAGAACGCTTGGGAGACGGCCCAGCCGGCGTAGACTCGCCCCATGGCACGCAGGCCCTTGAGGGGCGGCTTCTCGTACCAGCCGTTAGCCCAGGCGTCGTCGGCGGTCAGCGCCGCCTTCACCCCTTCCAGAAACACGAAGTTATGCCGGGAAGTCTTGGCCGAACCGCAGATCGGTGCGATGCGCTCCACCATATCCGGGTATAGACTCCCCCACTGGTAAGTCTGCTGCGCCCCCATCGACCAACCCACCACCAGCGCGATCTTTTCGATGCCGAACCGCTCGGTCACCAACCGGTGCTGGCTGGACACATTGTCGTAGAGGCTCACCCCCGGAAACCGCGCCCGGTCGTATGGCGACGGCGTGTTGCTGGGAGACGAAGACAGCCCGTTGCCCATCATGTTGGGGACAACGATAAAATACTTGCCCGGGTCCAGCGCCTGTCCCGGCCTGATAATCGCCTCGTTCTGGTAATGCTGCCCGCCATAGAACGTCGGAAAAACGATCACGTTATCCTTCGCCGCGTTCAGCTCGCCGTAAGTCTCATAAGCCAGCCAGGCGCCCCGAAGGGTGGCCCCGGACTGGAGAACCAGGTTTCCCAAGTCGAAAACTTGATAATCGATCATTTTGGCTACTCCTCGTAGTTTATGAGCGTTTCGAGTGCCAATGATACAATGCCTATGATTACACCAAAAGCCTGGCTCAGGCGTCCCAGAGATAGACCCGTGCATATCAAAAGAATCCGAATAGACCAAATACCACCGTTAGAGCACCTTGGCTTCGATTGCGACCCGAGGGTGAACTTGTTCGTCGGCCCAAACGCCTCAGGTAAGAGCACCATCCTCCGTTCGATACGAGAAATGTACTTCCTGAGTGGTGACCATTTCGACCGCGAAGATGTTGGCGTAAGAATAAGGGACGGACGGAAGCGCCCGAATAACGAGCACTACGAGTTCATTAATTCCAAAGGCCAACCGGCCACCCTTGAATTAGATGCCAGCGATGATTGGCCGCGGGATCAGGACTTCACCAAGTGGCAGTCGGTGCCCCTATTGTACGTACCGGCGACTCGGGTCAACATCCCCACTCAGGGCTTAATCGGTCTACCCGACAGCCAGAGTGAACTTATCCGGACCGGGGAATCGCCAGCTCATTCGGGCATTTACTACTCCCAGGACGTGGAAGTGTGGGTAGAAGAGATTAGAAGCACGCGGATTTCCAGATCAGACCAGCTTCAACTCAGGAAAGCTTTGGATACTGGCTATGCGTGCGCCAAGGATATTTGCCGCGAGGTCATCCATGATGACCGCCACCACTGGATGGATATTGGCACCATTGACGATTACCTGGGGGAACCCCTGTACGTTGGCACTCTAAGCGCGGGAACGCAGAGCACCATCATGTGGGCTTGGGATTTGGCCCTGACCAAGCTTTGCTGGCTTGACTTTGAAGACGGGTGGCAAGACGAGCCAGCGATTTTGCTAATCGACGAAATAGAAAACCACCTGCACCCCACCTGGCAGCGGCGAGTTATACCATCGCTGTTGAAGCACTTTCCGAAGTTGCAGATATTCGCCACAACTCACTCGCCCTTCGTCGTAGCAGGCCTGAGAGCCGGACAGGTCCACCTGCTGAAGCGAGACGAAAACGGCGTCGTCACCGCCACGACCAACACCGAAGACGTAATAGGCTGGACGGCCGATGAGATTCTCCGGACAATGTTGGGGGTAGACGACCCTACGGACGATGCGACAGCGGCAGCCACCAGCGAACTCCGCCAGCTGCGCAAGGAAGGGCTGAGAGCAGCGGAAACAGACGAGGAACAGCGTCAGCAGCGGATGCTGGAGTTGCGACAGCGGGTCGACCGCGACTTGTTGGCGGGCGGCCCCATGGCAAGGCAGAGGGAGATATTCGAAGAACGATTCGCCAAGGTGATGGAAAAGCACCGGCAGTCGCAGGACCTCAACCAGGAGAACGGTTAGCTATTCACTCGGTTCACCGTTCTCCGGAGCCCCCATTCATCGCCGAACTCCGTCGTTCTCATTCACAATGGGGCGATTTGGGCGGGGAAAGTCGGCGGCGTATCCGCGATGCCTTGGCGCGGGAATTTAATGGAATCTGCGCTTACTGCGAGCGGCAATGCGAACAGCAGACTTCGATTGGAGACCCCCTCAATCGTGAGGAGATCGAACACTTTCGCCCACGCAGCCGGTTCCCCGGTACTTGGCTGGACTGGCTCAACCTGGTCTACGCCTGCCGCCGGTGCAACCAAGCAAAAAGCGACAGCTGGCCCGGTTTCGACGACCAGTTGATAGACAGGATTCTCGCCGCCGAGGACGCCCGGTATGGCCCCGTCTCCGAGTACGTCAGCCCAAATGCTTCCGCCGCTCAGAGGCCCGCGTCCCAATTCTTCGGATTCGACTTCGACACCGGAGAAATAATGCCAGACGAGCAATTGATGCCGCCAGAATGGTCCGTGGCTCGCAGGACGATCCGGGACATCGATCTGAATGACAGCGGGCTGGGTGAGAACAGCCCCAATCATCTCTGGAGACTACGCCGGAATCAGCTCGACCTCCTGAGACAAACCATTAACGCGGAATGGAACGACGACTTCGTGGTCTTGATCATGCGGGAATTCACGTTGCCGGACAACCCCTTTTCCGGGTTTGTCTCTGGCTATCTGGCTACGCTTTAGGAATGTTGCTATTACCCCGACTGGGATCTCGGGCAATTTGACGGCCCGCACCACCCCGCCGTAGACTGCCCATATAGCCATCTCCCAACAGCTATCTAAGGAGGCCGTTTCATGGCAGGCGAGCCGGTCAATGTGTTCGAGTTCGAAGCCATTGCCCGCGAGAAGCTGGAGAAGGGCCACTACGACTTCATCGCCGGCGCGGCCACCGACGAGATTACCCTGCGGCGCACCCGCGCCGTACTGGACAGCATCAACCTCAGGCCCCGTATGTTGACCGACGTCAGCCAGCGGGACACCAGCACCACGGTGCTCGGCCAGCGCATCAGCTTCCCGGTCATGCTGGACCCGGCCGGAAATCACGAAGCGGCCCACCCCGACGCCGAACTGGCCACCGCTAGGGCGGCCGGCGCCGCTGGCACTGTGATGGTGGTGAGTTCTCACGCCGCCCGCACGCTGGAGGACGTTTCCGGCGCGTCCACCGGTCCGTTGTGGTTCCAGCAGTACCTCTTCAAGGACCGCGGTCTGACCCTGGAGATGGCCGCGCGGGCCGAGGAAGCCGGCTACTCCGCGCTCTGCATCACCGTGGACGCCAAAATCAAGCCCAAGCGCGAGCGCAACATCCGCAACGATTACGTAGGGGCCTCCTCCCCCAACTACGCCCAAATCGACCTGACCGAACACAGCTGGAAGTTCGCCGCCGACGCCCCCGCCGGCCCCATGGACATCCGGGATCCGGCGGCCACTTGGGCCGATGTGGACTGGCTGGCAGCCAACATCCGGCTGCCCGTGGTGATTAAGGGGATCATGGTCGGCGAGGATGGCAAACACGCCGCCGACAACGGCGCCAAGGCCGTCATCGTCTCCAACCACGGCGCCCGCTACCTAGACACCACGTTCACCACGATAGAGGTCCTCCCAGAGATCGTGGAGGCCGCCGACGGCGACATCGAGATATACATGGACGGCGGCATCCGGCGCGGCACGGACATCGTGAAGGCCCTGGCCTTGGGCGCCCGCGCCGTCCTCATCGGCCGGCCCCTCTTCTGGGGGCTCACGGTGGACGGCGAGGCCGGCGTCCGGGCCGTCCTGGAGATGCTCCGCGACGAGTTGGACGCCACGATGGGCATGTGCGGGCGCCCCACCATCGACAGCATCGACCGCGAAGTCATCGGCACTGTGTCCCCGCTGCTGGGGATGTTCCCGACGCAAGATTACCGGGTTTAACCCTTTCCCTCCGGGAGACGGTAAGAATTAAGGAGGCCACCCATGACCACCCTTGGCTCCGGCCACTATACCTACACCGTCCAGGAAAACTGGGCAAAACTCCCTGAAGGCGAATCTTTCGCCATGGTCAGCGCCATCGCCACCGATTCTCAGGATCGGGTCTATGGCTTCCAGCGCAAGGACCCACCGGTCCTGATTTTCGACCGGGACGGCAACTTGCAGGACTCTTGGGGCAACGGCTCCTTTGTGTTCGCACACGGCTTCTACATCGAGGACGACGTCGTCTACGTCACCGACCGGGATACCTCGGTCTGCCTGGTTTACACCCTCGACGGCAAGCCGGTCCAGATGCTGGGCCGCCACGGCAGGCACTCCGACACCGGCTGCGAAAACCCCGGCGATTTGGTGCCCCGGGCCGCCGGCCCCTTCAACTACCCCGCCGAACTGGTGCCGTCGCCGTCGGGTGAATTGTACGTGGCCGACGGCTACCGCAACTCCCGCGTGCATCGCTTCACCGGTGAAGGAGGTCTAATCCAGTCGTGGGGCGAACCCGGCAAGTCCGAGGCCAACCATTTCCACCTGCCCCACAGCCTCATCGTGGACGGCGACCGGATTATCGTCTGCGACCGGGAGAACCACCGCATCCAGCTGTTCTCGCTGGAAGGCGAGTTCATCGGCTTCTGGAACGACATCAAGCGCCCCATGGACATCTCCCGCGACTCGGAGGGCAACTTCGTCGTCAGCGAAGGGCAGGTCGACGGTGCTTCGTCCCGCATCAGCGTCCTCGACGGTTCGGGCGGAGTCCTTTCGCGATTCGAGTGCCGCGGCTCCGGTCACGGCAGTTGGGTCGACTCCCGGGGCGACATCTATCTGGCCGGGGTACCCGACGCCATCGACAAGTTCGTAAGACAGGCATAGCCCCCATGGTAGCCAAAAACCCCAAGACCAAACTCACCTTCGAGGACTACGAGAAGACCTCCGACGACGAGCGGTATGAGCTTATAGACGGGGAGTTAATACCAATGGCGCCAGCCCCCGGCCGGGACCACCAGGGTATCTTACTCGCCATAGCTCTGCTGATTGGCAACTTCCTGGACCGGGCCAATTTAGGGCGGCTGTATGCCGCCCCCAGGGACGTCTATCTGACCGACACGGACATCGTTCAGCCCGACCTGCTTTTCATCTCCAACGAGCGCCTGGTAATTGACACTGAGAGGCCCGTTAGGGGCGCGCCGGACTTGGTCGTAGAGATCCGCTCGCCGTCGACAGCCAATCGGGATTGGACGACCAAGAGACAACTGTACGCCCGGCACGGCGTCAAGGAGTATTGGATCGTAGACCCGGACCCGCGGACGGTTACGCTCATGCTGCTGATCGGGGACAGCCTGGATGTTTCCAGCATTCTGGGCGAGGGCGACACTCTGGAATCGTCCGTGCTGTCGGGATTCTCGGCCGGCGTGACCGAAATTTTCCGCAGCGTGCCGGTATAGCGAGGGCCGAATGGAGCCAGCGAAGCGAAGGCTTGAGCGCATTATGTCGTCCCTGTCCGAGACGGAGTGGCGCAACCCCCGGATTATTGACTCCCACGAGGAAAACCGGGTCCTCTACTCACTTATCGCCACCAGCGTCAACGACGGGAAAATCTACTACTACGAGCCCGACGACGAAAAGTTCATCGCCCTGAACCTCTGAACCTCGTAGCGGTCCCCCGCCGACAGCGCGGGGGGCGTTTGCCGAAACGCGCCTGCCCGCCCCGCCGTTCCCGGCCGTTTAATCCGCCGCCGCTCCGGCGCGGGCTGGCTGTTGGCCCGTTCCCGTTCCTCCGGTTCGCTGGGTGGATGACTTGTGGAACGCCGCGACGATGGCGCCAATCGTCATTATCCCCACCACGGCCAGCGCCGAGGTCTGGAACCCCTTCATGTAGAACGGCTGGGCCTCTTCGGCCAGCATCAATCCGATCGCCGCCGGCAGGATCAGGGCCACGATGAACGAGGAGATGGTGGCCCCGGTGGCGTGGCCAAGGTCCCTGGTGGTCTCCAGCATCCCGGAAGCGAATCCCCGGTGCTCTGTGGGCAACGTGCTCATTACGACGGCGTTGTTCACAGTGTTGAATATGTTCGTCCCAACCGATATCGGGAACAACAGGAAGGGCAGGCACCAGAAGGGCACGGCGCCCGCGAATAACCCCAGCAATACGAACCCGCTGGCAATGGAAAGCATGCAGCCGGTACGGAGCAGCCTCGGATTGTACTTGTCTTGGATATTGCCCGCGAATAACGGGATCCACAGCCCGAACGACTGGTGGGGCAGCAACACCACCGTCACGAAAATGGGTGACTTGCCCAGCCCGTTTTCGATCATGATCGGGACCAGGATCATGGTGGCCAGCATCGACAGGTGGAACATGGAGTTGGACACCAGAGCTAGGGAGAAGTACTTCTCCCGGAAGTGGCGGAACTCCACGAAGGGGTGCTCGATGCGCCGCTCGACAAAGATAAAGACCACCAGCAGGACGACCGTGAGTACGTGCATCGGGATGTGGTAAGAGAGTGCGCCGCCGGATGTATACGACTCTTCTCCGCCGTGAAGGTGGCTGCCCGATAGGAGGAACACCGCGGCCGTGGCCACCAGCAGGATTGCGCCTACGTAGTCGATGGGTACGTTGCGTTCGGTGACCGCCTCCGCGTTGCGGCGAAGCACCGGCATGCAGGTCTTGATGACGATCAGGCCGATGGGCAGCATGGTGAGGAACACCAACCGCCAGCTGGCAAACTCAAGGAACAACCCGAAAATCGCCAGGCCGATGAAGCTCCCCATCCTCGAGCCCGTAATCGGAAAGGCATAGGCCCGGCCCCTCTCCTCCGGGGGAAAGGCGAACGCCAGCATGGCGTTCCCGTTGCCATGAATCAACCCGGCTCCCAGTCCCTGCAGACCCCGAAACACGATCACTTGGGTCAGGTCCTGGGCGACGAAGATCATCACCGCGCCCAACGTGATGATGATGGTCCCGATGAAGAAGACTTTGGGGTGTCCGAACCGGTCGCCCAGCCGCGCCCCAAGAAACACCGTGCTGCCCACGACCAGCAGGTTGATGATGACAATCCAGGCGGCGTCGCCCACCGAGTAGCCAAAATCCCTCGCAATGCTGGGCAGGGCGAGAGTCACGGGCAGGGTGGAAAGCTGCACCAGCAGCTGTCCGCCGGTCATGGCCGTCAGCACCTGGCGGCGCTCCGGCGTATTGACCACAGCCTTGTAGTTGGCGATTATTCCGGGCATGAAGCTGAGTCGCTGCAAAGGGGAGGTTGGCCTTAATCTAACATTGCCTCCACATCAAAACCAGCTTTACCGCTATACTGTCTCAACGGTGATACTCGTGATTTCGGGGGTCGACGTGATTTTGGGCAAAAATCATAAAAATCCTCGAATCACCAAGATCACAGTTCAGACAAACAGGAGGTCCCAATGGCCGCCAGCCAGGTCCGTTTGACCGAGCTGTCCCACTGCGCCGGTTGAGCGGCCAAGCTCAGCCAGCAGGACCTGGTACAGGTCCTACAGAAATTACCAGTGCCGAGCCACCCCGACCTGCTGGTGGGCATCAACACCGGCGACGACGCCGCCGTCTACCGGCTGGACGACAAGACCGCTCTGGTCGTGACCGTGGACTTCTTTACGCCCATTACCGACGACCCCTACGAGTTCGGCCTGGTGGCGGCCGCCAATTCCTTGAGCGATGTCTACGCCATGGGCGCACGCCCCTTGCTGGCCCTCAACGTGGTCGGGTTTCCAGCTGCCTTGGCCGGCGAACTGCTGGGCGACGTGCTCCGGGGCGGTTACGACAAGGCGACGGAAGCCGGCTGTCTCATCGTCGGCGGACACACCGTAGACGACGAAGAGCCGAAGTACGGGCTGTCCGTAGTGGGGCTGGTGGAACCTGGCAAGCAGGTCTCCAACGCCAACGCCCGGCCGGGTGACGCCTTGGTGCTGACCAAGCCCATCGGCACGGGGATCATTACCACAGGAGCCAAAGCCGGGACCTCACCGCCCGACGTGTTGAAGAACGCCGTCGCCGTTATGGCGACCCTGAACCGCAGCGCATCCGAGGCCATGGTGAAGGTAGGTGTCAACGCCTGCACCGACGTCACCGGCTTCGGACTGATGGGCCACCTCACCTCCATGGTACGGGGCAGCGGCGTCGGCGCCACCGTCCGCTTGGCCGACGTTCCGGTGCTTCCGGGAGCCCGGGAGTTGCTGGCCGCCGGCACGGCCCCCGGCGGCACCTACCGGAACATGAACGGGGTGGCCGACTCCGTGGACTGGGACGATTCCCTCACGGAGGAAGACCGCCTGTTGCTCTGCGACGCCCAGACCTCGGGCGGCCTGTTGATCTCGGTCCCGGCGGAGGACCTCGACGCACTCCTTGCGGGACTCCGGGAAGCTGCGGTCCCCGTGGTCGCGGTCATCGGCGAGATAACCGGCGGCCCGCCGGGCCGGGTGAGCGTCGTTTCATGAGGGAAGTGCAAAACTCGCCGGAATTTGACGCTCGGCAACCTAGTCCCTTCCCCCGCGGCGGGGGAAGGTTAGGATGGGGGTGCCGGCGTTCATTGCATAGTTCACCTCCCTAATCTACCCTCCGGGATCCCGGCTTTCGCCGCCATGTCGCTGACTTATTCAGAGGTTCCCCAGCCATCCGGTATCAGGACTTTCTCTCAATGCCTCGGCGAAACCCCCTTACCGGGGTTGCTACACTCTCGCCGTCAACCGCCCGTGCCGGAGGCCCCGTACATGCCCCAACAGACCGAACCCAACGCCAATAACGCCCTCGGCGACCTCCTCCGCAGCATGATGCCCGACAGCAGGGTCTTCTCCGAGAACACCCAGACCTTCCCCGCCCATCCCGGCCGCCACGCCGACGTGCTCGTAACCACGCCGGGCCGCTCACCGGTGGTGGTCGAAGCCGAGTATGACCCGGCCCCTGAAGCGGAGCAGGACGCCGCAGACCGGCTCGGCCTCCAGGTATCGGGCGAGTCCCGCACCATCGAATCCGCCATCGCCCTGCGCTACCCCGCGTCCGTGCGCGACGCCTACGACGTATCGCAGGCCGTCGCCGATGCCGGCCTCTCCTACTGCGTCCTCTATGAGGACGGAACCCGCTTCCCCGAATCGGGCTGGCTGGAAGGCTCCGTCACCGACCTGGCAGACCTTGTCCGCCTCGTCTCCGTTCCCCAGAAGGAGGTGGACTTGGCCGCCGATACGCTGCAAGACGGCATCGAGAAGTCGGCGGTTATCTTGGACGAACTGAAGGACCAAGCCCCCGCCACCGCACGGGAGATTGCCCGGCTGCTTGGCATGTCCGACGTTCCCCAGACACGCCGTATGGCCTGCGCCATCATGGCCAACGCCTTGGTGTTCCACGAGCGCATCGCCGGTAAGCATGAGGGAGTGAAGCCCCTCAACTTGGTCTGCGGCCCAGACGTCGCCAACCCCCAAGCCGAAACTCTGGCCGCGTGGTCAATCATCCTGAACATCAACTACTGGCCCATATTCGCCATCGCCAGGGACATCCTGGGCCAACTCGACTCCGGCCGCGCCAGCCGCGTCCTCGCCGTGCTGGGAGATACCGCCCAGAGTGTGCAGTCCGCCGGCGTAACCCATGCCCACAACCTGACCGGGCGCATCTTCCAAAGGCTCATCGCCGACCGCAAGTACCTCGCCACCTTCTACACCCGCCCCGAGTCCGCCGCGCTGCTGGCCCGTTTGGCCGTGGCCAAGCTGGAGGGCGTGGATTGGGCCGACGCCGGAGCCATCGGCAGCCTCCGCATCGGCGACTTCGCCTGCGGCACCGGCGCGCTCCTCTCCGCCGTCTACGAGCAGGTCGCCGCCCGCCACCAGCGCGCCGGGGGCGACCTGGCCGCCCTCCATCCGGTGATGATGGAAGAAGTCCTCTACGGCTGCGACGTCATGCCCTCCGCGGTCCACATCACCAGCGCCACCCTCTCCGGCGTCCAGCCCGACGTTACCTTCAACAAGTCCCGCATCTACACCATGCCCTACGGACGCCAGTCCGCCGGCGCCGTCAGCATCGGCTCACTGGAACTCTTGCAGCCCTCCCAGGTGCTCACCCTGTTCAACACCAACGACCCGGCCCTCCGCACCGGCAGCGTCGGCGAGGAGACCGCCGCCCAGATCAACGTCGATATCCCCGACGGAACTTTCGACCTCGTGATAATGAACCCCCCGTTTACTCGGGCCACAAACAAGGCCGGAGTTTATGCTGATACATTCGCCGGAGCGTTTGCCGCCTTCAATGCTAGCAAGAAAGACCAGCAGGACATGAGCAAACGAATGGGAACACTCAAAGCAGAGACCTGCTATCACGGACATGCAGGAATGGCCTCTGCCTTTGCAGCTTTGGCAGACCGCAAGCTCAAGCCGGGTGGAATACTTGCGGTAGTCTTGCCACTGACTGCGACTGCTGGATTTGCGTGGCAAAACTTCAGGCGGATGCTTGCTAGAGATTACACAGACTTGACGCTATTGAGCATCGCAGCCCCAGACAACGATGAGACATCCTTTTCTGCGGATACCGGCATGGCAGAATGCCTAGTTGCCGCCCGGAAGAATGGGAACGTGGTCAATGAAGCCCAAATACGAGAAGCACACTTCGTTTCATTGCGTCACAGACCGCGAGGGTTCGCTCACGCCAGTGCCGTTTGTCAAAAGATCACAAGCGATGCAAATGTTAGAAACATAGCAGACGGCCCTTTCGGTGGCACTGCGGTTTATGTAGGTGATGAACTGTCGGGAGAAACGTTGGCGTCTGCCACAGATAAAGATGGCAACAATTGGGGCGCGGTACGCCTGTTTGATTGTTCGTTGGTCCAAACCGCCCTTTCCCTGTCCCAAGGTAAGCTGTGGCTACCAGGAAGTTTCACTCCATTGCAATTGGAAGTGGATTCGCTAGTTGGTACCGGTAGTCTCGGTTTTCACCACCTAGACATAGCTGGGCTGCCATCCTCGGGGCCACCGCAAGGCCCATTCAGCAAAACTGACCCTAATAACCCCACATCTACCTATCCGTGTCTCTGGAACCACACCGCTAAGAATGAAACCCGAATCGTCTGCCAGCCTGATTCGCAACTTGTAGTTCGGCAAGGAATGGAGGAAAAGGCCGCGTCGGTCTGGGCAACTGCCAGCCGTTCCCATCTGAATCTTGATTTCAGGTTTAACTCCCAGCCATTGGGAGTTGCGTTCACCGAGAGGGAAAGTATAGGCGGGCGGGCATGGCCCAACGTGATATTCAACGACAGTCGGTTCGACTTCGCATTCACAATTTGGAGCAACTGCACATTCGGAATGCTCATGCACTGGTGGCATTCCAATAGACAACATGCAGGACGGGGAACCACTACAATTCGCGCCGCCGACTCCCTCCCCGTCCTGGACTTCCGCGCCCTCAGCGCCGCCCAACTGGCCACCGCCGAGGACATCTTCAACGACTTCCGCGACCGGGAGTTGATGCCCGCCTACCTCGCAGACGCCGACCCTAACCGCGCCCTGCTGGACCGCCTCGTTGTCTGCGACCTGCTGGGCCTCGACGAAAGCATATTTTAGGGAGTGCGCCGCCTCTCCGCCAAGTGGTGCGCCGAACCCTCCGTCCACGGCGGCAAGGCCCGCCCCAAGAACGCGAAGCTGGTGATGTAGGTTAGGCCGAACTGGTCCCCGGTTACAGTTTCATCATTGCTGACGTAAACCGCAAGCGTTTACGGGGTCGCCTGAGTTTCACAATTTCCTCTCGTTTCACAACCCCTCTGTGTTCTCCGCGTCCTCTGCGGTAAAATGATTTCCCAAGAAGACTAGGCGCCGAGGTTGCCCGTGAAGCGTCCTGACCGAGTCAAGACCGCCCCCGACCAAGGAATGGGAGACAGAGTCCCCCCAGGCCAGTTTCTTACCACCAAGTTTCCTGTCCTGACCTACGGACCGGAACCCAAGGTCGACATCAAGAAGTGGACCATCCGGGTGTTTGGCTTGGTGGACCGGGAGATAGAGTTGGACTGGGACCAGTTCTCGTCCCTCCGCTGGCGGGAGGTCGACGCCGACTTCCACTGCGTGACCCAGTGGAGCGCCTTGGACCAGGTGTGGGAGGGGGTGAGCCTGGCGGACCTCGTGTCCGCCGCCCGGCCCCGGCCCGAGGCCCAATACGTTATGGCCCACTGCTTCGGCGGTTACACCACCAACCTGCCGGTTTCCATCGCCATGGATGAGGGATTGTTGGCCCACAAGCAGGGTGGGCAGCCCATCGGCAAGAGCCACGGTTGGCCCCTTCGGCTCATCGTCCCCAGCCTCTACGGCTGGAAAAGCGCCAAGTGGGTGAACGCCATTGAGTTCATTGCCGAGGACGCTCCCGGTTTCTGGGAGCAACGCGGCTACCACAACAACGGGGACCCCTGGAAAGAGGAGCGGTTCTGGCCCGAATTGACCCGCTGAAAAACGGCGGCGGCCTGCTTGAGTAGCCAAAGGGGGCGGCCCAAGGCCACCCCCCTCTTTTTCGCCCCGCGCCGGCAGCGTAGAGTCCGCCCCTCCTCCGAGCGGGTCAGGCCGCCGTCTGCAACAGGTGCGGCATCTCTTCCGACAATCCCGGCATCCCCTTTGCGGTGTCGTCCTTCGGGGTCTTCTCCGCGAGAACGTCGACGTTCGGCGTTCCGAGGTCCCGCAGGTAACCGCATTGCAGGCAACTCAGGTAAGAGCCGTGAACGTCTATGGCATCGTACAGGTCACCGTGGCATTTGGGGCAAGCTCGCAAGTAGACCATGGTTCACCATCCTCTTCCCCTTCGGACTCGCCGGGCCGGGGCAATTATTCCTCCCTCATATACGTTTGAGCTAACAGGTGTTTATTCCCCCTGTTGCACTCGGCTTGACACTGTTTGTATCAGACCGTATCATATGGTCTGTAACAGGTCAAGGCCTCCCACCGTCCTTTAACTGTTCAGAATTGCTAGTGTCCCTTCCCCCTCCGGGGGGAAGGTTAGGAAGGGGGCAACCGAATGAACCAGCGCCCCAGGCAGACCACCGCAAGGCGGACCGCAGCGCCGGAGCAAGAGTATCCGGCACGGCCCGAACACACCTCTGTCGCTCCCGGCAGCGGCGCGGAAGAGTCGGACGCCGAAGACTTGGTAATGCAGGTGGAAGGCGTCTACATCATCAGCGTGGCCGCCCGGATTCTGGAAATGCACCCCCAGACTCTCCGGAAGTACGAAAGGTTGGGCTTGATCCGCCCCGGACGGACCCTGGGCATGTTGCGCCTGTACTCCAGGGAAGACATTCGGAAAGTACGGCTCATCCGGCACCTGTCCGACGTTATGGGGCTCAACTTGGCCGGTGTGGAGTTCGCCTTGGCCACGGTGGACAACCTTTTGACCCTCAAGGAGCGGCTGGCCCGCCGGATCGACGACCCTTCCGCGCTGCAAGCGGTTGAGCAAGAGCTGGACCTCCTCTTCGCCAGCCTCAACCTGCCCCTGGACCGCTAGGAATGGCGGCCGTCTGGGCCCTCAAGGAATATTCCCAGAGGAATTTCAAATGACGACAGAACCGAACGAATTTATTGACGGCAACGGCGTGGGCGCGGCGGAAGAGCCGGCCGGCTGGCGCCAATGGCCGCTGGAGGACCAGGTCGCTCACTTGGCCGAGAGCCTGCGACAGGCCCAACAGGAGGCCGCCCAGAACCTGGATGCGGCCCAGCGCGCCCAAGCCGAAACGGCCAACTTCCGCCGGCGTACCGACGAAGAGCGGATCGCCAACGCCAAATTCTCCAACGGCCGGTTGATTACCAAGTTCCTGCCGGCCATGGAGGACTTGGACCTGGCCATCAGCCACGCCAATGCCGACGACCCCTGGATCGAAGGAGTCAAGCTGATTCAGCGGAAGCTGAACGCCGTGCTGGAATCCGAAGGAGTGACCCAGATCGAAGCGCTTGGCGTCATGTTCAACCCATTGGAGCACGAAGCCTTGGGGACCGAGGACTCCTCGGACCACCCGCCAGGTTACATCACCCAAACCCTGCGGCCGGGCTACCGGCTGCACGACCGGGTTATCCGCCCCGCCCAGGTAATGGTGGCGAGGGCGCCTCAGGACGCGCCGCCCCGCAGCGGCAACCCCGCGGATCTTGACAACCAATTTCCAGTTAATCAGGAGGACGACAATGGCTAAGGTTTTGGGTATAGACCTTGGAACGACTAATTCGGTGGCGGCCGTCATCGAGGCCGGGGAACCGGTGGTCATCGAAAACGCGGAAGGCGGCCGCCTTACGCCCTCGGTGGTGGCGTTGAATGCCAAGTCGGGAGAGCGGTACGTTGGGCAGGTGGCGAAACGCCAGGCCGTGACTAACCCCGAGAACACCCTTTTCTCCGTAAAGCGCCTCATGGGGCGGAAGTTCGAGGACCGCGAGGTGCAGAACGCCCTCCCCAAGCTGCCCTACCAGATCGTCAAGGGCGCCAACGGAGACGCTCAGGTCAGCATGGGCGGTGAGTCTTATGGCCCGCCTCAAATTTCGTCCTTCGTCCTGCAGAAGATCAAGCAGGACGCCGAGGCCAAGCTGGGGGAGAAGATCTCTCAAGCCGTGATCACTGTCCCCGCCTACTTCAACGACTCACAGCGCCAGGCAACCAAGGACGCCGGCACGATCGCCGGCCTCGAGGTGCTCCGCATCATCAACGAGCCCACGGCCTCGTCCTTGGCCTACGGCCTCGACAAGACCAAGGAAGACGCCTCGATCGCCGTTTTCGACCTGGGAGGCGGCACTTTCGACATCACCATCCTTCAGATGGGCGACGGTGTTTTCGAGGTCAAGTCCACCAACGGCGACACCTACCTGGGCGGCGACGACTTCGACCAAGCGATTCTGGACTGGCTCATCAGCGAGTTCCGAAGGGAGACCGGTATCGATTTGGCCAACGACCGCATGGCCCTTCAACGGCTGCGGGACGCCGCCGAGCGGGCCAAGGTGGAGCTCTCCAGCGTCATGGAAACGGAGATCAACCTGCCCTTCATCACCGCCGACGCCAGCGGACCCCAGCACTTGGTCAAGTCCATCAGCCGGGCCCGGCTGGAGCAATTGGTTTCCAGCCTCATCGACCGGACCGAAGGCCCCTGCCGCCAGGCGCTGGCCGACTCCGGCTTGAACACCGGCGGGATCGACGAGGTGATCGTGGTCGGCGGCATGACACGCATGCCCGCCGTCCAAGAGAAAGTGAAGCAGGTTTTCGGAAAAGAGCCCAACCGTAACGTGAATCCCGACGAGGCCGTCGCCATGGGCGCCGCCATCCAGGCCGGCGTCTTGGCCGGGGAGGTGGGCGATATCGTGTTGCTGGACGTTACTCCCCTGACCCTGGGGTTGGAGACCCTGGGCGGAGTAATGACGACGCTTATCTCCCGGAACACGACCATACCCACCAAGAAGAACGAGATGTTCACCACTGCGGCCGACAGTCAGACCACCGTGGACATCCACGTGCTCCAAGGCGAGCGTTCCATGGCCAACGACAACAAGTCCATCGGCCGGTTCATGCTGGACGGTGTTCTGCCCGCTCCCCGTGGAACGCCCCAGATCGAGGTCACCTTCGACATCGACGCCAACGGGATACTCAGCGTGTCCGCCCAAGACCGGGGCACCGGAAAGGAGCAGAAGATCGTGATCCAGTCGGGTTCGGGCATGGAAAAGTCCGATATCGACCGGATGGTGGACGAGGCTCGCCGGTTCGAAGAAGAGGACCAGCGGCGGCGGGCTGAAGTGGAGACGCGAAACCAGGCCGATTCCTTGGTCTACCAGTCGGAGAAGTTGCTGAACGACAACGCCGACAAGGTCCCCGAGGACCTGAAGATAGAGGTGCAAGGCAAGATAGACGCCCTGAAGGCGGCCGTCGCGGCCAACAACCTGGCTGAAATGCAAACGGCGATGACCGAGCTGAACGGCGTTATGCAACGGCTCGGCGAGGCCGTGTACAGCCAGAGCGCCGGCGCCGGCCCCGGCCCGAGCTCAGACGGACCGGGAGGGGAGGGGACCGCGGACGGCGGGCCCAACGACGGCGGCGCCGTTGAAGGCGAGTTCAGGGAAGTGTAGTATGCCTTGGGGCTGGCAACCCCGCCTCTCCCCCCTCGCGCAGGCAGGGCCTTTTAATTCTCCCTCTCCCTTGAGGGAGAGGGTTGGGGTGAGGGTGAAATGCTGGCTTTAACGATGGTCGCTCACATTATGGGACGCCCCCACCCTAACCCTCCCCCAAATGGGGGAGGGGACAATTAAATGACCCTGCCCTCGCAGGGGGAGATTAAGAGGGGGTTAACGAATGGTTCGAGATTTGTCTCCGGGCGTTAACTTGGCGAACGTACCGTCTGATATAATGAGTGTAAGCCCGGAGACGCCAGGCAGGTGGAACTTCACAACTGGTGGCAGTGAAACGGAGATCAAATGAGCGTACAACCGGAACGGGCAGACCAAGAGGTCGTGGACAACGACCTTCCTGAAATAGACACACCGCTGGAAGTAACCGACTGGACGATCGAGGGTATAGAGCGAGATCTTACCCCGCTCCAGTATCACTATTTGAGTCTGCTGAAGCGCCTCATCAGCACCAAGGAAAAGCTACCAGACCGACCCCAACTACGAAGCTGCGATGATGTCGGCGATTAACAAGTCCATCTACTCCACGCTGCGAGACGGAATCGAAGCCAACGTGGGCGAAGAAGCCAAGGCCCTCCTGCACCGGGAGCAGCACGTCAACTAAAACGCGTAACATGTGTCCCCTCCCCCCGGCAAGCGGGACAAGGGCTACGACCCCCTCCCCCTGGCAGGGGGAGGGTTGGGGAGGGGGTCGCAGCTCTTCGCGTTGGCTACCGTCTGATGACGGGAACTGTGCCAAGACTTTACCTCCAATTCGCAATCCCGGATAGCGCCTGGGTCCGTACTTTGACAGAGTCTGAGGGAAGGGCCGACGGCCTTGGTCAGCCGCTGCTCCCAGCCAGCAGCGGGAAAACTTGCTCCTTGATCGCCGCCACCGTCTCTTCGGCGTGGCGGCGCACGTCTACCCGAACGACTCGACGGGATCTCGGGTTTGCCGCTGTCTCTCAGCAGGCTGACGCCGTGCTCCAAGGCAAAGCCGGAAGGCAACCGGTCAGGCCACTCTAGGCCCAACATTACCCCGTATGCCAGTGTCCAGGCGCGGGAAACAGCCATCAGGTCATACCCGCCGCCGCCCAAGGCCAGCCACGGCAGCCCCATCGCTCCAAGTTCCCGCACCGCCTCCACATACCCGCCGGTCGTCAATTGCAGGTGCGTCAGAGGGTCCGAATGGTAGCTGTCTATCCCCAGTTGCGTCACCAGAACATCCGGCGCGAAGGCCCGGATGGCAGGTGGAACGATTTGTTTGAAAGCATCCAGGTAATCGTCGTCGCCGGTGTAGGGGAACAGGGGGAGGTTCACCGAATATCCCGCGGCCCCGGCCGTCGCCTGACTCCGCGACGAATCCGGTCCCCGGGAAGAGGTACCGTCCCGACTCGTGTACCGATATGGTCAGCACCCGGTCGTCGGAGAAGAAAGCGTCCTGCACCCCGTCCCCGTGGTGGGCGTCAATGTCCACGTAGGCTACCCTCATTCCACGGTTAAGGAAGTAGTGGACGGCCAAGGCGGGGTCATTGAACACGCAGAACCCTGACGCATGGTCTGCCGCGGCATGGTGGAGGCCGCCGGAGATGTTGAAAGCCGCGTCGACGGTCCCGCCCGGCCACCATTTCGGCCGCCAGCAGGGTCGCCCCGGTGCTGAGGGCCGCCGCATCGTACATCCCGGAATAGAACGGGTTGTCCCCTTGAAGGCTGAAGTTGAACCTCCCTGCCTCCGGCCGCCCCAGCCCTTGGCTCAGGTCCCGCACCGCGGCGATGTACTCCGGAGTATGGAGCCACTCCAGCTCCCGCTCTTCGGCCTCCCGGGGTCCAAGTAAGACCGCGCCATCCGCGTCGAACGCGCCGTAAGCGTGCAACAGGTCGTAGGTGTACCGCAAACGCACCGGGCGCATCGGATGGTCGGCCCGAAGCTCATGCCGGGACATTGCATCGTCGTAAATGAAGGCGGCTCGGCTCATAGCGATTCCTCACCTGCTTGCTGGTCGCGTGTCGACCATGTCGTTGATCGGCTCGAAATTCCTCGAAACTCGTTCAAAATTCAAGCCGGGGCCTCGGGCCGGTTCCAGTATATTGGTAATACGCCGGTCTTGGTGTTGTCTGAGACGGCGGCCATCGCGCCGGATCCTCGAGGTTCGGCCCGGAATACCTCCAAAAAGATGCCGGGAGGCTTATTCGGCAGCGGCTCACTACCATACCATCGTGGGCTTGACTGCCTGAAAGCAAAGGAGATGTGGATTATGGTCGACAGTATCAGTGATTCGGTGGGTGAGCGCCTCCAGCAGGCGGAAATGGCGGAACGTGAGGTGCAACGCCTCCAGCCGCTCGCGGATGAAGCGCCGCAACTGCGTGTACAAAACGCCAAGGCCCTGAAAGATGAGGCACGCCGCCGCGCCAAGGACCAGGCCGTGGCTAAGGCGCGGGCGGCCGTGGACGCGGGCGCCGAACTCCAGGAACGGGTCCCCGAACTCTTGGGCAACGCCCATCGGGCGGTGGTCGAGTTGTACAACGTTTTCAAAGAAATCAACTCCCATCGGCGCAAGGCCTCGGAGGGCCTCGCCATTGCCGACCGCGTCGACTACGACGCCGAGCTCGCCGACGGTGAGGAACACGAACGCGCCTTGGCCGCGACACCCGTGGGTTGGCCTACGCTCTGGCCACCCGCCACGGCGAGCTGAAGGTCAAGCAATTGATGGAAGAATTGGACCCAGGCTTCAATATCCTCAAGGGTTGCAACCTGGACCACCCGATATCCGGACATTGCCCATTTCGTAATGGGCCACGCCATCCCCAATGAGGCCAGTTCGTCCACGGTCGTCAGCGAGAACGCTCCCGCTCGGCCCGAAACTTCGGAGCCGGACCAGCGCCAGCAGGCGACGGTTTCGGACCCCGTAACCGTCGGCGATTAGGGACAAGCCGTCGGACACCGATTCCCTCTGGTCTGACCGGCCCGGGCATGCCGGGCCGGTGTCATCCATTTCTCGGAAAATCCCCCGTCCTTCGGCCGCAGCCGGAATCCAGGCCCTAATCTTGGGTTAGCGGCATTCGGGGGAACCGGAATCGGCATCGGTCCCTGGTTCCCGGTTTAGACCGGGACGACGGGAGGAGGCGGGTCCAACCATTGAATGGCCCGGGTACGCCGGGCCGGTTTCGGTCGGCCTATCGACACGCCCCTTGGACTCGGCAGCCCCGGATACGTGCGTCAGGGTTCTCCCGGCGGGGACGGGACTCATGCGACACTCCTGAGGAGGTGGACCGATGGCATCTCTGGAACAGTATGCCAACAAGTACCAGAGCATCAGAATGGAGCGGCGGAACGGTATCCTCCAGTTGACCTTCCACACCGGCGGCGGGCCGTTGCAATGGGGCGGAGGCCTCATGAGGAGTTCCCCAAGCCTTCGGCGACGTCGGCAGCGACCCGGAGAACCGGGTGGTCATTATTACTGGCACCGGCGACTCCTTCTCCGGACCCGCCGGCTCCAGTCAGTCCGCTCCCAAGCGGTCGCCCCGCGAATGGGACAAGACTTACTGGGAGGGCAAAAAACTGCTCTCCAATCTGCTGGACATCGAAGTCCCCATGATCAGCGCCATCAACGGCCCGGCGTTGCGCCATTCGGAAATCCCGTTGTTGTGCGATATCGTACTGGCCTCCGACAACGCCGCGTTTCAGGACTCCGGGCATTTCGTTAGCGGGTTGGTCCCCGGCGACGGGATGCACGTCGTTTACCCCATGCTGCTGGGACTGAACCGCGGACGCTACTTTCTGCTGACCGGACAGACCATCGGGGCCCAAGAGGCCAAGGACCTCGGCCTCGTCAGTGAAGTCCTCCCTCAACCCGAGTTGCTGCCCCGGGCTTGGGCCCTGGCCGAGCAGTTGGCACAGCAGTCCGACCTCGTCCTGCGATATACCAGGGTGGCCACGACCCAGGTGGTGAAACGGGCCATGTTGGACATCCTGGGCTACGGACTCGCCTTGGAAGGCCTGGGGTCGGCCGACGCCATGCTCAACCCAGGATAGCCACAGGTGTTTTTTGTTATCCTTCCCGCCCGTTCGTCATACCGGCCCCGCCCACCCCGTCTTACCGGCCTCGCCCACCCCGTCACCCCGGCGGAGGCCGGGGTCCAGAATCCTCGTAATGACCGACACACCGCTACCGAAACATTCCTGGATACCGGCCTCCGCCGGGGTGACGTTAAAGCCCCGGCAATCGAATGACCCTGAGGGTAGACATTCGAGGCTTGAAAAACAGTATTCACTCTGGCAAGATGAATCCATGCGAATAGGGGCGTTCGAATTGACCGAGCCGGTCCCGGAACTCCGGGACCCTCACGCATTCGCCATGGTGCGGCCGTGGGTGGACGTGGGCAGCGTCGGCACGCTGACCTTGAACCGTCTCGAACGGTTTATGGGTTCCAAAGAGTTGGGGCGGTTGGACCGGCCCGGCACCTTCTTTGACTTCACCCGTTACCGGCCTACCATCCGGCTCGTCGACGGTGTCCGCGAGGTGAAGATACCCAACAGCACCATTCGTTACGCCGTTTCCGACCAAGGGCCCGATTACCTCTTCTTGCACCTGCTGGAACCCCACTCCAACGGCGAGGACTACACGGATTCCATCCTCGAAGTGGTCAACTACTTCGGGGTCAAGCGTTACTGCCGCCTGGGCGCCATGTACGACGCGGTACCCCACACCCGTCCGCTGCTGGTCACGGGCTCCTTGGGCTCTGTGGAACAAAAGAGGCCGGTCCCCAACTTCAAACTGCAGCAGAGCACCTATCAAGGCCCAACCACGATCATGAACCTGCTGTCCGAAGGGATCGAACGGGCGGATATCGAGACCATCAACTTCATGGTACACCTGCCCCAATATGTCCAGTTGGAAGAGGACTACGCCGGAACTTCCCGGATGATTGAAGTGCTCTCCTCGGTCTACGAAAATATTCCCCAGGACCTCGCCCCCATACGCCGCGGCCAGCGCCAATACCGGGAGTTGAACGCCACGGTAGACCGCAACTCGGAGTTGAAGACGCTTATTCAGCAGATGGAAGCGTATTACGACGCCCAACTGGACTCCGAAGAGTCGTCTTCGCCGAAAGCGAGCCCCGCGTCCACTCTATCCCCGGAGATCGAACGCTTCCTGAGCGATTTGGGAGGCCAGCTGGAGTCCGAGGGAGAAGAGTAACCTCTCCTCTTACCATGGTCTTTAATAGTCCCCTCCCCCGGAGGGGGAGGGTTAGGGTGGGGGTGTACCCAGGTAAGAACCAAAGCTGATCTAAGCGAAGAAATTACTCTCACCCCAGTTCTATCCCTCGAGCGGAAGGAGAATTAAAAGGCCCTGCACCTCTGACCCCGCCGCGTTTCCCAAGGTCTGCCGCCAGCCCCGTCTCTTGTCGGTTATGTTTCTTTCGCCCAATCAGACCGCCCTCAGCGTTGCGCGGTTCCGAGGGTCTGGCCGATCACCCCGGAGGGTCTGGCCGATCACGAGAAAGAGGCGTCGCCGTTACTGAAGCCCTTGGCGACTTGATTTTTTGTCGCCGGCACGTCGGCACATCCACTACCACGCGGGCTGTTATAACCTTCGAATAGAGGGTCCGTCCAATCCCCGACCCAACCGGCCGGGTGACGAAAGAGGTGCGCCGTTGGCTCTCAGTGAATTTGTCCAAGGCTGTCTCGACCAGCACTATCACGCAATGCTCCGTTCGATAGACGGGCTTTCCCAAGAAGAGCTTTCCTGGATGCCGACGCCGGAGTGTTCGTCCATCGGTTTTCTGGTCTGGCACTACGCCCGCACGCTGGACAGATGGGTGCAGTTCCGGGCCCAAGGGACGCCGCAGTTGTGGGAAGGGGGCTGGGCCGAGCGTATGGGCCGGAGCGCCGGCGACCCCAACGACACCGGCTACGGCTACACGCCCCAACAACTCGAACAATTTGTCGTGCCGCCGGTCTCCATCTTGGTGGAATACGCCGAAGCCGTGCGGGCCAGGGCCGGCGTCTATATCGGCTCCCTGGACGACGATGATTTCCAGAACGCCACGGTGGTCAACCCCCGGGGAGGGACTATCGACCTGGCCGCCATGTTCCAACAGTTGGTCTGGGAGTTCAACCAGCACGGCGGTCAGATCGCATACCTCCGCGGGATGCAACGTGGCCTGGAAGACGCCGGGTACAGCGGGGGGTTGCTGGAATCCCTCGCGGCGAAGGAGAGCCAGAATGGCTGATTCCCCGCTGTTGTTGATGGTGCAGATGGACTGCTCGAAGGAACACCTCGAGCCGTTCACCACTTGGTACAACAGCCATCTCCCCAACCTGCTGCGCATACCCGCGTACCAGTGGGCCCAGCGTTATGTCGATCTGGAAAGCGGGACCCGGTTCACTGCCCTGTACGGGGTTCGCAGCGCCCAGGACCTGCCGTCCTTGTTGCAATTGGGCGGCCCCGGCCTGCACCCCATCGCGGCATCCGAGTTCTCGGTGTTCGGCGCCCTTCAAGGAATAAGCAGTCCGGTGTACAACGTCTACGAGCAGACCGGCGGTGCGCCCCTCCGGGACCCGCTGCTGCTTTCCGACCGGCCGCTCAGCATCATTACCACCGGCGTTGACCCGGCCTACGAGGAAGAATGGGACCACTGGTACACCGGGTCTCATCTGCCCGGCGTACTGGCCGTCCCCGGCTACGCCTGCGGCGCCCGCTTCCGTCGCTTCGACCACCCGGCGTTGGAAAACTTCAACACCGGCCCCAAATACCTGGCCGTCTACGAAATGGACAACGAAGCGGTACTCCCGACCCTCGTCCCCGGCGACCGCATCCGCCCGGAGGCCCAAGCCGAGCTTGACCGTTGGCAGGCCTACGGCGCCATCCACGCCCGCAATTTCAACTGGGGCGTCTACCGCCTCGTCTCCAAGCACTTCAAGTGGCCCGACGTATGATTCCCCACTCTGCGCCTCCAGGGTCTTTTGATTCTCCTTCTCCCTTGAGGGAGAGAGCAGGGGTGAGGATGAAATGCTGGCAATAACGATGGTCGCTCACGATAGGGAACGCCCCACCCTTACCCCTCCCCGAGAGGGGGAGGGGACGATTAAATGACCGTGTCTACGCCTCTGGCTTGCCTTGACGCTTTTAAACCGC
Source organism: Dehalococcoidia bacterium (assembly GCA_965222595.1). GTDB lineage: Bacteria > Chloroflexota > Dehalococcoidia > Lucifugimonadales > UBA3495 > VXOI01. Next base: position 119,452 of record CBDCUJ010000013.1, on the reverse strand, counting down.
CGGCGTATCGTTTAGTAAACTCGTCATGGGACCGTTGAAAGAAAATGCAGCGCTACTCCACAGCCTCGAGGAGTTTACTCACCCAGGCCTTTGAAGAGTTGTCCGCTGGCGATACCCGGCAAGCTTCTGAGAAAGGCTGGGGCGCGGCCGCCCAGATCGTCAAGGCCGTTGCGCATGGCCGAGGGTTGCCGCACCAGAGCCACGGCGTGCTCTTTGAGATCATCGACGTACTGACCCGGGAGACCGGCGACGATGATATTCGTCGGTGTTTCCAGGTCGCAAGCAGCCTGCACGTAAATTTCTATGAGAACTGGGACACGCCACACAACGTAGAGTCCGGGCTTCGGGATGTTGAGCGGTTGCTGGTCAAACTGGAACCCCTGGCGCGGTGAGTCCAGGTAGGGCACGCCCAGGATTTTTTCTCCTGATCTCGCCCGCTCTCCTGTTCTCGCCCGTTCAGATGAGGGTTGAAACGCCTCGGCCCGGAGTGCTCGGAGTGCCTGGTGCAGTGAATTTAGCAAAGCTTCGGTTTAGGATTTGAAGCAACTATGGCCTCAGCTACCGACAATGGCAAGCGCGGCGTGATTTTCTCCGGGATGCGGCCCACCGGGCTGCTGCACCTGGGCAACTACGTGGGCGCCCTGCAGAACTGGGTGGACCTGCAGCAGGACTATGACTGCATCTATTGCGCTGTCGACGTCCACGCCCTGACCACCGTGGAGTCCCGCAGCGACACCGAGGTCATCCAGTCGAACATCGACGACATGGTCCTCGACTGGCTGGCCGCCGGCATCGACCCGGAACGGAGCCTCATCTTCGTCCAGTCCCACGTCCCCGAGGTTATGACCCTGCACACCCTCCTCAGCATGGTCACGCCCTTGGGCTGGTTGATGCGCGTGCCCACCTTCAAAGAAAAGGTGCGGCAGATGGACGAGACCGAGGAGACGGTCAACTACGGCCTGGTTGGCTACCCGGTCCTGCAGACCGCCGACATCATCCTCTACAAGGCCGACACCGTGCCGGTGGGCCAAGACCAGGTGCCGCACTTGGAGTTGGCCCGCGAGATCGTGCGCCGCTTCAACAACACCTTCGGCGACACCTTCCCTGAACCCCAGGCCAAGCTGACCGACGCTCCCCTGCTGGTGGGGCTCGACGGGCAAGCCAAGATGTCCAAAACCCTGGACAACCATCTGGACTTGGCTGCCGCCCCCGAGGACACCGCCAAGCGGCTCATGACAGCCTACACCGACCCCCAGCGCACCACCCGCAACATCCCCGGCCGGCCCGAAGTCTGCAACGTATACTCAATGCACCGGATGTTCTCCGCCCCCGGCCAGGTAACCGCCGTCTACGACGAATGCACCACCGCCGCGCGGGGCTGCGTCGACTGCAAGCGCGAGCTGGCCGCCAGCATCAACAGCTTCCTGGAGCCCATGCGGGAGCGCCGCCGCGAGTACGAGTCCCGCCCCGGCTACGTCCGCGAAATCCTCCAAGAGGGCGGTAAAAAAGCCAAAGCCATAGCCGCCCAAACAATAGAGGAAGTCTACCAAAAGATGGGACTCGCCTAGAGTTCCGCCCCCGGCATTCTCCAGCCAAGCCGCCGCAGGCCAGACGATAAAGCCGTCTTCGGGCCATTTCGGACGCCGTCCGTACCGTCACTCCGCATTATTCATTCCCACCTGTCACGTGGCGGTGCCTAAGAACTGAAATTCTAGGCGGTTCGGCGGGCTTACTTGATGCTGAAGATGCGGAATATCGCTCTGAGCACCGGCGTTAGCTCATTCTCGGACATTGTTCCTGTCAGCCCTTGAATTCGCTGTTCTGATAACGTTCTGATCTGGTCTGCCAAGACCCATGACTGATATGGCATTTGCACCGGCTGAATCGGCACGGAATGCGGTCTGTTGGCGCTTGTCTCCCTGGAGGTGATCAGTGCCGCGATAACCAGTTGGGAACTGCTATTGAACTGGTCGTTGCTCAGTATCAGGACGGGTCTGGGATTTCCCTGCTCGTGTCCGACAACCTGGGCCGCTGGTTCTATGTCCGCCCACCGGATTTCTCTTCTCAATATGGGGGCCATTCTACGGCTTCTTGGGTGAGGCCGGCTTCTGCTAGTGCTATTCCCTCTCTTATCTCGACCTCATCTATCTGCCAGTTGACTTCCCGTTCCTCCGACACGCTACGGCGAGCTGACTCGAACCAGAGAGCATTGTCCGCTATGTTTCGCACGTGGCTTCCTGCGTAAGCCATTGCGTCAATGGCGTCTGGAAAGCCGGTCGCTACGACTTGTTGCCAGATGGGTTCCCAGTTTATCAGGTCCAGCCACTTATGCACTGCCCTGTCGACTTCCGCCTTGTCGTCCATGTCGGCGACTGGCCCAAGCATTGCAGCCAAATGCTCCGCCAGTTCCACCTCGTTTAGCGAGGACGCGACGAAGTTCTCCAGGTTCTTGATCTCAGTTTCTATGAAACCGTCGGCCGCAAGTTGGTGCATCCAGTCTGTGTGATTAAGCTTGATCAGCCTGGTCAGCTTTGGTCGCACTTCGTGGCTTGGGCGCAGACTGGCCGGAGAGTCGATCATGAGGTCGACGATTGGGCGTTCCATTAACGTCATTGTGGATGTCTCCTTATCCTCAAGCGTTAAGGTGGGGCTCAAACCTGTAACCGGCTGTCCTCTGAACAATGTATCACAGGATTCGTATACTCTATCGCGGTAGTTTCCCAATGTACCGCAGTGGACTTACGACTTCACGGCGGGACCTCGCCGCGAATGTCACGGAACCCGTTAAGCCAGGCTTCTGCAGATAGGACGGGCGGCGGGTCAAGCCGTGAAGCCCACCTCCAGTTGCTCACGGCAACGCTGGAGCCCTGGGCAGAGATTATCAAGGCTGAATTCCGGGAGAAAATCGGCTACCCGGTAGAGTTCAATTTCAAGAGGCTGGCGGCGGCGGACATCGCGGCAAGGGCTAGGGCTTACGGGACGCTGGTTGCGTCCGGGGTGGACCGTGGGGAAGCGGCGGCCGTTAGTGGGCTGGACTTGTGACCGCCGACGATTGGCTATTGCTGGTGGTCATGGGAGTGATTGGGCTGGCAATAGGCGGCGGGCAAGTAATTAGGCGGCTGTGATTTGGTACTATATTTAATAGTTGGTGAAGTCGAGGTGAAAAATGATGGAACAGATACCAGAGAGCGACCTGCCACACAAGGATTGCCCTAAATGTGGTACATCTATACTGCGAACTGAAACCACTACAGGTTACATTTTGAGACGATACTACTGTCAGAAATGTGAGTATTTTTTCAACGAGGTGTGTTTCGAAGGTGAGTGCGCCGATTGTAAGGAAAAGAACCAGTCGTGCGACGAATGTTCCTACTGCGTGAACAAGGTGATGCCAGATAAATTTCGAGGGACACACCCTGACAGAGGGTAGGAGCGGGAAGATACCACCACGCTGGCGGCGGCGGACATCGCGGCACGGGCGCGGGCTTTCGGGACGCTGGTTGCTGCTGGGGTGGACAAAGAGGAGGCGGTCGCGGTTAGCGGGCTGGATATCTAACCGTGGAGGGTGCTGGAATCGAACGGACGCTGAATCGGATAGAGTATAAGCTAGGTTCTGTTTGCCTCTATCGTACGGCCCATGATAGCATCACGCAGTCAAAAGATATGGAAATGCGATAAAGGGTTAGTGATGACATCGCCGGGCCACCCTGAAGACTTCAACCCACAAGAACCGCTAATTTTGATATTCATAGGCAAGTCCATCGGGGACGATTTGTCGCATGTTTTTTCAGCCGATGTATATGCTGCGGTAAAGGGGTATTGGAAAGGGTCGTGGGAGCCTGCGGAGGCAAACAACGAACTCATCCTTGCCAGAAACAGGGACCAGGTCTTGGGTGCTTTTCGGGCAAAGCGACGGGTGTCGCACCCATCTGATAACGGCAGGTGGGGATTTGTGGGGGAACCTGCCGAGCTTTCGATTCAGCTACATTATGTTGGCAAGCGCGTACCCAATAAGTACCGGGGCAGTGGCAATCCCATTCGTTATATATCTTGGGAATAGGTTCTCTCGCATGGGCCTATAATTGCCTGCCTTGCTGAGTGAGAAAGAAGCCTCTTGCCGTTTGGAGGCCGCCCTATCCCGAAAAACGCCGCTCCGGCGGCTGGTGGCGACCCCTAACTCGATATGAAGTCCGGCCACGCTTGCATCAATGCCCGGCGTTGCTCCAACATGTTCGTCCGGGCATAGGCTGATTCAACGGAGCTTCCCAACCGATGCGCCAACACCGTCTCGCCCAACGTCCAATCAGCATCGGTTTGTTCAATCGTCCAATCCCGGATGCTGGAACGGAAACCATGAGGGACGCAAGGGATTTCCGGCCGTTGCAACAGGAGTTGAATCGTCCGGTTTGATAGAGCCTTGCCCTTCAGTCCGGGAAAGACCAGCCCTTGCCCGCCGGTGCGCTCCCAAGCCTGTAACGCCCACCTTCCGTATACCCACGAGTCGCCGTAGACGCCACGCCCCCCACCCGTCTTTCCGCCGAAAGCCGGAATCTACGTCACCCCCCCCCACCGCAACCCCCTCGAAGGTCCGGACGGCAACCAAACCAGTCCCAAAAATCACTCAAATCAAACGAATCACAGTTCAAGACCAAGCGCCCCCCACCAGCCACCAAACAACGACCCCACCCGTCTTTCCAGCGAAACCCGGGACCCACGCCCCCTCCCCACCTTCCGTATACCCACGAGTCGCCGTAGACGCCACGCCCCCCACCCGTCTTTCCGGCGAAAGCCGGAATCTACGTCACCCCCAACCGCAACCCCCCTCGAAGGTCCGGACGGCAACCAAACCAGTCCCAAAAATCACCCAAATCAAACGAATCACAGTTCAAGACCAAGCGCCCCCACCCGTCTTTCCGGCGAAACCCGGAACCCACGCCCCCTCCCCACCTTCCGTATACCCACGAGTCGCCGTAGACGCCACGCCGCCCACCCGTCTTTCCGGCGAAAGCCGGAATCTACGTCACCCCCCCACCGCAACTCCCTCGAAGGTCCGGACGGCAACCAAACCAGTCCCAAAAATCACCCAAATCAAACGAATCACAGTTCAAGAGCAAGCGCCCCCCCACCCGCCACCACACAACCACCCCCACCCGTCTTTACTATGAAAATAGACGTCAGGCAGCTTCCAGGGTGACTTTGTGGCCGAGGCGCTGGAGTTGGCGGACGGAGCGGCGGGTGATGGCGGCCCGGTCCCGTTCCTCGAAGTAGTTGTGGCCCAGGTCGGCGTAGGGTTCCCCGGTCTTGATCACCCGGTGGAGGATGACGATGATGGAGTGGGCCACCGCCATCGCCGCCCGGTTGGCCCCGATGCGCCGGGCCAGGCGGTGGTACTTGGCCCCCAGGAAGGTCTTGGTTCGGGAGGCCGCCCTGGCCGCTTCCACCAAGGCGGGCTTCAGCCAGTTGTTGCCCTTCCGGGTGGGGCTGCGCTTGTTCTTGTCGGCGCTCCGGTTGTTCCCCGGACAGACCCCGGCCCAGGAAGCCAGGTGGCCCGGGGTCGGGAACTGCGTCATATCGGTGCCCATCTCCGCCACTATGACCTCGGCGGTGCGCCGCCCGATCCCGGGGATGGTGTCCACCGCCGCCACCGTCTCCTCAAAAGGGTCCACCCGCCGGGCCACCTCCTGGTCCAGCCGCCCGACCTCCTCCTCCAAGTGACGGAGGTGCCGCAACTGGCTGGCCAGCAGGTAGCGCTGGTGCGGCCCCATCAGCCCGCTCAAGGCCTCCTCCAGCTCCTCCAGCTTCCCCCGGAGCCGCCCCCTGGCCAACTCTGCCAGCGCCTTCGGGTCCTCCTCCCCCTCGCACATCGCCTGAAGCATGGCCCGCCCCGAGGCCCCCAGCACGTTGCTGGCCACCGACCCCAGCTTGACGTTGGCCCCCTCCAGCAGTTTCTGTATCCGGTTGGCCGCCCGGCTGCGCTCCTCGGTCAGGCTCCGCCGGTAGCGGGTCAGTTCCCGCAACTCCCGCTGCGGGCGCTCCGGGATGAAGCTGGCCTGCAACAGGCCGCAACGCAGCAGGTCGGCGATCCACTCGGCGTCCTTCACGTCGGTCTTGCGCCCCGGCACCGCCTTCATGTGCCGGGCATTGACCACCATCACGCTGAACTCGTCCTCCAATATGTTGTAGACCGGCTTCCAGTAGACCCCGGTGCTCTCCATAGCCACCTGGGTTACCTGATGGCCCGCCAGCCAGTCGGCCAAGGCCAGCAGGTCCTTGGTCATGGCGGAAAAGCTGCGCACCTCCTGGCCCTCCGGGGTGATGACGCAGGCCGTCACCCTCTTCTGGTGCACGTCCAGCCCGCAGCACCTTTGGTAAACGGTATCCATCTCCCGGCTCCCTCCGTTGACGGCTGCCGGCCGGCCGGTGACCGCCGGACTCGAGACTTTACTATGCGTGCTCTCCGACGGGGCGGGGCGACATTCTTAGATGCCTGGAGGTCACCAAGGCAATTTCCGGCGCGGGCTCGAAGCGCCAATGACGGCCGCCCTTCGCGCCGGCCAGCGCCACCTCATTTTCATCCTCTTAGGTGGCCTTCACAAGGCCATGGCAATTCCGGCGAAAGCCGGAATCTACGTCACCCCCCAACCGCAACCCCCTCGAAGGTCCGGACGGCAACCAAACCAGTCCCAAACATCACTCAAATCAAACGAATCACAGTTCAAGACCAAGCGCCCCCCACCAGCCACCACACAACCACCCCACCCGTCTTTCCAGCGAAACTCGCAACCCACGCCCCCTCCCACCTTCCGTATACCCACGAGTCGCCGTGGCCCCACGTCGCCCACCCGTCTTTCCAGCGAAAGCCGGAACCCACGTCACCCCCCTACCGCAACCCCCTCGAAGGTCCGGACGGCAACCAAACCAGTCCCAAAAATCACCCAAATCAAACGAATCACAGTTCAAGACCAAGCGCCCCCCAACCGCCACCACACAACCACGCCCACCCGTCTTTCCAGCGAAACCCGCCAACCAATTCCACACTCCGCACTCCCAATTCCAAATTCCCCCTGACACCCGCCACTTCCCAACCCCGAATACACCTCCCTACCATAATGTAAGTCAGACCCGGAACGTCCCTTCGGGACACGCAGACCAAATCCAACCCGCCACTGAGGCGACACGGTGTCCAGATGCCCGGAAACCGCGCCAGGACCAACCGCTCCCAACCTGCCCGCCAACCCAGTAAATCCACCTGCGGAGTACGCCCCCAAACCGGAACTCAAGACTCGGCCAACGGTCCCGAATGGGATGAAATGAGCGGAAATGAGAGGCAAATCGAAAAATCCGACCTCACCTTTCGCCAGCGGTCGGCGCTCCCCATCATCGCCGCCTCCCCTACTATTGCTCAAGCCGCTCGCACCTCCGGGGATCGGGGAGAGTAGCCTACGCCGTTGGCTCGAAGAAGATAGCTTTCCGCGACGAGCTGACCCGCCTCCGCCGAGAGTCCGCCAGCCTCGCCCACCAGGAACTCCAGGGCCTCATGCTGCGCAGCGTCTCCGTCCTTGCCGGAGCTATGAACGACCCGGATGTGGCCGTCCAGCCTCCGCGCTGTCCCGCTATGCGCTGTCTTTCGCCGTCCAGATTTGCGAGGTCGAAAAGCTCCGGTCGGATATCCAGGCCCTGGAAGAAGTCCTCCCGCTCTGGGCAGCCCACCACGCCCTCAAATAAACGCCGCCAAATAAGTATTGTGAGGTAAACCCGACAGATGTACGCTCTCAGATCTCGCGTCAACGCCCTCCGCCGCAAGATGGCCCTCGAACTCGCTGTCGTCCGGCTCCGCCGGTTGGCCCAGGAATATTGCGTCCAATGGACCGTGGCCGTCTCCGGTCGCCGGGCCGCGCCCGAGTCCCACCCCTTTGTCAGAACGGTCGTCGACGCCGGATTCCGGCTCCCGACGTTTATGGCGGTCCATAGCTACTTGGACAGGTGCCGCAGCAGAAGCGCCATTCCCGAATGCGATGGACTCCTCCGGTCACTCCTCCCCTGGTCCGCAACCCTCGGCCTCTTGGTTACACTCGGGGATGCCGCGCCTCTGTGAAGTGGGCGGCGCGTATAATACGACCACAACGGGTGGCTTGGCGCGGCCAGCGGTTCTCAAACCCGCCCGCCGAGGAAAAAATGAAGAGACCCACAGTGCTTGTTGCACTTATGTTCATCGGCTTGCTGGCAGCCGCTATGCTCGCCTGCGAAACGCGGACTGCCGCTCCCAGTGGGACCGAGCCCTCCGCTCTCGGGGCGACTGCGACCGACGCTCCCAGCGGCGTCGAAGCAACCCAAGCGCCGCCGAAGGCGACCGAGGCTCCTGCCCAATCGCCCACGCTGACATCCACCGCCACAGTCGTTCCTGCGGCCACACCGCCGCCCGCTCCCACGATCGCGCCAACCGCGTCTCCCACAGCCGTGCCTGTGCCCACACCGACGCCAACTGCCGTACCAACGCCGGAAGCAAGGCCAACCCCGTCTCTCGTTCCAACAGTCTCCCCCACTGGAGCCTCCGGGACCGGCTTCCCCTGGGAACGGGACGGGTTGACCGACCTTGAGCGGGATGTCTTGGTTAGCTTTCAAAAACTCGAAGACCGAAATCCGGCTGTAGCCGAGGTTGTCCGGGGATTCCCGTGGCTCGCCGACAGCATCACCGAAGACGAACTGTGGGCGCTTTTCTATCTGGAGATCATCGCCCGCACAACCAGGTCTGCCACCGACATTCCTCCGACCCTGGCGGAAGCCCAGTGGCTCACCGACGGAATCGCCAGCGAGGACAGGCTGTTTCTTCAGGAAATTTCGACAATCCGGGAATCTTCCGCCATCGAGGCTGTCCTTCTGGCAATGAGGCCCGGAGACCTCACTCCATCCACATCCACACCCACCCCCGTCCCCACTTCGGGACCCGTCCCGTCCGACTTTCCTTGGGCCCAGGACGGGCTGACAGCAATTGAACGGGAGGCCCTGAATTACCTGCAACATATCGAACGCGAACACCCACCGGCGTTCGAGAACGTTATCGGCTACCAGTGGCTCGCCGACGGCATCAACGAAGGAGAAAGGCGGTTCCTTTGCAATGTCTCGCAGGTGGCGGAAACCGGCACAGCCCTGGCAATCGTTCAATCGGTTTCGCCTACCGTGTCGCCTCCAGTTGATTACTTGGCCGGCTGTCCGACAAACACCCCTCCTCCCACGCCGGCGCCGGCTCCGACAACTACGCCAACGCCTATGCCGCAACCCACATCCACTCCAACGCCAACACCGCAACCCGCGTCCACGCCAGTCCTTCAACCGGCGCTTGATATAAGACCCTTGCGCGGCTCTCCGGGTGATGTGGTGTCGGTGACCGGGACTAATTTCCCAGGACTTACCACTGTCTCCAGAATCGAGATTGGCGGGGTATCGGTCATCCCCCCTACCCCGTATAGCACAACGGCGGACGGGGCATTCAGCGCCTCCGTTGTCGTGCCCCGGTTAGACGTGGGCACATACCATTTCGTTGTAACCGTCGGCGACCGGAGCAGCACCGCGACCTTTTCGGTGGTGGAATCAGCGACAACAGCCGGAGAACCCGTCGCCGCCGCCCTCGCTCCGCTTGGGCAACAATTTGTTGTGGGCGGCATATTATGACAATGCGACCAAGCAGTGGTCAGTCTACGACCCTAGCGGTGCTTTTTCCCCGGACTTGTTGCTGCTCCCGCCAGGACCAGTCTGTTCCAAGCCCTTCTTCAATCGGCGTCCTGACCCATTTGGTTCCTAGAAAAGTCTACGGGGTGTATATAAGCCGCGACGAAACTGTCACGTTGAGAGGGACCGCGCGAACCCTGACCGCGGGCATCAACTCGGTCTCTTGGTAGCGACCGGGTATGATGACTGCTTCCACGCTAGCCTCGGCGCATCGCGGCAGGCTGCCGCGTATAATGGGGTACCGGCACTGACCGAAGTACACGTAAAGGACGATATGGCAGAAACTTCAAAATATTCTTTGCCCGCGACCTCCGCCGGCCGCCCGGCTATGGACGTGATCATCGAGGCCGCCCGGACCGCCGGCAGGATCATCCAGGACGGCTGGAACGCCGACAAGCAGATCACCTTCAAGGGCCGGGCCGACATCGTTACCGACATCGATGTCGCCGCCGAGAAGGCGGTGCTGGAGATACTAACCGGCGAGTTCCCGGACTTCGGCATCCTCGCCGAGGAGTCTCAGCCGGTGGCCGGTACCTCGCCCTACCGCTGGGTGGTGGACCCCCTGGACGGCACCCGCAACTATGCCCACGGTGTCCCCCATTTTTGCACCATCGTCGCCTTGGCCGACGGCGACGAAGTAGTGGCCGGGGTGATCTACGACCCGGTGCGCGACGAGATGTTCACCGCCGTCCTGGGCCAGGGCGCGTACATGAACGGTGAGCGGATTGGGGTGTCCGAGTCCCGGGAGCTTTCCCGCTGTCTGCTCAGCTTCGACCTCGGTTACGTGGACGAGAAGGCCGGGCTCGCCTTGGACATGGTGCGCTCACTGTGGCCGGGAATGTACAGCATCCGAATGATGGGCACCGCTGGCTTGGGCTTGGCCTACGCCGCCTCCGGTCGCGTCGACCTGTTTTTCCATCATTCGCTGTCGCCTTGGGACCTGGCCACCGGCCTGCTTCTTATCCGGGAGGCCGGCGGAGTGGTGGTAGACCGCCAGGGGGCCACGGCCGGGCTTTTCAGCCCCAGCGTAATCTGCTCCAGCGCCCCCTTGGTCAAGGAGTTCCTGAGCGCCACCGACGGCCTCCCTTGGCGCACGGCGTCCTGAACCTTTGTGGTCTCTGTGGGTCTGTGTTTAATCCCCGTTTCCCATAGCGGAGAAGGACTTTGAACGCCAATTACGACCTGGTTATTGTCGGCGGCGGTGTCGGCGGCGCGGCGTTGGCCGGCGGGATGGCCTCCGCCGGGGCCAGGGTGTTGGTGCTCGAGGCGGAGCCCCGCTTCCGCGACCGGGTACGGGGCGAGGCCATCATGCCTTGGGGCGTGGCCGAGGTGAAGCTGCTGGGGCTGGAACACACGCTCATTCAGGCGGCGGCCAATCCCCTCCCCTTCTGGGACTCCTACGCCGGGGCCGACCGCTCCAGTCACCGTGACCTGCGCCGCACCACCAGCGTCGAGGAGCCGGCCCTCGCCTGCTACCACCCCAAGCTGCAGGAGTCGCTGCTCCGGTGGGCCGAGGGTTGCGGGGCCGAAGTCCGGCGGGGCGTTCGCGTCACCGGCCTGGACACCAGCCGGAATAGCCCGACCCTCTCTGCCGACACAGGGGGCGAAATCTCCGGGCGCCTGGTAGTGGGTGCGGACGGACGCGGTTCCACAGTGCGGGCGCTGGCTGGCTTCCAGACCTGCCAGGACGCCGGGCAAAATCTGGTGTCCGGGGTGCTGATGAAGCAAGTGGCCCTCTCTGAAGATGCCACCCATGCCTGGCTCGACACCTCCAAGGGCAATTTCATCCTTCATTTTCCGCAGGGGATGGGCCGCTCCAGGGTCTATCTTTGCTACCCCGCCGCCTCCGGCCGCCGGTTCAGCGGCGAGGCCGACGTCCAAGCCGTGCTCGACCACTGCGTGGCTTCGGGAGTGCCCGAGGAAGCCTATGCACACGCCGAGCCTGCGGGTCCGTTGGCCACGTTCGACGGGCGTTCCACCTGGGCGGACACGGCTTACCAAAACGGCGTGGCCCTTGTTGGCGACGCCGCCGCCAACTCCGACCCAACTTGGGGTCAGGGCCTTTCGATGGCATTGCGCGACGCCCGGGTGCTGAGAGACCGCCTGCTGGCCGATGACGACTGGGGCTCCGCCGGACGGGCTTACGCCGAAGAGCGGAAGGGTTACTTCGACGTGGTACACACGATGGAGCTCTGGCAAAACCGGCTGTTGATGACCGCTGGCCCTGAGGCCGATGCCGCCCGCCGTCAGGCCTTCGGCAAGTGGCGGGAAGACCGCACCCGCAACCCCGACACCTTCCTCAGCGGCCCCGGCGCACCGTTGGGCGACAACGCTCGCCGCCGCTTCTTCGGAGAGGACTAGCGCCGTGCGCCGCTGCCCAGGTTCTCCATCACCACTCTGGCATCCAGCAGTGCCGTGACTTCTTCCCCGGAGAAGCCGTGGTCCAGCAATATTTCTGACGTGTGTTCGCCCAAGGCCGGTGCGCGGCGACGTATTCTGCCCGGTGTTTCGGAGAGTTTCACCGGCACTCCGATGTTGTGGATGGTGCCGATGTCCGGGTCTTCGATGTCGACCAGCATTTGCCGTGCCAGCACCTGCGGGTCCTGGTACACCTGCTCCATGTTGTAGATGGGGCCCGCCACCACCCCGGCCGCGTCCAGCTTTTCCAGCCAGTATCCGGTGGTCTCCAGGGAGAAGGTCTCCTCCAACAGCGCGGCCAGCTCTTCCTCTCGCGCCTTTCGGTCACCGGGAATCATGAAACGGGGGTCCTCGATCAGCTCCTCTTGTCCGATGGCCCGGCAGAGCTGCTCCCAGGTGGGTTGAGTGGCGGCCCCGATGTTAAGGTGGCCGTCTTTGGTCCGCAGCGCTTGGTAGGGCGCGGAGACCCGGTGGGCGGAGCCCAGTGGGCCGGGTATCTCTCCCTCGGCAAAGTAGACCGACGACTCCCACACTGTATAAGCGATGCCGGCTTCCATGAGCGAGGTGTCTACGTGTTGACCCCGGCCGGTCTTGAGTGCGCGAATGTAAGCCGCCTGAACACCGTTGGCGGCGAACAGACCGGCGGTGAGGTCGGTAATGGGCACACCGACCTTGGCGGGCGGCATACCGGGGTGACCGGTAATGCTCATCAACCCGCTGATACCTTGGGCCACCAAGTCAAACCCGCCGCGGCTGGCGTAGGGTCCGGTGTTTCCAAAGCCGGAGATGGAGCAGTAGACCAGCCGGAGATTGATGCCAGCCAGTTCCTGGTATCCCAACCCCAAGCGTTCCATCACGCCCGGCCGGAAGTTCTCGATCACGGCGTCGGCATCGGCGGCCAACCGCTTGAACACAGCCTGGCCGGCCTCCCGCTGAAGGTCTACGACCAAGCTACGCTTGTTGCGGTTGACGGCCAGAAACCCCGCAGACCAGTCCTTGACGAAGGGCGGCCCCATCCGCCGGTTGTCATCGCCGCCGTTGGGCTTCTCCACCTTAATGACGTCCGCTCCCAGGTCCCCCAGCACCATGGTGCACATAGGCCCGGCCAGGATTTGGGTGAGATCGAGCACCACCATGCCGGTCAAGGGGCCGTCGGCCTGGGGAGCGTTAGAAAGACCGTCAGTCATTCTGCCTTCCACGGGTGCCGGATAAAGGACGCTCCACAGTATACTAGAACCCTCTACCGACGGGAGAAACCATTCCCGATCGCTCCGGGAAAGGGAGAAGAGGCAGGATTTGGACTTAGCCAGTGAAGCCGTGGCAAAGGCATGTTGCGCCGACCTGTTCCAGTCGGACATGGCCCGGATGTTTATGGGCGACTCGCTCCATCCGGGAGGGCTGGCATTGACCCGCCGGTTGGGCCGGCTGGTGGATATTGCTCCGGGCGACCGCGTCCTGGACCTTGGCAGTGCCCGCGGCGCCAGCGCGTTGGCAGTTTCCCGGGACTTCCGCTGCAAGGTGATCGGGGTGGAGTTCGGGGCAGCCGCCCTGGCTGAAGCCAACGCGGCCGTCGCAGCGGCTCCGGACCGCCCCAACGTGGCTTTCGTGAGGGGAGATGCGGAAAGTCCGCCCTTCCGGAGCGGGTCTTTCGATCACGCAATCTGCGAATGCTCCATGAGTCTGTTCTCGAAGAAGAGCCTGGCGATCAGCGGAGTCGCCCGGGCGTTACGCGCCGGAGGCCGACTGGGGCTCACCGACGTCACAATCGAACCGGGGGTTCTGCCGTCCGAGCTGGCCGGACACATCGGGAACGTGCTCTGCTTCACCGACGCGCTAACCGTCGACGGCTACGCCTCGTTGATGAACGATGGTGGGTTCGATCTGGTAGAGACGCTGGACGCCTCGGACGAGATCACCAAAATACTGGACGGCATCCAGTCCCGGTTCGGCTTCCTTATGGCAGTTCAGGGCTTTCTCGGTGGTGGGGGCGGCCTGCTGGCCCAGGCGCCGAGGCTCATTCGCCGCGTCCGGGAATTAGTGGTTGGAGGGCAATTAGGCTACTGGTTGTTCGTGGGACAAAAGCGGGAATGAGCCTTTGCCCAGCCTCCGCTGGACCAACTGGCGAATGCAGCTTCGCCTGAAATCGATGGGCTCAGCTTAGTATTCCCGCGAGTATTACCGCACCTCGCCACCTGTTATATTGGTTGATATGCCTGCTGGATGGTTTGAAATTCAAAATGCGGTAGCCGCCGTTGTGGCTGGTTACTTACTGGGGGCATTGCCCTTCGCCCACTTGGGCGGCCGGATTAACGGGGTCGACGTTTTCTCCACGGGCAACACACTGGCCGGCACCGCCAACGTGTTCTGGAACATTGGACGCCGCGCCGGGACCTTGGTATTCGTCGGCGACGTAGCCAAGGGCGCGGCAGCGGTTATAGTAGCCGGCCTTCTCGACGTTTCGCCTCCGATAGTGCTCCTGGCAGGCGCAGCCGCCATCCTGGGCCACTGGAAATCGGTCTTCACCTCGTTCCGCGGCGGGGATGGGATGGCCCCCTTGATGGGAGTTGCGTTGGCCTTGGCGCCGCCACTGGCCGCAGTGGGCGCAGCCGTCGGCGTGGCCGCCATCGTATTGATGCGGAGGTCTGTCCTGCGGTCGACCTGGGGAATCTGCTCCTGCTTCCTGGTGATGTTGGCAGGCAGCCAAGTCTACCGGTTGGACCGGGAACTTGTATGGGGGTTGACAGCGCTGGCCGCCTTGGTCCTGCTGCGCAGTCTGATTACTCGCCGCCGCCGGGGACACACTATGTTCATGGAGCCCGGCGTAGGCCTCGACACCGAAGTAGGTGACCTGGACGCTGACCCCGACCTGCCAAATCCGCTGCCCCGCGAAATTTAGGGAGGGTCTGACCGTCAGCGGCCCGGCTGGCTAGAAAATGCCGCCCAAGGGCGTGTCCCCGCCGGTCCCTTCCCTCATTTCTTTGATCCGGAGCGCCCAGCCTAGGTGTTCGTCCTGCGCCGCATCCTCGGCCAGTTCAGGCGCAAACTCCAACACCCGGTCCAAGTGTTTGAGGCAGGCCTCGACGTCTCCGGTCTGAGAATAGACTCTGGCGGCGTTGTAGTGAGCGGAGGCGAGGCGCGGGTTAATTCCCAGCGCCGTGCGGTAGGAATCAAGGGCTTCGGACAGTTCCCCTTGGGCCTCCAGCACCGCTCCCCGGTTGCTGTAGGCTTCGGCGAAGTCCGGCTTGATAGCGAGGGCTCGGTCATAGTCTTCCAACGCCTCGTCGTAGTCTCCGAGGGCGTCGAAGGCCAAGCCACGGTTGTTGAACGCCTCGGCATCGCCGGGAGTCAGGCGCACCACCTCTGTGTAATCATCGAGGGACTCTTGGAGCATGCCCAGGTAGTAGTGGGTGCGGGCCCGGTTGAACCAGGCATGGGCGTTTTCGGGGTCCAACTCCGCCGCCCTGGAGTAGCTGGAGATCGCCTCCTCATGCAGTCCCAGCTCGTCCATCGACACTCCCCGGTTCAGGAAGGCGTTGGATATCCGCGGATTCAACCCGATCACCTTATCGAACTGCACGACCGCCTCTTGATGGCGTCCAGCTTGCCCCAAAACCACGGCCCGGTTGTACATGGCCTGAAAATAACCGGGGTCCAGTTCCAGGGCCCGGCCGTAATCGACCAGCGCCCGTTCCACTTCCCCCAAGTCGTCATGGGCGTTGCCCCTCTGGTAGTAGGCCTCCGGCAAATAGGGCTCGCGGACCAGCACTCCGGTAAACTCGGACACAGCGTCTGCCGGCTCACGCAACCGGAGGCACACCAGCCCAAGGTTGAAACGGGCAACGGAGTCAGCGGGGTCCGAGGCGAGAATTTTGCGAAACACGGCCGAGGCCTCGTCGTGGCGTCCAAGAGAGTAGCAGGCGTTGCCATACGCCAAGGAACGCCCGGCGTCGCCCTCGTCCGCCGCGTCCGCAACGGCGGTCTCCAACCGCGTACGGGTCTCGCCGGCCAACCGCAACCCCCGTGGTCTGGGAGTAATGCGGCCCGAGCCGATGCCCAACTCCTCCAACACCGCCGCCAGATCAGCCAGCGGCCCTGCTTCCTGATGACCAGTATCCATTTTTCGAATAGCCCTGTCCCTAATAGTGCCGCCGGTCCAAACCCGCAATAGTACCGCCGGTACAAACCCGCGATGACTACAACCCTCCGGACGGTTACGCCTACTAGCATAACACCCTGGCGGTCCCCAAGCTTCCCGGATGATGTCCGTCAGATTTTCGCTCCCGCTACCGGAAACCGTGGGTAACGTGTCGTAATTTTCAGCTCCCTTCTCATTTCCTCTCATTTTCACGTCAGAGGCCGCGTCGGGAGGGGAGGTGAGGGTTTTTACGGTACTGTGCCATTTGGATTCGGAACCAGGATTGCACTATCCTGGAAAGGCACTGTGGTGAAGCATCGTTCCCGGCGTTGGAAAGGGACAATTGTCATAGGGGCCCGGGAACTTATTTGTGAGGGGCCGCCTCCCGCCTCTCCCGGAACCCTCCTTTGAAGTACGTCCGCCGCCGTCTTACAATTAGGTTTAGAATGCAAACGCGGGACGCTCGGGTCCATACGCCATGAAGCCTCCTGAGTCCGCCAAGTTGGAATAGGGGTAAACAAGTGCCTGAATCGAACACTCCTTCGGTGACTCTCTACACTCACCCCGATTGCGCCTTCTCCGCCGCGGCCAAGATGGACTACCGGAAGCGAAAGGTGCCGTATGTCGACGTCGACCTCTCCAAACAGACCGATCAGATTCCGGCGCTGCTGGCGTTGACCGGAGGAGAGCGGGTCACACCGGTGATCGTGGAAGACGGAACGGTAACCATCGGCTTCAAGGGCGGGACTTGAGAGTTTTAGGCCGGGCCAGTTGGTCCGGAGCCACGTCCCCCATCGGCATAAGTTTCCCGATATGCCCAAGCCCCGTCCCGCGCCGTATGCCGCGATTATCCACCCGCGAAAACGCCGCGACAACGCCGCGAAAACGGACTGACAGTTGTTGGTTGTTGGCCCTATAACCCTATGTTAGGATGCGCCAAAAGCCGATTGAGGATGGGTGAGGTTGGAAAGCATGGACACAGCAAAGCAAACAGCACTGGACATCGCTCTTAGCTCCATCGAGAAGGACCACGGCAAGGGCGCCGTCATGCGCCTGGGGGAGATGTCCGCCAGCCTGGTCTCCGAAGCCATTTCCACCGGTTCCTTGTCGGTGGACATGGCCTTGGGCATCGGCGGGATTCCCAGGGGTCGGGTCACTGAAATTTTCGGGGCCGAGTCCGCCGGCAAGTCCACGCTGGCCATCCACATCATGTCGGAAACCCAGAAGGCCGGGGGGGTTGCCGCCTACATCGACGTCGAACACGCTTTGGACCCAGTCTACGCCGGCAATTGCGGACTCGACCTGCAGGAACTACTCATCGCCCAACCGGACAGTGCCGAGCAGGCCCTCGACATCACCGAGCAGTTGGTTCGTAGCGGCGCGGTGGACTCGGTAGTCATCGACAGCGTCGCGGCGTTGGTGCCCCAAGCCGAAATCGAGGGCGACATGGGGGACACTCACGTTGGGCTGCAAGCCCGGCTGATGTCCCAGGCACTCCGCAAGCTGACCGCCACCATCCACAAGTCCAAGACGGCCGTATTGTTCATCAATCAGCTTCGGGAGAAGATCGGTGTGACCTACGGCAGTCCGGAGGTCACTCCCGGAGGCCGGGCGCTCAAGTTTTACAGCTCGGTGCGGATCGACCTGCGCCGGGTTGAATCCATCAAGCAGGGTACGGAAATCACCGGGAACCGGGTCCGGGCCCGCATCGTCAAGAACAAGGTCGCCGCACCCTTCAGGGTTGCCGAGTTCGACATCATGTTCAACCAAGGCATCAGCAAGATGGGCGACCTGCTGGAGATCGGCGCCTCCCAAGGAATCATCAAGAAGTCGGGGGCTTTCTACTCCTACGGGGAAACGCGGTTGGGCCAGGGACGAGAGAACGCCAAGGAGTTCCTGCAGCAGCACCCCGAGATCGCGGATTCGGTGGAAGGCCGGATTCGCGGTCTAGCCAAATCCCCTGGATCGCCCGGCGGCTCCGACACACCGGCAGACCAACTGGAAGAGTCCGGCTTCGGCTCAGACTCGGGAGTCCCCTCCGTAGCCGCATCCTCCCAGAATCTACCAAAAGGGACTGTAGACGGAACTGGTCCAAGAAACACTGTGGTTTAAATCCAGGACAGCTCGATTGAGCGAAACCGCGCCAAGGTAGGAGTCCTGCCTTGGCGCTGCTCTTTATACTTGATAATTGTCTTTCTTGGGGTCACAGCAGACTGCGATTCAATAGAGCCAAGGACCAAGGCTCCGGCATCTACTCTCGGTCCCACAGTCGCCGCCAGCCAACAATCGCCCGCGGCGATGCCAGCTCCTGCCGACGGCCCGACTGTTCCAGTTGACACCCCTCAGCCGACCATCTCGACGGCCCCCGTGCCAGGCAGTAATCCGGCAACCTCTACCATTCCTCTTGAAACCCTCTTGGAAAGGTCGTTGCGGCTTGTGTCATTAGATTTTTCAGACACACTGCTCGAATACTTCAACTATGCAGTCCTAAAGCAACCGAAGGACCGAAAGCGAATCTGGGTTGGGCCCAAACGGAGTAGCGCTTCACGAGGTTTTTAGGGCCCAAGAGCTGGAGGACCGTTGGAACAGTTTTTACTACGATCCCCTGGGCCCATTGCCGGAACCGGAAGAGGTGCCGGCTTCAAGGTCGTGTTCGCCTTTCTCGACCACCGCAATCGAAGGCGCCGATTATTCGGTGCTCGTTGGCAGTTGCCCGGTCCTCAGCCGCGATTTGCCCCACCCGGGCGAACGGGCTGGGGTGGCTGTGAGCGAATTCGACAGCGGTGACCGTGATGTCGATTTCCTTAGTTACCGGGCCGCATATATTCAGCACCCGGAGAACCACGCTCTCGCGCACCTGACGGGCTATGGCCGGAATCGAGAAGCCGTAGGCCACCTTTATTTCGATATCAACAATGGCCTCTCGGTGGCCGGGCACCACTCCGACGCCCCGGGCCCGCCGCTAGGGGCCGCTCAGCCGTTCAGCGATGAGGCGCCGCACTGAATTGGACCCAGGCTGGTCACGCCTTCAATCTCTAGAGCGGCGGTCCCTGCGACCGCGTCAATCTCACCTGATCGGAAATAGTCGTCTGACCGGCAATTTCCGGCTGAAGAACGATACTAGCCGCGACTATATCCACATCCGATGCCACTTCGACGGTTTCCGCCGGTCTGTCGGTTTCTGATTGCGAAACGATGCCTGTCTCAGCCAAATCGGACTACGCCATATTTGATTCCAAGCCCATGTGCTACTCCACCCGTCCGAACCGGCTGGGATGCCCGTAGACGAAGTCAATGCCGCCGACGGTGATGTTGATTTCCTTAGTTGTGAGGCCGCACATATCCGAGATACGTGAGGACACGTTCTCGCGCACCTGACTCACGATGTCCGGGATGGAGTATCCGTAATACACGTTCAACTCCATGTCGACGATGGCCTCTCGTCGGCCGGACACGACTCCTACGCCCCGTGCCCGCCGTTCACCGCCGCCCAAGCGTTCGGAAAGGATGCGGCGTACTGAACCTGAGCCCAGGCTGGACACTCCCTCAACCTCCCGAGCAGCGGTGTTTGCGATAGAGCCAATCACCTGATCGTCAATAATGGTCTGACCGGCGATTTCCCCTTGAGGAGCGGTGTTTTCTGATGTCATCTTCCCCCCCTCCCATCAACTAAACCAATTTGTATTTGCAACTTGTAAAGCTACCATTTATCCGTCACCTTCCTCAGACACCCGAGGGACGGCCATACCGATGCGCCGGCGTCATTGCGCACAATGTAAAGGGATTACCGCAAGGACCGTGCGAAAGACCGTTGGGAAGGGCCGTGCGAAGGACCGTTGGGAACGTAATCCCAGTATAGGGTCGGCGTTAGCGGCCAGTCCATGCTTTTATGGCTATTCTGTGGTGTAAAGCGGAGTATTTTGGAGATCCCAGCAGGGAGTGCGAAAATCACGTTCGCTAATCCTGCCGGGGTTGACCAGGGTGGCGTATACCTCCCCCAGCCCCGGACGGCGGTAACTGTTCAGAGTAGATGAGTGCCCCCTCCTCTGCGGACGGGGGAGGGTTAGGGTGGGGGAGTTCCTTCCCCCCAGTGCGCCTGGGGGAAGGGACACTCATCACGTCTGAACACTGACGGACGGCGCAGCGTGTGGACGTTCTCATCCCGGCCGCGATCCTTCACATGATGCAGGCCGTTCTCAATGCTCCAGTGGTTGCGGAACAACCTGTTAGAGTAGTTTAAGTGACACGCTAAGAAGGGATCCCGCCAAGGCTACTTGACCTTCAATACGGCCATGTAGACGGCCACTCCGAGGCAGATCAAGCCTAAGAAGCTGACGCCAAAGGGGTTCGTCGTAAGGCTTATCAGGTAGGCCCCTGCCACCGCCGCGGCGGCGATCCAGGCCAGGCCGGGGCTGCGTTTGCGGTTTACCGCCGCACTGATCAACTCCCCGGCCCCATAACCGACGGCCAGCGCGGCCAACGCCGAAACGTAGGGAACGCCGCCAACCAACAAATTGAACAGCAACCAGACCAACCCGCCGCCGACGGAGATGGCAACGCCCACTCCCACCGCGCGAGCGTAGTAGTTGGGTTGCACGTCGAAGGTCGGCATCTTCTCCGGTCTGCCGCATTCACGGCAACGGATGCCCACAGGAGCCTGCACCAGACATTGGGTGCAGATGCTCTTGCCGCAGTGGCTGCAAGACAGCCGCGTTTCCACGGCAGGATGCCAAGCGCAATGGCCGACACCATGAGTGTCATCGACTTGTTGAGACTGTTCCATGACGCCCTCGCTCGGGTCGCCTCGATGTTAAAACTCCACTTGTGCTATGTATTCTACACCGTCGCAATATTCTACGGCGTGGCGCCCGGCATGCGGTTGACCCATTGGGTGCGGTCGTCCACATCCCGGTCCCGCACCAGCCGGTTGAACAGTACCTTCTTGCGCGGCAGGCCCTCGGGTAACGGCGCCCAGTTGGAGGACAACCGCTTCAAACTCACGATGCCCAGCACCCCCAAACCGTACCAGACCACCGGGAGATCGCCACCGAACCAAACCACCGAGAGGCCACCGGGGAAGAACAAGGCTCCCACCGGCAGTAACGCCAGTGCGATTAAGACCCAGATCCCGGAGCTTTTAGTCAGCGCCCAGCCTCCGATAGCGATGAATGCGGCAATCGCCAGCAACGGCGGTGAAAAGGCCAACAGTGCTCCCGCTGTCACCGCAATGCCGCGTCCTCCTTGCATTCGGAGGAACGGAGACCAGTTGTTGCCCGCCAGAGCAAGAAGAGGCGCCCCGATCAGCAGCACCGAGGACCGTTCCAGGTCCAACAGGTATATCCCGGCCCAGATGGGCCCGCCGCCCTTCACGACAGCTTCCGAGAAGGCCATCGGAACGACCCACCGCTTCCCGACGTGTTCGAAGACGTTGGAGCTGCCCACGTTGCCGCTTCCGAGGCGCCGGATGTCCACGCCCTTCGCCAGCTTGCCGATCAGGTACGCGGTGGGAATTGAACCCAGAATGTAGGACGCGACGTAGAGGGCAGCGATTTCCATGGTTTTTAGCGGCGGGCTCCAATTTCCCCAGCAAAGGTTCCCGGGAAGATTCCCGAAGTGGACTCACTCATGGGGTCAACTGGCGACGGCTCTCCACCGCCGCGGCGGCCAGCAATTCAACCGAGTCCATGGATGGTCCGTTCACTCCGGGCAGAGGCTCACCGGCGTTGCCCAGGCCATGATAGTCGCTTCCGCCGCACGGTATGAGGCGGTATTCCCGGGCCAAGCGGTCCAACTGCCGGATGGTGTCGTCGTTGTATTGGGCGTAGTGGACCTCCATACCGGAGAGCCCGCACTTGGACAGGTTTGCGACGCCGGCCTCCATGTCGTTCATGTAAGCGGGGTGGGCCAGGACGGCCACGCCGCCCACCGCCCGGATCATTCCCACCGCCTCTTCGGGGCTCAACTTCGGCCGCTCCACGTAGGCCAGGCCGTTGCGCCCCAAGTATTCCGGGAAGGCCTCCTTGGGCTCGCTGCAGTAACCGGCCTCTACCATGGCCAACGCGATGTGGGGACGACCGACCGCCCCGTCGCCGGCCATCGCCTGCACCCGCTCCCATTCCAGGTGAACGCCCAGAGTGTCCAGCTTCTCGACCATCAACTTGGCGCGATCTACGCGGCCGATCCTGAACTGCCGGAGTTGCTCCTGGAAGTCCGGGTCGCCGTAGTCCAGGTAATAACCCAAGACGTGGACTTCGTCCCCGGGGATGTCGGCGCTGAGCTCGATACCCGGAATGATGGTAAGGTCCGGGAAGTCCCCGGCAGCCTCGTAGGCTTCGGCCAAGCCTTCGGTGGTGTCGTGGTCCGTGATGGCGACGCACTTCAGTCCCTGTCCGGCGGCCAGACGCACCAGTTCGGTGGGGGTGAGCCGGCCGTCGGAGGCCAGGGTGTGCAGATGCAGGTCAACGTCTACGGCCATGTCAATCAGCCATCCTGTCGATACGTTCCAGCGACCTGGCCGTGCCGGTCGCGTCGTCGATGTCCACCAGGACCGAGTTCAGGGAGCAGGGGCCGTTGGCGACGGCCAATCGTTGGGGCATCGAGGTCAGGAACCGCTCCAGAACCGAGTTCTTGTCGCTGCCGATCACCGAGTCCACCGGACCGGTCATACCCACGTCGGTCAGGTAGGCGGTGCCCCTGGGCAGGATTCTGGCGTCCACCGTGCCCACGTGAGTGTGGGTGCCGAACACGCCGCTGACCCGGCCGTCTAGGTACCAGCCCATAGCCTGTTTTTCCGATGTTGCCTCGGCGTGAAAGTCGACAATGATCATGTTGCCGGAGTCCTCCCGGCGCAACTCTTCAAGCAACCGGTCGGCGGTGCGGAAGGGGCAGTCTACCGCAGGCATAAAAACCCGTCCCATGAGGTTGATAACAGTCACTCCCTTTCGCCGGAGCAGTCCGATCCCCGGAGCTTCGGGATAATTGGCCGGGCGAAGAATCGGCAGACCTTCATCCTGGGCATCATCCAGATACGGGATGATCTCTTTCTTGTCCCAAATGTGGTTGCCGGAGGTCAGCACGTCCACACCGGAGTCCAGCAATTCAGAGGCGGTCTCCATGGTGAGGCCGAACCCTCCGGCCGTGTTCTCACCGTTGGCGATCACGAGGTCTATGGCCTGTTCGGAGCGAAGGTCCGGCACGATACGCCGGACGGCTTCCCGTCCCGGCCTGCCGATCACATCCCCTATCATCAATATTCGCACGAAGCGCCGTTCCTTATCATGCAGTTCGTTATAATGCCGTCCCCTATCATTGTGACGGGAGCGCTGTTTGGTCGTCCTTCGGGTTGGCCCGGATATTAGAAGGGACCCAGCAGCCGGGTTTATGCCCGCTCCTGGGTCCCCATCGATCCCTCTGGGACCGGCGTCGCCGGGCGGAGCGGCTCGCCGGAACGTCGAGATGTCTATTCGTCAGACCGTTAGCCAAGCCGAAAGGCCGACTGAGTACTCTCTTCCCCGGTCTTAACGCGCGTACTCGATATTTCGGGTCTCCCGGATTACAGTCACCTTAATCTGTCCCGGGAACACCAGGTCTTCTTCGACCTTCCTGGCTATATTCCTGGCCAACGTCGCCGACGTGATGTCGTCGATGTCGTCCGGTTTGACCATTACCCGGACTTCCCGGCCAGCCTGAATGGCGAAGGCGCGCTCCACGCCGGTAAAGCTGGTGGCTACCTCTTCCAACTCCCTCAGCCGCTTCACGTAGAGTTCCATGGACTCTTTGCGGGCGCCGGGACGGGCCGCGCTGATGGCATCGGCGGAAGCGACCAAGAATGACTCGATGGTCTCGTGTTCGTCCCAGTGGTGCTCCAGGATGCCCCGGTAAGAGCTATGACCGATGCCGTGCCGTTTTGCGATTTCAGCGCCGATCTCGGCGTGGGGGCCCGCGATCTCATGGGTCAACGCCTTGCCGATGTCGTGCAACAGACCGCCTACCTTGGCGACCTGCACGTTGGCTCCGGATTCAGCGGCCAACATGCCGGCGAGCAACGCCACTTCCACGGAGTGTTGAAGGACGTTCTCCCCATAGCTGTACCGGTACTTGAGTTGACCGAGCAGCCGGACCAATTCCGAGTCGAGGCCGCTGACACCCACGTCAAAGGTGGCCTGCTCACCGGCCTTCATGATTGTATTGTCGATTTCGACCTGGGCCCGGTTCACCATGTCTTCGATACGGGCCGGTTGAATGCGCCCGTCGGAAACCAGCTTCTCCAAGGCGAGCCGCGCTATTTCGCGCCTCACCGGGTCGAAGCAGGAAACCGTTACGGCTTCCGGGGTATCGTCGATAATAACGTCGACCCCGGTCAAAGCCTCCAGCGTCCTGATGTTGCGCCCTTCGCGGCCGATGAGACGACCCTTCATCTCATCGTTGGGCAGGGAAACTATGGAAGTGGTGGTTTCCGCAACTACGTCGGAAGCAAGACGGTTGATGGCGATGGTAATGATCCGGCGGGCGTTCTCATCGGCCCTTTCTTTTTGTTCCCTCTCCAACTCGTAGTAGCGCCGGGCCAAATCGTGCTGGGCTTCATCCTCACCCCGCTTTACGATCAGCTCCCGGGCCTCGTCTACGCTTAGTCCGGCTATTCTTTCCAGGACCTTGTGTTGCTCTGCCTTTTGCCCTTCAACATCCCGGAGAGCTTCGGCCACCTCGGCCTCTCTGCCGTTCAAGTCCAGTTGCCGTTGCTCTTGGGTCTCGATCTTGCGTTCCAGTTGCTCCTCCCGCTGCGAGTGCCTTCGTTCCATACGGGTGAGTTCCTGGCGTTGTTCCTTGATTTCCGTCTCTGCCGTGCTTCGTAGTTTTAGGACCTCTTCCTGTGCCGTCAGGAGGACTTTTCTGCTGTCCTCCTCGGCCTGAGTCATTACACCTGCGGCGCTCTCATTCGCGTTTTGTAGCCGCGAATCGTTGCTTTTAGATTTGAGAACCGACCAGGCTGAAACCCCTATCCCTGCGGCCGCCAGGACGGCTAGGATTACGATGATATATTCCAAGGTATCACCTTGCCTTTTCCGCCTAGTGTGCCCAGTTTGGGAGACTGATCCCCTTGATTCATCCTAACTAGGCAGCCAATGGGTGTCAAGGAGATTGAGTCCCGGCCGCCGTCACCCCCGGCCCGGGAAATTGCGGTCAACGGCCCGTTTCACGTTCCCGCTATTGAGGGCTCTGCCGGGCTGGACTATAATCAGTAACGTATGCGTTCCACGGCCCATCCGGTCCGTTACCGACCGGACCGGCGACCAATCCAAGTCGTTGACCGACAGAGCGGCATCTTGAAGAGTGATAGATAATGCCAGACCAGGACTACTACTCCGTCCTCGGCGTAGCCAGAAACGTTAACGACGAGGAGATTCGAAAGGCCTTTCGGAAAAAGGCCATGGAATTTCATCCCGACCGCAACAAAAGCCCCAACGCCGAAGAAAAATTCAAGGAGATCAACGAAGCGTATCAAGTCCTGTCGGACACCAAAAAACGCGCCCAGTACGACCGGTTCGGCAAAGCCGGAGTTGGCGCCAACTCCGGTGGGGACCGTCCCTTTGACGGATTCGACGTTTTCGGCGGCTTTGGCGACATCTTCGATTCCTTCTTTGGAGACGCCTCGGGCCGGGCCCGCCAGGCCCAGCGAGGCGGAGACCTGCAACAGCGCGTGGTGTTGGCGTTCGAAGAGGCTGTATTCGGTGTCGAGAAGGAAATTGAAATCAACCGCCTTGAAAACTGTGCGCGCTGCTCGGGCGCGGGCAACGAGCCGGGCACGTCCATAGACACCTGCGCCACTTGCCGGGGCAACGGACAGGTCCGGCGGGCCCAGCGCAGCGTTTTCGGCCAGTTCACCCAGATCGTGGCCTGCTCCGGCTGCCAGGGCCGCGGCCGCACCATCAGCACGCCATGTTCCGCCTGCCGCGGCTTCGGCCGGGAGCGCCGGAAACGCAAAATCGCCGTCAATATTCCCGGCGGAGTCGAGAGCGGAATGCAAGTACGGCTCACCGGCGAAGGTGACGCGGGGAGCGAGGGCGGAGGGTTGGGCAATCTCTACGTGCATGTCGATGTATTGGAGCATCCCTTGTTCCTTCGCGAAGATTCTGACCTGCTCTACGAGCTTCCCGTCAACATGGCAGAGGCGGCACTCGGAGTGGAGAAGTTCGTGCCTACCCTGGACGGGGAAGACGAAAGGTTGAAGCTGCCCCAAGGGACCCAGCCCGGGACCGAGTTCAGGATTCGGGGCAAGGGCGTACCCCGCATCAATGGCAACCGCCGGGGCGACCTGAGGGTGGTGGTGGACGTGCGGGTACCCGGTTCCCTCGACGGTCACCAGAAGAAGCTTTTGGAAGAACTGGCCAGGTCGTTCAACGGGGACAAACGGTCCCGAAACGGGCGTGAGCCCGACGATGATGATGATGAAGAACGAGACAAGGGTCTCTTCGACCGCATCAAAGAGGCACTGTAGCCTGCCGCCCCCAAACCTGGCGCCGCCGTGGCCGGCCTGGAGGGGCAATCCCATGCTCCCGCCTGAGATGTACCAATTGAAATGTACTGAATGGATAGGGTCGTCGCACCGTTTTTCCAGTGAATATGGCTTGGAAGGAACTTAGCCTCATAGTCCCCCACGAGTTTGTGGAACCCGTTTCCTACCTGTTCGGCCGATACGGAAAGGGTCTGAGCACCGAGCCGCAGGGCGGGGGCCGAGTGATGCTGCGCACCTATCTTGAGACTGGTTCCCGGCAGCGGCTGGCACGCATTGAGGTCGGCGTCAAGCTGATCAGCGCGGTGCAGGAACTGGACGAACTGACGATTCGTGAGCTGCCCGACGACGAGGACTGGGCCAACACCTGGAAGTCACACTTCGGCATTCTCCCCGTGGGCCGCAGGCTGGTAATCAAACCTTCGTGGCTGGAACTGGCCCCGACTCCAGAAGGTACGGAAGACCGGACCGTCATCGAATTGGACCCCGGCATCGCCTTTGGCACCGGTTACCACCCCACGACCTACACCTGCCTGGAAGCCCTGGAGGAGTTGGTGACCCCGGACATGGCCGTTCTGGACCTGGGGACCGGGTCCGGAATCTTGAGTATCGCCGCCGTCAAACTTGGGGCCGGGCGTGTGGCCGCCCTGGACATCGACTCCCAAGCCGTCACCGCCGCCCGCAGGAACATCCGAAGGCTTGGCCTGCAGAAGCAGGTCAGCCTGGCCAAGGGATCGGTCCCTCACCCAACAGCCTCCGGCGGGACCTTCGACCTGGCGGTGGCCAACATTTCGGCCCGCGGCGTGTGCGACCGCGCCCCTTTCATACTGGCGGCGCTCAAGCCCGAAGGCCTGTTCGTCGCCTCGGGCCTGCTGCAGTCACAGCAGCCAGAGGTCGACGAAACACTGGTGCCCCTGGGGTTTTCGTTAATCCGCAGTTGGCTGCGGGAAGACTGGGTGAGCCTGCTCTACCGGGCGCCCTCGAGCAGGGGGGAGGGTTAGGAAATTAGACCACGGCGACGGTCCCGAACGGCCGGCGGTCCGGTTGCAATTTGCGAGTCCAAGGCTTATTTTCGGTGCGGGACAAGCCTGCTTGGGAGCGAGTCTTGGTTGATCAGGTAGACCTCAGCCGGTATGAATTGACGGGCAGACTGGGCACCGGCGCCGACTACGAGGTCAGATCGGGCATCGACCGTGAGACCGGACAGCAGGTTGCTATCAAACGGCCTATGCCCCAAGCCATCAGCCGTAGACAACACGAAAACATCGAAGCGCGGACCGCCCGGATTGTCAAAGTCTATGAGGAAATAGGCCGGCAGACTGAATTGGTCCCGCCGATCCTGGGATACACGGAAAGGGCCGCCCACGACGGCTTTTTCGGCGACGAACTTGGTGAGACGTATACGGTGTTAGCGCAGGGCCGGGCCGCCGGCATACCGCTCCTCGGGGACATGATGTCCCGGATTACCGGGGCGCCGATAGCGGCAGGCCAGAACCTCTTCGCTCTTTTCCCCCTCGTCGAAAACCGGTCGGCGCCGAAGTTCCCGGTCCACAATCAGCTGTTGGAGCTGCAACAGGTACACCTGGAAGCGGGGTACGTACTCTTGGACCTGCGGCCTCAGAATATCTTCTTCCAGCCGGGGTCCGCCAAGATCACAGTCATCGACACCGGAACCTTGGCCGGACCAGGAACCGAAGCGCCCAGGGGCCGGCCGCCGTATGACGTGAACGACGCATGCTTGGAGTTGGTCAAGTTCTATACCACCCCGGAGGAACCGCCGCGCGAGGCCCACGGCTACCGGGACGCCCGGGGAATCCGTCCCATCGTGAGTTGGAGGGAGGAGGTCCAGGACTTGGAACGCAACTTGTCCCAAGCCGGCGGCGGGGTTGAGGCGTCGGGGCGAGTCATCCTGGAAAGGCTGAAGGACCGGTCTTACAACAACTGTGATCAATTCAAGCAAGACGTCAACACTTATCTCGACGAGGTGCTGTCGCGGGACCGGTCGCTCACCGGCTTCGGCTCGGCCCAGCAGGCCTGGACCGAAGCTCTGGGCTGGTTGAAAGAAGAATACTGGACCCGCTTTTTGTTCGACCCGGAAGCCGAGTTGAGCGCGTATGCCGCATAAATGGCGGCGCGCCGGCGCCCCGGACAACGGCGGCAAGAGCGTCGTCGGGCCAAGGCCCATGCACAAGTTCAGCCTCACAGAAATCCAGAAATGATGAAGGGGGTTTGAGAGTTCACCATGGCCTCGAGTAGATTTTCAACCCTGAGGGACAATTCGGCACACGGGGAGGACAACCTCCTTACCCGTGATTTAGGGAACGACGAATTCTTGGACGTGGTGATGGACGGCGTGACGGGCCACGGCGGAAGTGAAGCCAGCCGTGAGTTGGGCGAGGCGCTGGAACAAGGGGATGTCCGCTCCGCGGACGACATCGTTACCATCCTGACCGACGTCAACGATGAGTTTTTCCAGGTTGGCAACGGCCGGTTTCTCCTGACCACGGTATCGGCAGCACTGTACCGGGACGGCCGGCTCAGCGTGGTGGCAGCCGGCGACAGCCCGATATTCCTGGTGACGCAAGACTCCCACCAGCGCCTCTGCGGCCGCGCCGGCGGTTTCCTTCACGTTGGGGTGGCCCGGGCGATCGGAGCCGCCGCCGACCTGGGAGACCTGGCTCGGGTCGAAATCAGCGTAAACCCCGGAGAACGCCTGGTCCTGGCCACCGACGGCGTTACCGACAATATGCAGGCCGATGAACTGGCGGAAATCGTGCGGGGTTCCGCCACCCCCGAAGAGGCGACCCAGCGCATCGAAGAAATCATTAGCGAGCGACTGGTGGAAGGCCGGGTCCCCGAGACCCTGGGAGTGCGTTTCCGCTACGACGACCGCACCGCCATCATCCGGTTCTTCGACTAATTTTGTGAAACAAAATCCTCGGACATCGCTGATATCGCCGCGATCCGCCGGTCGCCCGCTTGAGACACCGAAGGCTAATTGTTAAAATCAGGCATCCTGGACCGTAGTCCGGTTAGTCTACGCCAGGTTTAAAGGAGCCCATAGAGTGGGGAAGATTAAGGTTGCGATCATCGGCGTAGGGAACTGCGCCTCCTCCCTGATCCAGGGAATCCACAAATATGTGGAGATTCCCGATGACGAGGAAGTCTCCGGGGTAATGCACAACAGGATCGGCGACTACCGAATCGAAGACATCGAGGTGGTCGCAGCGTTCGACATCGACGAAAACAAGGTCGGGAAGGACCTCTCCGAAGCGATCTTCACCGCTCCCAACAATACTTTGAAGTTCGCCGAAGTGCCTCACATCGGGGTCAACGTGGAACGGGGGATGACCCACGATGGCGTGGGCCGGTACGTGTCCCATCTTGTGAAGAAATCTCCCCATTCCACCTCCGACATCACCGGCATTCTCCAGGAACGGGAAGTCGACGTCGTTATCAACTACCTTCCTGTCGGCAGCGAACAGGCGACCAAATGGTATGTGGAGCAGATATTGAACGCTCGGTGCGGAATGGTGAACTGCATCCCGGTGTTCCTGGCCCGCGAGGAATACTGGCGCCGGCGCTTCGAGGAGCGGGGCGTTCCCATCATCGGCGACGACATCAAATCCCAGCTTGGCGCAACCATCACCCACCGGGTTTTGACCCGCCTGTTCGAAGACCGGGGCGTAACATTGGACAACACCTACCAGTTGAACTTCGGTGGCAACACCGACTTTCTCAATATGCTGGAACGCGAGCGCCTCACCTCCAAGAAGATCTCCAAGACCGGGGCCGTGACCTCCCAACTGGACGAGGAGATAGACCCAGACAACATCCACATCGGCCCAAGCGACCACGTGCCCTGGCTGAAGGACCGCAAGTGGTGTTACATACGCATGGAGGGCCGGGTGTTCGGCGGCGCCCCCATCAACCTGGAAGTGAAGCTGGAGGTCTGGGACAGCCCGAATTCCGCAGGCGTAGTGGTCGACGCGATACGCTGCGCCAAGCTCGCCATGGACCGCGGCCAGTCCGGGGCCGTCTACGGGCCCAGCGCCTACTTCATGAAGTCGCCGCCCAAACAGTACACCGACAGCGTCGCGCGGGACATGGTGGAGGCATTTATAACAGCCCAAGAGGAAACGGCCCAAGAATATACGGCCAAGGAACAAACGGGCCCGGAATAGGAGGCGGCGCATATCAATTCGTTTTATAGGCCGTTGTACAGGAAATTAACTTGAAGATCGCGATGGTGTCGCCATACGACTTCACTTGGCCAGGCGGGGTAACCGCCCATGTCTCCCAGCTTTCCCGGGAACTGGGCCGGTTGGGACATGAAGTCCAGGTATTGGCTCCACATTCCCCCTCCCGGGAATGCCAGGATGCGGACCTTCTGGTCCCGCTTGGCAGGTCGGTGCCCCTCCCCAGCGGCGGGTCCATTGCGAGGGTTTCCCTTTCCTGGTGGCTCTACCGGAAGGTGCGGGCCCTGCTGGAAAGGGAGCAGTTCGACATCATCCACCTCCACGAACCGATGGCTCCCATCCTGCCCCTGTGCGTACTGGAGTTCTCCCAGGCTGTCAACATCGGCACCTTCCACGCCTCCTACAGCCACGCTCACCTGTACCACATCGCCCATCCACTCATCAAACGCTGGCACCAGCGCCTTCACGGAAACATCGCGGTATCACCGGCGGCCCGGCGTTACGTCAACTCATCCTTCCCGGGCGACTACGAGATTATTCCCAACGGTGTGGACGTTGAGCACTTCTCCCAGAAGGCGGCTCCTTGGCCGGAGTACCAGGACGGCAAGACCAACATCCTCTTCGTGGGCCGGTTGGAGCGGCGCAAGGGCCTTCGTTACCTGCTGGAAGCATTCAGCATCCTGAAGTGGGAAATACCCGATATCCGCCTCTTGGTGGTGGGGCCGGGCAACCCTGACAAAGATAGCGAGCGGGTACTCAGTTCCCGCAACCTTCAGGACGTGGTGTTTGTCGGTAGAGTCCCGTACGACGATTTGCCCCGCTACTACGCCTCGGCCGACATCTTCTGCTCTCCGGCCACCGGGGCCGAGAGCTTCGGCATTGTATTGCTGGAAGCCATGGCCGCCGGCAAACCCGTGGTCGCTTCCGGCATCGAGGGCTACCGCGGTCTGATGACCGAGGGCCAAGAGGGCCTGTTCTTCCCCAAGAATGACAGCGAGGCCCTGTCCCTGGCATTGGAGACGCTGGTCAGGGACCCGGAGATGCGGAGGCGGATGGGCCGGAATGGCAGGGAGACTGCCCAGGAATACCGTTGGGAAGTTGTTGCCCGCCGTGTCGAGAAGTACTACGAGTTGTGCCACCAGGCGATCAATGGCCATTCCGGGCAGAGAGCAGCTTAGGGGGGCCGTCCTCCGGTATTTCGAGGTCCCGGGAGCCAAACTCTTCCGGTCCCTCGGCTTCAGTCCCAACGGGATCACCATCTTGGGTTTTCTCATCGCTGTAGCTTCGGGCTACTTGGTGGGCTCCGGGTGGTTGCTGGCCGGGGGGATAGTGTTCCTCGCGGGCGGAGCTCTGGACCTTATGGACGGAGCGTTGGCCCGCTTGACCGGACGGGTCAGCCCTTTCGGGGCGCTGCTGGACTCGGTGTTCGACCGGCTCAGCGAGGCCGCCCTGTTCGTCGGCCTTGCGGTCTACGTCCTGCGCGCCGACATGACCGACAACTACCGCGTCTTCTTCATCACCGTATTGTTGCTGGCGCTGATATTTTCCCAAGGCGTCAGCTACCTCAGGGCCCGAGGGGAAGGACTCGGGGTGTTCACCCGCGCCGGCATCATGACCCGCCCAGAGCGGGTGGTCCTGCTGGGTGTGGGGCTCTTGGTCAACCAGATAGAATGGTTCCTCTTGGCGATAGCCGCGGTCTCCTGCGTCACTCTTTTCCAGCGCATGTTCACGATTCGCGGCATGTTGGACAAGGGTGGATAACACCACGGTTCCCGTGTAAACTGAAATCCGTTCGCCAACAGGGTCCATTCACACTCTCCGAATTCCAACCCGGCGAGCGGCCTGCCAGGAGTCCCAATGGTGCAACAGGCGCTGATCCCCAACCAGGAAAGGGCCAGGCTCAAACGGACCTTCCGCAAGGACCTGAAAGCCGCAGTCGGCCTGCGCGTCTTCACTCAAAAGGTGTCCCTCCTATCCATCCCCGGCAGGGAATGCCGGTACTGCCCGCAGGCCCAGCAGCTCATGGAAGAACTGGCGGCCCTCTCCCCCAAGCTCAACCTGGAAATCGTGGACTTCTACGCCGATCAAGCAGCGGCCAAGGAGCAGGGAATCCCTCAAATTCCGGCCATCGTCTTGGGCACGGAATCGGGCTCGCGGGTGCGTTTCTTCGGCATGCCCATCGGCTACGGACTGGGGACAATCATCGAAGACATCAAGACCATTTCCCGGAAGACCAGTCCTCTTTCCATGGACACCCGCAAGCGGCTGCGGTCCCTCGATCAACCGGTGCACATCCAGGTTTTCATCACACCGGGCTCATTGAATTGCGCGCCCATGGCCCGGTTGGCCCACGCCTTGGCCATCGAAAGCCAGCATATCGCCGCCGACGTCATTGAAGCCGAGGAATTTCCCGCCCTGACCCGAAAATACAGCATCAGATCGGTGCCCTTCACGGTCATCAACGAGTTCATCCACGTCCCCGGGGCCGTGCCGGAACCGGAAGTGGTGGACAGAGTAGTTTGGGCCGGTGTGCGGAAAGACGAGAGCAGCCAGCAACCAAGCAACTGACGGCCTAAGACCCTGTTCCCGGTCCGGTCCGCCATACCGGCAATAATCTCACCCAATAATCCTATCCAGGAGAGACCGCAGTGCCCAACGAAGTTAAGGGCGACATGAACGGACACGGGCTGAGGATTGCCATCGCCGTAGCCCGGTTCAACGAAGTCGTCACCCAACGGTTGTTGGACGGGGCCCTTGGCGCCCTGGAGCGTCATGGCGTCCGCGACTCGGACATCACCGTGGCCTGGGTGCCCGGTTCCTTCGAACTGCCGGTGGTTGCCAAAGGGTTCGCCAAGACCGGCCGTTACGACGCGGTTATCTGCCTGGGGGCTGTGATCCGAGGCGAGACCTCCCACTACGACATGGTTGCCGGGCAGGCTGCGGGAGGCGCAGGGTCCGTGAGCATGGACACGGGAGTACCCACCATTTTCGGCGTATTGACCACAGAGAACATGGACCAGGCCCTGAACCGCGCCGGTGGGAAATCGGGCAACATGGGCACGAACTCGGCCGTCGCCGCGATCGAGACGGCCCGGGTGATCCAGGCCATTACCACCGCCTAGCCAGCCGCAGGGGGGTTCGGTGCAATTCGGAGTTACGATTCCCAACAACTGGGGCGTGGAGGACCCGCAGGAGGTCCTGGCCCTGGGGCCGTTAGCCGAGTCCTTGGGCTATGACTCGGTGTGGACGATGGACCACCTTTTCAACACCGGTTACATCCGGGAGCGGTTGGAAGACCGTCCGTACTACCACCCACTGGCCACTCTTTCGTACCTTGCGGCTACCACCAACCGTGTATATCTGGCCACCTCGGTGCTCGTCCTCCCGTACCACAACCCAGTGGAGTTGGCCAAATATGCCGCCACCCTGGACCAGATGTCGGGCGGGAGAGTCATCCTGGGAGTGGGCGTCGGAGCCATGACCGAAGAGTTCGAGGCGCTGGGAATTCCCCTGCGCCAGCGGGGTTCCTTGACCGATGAGTCCATAGCGATCATGAAGGAGTTGTGGACCAACCACAGCCCCAGCTACAGCAGCAACCGCTGGCAATTCTCCGGCCTTCGTTTCTCACCGAAACCGGTGCAGCAGCCCCACATGCCGCTCTGGATTGGCGGGTCCAGCCCGGGTGCCCTGCGACGGACGGCCACCGTGGGCGACGGCTGGCACCCGACCGGCCTTTCAGCCGAGGACTTCGCCTTGGGCCGCCAAGAGATCACGAGAATCGCCCGTGATTCGGGGCGAGACCCGGCTTCCATCGCCATGTCGGCCCGGGTGGAGGTCGAGGTGCACGGCGGACCTTCCAGCAGCCGAGCCGCCGGCCGCGCCCGTATTCCCGGCGGCGATCCGGAAGCCATGCGCGCTGGCATCGAAGCCTACCGGGCTGCGGGGGTCGACCACATCTTGCTGGCGCTGAACTCCGGCGATACCGGCCGACTGCGTGAGTTGATGGACACCATCGCAGGGCATGTGATCCCCCACTTCCGCTAGCCGCGCGAACGCCAGGCCATGCCGGCGATGCGTCAATTGACAAGCGACAGGCGACACCGTAGAATTCACTCGTGATCCTCTCTTTCCGGCACCGCGGGCTCAGGGACTTATTCTATAGCCGGGGTTCGCGGTGTGTTTCGCCGGACCACATCCGTCGCATTACTTTGATTCTTAGGAAACCTCTGAACAAGTCCCTTCCCCCTCAACGGGGGAAGGTTAGGATGGGGGTGCCGGCGTTCATTGCATAGCTGACCTCCCTAATCTACCCTCCGGGGTTCCGGCTTTCGCCGCCATGTCGCTGACTTATTCAGAGGTTCCTTAGCACCCTAGATACGATTGAGAGTCCAGAGGACACAGGTTTTCCGGCGTTGCAACTGCACCAATTGACCGGCAATCTGAGAGGTTATTACGCGGTGTCTGCATCTGGAAACTGGCGGGTGACATTCAGGTTCGAAAACGGGAACGTTTTTGATGTCGATTACTTAGACTACCACTGAAGGAGCGGCCCAAAAATGCGAATGCACAACCCTCCCCACCCCGGTGGGCATATCCGGGAACTCTGTCTCGAACCCCTCGGGTTGTCGGTTACCAGGGCGGCGGCGGGGCTGGGAGTTACCCGTCAGGCTCTCTCGGACGTAGTGAACGAGAAGAGCGCCATTTCGGTGGACATGGCATTTCGTTTGTCCAAGGCGTTTGGTCCCAGCCCGGAGCTGTGGTTAAGAATGCAGATGGCCTACGACGTCTGGCACGCCAGGGAGCGCGCCGAAACATTTGAAGTCGAACAATTCTGGGCGCCCGGCTCCGTTATGCACGATGAAGCCTTGGCCGAGACAAGCTAAACTCCGCCGCTTTTTGCTGGCAGTGGTCGGCTTTGCCGCCGGGCCACGCCGGCGGACCACTTGGGCGGTAAGCGCCGCGCCGCCTCAGGAAGCGGCCTGCTGTTCCCGCAAGAAGGTATTCAACTCCCGCCAGGCTTCGCTCAACCGTTCCACTACCCAGGGCTCCAACTCCCAGTTGCCGTAGTGGTAGGCTTGGAAATCGTCGACGATGCGGCCCACCGGGTCGGCGGGCAAAAGTCCAACCAACGTACGCTGGTGCTCTCTGGGGGTCTGCCATTCCTCACGGGGTTGTCCCACCCGCTCCGCCAGCCGCAGGAGGCCGTGGTAGAACTCACGGGGATTGCCGGGGTCACCTCGCCTCCTTCCGGTACCCGGCCGCGCTGCCCAGAGATTTGCCCACCAGTCGCCCAAGAACCCGGTCACGTCGTCGTTCACCTGCTTCCAGCTAAAAGACGACTCACGGGTCTCGGTCACCTCTCCCGACCGGGCCAGGAAACGCCGGGCCCGGAACAACTTGTACAGCAGCCAGGCTGCCACCGTGGCAGTCACGAAGAAGGCCAGCCACTTGAGGGCGGTGATCAATGCCACGGGCGGACCGCCGTCCTGGGCCTCTTCTTGAAGGCTTTGGTGGAACTCGGCCAATCGCTGTTGCGCCTCGACCAGTCCATCCAGGTTCCCCCCACCAAAGAAGCCGGACAACCAGTTGCCGATGGTGACTAACGCACTGGCGAACACGCCCAACAGCAGGAACACCGGTTTGAGGAGCCACAGCCCCGCCTCTCCAATTGCGCTCACCAATTGTCTGGTTAAGTCGCCCAACCCACCGACCCCGGCGGCGCTTACCGCCAACGCCAAAGCCAGCACGCCTCCGACGGAGACGAAGACGGCTATGAACCAATCGGTGGACATGCCGGACCCATCTCCGCTTTCGAAGGAGAAACGGGCCAATGCCAGGCTGGCCAGACCCACGGCGAAATAGCCGACTACCAGGAAGCCGTTGACCACGGCCACCGGACTCAGACTGTCCACAACCACCGCAACGAACAGTACGATCAGCCCTATCAAAAACGCGGACCGGACCGTTTCCAAGGATGCCTCGTCTCGCGAAACTTCCACGGCCCGCCACCAGACCGCCAGCAGGAAGAGGACCGACGCACCGAAGACCAGGGCGGTCTCCAGTCCACCCCAGGACAGGGCGCCAGCGGGGATCAGGCCGAGACCGGTGTTGAATGCCGCTAAAACCAGTATCGAGGGGATGCCGGCGGCGAGGCCGATAAGTCCCCGGACCCTAGGGGTCACTTTCACCGTGAGCAGGTAGGAGGACAATGCGAACCCCCAGACCAAGGCCAGCAGCACCAGCCAGAAGGGGAGTTTAACGGCGGGCGCCTGGGTCACGGCGCTGATGGCGGCGAATGCCAGGTACAACGCGCACCCCTCTAGGAAGAGGACCGACGCGGTGATCACGCCACTTCGCCAGTAACGGCTCATTGTTTCCTGCGGCCGGGGTCCAGGGCGGGCCCGGAGGCCGTTTCCGGGCTATCCGCGGCATCAAGTTCCCGGGCCACGGAAACCACCGAGGCGTCCGCCAAGGTTGAGGGCGGCGAACCGTCGCCGGAATACAATATCGAAACCTGAAAACCCCGGGACCGGATGTCGGCTATAGAGTCGGGCAGAGAGTCGGTTATGACACTGGTAACCAGCAGTACCGAGGACCCGGCAGGCAGCGATTCGCGCTCGGCCTGGAAGACGTCGATGAGGGACGCGGCCACGTAAGGGGCGGCCATGGCCAGCCCCTCCAACACCAGGGTCATCTGCTTTGATGCCCCTCCGACCGGCACGTTCAACCACTTGCCGGAATAGCTGGCCACGGCGTTGCTGATCAGGCCGAAGCTGTACCCTCGCCGGTCGGCCAAGCCCGCCGCCGAAGCCGCCGCAGTGATGGCCCGTTCGAAGAGCCGCCGGTTGCTCCCCTGCCACACGTAGTCGCTGGTGGAGCCGTTGACGGCAATCAACACGTTCATGGAGACCGCTGGCTCGAACACCCTGGTCTGCAACTGCCCGGACCGCGCCGTGGCTTTCCAATCAATGTGCTTGAGGGGATCGTCGGGCCGGTATTCCCTTTGTCCCATGACGCGGTTGGGGTCGTGATACAGCGGGCGCCGGCCCCGGGCCACGCCAAAAGGATGCTCGGGCGGGAACAGCACGTGTTCCAGGTCAAGCGCCCTCGGATAGACCAGAACGTGATCGACGGCTTCGAACCGTGCTTCACCGGAGGTGAATCCGAAGATATCGCCGCTGCGGATTCGCACCGGGCCGATGCGGTGATAGCCGCGCTCGCGGCATTCCAGCGTGTAGCTCCAGGAAGCGCGCTGGTATGGGAGCAAGGAGGTGGAGATAGTGTGCTGCCGGTTGTCTTCCAACCCCGAGCCCCTCAGGACTCCGCCGGGAAGCCCGAGGCCGCCCGGAAACGAGTCTTGGATGTCGACCCAGATCAGCGGCAGCACCTTGTTGTTGCTCAGAGTTACAGTGTAATCAAAGGAGTCTCCAATAAAAGCGCGGCGGTTGCCTATAGACCGGGTGTGGGTCACGGCCCTGAAGCCGTAACGGTCCCAGAGGCGGACGACCGCCCAGACGACGGTTACCAGGGAGCCCACCACCAACAGGAGCCCATCGCTGGCCAGCAGCCCGACAAAGAGCAACAGACCGCTGACTAAGAGCCAAAGTTCGTTCTGCATGGTATTTCCCCGCACCGCCGCCGGTCTCTTTTGACCCGGCAAGTGGCCTATGCCCACGGCCGAGGGCTCTCGGTATTCTTAGACCGGCACCCCCACTTGAGACAAGAGATCGGCGACTACGTCTTCGCTTCGGCGCTCCCGCAAACGGGCCTGCGACTTCAGGATTATCCGGTGGGACAAGGTGTAAGGAGCCAGGAGCTTTACGTCGTCGGGCGTTACGAACGCCCGGCCGCGGATGGCAGCGAGGGCCTGAGAGCACCGGAACAGTCCCAACGTGGCCCGAGGGCTGGCGCCGAGTTCGACGTCGTCGTGACGCCGGGTCGCTTGGACCAGTTGCACCATGTAGTTGCTGAGCACCGGATCGACGTACACCCCCCGCACTTGGTTCTGCAGTTCGACGATTTCAGCGCCGTCCGCCACCGGCTGGAGCTCAGCCATGGGGTTCGAGCCGTTGAACCGGGCCAGCATCTCGCTTTCCTCCGCCTCGTCCGGGTAGCCCATTCGCAGGCGCAGCAGAAACCGGTCCAACTGGGCTTCAGGCAAGGGGAAGGTGCCTTCCAATTCGACGGGGTTCTGGGTGGCAATGACCAGGAAGGGGACCGGCAGCGCCATAGTCCGGTTGTCCACCGTAAGCTGCCCTTCTCCCATCGCTTCCAGCAGGGCCGACTGGGTGCGGGGGGTAGCCCGGTTGATTTCATCGGCCAGCACGACCTGGGCCAGGATGGGCCCTGGGCGAAACTCGAACTCGCCAGACTTCTGGTTGTAGTAATGCACTCCGGTGATATCGGAGGGCATCAGGTCGGGTGTGCATTGGATCCTTCGGAAGGAACACTTGAGGGACTCGGCCAGACTGCGGGCCAACGTAGTCTTGCCGATGCCGGGTACGTCTTCCACCAGGATGTGGCCCCCGCTGAGCACCGCCGCCAAGGTCAGCTCGATCACCTCGCCTTTGCCCACGAGCACCTTTTCGACGTTGGCCTTGATGCCGCCGGCCACCCGGGCCAAAGGGGATGCGGCCAGAGAGTCTCGAGCCTCGCTAAGGGCCATGTTCGTCTGCCGGGGTGTCAATATTCTCTCAGGCGGCCTGGGGGCGGCTCATGTGCTCCTCTGCTTCCCGAAGGTCTTTGAAGGAATCGATGCTGGTCCAAAAGGCCCTGGTCTTGAACGCGGCGATTCTACCCTCTTGGGCCAACTGCGGAAAAGTCTCCACCTCGTGATCGCCCAAATCGGGGAAGCCGAAGAAAATTGCCCGGTCGAATACGTAGACACCGCCGTTGATCCAATGAGGCAGTTCCACCTTTTCCCGGAAACCGGTTACTTCATCGGCGGCGTCGGTATCGACCAGTCCGTAAGGGCTGACCATCGGCACAACCAGCAGGGTCGCAAGGAGGGAGGCATCCCGAGATTTCCTCTCCCGGTGCCGGGCTAGAATCGACTCCAGCCTTTCGTCGGTGACGATGTCGCCGTTCAACACCACTACCGTCTCTTCGTCAGGGGGAACCAATGCATAGCCCTTCTTGATGGCCCCGCCCCGGCCCAAGGGGGAGTCCTCTACGCTGTAGACAGCGTTGAAGCCGAAGCCGGAGCCGTGACCGAAGTAGTCCTGAATCGTGTCCCAGAGGTAACCGGCCAGGAAAACGACATCGGTAACTCCGCCTTCCTTCAGCCATTCGATCTGGTGTTGCAGGATTGGCTTCCCGCACAGCGGCACCATGGGCTTGGGGACGTCGTCAGTCAGCGGCCTGAGCCGCTCTCCCTTGCCCCCGGCCAGAATCATCGCGTACATGGAGCCGGCCCCGCCTCCAATTGACTAATTTCCGGTTGGGCTAATTCCCGGTTTCGCTAGTTTAGAACGGCGGCGCAGGCGTGTCCACAGCTTACTCCCCCGAGTTGGCGGCCAGAGCGTAGACAAAACGGCCGGACCCGCCAGCCTGCGGCGCTCCGCAAACCGCCGCCGGGAAACAAACTTGAAAAAGCCGGCGGCGTACCGTCATAACGGCAACGCTCAGTTCAGGCGCGATTGGCTTGGCCAACCGCCTATTCAGGCTGCGGCTCCGCCAACGGGGCCGGTGCTGCCCGGCGCCTGCTGAACAGGTTGGGGATGCTTACGTGAAACAGGTAGTAGACAATGGGAACGACTATCAGCGTCAGTCCGGTCGAACTGATTAGGCCGCCGATTACGACCGTGGCCAACTCGGCGCTGATGATGCCGCCTTCGCTGCCCGAAAAAGCCGCCAAGGGCAGCAGGGCGAAGCTGGTGGTCAGAGCGGTCATGAGGATGGGGCGCAAGCGCACCCGGCCGCCGGTCATAAGGGCTTCGGAGACCGACATTCCTCGTTCCCTGAGTTGCTCCACGAATGCGATCAGCACTATAGCGTTGGTCACGACGATTCCGATAAGCAGCAGGATTCCCATCATGGACGGAAGGCCCAAGCTGCGGCCGGTAACGGCCAAAGCCACGAGCACCCCGATCAGGGCCAAGGGCAGGCTGGTGACGATGACAATCGGGTTCCGCAGGGAGCCAAGGCTGGCCACCATTACGAGGTACATCAGGACTATCCCGATTGCCATCGAGAGAAAGATGGCCTGGAAGCCTTCGGCGATATCCGCGAAGATTCCGCCGCTGGTAACGCTGACGCCCGGCGGCAGGGAAAGCGCGGCAATCTTCAGGTCGATCTCGCGGCCGACCGCTTGGGTGTCCTCAGCGGTTATGTCACCCGTGATGCTCGCGGAGCGTTGGCGGTCGGTGCGGCTGATAGTGACCGGGCCCTCTTTGGTGGCCACGTCGGCAAGCTCGTTCAGTGGGGCGGCGCCTCTTGGGCCGACGATTACCAGGTTGCTTATTTTTTCGAGGCTGCTGACGGATTCGGGGCCGCCGGACAGGACCACGTCGGTGGACTCGCCGTCGATGTTGATAGTGGTCACGATCCGGCCGACGAGGAACTGATTCAACTGGAACCCGACCTGGCGGGTGGTCAGGCCGATCGCCGCGGCAGCCGCCGGGTCGACTTCGACGGCGACCTCCTCCCTGACCTGGGCCACGTTGGTTTCCAGGTTGATTACGCCGTCCAGCGAAGTCAAGGACGCCATGAGTTCCTGGGTCACTTTGGCGATGCCATCATAGTTGGGGCCCGAAATGCTAATCTCTATGCCGGCTGTTGGCGGCCCTTCGGCCAACTCGGTTACCCGGACGAGCCGTTCCGGCTTCGCCAAGTCTTCCCTGAGAGTGCTAGCGAAGTCTTCAGGGGCGTCGGGCGCCAGAATCACCAATATGCTCGCTTGGTTGAAAGCGCCGGGCGCGCCGCCGAAACCGAGGCCGGTGACCCCGACCGTAGCGGTGTATATGTCCGCAACGCCGCGGATATTACCCTCGATTTCTACGACCTCTTCCAATGTGCGGTCGGCGGGCGTCCCCGGCGGCATGGTCAATTCGATCGCGATCATACGCTCGCCGCCGGATGGGAAAAGGGTCACCG
This sequence comes from Dehalococcoidia bacterium, assembly GCA_965222595.1. Classification (GTDB taxonomy): domain Bacteria; phylum Chloroflexota; class Dehalococcoidia; order Lucifugimonadales; family UBA3495; genus VXOI01. The sequence continues at coordinate 77,370 of CBDCUJ010000013.1, read as the reverse complement.
GAATCAGGGTCAGCAGGACCAAACTGACCACGGTGACCGCCACCGCTCCTCCTAAAGTGACCGCCTTGTGGCCCAGCGTCCACCGGAGCACGGGGGTGTAGGCCCGCTGCATCCAAGTCTCATGCACGAAGGTTACGTCGTCGTCGCCTGCTGCTTCCGGCAAATCGCCCAGGCGGAGCAGGTACGCGCCGAGCACCGGCACCGCGGTCAGCGCCACCACCAGGGACGCAACCAACGCGAAGCAGACCGTCAGCGCGAAGGGCAGGAAAAATGCCCCAACGAGGCCCTCGATGAACGCGAGCGGAATAAACACCACGATGGTGGTCAGCGTCGAGGCGAAAATGGCCGGCCCTACTTCCACAGTGGCGTCCAGCGCCGCCCGCCAGCGTTCCCGCCCTGCCTGAATGTGGCGGTAGACGTTCTCCAGCACCACAATCGCGTCGTCCACCACCCGGCCCACGGAAATCGCCAAGCCGCCCAGGGTCATGAAATTCAGCGTCATATCCTGCCAGGCCATGAGCAGCACGCCGGTGAGAACGCTCAACGGAATGGCCAGCGCAATCACGGCGGTCGGGCGAAGAGTATTGAACATTCCGCGTATCGCTGTCGGCCGGAAACTCAACATGAATACGAAGACGACACCCACGGCGAACAGGAACCCGTAGGCCGCTTCACTCAACAGCGTGTTGATCTGTCCCTGTATTTCCGGGCCTTGGTCGGAAATGGTGACGATTTCAACGGAAGGGGGAAGCTCGGTGAGGCCGTCCAGTGCCTCCCGCACGCTGTCGGTCACTTCGATGGTGTTGGCCTCGGCGTCCTTTATTACGGATACGCCGATGGCTGGCTTGCCGTTAGTGCGGGAGATGCTGGTCGGCGTTCCTTCTCCGAGGACGATTCGGGCAACGTCGGCCAGCATCACCGGCCCGGAAGGCGAAGAGCCCACAACCAAGTCCCGGAGGTCTTCAACCGAATCGAAGGTGTTGGTGGTCTTGACCGGGACCGACTGGCCTGCGCTGAAAATCAGGCCGGACGGGACGGTGAGGTTGTTCTCGCTGAGAGCGGCCGCCACTTGGGGAAGTGAGACCCCTTCAGCCCGGAGCCGGGCTGCGTCCACCGTCACCTCGACCTGCCGCCGGACCTCTCCCGTGACCAGCACCCGCAGGATGCCGTCGGTGTCGAAGAGCGCGGGGAGGACCTGCGACTCCACCACCGGCCACGCTACATCGAGACCCTCCTCCGAGACCACGCTAAACTGTATGACCGGAATCTGGTCCGGGCCGAAAAACCGCCCGACCTCGGGTTCTTCAACGCCGCTGGGAAAAGAGACGCCGCTGATCGCGGTTTCCATGGAGTTCTGGGCTTTGGCCATGTCGGTGCCGAACTTGAAGGTTGCCAGCACGATGGAATTGCCCTCGAAGGAAGTGGACTGGACGGTCTCCAATCCCTCCGTGCCCGAGATCGCCCGCTCAATCGGGGCGGTCACGTCCTGTACCACGCCTTCCGGGTCAACGGAGGGGTAGGAAGTGGTCACGGTCACCAAGGGAAACTCGATGTCGGGGAACAACTCGACTTGCAACGAGTTGTACGCAAAAACTCCCCCCACCAAAAGGATGACCACTGCCAGCATGGTTACCGTACGCCGGCTGATCGCGGCGGCGGTGATAAAGTGCATTTTCGCTCCGGGCTACTTGGTCTTCGACAGAAAAATAGCTCCCGGCGCACCGGCCAAGGAGCGTATTGTGGCTACCCCGCCTGGGTTCGAACCAGGGATTTCAGCTCCAAAGGCTGACGTGTTGCCACTACACTACGGGGCATTTGTTATTTAATTGTGATGTTCCCCCGGTTGGGCGTCAAGGCCCGGGAAGGCTCCGTAACGGCGGCCGCGTGGTCGGACCGTGCCGACGGTGGCGGGAGGAACAGCCGGGAACTCCCGGATTGTCCCGGATTTTCAATGATATAATCCCAAAAATAGTCTTCGGGCATCTTCCCCAAGTGGTTTTCTAACCTCTCGAATGGGGCAATGATTTGCGAATTTCTTTTCTTCACCTGGCGCCGATAACCGGCGACGTCGACCACAACCGCAAACTGGTGGAGCAAGGGGTACAAGCGGCGGTCGAGGCCGGGGCCAAGTGGGCCATCACCCCGGAGTTGTGCATACCCGGCTACCTGTTTTTGGACCGGATCGGCACAGACTGGATACTGCCCCAACCCGACGATTGGATGCTGCGGTTCTGCCGGCAGGTCAAAGAACTGGAAATAACGGTGTTCCTGTCCCACCCGGAGCGCGATCCGGTGTCGGGCCGAATGTACAACACCGTCTTCGTTATAGACTCCTCCGGGCGCATCGCGGGCAAGCACCGGAAAGTAAAGGCCCTGGGCGGCGCAGAACGGTGGTCCACCGGCGGCTGGAAGATCAACCCTATCGAATGCGACGGCATCAAAGCCGGGGTCCTGATCTGCGCCGATGGCTACAAAAACGACATCGCCGAAGTGTTGAAGGAAAAAGGCGCTCAGGTGCTGGTTTCGCCGGTATCGTGGGGCCCGGGAGGGTGCGGCCCCGACGGCGAGTGGGAAGCCCGCTCCTCAGATACGGGGCTGCCCATCATGGTCTGCAACCGCAGCGGGCTGGAACACGGGGAGATGGACTACAGCCGCGCCGAAAGCGTGGTGGCCCAGCAGGGTCGAAGATTGTTGGAGGCTACCTGCGAACGTTCCGTCGTGCTGACCTTCGACTGGGACATGGACACCATGCGCCTGGTCTCGGAAGACTTCCAGCGGACTTACCTGGACTAAGAAATTATCTCAAAAGTCCCTTTCCCCTGAGGGGGAAGGTTAGGATGGGGGCGGACCCCGCCCGGTAATTGACGCCAAAACAGATGATTATGAAAGGTGACATCAGTTTTGAGATAGTTTCTAAGGAACCTCCGAATAAGTCAGCGACATGGCGGCGAAAGCCGGAATCCCGGAGGGTAGATTAGGGAGGTCACCTATGCAATGAACGCCGGCACCCCCATCCTAACCTTCCCCCGTCGAGGGGGAAGGGACTTGTTCAGAGGTTTCCTAAGTCTCTGTATTCTCCGTGTTCTCTGGGCTTTCCGGCGTTAAACCTCCGGCTTTCTCCCAGAACCTGAGCAGTATCAGGACCGCGGCCGCCTCGTCTATCGCGCCTTTGTTCCTCGAAGGTTCGAGGCCGGCTTCCCGCAACAACGCCTCCGCTTCGAGGCTGGTGAAAGCCTCGTCTACTTCGTAGACTGGCAGAGGGACGTCCTTCTTCAAGGCTTGCTTCAGGGCTTGGATAAAACCTTGGGCCATTCGGGCCTGGTGTCCTACCTCACCGGACGGCAAGTAGGGCACCCCCACGACGAATCCTTCGGCCTCGCGCTGCCGCGCCGCCTCGCGCACGAGTTGCAGGTCGGCACGCAGCTTGGTGCGTTGCAGGCGCCCGGCGGGGAACGCAGTCCCCAATGAGGAGTCGCCCACCGCCAGGCCGATGCGGCGGTCCCCCAGGTCCAAAGCCAGCAAGCGCATTAGGAATCTGGAATTACGAATTGGTGCGAAAAAGTATCGGATGTCAATTCCAGACCCGCCAACTTGATTCGCAAATTCCTAATTTTCAATTCGTAATTCCGCCCGGACCAGAGCAGGCACACTCGCCAGGGCATCGTCCAGCTTTTCGGGCTGGCGTCCGCCGGCTTGGGCCATGTCCGGCCTCCCGCCGCCGCCGCCGCCCATCAATTTTGCGGCGTTGCGGGCCAGGCTGCCGGAATTGATGCCACGCTCCACCAAGTCTGGCGTCGCCATCGCCACCAGGATTGGGCCGCCCTCCCCCAGCGTCCCCAGCACCACCACGGCACTGCGGAGCTTGTCGCGCAGGAAGTCGCCCATCTCGCGCATCCCGTCCGGATTACCCGCCGAAGTCCGCCCAACGACAACATTGACGCCTTCTACGTCGGTCACGCGTTGCAGCAGCGCCTCGGCCTCGGCGCGCAGAGTGCTGCGTTCCATCGAGGCCAGCCTGCGCCGCAGTTCCTCGGTCTCTTGCATGAAACTGTCGAGGCGGGTCTCCAAGTCCACCACGGGCGTCTGCAGCCGCCGGGACAGCCTCTCCAATCGGCCGGCCTGCTCGACGAACAGTTGCTCGGCCGCACGTCCGGTCAGGGCCTCGATGCGGCGCATCCCGCCGCCGATGCTGGACTCGCCCAACACCAGCAAAGTGCCCACCTGTCCGGTGGCCCCAACGTGGGTGCCGCCGCAGACCTCCATGCTGAACGCGCCGGCGTCGGCCCCGCCATTCTCGGACATGGTCACCACCCGCACGACGTCTCCGTAGCGGTCGCCGAAGAAGGCCAGCGCGCCTTCCCTGACGGCTTCGGAATAGGTGGTCTCGTGGGCGACGACCGACAGGTTGGCCCTGACCCTGTCGTTAGCCAGGGACTGCACATCCGTAAGCTCGTCCCGGGTCAGTTGACTGACGTGGCTGAAGTCGAAGCGCAAGCGCTCCGGGGCCACCAACGACCCGGCCTGCCGCACGTGTGGTCCCAGTACGGAACGAAGGGCGGCGTGCAGAATGTGGGTGCCGCTGTGGTTGCGAGACGCGTCCGACCGTCGTTCCGGGTCCACCGCCGCCCGGACCGGGTCGCCCACGGCAATTTCGCCCTGCTCGACCACGCCTCGCTGGACGATCAATCCGGCGATAGGGCTCTGCGTGTCTTCCACTCGCACGACCCCGTTGGGGCCGCGGATGTAGCCCTGATCGCCCAACTGGCCGCCCCCCTCAGCGTAGAAGGGGGTACGATTGATGACCACTTCGGCCTGCTGGCCCAAGGCCGCATGGCCCACCGAAACGCCGTCGACCAGCAGGGCGGCCAACACCGACTCCTGCTCGGTCAAGCCGTAGCCGGTGAACTCGCCGCGGCCCGCGCCCAAGTTCTCGTAGGTGGTGAGCATCTCCATGCTGCCGGTAAAGGCCTGGGCCGCGCGGGACTGTTGCCGTTGCGCCTCCATCTCCCGCTCGAAGCCGTCCATATCGACATCCAAGCCGTGCTCCCGGGCGATTTCGGCCGTCAACTCCGGCGGGAACCCGTAGGTGTCGTAAAGGATGAAGGTGTCCCGTCCCGAAATTCCGCCGGTATCGGAAGCCTGGCTCGGACCATTCTCCCTGGCGGTGATCATGTCGAGGAGAATTTCGTTGCCGCGGCCGTAGGCCTCGGCGAAACGCTCCTCCTCCAACCTGACCACCCGCAGAATGAAATCGCGGTTTTCCGAAAGCTCCCGATACACCGCCTGAAAGTGGGAAATAACCTCGCCGGCAACGTCAGCGAAAAACGCCGAGGTCAACCCCAACTGGCGCCCGTAGCGGATGCCCCGGCGGATGACCCGGCGCAGCACGTAGCCCCGGCCTTCGTTGCCGGGCACCACGCCGTCGCCGATCAGGAAGGACGCGGCACGGGCGTGTTCCGCCACCACCCGCATGGCGAAGTCGGTGTCCGCGTCCTGGCCGTAAGTCCCGCCGGACAGCTTCGAGACCCTGGCGATGATGGGCTCGAACAGGTCGGTCTCGTAGATGTTGTTCTTGTTCTGCAGGATGACCGCCGCCCGTTCCAACCCCATGCCGGTGTCGACGCTTGGGGCGGGCAAGGGCGTGCGGTTCCGCTCCGGGTCTTGGTAGAACTGCATGAAAACCAGGTTCCAAAGCTCCACGAAACGCTCGCAGTCGCAGTTGGGATGGCAGCCGGGCACAGGCCGGGGCGCCGCGCCGCCCCGTTCCTCCCGAAGCTGGGCAGTAAGAACGTCTACCGCCACCATCGGGCCGCAGCCTTTCTCTTCGCCGCCGTCGTAGTGGATTTCGGAACAGGGGCCGGTGGGCCCCTCGGTCCCGGCGGGGCCCCACCAGTTGTCTTTATCGCCGTAGCGATAGATGCGGTCTTCGGGTACTCCCACCCGGTCGCGCCAAATGCCGTAGGCCTCGTCGTCGTCCAGGTGGATGGTCACGAACAACCGGTCTGGGGCCAGCCCAAACTGCTGGGTAACCAGCTCCCAAGCGAAATCGACCGCCCCTTCTTTGAAATAGTCTCCGATGCTGAAATTTCCCAGCATCTCGAAGAAGGTCAGGTGCTTGTGATCGCCCACTTCGTCGATGTCGGTGGTCCGGAAACTCTTCTGGCTGCTGGTCAGGCGGCGTGATGGCGGCGTCTGCTCGCCCATGAAGAAGGGCTTGAAGGGCACCATCCCGGCGCTGGTGAACAGCAGGGTGGGATCGCCGGCCGGGATGAGGGAGGCCGAGGGCATATGCTGGTGCCCCTTGCTCTCGAAAAACTTGATGAATGAGTCCCTGATCTGGTCGCCGTTCATGGCCATCGACTCGATTTTGACCCAGACTTCGCCGGGCCGCAGTGGAATTGTGGAAAACGTCCATCCCGCAGCAATAGCGGGCAGAGCGGGTTAAAGACGATTTTATTTTACCCCGGAATGGCAGTCAACGACCGGGCAAAGGGCCCGGTTTACGAAGTCTTGGGAGACATTTTTACGCACGCGCGGCCCAAAATCACCTTGTTATTGCACCACGCCCAACGTACAATCAGGCAACGACGCCCAACACCCAAAGGGCCGCGAGACCCCACCCAGATGAAAAGTGTAGGAGGTGAGGATGGACTCCAGCATGATCGGCAAAATAGAGAAGGCGAGAAGATACGCAGAGGAAAAAGACCGGGTGAGCATCAACCGGTTTTCGGCGACCTTCCAGGGCGATCACAACAGCTACGCGGTGACCTTCGACTCCGGGACCTGGCATTGTGAGTGCCATTTCTTCGCCACTCGAGCCGTGTGCAGCCACACGATGGCGCTGCAAAGAATGCTGGAGGACATGCTGGCCAGACAGCAACAGGAGCCGGTGGAAACCCGCTAACGCGGCGAAACCGCACCCTCCGTTATCCAAATGGGGCCACGAACGCGATCGCGGCCCTTTTTGCTTCCGTTCGCGGGCCCGCCGGCCAAGTCCGGGACCCGAACGCAATAACAAAATCAACGATGTATAATCCGGTCAGACCCACATGGAGGTGAGGTTGTGGCCAGCATCACCATTCGAAACTTCGACGACGACCTGAAACAGCGGCTGCGGGTCCGAGCCGCGAAGCACGGCAACAGCATGGAGCAAGAGGCCCGAGACATTCTGGGCACAGCACTGGGAAAACCGCCGACGCTGCCCAAAAACCTCGAGACGGCTACACACAAGCGTTTCAACAAACACCGGGAAGTAGAATTGGAACCCCAGCCTTCAAAAGGTCTCGGCACGGAGCTCCACGGATTGTTCAAGCCTTTCGGCGGCGTCGAATTGGAACTCCTGCCGCGGGAGCCGATGCCCGGACCTCCGAAAAACTTGGCTGAAGCGATTCGTGCCAGGTTCGCGAAGTATGGCGGGGTTGAATTGGAACTCCCATCTCGGGAACCTATGCGTGAACCACCCCTGTTCGATTAAGCGGTAGGAAAAATGATCGTTCTGGACACCAACACCGTGTCAGAATTGATGCTCGCCAGTCCTAATTCAAACGTCGTTAATTGGGTAGCCCAACAAAACACAGAAGACTTGTATATATCGGCCATCAGTGAAGCTGAGTTGCGGTACGGTGCTGAAATCCTCCCAACCGGCAGCCGCCGAAACAACTTGTTGGCCGATATTGAAGAAATGGTCTGGGAAGACTTCTCCGGTCGCATCCTTCCTTTCGACAGCAATGCCGCCCGAGCCTATGCAGTGATAGCCTCTACTCGCCGTGCTGCTGGCCAGCCGATCAGCTTCCCCGACTGTCAAATCGCAGCTATCGCCCGGTCCCTTGGATTCTCGGTCGCCACGAGAGACGCGAGGGGTTTCGAGGGTTGCGGGATAGAAGTGAATAACCCTTGGTCGAGCGACTGAACGTGAGGTCCACGAACCACGCCAAACGCAGAAACAAACTTCAAACAGGCAGGAGCGCGTCATGAAAATCGTAGCCGTTCTTTATCCGGGCGGTCCTGCGGCAGCCGGCACGCCGGAGCTTCTGGGCTGCGCCGAGAACGCTCTGGGACTGCGGCCGATGCTGGAGTCGGCGGGGCATGAACTGGTGGCCATCTCCGACGCCGGGGCCGGGCTGGAAAGCCACCTGCCCGACGCCGACGTGGTCATCGCCACCCCGTTCTGGCCGGCTTACATGACCAGAGAGCGGATCGCGATGGCTCCCAACCTGCGCCTACTGTTGACCGCCGGGGTGGGTTCCGACCACTTCGACCTCGCCGCCGCCGCGGAACGGAACATCACCGTGGCCGAAATCACCGGCAGCAACGTGGTGAGCGTCGCCGAACACGTCGTAATGCAGATTCTCACCCTGGTACGCAACTACTTCCCCGCCTACCAGGAGGTGGTCTCTGGCGGTTGGGACATCGGCAAAGTAGCCGCACGCTCCCACGACCTCGAGGATAAAACCGTGGGTATCGTCGGTTTCGGCCGCATCGGGCAGCGCGTGGCCGCCCGTCTCAAGCCATTCGACGTTTCGATTCGTTATTTCGATTACCGCCGCCTCAGCACCAGCGAGGAACAGCTCCTGGGGGCCCGGTATTCCGCCCTGCGCCCGCTGGTGGAGGGAAGCGACGTGGTCAGCATCAACATCCCCCTGACCCCCACCACCCAAGGGATGTTCGACCGCGACTTGCTCTACAGCATGAAGAAGGGCGCCTACTTGGTAAACACCGCCCGGGGCCGTATCGTGGACACCGACGCGCTGGTCGAGGTGATGGAGGCGGGCCACCTGGCGGGGTACGCCGGGGACGTTTGGTACCCGCAGCCGGCCCCCGCCGATCATCCGTGGCGGTCCATGCCCAACCACGCCATGACGCCCCACGTTTCGGGGACGTCGCTGGAGGCGCAGAAGCGTTACGCCGACGGGATACGGGACTGTTTGGACAATTTCATTGCCGGAACGCCCATCGACCGGGACTACATCATCGTCGAAGGCGGCCGCGTCACCAGCCCCAGCTACAGCTACGCCTACCAGCAGGGTTAAGAGACTATCTCAAAACTAACGACGCCTTTCATAATCATCGGTTTTGGCGTCAATTACCTGGCAGGGTCCTACCCCCATCCTAACCTTCCCCCTGAGGGGGAAGGGACTTTGAGATAGTTTCTAAGTTCGCGGACCCAAGGCCTGGCTGAGTTGGGTCAGGACCGACCGCGGGCTGGTGATGGCGAGAACGAACAGACCGGGATTGCGGTTTCTGGCTTGGGTGGAGACGTAACGCCGGTCGGCCTGGGGCACATCGGCCCCGATAAGCAGGGCAGCGTAATCGGATGAACCAACCATGTCGATGGCCACGCCGTCATTAGTTGTGCTGGTGACGATGTAACCGGCCCCTTCGAGCAGGCGCGTGATGCCGTCGACGGAGGCCGGGCTCCGACCGACCAATACCAATCGGTTGTTAGTTGCCATCGGTTACCCCCAAGCCGTCATGGGACGTCCATACGGGTCAACCGGCGCACCGCGAGCCCGCAGAACACGCCCGTAACCAGGACCGCGCCCACAACAGCGGCCGGTAGGCCAATCACCCGGTCGCCTATCGCCTCGAACGCAGTTTCGTCCAACCCATGCATTATCGGCAGAGTATAGCCCCGAACGCTGAGATAGCCGACCCCGTCGAAGAACGACCCTATGATGCCCTCCCACAGCAATACGTAGAGGAGCGCGAACGCCAGCGCCCGGCCCGTCACGAGGCCGGTCCAAGTGAAAATCGCCGCGTATGCCGTGACGCCGAGAAGAAGCGCCACGCCTGCCGCCAAGGCTGGCTGCAGTTCCACACTGAAGCCGATCAAGGCCGAAGCCACACCGCTGATTACGATCAACGGTCCGCAAATGGCCAGCGTGGCCAGCAGCTTGGGCAGGGCGATGCGCCACCGGGCCAAGGGCATCAAGGCCAGATTGCTGAGGGTCCCGTCCTCCAGCTCGTTGCCGAAGGCCGCCGTTCAGGAGGTCATCGTAACTATCGGCAGGATGCCGGCCACCAACAGCCCGTCCAGCAGGACCGTTACGAACTCATCTCGCTCGACCCCGTCATCGCCTGAAAAAAGGCTAACAATCACCGTCAGAGCGACCGGCAGGGCGGATAGGAAAATGATGAGGCCCAGCCGGAAGGGCCCGGTCAACTGCCGAATAGAAAGCCGAAAGACCGCCCACATCTAACGGTCGACCACGTAACCGAAAATGCTTTCCAACGATTCGTCCAGCGGCTCTATTCGGAAAAGACGGGCCTCCAACTCGCGGGCCATCCTGGGGATGGACTCTTGCAGAACGGCGACATTGCGGCTCAGCACGATCAGATCACTGTCGGCGCCCAGGTTCACCGAGTCCACTTCCTCCAGCCGCACCAGCGCGGCCGCCAACCCCCGGGGGTCATCGGTTACGATGCGGACCTTGTAGGCCTGCTCGTCCAGCTTCTCCCGTATAGCCCGGATGTCGCCGGCCGCCGCCAGCTTGCCGCTGACCATCAAGACGATGCGGTCGGCCAGCAATTCGACTTCTTCCAGGATATGGGACGATACCAGGACGGTGCGGCCTTCTTGGGCCAAGCCCACCATTGCGGCGTGGAATTGCAGGCGTTGCCTGGGATCGGTGCCGCTGAGCGGTTCGTCGAGGACCAGTACCTCGGGATCGTGGAGCAAAGCCGCGGCCAGCCGCATCCTCTGGCGAATGCCCCGGGAGTAGGTCCCGAGGCGCCTGTCCTGGGCTTCGGCACCAGCGCCAGCATATCGTCCCGTCCCGAGAGGTCGAGGCCGGCGGTGGGCTCGTCCAGCAGGACCAAGACGGGGTCGTGGACCAAAGCCTGGCCCAGCTTCACCCGCTGCTTCATGCCGGTAGAGTACTGTCCGATGGGCCGGTAACGCTCTTCTTCCAGACCGACGTGCCGCAGGATGTCGGCCGCGCGTGTCTGGGCTTGAGCGGGGGGTAGTCCGGACACTTGGGCCATGTGGGAGAGGAACTCGGCGGCGGTGATGCCCGGGGGCAGGCAGTCGTGCTCAGGCATGTACCCCAAACGCTCCCGGACCTCCGGCGAGTCGTACGGCCGCTTCCCCATCAACTCCGCCGAACCGGCAGTCGGCCGGATCAACCCCAGAGAGAGCTTGATTGCTGTACTCTTGCCGGCCCCGTTGGGCCCAAGCAGCCCGGTGATGCCATCGGTAACCTGAAAGTCAACGTCATCAAGGGCAATGGTAGTCCCGTAACGCTTGGTGAGGCTATTCGCTTCGAGCAGGACTGCCATAGTTCCAGTATACGCCGCCGGGTTTGTAGCTGTCGCCACTTGGCCCGGCTCAGGACATTAAATTTTCAGGCGGCGGACGCAACTTTCAATGTCTTTCAGCCCATCGTACACCCTGGGGAAATGCGTATTGATGATGACGGACGGCGCGTCCACGGTTGAGGTAATCCCTGAAATGTACGTATGGGCCTCTTGGTTGCGTTGCTGTCTTAACGTACCGAGGCTCGATTCCATGAGATCGAATTTCGCTGGATCATACCTTCGTTCCAGTTCTTCCACGTTGACCAACCCAACGACTTGTATCAGCATCGGCCGAAAATTGGCTGCATAAGCAAAATTATGAGTGCGCTCGATAACGCTCTCCTCTACGCGCTTCAAGTTCGCGGCGTTGGTTAATCGCTTTCTGGCACAGTCCCTCACGATCTGGTCCATTGTTAGTTCAATCCAGCCGCATAACTCCAAAAGCGCCAGCTTAGAATAATACAGCGGGTCTCGGGGATTGCGGGACTTCCTGTTGAATCGTGAATTCAACTCGCGTAAGTTCCTGGCGATGGCCGCCTTATTGACCATTTCACTGACCCGAGAATACTCGCTCCGCCGTGGACAGACGGCTGAGAACTCTTTGCCTGCCGGAGAGGCCTTCCCGCAATTTTTCGTCCGCGAATTCGTCTGACGTGAGTAGTTCGTTGTACATTTCCAGTATCTTCTCGCGGGAGAGTGTCTCGAGATTGGCAAGGTTCCGGGATACTCCAACCAATACCGCTTCCAGCACCGATACTCCCCTCAGGCCATCAGAAGTGCTCTCAAATATGTCTTCGAAAATGATTTTGAATGTTCGATAGAACAAGTCGTTCTTGTCGTCTAGAAATTGCTCATCTGGTTCACGGTGCTTCCGCATGTAGTCGTTCAGGAAAGTCGCCAAGCCTCCTTGGTATTCCTGATAGCTATCATGGAACGCAAAAAAACGTAGGATTCGTTCCTGTCCGCGATACCGGTCACCTTCACTTGAAGAACGCCCAGTCATTTTGAGCCAGTCCGGATCACGGTCAATATCGCGCAGACAATCGTTGAACTTGCCCGAATAAATGCAATTCCGTATCTCTTGATTATTGAGTTTGAACCCACCCGCGTTTAGACGGTGGAAAATGGTGAACAGATAGTCCATGTGGTCGATCTTGGAGTAATCGCAACGGATTACCGTGATGGGCAAAGAGAGATTCTGCACCCGGGAGTAATACTGCTGCAATTTGGAATCTTCGAGAAAATTTGGCACCCACTGCCCGGCGATTGCCGGGTCCACGTCGTCGAGACTGGAGAGTCGCCATTTGTCGCCATTCAGGAATCGAATGATGCTCCACATGCGCTGGAGGCCGTCTATAACCTGCCATTTCTGGGTCTTGTAGTCCAAGCTGAAACACATGGTGGGAATCGGCAACTGCTTTACGAGTGAATCGATAAATCGCGTCTGCACCGGAGTCGACCAAACAATTTCCCTCTGGAACTCCGGGCTAATCTCGAGCTGCCTTTCTCGGTACATCCGATACAGGTCGGCGCACGACCTGAGTTCGTTATAGGCGATCAGGTCTGCGGGCGGCACCGAAAAGCCGTCGATTTCTTCGAAGGTTTGGCGTTCCAGCTCCTGGAGGTCAGATCCTGCCGTTGTTGTTGCCATAGTCGCTCCCCTCGGTTGTGGACTATCGTTTGGCCTTGCCGCTGGCATCCGGTTAAACGGTCACACGTCCAGTATACGCCCCGGGTCCGTCGCTAATTCGCCGCCCTTCACGGCTTCCGTGTACGCATCGAGACCCATTCTTCGATGTGTTCCAGGAAACCGGGAACGAACTCCGCTTTCAGATCGCTGTACTCGCCAACATTGCCGGTGACGGCCGTTTGGAACAGATGGTTGGCGCCAGGGAGGACGAAAAGAGTGAAGTCTGGGTTGTCGACGGCCGAAAGGGCCGCCACCATGGCGTCAGCGTTCATCTCCGCAGGGACCTGGGTGTCGAGTTCGCCGAACAGGGCCAACACCGGGACATTCAGCCGCTCCAGGACCGGACCGGGGTCGTACTCGAAGAACGACCTGTACCAAGGGCTTTGTACTGTCATTAGGTGTTGCTTGATGACGATGTCGACATAGGTGTCGATATCCGTTATCGCCGCCCTCTCGCTTTCAGGGGCCGCCGCAATGTTCTCCAACAGAATCCGCCGGGTTTCCTGCTCGACCTCCCCCCATCCCTCGCCGGTGGTCAGTGCGCTAAAGAGCCGTTGCTGTTGGGCCCGGGCCGCTTGGATTTCCTTCGCCGTAGCGCCTTGCTCCTCGAGGAGGAACTCCAGTTGGGCTCTCAGGATTACATCCCCTGGAACGCCGGTACCGGCCAGAAGGACGAGGAACGAGACGTCATCGGACCGGGTAGCCGCCAAGGGCGCGACCATTCCGCCCTCGCTGTGGCCGATCAGTCCGATGCGGTCCGGGTCGATTTCAGCGTGTCGGAGCAGCAGGCCCATCGCAGCCAGAACGTTACCGGAACGGTCGTGTATCGTTTCTTGAGACACGTCGCCGGTCGAGCTTCCGACTCCGGGGTCGTCGTACCTCAGCACCGCTATCCCGCGACGGGTGAGGTAGTCGGCGATGACTCTGAACACCGGGAAGCCGGCGAGGTCGGAGTCCCGGTTTTGCCCGCCGCTGCCCGAGACCAAGACCGCGGCTGGATGCGGCCCTGCGGACTCCGGAAGGGTCAAGGCGCCGGCCAAGGTAATTGCTCCGCTGGCAAACTCCACCCTCTCTTCACGGTACGACAGCTCTCCATTGCTAGCGGGTACACCGGCTGGGGCGGGTGTGGCGGCTAGACTCGCCCGTTCCAACCGGAACGTGCCCGAAACCCCGGCTTGCGAGAATTCCCCCTCGATAGCGTCTCCGCGGAGTCCGCCTTCCCAGACCGCCACGCTGAAAGTGGTCTTGAACTCGAAGTGCAGCCGGCCGGACTCGAAGCTCACGTTCGACAATACCTGGCCGAAAAGTCCTTGGTCCGGGACATCCAGCGCACACTCCAGCCCGCCGTTTGCATCGCCGCAGGTTACTATGAATCCGAGTTCGTTGGGGCCGACGGTGTTTATCCCTTCCCACCTTCCGAGGACGGCGGCGGCTCCTATCTCCGGCACGGCTGCCGTAGGCGCGGGGAGCGGCGTGGAAGCCGGGCGCGTAGGGGCCGGGCCCGGCGTGGGGGTCACGCCAGGTGTCGGGCCCGCAGTCGGCGTCGGGGCCAGCGTAGGGGTCGCTGTTGGCGTTGGATTGGCGGTGGGGACTGCTGTGGGCTTCTCCCGCGTGGGGGTGCTGTCGGGAAGACCGGGAGGGGCGGGAGTGAAGACCGGCACGACCGTGGGGGCCGTAACGGCGGTTTGCGCCGGGGTGGAAGTAGGGGCGGGCGTCGGTCCCGAGCAGCCTATAACCACGACGGCCAGCAGTCCCGCTATTAATAGTCGCCACATCGCATCCGCATACTACCTCAATTCGACATACAGGCCACAAAGAACGCAGACCTGGACTCTGTGAACTCTGCGGACTCTGTGGTTAAATTAGGCCCACTATGACGGACCAGTTGACGACACCGTTGGACGAAATCGTAACCATCGACGGCCTCGACTTTCATTGCCAGGACTGGGGAGGCGCGGGCCACCCCATCGTACTGTTGCACGGGTTGGCCTCCACCTGCCACATCTGGCGCCTGACCGCGCCCATCCTGGCCAGAAACTTCTCAGTTATCGCCATGGACCAGCGAGGCCACGGCGACAGCGCCAAGCCGGACTACGGCTACGATTTCGCCAGCGTGAGCCGCGATGCTGCGGGCCTCATCAAAGCCAAGGACCTGAGAAGCCCCATCGTGGTCGGCCACTCTTGGGGAGGGGACGTTGCGCTGGAATTGGCTGCGGCCCACCCTGAGTTGGTTGGCGGCCTTTGCTTCGTCGACGGCGGCATGATCGAACCTTCGACTCGCTATGCCAGCGCTGCGGCAGCCCGAGAGCAGATGGCGCCCCCGGTATTCAGCGGCGTAACCATGGAGGAGTTCCGGGAGCGGATACGGCCCCGGACCGAGGAACTGGGAGCCGGATTCGAGGCGATGGTGCTGGCCAACTTCGAGACACTGGACGACGGCACGATCCGCGCCAAACTCAGCCGCGACAACCACCTGCGGATTGTCGACGCCCTCTGGGACCACCATCCGCCGGAGCTGTTCCCCAAGGTGTCCTGCCCGGTGCTCATTATGCCGGCACGGCAGCAGAGCGACGCGGACGGACAGCAGCGGGCGCTGTTGCGCGGCGAAACGGTGGCCGCCGCCGAACAACTGCTGCCGCGAGGCAAGGCCGTGTGGCTGGAAGACAGCATCCACGACGTTCCGATACAGCGGCCGGAGTTGGTGGCCTCGGTCATCAAGAGCCACATCGATTCAGGGTATTTCGACTCCCGCGCTAACCCTCCCTCTGGCAAGGGTTAGGATGTGGGAAGGTTGAGCCAGATGCCCGCCGATTTCTCAGTGTTGGACAGTCCGGCGATCTCGATGAACTCCTTCTACCCCAGGAAGGTGTGGACGCCGCCGCCGCCGGGGGCAGAAGACCTGACCATCCCGTCGGCCGACGGGAAGACCCTGTCCGGCCGCTTTTTCCCCGCCGGGACCGGGCAACCCACCATTCTCTTTTTCTACGGCAACGGCGAGACCTGCCCCGACTACGACAACATCGCTCCGCTGTACAACCAGATTGACGTGAACTTCTTGGTGGCCGACTACCGGGGCTATGGCCGCAGCGAGGGTTGGCCCTCGTTCAACTCCATGCTCTCCGATTCCAAGTCCGTCTTGGACTTCGCCTCAGCTTTGCTGGCGGAGCGGGGCTACGCCGACCGGGTCTTCGTTATGGGCCGTTCCATGGGCCGCCACTCGGCCTTCGAGCTCTCGGCCAACTGCGCTGAGCGGTTGAAGGGAATGATAATCGAAAGCGGCCGTCCCATCCTGGGTAACTTCACCTACGGACTGGAGCCCGCGGCGGCCCAAGCATTGGAGGAATCGTACCGGGCCAAGGTCAACTCCATCAGCCTTCCCGCCCTTGTGATTCACGGCGAATTGGACACCCTGGCCCCGGTGGAGCAGGCTGTCGCTATGCACGACGGCTTTCCCAACCCGGAAAAGCGTCTTTTGACCGTCCCCGGCGCGGGCCACAACGACCTGCTGTACCGTGGCCTGAACGAATATTTCGCCGCGGTCAAGGAGTTCGTCTCGTCGTGATTACATTACAGGGCGGCATTGGAAAGCCGCTGCCCGAATTGCCCGGAGTCGTAACATGCCTCGGATAGTGCGTGCAGGACTGATTCAGGCCGGTATCGGGCCCGACGCCCCCCAAGGCATCGATGAGCTAAAGGACTTCATGCTGCGGAAGCACGCGGCCTTGATCGAAGAAGCCGCCGCCAAGGGTGTCGAAGTCCTGTGCCTTCAGGAGTTGTTCTACGGGCCCTATTTCCCTGCCGAGCAGGACGCGAAGTGGCACAGGCTGGTGGAGCCGGTGCCCGGCGGGCCCACTGTTCGGTCGATGCAGGAGATGGCCCGCAAGCACCGCATGGTGATGGTCGTGCCGGTGTACGAGGAGGAGATGGCCGGAGTCTTCTACAACACCGCCGCCGTGCTGGACTCCGACGGCAGCTACTTGGGCAAGTACCGCAAGACCCACCTTCCCCACCTGCCGCCGGGGTTCTGGGAGAAATTCTACTTCCGGCCGGGCAACTTGGGATACCCGGTGTTCGAAACCACCAAAGGGAAAGTCGGCGTCTATATCTGCTACGACCGGCACTTCCCCGAAGGCGCCCGCGCGTTGGGGCTGGCCGGGGCCGAGATAGTCTTCAACCCCTCGGCCACCGTGGCCGGACTCTCCGAGTACCTGTGGGAACTGGAGCAGCCGGCCCACGCCGTGGCCAACGGCTACTTCGTCGGGGCCATCAACCGCGTCGGAGTCGAACAGCCGTGGGAGATCGGAGAATTCTACGGCAAGAGCTACTTCTGCGACCCCAAGGGTCAAATCGTCGCCCAAGGTTCAAGGGGTAACGACGAGGTGGTGGTAGCCGACCTGGACCTGGACGAAATCGCGGCGGTGCGGTCCACCTGGCAGTTCTACCGCGACCGGCGCCCCGACACCTACGATAGCTTGACCACCCCATGAAGGTGCTGGTTGTCGATAAACTCCCTGGTTCCGGACATCTTGATTCGCTTAGTGTTCGGCTGATCGGCACCTGCGACCGCAATTCGGACACCGCGACGCCCCTTCACGCACCCACAAATCTTCGGGGGGCAGACCGAAATGCTCGCTGTAGAGTGCTAATGTTTGATCGTAGGCCGTACCAAGAGCCTGGGCATCATCTTCCCCCCTCATCCCAAAGTAGGGGTAGTGATGGAGAAAGTAACCAAAAGTCGTGTCGCAATCTTCGGCGTAGGCCTGTGTGTCCAGAATATGGTAGTGCCAAAAGATATCCACGATTTTCGAAGGGACGACTGCTAGGTTGGGATGCATCTTGCTCAGGAACAAGTATCGACGGTATTCTAAGGCTACCCGGTCGCAAAATACCCCGCTCCAATTTTCGCCTTCTTCCGCATCCATCAACTTTTTCTTTATCATCGTAAAATCGATGGTGTTAATCTCATGCAATGAAGCGACCGCCGTCCGACCTATCTGTTGCGTAGTCATCTTTCGCCTCCCGTCAGTTGGCTATCGGGGACGAATCCGTAGCCCGTACCACCATTATACCGTCCCTATAGATCAAAAAGAACCTAACCGGGTCAGTCCCAAGCAGAGCTCCAATGCAGACTGAATCAATCCAATCACTCGCTCATAGAATCCGTGAGGCGAAGAAGGATGGCCAATCTCGGTTTGTCCTGTTCCTTGGTGCTGGTGCCTCTCAGTCCAGCGGCATCCCTGTTGCCGGATCGCTGGTCTTGGACATTCAGCGAAAATTAAGGGAGGTATGGACAACGGAGGGTTCAACCCTTGAGTTCGATGCGTGGCTTTTAGAAAAGCCGGGCTGGAAGAACAACCAAAGTGATTATGCGAAAAACCTCGAGGCTTATGAACCGACGGAGAGTGGTCGACAGCGGTACCTCAACAAATGGATGGTAGGAGCATCGCCAGCTTGGGGCTACTTCTGTCTGGCACAACTACTTGCTAGGTCATATGTGGAAACCATTGTCACTACTAATTTTGACGACCTCGTCTATGATTCCAGCAGCCAATATTCCACAATGAGACCCCGCGTGTATTCTAGACTGACCCCAAGCCCGTTGTCGGAACACCAGCACGGGCGGACCACAATTATCAAACTCCATGGCGACTACTTATATTGGGAATCCAAGAACACGACCGACGAGTTGCGGCAACTTGATACGAACCTAATGTCGTACGTCTCCGGTCTCTTTCAGTCCCACGATATCATCGTTGTTGGGTACGGCGGCAATGACGCGCGTATTATGGACGACTTGTTCGCAAATGTGCCGACCTCCAATGCAGTCTATTGGTGCACCCTCAAAGGCTCACTAGTACCGGAGCAGGTACGGAACCTTGTTGAGGCCGACGTTGAGGCCGACGTTGAGCCCGACGTTGAGCCCGACCATAAGTCACACTGGTTCAACGTCAGGATTGACGGGTTCGATGAGTTTATGGACGAACTGGTTCATCAGCTTGACTTCACGTTCTCGAGCATCATGCGTCCGATACAGAACTTGATTGACGCTATCCCCGGTCGCATAGAGGGCTCACAGTCGAGATATATTGACGCCTATTTGGCCGATGCAAAGAAGCAACTCGAAGCGGAGGAGGCAAAATGGGCAAGAATCCAGGGTTCGGATAAACCTCTTCCGACACCTCTCAGGCTGAGGCTTGATGCCCTAGCAGCGCGGCGTCGGCGGGAATACCAAGATGCCATTAGAATCTATGAGAGTCTAGTACAATTACCTAATCAAGCTACATGCGAGGTACTCATCGAATATGCAGTGACGTTGGAACTGACGGACAAATATGACGAAGCGATCGTCCAGTTAGAAAATATTCAACGGGAACTGATCGAAGACCCAGAGAATCTAGGCAACTTCGGATGGCTGTTAGCTGACCTCGGCAGGTACGAAGATGGGATTAGGCACCTGAGCCGGGCGGTGGCAATAGCACCTGGTTTGACGGAATGGCAGAAGGCTTTGGCTCGATTCACGTCCGAAACCGGCCGAGTTAGGGATGCTGCTGAACACGCTAAAATCCTGACTGAGTTGAACCCCAACGATGGTCAGATATGGGCAACTCGTAGCATGATTGAGACCATGACGGGATACTGCAAGATTGAAGCTCTCAAGTACGCCAACGAGGCGGTGAAAATAAACCCACTTGGAGTCAATGAGAATATGGCGTTGGCGATGGTTCAATCCGCCTATAACAATCACGCGGGGGCAATCGCCGCGCTTAGTCAAATCGAGGACGACGACCTCGATGATGTCTATCACACCCGTCTCGGACAGAGCTACATCCTGGCCGGAGAGCCTGCCTCAGCAGTCAACGTTCTATACCAAGCGGTTGATTATCAAACTCCGGCCAAACGCCCTAAGACCCTAGCCGTTTATGGAATTGCTCTTCAAGCGGAGGGGCGTAAGGACGAGGCTGCGGCAGCCTTTCAATCCGCCGTTAATGCCCGACACCAGGATCGTATTTATAGCGTCGAAGACCAATTTGCCTATGCATTGTGCGAAATCGGGAACGGCGAGGTCGAAGCAGGGAAGTCAACAATCGAAAAATTGGCAGTTCGATATCCGGAAACACAAGGGCTTTTCTTCGAAGTATTACAACTTCTCAATCGAATGAAGGATCCAGTTGGCTCAGAACTGGCGTCTGAGATAAGAGACGTACTCGATAACAGCGGAACTGGAAATTCCCCACTGGGGTCCGGTGGCGTTTAATGACCGCCCCTCCCGATATGCGGTTACCTCCGCAGGTGGACCGCGACGCGGTACTGGCCCGGCTTGACCGCGTCCTGGACCCTGAGTTGGACGAGTCGGTGTTGACGCTGGGCTTCGTGGCCAGCGTTCACGGCGATTCCGACGGAGAACTCACCGTGGAACTACGCCTGCCCACCTACTGGTGCGCCGCCAACTTCTCCTATCTGATGGCGTCGGACGTCCAGCGAGAGCTCGGGCAGATAGACGGAGTCAGCCGGGTGTCAGTACGGCTCCCGGAGCATTTCGCGGGCGATGCCATCGAGTCGGGCGCCGGACCCGGCAAATCCTTCGCCGAGGCGTTCCCGGAGGGCGGGCCCGACACCCTCGAGCAGACCCGCCGGCTTTTCCTGCGCAAGGGCTTCTTCACCCGCCAAGAGAAGCTGCTCCGGGCACTGAAGCAAGCCGGTCTTTCCTTCCACGAAATCGCGGGCCTGCGAGTGGGCAACATCACCGCGGGCGTCGATTCGAGGACCGCCGAGCGGTATTTGGAACGCCGCCGGGAACTGGGCCTGGACTGCTCGGACTCTTCGCACCTGATCGTTGACGTCAAGGGTGCGGTGATATCGCCGGAGGACCTCGAAACATACTACATCCGCGCCCGGACGACGCGGCTGTCCATGGAAGCCAGCGGGTCGCTCTGCTCTGCGCTGTTGGAGGCAAGACAAACCAACCGGTCTCCTGTCCCAACAGTCCCCTCTCCCCGCGGGAGAGGGCTAGGGTGAGGGGCAACGGTCAAGGTGAAGGCACAACGGCGAAGAAGCTTTCCTGAGGAGGACAAACCATGTACTCGGTAAACGGCGAAGACATTTTCGTGGTGGACGGCCACATGCACTTCTGGGACGCAGGTCCCGACAATCACCGCAACGAGTACGGCAACGCGTGGATCAAGTGCTTCTACGACTACCACTCGGCCCTTAGCCCCGCCGAGTACGTGTGGAGCTTCGAGAAGTATTGCAACTACGGCGAAGAAGTCCTGATTAACGACCAGTTCATCGAAGGGTACGTGGACGTGGCCGTGCTGAACTCGACCTACCTCTATGAGTTCTTCAAGACCGGCTTCAACACCCATCAGAAGAACAACACGATCAAGCAGAAGCACCCGGACCGGTTCGTCCTCTGCGGCTCCTTCGATCCCCGGGAGGAAGAGGCCGGCCTTGATGGCTTTCGCCAGATGATGGCGGACTACCCCATCGGGGGCCTGAAGCTGTACACCGCCGAATGGCGCGGGGACTCCAAGGGGTGGAAGCTGAACGATCCGTGGGCCTATAAGTACTTTGAGTTGGCCCAGGAAATGGGCATCAAGAACGTCCATGTCCACAAAGGGCCGACCATCTATCCCCTGAGCAAGGACGCCTTCGACGTCAACGACGTCGATTATGCCGCCACCGACTTTCCGGGGCTGAACTTCATAGTCGAGCACGTCGGGCTACCCCGGCTGGACGACTTCTGCTGGATCGCCACCCAAGAGCCCAACGTCTACGCGGGTACGTCGGTAGCGATGGCCTTCATCAACTCCCGTCCCAAGTACTTCGCCGAGATCATGGCCAACCTGCTGTTCTGGCTGGGTGAGGACCGCGTCCTCTTCGGCAGCGACTACGCCATCTGGAGCCCCGGCTGGATAATCGAAAAATTCATGGCGTTCAACCTCCCAGAGGACGTGCAGGCCGAGTTCGGGGTGCAGCTAACCCCGGCCATCAAGCGCAAAATCCTGGGCGAGAACGCCGCCCGCCTCTACGGCATCGACATCGAGTCCCACAAAGCCAAGCTGGCCGCCGACGAAATCGGGGCCCGGCTGGCTAACAAGGTGTGAAGATTGCGTAGACCAGCAGTCAGGCAGGGCGTAGAATCTTAAAGTCCTGCTAGAAAGCCGAATACCATTCTCGGAACTATTTTTTGCCCCCATGAAAGTAGTTCACTTCTCTGATTTGCATCTCGACAGCGCCTTTGCCTGGATGTCGGCGACTCCGTCCGCCGCCCGGAAACGGCGGCAGGCCCTTCGCGATACGCTTCATCGAATCATCGACCTGGCAATCGACGTCGGGGCGGACGCCCTGTTCTGCGGCGGCGACCTGTACGAGCATGACCGGTTCGCCCCGGACACCGGACCGTTCCTGAAAGATGCTTTCGCCAAGCTCGACCACGTCAGGGTCTTCATCGCGCCTGGCAACCATGACTGGTACGGGCCCGAAAGCCTGTACCGCGCCGTCGACTGGCCGCCCAACGTCCACGTATTTTCCGAGGCTGCGTTGGCCCCCATTACCCTCGACGACGGACTGACCCTTTGGGGCGCCGCCCACCGGGGCCCAGCCAACACCCCGGGCTTCCTTGACGACTTCCGGGTTGACCGGGGCGGCATCAACGTTGCGCTATTTCACGGCTCCGAGCGAGCTTGGTTTACCGAGCAGGAGAGCGGCAAGCAGCCCCACGCGCCGTTCGGCGCTCCTCAGATCGACTCGGCAGGACTGCACCACGCCTTCCTAGGCCATTTCCACCGCCCCCGCGACCACCAGTGGTTCACCTATCCAGGCAACCCCGACCCGCTGGCCTTCGGCGAAGACGGCGAACGCGGCGCGGTTGTCGCTATCGTGCATCCCGACGGCCGGGTGGTGCGTGAGCGGACGCCGGTGGCCGTGAGCCAGATCCACGACCTAGAAGTGGACGTTACCGGCGCCGATAGCCAGCAGGACATTCGGGCCCGGCTGTCGGAAGTGACGAACG
Source organism: Dehalococcoidia bacterium (assembly GCA_965222595.1). Taxonomy (GTDB): domain Bacteria; phylum Chloroflexota; class Dehalococcoidia; order Lucifugimonadales; family UBA3495; genus VXOI01. The sequence continues at coordinate 54,373 of CBDCUJ010000013.1, read as the reverse complement.
CCTTGCGAGGCTCGGCACGGGTGACGCTGAACGGCGACCTGGCCCCGCACATCGACATCAGGCTTACCGACTTGGCCGACATGGAGACGTCGCTGGACGCGATGGTCGTCCAGACGGGCGAATTGCGAGAGTCGTACGACGTGGATTCGATCCTGCAAGAACCGACAGTCCGCGGTGAATTCGCCAGGTCGGTGTTCGACCTGGGCCTTCCGGCCGACGAGGAAAGGCGAATTTTGATCACCGGCCTGAGAGCCTTGGCCGGTAGAGACGATTTAGAGGTTTCCTGAGTGCGTATCGAATCCGTTACCGCCCACGCTTTCGGTCCCTTGGCGGAAGAAACTCTGGAATTGGGCCGCGGCATGACGGTGATTCAGGGCCCGAACGAGTCGGGCAAATCCACCTGGCACGCCGCCCTGTACGCAGGGCTTTGCGGCATCAGGCGGGCGCGGGGCCGCAGCGCGGAAATCGCGGAGTTCAGGGAGCGGCATCGCCCGTGGGACGGCAACGAATGGAAGGTCTCCATGTACGTGAGCCTGGCCGACGGGCGTCGCGTTCAGTTGAGCCACGACCTGGAAGGCAGGGTGGATTGCAAGGCCGTCGACGCCGACCTGGGCCGGGACTACAGCGACGAAATCATGTTCGAGGGAGCACCGGACGGCTCCTTGTGGCTGGGTCTGGACCGCAAGTCGTTCCTGAGCACCGCTTGTGTGCGCCAGGCTGACATTCAGGACGTGATAAGACAGGCCGGGGAGCTTCAGGACCATCTGCAAAAGGCCGCCGCGACGGCAGGCGTCGACGAAACGGCGGCCACCGCCATTGAAACCCTCGATCGTTTCCGCAGGGAAAACGTGGGGCAGAACTGGCAAAATTCCACCCGCCCTTTGCGTACCGCGCACTTGCGGACGGAGCAAGCGCAAGACTGGCTTAAGGCGGCGCAAGAACGGCGCCTCGACTACCTGCTATTGCAGGGAGAAATCGAACAGCTTCAGAAATGGCGGGACACCGCATCAGACTACTTAGCCTTGCTCCAAGCGGCGCATTCCCGGCGCCTATGGCAGGGGGCAACTCGGCAGGCCAGCCGCGCCAGGGAGTTGGCCGACAGGAATCCGCTTAAGCCCGCGGACCCTTCCGAGCTGAGAAAGCAGGTCGAGGACACCCGCACCGCAGTCCGCGTATGGGAGAACCGACCCAGCCTCTTCGTCGTCAATGCACCTTCCTCAGATGAAATCGCCCGACAAATTCTGGACCTCCCGCCGATGCCCAAGGGTGATACCAGGCCCCATCCCGGCGTTGTCGAGGCCGAACGCTCGTTGCAGGCCGCCATTTCCCAACTGGAGGGCCACCGGGGCCGTCTCCCGCCGCAGCCAGAGAGCGTCGGTACTGGAAGTCTCGCCCCCCAGGAAGTCCGACAGTTGGCTGTTGACCTCGCGCTGGATGAACCCGAAATCGACCCAGCCCTGGACCGCCGGGTCGAAACGGCGCGGGCCCGGCTGGATGCATTGCAGCGGCCTGAGTCCCAAGGGGCCGCCAATCGGCCCGTGTCTCCCCTACTGCTCCCGTTCGTTCTGCTGTTCCGGCTGGTGGCCGCACTGTTAATGCCCGTGTTCGGCCGCCGGCCCCGAGTCGACTACGAAGCCTTGAGCCGTGCTTCCGAGGAACTCAGGCACGCAACGGATGCTCAAGGCGAAGCCAGGTTCCAGCAGACCAACGTAAGGGAGCGGAAAGAAACGGCGACCAGCACCGCGGTTACCAACCGCCTGCCGACCAACCCCAAGGCCCTGACGGGCCTCGCCGAACGGGCGGAACAAGCCATCCGGGCCCGCGCCAACCTGGACCTGTGGCAGGAGGAGGGGCGCCAAATCCAACGACGCTTTGACGAGGCGGCAAATGCCCTGAAGGCGCCACTGGAGGCCCGAGGGGAGGCACCCGGAACGGACCTCCTGGCAGACGTGGAGCGTTACCGCCGGGAATGCGAACACCGGGACGAACAAGCCCGCCAGGCCGCCCGCCGTCCCCAACTGGAGCAGGTGTTGGAAGAAAAGCGGGCCCAGGAGGCGGCCGCCGAAGAATCCGGGCAGCGCAGGAACGAGGCCGCAGAAGGGCTGGTCGAAGCGGCCCGCGCCGCTGGCGTGTCGGCGGACACCGAGGACCTGCTGATCGAGTCGCTTCGCCAATGGGCCGTGCAGACCGGCCAGACCATCCACAATCTGGAGAACGCCCGGCAGGAATGGCGAAACTTGCAGGAACTCCTGGACGGCAAGAGCCTCGCCGACCTGGAAGACATTGCCAAACGTCGAGCGCGGGAAGCCGAGCAACTTTGTGCCGGAATAGATGAAGAATACATCGCCAGCGTCGCCTTGGGCGAAAACCCCGAAGAGCTGCTGGAAGAACGCCGCCAAGAAGCTGGCCATGCCAATACTGAACTGGCGGCCAAGCAAAGAGAATTTGAGCTTTTCATCGAAAATATGCCCAGCGTCGCCGATGCGGAGGAAGAGGCGGTAAGGGCCGACGCCGAACTTACTCGAGTCACAATCTTGGACCGGACACTGGAGAAGACCCTGGCCCTGCTCAAGGATGCCCAAGACCGCGTTCACCGCGACCTGGCCCCCAAGCTCCGGGAATCACTGCGGCCCTGGCTCCGCGCCGTTACCAACGGGCGGTATCAGGACCTGCGGGTTGACCCCGAATCGCTCAAAGTAACCGTATCCGGAAACGGAACGCCCTGGCGGGATGCCACCCTTCTCTCCCACGGCACCGCCGAGCAGATTTACCTGCTACTGCGCGTCGTTATGACCCGCTACCTCACCAAGCCCGGCGAGACCTGCCCCCTGATCCTCGACGATATCACCGTCCACTGCGACCCGGAGCGGCAGACCGCCATCCTCTCCCTCCTCCACCAAATCAGCGCCGAACAACAGGTAATCCTCTTCAGCCAAGAACCCGAAACCCTCGAGTGGGCTCTTGCCAACCTCTCCGGCCCGGACGACAATCTCATCCACTTGAACCCGAAAATCGTCCAGGCGTAACGGTGGCTGTTATGACAACCGAAAACCGCGCCCCGGTCCACGAGCTTGAGGGTAGCCTGGACCCGATCGAGGAGTGCTACCGGCTGGGGTGGACCGACGGGCTGCCGGTGGCTCCGCCGACCGTCGAGAAGGTGGCGGCGATGCTGGAGTACGCCGGGCTGGCTCCGGGGGACTTGTTGGGGGAGGTGCCAGTGCGCCGCCGATCTTTGACGGCGGAGCAGGCCGCGGCCAACGCGGTGATGGCGGGCTGCTTGCCCGAATATTTCCCGGTCGTCTTGGCCACAATGCGGGCGCTGTTCGAGTACGACCCCAACTGCATCCACGAGGCCTCGGCAGCCACCAACTCGCCGGGCATCATTATGCTGGTCAACGGGCCCATCCGCTCAAAGATCGGCCTGAATTGCACTGGCAACCTGTTCAGTCCGGGGCACCGGGCAAATTCCACCATCGGGCGGGCGGTGCGGCTGATCCTGATCAACGTCTTCGAGCAGCGGGCCAACGTTCTGGACCGGGGCTGCCTGGGCTCGTTGGCCAAGTACGGCGTTTGTTTCGGCGAGGACGAGGAGAACAGCCCTTGGGAGCCCTTCCACGTCTCCCGGGGATTCGACGCAGGGCAGTCCACTGTCACCGTGGGCACGATCCAGGACCCGGAAATGCTGGGCAACCGCTACGGCGTTACCGCCGAGAGCGTCATGGACGCCACCGCCGACGCCATGTCCTCTCACGGCCTCGGCATCTACCTGAACGACGGCCCCTGGTTCTGGATCGTCGGCCACTGGCACGCCGAGATGCTGGGCCGCCAGGGCTGGGACCGCCCCGCCATTCAGCGGTACGTGTGCGAGAATGCTTGGCGCAACCGCGCCCGCATGAAGCGGCTGGGGGCGGTCAACGGCGCGGTCGTGCCCGAGGACGAAACGACGCGCGTTCCAGCAGCGGCGAAACCCGAAGATATCCTGATCGTCAAAGCCGGGGGCGACAGCGGCATTTATAGCGAATTGATAATGAATTATCATGGGGTGCGGGCGGTCACCGTGCCCATCACGGAACCGTAACACCACCTTTGACAACCATAGTCAACTCCGTCGTCCCGGTCGCAACCGGGACCCAGGGCTCGGAGTCAGGTTTCGGCTCCCCATGACACCACTGGGCTTACTTTGAGGGTCTGGATTCCGGCTGCGGCCGGAATGACGGAGTGGCCGGTCCGGCTTTATTGGTGATAATGATAAGCGAATGACAAGGGGGACAACATGACCACGACCTCGATCAAACTGGTCGATCCCACCGGCGCCGACCCCGGCCTGGACTCTTGGTCCCTTGCGCCGCGCCCAGCGGACCTGCGGGGCAAGCGGGTCGGCTTGCTGGACAACTCGAAGGCCAACTCCGACGTCATCCTGCGGGCCATCGCGGGCACCCTGGACAGCGAGTTTGAGTTCGCCGATGTCTTCTACGTGAAGAAACACTCGGCCTCGTTGCCGCCCACCCCGGAGGTGATGGCCGACTTGCACCGCAACGCCGACCTGGTCATCACCGGCATCGGCGATTGAGGGGGCTGCTCGTCGGGCAGTTTGCACGACGGAATCGCCCTCGAGCGCCAGGGCATCCCCACCGCGACCATCATCACCAGCGTGTTCGTCAGCACGGCCCAAGCGTACACCCGCCTGATGGGAGTGCCGCAGTTTCCCTACCTGGTCTGCCCGCACCCCATCACCAACGTCGGCTCGACCGGACTGGACGAACGCTCCAGCCTGCTGGCCCCGCAGGTAGCGCAGCTGTTGCTGGAAGGGTGCGTTTGAATCAGGATTTTCAAGATTTAAGGATTCTAGGATTGGAAGAATCTTGAAAATCTGATAATTCGGAAAATCCTGATTCAGACGAGTCTATAAGGAGCAAACATGACATCAGAACAAGGTAGCCGCCTGAGCAGCAAGGTTGCCATAGTTACCGGGGCGGGGGCCACCGGCGGCGGGGATTTCGTCGGCATCGGGCAGGCCATTTCGATACTGTTCGCACGGCAGGGGGCCAGCGTGTTGCTGGTAGACCGGGACGAGCGGAACGCCGAGACGACCCTGGCCATGATCCGGGAGGAAGGCGGCGAAGCATCGATCTTCGCCGGCGACGTCACCAGCAACGCCGACTGCCAAGGCATGGCCGATGCCGCCAAGTCCCGCTACGGCAACGTCAACGTGCTTATCAACAACGTCGGTATCAGCGGGCCGGGGTCGGTTACCGACGTCGACGAGGACTTCTGGGACACGGTAATGGACGTAAATCTGAAAAGCGTGATGCTCACCAGCAAGCATGCCATCCCCCAGATGATCGAGGCGGGCGGCGGCTCCATCGTGAACCTGTCGTCCATCGTGGGCTTGAGGGCCGGGAGCGGCCGCGCCAGCCATCCATACGCCGCCTCCAAAGGCGGCATCATCGGTCTCAGCAACTCGATGGCCGTACATTACGGCCGGGACAACGTGCGGGTCAACTGCATCGCGCCCGGCCACATTCACAGTCCGATGGTCGCCCGGCATACGTCCCAAGAGATGCTGGACTTGCGTCGCAGGGCCGGACCTCTGGGCATCGAAGGCACTCCTTGGGACGTGGCCTACGCGGCCCTGTTCCTCGCTTCCGAAGAGTCCCGCTGGGTCTCCGGCGTCACTCTCCCGGTAGACGCCGGCCTGCTGGCGGCGACGCCACTCGCCATGTACCCCTACCTGCGCGACGCGGAGTGATTCCACCACGGAATGCACGGAGGCCCCAGAGATTCCATAGAGATTTTCTCTGCGGCCTCCGCGTTCTCTGCGTTTAATCCGGTCCTACCCTTGGTAGTAGGGGCCGCGGAGGACCTGGCCGGGGAGGGCCCCGGTGTGTTCGCCGTTCTCCAGCAGGACTTCGCCGTTGACGATGACGTAGTCGATTCCGGTTGCGCCCTGCTTTACGTGCATTTCGCCGCCGGGGAACTCGTACATCGGCTCGCGGGGCTTCATCCCGATGGTGTCGGGGTCGAAGATGGTGATGTCGGCTGCCTTGCCGGCCTGGATGAACCCGCGGTCGTGCAGGTCGTGCATCAGCGCCGTCTTGCCGGTCATCCGGTAGACTGCGTCCTCGAGGGTCATCACGCCCTTGTCCCGGACCCAGTGGGACAGCAGGTAAGTGCTATAGGTCGTGCGATCCCCCTTTTCGGGCCGGGCGCCGCCGTCGGTGGTGCCGATGACGGTGTAAGGCGACCCCAGTATCTCGCGCTGTGAATCGGCGTCGCTGTTCCGGTCGATGACCTGGAAACTGGTCCGCAGATCATCGTCCAGCACCAGGTCCAGGAAGGCGTCCATAATTCCCTTGTTCTGTTGCTGGGCAATTTCCTCGACGCTCATGCCGCTGTACTGCCGGTTGCGTTCTTCGTGGGCCATGTAGACCTGGACCAGGTCCCAGCGGCGGTTGAAGCTCATGGTGCGCGTGCCCCGGTTCATGCGATAGCGGTGGGCGCCCTCGGTCTCCACGCCCTCGACGCTCAACGCCCTGCGGATTTCGGTGTCGCGGAAGGAGCGTAGCCGCTCTTCCACCGGCTGGGCCATGACCGAGTCCCAAGTGGGCATGCCCTGGAACACGGTAGTGGGGCTGATCATGTCCTCGTCTTCCAGACCGCCCAGCCCGGCTCGCAGGTCGAAGATGGGCCCGGCGGTGGCCGACAGGACGGAGGCATAGGCCCTGGCGCCGGACTTGAAAGCATCCTCCACCATTTGAAGGTGCTCCTTCCATTCGTCGGGCCTGCTCATTTCTTGGGACAGGAGGTTGTAGATAGCGGGGCGTCCGGTGCGCCGGGACAGTTCCTGGGCGGTCCGGGCCGGCTCGATGTAGCCGCCGGCCGCGCCGCCGCTGACCTGGAAGACTCCGGTGCCCAACTCGCCGAGGACGTCGCCCAATGCGTAGCGTTCCTCGTCGGTCGCCACCGAAGACGGAACCTTGACGCCGAAAATCTCCTCGCCTTGGTCGGCGAAATTCCCGACGCTGAACCCCAGTGCGCCGGCCAGGACTCCCTTGCGGATTTCCGTTTTCATGGCCTCGATTTCCTCGGCGGTAGCCTCCCGCTCTTGGGCGGCCTGGCCCATCACGTAGCGCCGCACCCCGGAGTGGCCGACGAACGCGCCCACGTTGATGCCCCGCCGGCGTCCGATGGCGTCCAGGTACTCCGGAATGGACTCCCAAGCGAAGTCGACGCCGGCCCGCTGGGTCCGGATCGGGATTCCTTCCATTTTATCGAACATTTCCAGGTACCATTCGCCGTCCCCGGGCCGGACCGGCGCGATGACCGCCCCGCACTGGCCGACAATGATCGACGTGTTGCCGTTGAGGGACGTCGAGTTCACGATGGGGTCCCACATGCACTGGGAATCGAAGTGGGTATGGTGGTCGATAAAGCCAGGGGCGACGACCCGGCCGTCGGCGTCAATCACGCGGGCGGCGGACTCGTTGAACCGTCCCACCCCCACGATCTTGCCGTCGCTCACCGCCACGTCGGCCCGGAACTCGGGTCCCCCAGACCCGTCGACCACCCGTCCGTTCTTTATGAGAAGATCAAAAGCCATCGCTCACCTTCCTTCCTATGCGGATTCTAACCTGAACTGCCACGGACTCTACGATAACCGAGTCCACACGTCAAATGTATACGCCCATATGACAGACCTCTCGTCATCTAACCAGATTTCTCAAGTCCTCCAAGTCCCTAACCAAGAACTGGAGTTCTCTGGCGCCGAATAGCCATAACCACAAGGAAGGCCCCTGTGCAGTCGGGTCGAGGTCTTCGCCGCGAAGTACCGGGCACGTTCCCACCAAGACCGAATGAGCGGCCTGGCGAATCACCGTGGTGGAAAACGGGAAGCAGGAACGCGTTACCGGCGTCTCTTCCGATTCCGGCTCCGTCAGCAGGCCTGATGACGGGTCGTAATGGAAACTGTTCCATCGCTGTTCCAACTCCGGGGCGTCGTTGCCGGCTGCCTCGGGGTCAGGGTAGAACAAGGCAACCACGGTTTCCTCCGCATCCTCGCGGACTCGATAGCCAAGCAAAGCCAAGGAGTAGGGCGATAAGCGGCCCCATTGTTCAGCGCCGGTCGTGTAGCGGTCCAGGCGGTCGACAGGCCCGGCGTTTACCGTATTCCAGTTTTCGACGATCCATTGAGGAGGCAAATAGGCCCCGCCCAAGAGACCTTCCCCAACGGCCTCAGCCAGCGCCCGGTGGCCGTCATTGACCAAGATGCTTGGCTTCTCGTCGCGTTGAACCCCTATCAACCCGGCAATCGTTCCGGTGGAACGCGCCGCCGCCAGCCACGGGTCAAGCCAGGCCACCCGGTTCAGAGTAAGTCCCAACCCCCGTAGGGGATGAGCGATGGAGTAGCCGAAATCGTCGCCAAGCCGGTAGTAGTCCGCTCCCCCGTGACTGTCATTCGTATAATCAAGCTCCATGAGATTATCGATGACGTTCTCGATGTCGAATTTTCCTTGGATCAACAGGAAACCTGGAGCTTCATGCTTGGGCTCCAAAGACCAAATACTCCGGTCAAAGGCGTAAACATCCAGCCCTACCCGGTCCTTGAGGGTAACGGTTCTGGACAGGAAATCACCACCAATTGTTATCCCCTCGTAAATGCGTTGCATTGCCTCAGGATTTCCCGCGGATAACGCGGATAAAACGTCGTCGATTCCTTGGACGCCTTCCAGGCCGGTAGCCGCGAGAGAACCGGCGTAGTCGGCGAACAGGATAGGGCTATCGGCAAATGCGAGGGGCGTGACGGCCAAGGATTCCATTAAGGGTGACATCCGCACGGGGGACACAGGCACGGTGGACACAGGCCCGGGGGGCACCGGGGTGGGAGGGGCAGTCAAGGTCTGCTCCCGGACCGGCGTTCGGGTGGCCGCGGCACGAGTCCCGGAAGCCGGAGTGTTAGCGGGAACCGCTGTCGGGATCGGGGACACCGGGGCGGGAGTCCCAACAACCGGCGTATCTACGGAACCGGGGGCAGGGGTTGGCGATGCCGGGGCGCCAACGGCGTATACCGCCGCAAATGTAGGCGTTGGAGAGTCGGAGGAATCGCAGGCAACCACCGGCAATGTCGAGCACAATATCATAGCGGCTAGCAGGACTCGGGTTGAAATCACAACTTCCAAAACTCACTCTGGTAGAGCGAAGACCATCGAACGCGGACGACGCTTCCCAACCGGCGGCCGAGCGAACGTATGATGGTTAGTCTACTATAGTAATGTGCGCCACGAGAATCGAACCAGGAGAAGAGAAATGGCGGCAGAGAAAACCACCGACCTGAACACCCGGCTGGAAAAATTGGAGAGCAGGATCAGAGACCTGGAGGCGGGCGACGAGATACGAAACCTCAAGGCAACCTACGCGGCCGCCTGCGACGACAACTACAACCCGGACGCAATCGCGGCGCTGTTCGTGGAGGACGCCGTGTGGGAGAGCGACGGATTGGGCAACTTCGAAGGGCGGGAGGCGATCCGGGAATTTTTCCGGGGCATCTCCAGCTATTTCACCTTCGCCCTTCATTACGGGTTAAACCCCAAAATTGAGGTCTCCGGCGACACCGCCAGCGCCCGCTGGTACCTGCTCATGCCCTGCACCGTCAGCGCCTCCTCTACCAATAACGAGGACCGGGCCATGTGGCGGGCCGGCATAGACGACGAAGAGTACGTGAGGGTCGATGGCCGGTGGATGTTCAAGCGCAAGAAATCGACGACCATCTTCAACACTCCATTCGAAGAAGGCTGGGCCAAAACCCGCTTTTTTTAACCACAGAGAGCACAGAGCTCTGAATATTCTTGTCACGGCAGCGACGCGTAAGGCTGGCAAGATACCGGCAGGCCAATAAACCCAATAGCCCTGCCGGGGCCTGCCTGGGTAACTGTTCAGTGTCCCCTCCCCTTGGCAGGGGGAGGGTTAGGGAGGGGGTCGTCGTCCCCTCCTCGCGTTTTCCTTCCTCCTACTACGCCGCGGCGCTGCGGGGTGCCCCCTTCCTAACCTTCCCCCTCGGGGGAAGGGACACTGAACAGTTACTGCTTGGAACCGGCATTGACAATCGCGTTGCCTGTTTGCTAAATTGCCAACAGATTCAAGGTATCAATAAGACATGTCGACACGCAGACGCAGTTCACAACTAGCCGAGCAGATATTGGAAACCCTCGGAGAGCGGGGCTATCGGTCGACGGTCCCGCGGCGGTCGGTCATCCAGGCGGTGGCCGGGCAGAAACGCCATTTCACCGCCGAGGGACTGTACCGCCAGTTGCCCGACCTGGGCCGGGCCACCATATACCGGTCCCTCAAGATCCTTATCGAGACCGGCGTCGTGTGCCGGGTGCTTCTGGAAGACGGCGAACTCCATTATCAGTTGAGCCACCGGGGCCATCATCACCATCTCCTTTGCGTGGAGTGCGGGGCCTCGCAGGACCTTTTAGGCTGCGACATCGAAGGCGTGCTGGAGAGTACCTCGGCTCGCCACGGCTTCCAGATAACCGGGCACTGGCTGGAAGTGTACGGCAAATGCCGTAGCTGCAACGAAAAAGAACCGGCCGCCGTCTGATCTCCTTTTTTGCCCTTAACTGATACAAAGACTCGTTAGTGTCAATAAATGAGACTTGCTATCTATATCAGCTTCTATTGATACGTTGTCCTATTTGCCATATAACTCCGGGAGGAGATGCCCCGCATATGAAACCCCGCCTATCCGACCCAATCCTTGCCATGGGGATAACGTTCATCGTTATTCTCGCGACAGGCTGCGGATCGGACACGGCAACAGAGACTACTGCTTCGAGCGTGGGCGCCGCAGCCACCGCCAGGCCTGCGGCCGAGTCACAATCACCGGGCCAGCCAGCGGACAAGATAAACGTTGTCACCACCAGCAACGTCGCGGCGGATTGGGTGCGGGCCGTCGGGCAAGACCGGGTGGAAGTCTTCTCCCTGCTGCCGCCCGACACCGACGCGCACACCTTCCAACCCGGCGCGCGGGACATCAGCCGTGTGGCCGACGCCGACCTGGTGTTCAGCATCGGGCTGTCCCTGGAGGCGGGCTGGCTGGACGAGCTTATTAAGAACGCCGCCCGAGACCCCGCCGGGACCGTGGCCCTGGGCGATGCCGTTGACCCCATCGCCTTCGCCGAAATATTCGACGATGACGACCAAGCCGAAGAAGAGGAAGACGAACACGCCGACTACGACTACGGGCCGCTTGACCCCCATTTCTGGTTCGACCCAACGCGGGTGCGGCAGGCGGTCGATGTCATTTCGGCCCAATTGTCTACGCTGGACCCGGATGGCCAGAGCTTCTACCGGGGCAACTCCGACTCCTACAACCGGCAACTGGACGAACTGCATGACTGGATCCAAGCTCAGGTGTCCCTGATTCCGGAAGAACACCGCCTGCTGATAACGGCCCACGATAGCTTCCGGTATTTTGCCCAGCGGTACGGGTTCAAGGTAGTCGGGGCGGTATTCTCCCTAACCACCGAGAGCAAGCCCACGGCGCAGGACCTGACTATGCTCGTCGAGACAATAGAGCGTGAAGGCGCGCGGGCGGTATTCACCGAGAAGTCCCACAGCGAGCGGCTGGCGCGCCGCATCGCCGAAGGGACAGGCGCAAGGCACGTCGGCGGCCTTTACACCGGCTCCCTTGGCGCGCCGGGAGGCGAAGCCGGCACGTATCTGGACCTGATGCGGTATAACGTCGAAACCATAGTGGGGGCATTGAAATGACCACGTCAGCCGCGTCGGCCGAACGCCCCGCGGCGCCGCTACGCACCGAGAACCTGACGGTGGAACTGGGCGGAGTCCGAGTCCTGGACCAAGTATCCTTTTCCGCCGGGCCCGGCTGTCTCATGGGAGTAGTCGGGCCCAACGGCGCCGGCAAAAGCACGTTGTTCAACGCCATAGTCGCACTCCAGCCGGTGACTGCGGGACGAGTGCTGGTGCACGGCAAGTCCATCTCGGAAACCCGAGGCCTGGTCGCCTACGTGCCGCAGCAGGGCAAGGTGAATTGGCGCATGCCGATGAGCGTCTGGGACGTGGTGATCCTGGGCCTGGCGCACCGGATTGGCTGGTTCCGGCGGCCTGGGCGGGCCGAGCGCACGTTGGCGGAAGACGCCCTGCACCAGGTCGGCATGTGGGAACGCCGGTCTCACTTGGTGAGCGAACTCTCCGGCGGGCAGCGCCAACGGGTGTTCGTCGCCCGCGCCCTGGCCCAGGGGGCGGACATCCTGCTGATGGACGAGGCTTTCAACGGCGTGGACATCGCCTCCCAGGAGGCCCTGGTGTCCGTGCTGCTGGAACTTCGGGATCAAGGAAAGACGATTCTGCTGTCCTCCCACGACATCAACCACCTGGCCCATTACTGTGACGAGTGTCTCTGCCTCAACTGCCACGTCTGCGCCTGCGGCGATCCCCGGGAAGTGCTTACGCCGGAGCTGCTGAGCGAGCTGTACGGGCCCTACGGGACCCTTCCGGTGCATGGGCCGGCACACGAGACGGACGGCGGTGAACACCACCCTCACCCTTCACATGAAAGGGGCTTGCCTGAACATGGACATCATCGCTGAAGCCCTGATCGGCCCGTTCCAATACGGCTTTATGACCCGTGCCCTGATTGTGTCGGTGCTGGTTGGGGTCATGTGCCCGGTGCTTGGAGCCTACGTGGTTACCCGCGGGATGGGATTCATGGGCGACGCGGTGGCCCATTCCATACTTCCCGGACTGGTCGCCGCGTTCATGATCGGCGTGAGCCCATTCTTGGGGGCGGTGCCGCTGGCGGTGATTGTGGCGCTGGCGATAGGCTTCCTGGTGCGCCGGACGGGCATCAGCGAAGACACATCCATCGGGGTCCTCTTCGCGGGGATGTTCGCGCTGGGCCTGGCGATGCTAACCGTGGCCAAGGGACTGCCGGTGAACCTCGAAGACATTCTTCTGGGACAGGTGCTGGGGGCGTCGCAGACCGACGTATTCATCACCCTCGGTCTGGCGGCCATCGTCCTGACCGTGGTATGGGCGCTGCACAAAGAGTTGGTATTCGTGAGTTTCGACCCATCGGGCGCGTCGGTCATCGGCCTGCCCTCCGGGTTGCTGGACTACGTGCTCTTGGGCCTGCTGGCGGTCGTTATAGTCATTGCGCTGCAGGCCGTGGGGGTCGTGCTGGTAATCTCGATGCTCATCACCCCAGCCGCCGCGGCCCTGCTGCTGGTGCGGAATTTCCCCCGGGCCATGGCCACGGGAGCCCTCTTTGGGACCATCTCGGCAATTGCCGGACTTTACATTTCGTTCCACTTCAATTTGCCTTCGGGCCCGGCCATGGCCCTGGTCGCCACAACCTTGTTCATCGCGGCCGCCGTCGCCAAGTCCCGGTGGGCGGAAATCGTCCGGCGGTCGTTGCAAGGACGCGAGTCCAGCGAACCGTCGACGCGCTAACCCGCCCCCGCCCCCCATATTTTTCACCACCGAGAACACAGGGGGCAAAGAGAAAATAACCTAAGGAACCTGTGAACAAGTTACGGTCATTGAGGCGAAAGCCGAAATCTCGGAGGAGAGCTTAACGGTATTAGCTATCAAATGAGCGCCGGCACCCCCATCCTAACCTTCCCCCATCGGGGGGAAGGGACTTGTTCAGATGTTCCCTAAAGCCGCCGTGCTCCCTGTGGCCTCTACCGTCAATTACTATTCCCGCAGGAACGATTTGATGATGGAGTAGCTTTCGTCTGGGAGTTCCTCCGGGATGTAGTGGCCGCAGGGGAGAGACTGGCCCCGCACGTTGGTGGCGTATTCCCGCCAGACCGCCAGCACGTCCTGGGTGCGGCCCACGTAACCGGTCGCGCTCCACAAGGCCATCATGGGGCAGGTAACCTTGTTGTCGAAATCGGCGTCGTCGTGCACCAGATCGATGCTGGCGCCAGCCCGGTAGTCCTCGCAGGTGGCGTGGATGGCCGCCGGGTCGCGGAAACAGCGGGCATACTCATCCACCGCTTCAGCGGTGAAGGCGGTTTCAGTCCCGGGGCCACGTTGGAAACGGGTGCGCAGGAAGTAGTCGGCGTCGGCGCCGATGACCCGCTCCGGAAAGTCGTAGGGCTGAATCAGGAAGAACCAGTGGTAGGTGTTAGTGGCCATCTCCTTGTTGACGATCTGGAACATCTTGTGGGTGGGGATGATATCCAGCGTCATCAACTTCAGGACGCGCTGGGAGTGGTCCTTGGTGAGCCGGTGCGAGACCCGCGCCCCCCGGTCATGCCCCACCAAGAGAAACTCCTCGTGGCCCAACGCCTGCATCACTTCGACCTGGTCCAGGGCCATGGCGCGCTTGGAGTAGTTGGCGTGTTCCGGGTCTCCGTGGGGCTTGCCGCTGTCGCCATAGCCGCGCAGGTCGGGGACCACCACGGTGAAGTCCTCGGCCAGCATGGGGGCAATCTTGTGCCACATCACGTGGGTCTGGGGATAGCCGTGGAGCAGCAGTAGGGGCGGCCCGCTGCCGCCGGTGACCAGGTTGATAGTCGTCCCGCTGGTCTCGATCCGCCGTTGTTCAAATCCCTCGAACATCGTCGCGTCCTCTCGGTAGAAGTCCTGCGTTATACTACAATGGCTCCAAGTTTTTTTCACCGCAGAGAGCGCGGAGAGTGTAAGCGGCGGAAGCCTGTATTCAAGTACGTTCGGAAGCCGACAGGTAAGGAAAAGCAGAGTGTTCTGGACCCCGGCCCTCGCAGGGGTGACGGCGACACCAGCTTTTGCAAGACCTCTGGCTAGGAGGCAGCTAGCGGCCATGCTGCTCTTCAGGACTTTGGATTCTACGATTCAGGACTCATAGGATGAAAATAACCGGCGTCAAGAGCGAGATTTTCGAGTGGGAGCGGCCCGGCATCTGGAACGGCGGCCACTTCTACGGGCCCGGCCGGCTGCACAAGGTAACCGTCAGCACCGACGAGGGCATTACCGGCTATGGCTGGAATGGGGGCACCGCGGCGGAGCGGCCGCTGGCCTTTTTCCCGCTTTATGTCGACTATTTCAGGCCGCTGCTGGTTGGGCGCGACCCGATGGATACCCGGAGCATCGCCACCGACTTGGGCGAGAAGCTGATCAAAATCCTGGGCCCCGCCGGGCTCAATACACAGGTCTTGGCCGCCATAAACATCGCTTGCTGGGACATCAAGGGGAAAGCTCTGGGCCAATCGGTGCATCAATTGTTGGGCGGCGCGCAGGACCGCATCCGCACCTACATTGCCGGGGGCTATTACGCCGAGGGCAAGGGACTGGAGGAGCTCCAAGACGAAGTCCGTTATAACATCGGGGAGCTTCACGCCTCGGCCGTGAAGATAAAGATTGGCGACCCCAAGGTGGGAATGGCCGGCGACATGGAGCGCGTGGCGGCCTCGCGGGAAGCCATCGGGGATAACGCGGTGCTGATGGTGGACGCCAACTGCGCCCTCGACCTGGCGACGGCTATGGAGTTCGCCCGCCAACTGCCGGCCTACAACGTCTACTGGTTCGAGGAGCCGCTGCCGATCCACGACTACGAGGGGCACCGGCGGCTGGCCGAAATGTCCGAAGTCAAAATTGCCACCGGCGAGAACGGCTACCACCTGGCCCACTTCCGCACCCTGCTGGACCACCAAGGCGCGTCCATCCTCAACGTGGACGCCACCATCTGCCCCGGCTACGACGTGGCCAAGGACGTGGCCGACCTAGCGGCGGAACGCGGCCTGTCAATCGCACCCCACGGCTGCCAGGAATTGCAACTACCGCTGGCCGCCGGCGTGGCCAACGGCGAGTTCCTCGAATACTACCCGGCTGCCGTCGACCCGCTGCGCACCGAGATGTTTCATCCCGTCCTGAAGCCCGACGCCGACGGCTACGTCACCGTACCCGACCGCCCGGGCATCGGCTACGAGCTGAACATGGACCTGCTAAACCGGTACCGGGTGGGGTAAGGCAAACCGGACGCTGTCTGGTAAAATCCCGCGATGGAGCACGCCAAAAGGATTCTCATCATCGCCGGCCCGAACGGGGCGGGCAAGACCACGTTCGCCAGATCATTCCTGCTGAACGAGGCCGACGTTTCTATCTTCATCAACGCCGACCTGATCGCCGCCGGGCTCAGCCCATTACAGCCGGAATCGGAGGCTATGGGGGCCGGGCGTATGATGTTGACCATGATCGACGACCACGTACGCAGGGGAGACAGCTTCGCCTTCGAGACTACCCTGAGCGGACGGGGCTATGCCCGGATGATTCCCGCGTGGCGGGAGTTGGGCTATTGGGTGGAGCTTTATTTCCTGCGGCTCCCGACGCCGGAAACCGCGATAGCTCGCGTCATGCAGCGCGTCTCGGAGGGCGGACACAGCGTACCGTCAGAAGTCATCCGTCGCCGATTCCATGCCGGATGGTATAATTTCGAGACGATCTACCGGGATTTGGTAGACGATTGGGCAGTATGGACCACTGTGAGCAATAGAACGATTCTCTTGGAAAAGAGGGGCGACGATGGCGGTTGAGAGGCGCGATGACCTGGATACAACACCGTCTACCGGCAGTTCGCGTTTTGCCGGAGCGGAGGCGGCGTTGCGCCGGGCCGCGATAAAGGCCCGGCACCGGGCTTTGCAGACAACGGGTTCGTATCCCATCTGGGAGAACGGCGAAATCGTCTACGTTACAGAGATCGTCGGGTTTTCCGATGAGGAGATTCGGGAGGTGCTGGGCGAGTCCGCCGTTACGAACATCGGAGGTTACGTTCGCCCGCCGAAACCCATGTAGGCGAAGCTCGCCTCCAGGTTGTCGAAGACCTCCTCGTCAGGCGGGATCTCGAAGATGGCGGGGCCGTCGAAGCCTTTCGCTTCCAGGATTCGCCGCATTTCCAGGCAGTCCAGGTCGCCGTTGTCCACCGTGGGGTGGGCCTCTCCCCCTCGCATCTGCTTGAAGTGAACGATCTTGATCATGTCCAGCGGCAGCGCGTTGAGGTCGTCCAGCGGTGAGGACTCGGGGTAGCGGCGCAACTGGTTGGTAGGGTCGGGGCACAGACCCAGGTATTCGCGGGATTCGGGCTCCATCGTTTCACGTACCGCCGTTACCAGCAGGGCCATGCTGCCTATGGGCAGACCGGCGTTCTCCATCGATAGCACAACCCCCTGCCGCGCCGCCTCCGATGCCAACCCGGCCAGCCCCCATGCCTCCTCGGGGATGTCGTCGGGCGACTCCCACGGCGCGTCGAAAGGCGAGGGATCGACGATGCGGAGTTGCGGCCGCCAGCCCCCCACCAGCTTCGCTCCGGCCAACGCCGCTTGGAACGCCTCCCCCTGAGGATCGGTCGGCCGCGTCAAACAGGGCCAAGCCATTGCCAGGTCGTAGGTGAGGTCGGGATAGGCGGCTGTCACCGCGTCCAGGCCAGTCAACACCGGACGCCAGTCCTGTCCGCTGCCCTGCTCGCAATCGCCCAGGCAAGTCTGCCGCAGTTCGATGTGTTTGGCCCCCTTTTCCCGGGCCAGGCCCACAAGGTCTATGAGCTCACGGGTCTCCAACTGAAACCGCCACGAGTTGGTGATCGCGCCGTGTATCATCGCCCGCTCCATAACAGCCGGGCCGGAACAGCCGGACCGGCAAAATATGATTACAATAGACAGCCTGGGGTGGCCGGGTTAATATGCACCCTGCCGCCCTCGGTGTCCAGCAACCGCCAAGGACCCCCACCCCAAAGAGAGGCGCCATGAACGAAGAACGAACGCTGGAGAAACTGCCCGTCTTCCCCGACGTAGTCCCGGATTCCCCGTGGCAGTCTCTGATCATTGACGGCCTGGTCTCGAAGCCCTTGTCCTTGAGCGAGTCCGACCTCTCGGCTATTGCCCAAAGAAAGTTCACCGGCGATTTTCGCTGCGTCGAAGGGTGGGTCGCGCCGGACCAACGATGGGAGGGTATACCGCTGGCCGACCTGCTGACCATGGCCGGAGCCCTGCCCGAGGCTAGCTTCCTCGCCTGCTCCGCCGGTGCCTACACCGTAGGACTGCCCTTGGCCGAAGTTTGGGACGACGGCGCAATCGTGGCCCTGCGACTGAACGACGAACCCCTGCCGTCGGCCCACGGAGGCCCCTGCCGTTTGGTGGCCCTTGGAAAACAGTGCCACTTCAGCGTTAAGTGGCTGGACCGCATTCAAGTAGTCCGCTCTGCCCCGGAGGACACCGGGCTTCAAATCGTCCAAGTCCGAAACGCCAACCGCGACGGCTAGAACATCATCATCCGGACGGGAAGTCACGATGCGTACTATCGACATCCACGCCCACATCACACCCGCCTCCTTCGTAGAGGCGTTCCGCAACGGCGAACCCTGGCACGGCATGTCCGCCGCCGAAGCCGGCAACCAGACCTATAATCCCAAGACCTCGTGGTCCCCTGAAGAGCGGTTGGCTGACATGAACTCCCTCGGTGTGGACGTTCAGGTCCTTTCCACCAACGCCTTTCTCTACAACTACGACAAAGACCCGTCTGCGGCAACCGAAATGGCCCGGGAATGCAACGACTACGTGGCCCAGTTGGCGGTTGACCACCCCCGGCGCTTCTCCGGCTTCACCACCCTCCCCATGCAGGACATACCCGCCGCCATAGGCGAGTTGGAGCGGGGGATGGCCATGGGCCTGAAGGGCGCCATGATCGGCGACCACGTGAACGGCAAGACCTTCGACGAGCCCGAGTTCCTTCCATTTTGGAAGGCCGCCGAGCAAGCCGGAGCCGTGATCCTGGTGCATCAAGGGGGCAGCACCGTGGTCACGCGCCGCAGCGATCGCTACCACCTGCCCAACACCATCGGCAACCTGACCGACCGGGCCATAACCTTCGCGTCGTTCGTCTTCGGCGGAGTCATGGACGCCTGCCCGGGCCTCAAGGTCTGCCTCTGTCACGGCGGCGGGTACACCTGCTACGGCATCGGCCGGATGGACCGTGGCTGGCAGGTGCGCTCCGAAGCCAGGGCTCATATCCAGCAGCCTCCCAGCGCCTACCTCAACCGGTTCTACTACGACTGCCTGACCCACAGCGAAGAGGCCCTCCGTTACCTGATCGACTGCGTGGGCATCGAACGGGTGGTCTTCGGCACCGACTGGCCCTTCGACATGGCCATCGACTGGCCAGTGTCATGGATACTGAACATGGAAAGCCTGTCCCAAGACGAGAAAGAGGCGATTCTGTACAAGAACCTGGAGACGCTTTTGGGGATTTAGACCAGGAAGGAGGGACCATGAAATATGACGTCATTGTGATCGGAGCCGGCTCGGCTGGCTGCACCGTGGCTTCCCGCTTGGCGGAGGACGCCGGCCTGTCGGTGTTGCTGCTGGAAGCGGGACCGGACTATCCCGACTACGAATACTATCCCGACGACCTCAAGTACGGCTACAAGCCGGACGCGTCCGCCCAAGGTGCTCCCCACAACTGGACGTGGTGGGCGCAAGGTTCGGCCGACCAGACCGAGATGATACCGGCCCCCCGCGGAAAGGTGGTCGGCGGCACCAGCGCCATCAACGGCCAGGTCCTGTTGCGGGGAATCCCCGAAGACTACGACGGTTGGGCCTCCGAAGGAAACAACGAGTGGTCCTTCATCGACGTCCTCCCCTTCTTCCGCAAGATGGAAACGGACCTGGACATCACCGACGACTTTCACGGCAACGAAGGGCCCATCCCGGTGCGCCGCTACAAGCGCGAAGACTGGCTGCCTTTCCAGCGGGCTTTCGTGCAGGCCTCGCTGGCGGCCGGGTATCCCGAAGATTACGACATGAACGCCCCTGACTCCGGCGGGGTGGGCCCCATTCCCATGAACAATCCCGAGGGCGTCCGCATGAGCACCGCCCTCACCTTTCTCAGGGCGGTGCGACATCGCCTGAACATCACCGTCCGGGCGAACGTGATGGTCCACCGGATACTGTTCGAGGGCAAGAAGGCCGTGGGCGTGGAGGTGGAAAGCGGCGGCGAGGTCTACCGAATCGAGACTGAGCGGGTGGTCCTCAGCGCCGGTTCCATGGCCTCTCCCCAGTTGCTGATGCTCTCCGGCGTAGGCCCGGCGGACCACCTGCGGGAGATGGGTGTCCCGGTGGTGCACGACCTGCCCGGAGTGGGCCAGAACCTGCGGGACCACCCCGTGGTCGCCTTAATCTGCGACGTTAAGGAGGAGCACCCGCAAGACCCCTTGGCCCCGCGGACCCAGACCGGCCTGCGTTACACCGCCTCGGGATCTCCCGACCGGAACGACATGCAGATCATGGCGTCGTCATTCTCCACTCCCATCGGCGGCGCGGACCCCTTCGAGGCCGGCGGGGTGCGCATCCAGTGCATCCTGGAATTGGCCGACGGAGCGGGAGAGGTCCGGCTCTCAGCCAACGACCCCGGCGTCCAGCCGTCCCTGAACTACCGCTACCTGGAGTTGGACCGGGACCGGGCGCGCATGCGCGAGGCGGTGCGTATCAGCCTGGACCTCCTGGAGCACGATGCCTTTGGCACGATAGTCGACAAAGTGGTCCAGCCGACCGAAGAGGACCTAGCCTCCGATGAAGCCTTGGACCGGTGGATGCGCCGCACGGTTTTCAACACCACCCACGCCTCGGGCACCTGCAAGATGGGCCCGTCCAGCGATCCCATGGCGGTGGTGGACCAGCACCTGAGCATCCACGGCTTAGAAAACATCAAGGTGGCTGACGCGTCGGTAATGCCCAACGTAATCCGGGCCAACACCAACTGCACCACCATCATGATCGGCGAACGCTGCGCCGATTGGGTCAAAGCGGGCGCGTGAGTAATATCACGAGGTACGCTTCAGGCCGCCGTCCGCATACGAACGGCGGCCTGTATTTTGCCGTAGTTCATATTTGCGCCAATAGCCGGAACAACGTCTGTTACTGGCGTAAGACCTGCCGTGAACGGCGACTACTCGAGCGGCGGTTAGCACCCTCCTCCTACTTCCGCGTGGCGCGGCCGTTGAGGGCGGCAAAGGCCATGCCGATACTGACTACGGCTACACCGAGCATGGCCACCAGGCCGTAGACGATGGTCATGGGTTCCCAGCCTTCGGAAATGAGCGCCCTGAGGGCCGCCAGCAAGTAGGTCACCGGGTTGTAGTCGGCCACCGCAGCCATCCATCCGGTCATGGCTTCCTGGGGGACGAACAGCGTGGTCATGAACAGGAAGGGAAAGAACAATAGGAAGCTAACGTTGACCGCAGCGGGATTCCCGGTCTTGAGAGCAATGGCGTACGGGAACCCGGAGAAGATCAGACCCCACAATGCGCTCAAGAACATGAACACCAGGATTCCGGGTGCGCCGGTGGCGAAGTCCACTCCCGCGATGAAGCCCATTATTATCACCGGGACCGTCAGAGCCAACACCAGGGTGAAGTCGGCCACCATCAACCCCAATAACAAAGCAAACCGGTTGACCGGAGAAATCACCAATCGGTCGAAGTAGCCGCTCTGAATGTCGGTCACCACCGTGATGGCCCGGGAGATGCCCGTTACCGCGAAAAGGACCGCCACCGGCAACTGGAAGGCCCGGTAGTCGATTCCCGGTATTCTCTCGGCTACGTCCTGCAATGCCCCGACGGTCATGACGTACATGAACACTGGAATTACCAACGCCGGCACCGTGACCTCGGGGTCACGCAGGACGGACCGCAATGCACGTTCCGAGACGCTGACGGTATCTCTAATGAATCCGCGCCTTTTCGCCAGGGTAAACGTCGCGTTAGCCGCCGTCGCCATTGTTCCGTCCTTCGGTCTTTCTACGATAATCCGTTGCCCGTAATACGTTGCCCGAATAATCGGCTGCCGGGGCCGCCTGACTTACTCGGCGGCCCCGGCCCGGGCATCCTCACTGTCTCGCAGCCGCCCGCCGGTCACTTGCAAAAATACGTCGTCCAAGGTCGGCGTGCGAAGGGTCAACTCCTGCACCGCGATACCCTGCTGGTCCAACGCCAAGGCCACGTTGCTGATCACGGCGGCCCCATTGGCGACGCTCACTGTCAGTTCTTGGCCGTGGGCCTCCACTTCGCTGACGCTGGGTATCCGCCGGACTGCATTGGCCGCCGCTTCCGCATCGCCGTCCAACCTGACCACGATCAGGTCGGAACCGCGTGCCCGTTTCAGGTCGGCCGGGGCGCCTTGGGCTGCCAACGATCCGCGGTCGATGATTCCAACCCGGTGAGCCAAAGCGTCGGCCTCCTCCAGGTACTGGGTCGTGAGGAAGATTGTCACCCCCAACTCGTTGTTGATGGTCCGCACCTCCTCCCAGATGCGTGCCCGGCTGATGGGGTCCAGGCCCGTTGTTGGTTCGTCGAGAAACAACACCAGTGGGTTGTGTATCAGGGCGGCGGCCAAGTCCAAGCGCCGCTTCATACCTCCTGAATAGGTGCCGACCAACCGGTCCATCGCCTCTCCTATGTCCACCAAGCTGGAGAGTTCGGCAATGCGCCGGTCCACCTCCCTACCCGAGAGCCCATACAGCTTTCCCTGAAGGCGCAGGAGTTCCCGGCCCGTCTGCTTGTTGTCCAAGGCGGCCTCCTGCAAGGCCGCTCCGATGCGCAGACGGACCTCGTTGGGCTCGCTGACGACGTCGTGGCCGGCCACCCTCACCTCGCCGGCAGTTGGGGCCAGCAGGGTGATCAGCATACGGATAACGGTGGTCTTGCCCGCGCCGTTGGGCCCAAGAAACCCGTACACCTCGCCTTCGCGCACCTCGAGGTTGACGCCGTCGACGGCACGGACCACTCCGAAATCTCGGACCAGGCCGCTGGTGTGAATGGCATAGCCAGACTGAGACACTTCAATCACTTCGTTGGTAGAGGTTGGGGACGAACGCGGTACGGTACTGCCGGGCCGACCCCCGCCCGGCCTGAACGCCGTACGCCCGGCCACAGAGTGTCCATGCCGTGCCTTCGGTTGGGGGAGCAGACGCGAGGGCCTGGAGGTGGAAGCAAGTGGTCGTGATGGAGCCACGACGTGCGATATAGTATTGTATCCCCCGGCCACTCCGAAAGGAAAGCCCGGCCAGTCACGCCGGGCAGTGCGGTTGTCCCTTGTCCTGGCTAAGGAAAGAGGCCGTTAGTCTTTCCGGTTCCCCGTCTTTCCCTATTACGAAGTGGCGGGCCTCGTCTCTTGAGGTGAGATTGCGGGTCTGCCCTTCGCGGGTTTCGCCCTCCTCATCGGAATTGAAAACAGGGAAATTGAAAACAGGCTGGTTGAGGGAGAGGGAAGCAGGTGCTACAATTTCGAAGCGGTTTTCGGTAGCGGGCACCGGGAACTTCAACTCCTAGGCTCCAGCCCTCCCCATTGACGTTCCCCGATAGCTCAGCGGTAGAGCGGGCGGCTGTTAACCGCTAGGTCGTAGGTTCGAATCCTACTCGGGGAGCCAACAGCTACAAATTCGGCCTCCAAAGTCGGCAAACTATGGATGAATGTAGGAGAGGTTATTCCCGGTCGCAAAGCTGGACCACGTTCAGCTATGACCGAGAGGTTACAAGAAGTCCTCGATAGTTACCTGCGCTACCACCGAATCGAAGGCAGCACCACAGCGACGGTCACGTTCTATGCCAAGGAACCGGGACTCTTCCTCCGGAACCTTTCCCCAGCCTGTAGGACTCTAGCGGACCTCACGTCCTTCCACATTCTGGACCACCTGGGCGGGATGAAGGATCGTGGCCTGGCGCCCCGAACCATCCGCAACCGGTGGCAGGCGATCACGACCTGGTTGAATTGGTGCGTTTTGTGGGAGTTGATCGAGTCCTCTCCGGGCAGTAAGGTCAAAGCCCCGAAGGTGCCCAAGATTCGGAAGCCCTTTCTCTCGAAGGAACAGTTTGAGGCATTGCTGGCCATCTGCCCCCTGTACACCCCGACCGGGGCCCGCAGACAGTCGATGCTGTGGCTGATGGTCACGAGTGGCATCAGGAGGAATGAAATGTGGATGTCGACGAAGGAAGACCTGGACTGGGACCGATCGATGACCCGGGTGATCCACGGCAAGGGCCAGAAGGAACGGCAGATTCCCTTCGACCGCCGGTGTCAGCGAGCGATGCTCCGTTACCTGCACCAGCGCTCGGACTCCCTTGGCTGGTTCTGGGTCACTGAAGAGGGATCGAGACTGGGAATCTGGCAGGATATAAAACGTCTGGCCGAACGAGCGGGGATAACCCCGCAGGACGCTTGCCATATATTTCGCCGGACCTTCGCGGCAAATGCGGTCAGGCAAAACATCCCCAGGCCATACGTCTAAGCTGTCGCGGGTTGGTCAACTCCCCAAATGCTGGACTATTACTTGGCAGCCATGGAGGCGGAGCAGGGAGCGATAGAGGCTTTCCGAGAGTTCAAGCCATTCGGGGACTAACAGACATCCGAATCTTGGATGGGGTCATCGATCCGGCACGATCTGGTCGGCCGTCGCGACGTCCATCGGGAAGAGCGCCGTCCCTGACCGCTGGGTGAAGAGATGGCCCATCATTTTCCGGGTGTCATAGTTAGAGAGGCAGTTGGCTCGACGAACGCAGTTCGAGTCCGCTTAGGTGGGCCAGAGTGTACCGTACTGCGAACTTTTCGGTGGGAGGTGACGCTGTAATCCCTGGCAAAGCGAGACGGGCTTCTTGGCGGTGACCCTGGGTTTGGACTGTCGCAGCTAGGCGCTGGGTTGCTCTTGCCGTAAAGGTTTCTCTACAGCTTCGATCCGCAGCCGCAGCCCCAGCGCGCCCACGACCCTGATGACCGTGGCAAAGGACGGGTTGCCATCTTCGGATAGCGCCTTGTAGAGGCCTCCGCGGTTGAGCCCAACATCACGGGCCAGACCACTCATGTTCTGGGCACGGGCAATCGTGCCCAGTGCAGCGCGGATGGCGCTGCCATCGCCAGGGTCCGCCTCTGCGCATAGCTCAAGATGCCGTCGAGCATCCTCCTCGGTCTGAATATAGTCCGCCGCGTCAAACTCCGTCAGTTTCTCAAGCATTCAATCCTTCCATTTTGGCCGCCATCTGCTTGGCTCGCTCGATGTCCCGCCGTTGGCCGTCCTTTTGACCGCCACACAGCAGCACGATCACCTCGGCGCCCCGTCGGATGAAGTAGAGCCGATAGCCAGGTCCGTAGTGTATCCGCAGCTCCGACACACCACCCCCTCACCGTCCTTGCATCCCCAAGGCGCCCCGCTCAGACAACGTCCAACCGGGCGACGATCTGGCGGAACGCCTCTTTGTCCCACAGCCTGCGCAGCCACCGCCGGAACGTTTCCGTCTGGAGTACGGTGATTATGCCAAAACGGTTCACCACAGTAGGTATATCGTCAAGGAGAGAGCGATCTGGGGGATTGTACGGTAGAAGTGGGACTGGGGGCACTGAACTACGAACTCTTGAGTTGGAGGTTGAGTTGCAGCACTCTGCAACGCTATAAAACCGCGCTATTCGTGGGCGGTAGAATTGCCTGCGACGGATAGGCAGTGGCCTTCTCGAACGAACCCTGTCGTTGGGGCCCATCGCTGTGACAGGCCCCCAACCTTCCGCGCGGCAGGCACCCCCCTGGGCGCACCCAGCGGGGCGGCCTGCCCTCGTCGAACTCCAGCTATTTCGCGGCCCCGCTACTTGGTCGTGCCGCTCGATGACACCCAGTCGCTACTCCCCGCGGAGTTGACGGCCCGCACCCGCACGTCATAGGAGAGGCCTCCGCCGAGGAAGTCAATCGTGACCCTCCTGACCGTGCTGTCGTGGGGGAAATCACCCCAGTATTTGTCGATGCTCAGCTTGTACTGCACCTCATAGTGGGTGATGGGCGGTTTGCCCGTCATGTCCGGCATGTTCCAGGTGAGCCCCAGTTTGGACCACCCTGGGGTCACCTCGAGGTTAGTGATTGCGCCCGACGGCACGGGCGTAACCGGCGGCGCCGTGGGCGTGGTCTGTGCGCGGGCCCAGACGCTGTTCCCCTCATCGTTCTTGGCCCGCACCCGCACGTTGTACGTGGAACCGGCGGTGAGGCCCTGGATCGTTGTGCCTGTGCCGCTGTGGGAGTGATCGTTCCAGTCAGTGGCCGTGACCAACTTGTACTGTACGTCGTAGCCGGTGATGGGCGGCTTTCCCGTCATGTCCGGCGCGGACCAGGAGACCCGTATCCCGTTGACCTCTTCAAACACCGCTAAGCCCGGGAGCGCGCCCGACGGCTCGTTCACGTTGGTGACGGTGATGGTCACGGCGGTGGTGTCCGAGCCGCCATTCCCGTCGCTCACGTTCACGGTCACCGAATAGGAGTTCTGGCCCTCGTAGTCCAGCGCTCCGCTGGTCTGGAGCCGGTTGCCGGAGAGGGCGAAGTGGCCGGAGTCGGCGCCGCTCAGCGCGTAGGTCAGCGAGTCGCTGTCGGGATCGGTGGCCGCCAGGGGGAGGCCGATGTCTTGGCCGGCCTCCGTGTTCTCCGCCACGCTGCGCGTCGTGTTGGCGCCCTCGTCGAAGGACGGGGCGCGGTTGGCCTGCGGCGTCGGCTCCACCGGCGCCTCGTCCACGTTGATGACGGTGACGGTCACGTCGATGCTGTCCGTCCCGCCGCGGCCGTCGGAGACGTACACGGTGACCGAGTAGGAGCTCTTGACCCCCGCATAGTCCCCGCTGGTCCGCAGTTGGTTGCCGGAGAGAGCGAAGTGGCCGGAGTCCGTTCCGCTCAGCGCGTAGGTCAGCGAGTCGCCGTCGGGGTCGGTGGCCGCCAGGGGCAGGCCGATGTCGGTCCCGGCCGGCGTGTTCTCTGCCACACTGCGGCTGGCGCTGGCGCCCTCGTCGAAGGACGGCGCGCGGTTGGCCGGCGGCGGGGCCACCACCGGCGCCTCGTTCACGTTGGTGACAGTGATGGTCACGGCGATGGTGTCCGTCCCGCCGCGGCCGTCGCTCACGGTCACGGTCACCGCGTAGGAGTTCTTGACCCCCTCGTAGTCCAGGGCGCCGCTGGTGCGCAGCTGGTTGTCGGAGAGGGCGAAGTGGCCGGAGTCGGCGCCGCCCAGCGCGTAGGTCAGCGAGTCGCTGTCGGGATCGGTGGCCGCCAGGGGGAGGCCGATGTTCCTGCCCGCCGGCGTGTTCTCCGCCACGCTGCGGCTGGCGCCGGCGCCCTCGTCGAAGGACGGCGCGCGGTTTGGCGTCGGTGTGGGCGTCGGCGCCACCGGCGGCGCGTCCACGGCGGTGACGGTGATGGTGATGTCGAGGACGTCCACTCCGCCCTTGAGGTCGCCCACGACCACCTCGAACGAATACGAGCTCTTGGTCAGGGGCCTGCCGACTTTGATCTGGCCGCTCCCGCTGCCGATGCTGAAGTGGCTGGAGTCCGCTCCACTGACCATGTAGAAGAGGGCGTCGCCATCCTGGTCGGTAGCCGTGACGGGCCTGCCCACGCGGACGCCCCGCGAGGACCCCGCCACCACGCTGCGGGTCGCCGAGGCGCCTTCCCGGAAGACCGGGTCCCTGTTGGCGCGGCCTCCGGTTACCGTGATGATGACCCCGATAACGTCGAGCCTGCCCTTTCCGTCCGTAGCGAGCAGTTGGATGGTGTACTCGTCCGCGGGCCCCAGCTTCCTGGCAGTCCTCAGTTGACCGGTCAGCCGGTCCACGGTGAAAGGCGACGACCTGGTGTAGACGCTATAGAAGGGCCCTGCCATGCCGGCGGAGACGGTCGCCGTGACCGGGGCGCCCACGGCCGTGCCGACGGGAGCGTAGGCGTCAACCGTGCGTCTGGCGACGCCCACCTTGTCGAAGGCCAGGGTCCCGGTGGGCGCCACCGGCGTCGGCGTGACCACCGGCGTGTCGTCCACGTTGGTGACGGTGATGGTCACGTCGATGCTGTCCGTCCCGCCGTTCCCGTCGCTCACGGTCACGATCACCGAGTAGGAACTCTTGACCCCCTCGTAGTCCAGCGCGCCGCTGGTCCGGAGCTGGTTGCCGGCGAGGGCGAAGTGGCCGGAGTCCGTTCCGCCCAGCGCGTAGGTCAGCGGGTCGCTGTCGGGGTCCGTGGCCGCTAGGGGCAGGCCGATGTTCCTGCCCGCCGGCGTGTTCTCCGCCACGCTGCGGCCCGCGCTGGCCCCCTCGTCGAAGGACGGCGCACGGTTGGCAGGCGGCGGGACCACTCCCGGCGGCTCGTTCACGACGTCGGTGACGTCGATGGTCACGGTGATGCTGTCCGTCCCCCCGTTCCCGTCGGAGACGGTCACGACGACGGTGTAGCGGTTATTGCTCTCGTAGTCCAGGGCGCTCTTGGTCTTCAACTGACCGGAGGCCCAGTCGATGGCGAAGTGGCCGTGGTCGCCGGTGGTGGCGTCGATGGCGTAAACGAGCGTGTCCCCAGCGTCCGCGTCGGTGGCTGCTATGGGCAACCCGATGTTGGTCCCGGCTGCGGTGTTCTCCGCCACGCTGCGCGTCGTGCTGGCGCCGTCGGTGAAGACCGGGACGGCATTGCTGACGGGCGGCGCGGTGGGCACGCCGGTGTCGGGCGACGTCCAGGAACCGTCGCCGTCGTCGTTGGCGGCCCGCACCTGCACCCGGTAGGTATCGCCGGCGGTGAGGCCGGTTATCGTGGTCGAGGTCCCGGTCCCGGCGTGGGCGTGGTCCACCCAGTTACCCCACTGGCCGGGGCCCGCGGCGAAATCACGCCGGCTGTAGTGCAGCTTGTAGCCGGTTACGGGGGGCTTGCCCGTCATGTCCGGCGCCGTCCACGAGACCCGCAGCCCGTTGGGCAGCCGCGAGTACCCCAAGGCCGGTGGGCGCCGACGGCCGCTCGTCTCACGTCCTGGACGCCGACGGTCACCACGACCGTGTCGTCCCAGGTCAGGGACGCCACGCCCGCGGCGTTCTTGCTGTCCTTCACCTGGATGCTGACCGTATAGGAGTCCTTCGCCTCGAAGTCCGGGGCAGTCTTGAAGGTGAGCGTCCTCGTGCCCGCGTTGAAGTTGAAGGAGTCGTCGTCGCCGGTGTCGGGAAGCATCCGGTAGGTCAGCGTGTCGCCCTCCGGGTCGGTGGCGGCCGTGACGGTCCCCGCGGCAGTCTGGTTCTCGTTCGGCGTGAGCGTCTGGGCGCCGGCGGGGAAGGCCGGCTTCTCGTTCACGTTGGTGACGGTGATGGTCACGTCGATGCTGTCCGTCCCGCCGTTGCCGTCGGAGACGGTCACCGTGATCGAGTAGCTGGTCGTCCCGCTCTCGTAGTCCAGGGCGCCTTTGGCCTTCAGCTGGCCCGTGCCCGTGTCGATGGCGAAGTGGGCGTAGTCGCCGGTGGCGCCGTCGATGGCGTACACCAGCGTGTCCGAGGCGTCCGTATCCGTGGCCGCGATGGGATTGCCGATGGCGGCCCCGGCCGCCGCGTTCTCCGTCACGCTGCGCGTCGTGCTCGCGCCGTCGTCGAAGGACGGGGCCGCGTTGATGAGGGGCGGCACGGTGGGCACACCGTTGACGTACGACGACCAGCCGCTGATGCCCTCGGCGTTCTTCGCCCGCACCCGCACCTGGTAGGTCTCAGTCGGGGTGAGACCGGTTATCTCGTAGGCTTTCACGACCCCGATGGCGCTCGTGGCCGCGGGGCCCCACGTAACGGGATTAACGCCGTCGGCGCTGGTGCGCAGGGCGTACTCCACGTCGTAGCCTTCGAGGGCCGGCTTGTTCGTCATTACCGGCGCCGTCCAGGTGACGCGCAGCCCGTTGGCTATCCCAAAGGCCTCGACGCTCGTGGGGGCGGCCGGCGGCTCGAGCGTGTCGTCGACGGTGACGGTGATAGGGAGGGTGACGTCCCAGGCCGTATCGCCGGCGCCGGCGGCGTTCCTGCTGTCCCGCACGCGCACGTTGACGCTGTAGCTGGGCTTCGTCTCGTGGTTCGCCGCGTCATCGAGGGTCAGTACTCCCAAGGTGGAAATGCTGAAGGCGGCTGCGTCCGTGCCGCTCAGCCCGTAGGTGATCGTGTCGCTCTCCGGGTCGGTGGCGGCATAGGTCCCCACCGCCGTCGCGCCCTCCGCCACGTTGGGCGTCGTGTCGGCGTTGGTGGCGAAGGCCGGCGGCTCGTTCGCGTCGTCAACCGAGATGTTGACCACGATCGTGTCGTCCCACGCGGTGTCGGCACCGCCGGCGTCGTTCAAGCTGTCCCGCACCACCACGGTGACGGTGTAGCTGGACTTCGTCTCGTAGTCCAGCGCGCCCTTGACCTCCAGCTGACCCGTGCCCGTGTCGATGTCGAAGTGGGCGTGGTCGCCGGTCGTGGCGTCCAGCGCGTAGGTGAGCGTGTCCTTGGGGTCGGCCTTGGTGTCGGGGTCTGTGGCCTCGACCGGGTCGCCGATGGCGTCCCCCGCCGCCGCGCTTTCGCTCACGCTCCGGGCTGTGGGGCCGGCCCCGTCGTCGAACGCCGGCGGCTCGTTTACGTCGGTGACCGTGATCGTCACCATGATTGCGTCTATGCCGTTGCTTCCGTCGTTCACCTTCACATAGACATCGTAGGAGCCCGCCGTCTCGTGGTCCAGCGGGTCCTTGGTCTTCAGCTGGCCGGTGGCGCTGTCTATCGTGAACTTCCTGCTCCCTGTCGAATCGGTCATCGAGTAGACCAGGGTGTCCCCTGCGTCGGAGTCCGCGGCCCCGACGGGCAGGCCGATGTCGGTGTTGGCGGCGGTGTTCTCCGCCACGCTGCGCGACGCCTTTATGCCTTCCGTGAAGGACGGCAGGGCGTTGCCGGTCCAGCTCCCGCACTGTTCCGCCTTCGGCGAGTCCGTGCTCTTCGCCCCGTCCGTGTTCAGGGAGCACACCCGCACCTCAAATATGCGCCCGCCGCCCGTGGCAACGGTATGCGTTGTGGGCGTGCCATCGGCAGCATTAACAGTGTACGTGGTGATATCGGTGGTCGTGCCGAGGCCACTGCGCGGGAAGTCGACCCAGTCCGGCGCCCAGGCAGCGTTGGCGCTGTACTTCTGCC
This sequence comes from Dehalococcoidia bacterium, assembly GCA_965222595.1. Classification (GTDB taxonomy): domain Bacteria; phylum Chloroflexota; class Dehalococcoidia; order Lucifugimonadales; family UBA3495; genus VXOI01. Next base: position 23,423 of record CBDCUJ010000013.1, on the reverse strand, counting down.
TCCACTCCACTTTGTAGCCGGTGAGGGCCGGCTTGCCCGTGTTATCCGCCGCCGCGGGGGCCGTCCAAGTGACCCTGATCCTGTTGGCCAGCGTTACCACGTCGATGTGCATATTGGTGGGCGGGGTCCACCGTTCGAGCGCGTCCGTTACGTTGATGGTCACATCGATGGTGGCGTCCACGGCGGCGTCCACGGCGGCGGCGGCGTTCTTGCCGTCATGCACGGTCACCGTGACCGTGTAGGTGTCCTTCGCCTCGTAGTCGTAGGTTACTCCCGCCTTGGTCTTCAGCTGCCCGGTGGCGGTGTCGATGGCGAAGGACGCATGGTCCCCGGAGGCGGCCAAGGCGTAGGTCAGTGTGTCCAGGGGGTCGACTTCGGTGTCGGGGTCCGTGGCCGCGACGGGGGCGCCGATGGCCGCGTCCGCCGCCGCATCCTCGCGGAAGCTCCGCGTGTCCGTGGCGATGGGCGCCGGCGGCACCGGGTTTCCATCCACGTCCGTGGTGGCGGGCGACATGAACTCCGGCTCCTCGTTCACGTCCTGCAGGTTGATCGTCACCACGACCGTGTCGTCCCAGGCCGTGTCCCCAACGCCGGCGGCGTTCAAGCTGTCCCGCACCTGAATGCTGACCGTGTAGCTGTCTTTCGCCTCGAAGTTCGGGGCATTCTTGAAGGTGAGCGCCCTCGTGCCCGGGACGAAGGTGAACAGGGCGTGGTCGCCGGTAGTGGTGAGCATCTGGTAGGTCAGCGTGGCGCCTGCGTCCGGGTCCGTCGCCACCGGAATCGTCCCCACCGCAGTCTGGTTCTCATCAGGCGTGTACGGCCCGACAACCCCGAACGTCGGAGCTTCGTTCACGTTCTGCAGGTTGATCGTCACCGTGACGGTGTCGTCCCACCCAGTGTCCGCCGTGCCCCCGGCGTTCAAGCTGTCCCGCACCCGGATCTTGACCGTGTAGGTCGTCTTCGACAACGGAGGATTCTCGAAGTTCGGGGCAGTCTTGAAGGTGAGAACCCTCGTGCCCGGGACGAAGGTGAACAGGGCGTGGTCGCCGTCGCCTGCGCCCATCATCATCTCGTAGGTCAGCGTGGCGCCTGCGTCCGGGTCCGTCGCCACCGGAATCGTCCCCACCGCAGTCTGGTTCTCATCAGGCGTGTACGGCCCGACAACCCCGAACGTCGGAGCTTCGTTCACGTTCTGCAGGTTGATCGTCACCGTGACGGTGTCGTCCCACCCAGTGTCCGCCGTGCCCCCGGCGTTCAAGCTGTCCCGCACCCGGATCTTGACCGTGTAGGTCGTCTTCGACAACGGAGGATTCTCGAAGTTCGGGGCAGTCTTGAAGGTGAGAACCCTCGTGCCCGGGACGAAGGTGAACAGGGCGTGGTCGCCGTCGCCTGCGCCCATCATCATCTCGTAGGTCAGCGTGGCGCCTGCGTCCGGGTCCGTCGCCACCGGAATCGTCCCCACCGCAGTCTGGTTCTCATCAGGCGTGTACGGCCCGACAACCCCGAACGTCGGAGCTTCGTTCACGTTCTGCAGGTTGATCGTCACCGTGACGGTGTCGTCCCACCCAGTGTCCGCCGTGCCCCCGGCGTTCAAGCTGTCCCGCACCCGGATCTTGACCGTGTAGGTCGTCTTCGACAACGGAGGATTCTCGAAGTTCGGGGCAGTCTTGAAGGTGAGAACCCTCGTGCCCGGGACGAAGGTGAACAGGGCGTGGTCGCCGTCGCCTGCGCCCATCATCATCTCGTAGGTCAGCGTGGCGCCTGCGTCCGGGTCCGTCGCCACCGGAATCGTCCCCACCGCAGTCTGGTTCTCATCAGGCGTGTACGGCCCGACAACCCCGAACGTCGGAGCTTCGTTCACGTTCTGCAGGTTGATCGTCACCGTGACGGTGTCGTCCCACCCAGTGTCCGCCGTGCCCCCGGCGTTCAAGCTGTCCCGCACCCGGATCTTGACCGTGTAGGTCGTCTTCGACAACGGAGGATTCTCGAAGTTCGGGGCAGTCTTGAAGGTGAGAACCCTCGTGCCCGGGACGAAGGTGAACAGGGCGTGGTCGCCGTCGCCTGCGCCCATCATCATCTCGTAGGTCAGCGTGGCGCCTGCGTCCGGGTCCGTCGCCACCGGAATCGTCCCCACCGCAGTCTGGTTCTCATCAGGCGTGTACGGCCCGACAACCCCGAACGTCGGAGCTTCGTTCACGTTCTGCAGGTTGATCGTCACCGTGACGGTGTCGTCCCACCCAGTGTCCGCCGTGCCCCCGGCGTTCAAGCTGTCCCGCACCCGGATCTTGACCGTGTAGGTCGTCTTCGACAACGGAGGATTCTCGAAGTTCGGGGCAGTCTTGAAGGTGAGAACCCTCGTGCCCGGGACGAAGGTGAACAGGGCGTGGTCGCCGTCGCCTGCGCCCATCATCATCTCGTAGGTCAGCGTGGCGCCTGCGTCCGGGTCCGTCGCCACCGGAATCGTCCCCACCGCAGTCTGGTTCTCATCAGGCGTGTACGGCCCGACAACCCCGAACGTCGGAGCCCCATTGGCCACCGCCGGCGCGGAGCGGGGCTGACGCCCGAAGTCGCCGTCCACGGCTGATTTGACGCTGTCGCGGTTGAAGTCCGCCTTCAGCGCCGGGTACTGGCTGGCCGTGCCGAAGTCCCACGGATCGTCGTCGCTGTTGGTGTCGCCGTCCAGGTCCAGGTTCCAGGTGGCATAGATGCCCGCGTAGCCGTTGGTCTGCGTGGGCGACTGCAAGTCGCTGGTGGTCTTGCCCACGCCGCCGCCGACGCTGGTGGCCATCCCGCTGGTGGTGGTGTCCCAGTAGCTGTCGATGATGCGGGGACCGCGTGACACGCCATTACTGGTATGCGATCCTGTCAAGGCGACCAGCCCGCCACTATTTTGCGAGCCTTCCACCCGGCCCCTGGAGTAGCTGGCCTCCACGGTTCCGCCTGTGAGCCAGCCCACCAGCCCGCCCACGACAGCCCGGCCGGAGACGCTGCCGGTCGCGTAGCTGGCTTCTACCCTTCCCATCGCTCGACCGACCAGCCCGCCCACGTCCCGCCCGCTAATCAGCACCCCGCTATTGTCCCTTACAATGACCATACTGGCGGATACGCTGACGGCGGCGTACGTCTGGCTGACCAGGCCGGGCGCATCCTGTACACCGACCAATCCCCCCACGTACCTCCCGTGGGCGTGGACGCGACCAGTCGCGTAGCTGAGCTTCACCGTCCCTCTCGAATAGCCGGCCAGCGTCCCCACGACTGACCCACCTGTGGAATCTGCGTCCACCAGACCCAGGTTGCGGATGACCCCCTCACTGTGCACTCCCTCGAACAGGCCGACCCCCGTGTCTTCTGTCGGCCGGTTGATGAACAGGTTGGAGATGGTGTGGCCGTTGCCCTCGAAGACGGCCCCGTACAAACTGATGGGGTCCCAGCCGGCGCCGCCGTTCCAGTACGTGGGGTCGCCGGCGGCGGTCATCTGGCCATCGCCGTTCTCATCAAAGTCCAGATTCGCCTCTAGCTCGTAGCCGGTGCAGTCGTTGTCGTCGGCGTCGGCAGTGGTGGTGGGGCAGCCCATGATGCCCGCCTTCGCGTGGGGGAAGGCCAGCGCGTAGGGTGTGGCCCTGGCTGGATGCGGTACGCCGTCGCCGCTCCCATCCCAGCGGATGACTCTCAACTGCGCCAGGGTCGTGACCTCGATCAGGCCGTCATCGTCGCTGTCGTAGTCCACCAACGTGCGGGGCTGGGCGCCGAACTCGGCGGCCGTGGGCGTGTTGTCTCCGTTCCAGTCCACCTTCAGCGCCGGGTACTCGCTCGCCGTGCCGAAGTCCCAGGGAGCCTCGAGCGTGCTGTCGCCGTCCACGTCGAGGGTCTGCCAGTCAATGTAGATGCCCGTGGCGCTGGTGGTCCCCTGGAGAGCCGCGGTGGTCTGGCCATCGCGGGTGACGGCCATACCGAAGACGCTCTCGTCGCCGTAGCTACTGATCACCGCATCGCGCGCCGAGCGGCCCTGGAGGGGGTGGTGCCTCCTGCCTCTGCTCATCGTGGCGACGGCGTAGCTGTATCGGATTTCGCTCCGGTAGGAAGTGCCGACCAGCCCGCCGACCGCATCATTGCCCGTGACCACGCCTCGGGCGTAGGAGGCGATGATGACGCTGCCCTCGTTGTTGCGGCCGGTCAGCCCGCCAACATGCTCGTTACTACCGCGAACGGTGGCGAGGGAGTAACTGCCTCCAATATGGCCGTTATTCTTGCTCTTGCCGTCCCTCCAGCCGTTATCCCCCACCAACCCGCCGACCATGTCCCGGCCGGCCACCTCGCCGGTGACGTAGCTCCAATAGACCGCGCCCTCATTGAGCCCCACCAGCGCGCCGACCGTGTCCTGGCCGGCCACGTAGACGTCCTCCAGGGCCAGGTTGCGGACCGTGCCTTTGAGGCCTCTGAATAGCCCCACGCTGTCCGTACTTTGCCGGTTGATGAACAGGTGGGAAATGGTGTGGCCGTTGCCTTCGAAGATCGTACCGGCAGAGAAGGGGCTCCCCACATGGCCAATGGGATTCCAGCCCGCGCTGCCGTCCCAGTAGGTGGGGTCGCCGGCGGCGGTCATCTGGCCATCGCCGTTCTCATCAAAGTCCAGGTCCGCGTCCAACTCGTAGCCGATGCAGGTGACGGCGCAGCCCATGCCCACGGCGGCGTTGGAGAAGGCCGCCGCGTAGCTGGCCTGGTTGGTGGCTTGGTTCGCCCCAGCGTCAGCCGTCCCATCGCCGTTCAGGTCCCAGCGGATGGCGTTCAACTGGGCCAGGGTGGAAACCTCGATCAGCCCGTTGTCGTCCGTATCGTAGTCGACCGCCTGCGCCCAGACGGGGCTAGCCGAGGAGAGGAGCAGCCCTCCCAGCGCTAGGGCCAGGGCCAGGAGCGCGATGAGTCCGAACCGGGCGAGGCCGCCTGCCGCCACGCTCATCGGCCAGCCAGAGCTTCCCGCCCGCAAAAATGGGGGGGGGGGGGGGGGTAGAAAAACGCCGCCGGCGCAGCAGCGCGCTAACGGCAGGCTTGGCCAAGAGTTGGGCGAGTTTCATTGTTGTGGCACCTTTCAGGTTCAGAATCAAGCGATGATAACTATATTACATTCTCCGATAAACGTCATTACTTTGCACTCGTTGCAACATCATGGCTCGCCAAACTCGCCTATCCATTAGGTTAGCTCACTCCAGCGCCTGTATGACGACGCGGCCACCATCCTCAACGTCGATGTTCAGGTTGTGTCTGTCGAGCAGCAGCATACCCACGAGGGGGCGCTATCGGCTACGTTAACTGAGACGTTTCTGGCACTGCCGTCCCAAGACACCGTGACGCCGTAAACGTCGAACTCTGCCACGCTGCCGTCGGCCAGAATCGCCTCGCTGTGGCCCCGGTAGGGCAGCCCCAGTTCCGCCACTACCGATGAGGGCAGGGTCAGGAAGCCGTTGTAGCCGGTGTCAACCACAGCGTCGACCTCCCGAGACCGTCCATCGGGACCTCGCAGGGGAAGTGTCACGACGGCTTCGTAGGCGGCGTTGACCACCCCTTCGATCACTCGGTCCTCCGCAGTGACCCACCGCCAAAGCTGTATAGCGCCCGGAACCCGACTCGCTCCAACCAGATGTCGTTGGCGTCCGGCCGCTGCGCCTGCAGGCGATCCGTCGCGGCAATCACGCTGTCGCCGATGGACCAGCTACCGCTGTCCACGTCTATGGCGACGACCTCTCCAACGTGGTCTGCCTCCACCTGTGCCCTGATGTCCCGCTCGTATATCTCCTTGCCCAGACGGGTCGTCTCGGGCCCAGGACGGCGCGGGCGCCCGACCGCTCCGAGGCCGGACGTGTGCGCCGGTGTCTTTGCGTGCGTCACTCGCGCGCTCCCTTCAAGGGCGTTCTGCTCCATGTTTATTCTACAGCGTGGGGGTGATGTTGGGCAATTGGACAAGGGTGGGGTAGCAGCCGGAACTGTTCAGAGTTGGTGAGGCGAATGCCTGCGGAGAGCGTGGGATACGACCCAGGAATCCTCTTAACAAGCCGTCAATGTGAGCATACCTCTCTCCGTCATCCCCACGAACCTCTCCTTTGGGGGGGCAAGGTCGTTGTCTCGTGAAAGAGCCTCGGACGCGCCCCCCCGTCTGCGTCGCGCCAACGGCAGATTGGGCTATGAATTGGGTGAGTTTCATTGTTGCGGCGCCCTCATCGGTGATAATAGCGGACTTCCTCTACGCCCAGGCGGCGGTGGCCGGGACGAGCCTGCCATGGGCCGGGTCCACCGCCAGCCGGAGTCCTTCCAGCGTGTAGGGCCCCAACAGGGCGCGGGCGTCGTCATTCCCGAAGACCACCAGGGTGGCCTCGGTGCGTCCGTCGATGGTGGCCCGAGCTTCCCCGATGTCGTACTCCACGGGCCGCCCGTCGGCCAGCACGAGGCTGATCTTGTCGATGGGCGACACCCCAATGTCCCGCAGCAGGTTGGCGGGCACGATGGCGTAGCCGGCCCCGGTATCCACCATCGCCTCTATCTCCAGCGACCGTTGGCCGTCCATGCTCTCCAGCCGGATGGGCCAGTTGAAAACGCCCAAATCCCTCACTCCCTTTGCGCTGTGTTTCTATGGCGCTAGTCTACGAATGGCATTCTATCATTTTGCGTCGGTTTCCGGCAACAAGAAAGGATCACATACTCACCTATAGCGACGCGCAGAGGGGTGTCCCTGCGCCGACCCCTGCCCACGCGCGGCCCGACGCCTGACCGGAGGAGCGGGTCTCGTGTGAGCCGGATACTTGGGCGCGTCTTCCCACTTGGCTCTCGCCCTTTCGATCACGGGCAAGACCGCCTGGGTCAGTTCGGATAGGTCCCGGTCGTCGAAGGTCTCTATGTGCGGGTCCGACGACGTTTTTTGCACGCCAATGGTGGCCCTGCCTCCCTTGATGGACACGACGACCTTCAGGTCCTCCGGCGCACCGGCCTGTTCCTCGGCGGCGGCAGCACCCTGTGGGTCCTGTGCGGACTCCTCGTTGGCGTCCTGCTCCTCGGCAACCGCGGCTTCCGTGTCGTCCGCCGCATCGCCGAAGAGACTCTCGTCGGCGCTCGGGGCATCCGAGCGGGTTGTTTCCGTTCCGTTGTCGTCAGACATGGGTGCTCCTTTCCTTCTCCCTTTGCTTATGCTGCGAGCCTCGACTGTCTCCTGATCTCGCCGAGGGTCTTCTGTTTCCAGTAGAGGTCGCGCTCCACGGCGGGGACACTGCCGAACACGGTTACCTCAGCCAGCTCGGTCAGGTCGAAATACCCCAGTTCCACTTCGAATCCCTCGACGAGGCCGAAGCACGTTCCGGTCTCGGCGTCCCACTCGGTGACGTACCAGCGCCAGCCGTTGTACGGGCTGAAAAGCTTCACTCTGGCAACGACGGCGTCGGGGGCGTCCGCACCGTCATTGGCATACAGGGGCGGGATGGTGTCCCCGAGCTCCTTCGTCATCAGCTTGTGCCTCTGGAGCCCGCTGTGGTTGTCCTGGCAGATCGTGTTGGTTCCGTTTTCGTTAGACATGGTTTCTCCTCTCTTTGTTGCTTCTCTGAGGGTGTGCTTGTGCGTTGACTGCTAGGCCGATATTTCCCACTCGGAGCCGGGTCCCACCGCCCGCGCCACCGCCTCCGGGGTGACGTAGCGCGGTGTGACCGTGCCCTGCTCCATGTCCAGGTAGAGGCCCATGAAGGGGCAGGAGCCCGCCACCATCCGGCGGACCACCTGTAAGACCAGGGACGCCATCATCTGGTTGATGGTGGGGTCCTGGTCGGTGAGGTCGAGGGCGGCCGCGCAGTCCACGTCCGGCGGCGTGGTCGACACCGCCGTCAGCAGGTCGGGGCGCTGCACCGTGGGCGCGGGGAGCAGGTGGCAGGTCTCCCCGACGAAGGCGTGTTCGTCCCCGAAGTCCCGGCCGGCCACGTTACCGATGAGGACTTGGCCCCAGTTGGTGTCGTTGCCCGCGTCGATGAGCCACCGGCGGGGGTCGCCCGGCAGGGCCTCCGCCATCGCCCGCCGTGCGGCGGCGTTGTCGGCGCAGCCGATGATGAGGCTGTTCCCGTAGGCGGGCAGGCCGGGGTAGCGGCCCCCATCGGACTGGGAGTCCTCCTCCCGGAAGGGGTAGACCGAGTAGCCGACGGGACGCCGGTAGGCCCTGGCCAGCCGGTCGGCGAGGGCCTGGCTCTTGAAGCGTCCCACGTCCTCAGCGTAGAAGTTCTGCCGCAGCAGGTTGTGGGGCTCCACCCGGTCGTGGTCGACCAGGACGATGGTGGCCTCCCGGCCCTGGAAGAGGCGGCAGAGGCCCTCGGCCACGAAGCCGCCCGTCCCGCCGCAGCCGACCACGGTGATCCACGGGTTGTCCAGCAGGAATGCGTTGTCCAGGTAGTAGGGCATCTTCAGTTCACCTCCTTGTCTTCCGATTCGGTATTCCATGTCGATTCCGGCTCCTCGCCCATGAGCCGGACGCCGGGGTCCGGGCCGCCGAACACCTGCGGCCAGTCCACCGGGGCGAAGTGGCGGTAGACCCCGACGCGGAGACGCAGCTCGGGCCGGAGGGCATCGAGGCGTCCGACGACGCCGTAGATGCGGAAGCCCTGCTCGTCCCGGTCGTCGGTGGCCGAGAAGAAGGCAGAAGAGCTTCCGTGGGAGTGGAACTCGGCGACCACCCCTGTGGGGGGCTGATACGCGAGTCTCGTTGCGGTCCCGGCCTGCGGGGGCACGACCAGCCGGTAGGCACGCCCGTCCCAGCGCACGGCGAAGAGCCGCTCGGTGTCCGGGGCGTCCTGGAACCAGCGCAGCCCCACCTCGAAGAGGCTTGCCGGGATGGGGCCGTGGGTGAGTTGCACCTTCTCGGCCACGGGAGCGAGCCCCCGCACATCAGCAGGGGCTACGAGGACCCGAGCTATCAGGTGTGCGCTCTCCGACTGTACGTAGAGGCCGCCCGATCCCAGCACGTAGTCGTAGCCGATGCCCTGGACTCCCGCGAGTCCGGCGGGGTGGTTGACCAAGTAGCCCACCGGCCCCGGCGCCCCGCTAGCGGTAGCCACGTCTCCCCTCGGAGACCGCCATCGCCTGGCCCACCGTGCACTGGGGAACAAGGTCCTCCATCGGATAGTCAGTCTTTCCATCTATCTCCTCCCATAGCGCGACTAGGTTTTCGGGGCGCTTCTTCGACCGCCGTGTGTCTCCGGTAAGGGAGAAGAAGGACTGGAAGAAGCCTTCCGGTATCAGGTCCACCTCCTCGGGGAACCGGTGGCTTCCGGGGCAGACCCTCCCGTCTCTGAAGACGTTGAAGGCCGGGGCCCGGAAGAGATGCTGCTCGGGGTCGGCCGGCCGGGTAAGCGCGGCGTAGACCCAGGGCGCACGGCCCGGCGAGCAGACGAAGACCAGCCCCGGCATCGGGAGCCGGAGCCGTGCGGGAGGCTTGAACGCCTCCCGTTGCAGGGCCACGGACCAGACCTGCGGCGGCCTCCACAGGCCCACCACCTGCCCGGTCTCGCCTTGGCCCCACCAGAGGGCCTCCTGGGGCAGGAGCCCCGAGGAGAACCCCAGGCGCTGGGTGAACACGTTGGCGATCGCGTCCGCCGAGACGGTCCTGACCCAGGCGGAGTCGCTCTCGAAGCCCCGCAGCAGGATGGTCTCCTTGTAGACCTCCAGCTGAATCTGGAGCTCGTCCCTCGGCATGTCCGCCGGTCCCGGCAGGGACCACTGCGTCGCATCGGTGTCGTTACTCATGGTCGTTTGCCTCCTGTTGTTGATTGGGGAGCCGGGTCAGGACGACCTCCAGCATCTCAGCGAAGCGGCCTGGGAGGTCCTCCTCCAGCCAGTCGGCCAGCTTGCACACCGAGTCCATGAGGGCGGCGGCCTTGCGCCACTCCTCCGTGCCCTCGGCGATGATCTCGTCGTCCCAGGGGTCGGAGAAGCCGTCGTAATTGCCGTCGTCGTAGGAACTGTCGAGGAAGAAGTTGCCGGTCTCGGCGAAGACCCAGGAAGCGGCCAGCGCCGCCCCCTCGAACCATGTCCCCTTGAGCGCATCGGTGAGGTCGTCCAGGGGTATGCCGCCCTGGGGGATGCGGAGCAGGGTCTGCTGCGGGATGCGCTCGGCGGCCGACTCCAGCCACGCCACCCGCAGCCCGTCGGGTTCCTCGTAGAAGGAATCGGGAGGCTTGACCAGGAGAACGAGGGCCGAGAGCCCCTCGCGGTAGCCGTCCCACATCTCGTGGAGGCCGTCGTAGCCGAAGCCCATCAGCTCGAAGGGGATGCCCTGCCTCAGCCAGGACCACGGAGGTTGTTCCCCATCCTCCTCCGTCCAGAACTCGATGAACGGGGCGTAGAGGGGGAAGTGCCGCTCTCCGAAGAGATTGGCGAAGCGTTCCACCCTCCCGCGTACGTCGGGGGCCGAAAGCGCCGCCTCCGCCTCCTGGGGAAAGAGACGGCGCACCAGCCCCACGAACCAGGCGTAGTCGTCGGCGTAGCCGACCAGCGTGACCAGCTCCCGCAGCGACGGCGGACGCCGCAGGAGCAGTCCCGCCAACCCGCTCAGGAGCGGCGGGGACGCAGTTGCCATCGCAGCGCCTCCAACAGCCGCCCCGTGGCCGCGGCGTAGTCCTGGGCCTGGACGCAGGCCGACTCCACGTCCTGCTGCCTTGCGGCCGCGGCGTCCAGGTCGAAGGAGCCGTCGGGCCGTGTGAGCTCCGCCGTGAGCTCAAGGATGCTGAGGCCCGCAGGCGGCGTCGCCGCCAGCAGACCGGCTAAGGTCCGGTTGTCCATCGGATGCCCTCCTTACCCCGAATCCACCGAAGGACACCGATGGACGGCGTGAGGACAGCGGCAGGGTGGGTGAGGGAGCTACAGGGGAGATGGCTGGGCTCATTGGGGTAGATTGGAGGTCGGCGAACGGTCTTCAGTCGCCGCATAGGGCCCCTATGGCCCTCTGCGGGAGCTGCGATGCGCGGGATGGCGAGAGAATGCGCAGCAGGGAACTCTCGCGGACCGGGGTGGCACGAGTTTTCAGGGAAGTTGGGTCAGTTGCAGGCTGGCAGGTCAGGCGGGGAGTGGAATGGCTCGCAGCCGGGCCATGGCGCGAGTGAACTGGGTTTCCCAAGGCCAATGCTGGGGAAGATGCAGGGTAAGGCGGCGCGCCGAGCGGGTGATCCGTCCCACCAGAGCGAAGACCCGCCGCCTGAGGGTCTTGGTGGTCACGGTCCGTTCGGCCAGACCGATGCGCGCTGTCCAGCGGGCGAGGTTGTGTGCCATCACCTGCACCGCCAGCCAGGCGCCGTTGGCGGCGAAGCGCCCCGAGGGGAGATGGTTGAGTCCGACGCCGTGTTTCAGGTCTCGAATGGCGTTCTCGATCTCGGCGTGGCGGCGATGATCGGCCTCCAGTTCCAGGGTTTCCCCGTCCCGGTCGGTGATGAAGCCGTGATAGCTGTAGGTGGCGAAGAGGGCCAACTGGGAACCGGGCGTGGGCTTCACCCGCCGGACGATGAGCCGCACCGGCGCGGCGTCGGGTTCACTCTGGAAGGGGGTATAGGTGGTCTCGGCCACATCGGCGGCGCCGTCCATCCAGTAGGGAATCGGCGTCCAGTCCTGCTCGGGGATCGCCTCAATCAACTCCCGCAGGCCTTTGTGCTGGCGGATGGTGATGGAGAAGCGGACACCCATCTCGCGGCAGACGGCGACGAGAGCGTGGGCGTAGAAGCCGCTGTCGGCGCGCACCGTGAGTTGGCCGCTGGCCCCACCGTAGCGCACCCGCCCCACCGTTTCACGCAGGAAGTGGGCGGCGCCGCGAGCGGTGTTGGCACGGCCCTCGCGCAGCCGGGACATCAGCACATCGCCGGTTCCGGCGGCGATGGCCAGCAGTGGGTGATAGCCCCGCGCGCCGGTGTAGTTGTGGTGTCGCGCCCCTTCTTTGTCCAGTCCATAGGTCTCGCAGATGGTGGAGTCCAGGTCGATGGTAAGGGGCGAGTCGCCGGGTCCGGCCCCAGCGGCCCATGCGCGTGCCAGCAACTGGCGGCTCACCCGGTCGAGTTGACGGACATGCCCCCACCGGAAGCTGCGCAGGAAGGTGCCCAGGGTGGATGGCGCCTTGACCACGCAGCCGAGAACACCGACCGTCCCACCAGCACGCAGCGCATCGGCGTCGTCGATGAAGTCGCCGCCCGCCAGCGCGGAAGCGACCAGCGTCAGCAGTTTGTCCCCCGTGTTCGCCCGCCCCGGTGCGCAGCCGAGGTCGAGGTGATGGTCGACGAGTTCCCGCAGGCCCAGGTGCTGTGCAAGGGTGGCCGGCAGGAGCAGGCCGGCATTGGCCACCAGGCGGTGGTCGTCAAAGACGACGCCGATACGGTCGGGATTATTCTGTGGCAGCATCTACTGGGTGCTCCTTGTTTCCGGGCGGTTTTCTGTTTCAAAACCATTCTCCCAGATTCAGAGGAGCACCCTCTGGCTTCTTCAAGGACTGTCCCCAAAGTCGTCTTTCGGTGGATTCGGGCTTACTCTTTGGCATTGGGGAAGGCGCCCTTGGCGCCGACCCGCCGCTGGAACTCGTAGATCGTGTCGTCGCCCCTGCTGGTCTCCTTGACCGAGGCGTTGGCTATCTCCCCGTAGAAGTCAGCCAATGTGCCCTTCACCTGCTCGACGCTCATCTCAGGGTCGGGGTCGGGGAACTCGCGGTCGTCGTAGACAAAGATTCTTTCCATTGGTTCATCTCCTTGTGAGTCGTTGTTGCTTCGCTGCGTTGCCACGTTTGCGGGGAGGCCGTCGCTTTGTGCGCAGCGGCCTCCCCGTGTCCGTGCGGTCTAGCGACCCGCGCCGACCGGCTCCTCCTCCCGCTCCTGCTCCACCGCCCACTCGAACAGGGACAGTGACGGGGCCCGGGTCTTGCCGCCCCGGCCCCTGGGCTTGACCGGCTCTTCGGCCATGAACTCCGCCCAGGAGACCAGCGACTGCTGCGGCTCCGGGGCCTCGTCGTGGTGGCCGTTGGTCCCGTTCCCGTTGACCGGCAGGCGGCCATTGCCCAGGACGAGATCGACCGTCGGCCCGATGCCGTCGTCGTGGTGGCCATTGACGTTGACGGCCTCCGGCTCAACCTCGACGACCTTCCAGTCGTCGTCCACCAGGAACTCTTCCGAAGCGGCATCGGCGTCCCGCGCCTGGGCGAAGACCGCCTCCACCGTCTCGGCGTCGTCCCCCTCTCCGCTTATGACCTGCCGGGCCAGGGCCATCATCAGGTCGTCCCCGTCGTCACCGTAGGCGGCCAGCCCGTCCTCCGGCAGCTCGCCCTCGACGGCGAGGGAGCTTTGCAGCTTCTTCGCCACCAGCTTCAGGGCGTCCGCCTGGAGGGTGTTTCGGTAGGACATGAACACCACCTTGACGGGCCTGGTCTGCCCGATGCGCCACGACCGCCGTGACGCCTGCCGCATCACGTAGACCGAGTAATCCGTCTCGAACCAGCAAAGGGTCGGGAAGTCGATGAGGTCGAGGCCGGTCTGCACCAGCCGGGGGTGGCAGACCATCACGTCGATGCCCTCCTTGACCCTGTCCGCCACCCACGCCTCACGGCGTTCGGGGGCCACCGCGTCGGCCTTCATCACCGCCACCCGGAAGCCGTGCCGGGTCAGGATGTCGTCCATCCGCTCGGTGATGTCCCTCGTCCCCGTATGGGTGGCGTAGACCAGCACCCGGCGGCCCTCCATCCGCTCCGCCGCCACCAAGTCCACCAGGGCCTTCTCCTTCGGGTACAGCTTCTCCTCGGAGAGGGGCGGCACCTGGACGATCACGTCCCCGCTCCGGGGGTCGAAGACCGTCTCCCCCTTGGTGCAGCCTTCGGGGTAGGCCAGCAACGTCTGCAGGTAGGTCGCCAGCAGCCGCTTCGAGCCAGCCTTGAGCGCTTCCGCCAGCTTCAGCCGCAGCTCCTCGTACACGGTGTTGTAGGCGCTGCGCTGGGAGTAGCCCGTCGCGTCCTCCTCGGAGTCCATAGAGGACAGCAGGATCTGCTCGTCGTAGTCGGGCAGGCCCGACGCCACGTCCGCGAGGCGGAGGAACACCGTGTTGCCAATGATGTGGAAGAGGGCGGAAGGAACCAGGCCCGGCCGCTCCCTGACCACCTTGCGGTAACTGCGGCGTCGGCTGTTGCGCCCGTCCTCCACCGCGTCGTCGTCGGGCTTCCCGACCGTGACCTCCTCGAAGCCGTACCGCTGTATCCAGCGGTGCTCGTCGGAGCGCTCGAAGTCCGTCCTGAGCTCCGGGCTGAACCGGTAGAGCAGGTGGAAGAGCGTCGAGCTGTAGCCGCCCATAAGGGTCCCGGACAGGCTGAGGGACTTGCCGCAGACGTCGGCGAGGACGCCGGCGGCGATGCCCTGGGCGCTTCCGCGCCCTTTATATTCATGGACCTCATCCCCGACCAGCAGGTCGAAGAAGCCCTTCATCCGGTGCTTGACGTAGTCGGCCAGCGGGTAGCGGGCGGGGCCGGACCTGTCCGCCTGCCAGAGGGGGGAGCCGCAACCGGCGCAGGTGTGCTTCCTGCGGTTCAGGTCGGCGTCCGTCAGGGGCACGCCGTCCTTGTCCACGACCTGCGCCGTGCAGTCGGGGCAGCAGGGAACCCGGAACGGCTCGCCCGTCTCCTCGTCCCGCAACAGCCTGCCCTTGGAGACGGCCCACCGCTGTATCACGGCGGGCATCCAGCGATAGGACAGCTTCGCCTTCTCCCGCGACATGACCGCGAAGAGAGGGCCGGAGCCGACGGAGAGGCGCAGCCGCTCCAGGTCGGTGATGGACTTGACGATGACGGCGCGGGCGCCGGGCACCGTCATCTCCACCTCCCGCTTCCACTTGGGCACCAGGTGCGGCGGCCCCAGCACCAGAATCCGCTTGAAGCCCGCCATGTGCGCGGCGGCGGCGGCGATGAAGGTCTTGCCGGTGCCCATCTCGCCGACCACGGTGGTGCCCCGGTGGGCTTCGAGGGAGAGGGCCGCGCCCCGTATGGCGTCCTCCTGCGCCCCCAGGGGCTTGCGGAGCAGGCGGGGGAGCTTGTGGCCGTTCTCCGAGGGCCGGTAGAGCGGCGGGTAGGACTCCACCACCCGCCGGGCGATGGCGTCCTTGAACGTGTCGATGAACTCTCCGAGGTTCATGTCTTTCTCCTTCCTTCATGAGGGTGCTTGGGATTGGGCGATAGGCGATGCCCCGCCGTTCCTGGGAGGGAACAAGCGGGGCATCGTAATTGCGGCTCGGTGGGGTAGCCGTCTAAGCGGCGTTCGGGAGGGTCTCCCGTCGCTTCGCGTCGTCGTAGCAGCGGCCCTTCAGGTGGTAGGACTTCACCGGGGAGGAGACCGCCCGTCCGCCGATGATGTCCACCGAGGCGGTCTGCATGGCGGGTTCGCCGGGGACGATGGGCTGCCCGCACCGGGCGCAGGCGTCGAGGGTCATGGTCGTCTGCATCGTTCTTCCTTCCTTTCCCCTATTGGGGTGTTGCTGAATCGTTCCGGTAAAGCGAAGGCCCCGCAGGTCGAAGGGACCAACGGGGCCTCGTGGTGCGGCTTTGGCAAGCCGTCTATGCGGCGATGTCGGTGATCTCGCCGCCGTGCAGGTCCAGGGCGACCACGGTGGTCTTGAGCTTCTCCCGGTGGACCTCCTTCTCGGGGCTGTCCTCCACCATGACCATCTCCTTCGAGGTTCTGCCCTTGACCAGGATGCGCCTGCCCTCTGCTTCGAGGCACAGGTTGTCGAGGAAGCCCGCCGCCACCAGCATTGCCATGTGGCCCCTTCGGAGGGGCATCAGCGGGCGGGTGCGGGCGTCCCTGGCGGGCCAGAGGGTGTCGGTGATCTCCGTGCTGGCCCACAGCCCCGACCGCCGCGCCTCGGCGGCCGCCGCCAGGGGATCGACGGTCCGGGTGGCGAACAGGATGTCGCCCGACGGGGTGGTCTTCGGGGTGAACGGTGGATAGGGGTCGCGGCGCATCGGCTCCGGCTCCCCCGCCGCCCACTCCAGCGCCATGCGCTCCGCGTTGGCGTCGGGAACGGGGTCGGCCTTGCGGTAGGCCATGAGAGCCACCTGGTCGAAGACCTGGCGTTCCGGGTCTGGGAATGCCCAACACCGCATCCGCCCGTAGTGGGTGGAGAGATAGCGGGCCGAGACCGCGAGCCTCTGGCGGGGAACGATGAACACCAGCAGCCCGCCCTCGGCCAGGTAGCGCGTGGTCTGGGTCAGGAAGGCGTGCTCCGTCCGCTTGTCTTCCGAGTCATGGTCATACGGCGGGTTCAAGAGGAGCAGCCCGAAGGCCCCGTTCGCTATGGACGTGGCGAACAGGTCCGAGGCCAGGGCGCGGTGGAGCCGCTTCTCCGCCTCCTCCGCCCGGTCCCGGTGCAGCTCCACGCCGTAGGTCTGGATGGGAACGGCGTTGGGCCTGTCCAGGCGCTCGGCCAGCTGCGCCAGCGCCTCCCCCGCCCCGCAGCAGGGGTCAAGGATGCGCAGCGTGTCCCGGCCCCGGTTATAGGTGCCGGAGGGAGTGTGAATCAGCTCCGCGATCAGGTCGACGACCATGGGCGGCGTGGGGTAGAACCCGCCTTTTGCCTGTGCAGCGAGTCTCATGTCGATTCTCCTTTCGTGTCTTGTCTCGTGTTGTGCGCCGCGTCAGGCGGCGATTGCCATGTCTTTGCGTTCGGTGACCAACCCGACCACTTCGCCGATGCCGACGTTGCGCTGGTAGCAGAGCACCTGGTGCGTGCCGATGCTCTCGGCGCACGGGATGCAGAAGGCGGTGATGAGCTCGGCGTGGTTGGCGACGACCATGCGCCGCACCAGCGCCGAGCCGCCCTGGGGCAGGGTGTGGCGGTAGAGCATGACCGAGGGGTCCCGCTTCTCCGCTTCTGTGGCGGGCCGGTA
This sequence comes from Dehalococcoidia bacterium, assembly GCA_965222595.1. Classification (GTDB taxonomy): domain Bacteria; phylum Chloroflexota; class Dehalococcoidia; order Lucifugimonadales; family UBA3495; genus VXOI01. The sequence goes on along the minus strand of CBDCUJ010000013.1, from coordinate 6,517 downwards.
GAAGTGGGGCTGTCCCGACTGGCAGAGGTGCTGCGGCCCAACGTGCTTGCAGTAGCGGCAGGTCTCCCCGTCGGGGGAGAAGCGCCGCCAGGCCCCGGAGTTGCGCTGCCCCCGCCGCTTGTTCCTGCGGGTTGCCCTTTTCAGCATCCTATCCATCGCTGGCCTCCTCCTCCCTGGGCAGGGTGAGCCAGCCTGACGCCACGGCGCCGGAGAGGTCCTCCCGGAGCTTGCCGGCCTTGGGGGAGCACCGGTAGGCGGAGACGCCCCGGAGCTTGCCGGCCTTGGGGGAGCACCGGTAGGCGGAGACGCCGACGGACTGGAGGGGGACGATCTCCCCTTCGTCGAGGCCCCGCCGCCAGAGCCAGTCCGCCCAGGAGCCGTGCAGGGGCAGCGGACTGCGTCGCGGGCGAAGGCGTCGGCGGTGGCCGAGAAGCCGCCCGCCGTGATGGTGTACAGGTCTTCGGGGCTTGTCCAGGAAGCGGTGGTGGAGCGCGGGAGCTTCCTCTTCGGTCTGCGCCAACAGCAGGAAGCTGTCCTTCTCGAAGCCGTATTCCGCCGTCTTGGTGTAGACCAGGGCGTGCCAGCCGCCGGAGACCGGCAGCCGGGCAGGGACGGCAGACCACAAGGGTCTTGGTCGTCCACGTTCCGATGGTCTCGTAGGGAACGACGCACCGCTTGTAGCCGCCCGAGAGCGCCATGCCGTCCGCTCCCTTGATGATGTGGGCCGTGTCCGGCGGCTGCTTGAGCAGCGAGGCCCAGATCGCCTTGAGCGCGGTCTGCTCACGGAGCCGACCGGTCTGCCGGTTTGCCGTTGCTCATCGAGACGAACCAGAGGCCGTCGGTCTCCTCGTCGCGGGCGAAGGCGTCGGCGGTGGCCGAGAAGCCGCCCGCCGTGATGGTGTACAGGTCTTGGACGGCAGGCGCTGCGCTTCTCGGCGCAACTGTGCCGCTTTAGCGTGATTGCCCTTTTTCCTTGCCTTGACCGCACGTCTTCTCAGGTTATTCCACGTAAGGTTGACGCTTGATGCTTAGTGCCCCGGGTGTGGGCTGGTATGAGCACGTTCTCGACGAACTGGTCCAACCGGTCTAGGTAGACGTTGGCGAGGATGGGGCTGACCACGCCGCCTTGCGGTGTACCGCTCAGCGTGTGGCCATACTTCCAGTCCTCCATGTAGCCCGCTTTCAGTAGGTACTTGAGCAGGCGCAAGAATCGGTTGTCGTGGAGCTTTTCTCCGAGCACCGACAGCAAGACCTCGTGGTCGATGTTGTCAAAGCACCCTTTGATGTCTCCTTCGACGAACCAGCGGACTCCCGTCCAGTGGGTAACCACCTCGCTCAAGGCGGTGTGGCATCCTCGGTCGGGTCGGAAGCCGTGAGAGCGGTCGGAGAACTGCGGCTCGTAGTAGGCTTCCAGAATCATCCGGATGACCTCTTGAAGCAGCTTGTCCGTCCACGTCGGTATGCTCAGGGGACGGGTCTTGCCGTTAGGCTTTGGAATGTTGACCCGCCTGACTGGCGTCCATCGGAACCGCTCGTAACGAAGCTCGTCGATGATGCGGTCGATTTTCGCCAGTGACATACCGTCCACGGTCTCTGCGGTAGTTCCCTTGGTCATCGCTCCCTGGTTTGAGTAGAGACGACCGTAGGCCCGCAGGTAGAGTTCCCGGTTGTACAGTTGCCGATAGATGTCCTCCAGCGGCAATCCTCGTTCTCCGCGGTCGCGGATGACGTTTAGTACAGTTTCGGCGTTTCTCATCACGAGTACCTCTCTGTCCTGTTTCGTCTAAACCACCTGCCCTCCTTCGCCATGTGCCGGGCTTTCCCCGGCTCGGACTACTACGAGGGCTCCGTTGCCATAGGGGTCTCCCCCCGTAGGCAATCCCGCGTTCCGTTGACTTGGGGGAGTTGGTTCGGCTACTCTCAACGTGGTGCCATGGGGATGGAACCCAATGGCAAGGCGCGGCCAACCAGAGGAGACCTTATGACGAACAGTGGGGCAAGAGGATTCTTGCCCGGTCGCCTAGGCCATTTAGTTGTCGCAGTTGCGGTAACTGCGCTGGTGGTCTTTGCGGCCTGTTTTCTGGCGTGGTATTACCTCGGTGGGGGTGTGTGGCGCAGCGAAGTGGAGGTGGTGAAAGCAGTGGATTTAAGCCCCCAGCGGTGGCTCCCGATCGAGGTTGACTCTTGCGTTGGAGCCCCATCCCCACATGTGTTGTCATTGCGGGAGACAGACGACGAGGTACAAGTCGAGGTAGTCGTCTTCTCCACACCGTTTCAAGGCTGTGTACCTGTTCCAGTTAGCGTTGATGTTCCGCTTGGAGCGCCATTGGGAGATCGGAGCGTCGTGAGTAAGGGGCAGGTCGTGCCGATCGTGGGTGTTACTCCTGTTCCTTCACGATGAGAAGTTTGTGCACGAACTTGCCATGATAGGCCACGGATGGTAGCCGTACCTTCCATTTGTGGCCCAGCTTTTTCCCAAGTGGCTCGTGTGCCGTATTTCCCCTTCAGTGTTTTCGACATAGGACGTATCTAGCGCGACTGTAGGTGCCCCGTTCGTCCCCTTGAATTGACCGCATCGGTCAACGCCCACTCATCGGAGGTACACTGGCCACATCAACAGGTCAGTGCAATGAGTGGCGCCGGGTTACAAGCGTTCTACCGGCGGGTGAGGGCAAACACCAGCTGGGAACTGGGGTTCAGGCAGTCTAGCTTTCACCGTATCGCGCGGGTCTTGCGGAACCGGCCCTACAACGCTTTCAGACCGTAGCCGCTTTACCGACATGCTGTTTTCCCCCTAGGCTTTCGCTTTGGGGTGGGTCGGTTGACCCAGGAACATTCTCCGAGTTCCTCCCGATTGAATCGGGTATCCTATGCCGCGTTACGCGGCGCACTGACGTTGCCCTGGTAGATGACCCGCTGGCCCAACACCTGGTTCTTGGTGTTCAGTAGCAGCACCCTGAGCTGCTCCTGGGCAAGCGGGGCCATCTCCGGCCCCAGCAGCCGCCGCACGTCGTCGGGGCAGTTGATGGCGGGCAGGTCTCCCGTGGGGCGCTCCGGCTGGGTCTCGACCTCGTAGCGCATGGCGATCTCGCCCAGCAGGTGCAGGTTGCTGCGTAGCGCCTCCAGCAGCGCGGCGTCCTTGGTGGTGGTCTTTTTCCCGGTCATGTCGGCCTCCTTCGGTATCGGTTGGAACAAAGAGCGGGGCCGTCCCCTGTAGGTGGGAAGCGGCCCCGTGGTGCGCCTCTGGGGAGGCGGCGCTATGCGGTTGTGGGACTAGAAGGGAGAGGCGGCGACCGGCTCCTCGATGTCCGAGGCGTCGCCGTTGTCCTTCCCGCCGTTGCCGTTGCCGCCCCTGGAGTCGAGGAAGACGACCTCGGAGGCGTGAATCTCGGTGCGGTAGCGCCGCTGCCCGTCGTCGCCCTCCCAGGTGTTCTGGACCAGGCGTCCGGCGACGTAGATGCGGTCGCCCTTCCCGACGTACTCGTTCACCGCCTCGCCGGTCTTGCTCCAGACGACGACGTTGTGCCAGTCGGCCTCGGTCTCCCCGTCCTGGCGGCGGCGCTCGGTGGCCAGCCGCAGCTGAACGACGGCGGTGCCGCCCTGGGTGTACTTCATCTCCGGGTCCGTCCCGACCCTGCCCAAAAGCTCTACCTTGTTGATGGTGCGTGCCATTTCGGTTCCTCCTGCATGGTGTGACGCGGGCTTTGCCGCGCCCTGTTGAATGAGAGCGGGGCCGTCCCCGGTAGAGGGAAGCGGCCCCGTGGTTGCGCGCCCCTTGGGGAGCGTCTAGCTGACCCGCAGGTACTCGGAGACGTTCTCGGTGACGATCTCCGAGCGGGTCTCTGGGTCCAGCACGTTGTTGAGCCGCCTGTAGTCCACCGAGTAGCGCGTCGTGCGGACCATGCCCACGGAGCGGGTCTTCTCCCGCCCCTGGAGCTTCGCCTTGTCCGACCCCTGCTGCCCCAGCCAGACCCGGAGCCTCTCCACCACCCACCGCTTCTCGTCCTCGAACTCCCGGATGGTGTCCTGGATCTCCTCGTACTCGTGGAGCGCGTTCCGCGCCTCCTCGTCGGTCACCGGCTCCGCAGGCCCGGCGTCCTCTGCGGGTTCCGGTTCCCCTTCGGCCTCCGCCGTATCGCCCGGCAGGCAGACGTTCAGGAAGGGACAGGACTTGCACTGCCAGTCGCCTGCGGAGAAGTCCCGCTCCGGCAGGGCATCGGGGTCCGGCCCGCTCTGGACGAGGTGGGCGCCCAGCTGTCCGAGCCACTCGGAGGCCCGCTCCAGGGCCTGTCCCACCCGCTCGGCGGGTATCACCTCGTAGTCCCACTGGCGGCTGCCGGTGTCCATCGTGGCGATCACCGCGTCCCGCAGCTCCCCGAAGGTCCCCAGGGTGTAGAAGCCGGCCTGGGCCACCGACGCCGGGTGGCTGCGCTCCGCGCCCAGGGTTCGCCAGCGCTTGAACGCCTCCGGCCCCCTGGTCTTGACCTCGACGACCGCCTCGCCGCCGAACAGGGGCATGACGCCTGTGGCGTCGGGGTGGCCGGTGACCACCATGTTGGGGCCAACCTGCACCGACACCTGCTGCGGGTCCTGGCGATCGGCGGGAGTCACCTCCCAACCGGCCCGCTCCATCGCCCGCAGCACCACCGGCTCCAGGGCATTGCCCGCTTCGAGCACCGTCAGCGTCTCGGCGGTGGTGGGGTTGGTGGCTTCGTAGCCTGTCGCCGCGTACCAGAGGGCGCGGCGACAGTTGCCCGCCGCCGAGGCCCGGACTTCCAGGTTGCCCTCGGCGTCGAACCGAGCCGCCGGACGGGAGTAGACCTCCGCCTTGTTGTCAGTCGTCGTTGTCATGTCCTTCTCTCCTTCTTCCTGTAGATGAAAAGCGGGGCCGCCCCCCGTGTGGAGACAGCCCCGTCGTTGCGCCCTGCGTCCGTTGTCCGTGCTCCTTCAGGCGGCCTTCGCTGCTTCGGCCTCCTGCGCCTCCTCCTTTGTCTTCAGGTGTTGCTTCAGCACGTGGGCGATGCCGTCGCCCAAGCCGAGCACCCATACCGGCGTTCCGTCGTCAAGCCGATTCACGAAGGGCTGCATTTCCGCTATGCCTTGGCACTGGTCAATCACTTCATCAATAGGCGTGCCACGGCGCAGGTGCAGCGAGATCAGGCGGCAGGCCAGTTCGGTGACCCCGTGCTGGAACGAGCCGCCCTTCCCCATGTGCCCAAAGACCTCGAAGGGCTCGCCGTCCTCGTCCGTCGAGACGGTGACGAACAGGCTGCCCATCTCGGTGTCCAGCTTCGTGGTCGTGCTGGGAAGGCTGCGGGGTCTAGGCCGCGTGGTCGTGGTCATCGCCCGCCCCCCTTTCCCCAGAGATAGGGCAGCGCGGGGGCGTACCGCTCGAAGTATTTGGCGGTCCTGACCGCCGCCTCCCGCTCCCGGTCGCCGCCGAGGCCCAGCAGCGTCCTGACGATGGACTCCTCGCAGTCCTCCTCCGCGAAGGTCGCGTTGAACATGGCGTCCCGGACACAGTCGGGCAGCGAGTGCCACCGCTCTCGGCTGAGCTTCAGCCCCCCGTGGCTAGCGGCGGACACCCGCCAGACGCCCTGGGCCAGTTCCTCAATGTCCTGGGGAGTCCCCCAGGGTGTGTGCATCGTCGTCTCTGTCATTCCGTTCCTCCTTGTCCTGTAAATGGAGAGCGGGGCCGCTCCGCAGAGACGACCCCGCTCGATTCCGTGTCCTCGCCCGGCTGGTCGCTAGGCCGCCTGCGCCTGCCGCATCTGGTGGAGCTTCTGGGTCGCGCTCTCCACGAGAGGGGTCAGCGCCGGGGCGGGCAACTCGTCCAGGTCCTTGCCCGTCTGCCTCTTGACGGCGGCCCGCACCTGCGCCTCGTCGAACCCCTGGGCGACGCCCAGCTCGACGAGCCGCTTGCGCAGCGTGAGCACGAAGGTGTCGTCGCCGCGGTTGGCCGCGCCCCCGGACTGCCCGTTGACCGAGCGGGGCTTCCGTTCCGGCTTGGGCGGGACGTTCGCCGTCGGCTGGTCTCCGTAGAGACCATTCCCGAAGCGGTCGCCGAAGCTCCTGAGCGCCCGCTTCATGCCGTCGGTGACCGCGCCCTTGATGGCGGTCTCGTGGCCGTCTGCGTTGTCCTCGGCCACGGCGTTGAACCCGATGTCCGTGCGTGGCAGCGCACCTGCGACGGTGACCCGCACCGGGGCGCTGTAGGCTCTGATGCGCTTCACCTCGCCGGTCTTGACATCGACGTTCTCGATCTCCCGCAGGGTCACGTCCCCTGCCAACTCGTATCCCCAGCCGCCGAATCCGAACACGCTGTTGGCCTCGTCGATGACCGTGTGTCCCTCGATGTACGAGTAGGTGCGTCCGGCGCGGCCCTTGCGCTGGGAGACCAGCGCGGGGTCGAGGGGCTGAGCCAGGGCGCCCGTGACGGCGGGCGAGAGCCCGTCCCAGAGGAAGTCCAGCCCCGCGCTCGGCGCGGGGTCGTGGCCGTTGAGAGCGGCGATGTCCT
>CBDCUJ010000012.1:0-223321 GCA_965222595.1 Dehalococcoidia bacterium | reverse complement strand
ACAGGTTGCATTATGACAAACTATAGTACCACGCCAGCATATACCCGATACCATTGGGCCAAGTCGGACCGGGCCAACCCCGATCGGATACACCTGTTGGAACACCACCTGGCCGACGTGGGGGCTTGCCTGGAGGCGTTGCTGCGGCAGCCCACCATCGGCCAGCGGTTGGCCCGCGCCGGAGAATTGGAAGATCTACACCCGACAATCGCGGCCCGCCTCTGCGTTTTTGCCACCCTGCATGATATTGGCAAGGTGAACATGGGGTTCCAGACCCGGATTTGGCAGGACGCCGACATCCCGCCGGGGCAGTGCCGGCCGAGCAAGGCCGGTCATGTCCAGGATATGGTTCCGGTCTTGAACGAGAACGGCGACACGGAGACTGCCAAATGGTTCTGCTTAGTCCTGGAATTCGATGAAATCCTGGGATGGGATGACGGTAGCGGGGCAGCGGCAGCCCTGTTCGTCGCTGCGTTGTCCCACCACGGTTCCCCCTTAAACTTGAGTGAGAATATCAGCAGCAACTCCCGGGCTTGGCGCTCTTTCGCCAGCCTGGACCCCCGAGAGTGCGTGGAGCGCATCGGCAAACTGGTGCGGCAGTGGTTCGATGATGCCTTTGCCCCCGACGCGCAGCCATTGCCCTCAGCTCCGGAATTCCAGCACCACTTCCTGGGCCTATGCACCTTGGCCGACTGGATTGGCTCCAATGATAGAGACTGGTTCCCCTACGTTGACCGGCCCGATGAGAACTACATAGACCGCGCCCGGCGGCAGGCGGAAAAGGCGGTGAAGGACATAGGGTTGGACATTGGGGAGCAACGCCGCGTCTTTGCTGCAATGCCGCTGCGCCGCAACTTTTCCGACCTGTTTGACCATCCCGAACCCAACGCCATCCAACGGCAGACGGCCCTGGAAACACCCTTGACGGAACCGCTGGTCATCATCGAATCGGAAACCGGCTCCGGCAAGACCGAGGCCGCCCTGTGGCGGTTTACCTGGATGTATGAAGCCCAGCTGGTGGACGGCCTATACTTTGCCCTGCCCACCCGGGCCGCCGCCAACCAGATACACGAACGGGTGAAGCGGTTCGTCAACAAACTCTTCCCCGAAGGCCCCCGCCCCGACGTAATTCTGGCCGTCCCCGGTTATAACCCCGAAGATTACGCGCCGGAAGCCGTTGCCCTGCCCAAATACGATGAGCAGGCCGCCCACCGGCACGAACACGGTGAGGAAAAGCCCTGGGCTTCGGAAAGCTCCAAGCGCTACCTGGCGGCCCAGATCGCTGTGGGCACGGTGGACCAGGCGATGCTGGGCGCCTTGCAGGTACGGCACGCCCACCTGCGTTCCTCCTGCCTGGCCCGCAACCTGCTGGTGGTGGACGAGGTTCACGCCTCGGACACCTACATGACGGAGATTATCCGGGCGTTGCTGGCGGCCCACACCGGCGCCGGCGGTTATGCCCTGCTGATGTCGGCCACCCTGGGGTCAACGGCCCAGGAGAAATGGCTGAGACCGGGCCAGCGGCGGGCCGACGGTCAAGGACCGTCCTTGGAAAAAGCCAAAGCAAGGCCCTATCCCGCCGTCAGCATTGCCAGCAACCCCGAGCCGATTTCCGCCGGCGACAACGACCAGGCCAAGACAGTTACAATCGTGCCGACTCCGGCCATGTCGGATTTCGCCCAGACCGCCCACTTTGCCTTGGCCGCCGCCCGACAAGGGGCCAAGGCCCTGGTGGTGCGCAACACTGTCGATTACGCCGTCCGCACCCAACAAGCGGTAGAAGCGGCGGCAACGGACGCCGACTGGCCCTTGCTGTTTACCGCCAACGGATGCCATACCCTGCATCACGGCCGCTTTGCCCGCAGCGACCGCCGGCTGCTGGACGGCTTGGTTGAAGAACGGCTGGGCAAGGAACGGGAATCCGGCGGCTGCATCGTGGTGGGCACCCAGACCCTGGAGCAGTCCCTGGACATTGACGCTGACCTGCTGATTACCGACCTGTGCCCGGTGGACGTACTGCTGCAACGGATTGGCCGTCTGCATCGCCACGTCCGGGAAGACCGGCCCGCCGGCTGCACCGGCGCCAGGTGCGTCGTGCTGACCCCCGGCGATGACCTGACCCCGTACCTAACCAGGAAGACCGACTGCAACGGCTTGGGGCCCAACGGCTACGTTTACCGCAGCCTGCATGTCCTGGAAGCCACCCGCCGCCTGGCCCACCAGTACCGGGAATGGCGCATCCCTGAGATGAACCGGGAGTTGGTGGAACGGGCCACCCACCCGGAGGCGTTGGAAGCGATTACCGGGGAGTTGGGGGAGGAGTGGAAAGCCCACGCCATCAACAATGCGGGCGGGTACATCGCCGACCGACAGCAAGCCCGCGGCAACACCCTGCGATTCGATAAGTCATTCCTGGAGGACAACCGGGAAATTCTCTTTCCCTCCCGCGCCGAGGAAAATATCCGCACCCGGCTGGGCGATGACCGGGTGGAAATAGCCTTTGACCCGCAGCTGCCCAGCCTCTTTTACCCGGAACGGAGGATTGAACGGCTGGAGTTGCCCTTGCGCTGGCTGGGCGGTACGGAAGCGCCGGAATGGGTATCGCCGACGGCCGTGGAGGAGGGGTTTGAGTTCAGCATCGGCAACCGAAAGTTCCGCTACGACCGGCTGGGGCTGCAGCGGGTGTAGGGGGGCCGCCCGGTAGTTGGCTACCGGGCGGTGAATCCCCGCGTGGGCGGGGGAACTCGTTACGGGCGAGAAAGAATCGCAACCTATCGAGGTCTATCCACACAGAAGGTGTGGAAAACTGGATTGTAATGCCTTGTCAACGCGCCGACAACGAAAACTTGACAGATTTGGAAATGACCAAGTAACATATTAGATACTTAAGCGTTATGTAGCTATTCTCCATTATTTTTTCAGGAGGTCATTATGCCATCCCCTACAGAACAGTCTCCGGAATCCATGGTCCAGATCAAGGCCAAGCTCTTTTCAGTGGAAAAGGAGCTTAAAATTGCTGAGGAGAATTGCGAATGCCTCCGTCAACAGCGGTACGCACTCCAATTGGTGGTTAACATGATGTCTGACTCCCAAGGAAATGCGAAGTAATGACACTGGCCCTCTTGTGCCCAATTCCCTGGATTTGGCAGAGTGGAACAAATGTTCCTTTCCTGGCGCTAATCAGTGGTCCCAATGGAGTGGCTCAATGCGCAACATTTTAACCGAATCCTTTATTCGGTACCAATCGAGTGATGGGAAAATGGTAAAGGCTTCCTTACCCGAAATTTACGCCGCGCTGATGGCAGACATAGTGGAAGCCTTTCTCGCCCTTAGACCCCACCAGTGTCACGCCTGGCACGCTCTCCTAGTGCAGTTGGGCGCGATGGCAATGCACCGGGCGGGAGTGGATATTCCCCCGGAATCCGCCGCGGAATGGAGCAACATCATCCGCGCCTTGACCCCGGACTTCCCCGACGACGAACCCTGGCAGTGGGTGGTGGAGGACATCACCAAGCCGGCTTTTATGCAGCCGCCGGCCAGCTCCGCCGACAAACTGGCCGAATACAAAACCGAGGTAATCACCCCGGACCAGCTGGATATGCTGGTTACCTCCAAGAACCACGACCTGAAATCCGCTGTAGCTGAACGGGCGGCAGCGGATGATTGGCTGTTTGCCCTTATTACCCTGCAAACAATGGAAGGGTATGGCGGACGGTATAACTACGGCATTTCCCGTATGCCCAGCGGCTACGGCAACCGGTCGGCTTTCAGCTTTGCGCCGTCCACCAAGCCCGGCGTCCACGTCAAGCATGACTTGGTTACTCTGCTGAAGAATCGAGATTCCCTGCTGGAAGAATACCCCATGACTGACTCCGGTATCGGATTGCTGTGGGTTATCCCCTGGGATGGCGCTAAATCGGATACGTTGCTTATAAACCAAATGGAGCCTTTCTACATTGAGATCTGCCGGCGGGTAAGGCTGCATTGGAAGTCCGGCAAGCTGGCCGCCATCCGCGCCAACTCGAATGACCGGCGGATTTCTGACGCCAAAGGCTTGGTTGGTGACCCCTGGATGCCGGTTGGCAACAATACTAACCCGAAAGGCACTCCCCCAGCTTTCCTCGGACGGCGAAAGTTCGGCTACGAAAGGGTAGTTGACGGTTTGACCTCCCCCGATTGGAAAGCCCCCCTTCTCTTAAAGACAATGCCTAACGACAAAGATACCCAACTGGTCGCCCGCGGCATGGTGCGAGGTGAAGGCGGAACCGAGGGTTACCACGGGCGGATAGTCCCATTGCGGGAAAAGACCAAGCAGATTTTCGGCAGACCCGGCGGCGCAAAGGAATTGGGAGATCTTGCCCGGGAACGGATTGAGCAGATAGGCATTATCCAGCGCGGATTGCGCTATGCCATATCAGTATTCGCCGCCGGGGGCAAAACCGACGGCATCGCTGACGAACACCGTGCCCGCGCCAATCCCTGGGCCAACAAGCTGGGTCAAATTGTTGACGGCAGCTTTTTTGAGGACTTGCAAGACGAGTTGGATGAATCAAGTGAGGCTCAGCGAAAGACCGTCCGCCGTAACTGGCTCTACAACGACAAAGACGGGGTAATAGACCACGCCAGTGGTCTTCTAGGGGAAGCGGGGAACTCCCTGCCTTGTCCATCTATCCAACGCTATAAAGCCAAAGCCAATGCTGATAGCGCATTTTGGGGGTGGCTACGGGGTAGAAACGGGCTGCCCGACTGGTTAAGGCCGGACCCCAATCCCGAAGAGGAGTACCAAGAATGTCAGAACAACAGCCAACCGCCGGAGACCGAGAACTCTGCGGGGGCGCAGATGACGCTGTTCAAGTAGAACGGACTCAGAATAATCGAATCAGGGAAGGCACCTTCACCGATCAAGTGATCGAAGCCGCCCACTACCACGGATGGCAACCATTTCACCTTCGCGACCGGGAGAGCATACATATTGTCCGGGGTAGGGGATTCCCTGACTTGGTTATGTACCGGACAAATGCAGACACCGGCCAAACCGAACTGCTTGCCGCCGAGCTGAAGCGGGGCTATGACAGCGAACTAAGGGATGAGCAAAAGGAGTGGTTGGAAGCATTGGGTTATCACCTCCCAGCCTACGAATGGCGTCCCGAAAACTGGGAAGAAATCGAGTCGGTTCTGAAAGATGGGCCGGCAAAGACAGCCGCTAGTGACACAACCCCCCGTCCTCGCGAAAGGCAACAGAGCAATAGTCAAATACCCCGCGATTTTGGCAACACCATCAAAAACATGGTTGAAACCATTGAGGCTAAGGAGTTTGGAACGGGCAACCGTGCCAGATTGCGGCGTATGGACCCCAATAACCCGGACACGGCGCTATTCTGGCAGCTCATGGCATGGGATGGTATGCCAAGAAGTCCAGACATCAGCAGATGGGGATTAATCCTGCATGGAATGGCTCTAATGGCACACGGGGCAGGGTTAGCCCACCGGCCGAACATCTTGGTTGGACAGGCATTGCACCAAGGTAGCGGACAACGAACGCCCTTTTACAGCGAACAACGCTTGGCAACTTTACTTGCCGCCAGAGGGCCGGCCCTTTACCGCCTGCTTGCCCGTCTCTTTAGAATGTTGGCAAACGAGGGGTGCGCCTTCAATTGGCGAGAAATGGCTTGGTTTATCCTCAATGCAGAAGACAACGAGGCGAGGGCCGAAGAAGCCAGAATGGGAATAGCCAGCGCCTATTACCAGGCGGAACGGCGCAGTAACCGGGCCGCCGAATCAGACTAACAGTAAGGAACTATTCGCAAAGGAGTCATAACCATGACCACCCCAAGGTTCTTACAAATCCACACCCTGCACTCCTACCCGGCGGCGTTGCTGAACCGGGACGATTCGGGCCTGGCCAAGCGGATGCCCTTTGGCGATTCGGTCCGTACCCGCATATCGTCCCAATGCCTCAAGCGCCATTGGCGGGTCGCCCAGGACGAGTTTGCCATCCACAGCATTGACGGCGCGGCCAAAGCGGTGCGTTCCCGCAACGTTATTGAGCGCACGGTGATAGAACCGCTGCGGGAAAGGAACGGCGTCAGCGAAGAAGTGCTAAAGGCGGTAAAGGAAGCCTTCAATGTGGGTGTCTATGGCAGCAGAGGCACCTCGGAGTCGGGCCGCCAACCCCTGCTGCTGGGCCTGCCCGAAGTGGAGTACCTGCAAGAAAAGGCCACCGCAATTTGTGCTGATTATCCGGCCGACGTGGAATCCGCCAAGGGCGCCGCCACCGACCTGTTCAACACCCGGCGGGGCGAAGGGGCTAACTTCCGCGCCTTTCGGGAGTCCGCCACCCTGCCCGGCGGCTTGGAAGGCGCCCTGTTTGGCCGGATGGTTACTTCGGACCCCGGGGCCAACATCGAGGCTGCTGTCCACGTCGCCCACGCCTTCACCGTCCACCCGGAAGAGAGCGAGAGTGACTACTTCTCCGTGGTGGACGACTTGCAACGGGAGGATGAAGACGCCGGCGCCGCCCACATCGGCGACATGGAACTGACCGCCGGTCTGTTTTACGGCTACGCGGTGGTGGACCTGCCGGGGCTGGTGTCCAACCTGGAAGGATGCAAAGCTGCGGACTGGAAATCCGCCGACCGGGAGCTGGCAGCCAACGTGGTCCACAACCTGCTGCACCTCATCGCCACGGTTACCCCCGGCGCCAAGCTGGGTTCCACCGCCCCCTACGCCTGCGCCGACCTGATGCTGGTGGAGGCCGGCAGCCGCCAGCCCCGCAGCCTGGCTAACGCTTTCCGCACTCCGGCCAAGGCGCGGGTGGAGGACGCCACCAGCAAGATATCCGGCTACCTGGAAAAACTGGATAAATGTTATGGCGGTAAGGAGGTTCGCCGGGTGATGTCGGTGGAGGACTGCGCCATACCCGGGGCAGAGAAGCTGAGTATGGACGACCTGGCAACCTGGGCCGCCGATGCCATTCGCGCCGACGAGGTGGGTTAGGCCATGCGACACCTGATTATGCGCCTAGAATCGCCCTTAATGGCCTTTGGCGGTGAAACTATCGATAATTACGGCGTCATCCGACCCTTTCCGGCGGCCTCTATGCTCACCGGTCTGCTGGCTAACGCCCTTGGCTGGCGGCGGGTAGAGCGAGAGCGGCACCAGGCTTTGCAGAACCGCCTGGTCTTCGCCGCCCGCATCGACCGGGAACCGGCCGGCGGGGTGCGGATGACCGATTTTCAGACGGCGCAATTGGGGGCCAACGACCAGGGGTGGACGACCCGGGGCCGGCCGGAAGGGCGGGCCGGCGGCGCCAATACCTACAACGCCCCCCACCTGCGTTACCGCGACTATTGGGCCGACACGCTGGTTACGGTAGCCCTGCGCCTGGAGCCGCCGGAGTTGGAAGACGAGCCCAGCCTGGACGACCTGGCGGATGCCTTGCAAGAACCGGCCCGGCCCCTGTTCATCGGACGCAAGCCCTGCCTTCCGTCGGGTCAATTGTTCGGCCGCTTTTGTGAAGGTGAAACGGCGCTGGCGGCGCTGCTGGCTACGGCGATATTAGTAAAGGACGTCAAGCCGGGTAAACCGCCGGAACCCGGTGACTCCATCCGCATCCTCTGGCCTGACGGCCAGGGAGCGAACGATATAGTACCCAACCGCACCTATCTGCTCACCGACCAGCGCAATTGGGTGTCCGGCCTGCACGGCGGCGGCAGAACCGTCTGCGAAGGGTCCGTCCCGCACCAAAAGTTCGGCCCTCCGGCCGAAACCGAATCCCCACAGCCGCCGGATAAGGAGAATCAGGAATGACTACCACGACTATTGCTAGGGAAGCAGCCCCCCAAGCGGCAACTCTCCAAATGATCCGGGCCGAAATCAACGTTCGGGGGTTCCACCGCTGGATGGGCAGCCGCCGGCTGCAAGACCCGGACCACGCCATGCACTGCCTTTTGACCGAGTGTTTCGGCAAACCGCCGCACGAGGAGGACGGACTGGCGCCCAAACCCTTCCGTTTGATATTGCCCCGGGACTGTCCTCAAGGCACCTTGTACGGCTATGGTAAGGCTAATGCCGAGGAACTGCGGGATGCGGCCCAACTCTATGGCGACCCGGCGCAATGTCAAATCCTGAACCTGCCTACCCTGGCCGCCAAGTCGATGCCCACGGAATGGACGGCGGGCAAGCTGTTGGGGTTTGAAATTCGGATTCGGCCCATTGTGCGCCTGCGGAAAGACCTTGACCGGGTTCCGCCCGAAAGACTGCGCCTTTTCCGGCAAACCGGCCGGAGTGGCGATCGGGAAGGTGTACCGAGGCCCGGCGCGGAATGCGATGTTTTCCAGTGGGAAGCGTTGCTGCACCCCAAGGGTGAAATGGGTCGCAGTCGGGAACAAGTCTATCGGGACTGGCTGGCTAGCCGGTTCACGCAGCGGGGAGGCGCGGAACTGGAGTCGGCCACTCTACAGTCTTTCCAGCGCGTTCGTTCTTACCGTAAGCGGCAGACCCGACAGTATGTTGACAGTATTGAGGGTCCCGACGCAGTAATGCAGGGCAACCTGACCATCACCGACTCGGCTGACTTTGCCCAACTGCTGGACCGGGGCATTGGACGCCACCGCGCCTACGGCTACGGAATGCTGTTGCTGCGTCAGCCTCGCCGCTAGACCGGGCGCCGCACCTTAACAACTGAAAACAATATCCCAAATCATTCCCCGCCAGCGCGGGGATAAACCGGAGATAGGCACAATGTTAAGAGGAAGATTAGGACTGGAAACGGCGCGAATTCCCCACGCCGACCGGCACGGCCTGTTGTGGCTGTCCCGGGGGGCGCTGACAGTTAAGGACGGTACGCTTCGGTTTGAGCGCCAAGCCGGGCCGGACTCCGACAGCAGCCTGGAGGAAGGGGAATACGGCATCCCGTTCCAGAGCCTTTCCATGATTCTGCTGGGACCGGGTTCTACGGTAAGCCACGATGCGCTGCGGCTTATGGCCCGCCATGGCACGGCGTTGGTCGCTGTGGGCGAGGACGGGGTGCGATGTTATACCGCGCCGCCGCTGCTGCCCGACACTTCCGACACCGCCCGGCGGCAGATGAGGGCCTGGGGAGACCCGCAATCGCGGCTGACCATCGCCCGCAAGATGTACGCCATGCGCCTGGGGGAGGTGCTGCCCCACCAGGACCTCAATGCCCTGCGGGGCGTGGAGGGAGCCCGGATGCGGCGCAGCTATCAATTGGTGGCTCAAAGGTATGGTATCGAATGGAAAAATCGCCGCTACGACCGTACTGACCCCTTGTGGGCCGATCTTCCCAACCAGGCGATCAATCACGCCTCGGTAGCCGTGACCTCGGCGGCGGTGGTGGCTGTAACATCCGTCGGCGCCGTCCCCCAACTTGGCTTCATCCACGAACAAAGTGGCGAAGCCTTCGCCCTGGATATCGCCGATCTCTTCCGTGTGAACGTCCTGCTGCCGGCCGCTTTCCAGTCGGCCCGGGAGGTTATGGACAATCCCCGATTGAACATCGAGCGTCACACCCGGCGCACGACCGGCGAAATGCTTCGCAAGGAGCGGGTCATTCCGGAAATGATTGACCGCATCAAGACCCTATTTCAGGACGCGGCTCCGCTGGAGATGGCAACCGGGCTCGGAGATGCAGGTGAGTTGGATGATGCCGGGATAGAAGACTTTTACTTGGAAGAAGGAAGCGAGGAATGACGGTAATAGTAACTGTGAATGTCGAATCCCGGTATCGGGGGTTCCTGGCCTCAGCCATGCTTGAAATAGCGCCGGGAGTTTACACCTCGCCGAATATGACCAGCGGCATTCGCGACCGGATTTGGGAGGTGCTGACCGACTGGTATTCCCAACTCGGCCAAGGGTCGATAGTAATGACGTGGCGGGACCCGTCGGCGGTAAGCGGGCAGGAGATACGGACGTTGGGAGAGGCGCCGAAAGAGATCGTTGACGCCGACGGAGTTTATCTGGTCAAGTACCGTTAATCATCTGACGCAATAATAAGCCCCCGACGTTATTCCGAGAATGGGGGTTCCCCCGCCCACGCGGGGATAGTCCCCTGTCCATCCCATTGAGCTGATCACGAACCGAGGTTCCCCCGCCCACGCGGGGATAGTCCTCAGCGATCGGTGACTCTGAGGCGGTTGGAGGCGGTTCCCCCGCCCACGCGGGGATAGTCCCTGTTAGTGATGGCCCCAGCACGTCTGTGAGTTGGTTCCCCCGCCCACGCGGGGATAGTCCGGTAGAGGATGTACAGCATGGCGATTACTTATCGGTTCCCCCGCCCACGCGGGGATAGTCCCAGCGCGTTTCGCCCTGGAGTAGTTTTGTCTGAGGTTCCCCCGCCCACGCGGGGATAGTCCGTGTCAGCTACGACGACAGAGGTGTCGCGGGCCGGTTCCCCCGCCCACGCGGGGATAGTCCTGTTGGTGGGGACTCAACTGCCTGTGTCGGTCCGGTTCCCCCGCCCACGCGGGGATAGTCCGATGACACTGCCAACATGGATATGCCTACACCGGGTTCCCCCGCCCACGCGGGGATAGTCCCCGCGTCCATTGATGTGACGACGCTCGGCGACGGGTTCCCCCGCCCACGCGGGGATAGTCCGGTGTCATATTGCTCAAGCACGTCGGTTTCTTGGGTTCCCCCGCCCACGCGGGGATAGTCCTCCCTCACAGTCCCGACACTCGCGGCGACCGAAGGTTCCCCCGCCCACGCGGGGATAGTCCTCGTTTTGAAGGCGGCTGCGGTAGCTCCGGTAGGGTTCCCCCGCCCACGCGGGGATAGTCCCCCCGATGGGCACAGACCATACGGAGTTCCTGAGGTTCCCCCGCCCACGCGGGGATAGTCCCGCCCATGTCTACGGCTACGCCCAGGTCTCCGAGGTTCCCCCGCCCACGCGGGGATAGTCCTACGGCGGTCTGGATGCAGGCGGACAGTCCGTCGGTTCCCCCGCCCACGCGGGGATAGTCCTAGAAGAAACGCACAGGATGGCAGCGAAAAAGGGGTTCCCCCGCCCACGCGGGGATAGTCCTTGTGGGGGACGGAAGAAAAACGATTTCTCCGTGGTTCCCCCGCCCACGCGGGGATAGTCCCTCAAATCCCTCTGTCTGTCCCAGGTGTTAAAATGGTTCCCCCGCCCACGCGGGGATAGTCCCGGAACCGGTTCGCACGGAAGCTTCAGGTTCAGGGTTCCCCCGCCCACGCGGGGATAGTCCCTTACCGGGTTGCCAGATAGGAGACGCATCATCGGTTCCCCCGCCCACGCGGGGATAGTCCGGTGATCGACTACGCCGCAGGCCACGCTTACAAGGTTCCCCCGCCCACGCGGGGATAGTCCGGTGATCGACTACGCCGCAGGCCACGCTTACAAGGTTCCCCCGCCCACGCGGGGATAGTCCTTTGTGATAGGCCCCAAAGCAGGAGTACGGCTGGGTTCCCCCGCCCACGCGGGGATAGTCCCGGTCTGTTACGATACTGTCAGTATAGGTAGAGGGTTCCCCCGCCCACGCGGGGATAGTCCGGTCTTTTATCCTTTCCCGGTGAGTTTTATCGAGGTTCCCCCGCCCACGCGGGGATAGTCCCAGCACCCTGCCCGCATTGAGTCGCGCGTCCTCGGTTCCCCCGCCCACGCGGGGATAGTCCCTCCTCGTCATTAGCCACCTCAAGTATGGCCTGGGTTCCCCCGCCCACGCGGGGATAGTCCTAACTTGGCAGGAGTAGCCACCGCAGACAAGCCGGTTCCCCCGCCCACGCGGGGATAGTCCCTGGCCGCCCTGCCCGGTCAACCGCATGATGGAGGTTCCCCCGCCCACGCGGGGATAGTCCCAAGCAGGCTTCGGGTTGGTATAGCGAAGGAGCGGTTCCCCCGCCCACGCGGGGATAGTCCGGGCGAGTATCAGTCTGTGAAGCCTGACGACCAGGTTCCCCCGCCCACGCGGGGATAGTCCCGACCCGCAGGAAGTCAACCTGGTCTACGCGGAGGTTCCCCCGCCCACGCGGGGATAGTCCCCGCGGTCCATGGCGGTATGCCTACGATGAGACGGTTCCCCCGCCCACGCGGGGATAGTCCGGTGCCATACACGGGCGGGAACCGGAGGGAGTTGGTTCCCCCGCCCACGCGGGGATAGTCCCGACGAAATAACCGACCGGACCCGCGAGTACGCGGTTCCCCCGCCCACGCGGGGATAGTCCGTTCACGTGCCTGAATGGGGCGGCGAATTGTGGGGTTCCCCCGCCCACGCGGGGATAGTCCCTGCTAGCCGCGAGAGAGTGGACACCCGCAGGGGGTTCCCCCGCCCACGCGGGGATAGTCCTTGGCAACGGTGGTACAACGGCCAGTTCGACACGGTTCCCCCGCCCACGCGGGGATAGTCCGGACACGGCCATCATGCCCTTGCTGGGGCCGCTGGTTCCCCCGCCCACGCGGGGATAGTCCGGTCTACGACCGGCTTACTGGTATCGCCTCCATGGTTCCCCCGCCCACGCGGGGATAGTCCGGTGTTTTCTTCCACGTATTCGGCGGTCATGGAGGTTCCCCCGCCCACGCGGGGATAGTCCCATGGATTTGAGTAATAGCCGGCAATGGCTCCGGGTTCCCCCGCCCACGCGGGGATAGTCCCGAACGGGGCAGCTCGGCAGGCTACGCGGAGGCGGTTCCCCCGCCCACGCGGGGATAGTCCGAAGGTTGACGACCGGGTTGACCAGCTAGGCCGGGTTCCCCCGCCCACGCGGGGATAGTCCGCGACGGCGACCTGCTGAACCCCGCCCTGGTCCGGTTCCCCCGCCCACGCGGGGATAGTCCCAGCGAGCAGCCAAGCGTCCACGAAGGCCAGGGGGTTCCCCCGCCCACGCGGGGATAGTCCCTTCTCACTCAGCCTACCGGGTTGCCAGATGGGGGTTCCCCCGCCCACGCGGGGATAGTCCTCTCGGATAACAATATCCACATACGTAAAATCCGGTTCCCCCGCCCACGCGGGGATAGTCCAGTCCCGCATATCCACATACCACACATGTCTCTGGTTCCCCCGCCCACGCGGGGATAGTCCTCAGGATGCTGGCAGAGCCACCCAGAAGGACAATGGTTCCCCCGCCCACGCGGGGATAGTCCGTAGCCATTGGTTGGTGGACTGATACCGATGCGGGTTCCCCCGCCCACGCGGGGATAGTCCGGACATCGCATGGTGGGAGCACCGTAGCGCGGCGGTTCCCCCGCCCACGCGGGGATAGTCCTGTACGTCTCCTACGTGGAGCTCTAGGCCATGGGGTTCCCCCGCCCACGCGGGGATAGTCCTTCGATATCCCCATTCCGCCCGAACACGTCGTTGGTTCCCCCGCCCACGCGGGGATAGTCCCATTGTGGAGCCGAGCTGATAGCGCATTCCGGCGGTTCCCCCGCCCACGCGGGGATAGTCCCGATGCCTGCCACGAGCGACCGCCCCTCCAAGGGGTTCCCCCGCCCACGCGGGGATAGTCCTCATATCGCTTATCTACAGGATGGATCAGATACGGTTCCCCCGCCCACGCGGGGATAGTCCCCATACCTACACCTCCTCGTCATACTGAATGAGGGTTCCCCCGCCCACGCGGGGATAGTCCACGGCAACCAGGTATACATCGTGGTCCTCAGTAGGTTCCCCCGCCCACGCGGGGATAGTCCTTGAACACGATTACGATCACCTCCTAGCTGTCAGGTTCCCCCGCCCACGCGGGGATAGTCCCGGCGTCATCCTCGTCATCCCTGTCTACCACTGGGTTCCCCCGCCCACGCGGGGATAGTCCATAGCCACCGTCTCTTTCAGGATTTCCGCCACGGGTTCCCCCGCCCACGCGGGGATAGTCCATGTATCTTATCGTTATTATCACCTACATAACCGGTTCCCCCGCCCACGCGGGGATAGTCCCGACAAGCGGCACCCGTGAAGGTACTCTGAGCTGGTTCCCCCGCCCACGCGGGGATAGTCCGCCTACAGGGACATAGGCGGCTTCCTGGCCGGGGGTTCCCCCGCCCACGCGGGGATAGTCCTCAGCCGCATGACCTTTACCCCGGCAGAGGAACGGTTCCCCCGCCCACGCGGGGATAGTCCCCGGTCAGGCCGGCTACCAGCAGGGCCAGCAGAGGTTCCCCCGCCCACGCGGGGATAGTCCCTGTTCCTTCAGTCTCTCTGTCACGGTTGCCATGGTTCCCCCGCCCACGCGGGGATAGTCCTAGATTCGCGTGGTTTATGTCTCCCTTGGCAAAGGTTCCCCCGCCCACGCGGGGATAGTCCTGCGTCTTTACGGTCGTATAGTTCATCCGCACTGGTTCCCCCGCCCACGCGGGGATAGTCCGCGCAGTGTGACTATTGACGCCACCACAGACGCGGTTCCCCCGCCCACGCGGGGATAGTCCGTTCTTGGAGTCACCAAAGCTGCTTTGTGGCAGGGTTCCCCCGCCCACGCGGGGATAGTCCCGGCCCGCGTGACCACCGGTTCCGCGTTGTGCCGGTTCCCCCGCCCACGCGGGGATAGTCCCGACCCGGAGGCTTTGATATGAACTGCCATCATGGTTCCCCCGCCCACGCGGGGATAGTCCGCGTTCGCACGTCGACCGCGACTGGCATGAGATGGTTCCCCCGCCCACGCGGGGATAGTCCCTCCTGGCCCTCAAGCTGGTGTACGCGGATATGGGTTCCCCCGCCCACGCGGGGATAGTCCGTTTACGGCGTATCGGCGCGTGGGTGGGGATGTGGTTCCCCCGCCCACGCGGGGATAGTCCCGACGGTACACCCACCCGCCAGCTTGCCCCTCGAGGTTCCCCCGCCCACGCGGGGATAGTCCCTCCACCGACAGTAAGCGCCTGGACGCAGTGAGGGTTCCCCCGCCCACGCGGGGATAGTCCCGGGTATGGATTGACCAAACACTATCCAGCCTGGGTTCCCCCGCCCACGCGGGGATAGTCCCATAAAGAGCTGGTAAAGTCCCGGCAAGGAAAGGGTTCCCCCGCCCACGCGGGGATAGTCCCGGCCAGTGCCGGATGTTCGTCAAACGAGAGTTGGTTCCCCCGCCCACGCGGGGATAGTCCGATTTTGCGATGGTTTGTCGACAGTACGGCAGCGGTTCCCCCGCCCACGCGGGGATAGTCCGCAGCTATCCAATACGATGAGAGGTGGGCATTGGGTTCCCCCGCCCACGCGGGGATAGTCCGTCACTCGCCGCCGATGTTGCCCACTTCCAGGCGGTTCCCCCGCCCACGCGGGGATAGTCCGAAGTTCGAGGCTGGCGCCAAGAAGTTGGGCATGGTTCCCCCGCCCACGCGGGGATAGTCCTATTCCATCCACCGGACCGCCGGAACCGCGACCGGTTCCCCCGCCCACGCGGGGATAGTCCGGGTTAGGATGAGTGAGCGGTTTCGCTACCCGGGGTTCCCCCGCCCACGCGGGGATAGTCCGAGAAGGGCCAGATGGTGAAAGTAGGTGGGAAGGGTTCCCCCGCCCACGCGGGGATAGTCCTCGGGCATGGGATTAGTGGCACAGCCTTTAATGGGTTCCCCCGCCCACGCGGGGATAGTCCGGTGTACGACATCCTGAGCATCGTTGAGGTGGGGGTTCCCCCGCCCACGCGGGGATAGTCCGCGTTGGCAGACAGGAATAATCCTCGTGAGGGGGGTTCCCCCGCCCACGCGGGGATAGTCCCCTGTCCAAATAACGTGTGTATAAATGGCAAAAGGTTCCCCCGCCCACGCGGGGATAGTCCCGGTTTCGAGCAAGCCCTAAGAAAAGCCATTCGGGTTCCCCCGCCCACGCGGGGATAGTCCGCAGTATTTCTCCCGGTACGCCAAGCCCAACTCGGTTCCCCCGCCCACGCGGGGATAGTCCGCAGACATCCCACGGTATCCTTCCACCAAGTAAGGTTCCCCCGCCCACGCGGGGATAGTCCGTGATTCGATGGGGGAGTACAATGCCTGACCCTGGTTCCCCCGCCCACGCGGGGATAGTCCTGCACAGCCCAGACGGCGCACTCCTGTACCTCCGGTTCCCCCGCCCACGCGGGGATAGTCCTGGGTCTAGCTGGTATAAGAGCGCGAGGGTGGTGGTTCCCCCGCCCACGCGGGGATAGTCCGACGGTAACCGTCTCCTGCCAGGGGCCGCTGTGGGTTCCCCCGCCCACGCGGGGATAGTCCTTACGCTAGGGTCAGGAATATCGTTGACCAAGCGGTTCCCCCGCCCACGCGGGGATAGTCCGAGCACAGGCAAACCGAGCCATGTTGCCGCCCACGCGGGGATAGACCCACTCCGCGACCGTCGGCGCGAGTAAAGAGGGGGGTTCCCCCGCCCACGCGGGGATAGACCCCGGTTTCACGTTGTGCCTATCTCATTCGGAGCGGTTCCCCCGCCCACGCGGGGATAGACCTACGACCGACCCCGACGGCGTAGGGATGCTCATGGTTCCCCCGCCCACGCGGGGATAGACCTGCGCCCGGTTGCTCCGGCTCCGGCTCCGGGCTGGTTCCCCCGCCCACGCGGGGATAGACGCACCACGGCTCATCCTCGGCGGCGGCGAGCTCTGGTTCCCCCGCCCACGCGGGGATAGACCCCATCCGCCCAGCGACGGGATAAGCCTCTACGTGGTTCCCCCGCCCACGCGGGGATAGACCGGGCAAGGGCATGGGCATGGTGGCCGTGGGGCAGGTTCCCCCGCCCACGCGGGGATAGACCGCCGCCCAGGCCAGGGCGCGAAGGGCAGTCTTGGTTCCCCCGCCCACGCGGGGATAGACCGCTGGCAGCTGCCGTCGCCACCAAAGCGGTCACGGTTCCCCCGCCCACGCGGGGATAGACCCGAGCGTTGAAAGCGAAGAGGAAAGGTTAGATGGGTTCCCCCGCCTAAGCGGGCGGTAGGCATAACTTTCGCCATCACCGTCCCGCTACCCAGCAGGTTCGGGGCCGAATATGACCCCCGCAACAGGCCTGCGTCAACCCCGATCCTGCTCAAGTCCGGGGACAGAAGGCAACCCAGCAAGCCCAGAAAAGTTACCCCACCAACCCCCCCAAAGGACAAGAAGTCCACCAAAACCACTCCGGCCAAGAAAGCCGCCAACACCAAGGTCAAAAAGACGCCGGAAGAGCGTAAGGAATACGAGCTCAGAAGAAGCCAGACCCCGTAACGGAAGGAATACCAACGGAACCTCCGACGCAGAATAACCCAAGCAGCCAAGCAGCCAAGCAGTCAGGCAAGTGTGTGAGTTGCCCGAACCGGGCCACAGAGGGCCAGACGAGATGCGAAGCCTGCGCTGAAAGACACCGGCAACCGCCACCAGAAGAGCGACAACGACGCGGCCGAGTGGCTCCCAGACCTGAACCAGTGCTGGAACGTCGACCGAACCGTCCAAGTCCGCCAGGAATACGGGCTCACCATCGACCGCGCCGAGGCGGACGCGATAGACAGAGTCCTGGCAATGTGTGAGTCAACCGAGATGGTCGTGCTGGCGCCCAGAGCCTCAGCAACTGCAACTGCCACTCCGACCCCAAATGCTGCGGCAACCCCAACGCATAGTCCCGACGTCGACGCCCTAGCCCTGTGGGACGACAACGGCAACGGCCGTATAACCTGCGCAGAAGCTCGTACCCGCGGCATTGCACCGGTCCGCCGGGGACACCCAGTTTATCAGTACATGCGCGACGCCGATGGAGACGGCGTGGTCTGCGAATAGGGAAGTTCAAGGTGAAGAGCGCCGCGGAAATTCAAAACTGGACAGAAGCAGGGCACCAAGGGTGAAATGGCTTACCACAACTTCACCTCACGACAGATAAAGAGATTCGTGCATGTCGAAACCAGCGGCGCTGGCCTCCATGGCAACGCTAATAGACACAGCCGCTTGTCTCAACCCAGAGGCGACGCCCGCCGTGATAAGGCAGCCTACCCCTGTCGACCGTGGATTTGGCCAGAATACCGACGGCCACAAACGCACGATTCCCGACCCCAAGACCGACCGCAACGGTACTGGTGATTTCCATATCTGCCGTAGCACCCAACATCCCCGAGTTCGACCAGACAGAGTGGAAACATTGGACCGACAAGGACGGCGACTGCCGGAACGCGCGGCAGTGAGTACTGGCAGTCGACAGCGTAACGCCGGTTACCTTTGAAACTGACCGGAAGTGCCGGGTGGAAACCGGCCGCTGGTACGGAGCCTTCACCAGGAATTACGAAGAAGTTCCCGACATTGCCCACAAATCCGGTGGGTGGGCTTGGTTATGGAGAGGACGATATACGGGGATGTGGACATCAGGGAAAGAGAATTTAGACCTGTCCACATCTAGGAGAGCAACTTCGGCGGACGAACTCTGGAACAGAGAGACCCATCCAACCAATGCACCGGTATACACTACTCTACGCCGACATTGTTGAGATACGACTTTGGATCTACAGAACGGTACTGCGGGCACCGCCAGGCCCCATCGACCAAGACCAATCACACAAGTAGCGCGGCCGCACCGTGGACTTCGAGCCGTTCGATGCCGGGAGCGGGATAATGCGTCAACTCAACTTCGGCGATTTCGCTCATTTTTCGGCGGCAACTGTCAATGGCGCCGAGATATTGGGCCACTGGGGCGGCGTGATCGTGTACCACTGACGTGATGACTGACGGCAGTAAATTGGTCGGAGTGGGGACGTTAAAGGAGCAGGTAGAGACAGCGTTGACGGTGCGGATTATTCTTCGACCGGCTCGCTCGGTGCTTGGGAAGCAAGGCCGCGGTGCAGGAGAGAGTCAACAGCTTCCTGGCCGGGCTGGTAGTCGGAAAGAAGAAGTCCGGCGGCACTGCCGGACAGTCCTGCAATCAAGGGCCGAAGCACTCCTGCGAGACTCTCGGCACCCGGCAAATGCACATCCCACCTTGGCTTTAGTTTAGTAGTACGAAATCCTTGAAATGATGAGTGGACAATATTGGCCTGAGCGCCCTGCGATAATTGGCCGACGGTGCTCTTCGACGAGACCCATACTCTTCAAGCCATCATTTCAAAGCAGTTGGGCCACTAGCGGGCTAGACAAACTGGACTTTGCCTGACTGCATCATACGTTCTATACCACCGAGGCTGTACGAATTAGAGGACATTTCAACCGATTTCTCAAGGAAAAGTGTGCGCCCCAAGACCTGCTGATATCGCGAGCCCGCAAGAGCTGTCGCCCATGCCCTTAACTCCGGTCGCGACGTTAGAATTGGCCAAATCTTGAGGTAACTCGGAAGACGCACCACATCGGCAGAATTTTCGTCGACACTTAGGAAGGTGGAAATTTGTGACTCCGTTTCTCTTGCGACGCCGAGTTCGAACGGCACCCACCATGACAAGGGCGTGTGTTCAGTTACGACCGCGACGATGCTGGGCGTCGCCCTGATGACTTCCCTGAGATGGGTTTCCAGTTCGGGTGAATCACCGTCCACTCTAGGGTCCCATTTATCTAGGTAAGCGGAAAGGCCGCCTTCGTACAAAATGTCGCCGACACTTTCAGCTAAGGCTGTGTCATCCCCTTTGTGCGACATGAAGGTATCGTATTGACTGTACTCGACGGTTCTCTTGGAAAATGGAGCTTGTTCGTTGACAAACAACTGAACGCTTCCCTTTCCCATTGATCGATCCCATGTGGTTATGTTACGTCTCAAACGGGGCCTCCATCTCTATTCCCCATCTTGGAATTGATTCCTACTCGCTAAGGCGTGCGACATTTGCAGGCAATATTTGTCAAGGCCAAGCCTCTTTTCCTCCAACACACTTCTGGGTGTCAATCAAGTCGCTGCTCGACTATAGATTCAAGGCGTACCGCAGCCCTTGAGAAATTAAGAAGAGCATCTTTGTCCATGCGGATGTCCTCCCCATGCGCGACTAAATTACGTACAAATCTTAAGTCTTCTAGCGCCGCAGCCACGGGACTATCAATAACACCAATTTGGTTCAGTAATCCTATGCGCCGTCGAGTTGACATCCGGTCCGTCACCCGGCCAATAGCATCTTGGTTTGCTTCCGCCAAATTTCGAATGGTCGCCTCAACCGATGCCCAGGAATTTAGAATGGTGATTCTCGTGTCCAAGGCACTCGTGGCGGGCGGCGGGATTTCCAAAGTAGGGTCGTCAGCGGATTCTAACGCCTGGGCTCGCGACGTGGCCTCTTCCACAGTCTCGCTCAAACTCAATTCAAGATCTTTGTAACGGATGGTGCGAATAAGGCCTATTAGCCTCCCGATGTGAGGCCGGAGGATCAAGGCCAAGACAAGAACCAAGAGCGGCCAAGCAAGAGAGTCAGCTAGCGGAAGCACCCACTCTCTTAATTCTGCACCATTCATTACGTTCCAATTCTCTCAGATTAAGCATGCAATCCCTTAGGTCAAACTGTTTCAATTCAAGGTGATCAGGAGTTCGCTCATACTTCCCAATGGATAAACAACATTCCATCCACTGACCAACCTTTGATTATTAAGCCGTTCTCCTAAATTTGCGGTCGAACTCAACGAGAAAGGCTTCTCGAGCTCCGACTGCAAAGATGTAATAAGTGTCCGCAGCTCGGACCAGGGCCCCGTATTGGTTTGCTTTCTTTATTAAACGCGCGGCCAACAGGGGGATTCGAGGCGGAGCCAGCCCACTGAAAGCTGTTAACCTCCATCACTTTCCTCTCCGCCTTGAGAACTGCGGTGCGTGCGGAGGTATTGGTCAAATAAGTGGTTCTTGATCACTTCCCCGAAAGCAGGGTCATCGGTTATTCGCTTGTACAGGTCGAAGTTCAGGTCGACGATTTCCTGGATTACCTGCTCGACCTTGTGGTCAAAGGTAATCCGCACGTTCTCCAACGTGTTGACCTTGGTCGCGACCTCCAGCGCCGTATCGTCCTCCAGTCGTTCCATCATCCTTCCTAGGGTGATGCGGTGTTCAGTCCCCAACTCGATACCGAAACGCTCGTTGAGGTCCGCAATGATGCGTGAAAGGGCCTCTACCTCCTCTGGTGTGCTGTGACCCGGTCCCTTGGTCCGTACCGAGTCGAGCTTATCTCCATTCCGGTCCAGCGTGACTTTTCCGCTCCCGGTTTGCTGAATGCGATAGGACTCCACGTCAATATTCTGCTGAATTTCGAGCGGCAATTGTTCCGGATCGACCTTGAGCAGTCGACGTAGATGCCGGGCGAAGACGTAGAGTTTCTCAAGGTCGGCATCAAGGAAGGTAATCACCTGAGCCAGGAACGAGTAGAGGCGCACATAGTCCGTTATCTGGCCTCGGAAATCCTGCCGCTCAACCTCTTGAAGGTCAGAAAAGCGTTCTATGGCCGGAGCGAGCGCGGCATAAACCTGGTCCTGGGTTGAACCAGCCTGAAAGAACACGCCGGCGAAGGTCTCCACATCTCCGTCAGTGAAGACGGGGAAAGTCTTGAGGCGGGTCTGAATTTCATACAGTAGGTTAGGGTCGGTTGCCTCCGACAGGATTGTCGTTTCGTAGTAGGGTTGGAATGCGGCCTTGATGTCATCGGCCTCGTTGGCGAAGTCCAGGACCATCGTGCTGGGCTTGTCGTGGTGGGTTCTATTCAATCGCGAAAGGGTCTGCACCGCATTAACACCACCCAGCTTTTTGTCTACGTACATTGTTTGCAGCAAGGGCTGGTTGAAACCGGTTTGGAATTTGTTGGCGACGATCAACATCCGATATTCGGGGGTATCGAATGTCTTGGCGGTTTGGGCTTCCGGTATGCTATTCATCCCGGACTCGGTGTAGGACTTACCACCGTCCTGTACTGTCCCTGAGAAAGCCACCAGGGTCTTGAATGGGTTACCAGTTTCTGCCAGATGCTGATCAACGGCAAGCTTGTACCGGACGGCGTGCAGGCGGGAGCGCGTTACAATCATTGCCTTCGCCCTGCCGTCTATATCGCTCTGCGATTTGCTGGTGAAATGCTCAACCATTATCCGCACCTTCTCGTCTATGGCGTGCGGATGCAAGTCCACGAATGAGCGAAGCAGGTAATGTGCCTTAGACTTGTCGTAACGCGGGTCGCCCTCAATCTTCTTGAACAGCCGCCAATAAGCCTGATAGGTCGTGTAGCTTTCCAGAACGTCCCGGATGAAACCCTCTTCGATGGCCTGGCGCATACTGTAAAGGTGGAAGGGTGCAAAAGATCCGTCGTCCCTGCGCGTTCCGAATAGTTCCAGCGTCTTCGGTTTCGGGGTAGCGGTGAAGGCGAAGGTGGAAACGTTGGGCGGTTGCTTCCGCCTTGCCATCTGCTCCAAAGCGAGATTATCCAGCCCATCCTCCTCTTGCGTGTCAGTCCCGGCGTCTTCCTCTTCGGCCTCTTCCAAGGACGGAGCGGCCAGCACTTCCTTGGGACCTTGTGTTCCCTCGCCGGATTGGGAGGAATGAGCCTCATCAACGATTAGGGCGAATCGCTGGCCCGGCAACTCGCCTATTTCCTGAGCAATCACCGGGAATTTCTGCAGGGTGGTAACGATTATGGTCTTGCCGGATTCCAGCGCTTCTTTGAGTTGCCGGGAGGTAGTATCGATATTCTCCACTACACCCAAGGTCTGCTCAAATTGCCGCATCGCCGCCTGGAGTTGGCGGTCCAATACACGGCGGTCGGAGATCACCACGATGGAGTCGAAGACGCGTCGGTCTTCCGCATCGTGGAGGGTGGACAGTTGATGGGCCAGCCAGGCAATAGTAAAGGTCTTGCCGCTCCCCGCCGAGTGTTGGATCAGGTATCGTTGCCCCGTTGCCCGCTGGCGGGCGTGGCTCACCAACCGCCTCACGCAGTCCAGTTGCTGGTAGCGAGGGAAGATCAAGAAGCTCTTGCCAGTCTTCCTTCCCCGGTCGTCTTCCACCTCCAACTCGTGGATGAATTGGCGCACAAGGTCCAGCACACTATGCCGCGCCCAGGTTTCTTCCCAAAGATAGGAAGTGGCGTAGCCGCTCTGGGTCGGCGGAACGGGCGGGTTGCCGGCGCCGCCGAACCTTCCCTGATTGAACGGAAGGAAATATGTTTGAGGCCCTGCAAGCTGAGTAGTCACATAGACCAAATCGGGGTCAACGGCGAAGTGGGCCAGGCATCGCCGATAGGCAAAAAGCTGCTCCCGAGGGTCCCGGTCTGTCTTGTACTGGCGAATGGCATCCTGGACCGTTTGCCCCGTGAGCGGGTTCTTGAGCTCTGCCGTGAAAATAGGGATGCCGTTGAGAAAGAGAGCCAGGTCCAGGCTCTTGTTGTTCTTTTCGCTGTAGTGTAGTTGCCGCGCCACCGAGAAGATGTTGCCCCGGTAAAGGCGCCGAGTTTCTTCGTTCAACCCGCTGGACGGGCGGAAGTAGGCAAGCCGGAAACGGCAGCCCATGCCCCGGATTCCGCTGCGCAGCACGTCGAGGGCGCCCCTGCGGGCAATCTCGGAGGCGAGACGCTTGAGGAATTGTTCTTCCACGGCGGTCCCGTGATGCTGGGAGAGTTTCTTCCACTCTTGGGGTTGTGTGGCCAGCACGAAGTCCAGCACGTCCCTTTTCACGAGACAGAGAGACTTGTCATATTCCTCCGAT
This sequence comes from Dehalococcoidia bacterium, assembly GCA_965222595.1. Taxonomy (GTDB): domain Bacteria; phylum Chloroflexota; class Dehalococcoidia; order Lucifugimonadales; family UBA3495; genus VXOI01. Next base: position 199,781 of record CBDCUJ010000012.1, on the reverse strand, counting down.
GAGCGTTGGTGGTAGCCGCCGGGTTTCAACTCCAGGTAAGGGGGCTTTTCCTCCCCAATCAATCCCTCGGTGCCCTGAAGGAGGCAGGCTTCAATCGCTTCTTCAAAGGCTTTTTCAGCAACGTCTACGTACATCCTCCATCCTCTCTTACATCAATCCGACCAGTCACAGCGGCGGAGATAAGGGCTGCGCGAAGCTCTTTTAGGCGTTCAATGGCTTCCCGGACTTTGGCGGCCAAGTTGTCGAGTTTGGCAGTTTCACCTTGAATGTAATCGGCTATAGCCCGTTGTTCGATGCTGGGTGGTACAGGCATGAGGATCCGTTTCAGGTCACGGATGTTGATGCCTCGAATCGTGGCACCGAGTGCGCCAGCGTCTAGTTGCGCAAATGCAGAGTAGGACTTGAGAGAGTGGAGTAACCACAACCCCCAGGAATCCTTCGTATAGGAAACACGTGCAGCGTCCTGAGTGAGGTTGGCACCGTCTAACTCGTCCGAAATCATTGCTACATCGCCGATGCTGCCACGTATCGCGTATACCAAGTCTCCTGCTTGAAGCCGCGACCTTTCATACTGACGTTCGATCTCCCTCGTAGTGCGGCTGAGTAGATTCAACCGCAATCGGTCAGGAGCCACATCACCTCCCTTAACGATTGGAACGCCGCCTTCTACGTGAGGGCCCGGAAGCACAATACCGTACATTATGCGGCGGTCTTGGGGAGTAAGATGCCATAGCCGCTTGACCTCCCAATGGGCTGGAATCTCCCCAAGCCACTTGACGCCGGAGTCCTTAATTGGCGCGTTGGCGTGGAGGCCCTTGGTGACGGCGCGGGTGGTGATGGCGGTGCGCTTCTCCTCGAGCAGTTCTATGAGCCGCTCCTGCTTGGAGACCAGCGCGTCAATTTTGGCCGTTTCCCGGTCCAGGAAGGCGGAGATGGCTTGCTGTTCCGAGATCGGAGGGAAAGCGATATCCAGACAAGCGAGCTCGCTCGCGTTGATCGCCGGATAGCTCACCCCCACTGAGTGCGCAACAACACGGTCAATAAAGTATGGAGCGCTTAGGGCATACGCCAAGAATCCATCGTCCAATTTTCGGGGGCGAATTACTGCGAATCCTGTGGACACAATAAGGTTCGGATCCCTAGGCTCAATTCGGGCTATTGCTTTCAAGTAGGTCCGAACCGTCGATATTATGACGTCACCCTGGCGCACGATGCGCCGTGCCCTGGAAGGCGCACCCTCAAACACCAATTCCTCAGTGCCGGTAATTCCCCCAGTGGGGTCGACGTTCCCGATGTCCACATAGGTAATTTCCATGTCCGGGTCGGTGGTTTCGGGCAGCGCCTCATCGTTCACCGTAGCCAGGTACTTAAGCCGGCGGACGTCCCAATGCGCCGGAATTTCCCCAACCCACTCAACACCAGAAAGTTTGAAATTGGCGCTGGGGTTGAAGCTTAGCTTTCCCCGCGGTCCCAGAATCTTGGTCATATCGGTACTCTCGGAGCCAATCATTTCACCTACTGTTTATAGACCCTTACGAAATACTCCAACGCCGCCTCGCTATTCAGGACGGTTGCTCGAAGTTGTTGGTCGGTGAGGCCCGGCTCCGTAATGTGAACACGGTTGTAAACGCTGTGGAGTTGGAGAGCCATTCCGATGTACGCATCGACAAAGTCGGTTAAGGGGCCACTATTAACGTTCCTTAATACGTACTTTAACCTGGCGCGCCGTGTAGGACGACCTTCATGCATATGTTCTTCGTTAGAAGAACCCTGAGAATGAATCCAGTCAACTAGTTCGGCATTGGGAGCAATCACTCTGAACAATTCATCCCAAAGAGTGCGAAGAGAAGTCAAAACATGCCTTTGACGTTCCGGGTTCGTCCCGTTTAGAGCGTCCAATGCACCCGCATACAGGTTCACAAGCCTAGGTTCTATCATTTCCAAGAGAGAAGGGAGGTCGACTATTTCGACGTCATCTTCTTCTATCATCGAGATTTCCGAAGAAAATTCGCCATCCTGGGATTGTTCCCAGGGTCGGAGTGTTTCCACCGCGTAGCCGGAAATACTTAGACCTCGCGTGGCTCCGGGTAGTACGAACATAGGGAGTTGGACAACCTGTGGGACGGTTTCAAATGAACCGGCCAACGATCGGTACGTGTCTGTAAGATTCGCGAATGACCGTCGTAATCCTGCAACAACAGAATCCTGAATCTTGAATTGTTGGCCCAGAAAACTGAAGTCCATTGCGTTGATCAACGGCTCTAGCGTCAATAGTTGAAATGAAGTTTGCGAAAGCGAGAGCTTTGCTAGGTCCGCCAATTGTGCAGACGGAGCACTCACTTCCCTTAACGCCGAACGCCAGGATGTATGAACCATGTCAAAGGCATTCAGGCCGACGGGCGTACGAACGGATAGCTCATCTAAAATTCGAGCAGCCCCTATCAAATCCGTTTGCCTGGAAGCGAAATCCGCAACAGACAATAATCGCGTAATTTCCGCATGTCTCGGTTGGAACAGACTCATTGCCGTTCCCATGCTTCCAATGTCCACGAGGTTGAGCGTACGTGTCAGAGCGTTCAAGTGAGGGCTGATAATGTCAAAAGTGCGAAGGTACCGCCGTATTCCACTTTCCATTAGCGTCTCCTATTTTGGTGACATGAGGGTTATGCCTAGTATTACAACGACGGGTTGCCGAATAAGATGGCTGACGGTTCTTGTCCAGCTACGAATCAGCGGCTGTGGGAAGATCGCAACAGCGCTGTGCCGGGTTCAATTTACTCACAAGAATCACCTCGCCAGTTGATCCTTCGTTGTAATACTAGTGGGGTTGAGAGTTAAGAAACACTTTGGAGCCAAGAATTGGGCTTCGTGGCAAATGTCTTTATACCTACCCAAATCGGTACCTCGTTCACCAGCCGTCCGAACACCTACCACCTATGTTTCCTTGCAACAACAGCCTACCGCTGTTCGGAGGGGTCTGCCTTCGCCTTTTGAGGGCATCGTCGATCAATTCTCGGACCATTTCCCGTCTGCGCGCGCGCAGACGGGGCCAATCATAAAGGAGTGCGTAGGGATCATTACCTTCGGTGTTGTCCGCCAGTCTCGCCGGCATGAGCCTGTCCCGGTATTCCGCTGAACGATAGTCTGGATGGCTCGGCAACCAGATGCCCATCAGGCCACACCTTCGGTTGTAGTCGTTGTGTCTGATGCTGGAATGAATTTCCCAGTCAACGTGCATTCTCTGCCAGGTGCATTGCCCGATTAGCACGATTGTCACCGACGCCTGGCGTATGTAGCCGTCTCGAATCTCCTGCCGAATCGTTTCCGTAGCTAAGTCCGTGTCGTCAATATCGTCTTCGTCAACTGACATATCCACAATGAAGTCGCCCATCATCTGAGTAAACCACTTCTTGTACTCCCTGTCGGCGTCGTGGTGGCTGATGAATACGTTGTGCCTATGGTTATTGGTCAACGCCACATTTCTCCTTTTACCATAGGAGTATCTGAAGGGATTATCAGCAACCAAGTTAGGAGTATTGTTACTGTGACCAATAGGTAGAACGGCCATATCGACAGCGAACCCAGAAGACATCTCCCGACTAGCAACCACCCCATGCCCGTCGGAACCACCAGGTAGATGTCGGCAGACTCCAGTCCACCTCGGTGCAGCTTTGCGACGAATGCGTTCTGGGACCTGATGAACGCCTGTTCCAGCGCTAGGTAGTAGGAGTCCAGGAACAGGAACAGCAGCGTCGGAACTAATGCAATCAGGGCATGCTGCGGCTCCCCTGTCCGGGCCACCAGCACCAGGGTGGCGGCGACCAGGGTAACGCACCACACCTTGCAGGAGCGGCTGTTCTCCGCCATCCGGTTTATCACCCCCTGCATGATGTTCAGGTGGGACTGAACGGCGGACGACTCTTCATTTAAGGGTCGGCTCTCGACCATGCTGGCCTGCTCCCTCAGTACCTACCGCGAATGCGGATTGCTTCTTCAGCCCAATCGGAGATGTTGTCCGCAATGTGAGCATAGACATTCTTGCTTAGCTTGTAGGGGGGGTCATAGTCCTTCACGATGTTTGACAGCCTTCTTCCGTTTACAATGATGCTGTAGAAGGGATTCGCTCCTTTCCCTGACTGCTGTCCATTACGGTCTTCAAGGCTGTGAATGTAGATTCCCAGCAACCCTTTCCCATCGTTCCAAGCCGTTTCGATTTCGTATTTGATCCACTTGCGGCCCGATGTGTGCCTCCCTATGAGGACGATTGCGCAGGATTTCCCGCGCATTTGACTGTTGATCCAATTTCGTATCGCAGTGTCGCCGCCTCTTGTAACTGTCTCCCAGTCATTATCGGAAACCGGCGCGTTGCTGTCGACAGCACCGATGTTTCTGACTTTGGCTGCACGCCAATTGTCCGGCGTGTAATGAAAGCTGAAGAAAGCTCGTCGCTTCACCATCAGTCCCTTGTCCCTTCTCCCGTAGTAGTTGATTTCCAGGGTCCTCCCGGGGGCCAGTACATACGAAATGGCTCGCCCGCAAGGATGTTGTCGCGAACAGGCCTCAGAAAGGACTGTATCCGGTCGCCGACGACTTCAAAGGCGCTGGGCGGGAGATTGAATAGCCCACCCTGATGCCCATAGGCTGTCCAGTAGTCTTGTAGTTGAGGGTTCGAGTGAAACGCTGGTGTAAGGGCTTCGGGCATCTCGGCACTCCAGGGAGTGCCGCGCCGGTCAAAGCACCGCGCAACCGCGTCTTGCAACTCAGGGCCACCAAAGGCGAAGGTTTCAGACAAAGCCCATACGTCGTAAAAGCCCTTCATACGGCTGTTTCTTATCCCCAACTGCACCATAGACTCGAACTTCTCGGCAATGGAAGATACTTGGGCATAAGTGCGCAGAATAGGCGCCGGAATACCGTCAATCAGGGTGGGCAACATGGCATCTTCCGGGCCAGGGGTTACCACGTCCCCAAACCCAAAGTCCACTTGGACATTGCACTTGGCGACTCCCAGAAAGGCAAGCAAGGTGGCCCGTTGCCCTCCGTATCGCTGACCGTCTCGGATTGCGGAAACTTTGATAGTGTCAATATCGAAAGCAGCCCCGTCTTCAGGGCAGGAAACGTTGCAAACGGTAGCCATGACGCCCCGAACACTTTCCTCATCGTTTTCTGCATATGCCAATAAGTCGACATCGCGCGTTGCTCGATACGGTTCCTCCATCAACAATGCCAAGAGGCTGGCGCCCTTCAGGATGCACCGGTCACGGGCCTCGGACGTCCCCAAGCCGATAAAGGAACCGTTCGCAGGCGTAACGGTCCAGAAACAGTTGGAAATCAGTGCTTTCGGCCTTCGCCCTGCTGAGCAGTCGCGACCTGATTGAAGCTGCGACGTTGGTTGTCATAGCACGCCAGTTTCCAGTATGGCACTGAGGCGGCGCGAGGGCACAACCTCAAGGGTACGCATAAGTTCTGCGGTAGTCACCTTTCTGTCGTCGAGAGCCTCACGCAGAGCTTCCAATGCGGCCTCCCGACCGATGAGGCGTTGGAATCGAAAACAGTCAACAATCGTGCGGGCTGGAGAGGTAATTCGAGCGGGCACATCCTCGAAGCTGGTTTCCTGGACTCCATAGGTCAAAGCAGCAGCGCTGAAACGAACCAGACGAACCCCGATTCCTTTCAGCGTAGGGGCCTTCGCCTTGTGCGGTATGCCGATCCAGACTTGCCGAGGAAGCTGGGTGCCAATCTCATGGATCTGGAGGGCCGAGAGGAGGCAGACTATTGTGTTGGGAACCCGGGCGCAGACGGAAGCTATCGAGTAGCGTTCTGTTGGTTCAGCTTCTGCCAGCCGGTAAAGTCCCCATCCAATGCGTTCGACAGCTTCATCCGCCTCAAGTTGTCGAAGCCTGTGGTAGGGTATTCCCAACGACTCAAGTTGGATGGGACGGAAGAAGTTGCCGATGCCGGCCTCATGAAGGATGTCTTGGGTAAGTTCGACGTTCATGGCGTCTCAATCCTGTCAGCGTTTGCGATTGCATCACCGACATTCTACAAAAACGCAATGAGTTTGTAAAAATAGGTCGGCAAATCTCATACCATTGCCGACCTTTTCAATAAATCATAGGGGGGCCAAGCAATTAAAAAGAGGCTGACGCAGTAACCTCACGCAACATTCGAACGATGTCCTCTTCAATGCCCTGGATGTCCGCCTCTATGTCCTCCAAGGGACGCGGCGGAGAATACCGATAGAAGTGGCGGTTGAAATTGATTTCGTAGCCCACTATCCCAACCTCTTTATCCTTGGCATCCCTCTTAGACTCGTCAACCCACGCGTCGGGTAAATGGGGTTTGACTTCACGATCGAAGAAGGCATTCACAGCCTCTGCAAGAGGTACACGTTCGGTATCCCGCAGTTCCGGGTCCGGCTCCGGCTTGCCGTCCTTGTCCAAGCAAATGGCGGCGGTTTCGTCGCGCTCCCCCAAGGCATTCAGGATCGCTTTGCGGACGGGGGCAGCCAACTTGACGCCAGCACGCTTCACCGCATCTTCAAGAATGTCTTCAAAGGCCTTCCGGTCCTTTACTACCGTCTCAGGCAAGCCATTCAGCATCATCCGGAGCGACTCCTGCAGCCTGCGTCCTTGCTCTTCTTCTTGGGCCGCCGCGTCGCCTCGCTTCCGTGACTTGGCCAAGGATTGGAAGCCCCTTTCATCTTCGAGCCGCCTGATGCGTTCAGGCGTTGCCTGGAAATTGAGCCGGAGCGGGCGCTCCACAGTGATCCTTCGGTACCCAAATTGGGCCGTGGGGAAGATACGACTCACTACGGCTTCGTCCTGCTTGCCGTCCCTAGGGACCAACCGGGTGTCCCCATGCCGATGGTCTTCAAGGATTCTCAGGATGTCCTGAGCTTTCTCTGGGGGAATCTGGCGGCGCTTGTCGCCCAGGCTTCGAGACATTGGAGTCCAGAACGTAGAAGCGTCAATGAGCTGGACTACACCCCTGCGTTCCGGAGTTTTCCGATTGGTAAGAAGCCAGACGTAGGTGGCGATTCCGGTGTTGTAGAAGAGCTGCTCCGGCAAAGCGATCAGAGCTTCCAGGAGGTCGTTCTCGAAGATGTAGCGTCGTATCTCGCTCTCCCCGCTGGCTGCGTCTCCGGTGAAAAGGGGCGACCCGTTCATAATGATGGCGATGCGTGAACCGCCTTCTCCTGGGTTCTTGGCCCGGGAGAGCATATGCAACAGGAACAAGAGCTGGCCATCGCTTATGCGCGGTAGACCAGGCCCAAACCTGCTGGCGACGCCCCTGGCATGCTCGGCGCGAACCGCGCTTTCGTCCCGTTTCCAGTCCTTCCCGTAGGGTGGATTCGCAATCAGATAGTCAAAGGACCTAGCCGCGTGCCGGTCGTTGGAGAGCGTGGTTCCAAAGACGATGTTGTCGGCGTCCCGGCCTGTTGGGTCTTTCATATACAGGTCCGACTTGGAAACCGCCCAAGTCTCCGGGTTAACTTCCTGGCCGAAGAGGTGAATCTCAGCGTCGGAATTGACTGGGCCGTTCAAAAGATTGCCGTTATCCAAGTGGCCGACGTTGATGTGCTCCTTGGCTATGGTCAGCATCCCGCCCGAACCGCAGCAAGGGTCATAGACGGTGCGCACCACGCCACTGCCGTCAATTCTGTTTTCATCCCCAGCGAGCATCAAGCCAACCATCAGGTGTACTACGTCGCGCGGTGTGAAGTGTTCGCCGGGGTTCTCGTTCAGCGCTTCGTTGAACTTGCGGATCAGTTCCTCGAAAATGGTGCCCATTGCAGAATTGTCGACTTGGCCAGGATGAAGTTCCACCCCCCCGAATCTTTCCAGCACTTGGAAGAGTAGGCCTGCCTCGTCGAGCTTGCTGATAGTGTTGTCGAAGTCGAACCTTTCCAGGACCTCGCGCATATTCTGGCTGAAACCCGCGATGTAGTTCCGCAAGTTGGCGGCTACGTTGGGGGCGTCCGCCAACAGGAGCGCGAAGTCGTATCGGGATGTATGGTAGAAAGCGAACCCTGAAGCGATGCAGAGTTGGTTATGCAGGTCCTCCAATCCTCTGTCGCGGAGCTCAGCTTGACGTTGAAGCACCTTCTCCTTGGTCGGTCCTAGCACGCAATCAAGGCGCCGCAAAACGGTGAGCGGCAGAATTACGTCCTGATACTTACCTCTCTTGAAGGTGTCCCGAATCAGGTTCGCGACTCCCCAAATGAAATTGACAATCTCACTGTGGTTCATTTTCTAATCACATGGGCGGCGTCACCCAAACGATAGAGTAACGGGTTCGCCGGCGATATCGGTCGTTACCTAACGAGCCGATTAGGTTAGTCTAGGCCTGCGTTGCGCAGTCGGCCCACTGGTATTGTCCGACAAAGGATGGCGTTCCGCCGACCATATGAAGGGCCCAAGAGCCTCGCATAGAGCGACGGAAGCTTCTCTTGCTGCCCAGAAGGCCTCCATAGAAAAAGAGTAAGGTACCAACGAAAAGCCGTCAATGCACAACACCACTTCAGGTGACGTGCAATTCATGACGATCGCTTGTTTATGCATCAACCGTTGGTAGTAGGTCTAAGGCTCGGCGACCTGCTAGGCGTAGGAACGTCTGGCCCCGATGGCGTTCTCGACCCAATTGACCATCCCGTTTCTGATCGCAGCGTACACGTCCTTACTGTCATACCCTTGAGCATCCTAAGTTGGGGCAATCTCGGATAATCGGCATCGGCCCAGGTAAAGATTGCTTAGGGGGTTAACTCCTTTCCTTGCCTGAAAGCCTTCCCGGTTACGGAGGTTATGAATGTGAATCCCTAGTATTACAACGACGGATTGCCGAATAAGATGGCTGACGGTTCTTGTCCAGCTACGAATCAGCGGCTGTGGGAAGATCGCAACGGCGCGTGCCAGGTTCAATTTACTCACAAGAATCACCTCGCCAGTTGATCCGTCGTTGTAATACTAGTGTGGTGTATCCGTAGTTCGCTGCATTATTCGGAGGCTTTCTGAAAGGACAGGGAACCAGATTCTTGCTCGAACCAGAGTAACGTATCAGCGTCGATTGTCCCTTTATTTACCAATGAACTACGGTTACACCACACTAGAGATGCTGGCCAGAAGCCCTCTGATTCTATCTTCGTCCCACACCCAACCTCGCTGGAAGTCCGGGAGTTGGATTTCCCCGCTTTGAACATCATTGAGCAGGGCTTTTAGCGAAAGCGAAAAGGTGGTGAACATTCAAACCTTCCTTATCAACGAAACTCCGTCGATTCTGATCCTTTTCAGGTAGACTCCCTGTCCCCTCTCCCTGCCAGGCGGCGAAGCTTGCCGAGATCATCTCGCCGACGGCGATCAAAAAGGCGGAGGCCCCATTGCCTCGTAAGCCCTTCGAGTTTATCGTAGACGCAGTATCTTCAACACTGTGGAAGGAATAGCTGTTGACGACAACTACTGTGGCTCCGAAGGGCATCTCTGAGAGGAACAGGCGACGCCTCACCTCCTTGTACCGGGGCGTCACAGGTCCTTTCTCAGTCCAAGAGGCCGCCGCCGCCCTCTCCTTCACTATGCCTCGCACGCATCGTTTCCTTGCGTATCTAGCTGAGAGAGGATGGCTGGTGCGTGTCTGCCGTGGTCTCTACGCACCCATACCCCTTGACGCCATCGACCCGAGCGCATGGCGGGAAGACCCGTGGGTCATAGCGTCGAAGCTCTTCGGCCCCCATTATTACATTGGGGGGTGGACGGCGTGCGAGCATTGGGACCTGACCGAACAGATATTCCGAGAGACCGTGGTCGTCACCACCAAGCGGGCGAGGAGCAAAGAGGCCGATATCCAAGGGTTCCCCTTTCGCATCAGGCACACCAGTCCGCGAAAGACATTCGGAACCAAGGCCGTCTGGCGGGACCAGACTAGAGTATACGTGTCTGATCCTTCGCGTACTATCGTCGATGTCCTCGACGATCCAACGCTCGGGGGAGGCATTCGCCACATCGCCGACATGGTGGAGACCTACTTCAGGGGCGAGCACCGTGACGACACTCTTCTTGAGGACTACGTCCGGCGGGTTGGCAACCGCACGAGCTTCAAGCGCCTGGGCTACCTTCTGGAGGCACTGGATGTCCATGCACCCTCTCTTCTCCAAGCCTGCGAAACGAGTGTGAGCTCAGGCATCGGTCTCTTGGACCCCAGCTTGCCCGACGAAGGGCCCGTAGTGTGGCGGTGGAGGCTGCGTGAGAACGGGAGAGTCCCATCGGGCGGTATGACCAGTTGATTACCAGAACGGACCTCAACGAGAGGATCAACGAGTGGGGCATCCGAGAGGATGTGATCGAGAAGGACTACGTTATCGGGTGGGTGCTTTGGGGAATCGGGTCCGACCCTATTCTATCCACCTCCTGGGTCTTCAAGGGCGGCACATGCCTGAAGAAATGCTACATCGAGACCTACCGATTCTCTGAGGATCTGGACTTTACGGTGCTGCCCGGAGGCCCGGCAGAGGCAAGTCAGGTGGTTCCTCTCTTGAAAGGCGTATTCGAGCGTGTCTACGAGGAGTCCGGGATTGACTTTCAGGGAAGGGAACCAATAGTGCGGCAGCGCCCCGATGGTCGGTCAGCCGAAGGGCGTATCTACTACCGTGGCCCACGGAACTCGCCTGGTGTCGCAAGCCTCCGGCTCGACCTGACCACTGCGGAACAGGTGGTGCGTCCCACTGTCCTGCGCCCCATCGCCCACGAGTACCCCGACGCCCTGCCGGTGCCCGCTGAGGTGCGATGCTACAGCTTTGAGGAGACTTTCGCCGAGAAGCTGCGGGCTATGGGAGAGAGAGCCCGGCCTCGTGACCTCTACGACATAATCCTCCTGTACAGAAGGGCATCTGTTCTTCCTGGGGCTGCCCTCCTCCGGTCCGTGTACCGGGAGAAGTGCAAATCTAAGGGCGTGGAGGTCTTCACGAGCAAGGCTATCCAGGCATCGCCCTTCCTGAGGGAGCTGGAAGACGAATGGGCCAACATGCTGGCCCATCAGCTTCCGGCGCTGCCGCCCTTCTCCGCCTTATGGGAAGAATTGCCTCGCCTCTACGCATGGCTGGAGGGACTGGCGCAGGTAGGAGGGTTGCCTCCTATCCCAGACATCGAGGAAATCGACGATTCATGGAACCCTCCTTCTGTCTTGTCGGTGTGGGGCCAAAGGGTGCCGGTCGAGGAAGTGCGCTTCGCCGCCGCCAACCATCTCTGTGTTGAGCTCGGCTACCAAGATCGCAACCACTTGATTGAGCCTTACAGTCTAAGGATGACCCGCTCCGGTCAACTCACCCTCTGCGCAGTGCAGTCCGACACCGGCGAGGTTCGTTCCTACGACGTTGGCCAGATTCAGAGCGTCAGGGTTAGCACCGCCTCTTTCATCCCAAGGTTCGCTGTGGACGCCTTGGGGTCAGGGCTGAGGCCAAGGCAGGTGACATAGTGGCCACATTACAAGGAAGCAAATGGCCCCCCGGTGGGCTGGTTCGTGCCCGCAGCCGAGATTGGGTGGTCTTGCCCCCGGATGAGCCAGACGTAGTTCGGCCTCGGCCCGTCGACGGCTCTGATACTGAGGCTGTCGAAAGCCTGGGACAGGCCGTGCTGGAGTTCCTTTGTCGCGAGTCGGCCCTGCGCTTGCAGCGACGACGCCCGGTGCACCCGGCCAGCGTGGCAACGATCAACGCGCTGCTGCTGGGCTAAGCTTCATCTTCTTCGCCGCCTTCGTTTTCTAGATCGTCCACCACGGGTGTGATATACAATATCAATTCCCGCAATGTATCTGCAATCTTGTTGGCAAAACTATCGTTCAAGTTATCGGGTCCGGCTCTTACGAAGCTGAAGATACCGTGTGAATTCGTGGCCTGTTCGACGTTGAGGCTGCTGCTTTCAACGGCGGGTAGAGGCAACCTCTGTCGGTTTTCAAACGAAATGATGGCCAGCCATTTCTCAGATTCTTTCTCTGGCCTAAGATCTACCGAATAGTTCACTTTCCAATTGCCCCACGGGGGGCGCGAATACCACAAGTGGTAATAGCGGCGATCACCTGCGTCACCAGCCCATCTGCCAATCCTGTCCGGACGAATTTCATCCGGCAATCCATTTCTGGTAAGAGCACCTACTCTTTTGACGAATTGACTGACTTCGTCGTTTTTGTTTCGGGCAAATGTCGCTGTAAGTTTGGCCCCAATACTACTTCGAGATTCTCTAAGCTCAGGCTGCTGTCCGTGTCCCACGCCAACCAGATAGTCCTCCACTCCTGGCACCGGTATTATGGTCGAAGCTTGGACATATAATGCCCCGGTATGCGTGTCTTGGTGAGGAGTCAGCTTGACGCAAGTAATCATGTTTTCCTCTCCGGGCACCTTCTGGTTAAGCCACAAGGCGGCGGAAGTTAGGTGTTGAAGCAGCCGAGTAATCGCGGCATCTTGGGATTCGCCCCAATACTTGGCAGCCAACCCAACTATGTCCTCAGCAGCAGCACGCTGGAAATAGCTAGCGTATTTGATGGCCTGCCAGTGGACGTCAGTGCCGGTATCATCCCGTTTTAGTTCGATTATTACCAATTTGCCGTCGCTATCTACAGCCAGAAGGTCCAGCCTTTCGTCGGTACGGTCGAATCCGCTGAATTCCTTGTCGATTATCAACAGGTCATCGTCAAGCATACTGGGATTTGCGGCCACCCATTCCTGTATGTCCTGGCGCTCGCGTAGCCCTAGTCGGGCAAAGTCCACTTCTTCAATCCGCTCGGATTGTCGGCTTTCCGGGTTGACCCTGAACAACTGTGGTTCGCCGCTCATGCCGTCTCCTGGCGCTCTGGATAACAAAGCGCGAACAGCCTCCCCACTAACAAACGTCGTTACGCGGCAATCGGCGCACCGGGAGGTTCATACGTGGTGCGGTCCCCGGCGTCGGACATTGGCACCAGTTGGTAGCCCAGTTGTGCCGCCCGACGCTTGGCCGCGTGCAACGCCCGCTGCTGATACTGTCGTTCGTAGTATTTCGCGCCAGCATCTACGTACTCCTGGCCATTGCGCAGCATGGTGTAGATGAGCCTGGCCAGCTTGTGGGCCGTGGCGGTGATGGCTTTGGGCGCGCCCAGTTGGGCTTTCTTCCGGCGAAGGAAGGCGCCCAGGGCACTGTCGGAGCGATGCAGCGCGTTGGCCGCCAGACGCAATGCCGCCGCAGCCCGGTTGGCGCTGGGCTTGGTCTTGGAGCTGATCACCCTCCCACCGGTGATGCGGTTATTGGGACTCAGCCCCAGCCAGGACGCGAAGTGCTTGGCGCTGGGCCATTTGGTCATGTCGGTGCCAATCTCGCTGATCACCTTCAGGGCTGTGTACGCGTCCACGCCGTCGATCCGGGTCAGGTCCACCCCCGTCATCCGATTCAAGTGCGTCCAAACATCGAAGCGGGGCGCGTTTCCTTTGATACGCTTGCGGCCGGACTTCGCCGCTGGAGGTCCGCCGGTACTGCGGTCCTCAAACCGCTCCAAATGGGTTTCGATTTCCCGGTCGCACTCGGCAATCTTGGCGTGATAGAACCGGTACAGTTCCAGGGCCTGGGTCAGCTCGAAGATGTGTTCCTCCCGCCAGTGGCCCCGCAACGACTTTGCGATGGTCGCCTCGTCGGCCTTGATTCTGGGGTCGCGCAGTTGCGCCAGCTTCACTGGATCCCGTTGGCCACCCACAATGGCCTCGATGATTTCCATGCCGGTCTTGCCCGTGATGTCGCTGATGACGTGCTGCAGCTTCACGTTCATCTGGGTCAGGGCCTTCTGCATGTGCTGGACGTGGTGGGAGGCGTATTCCACCAGCATGGCCCGCTGCCGCAGGTAGCTGCGCAAGCGTCGGATCTCCCCTTCGGGCCGGAAGGCTCCCGACAGCAGGCCGTAGGTGTGCAGTTGCTGCAGCCACTGGCAATCCAGCACGTCGGTCTTGCGGCCGGGCACGTTTTTGATGCGTCTGGGGTCCACCAGTATCACCTGGAAGTCCCGCTCTTCCAGCACCCCGAACAGCGGTATCCAGTACACGCCGGTGGACTCCATGACCACCGTCTCCACACCGCACTGGGCCAGCCAGTCCGCCAGACGGTACAGGTCCGCCGTGAAGGCCTCAAACTCACGCACCGGCTGCTCCGCCCGGTCGGCGGGCACCGCGACGAAATGGCTGGTGGCCCCCACGTCAATGCCCGCCGCGTTCAGGTTCAGCTGGGACAGCCCTTCCGGTTTAGCCCCGCTCTTGCCTCTGCTCATCACCGCCTCTACCATTGCCGTGTAGGCGTGTCGCCGGAGGGCGCCGCAGACTGTAGCCACTCTCCCCAACGGGATCGCCCCGATCGGGGCGTCACCAATGATGCCGTCGTAAGGCTCCCGGACCATGCTACCAAACGGGCAATACGCACCAGTGTCTGCTCGGTCTTCGTCCGGACGGCACGCCTCGCCATGAGCATACATCCTTGGGCCGACGCACCAGTTAGTCACCTCTGCACAGGCCGGACACGGGCATAATATTGCTACTAACTGAACACCCTTGTTATGACGGGTGCAACGCAGGGTTGCTCGGCAATTGTTTGCATGGTCTCAGTACGTCATTGTAAAGGCCTGTACCAATCAGCTCATCATTACAAAGAATTCGTACCACCAGTTTCCACCCCACAACGGCGGTGGCCCCATTTCATCTTTCGCTGGCCCCCGGTTCTGGCATGGTGGCGTGATGCTACGGTGACCGAAGCTCTGGCTATGCTCACATTCGTCCCCTTTCGGCAACGCTAGCCAGTCGGCTGGCGCGGGCCCGGGGGCGGTGTAGACCATAGTGTGCAGTCGGTCCACGATTCCGGCCGTAGCTTTTCCAGTGAGGCAACGGGAACGGCAGGGCCAATCGTCGTTGATCACCTATCCCGCACCTGGGCAGCGCTGCTCTTCGAGGTCTTCAGCCAGCGCTACGAGCGAGGCTCCATCCTGGTCACCACCAACTTACCCTTCGACGAGTGGGCCGAGATCTTAGGCTCGGAGCGCCTCACCGGAGCTCTGCTGGACCGGCTCACCCATCACGTCCACATCCTGGAGATACATTGGCGATGGGTCTAAAGTGCCCAATCCATATAACATTCGGCTCAATGGCCGCCCTCTTCAGTTCCCGCGCCCGGCAATGAAGGCAGCCAAGCCCGGCTCCAGGAGCCGCTCTCCAGAGGTTTTCGTGGGTGGTTCAGGGCCGGCGCGCTGCGCGCCGCCCGTCAGGCCGTCGGCCCAGCCGTTTCCCCCGCCCCCGCGTTCCACGGACGGAGCCCACATTGACCCATGTGGCCCAACCGGCGGCCGCCAGGCCGTCCACCAATACCAGACCGAAGGAGATGCCCATGAAGCAACGCAGGCCGGGAGAGCCTGGGCCGGGGGTGCCCCGGCTCGGTTTAGAGCTCCGGGTACCGGGCCTCCCTCCACCCGACGGCCCAAACCCCCAGGACGCCCGAACAGAAGCCCAAGCGCATTAACGCATTAACACACGGACGCCCAAGCGCTCTGCAAGCCGCAGCTGGGTCAGCCGCAACCGGGTCAGCCGCAACCGGGCTAGGCTGGCCCTGAAGACCAGGTCCTCTCCGAATGGCTCAAAAGCGCCACCCTCCCGGGAGGATGAGCCCGCACGGCCCCCCGGCCCGGGGCTCTAGGCCCGGAGAGCCGTTTTCAGCCCCGGCCGTAGAGAGGGGGGAAGGAGAAAGGACGGAAAACGCCGCATAATCGGCCATCGTGCCTCAGGAGGGATGGGAGGAGGTCCAACAGGCGGGAACGGCCAAGACGGTCTCCCTCTCGACGGACCGACTCCCAGCGGAGACCGCCAGGCCCCCGGTGTCCCGGGGAGCTGGTTACGTTCGAACGATGCGTCCGCGCGGAGTCCCGACCCGCCTCAAGGCCCGGCGAACCCCCCGGTCCAGGCAGACAGAGGCCCGCGCCCGGAAGGGCGGGGGCCTTCGGGTCGGTTCACAGGGACCTAGAGCACGGGCGAGACCGCCTCCGGCGTCCGGAGCAATGCCCTGCCTCCGACGAGCCTGAACTCGAAAACCGAGTTGAGGCCCTGCCTGGGCCCGCGCCTCGCCACCAGTTCCACCCCGGCCTCCCCTCCAATTTGCGGGTCCCCAGGACCTGGCATTTGTTGATGAGGGCTTTCCGGTAATCCAGCTCCAAGGCCTCGCGTACGTCTCCGGCACGTACGGTTATCCCGGATTCGCCCGCCGCGCGGGCATCGGCGACCAATCCGACGGCGTAGGCGCGAATTCTCGCCGCGTCTCCCCTGGGCATGTCCCGCTCGACTCCTCGTACCGGTGGTAAGGGCATGGTCTCGCTGCGGACCGTGACCGACAACATCAAAGCACCCTGGGGCGCACATCCAAGCCGTCATAGGAGGCGGCCGCTCCTGCCTGTCGTCCCCCCGGCCCGGCAAAAGGCGGCCGCCGCAGAAGCCCGCAGAGACCCGTATCTCCACGCCGGGCGGGCCCGCCACCGCCTGGGTTCAGGCAGCAACGGCGTCGGACGCGCCCGGGGCCAAGTCGCGCCGAAGCCCGTCCCCACATCCGGGCGCCAGCTGCTGGCGCTTCCCACCACCCAACAACGGCCAACCCATCACGCCTTGCAGCAATAAGGAGGTTTCCATGCGACGAGACGGACCCGAAGGACCGGAACTCCCCTGCGGGCGGCGGCAGCCGGAGAAAGAGGAGCCGGGGCTCCTCTCGCCCCCGACGGCGGGTGAGCTGGCCCTCTGCATTCTGCTGTTCATCCTTTTCTTCGCCTTCAGCTGGGGAGGCCTGGTCCTCTGGCACGAGGTCTTCATCAACACCTCGGACACCGCGGCGGACACGGTCCACGCCGTCCTCACCGGCGCGGGTCGGATGGCGGTCTCCTCCGCAGTGCTGGCGGTGACGGCGGTCTATACCGGGAAAGCCATCGTCATCACGGCGAAATTCTTTGCCAGACGCCGGTCCCGGCCCTGAGGCAACGCTCCGGAAGCACGGGGAAGCTCTCGACTCCCTGGAAATCCACGTGGCCTGCCACGGCGGCGGGAACAACCGGCTGGACGATCAACTCGCCGAGCCCGGCTTCCCCGAGATTGAAGATCACGGCATGGGTTCACTGGTCCGAGTGGGAAGAGGCGGCGGGCGCGGCCGAAGCACCCCGGCGGCGCTGCTGGCAACTCCCAGGCACCTCGGCTGGTGGCGGGAGATGCTCGATCCCCGGGCCGGCTGTGGAAATCATGCTCCTTCCCCTCTCCACCCGTGCCGGTCCCTCACTGTCCCCACCCCGGAACGACTCCACACCTGCAAAGCAGCTCCCCCGATTCATGGAGCGGGCGACCACATTCCGGCACCCGCTCATCCCGGAACCGGCGGCGACGCCAAACAACGAGGTGACAAGATGTCAACCGAACAAACTCAGCACTCGTTTACCGACACCTCTCCCGCACCGGGACCTGCCGCAGGCCGCGCCGGCCCGGGCCTCATGTTCTGCCTGCTCCCCCTCGGCAGTGCCGCCCTGGGCGGACTGACGGTGGGCGGATTCTTCTTCGTCATTGCCGCCGCCGCTTTCATATCGGACCGCGCCGGGTACGGTGCCGCTCTCTCCGTCTACGGGACGGTCATCACCCTGCTGCCCGTCTCCATCGTCTGGGCGGTCCTCCGCTGGACCCGGGCGAGACTCGGTCCGGATTCCGCCGACATGGCTGGGATTCCGACGTCATGGGACGGGCACTGGGTTGGCGTGACCTGGTGGACGGCAGCCATGGCCACCGGCTGGATCGTCATAGCGGTCTTGGTGGCAGGCCTTCCGGACCTCACGCCGCCGGGCGGCAGCGGCTTTCCCACCTTCTTCGAACTGCTGCCCGCCGGGCTCGCCGCCCTGGGCGCAACCCTGTACGTGGCCATTGCCTCAACCGCCGTCCTGGTCATCATCATCCCGATAAGCGCCGGTCCCGTCCGGCAGGAACCCACACGCGGCCTCGCCAAGGCGGTCTATACGCTGTTCATGGTGGAGGTGACGCTGTTCATCGCGGCCGGAGTCGCCAAGATGGGCGGCAACCTGCTCCCTGCGTATGGAATCAGCTGACAGGGCGCCGCGACGCGGCCGGGCCGCTGGACTCCAGAACCTCCTCGGCAGTTCCGCTGATGTTCTGCACGACGGTATCAGCCTCAACAGCCGCCCTCGGCATCCCGCGCCCCGGCGGGTGGTTCAAGGGCCGTGCTTCACCAACACCACGGTGCCGGATCCACCACACGCACACGCCACCCCACCGGCCGCGGTGAACCTTTCCCACTGGTCAAGTACAGGATGAGATCGGTCAACCACCTCAGAAGCTCGGCATGGCGTATGTCCATCCGGTGGACTTGCCCATCGAGCCGGATGGCGAGATTCTCCGGCCTCCAGCCTTCGACGGCAATATTCAGCGCGAGTTGTTCCTGCTCGTTGAGAAAGCGATGTCTCACCTGTCTTCCGTCAATGTCGATCTCGAAGCTCCCAGGGAAGGCGTAACCGGCGACTTCTAGAAACACGGGCCTCCATCCGGCCCAGGCAGGGGACGCAGAGCAGAATCCGCTTCACCGGATGGACTGAAGCGGCAGAAGTGCATCGAGTTTTCCCAAGCCGGGCGTAGGGTGGTAGCGCCAGCGGCCCGGCCGGACCGGGGCACTGTCCGCCCGTCCATCTCCCAGGCCGTCAGGCATTGGATGCTGACGGCCTTTTCCATTCCTGTGATTCCCAATCTACCCCAGCCACCTCACGCAGTCGCCGGCCACCGGACTCCGGCGGCTGAAACGATTCCCTTATTCCGCAGCTGCCACGATGCCTGGGTCCGTTCAGGAAGACACGCAGTGTGCGTACCCGCCCAGGTCGGGAAAGCAGGCGTGGGCTCGTAAACGCGCGCCAGATCACGCGAGCCGGCGTCCCACGCAGCCAGTGGAAGGGCGGGCAGAGTGCGTTTGGGGCTGGCGCAGGCCTATCCGTGTCCACCGACCAGCTTCGGCGGTGGCGAGAGGCAGGCGCACCGATCGTGCAACCCCGACGCCCATGAAATGAGTCCTCCGGGAAGGCGGCCGCCTTCCCGGGGACGCGCTCCATGCGACGCCCGACGGGCGGTAATGAGGAAATCCCTCATCCCGCCCGATTTTCTTTGCCTCAAACACCGCTGTCGCCGCCTGCAGCCCATGCCGTTTCCAGGCGTGGGCCACCACGTCAGAAATCCGTAGGAGATGAAACACGCCGATATGGTTAACACGCAATTTGCGCCAGGACCCTGCCGACCCCAAGCAAAGGTCTCGCCGCTGGACCAGCGATGCCCGAAGTCCGCCCAGCCGGGTGGCCCAGAGACGTGCATGGCGCTGGCCTGGGATACCCCCATTCCCACTCTGGAGGGATGGGTGCTCCTCCAGGACATTGAGCCCGGCCAGATGGTTTTCGATGAGCGGGGCGAGCCATGCTCGGTCATTGCGGTGTGCCGGCGGGGCCCTGAGCCGGTATACCGCGTCGAGTTCGACGACAAGGCCGTGCTTATCGCAGGCGAACATCATCATTGGGTCAGCGTCGTTCATCAGCAGCGGCATCGGGTGAGCAACGGCAGAAATTCTGTCGCGGGGTGGGCCACGGACCTCATGCCCGCCACCACCGCAGACATCCGCAAGTCCCTGGTGATCCCGGAAAGTACAGCGGACCGGGCAATGCACTCCATCCCGCTGGCGCGGCCGCTGCGATGTCCTGAAGCAGAACTGACAATAGACCCGTACCTGCTGGGATTGTGGCTCGGAGACGGCAGCTGCGGTGCTGCAAGCATCACCACCCACAGAGACGACGAACCCCACTACCGGGGGAGGGCAGAGGCCGCGGGGGAGAACTGGCGCATTCGCGCCTTTAAGGGCGATACGTTGAACTGCACCCTCACGTGCGGCCCACACCCATTATTCCGGACCAGGCTGAGGGAGATGGGGGTATTGCGCGACAAGCATATCCCGGCCCCGTATTTGCGGGCCGGCAACGACCAGAGGCTGCAACTGCTTCAGGGCCTCATGGACTCGGACGGGCATATTGCTCATGGAGCAGGGACGGCGGAATTCACGTCGACATCGGAGGTATTGGCACAGGGAACCTTCGAGCTCGCTCTCTCCCTTGGGCAAAAGACCACCCTGCGCAAAGGAGACGCGATCCTCAATGGGATAAGAATCTCTGACAAGTGGCGGGTCTGCTATTCACCCACCATCGTCGCGGTCTCCCTGCCCCGCAAGGTCGCAGAATTGCGTCCCCACATGGAGCGACGTCGCCAGGCTGGCGTTGCCCGGACCGGCCAGAGGTACATCAGGTCGATTGAACATGTCGGGGAGGAACTCACCGTTTGCGTGGCTGCCGACTCGTTCAACCGCATGATGCTGGCAGGCCAGCACATGGTTCCGGTGAGAACGGCCGGGAACCCTGGGAGCGGCCGGTGAGGCCGCTCCTTCCGTTCTACGGCAGCCGACTTAACCCGAATCCACCGATGGACGGCGCAAGGATAGCGGAAGGGGAGTGAAGAAGTTACCTCTGCATCCTGCTGTTCATCCTTTTCTTCGCCTTAAGATGGAGCCTGGTCCTCTGGGACGAGGTATTCATCAACACCTCGGACACCGCGGCGGACACGGTCCACGCCGTCCTCACCGGCGCGGGCCGGATGGCGGTCTCCTCCGCGTTCCTAGCAGTGACGGCAGTCTATATCGGGAAAGCCATGGTCATCATGGCGAAATTCTTCGCCAGACGCCGGTCCCGGTCCTGAGGCAACGCCCCGGAAACACGGGGAAGATCTCGACACCCTGGAAATCCACGTGGCTTGCCCCGGCGGCCGGAACAACCGGCCGGACGATCAAATCGCCGGGCCCAGCTTCCCCAACATCGACGATCGCGTCACCGGTTCAACGGTCCGAGTAGGACGAAGCGGCGGGCACGGGTGGGAGCAACCCGGCGGCCCTGCGGGTTGTTGAAAGCCATCGCTCCGCCCGCCTGTGCCGAGTAGCCTGCTTCGCACCCGATAGCCCCAACTCCCAGGCATCTCTCCTGGCGGCGGGAGATTCCCGATTCCCCGGTCGCCCCGGGAACGCATGCTCCTTACCCTCTAGACCCGTACCGGTCTTTCACTGGCCCCACCCCGGAACGACTCCCCACCGGCAAAGCAGCTGCCCTGATTCATCCGGCGGACGACCGGATTCCGGCACCGCCCGCCCATCCCGGAGCCGGCGGCGCCGCCAAACAACGAGGTGACAAAGTGTCAACCGAACAAACCCAGCACTCGTTTATCGACACCTCCCCCGCACCCGGATCTGCCGGAGGCCGCGCCAGCCCGGGTCTCATATTCTACCTGCTCCCCCTCAGTAGCGCCGCCCTGGGCGGACTGACGGTGGGCGGCTTCTTCTTCGTCATTGCCGCCGCCGCTTTCCTATCGGACCGCGCCGGGTACGGCGCCGCCCTCTCCGTCTACGGCACGGTCATCACCCTGCTGCCCGTCTCCATCGTCTGGGCGGTCCTCCGCTGGACCCGGGTGAGGCTCGGTCCAGATTCCGCCGACATGACATGACCGGGATTCCGACGTCATGGGACAGGCACTGGGTTGGCGTGACCTGGTGGACGGCAGCCATGGCCACCGGCTGGATCGTCATAGCGGTCTTGGTGGCAGGCCTTCCGGACCTCACGCCGCCGGGCGCCAGCGGCTTTCCCACCTTCTTCGAGCTACTGCCCGCCGGGCTCGCCGCCCTGGGCGCAACCCTGTATGTGGCCATTGCCGCAACCGCCGTACTGGTCGTCCTCGTCCCGGTCAGCGTCAGTTCCGTCCGGCAGGAACCCACACGCGGCCTCGCCCAAGCGGTCTTGACGCTGTTTATCGCGGAGGTGACGGCGTTCATCGCGGCCGCGGTCGCCAAGATGGGCGGCAACCTGGTCCTTGCGCACGGAATCAGCTGACAGCGCGCGGCATCGCGCCGCGGCCGGGCGCCGCCAGTCCTACCGGTTCTCCTCTGCGGCTCCGTCACCACCAACTCGCAGCCGCATTCGGCGTACTGCTCGATTCGCACCAGGTCACTTTGGAACCGGTGGCTCCAGCCCCCGTCGTGCTCGTGGACCAAGCGGGCCATCTCCACCGTCGAGCGCATGGGGTAGATGACGCCCAGTATGGACAGGAGCGCCGCGTCCGAATGCCACAGCAGCATGTGGGCGCTGCGGCCCGCCATTTGGGCGTCAATAGGACTGTACCGGCCGTGGCGTTGCTCTTCCAGGCCCCGATGCATCTCCCGCAGGATCGCAAGGTCCCGGTTCCTGGAGGCCGCCAACCGCAGCCTTTCGGCCGTGACCAGTTCCCATTCGTTGGACGTGTCGCCGTCGTGCCGGTAGCGGCCTTCCGTCCCCGGTTCTTTCTGGAAGATGGTCCCGTTCCGGGCGGCGCGAGCGATGCTATGGTTCAGCGTTCTCCTGCGGGCGGCGTAGTCCTCCGGAGTCACTATGTCCGGCCCGGATTCCAGGTCCGCCTTGTAGTCGGAAGAATCCCGGTAGAGGCGCTCCTTGACCCGGACCGCCTCACCGCGCAACCTGTCGCGCTCAACTTCGTCGCCGACGGCATGGTGAATCACAATCACGTTGAGGTCGGGCTGCTCGTCCCAACCGCCCCAACCCCGGGACCCGTGCAGGATGACACACTCGGCCCCGGACTCGGCCAGGAGTTCCCGGCAGACGGCCACTGCGGCGGGGTCGGGGCCTTGATGCACCACCCCGGACCGGTATCTTCCGATACGGTGTCTGCTCACCAGCATGACGGCGCTCCTTTTCAGCCTCCTCAGAACCTTCCGGCGACTGCCGCGGCCGGAACCGCAGCGGCCTTCCCTCTGTCCATTATATGCCGAGCAATGACACTTCCCCCTTGCCGGACCGCTCCGCACTGCGTAGGCTCAACTCAGGCCACTTGAGCAAACCCACTACTCCTGAGCCCACGATCTCCCAAAATCGCCCAAGTCCGGGAAGCGTAGATGGCCCTGCTACGGGACAACCCCTACATCTGGGTAACCTGGCTCACCAAGCTCCTGGCCGGCGAGAACTCCTGCGAGTGGGCTGCCTGGTTCCGGTCCCAACACGAGGGATGGAGCTGGGATAGGGTCCCCGGCGCATTCGACCTGGTCGGTTGGCAGTTGAAGCATACGGCACGACTCAACGAAAGCCGGGAGCACTGGGAGGAACGGGGATACACGGTGTTCACCGAGAACCAGAACCGCTTCACCCTCAGGGGCAAGACAGCCTCCCTGGGGGGCAAGCCCGACCTGATCGCCCGGAGCGGCGGCTGCGGCACGATAATCGACGTGAAGACAGGAAAGCCGAGCCCTTCCCACAGCGTCCAGGTCATGCTCTACATGTATGCCGTGCCCAAGGCCCTGGGCCAGTACAACGGTGTCATCTTCAATGGCCAGGTGGCCCACCCGGACCATGTGGTGGACATCCCCGCCGCGGCGGTTGACGAGCAGTTCATCGGGAACCTGTCACGGCTGATAAACCGGTTGGGTTCCGGCGGACCGGCCCGGAAGGTCCCGAACCGCATGGAGTGCCGCTACTGCGACATCACGGCGGCGGACTGTCCCGAAAGGGCGGCGGACGACAGGGTCGAGGAAGGGGCGACTGAGGACTTCTGAAGGACCCGTGTGACGGCGATACGCTGGCTTGCTGCCACAGGTCAGCCGACGCACCGCGCCACGAAACCGCAGACAGCTCACGTATGCTACGAACTGGCAGGCTACGAGCTAGACCCGGGCTGATAACAAGCGAGGCGTCTGTAGCGGTTTTCCGTCGGCGAGTAAGGACGGCCGAGCGCAGGCAGAAGTTTATTTTCCAAGCGACCGAGTTCGAGTCCTCCCAGGTGGGCCAGAGTGTACCGAATTGCGAACTTTTCGGTGGGAGGTCAGACTCTAGGGATACTCTGAACAAGAGGGGCCTGAGCGGGTCTCGTGGTAATTGAATCGAGATTTGCGGAGTGGACCGTTTTCTGCCCGTGTCGTTGGGCGTTTATCGCTTCTGGCTTCGCCTCCAAGGGGTCATTGGATTAAGGGGTCATTGGATGTCTGGCCCTGTCGGCCTATCCCAGCCTGATCGGGCCACCTCAGGACGCCAGTTGACGCTCGGATGTCATCAGGTTCCCCAGTCCCAATAGCAGCGCCAGACGTTGCGTATTCTTCGCCAGCCCCCGGTAGCGTACCTTGCCATAGTTAAACACCCGTTTCAGCTTGTGGAAGGGATGCTCTACTCTGGCCCTCACCGACGCCTTCCGCTTCTCCGACATGGCCTCAGCGCTCCCAGGGTCAAGTTTCCGGCGTTTGCCGGGTCTCATCGCCACCTGCCAGTCCACCGCACGCCCCAGGTTTTCCTCCCGCTTGTGTACTCCCTGATACCCGGCGTCGCACCACACCACCGTCTCCCTGCCGTGCAACAGATTGTGCGCCTCGGTCACGTCATGCGCGTTGGCTGCCGTCGTAGTCATGCTGTGCACCAAGCCCGTGCCGGCGTCCACCCCGATGTGAACTTTCATCCCGAAATGCCACTGGTTCCCCTTCTTCGTCTGGTGCATCTCCGGGTCCCGTTCCCCGGCACGGTTCTTGGTGGACGACGGCGCCTCGATGATGCTGGCGTCCACCATGGTCCCCTCCCGCAGCCGCAGTCCCTGCAACTCCAAATGCCCGTTGATTTCCGCCAGCAGGCCCTGTCCCAAGTTGTGCTTTTCCAAGAGATGACGGAAGTTCAGAATCGTGGTCTCGTCGGGCAGGGCTTCCAACAGCTTCAGCCCCACGAACCGCCTGACCGATTCGGCTTCGTAGAGCAAGTCCTCCATGCCCGGGTCGCTGAGGTTGTAGAAGAGCTGAACGCAGTGGACTCGCAACATCACCGGCAGCGGATAGGGGCGGCGGCCCTTGCCGGCCTTGGGGTAGAAGGGGCGGATGCGTTCCTCCAGTCGCTGCCAGGGAATCAGACCGTCCATCCGCTCCAGGAACAGCTCCCGGCGGGTCCTCCGCTTCTTGCCCTCATATTCCAACTCCGCAAACGTCGACTGGTCCATGTGACCCTACTCCCTCGACAGGTATCGGTTCGTCCAGCCCTACTATGCCACATCGACACGGACTTGTTCAGAGTATCCCTAGCTCTCAGGGCTGCATAGAACTCACACGAACTTGACACCACGCGAAGCACGGCTACTCTCTTGAACAAACATGAGTAACGAGCCGGTAGGAGAGTCCCGTTCCTAACGGTTACTTGAAGGACGGATAGTAGGCAATCAGCCCGTCTGCGGTGCCGACTACAACGCTAACGCCCCCTTCTTGCGGTTCCACGTCCACATCCCAGACCCAGCTGTCGAACTCAGTCTGAGTCGGCTGACCGGTGCGCAGCTGGTCCGGATTCCACGAGTAGAGGTTGTTGTCGTATGAACCTACGAGGAGATAAGGACGTCTCTCGGAATCGTGACCAAACACGTTGGCCGACCTGATGTGATCACCGGTGTCAAACGACCACATTGGCTCCCACTCATCCGGTTCGCTTGATCTGGATCTCCAAAGCTGGACTTGATACGGAGACCAGTAGCCCACGGCGAGAAAACGGTCGCCGGAGTCTGGGTCGCGGGCACTGTCTATCGAAGAAAACCGCAGCCAATAGTCGTCTCCGCTAGACGTCTGGCGCTTCAATTGCTGCGAGAAGAGCAGAGCGGGGTCTCCTGTTCCGAGTTCGTAGAACCGCAACTCGGACACCCCCTCTCTCCAGTTCAGCGGCCGAAGCGCTACAACGAGGTCAGGCAGAGATTCCCTCGCTATCGCTTCGACCTGGGTAAAATAGCCCTCGTTCGGGGCCGACCAAGTAGGCGCAGGCTGGTCGCCCCTGATGTCTTGGGCCTTCTCCCAGTAGTAGCTCGTCGATTCCGCCTTGCCTTCTTCAACCTGACCGGCGCTATGGCTTGCGAATACGTGAACATCGCCTCTTTCGTCCACGAAAGCATCGAACTCCTCCAGCCATCCGTGGGGGCTTTCGTACCGCCAGGATGGGTTCGGGTCCCGAACGGAGTCCCAATATGCCAGTATGCCGTGAGAAAAGATGACGGCGATCGCAGCCATTAGCCGGGGCCCGCGGCCGTCGCCCGGCACCAACCGCAACGATCTGACTTGACCGCCGGCTTCCCAGCTCCAGTTGGGTTCCGGCTCGGCCCCGGAAAGAGTTTCGGCTTTATCCCAGCAACGGATGCTCGTATCGGAGCCGGCGCAGACCACCACTCCATCCGATTCAGTCTCGATCATGTCCATAGATCGGATTTCGTAATGCTCGGGGAGGTGCCACGTGGGTTGGACTGGCGAGGATTCGCCGCCGACTCCTGTCCAAAAGTACATCCGGCCGTAGTCATCCACCGCCGCTATGTGCGCTAACCCGTCCTGACTCCTCACGTGCGCAACTTCATCTACAAACCCCGAGGAACATGCACGGCTAGGGGTTCCAATTCATGAGGAGGGTCGGTCGCCGGAAGCTTGTATACAGCCGCTGCCCCTTCGGGCGTTGATACGATGAAGAACAGTTCTTCACCCGATTGCAGTGTCGAAAGTAAGGCACTTGAGGACTGGAGCCTCACAATCGTTGGTTCGGTATCGTTCAGACCGGACCAGACAATTACTCGTCCTTCGTCCATTGCCATCAATGCCGAGACCTCCCCTCCCGGTCCAACCCAGACAGAAATCTTCGTCCGCTCGGAAGTCTGGCCGCGAAGAGGGTTCGACAAATCGTCCATTGACCTTATGGCCCCTTTCCCATCCGATTGGCGCCATACCCTTATCCTGCCCGTCTCCTCGTAGCCGACAATGGTGACTCCGCCATGTCCGTAGCCGACCGCATCGAATGCTCTAACTTGCGACGAAGCGGTTGGAGTAGGAGACGGTGCGGGTGTGGCCGTAGGAGTCGCCGTGTAGGTTGGAGTAGGAGACGGTGCGGGTGTGGCCGTAGGAGTCGCCGTGTAGGTTGGAGTAGGAGACGGTGCGGGCGTGGCCGTAGGAGTCGCCGTGTAGGTTGGAGTAGGAGACGGTGCGGGTGTGGCCGTAGGAGTCGCCGTGTAGGTTGGAGTAGGAGACGGTGCGGGTGTGGCCGTAGGAGTCGCCGTGTAGGTTGGAGTAGGAGACGGTGCGGGCGTGGCCGTAGGAGTCGCCGTGTAGGTTGGAGTAGGAGACGGTGCGGGCGTGGCCGTAGGAGTCGCCGTGTTTGTGGGTGCGGGTGCAGGCGTAGCCGTGGGCGATGGCGGCGGACTGTCGTCACAGGCGCTTAGGGCAGAGACGACGACAAGGATTCCGACTAACCAGAGCCACCGGGTGCAGGAAACAATCACGTTCGCACCTCCGCACACGTCAGGTGGGACACCAGTAGAATAGTTTTTATGCCACGCCAATGGGAACCCCAATAG
Source organism: Dehalococcoidia bacterium (assembly GCA_965222595.1). GTDB lineage: Bacteria > Chloroflexota > Dehalococcoidia > Lucifugimonadales > UBA3495 > VXOI01. The sequence continues at coordinate 172,318 of CBDCUJ010000012.1, read as the reverse complement.
GCGTAGGATAAGGACCAGATTGGGGCGAGTATGCGGAAAGAGGGCTTGCGGGGTGCCGCGTTACGGAGCGGCATAGTCAGGATAACAGAACAATTATTCGGGGGGGGGGGGGGGGGGGAGCCTAAGGGAGCAAGCAGGCACCGCCCACCAACCGGGAAGCCTCAGTTCCTATATGAGCCATCAGGAAAGGCGCAGGATTGAGCATGATGCTTCGCTCACTCCGTAGGTTCTATGACTACGCGGCCGCCGTCCGTGATTTCCACGTACAGGCTATGGCCGTCGAGTAATAGCATACCGGCAAGAGGTGTCGGTCCCACCGCATCGACCTCAATATCTTTCGGCATACCATCCCAGATCACCGTGACACCGTAGACATTAAAGGCTTCCACGGCCCCATTGGCCAGAGTCGCCCGGCCCTGAGTCAATAACGGAAGTCCTAATTCTGCCACCAGCGGCGGCGGCAGGGTGAGAAAGCCGTTGTAGCCGGTGTCTATCACGGTGTCGACTTCCCGTGCCCGCCCTGCCGGATCTCGCAACGGAAGGGTTACGACGGCTTCGTAAGCGGCGTTCACGACCCCCTCTATCACCGGGTCCTCCTCAAGGAACCGCCCCCGAAGTGCCGTAGCACCCCGTGTCCGACCCGAAGGCTCCAGACGTCGGCGTCCGGGCACCGCTCGCGCAGGCGCTTAGCTGCAGCGATTACACTGTCGCCAATGGCGTAGTCCCCGCTCTCTACGTCTATGGCGACGATCTCTCCAAAGTGGGCTGTTTCGACCTTTGGCCGGATGTCTCTCTCGTATATCTCGTCGCCAAGGCGACCAGTCTCTTCTGGGGAACGGCGGACTGTCATGGTGACCTCCTCACCTCCTTTTCGAGGTACTCCTCCACGACTGGCATTGTATCGCCCTCCGACGATTTCGTACAGCAAAAAAGGCCCCACATACGCCCACACACCGTGAGCGTGGAGAGCGAGGCTGCCCTAGATAACTCCGGGACTGAAACGCGCATAGACGCGCATACACCGACAAGAGGGGGAGGCCATCGCTACTTAAGCGATGGCCTCCCCCTGTGGCTTTCCAGTCAGCGTCCTGCGCCTGCCTGTAGCTAGGTAGACAGGCCGACCGGCTCCTCCTCGTGCTCCTGCTCAAGGGTGAGCGCCCACTCGAACATCGAGAGGCTCGCGGGCTGCGGCTTGCTCTTGCGGCGTTTCGGCTTGACCGGCTCCTCGGCCATGAACTCCGCCCAGGAGAACAACGACTGCTGCGGCTCCGGGGCCTCGTCGTGGTGACCGTTGCCGTTCCCGTTGGTGTGGCCGTTGCCGTTCCAGTTGGCCCCGTTCCCATTGACTTCTATGGCTTCAGGCTCAACCTCGACGACCTTCCAGCTGTCGTCCACCAAGTACTCCTCGGCGGTGGCCTCGGCGTCCCTGGCCTGGGCGAGGACGTCCTCGATGGTCTCCGTCTCGTCCTCCTCCTCGTCGCCGCTGACGATTCCCCGATCGTGGTCGAGGACAAGCTTGCGGGCCAGGGCCATCATCACGTCGTCGCCGTCGCCGTCGTCGCCGTAGGCGGCCAGCCCGTCCTCCGGCAGCTCACCCTCGACGGCGAGGGAGCTCTGCAACTTCTTCGCCACCAGCTTCAGCGCATCTGCCTGGAGGGTGTTCTTGTAGGACATGAACACCACCTTCACCGGGCGGGTCTGCCCGATGCGCCACGACCGGCGGGACGCCTGCCTGGAGACATACACACTGTAATCCGTCTCGAACCAGACCAAAGTTGGGGAGTCGATGAGGTCGAGGCCCGTCTGCACCAGGCGGGGGTGGCAGATCATCACGTCAGTGGCGGAGTTCGCAAATCGGTACGTCATGGTGGGCCTGACTTGACGGTAGACAGTACCATTTTCGAGATATGGATGAGCCTGTAAGCTTTCTAGTAGCGTTTCCAAAGTTCGAGCGCCCGAAACCACTTGACGGATACAAAGCTCGCGCCCACCGCAGGGAAATGGAGTTGGTCTGCAAGCTCGTTTCCAATAAGCCCCCGAGACAGACGGTACACGTATTTTGCAAATTCGCGCCGTTCGACCGGCGTGCTCACTCCGGCAACCAGCGGGGCGGAGTTGACCAGGGAGTGCGCCATCACCAGCGATTCTCTCTTTTGACGATTACCGGAACAGGCGTTATCTTTGTCCACAACAGCCCACGGCGGCCTCTGCACTCAAAAAGCTCGAGGGGGCGCAATATGAAAGCGGTCTTTATCAACGAGCACGGCGGCACCGATAAGCTGGTCTACGGGGACCGCCCCGATCCCGAGGTTGGCCCCGGCGAAGTCATGCTCCGGGTGAGGGGAAGCGCCTTGAACCACCTGGACCTCAACCTTCGGGAAGGCCGCACCTATAACGGCCCGCTGCCACGCATTATGGGTTGCGACATCGCTGGAGAGGTGGCCGCGATCAGCCCGGCCGCCGCCACGTCCCTGCAAGTCGGCGACCGGGTCATCCTGAACAACCGCGTTACCTGCGGAAGCTGCGAGCATTGCCGCATGGGCAACGATCAGTGGTGCGGCAACCAAAGACGCCTGGGCGTGGACCTGGACGGCGGCCATGCCGAGTACGTCACCGCGCCCGCCGTGAACGCCCACGTCATTCCCGACTCGATGGACTTCACCGAGGCCGCGGCCCTGCCCATCGCCGCCCACACCGCCTGGCACTGCATGGTCACCCAGGCCCAGGTGAGGCCTTGGGACGACGTGTTGGTGCAGGCTGCGGGCAGCGGGGTCGGCAGCATGGCTATTCAGATCGCCAAGATGGTGGGCGCCCGCGTAATCACCACCGGAGGCAGCCAGTGGAAGCTGGACGAAGCGAAGAAATGGGGCGCCGACGAGGTAATCAACTACCGCGACACGCCCAATTTCAGCGACCACGTAAAGGAAATGACCGGAGGCCGGGGAGTGGACCTGGTTTTCGACTGCGTGGGGGCGGACGTTTGGGAGCAAAACCTGCTGGCCCTCAAGGCGGGAGGGCGGCTGGTGATAACCGGGGTCACCTCCGGGGCCACGGCCAACCTCGACCTTTCGTTGCTGCAGGGCAAGCCGCTCCACCTGATGGGCAGCGGCGGACGGAGCAACCGCACCTTCGCCGACTTCATGAAGGTGGTGCACCACGGCTCCCTGCGCGGCATCCCCGGCCGGGTCTTCCCGCTGGACAAGGTTGGCGACGCCCACCAAGCGATGCACGACCGGGACTTCTACGGCAAGATAGTTATCGAAAGTTGAACCCGGCAGCCTTAAGGCGACGGCCCTCCGTGATAATATCGATCCGAGGTTGGTGAGTTACCGCTGTGGAATTCGACACCTACGATCTTGACGCGTCCATCTATGACGAGATGTTCCTGCCGGACGGAGCAACAAGGGAACATTGGCGGACGCTCCACGAGACGTTGAGTGGCCTGTCCGGCGAACAAATCGGCGGTATTCAAGAACGGGTGACACGCTCTTTTTCCAACGAAGGAATCTCCTTCACGGTCTACGGCGATGCCGAAGGCGAAGAACGAATCATTCCCGTAGACTGCCTTCCCCGAATCCTCTCCGGCGAAGATTGGCGGTTCCTGGAACGCGGTCTGACCCAGCGGTTGAAAGCCCTGAACCTGTTTTTGCAAGACATCTACAACGAAGCCCGTATTATCGAAGACGGAGTGATTCCGGTGGACTTAGTCCGGGGATGTCCCCAATACCGTGTTGAGATGCGGGGTTTCTCCGCTCCCCATGGCTCCTGGGTCGCCGTTTGCGGGACTGACTTGGTGAGGACCAATGAGGGCTTCCACGTACTGGAAGACAATCTGCGGGTCCCCTCAGGCGTGTCCTACATGATCGCTAACCGCAAAGCGGTCAAGGCGAGCCTGCGCCGCCTGTACCGAAGTTCCCGAGTCCGGGAAGTGGAACACTACGGCCGGACCCTGCTGACAACCCTGCGCGAATTGGCCCCCGGCGGCAAGCCGGACCCGTGCATCGTCCTGCTGACCCCCGGAGTGTACAACTCGGCCTTTTACGAGCACATGTTTCTGGCCCACGAAATTGGCGCCGAACTGGTGGAGGGCCGCGACTTGCTGGTCGACGACGGGTTCGTATACATGCGCACGACATCGGGCCTCAGGCGGGTTGACGTCGTTTACCGGCGGGTGGACGACGACTTCATCGATCCGCTGGTTTTCCGGCCCGACTCGCTCCTGGGTGTGCCCGGGCTGATGCACGCCTATAAACTTGGGAGGGTCACGCTGGCGAACGCGCCTGGAACCGGCGTAGCAGATGACAAAAGCGTTTACGCCTACGTGCCGGATATGGTCCGGTACTATCTGGGTGAAAAGCCGGTCTTGTCCAACGTCGAGACCTACCTTTGCCGGCGGCCCGAAGACCTGGAATACACCCTGGACAACTTGCAAGACCTGGTGGTCAAACGGGTGGGCGAGTCCGGCGGCTACGGGATGCTGGTCGGCCCTCACTCCACGCCTGAGGAACGGCAACAATACGCCAAACAGGTACGCGCCAATCCGGCGGATTTCGTTTCCCAACCTGTTCTGGCCCTTTCCCGCGCACCCTGTCTAATCGAAGGCCGGTTTGAGCCGCGCCATGTGGACCTGCGGCCCTTCGTGCTGAATGGAAAAGAGACCCGCATAGTGCCCGGAGCCTTCTGCCGCGTCGCCTTACGCCGGGGAAGTCTGGTCGTGAACTCCAGCCAGGGCGGGGGCGGCAAAGACCTCTGGGTGTTGGGGGACTGAACCGGATGCTCTCCCGCAGCGCGCAAGGCGTCTATTGGATGAGCCGTTACCTGGCGCGGGCGGAACATCTCTGCGGTCTGTTGCGGTTGCAAACGGAAGCCTTGGTTGATCGTCCGATTGGGGAGATTCATCTCGGTTGGAAACGCATCTATGACAGCCTGCGCCAACAGCCGCCCGGCGGAAGTCTCGAACCTCAATACAACGATGCGTTTACCTTGGCTGACTCCTACACCCTGGCCGACCACCTCACCTTCGAGCGTTCTAACCCCGGCTCAATGTGGAGCTGTTTTGCCTTGGGCCGGGAGAACGCCAGGCAAATGCGCCATTACATCAGCGCGGAAATGTGGACCTGTCTCAACTTGGCCTACCTGCGGTTGCGCAACCAGGCGATGACGGACATCTGGGCTACCTCACCCGAAAGCTTTTACGCTGACGTTGCTGCGGAGATCGACACCTTCTCGGGTGTGGCGGCATCCACCATGTACCGGGATGAACGTTATCACTTCATGCAGCTTGGCCGATTCATCGAACGAGCCCAGCTTTCCGCTTCATTGTTTTTGGCCCAGCTGGCCAGCGACGAGGCCACTCTGGAATACGCCGAGGAGGACTGGACGACTTTGTTGCGCCTATACCACGCGTTCCAAGCCTACAGTAGTCGCTACGGCGTGGAGGTGCGGCCAGACCAAGCGTTGGACCTGCTGGCGACGGACCATCAACTGCCAGACTCCCTCTCCCGGTCGGTGGCAACGGCGGAGGAGGAATTGGCCGCCATCGCCTCCGGTCCAAACGCCCACTCTACTGGCATGGCGCGGCGGTTGGCCGGGCGGTTGAGCGCATTGATATACTACGAGTGGCCGGACCGGGAAGACCGCGAGGAACTATTGCGCCAAGTGAGCGAGCATTGTCGAAGGCTCCACGAGTTCGTGACCGCCACCTATTTTGAGTACTCGATAGAAGATACTCCGGTCAGGTAGCGTCATGGTGGATCTGGTCCGATACGGGATCGAGCACGTCTCCCGGTTCATCTACGATGCCCACGTACGGCAGTCGGTGATGTCGCTTTGCTTGATGCCCCGCGATGATGCGGGACAGCGGCTCCTTCACTTCAACATCTCGACAAGCCCGCAGTCCTCTATGAATTCCGAAAGGGACCGCTTTGGCAACATCAAACACGTCCTCAACATCCACCGGGAGCACCAGGCCCTCGAGATCACCGCCCTTGCCACGGTGGAAACGGCGCCCGCCGCCCGGCTGCCAGGTTCCTTGGGCCACGGCGCATGGGAAGAGGTCCGTTCACGCGGGGAGTCTTTTGACGAATGGGACTTCACTCACGACAGCGCGTTTGTTCGGCCCTCGCCCGCCCTCGCCGCTTTCGTCGAACGGGTTGGGGTCAAGCCTGCGGACGACCCGTTAGAGTCAACGCTGTTACTTTCGGATACCCTTTTCCACGCGCTGCGATACGTCCCGGGCAGCACATCGGCGTCATCCCCTATAGACGATATCCTTGAGTCAGGACAAGGGGTCTGCCAAGACTATGCCCACGTCATGATCGCCATTGCAAGGTCATGGGGAGTACCCGCCCGGTATGTGTCCGGCTACTTATATGTCACCGGCCAGAGTGGTGAGCAAGCTCCGGCAGCAGGCAGTCACGCCTGGGTGGAATGCTGGTTCCCCGGACTCGGCTGGACCGGCTTTGACCCTACCAACCATTGCCTGGCTGACGAACGGCACATTCGCGTCGCCGTCGGACGAGACTACCAGGACGTGGCTCCAGTCCGGGGAGTCTTACAAGGCGGATCAGAGCCGCGCCTCGAGGTCGAGGTGCGGGTGGAACCCATCCCAGTCTGAGTTGCCGCCGCTGCCGCCCACCTGGTCCGGTAGCCAACCGGGGCGGCAGGCGTTAGAATTATGCCGCATTGCCGCCGCCGGACCTGGACGCTCCGGCGACTCAAACCTGTCCAGTAGAGCTAGGAGAAGTCAATGAGAATCGCCAGGTATGAAGCCCACGGACACGTTCACTACGGCGTAGTGGACGGCGACAACGTTACGGCGCTGAGCGCCAGCCCCTTCGAAGAACACACCCTGACCGACCACGTTCACAAGCTCTCCGACGTCAAGCTGCTGGCCCCCGTAGTGCCGGGCAAAATCCTGGCCATGGGCCTGAACTACACCAGCCACGTCGGCGACCGGCCCGCCCCGGAATACCCGATGGTTTTCCACAAGACCCCCACCAGCGTCATCGGCCCGGAGGACGCCATCGTCCGCCCCAAAGAGGTGCAGCGGCTCGACGCCGAGGGCGAGATGGTGGTGGTAATCAAAGACACCTGCAGGAACGTCTCCAAGGAAGACGCCCTGAACCACGTGTTCGGCTACACCTGCGGCAACGACGTCTCGGCCCGCGACTGGCAACGGAAAGACCGCAACGAGAACAACTCGGACTGGTGGCGCGCCAAGTCGGCCGACACCTTCTCGCCCATGGGCCCGTGGATCGAGACCGAGGTCGACCCCAACGCCCAGCACTTGCGGACTCGGGTGAACGGCAATGAGCAGCAGAACGAGACCACCGACCACCTGCTATTCGACGTGCCGACGATGATCGAGTTCATCACCCGCTACGTAACCCTGGAGCCCGGGGACTGCATCTTCACCGGCACCCCAGGCACCACGCAAGACATGGCCGACGGCTCCATCTGCGAGATCGACATCAGCGGCATCGGCGTCCTCCGCAATACCGTCAAGCTGGAGAGCTAGAGCCACTCTGCCGCCTAGCTCGAAATGTTCAGGGACGATGAGAGATGGTATCTTATCTCGGGCGTGGTTCTGGTTCTGGCCTTAACTGGCCTGAGCGTCTGGTATGAAGTAACACTACAGAACAGATGACTCTTGGCCAAAGACTATCGCGTCAATCGGCCAGGGCATAGCCTCGGCTGTTGCGGCCACAATTACCGTACTCGCCACGCTGGAGGTCCTAGGCTATATGGTGTTGTTGGTTCCGAACAGAATTAGGGAATTGAAGGCGCAAGGCGCCCGGGAAGCTGATGCCAGATGGGAGGCATGGTTGAAACGGCGCGATGAAGCGCAGGCTAAAGGCGAAGAATTCAACGAGCCGACCCCATCTGGGCAGAACCAAACCCGGAAATAAACCTTAGCCAATTTGCGCTTCGCTTTCTACGGAAGCCCCACCCTCCGCAGGGTATAGGCGTCGCTGGCCATTATCTCGTCAATCCTCGGCGGTAGACCGTGAAAATCGTCGGTTGCCGCCGAGATTAGTCTTCCGCTCAGCGCGCCGCTTTCCTCTGAGGCCAGCCAGACCGCCAGTTCGGCGCATTCGTCGATCGAGGCCCCGCCTCCTGACGTGACCCGCAGCCCCGTATCGTGGATGAACGTTGCCCCTGCTTCGGCCGCCTCTTCGGTCATTTTGTCCCACATGCTGGTGTGCACCGAGCCGGGCCCCAAGGCGTTCACCGTAATCCCCTTGCCATCCAGCTCCTGGGCCAGTACCTCGGTCAGGCGCACCACCGCTACCTTGCTGGAACAGTAGGCCGACATATTGCTCCAGGCGTTCGCTGCTCCCGCCCCGGAGAGGTTGATTATCCGGCCCGCCTCCTGCTGCAGCATCACGGGTATCGCCGCCCGGCAGCAAAGGAAGGTGCCGGTGAGGTTGACGTTGACCGTGTCCACCCAGGCCGCGACGTCGTTGGTCTCCAGCGGGCCCAGGGGGCCGGAGATACCGGCATTGTTGACCAGAACGTCGATTCGTCCGAACCGCTCCACGGCAGCCGCAGCCAGCCTTTCGACCTGGGCTTGGTTGGTCACGTCGGTAGGGACGGCGATAGCCAGTCCGCCGTCTTCGGACACTGCGGCAACGGTCTGCTCAAGTTCCGCCTCGTTGCGGGCCGCGACCACCACGCGTGCGCCTTCCCGTGCAAACGCGACCGCAATGACCCGGCCAATACCACGTCCTGCACCCGTAACCACCGCAACTTTGTCTTGCAGTTTCATAAAACAGCCCTCGATTTCAGCCTGCTCGTCCCAAGAAGATATCGAACGTGGGTTCACGTATTTGACGGCGCCAGCCTACCGGCGGCCGGAACAAGGCTAGCCAAGGGATAGGGACAAAAACCCGGTTCATGGGAGGGGCTCCTGGCGGAAGCAGAGACTCCGGGTGCTCAGGTTAATGGCTCAAGTTTGTTCAGCAAATCTTGAACGTCCTGAAGGCCTGATGCCACGCCGTTAGCCGTATCCCAATCTTCATAAAAGTTCGTGTGCAGGTTGCTGGCGATTTGGAACAACCGCCGGATATCGTTGTCGCCAGTTTCCTGCGCCAGACGATCTACAGCGCGGTATAGCGGCCCATGAGTTCGGTTCGGCCACCTCTTTCGTGCTGCCACGGCTTTGACCAACTGGGCTGTCGCTCCCCAACCTTTCTCGAAGGCCAGCCGCGCGTCTCCTTGGGCCAATTCTTGCGTCGCTTGTGCGAGTAGATGTCTGCTGCCGTTCTTGTATTTCTGTACCATAACCTCTCAACCGGGCCGACAAGCCACTCCACCAAGCCCTATCGCCAAGGGTATACCAACTCTCCCTGGGCCGATTCCGGCGGCCAGACTATCACTTTGCGGCCGTGTTGCCACTGCACCAACAGGGCTTGCCTGGCGGTCGGGCGCCCCGTTGAGTCGATTTTGAACCTTCCGTAGAACGTGGAAAAGTCCATGGCGGACGCAGTCCGCCGGAGGGCCAGGCTGTCGGTTGTACCCGCCTCTTCCAAGCAACGCCGGGCCACGACGCCGACAGCGTAAGCCTGGGCCATCGGGTAGTCAACCGCGGTGTGGCCGGCGCGGCCCAGCGAGGCGATCACTTCGTTGGCCGTCGGGCCATGCTCGACCGTGCAGCCAGCATCCGGCTCCCACTGGCTGGGGCCGATGAATCTCTCGGAGCGGGGACCAAGCCGATCATGGAATTGCTGGACACCGGCGGCGACCACTGCGACAGCGCCAACCCGCGCGTCGGAAGACGCCAACTGGTCGGACAGCAGCAGGTCGTTCTGGAATCTCCCGGCCACGATCAACACGTCGGGACCGGCCCTGTTCACCTCGGCCACGAGGTCCCCGAAGTCTTGGGCAACGGCGTCGAACTCGTTGGACAGAACAGTCCGGAAGCCAAGGCCAGACGCCCGTTTCAGAACGCCGGAGCAGATGTCTCTTGGGAACGCTCCCGTCTTCGCGCGAACCAGCGCCAGCGTTTGCGCGGTTGGACTGGACCGCCGGACCGACTCCAGCAGTCCAGCAAGGTAGTCGGTGGCCGGGGTCAGGACGCCTACGATCCAAGGATTGCCGCGCCGGTAGACGTTGGGAGACGCGCCACCCTGGTTCCACATCAGCTTGCCGTGTTCTCTGGCGACCTCGGCCGCCGCCGTTGTTAGCATTGACGAGTAGGGGCCGATCAGCACATCCACCCGGTCTTCCACGATCAGCCGCTTGGTGACTTCGCGAACAGTCGCCCGGTTGCTGGCATCGTCGTAATAGACCAAACGCGCCGGACGAGGGGACACGTTTCCGATGGTCAGGCCGCCGCTGCGGTTAACATCTTCGGCCCAAGCCCGGATCCCGGCCAGCGTCTGCCGGCCCTGCACCCGGAACTGTCCGGTCAGCGAAACCGGGATTCCTACTTTTACGGGGGTATTTGAACGCAGAGACCACAGAGAATTCGCAGAGCGCGCGGAGAAATCCAAATAACCTCCGCGGCGGGTGCTATGAGGTCGATGCTCTGCGCCCTCGGCGTTAAAACTAGGCCTTGGGGCGAAAGAGGCCGAAGGAGCTGGTGTAGCCGTGCAGGAAGGTGGTGCCGCTCACCGGGCCGATTTCCCCGTTGCAAAAGAAGCCGCCCAAAGGCACCGGCCCCAGCTTCTCTTGAAAGATTTCAGTGTCGTGGTTGGGCCGCCCGTACAGGTACTGGCCCCGCCCCAAGCAGGAAAAGAGCAAAGCGCCCGGGACATCGTTTTCCCGGTTTTCGGAGGCGTAACGTTCCAGGACTACCTGCAAGTCTTGGGAAGAGGTCTCGGCGTCCCGCAGGTGGAACTGGACCAATTGGCCCTCCTTCAACAACTCGCCGATGGCCAGACTTCCTGTCTTCTGGTCCATGCCCACCACGTTGCGTATCAGGAAGTCTCCATGGACCGGGTTGTCCAGAAATTCGTCCATTACCACTCCCAGGAAAAGGGAGTGCCCCATCAGTTCCCGGTCCCGGTCCGGCATCGATTGAAACATGCCCCGTAGAATTTCCACCGGCGGCTTTTCGTCCAGCCCCATCAGCAGGTTCCGGTTGCAGGCCGTGATCCTCATCGGCTCCCCAACGGGACGGCAACCCTGGGCCACCACTGTGTCGACGGTTATGTTGCCGTGGAGGGCTAACCCTATCGCGCCACTGTTATGGACCTCGCCGTTCAGAAAGAGGGCGTTGCCACCCTGTTGTTGCGCGCCGCTGGCCAGTCCTCCGATCTTTGCGGCCTGGGAGTAGGCGAAGTCCAGTCCCATGATCAGATTCTGGACCGGGAAGGAATACGGGTCGGCCAAAAGAACGAATTGGGGCTCGTCCGAAGGCGCGACGCCCAACAGCTCCTCCCACTTGTCTGGTCCGGCGTCCATGTCCGGTAGCTGCTGGTCCTCTAGGTGGAAAGCCTCGATTTCGACCCCGGGCAGGGTCGCGGCGGTGATGGATACGGCGGCCCGCTGCTCCACTTCCTGGCCGTTCCCGATTATTCCTCCACCAGAGCAACCGAAAACAGTCCGGGCCCCCAGATTTTCGCCGATGGCCCGGCAGACGTTCTGGTAATCGCCCCGGTAGTGTGGTGACACGAAAGCCACCGCAAGGTCGGGCACCAAAGTTAGCTGCGACTTGAGGCTGGCGGCGCATTCGGCGATGGCGTCCTCCAAGCCGGTCTGTTCGGATATGGCTGAAGCCCATTGCATCGCAAACACCTCCAGTCTACCGAGGTTGAAAGTGCGCCAAGTATAGCACGGCGAATTCAACGGCCCGTGACTGCCTCCGCGAACTCCGGCGACTGCAACAATGCTCGTGCCACGGCCGCCGCGCCGTCCAGGAGCTCAGGCTGGACGAATTCCAGGGTGTTGTCAGCGGCGGTGTGGATCCTGGAAAGATCGGGGCCGAAAACAATCAACACCGGCACACCGGCATACTCGAAGGAGGTATGGTCGCTGGCGGCCCCTCTCGGGAGGCCCGGACTCGCTTCTGCGGCCACTTCCAGTCCATCGGCCAGCTTCAGCGCCAAGCCTGTGAGGTCCTGTTGTCCCAACACCGCCAGCCGGAGGCCTGTGCCCACGGAATCAAAATTCAGCATCGCCTGTATCCGGTCCACCTCCGGGCCGGACAGAGACTCGACGTAGTGCCGGCTGCCGAACAGTCCCATTTCCTCGGCCCCAAAGAGGATGAATCTGACGTTGAACGGCAGTTCCCGGCCCGCCAGGGTCGCGGCCAGCGACAGCACGATTGCGGTACCCGAGCCGTTGTCATTGGCTCCGGCGACCCCCGGCACCGTGTCGTAGTGGGCGCCCACGATTATCACGTCATCTCCGGTACCCTCCAATTCGGCGATTACGTTACGGGACTCAAACTCATCTGCTTCTACGGTCACAGACACCGTTACCACCCCGTCCTCAAGGAGTGCCTTCAATAGTCCTTCTTCGTAATGAAAGACGGCCAGCAACGGTATTTCCGCTTCAACGGTCAGCCATTCCCCAGCGTTGAGGGCGTCGAGATTATAGAGGATGACGGCAGCGGCCCCTGCGGCGGCGAGGTTATCAAGCTTCTCTTGGAGAGGGATGATTCCCGCCTCGACCAGCGCCACCTTTCCCGCCAGACCGTCCCCAGCCGTGTCTTCGGGCCTGGCCAGTCCAACCGGAAGCAACAGTCCCGAGGCGGCCCCGGCCCCTGTTCCAGGCAGTGGGAAGGCGTAGACCTCTTGCGGGGCCGGCGAATCGATCGTTATCCCTGATTTCTCCCTTGAAGCACGTTGGAACGTGAACGGCCGAATTTGAGCCTTGTAACCTATTTCCTCGAATCGCTCTTTCAAGTACTCGGCGGCACGGAGCTCTTGGCCGGTGGCGCTCTGTCGGGGGCCCAGTTCTTCCAACAGAGTCTCCAAGACTGCAAACACCTCGCCCGCAGCGGGAGCCAGTCCGTCTGGCAGTGGGCGGTCGGACCCCGGTCCGGCCGTAGCTCCAACGGTTGGCGCTGGCGTTGCCGTGGGAGGCGTTACGGGGAGAGTTGTCGCCGGAGTGGACTTCGGGGCAGGAGAGGGCACAGCCGTGGGAGTGACCGCAAGGGGCGTTACGGGGGCAGTTGCGTCGGGAGCAGGCGCCCGGGTAGGAGACGGCACAACCGTGGGCACCGCCGCCGAAGGTTCCGGAGTGGGTATCTCGGAGGAACAGGCAACAGCGGCGGCCGCGACGAGCAGGGCCGCGAGGATACCAAGACATCTTCCGGCTTGGCGGCGGAAAGGCCGATACAACAGAACAGATTGGCGGACGGCAAGGGTCATATTAAATCGGCTTAATCGGCGTGACTTGCCGATGTACTTGTTGGCTTCTCTGGTTGCCTTCTGTCAAACCATGAGAGTGTACACCTCCGCCTATAGCGGCATGATAATTCAACGCCGCCGGGGCCCGCCATGTCCGCACACACGGAGCGCCTATGGACAGTCCAATAGCCCAAGGTTATATTGGGCCGGTGATCATCCCTGCCGACCGTGACTCAAGCTTGGATTCCCTCACGCCTGCCTTGGAGGATCGGGCATGAATGCCCCTGACCTGTCTCCCGAACAGCGAGTCGAAGAACTGGCCCGTCTTTGCGGGATCAACATCGTTCCCGAAGAGGTGACCGAAGTGGCCAACCGGTTCTCCAGCCTGGTCCAAGAGCTGGACAAGCTGCTGGAACTGGACCTTTCGGACGTTCAGCCGGTGGTGATCTTTCCTGAACCTCTGGACGCCAGTCTACCTCCGGACCCCAGTCTATAGGAGACGGCAGATGCCAAACGACGACATCGCCTTCTTGTCCGCTGCCGCCACCGCCGAAGCCATTCGAAACGGCGGCCTTACTCCGGTGGACGCCGTCCGCGTCTACCTGGACCGCATCGACAGCCTGGACTCCCGGCTTTCGGCATACATCACTGTAACCCGCGAAGAAGCCCTTGACGCCGCCGAGCAAGTGGGCCGGCGCTTAAGCGCCGGCGAGAGCCTGGGGCCTTTGGCGGGAGTGCCGGCGGCAGTCAAGGACCAGTTCTGGACCAAGGGCATCCTCACCACCAACGGGTCCCGGGTCTATCAGGACTTTGTGCCTTCCGAAGACGCGACTGTCATCAAGCGGCTCAAGGAGGCTGGCATGGTGCTGCTGGGAAAGCTCAACATGAGCGAGTTCGCCATGGGCGGCACCCGGAACCCTCCTTGGGGGATTGCCGCCAACCCGTGGGACTTGGAGCGCACTCCGGGCGAGTCGAGCAGCGGCTCGGGCGTCGCCCTCTCGGCCCACCTCTGCGCCGCCTCCATCGGGGAAGACACCGGAGGCTCAGGGCGCGGTCCGGCAGCCTACTGCGGCGTGGTGGGGCTCCGGCCGACGTTTACCAGGGTTTCCCGCTACGGAATGTCCCACATGTGCTGGTTCATGGACGCGGCGGCCCCCATGACCAAGACAGTGGAGGACTGCGCGCTGGTTCTGGGCGCGATAGCCGGATACGATCCAAACGACCCTTACACCAGCAGGCTCCCGGTCCCCGACTACACCCAGGGCATGAAGGACGGGGTCCAAGGCCTCCGCGTAGGGCTGGTCCGGGAACTTCACAACAGCAGCGACATGCACCCGGAGGTGCGTTCGGCTATAGACGCTTCTCTGGCAGTCTTCCAAGACCTGGGAGCCGAGGTCAAAGACGTCTCCATACCTCTGGTGGAGTTGGCCGGCGCTATTTTCGTGGGCATCGCGGACACCGAGGGAGCCGGAGCCCGGGACGAGATCCTGCGGACCCGCCCCCAAGACCTGGACCAAGCCAGCCGCACCCGCCTGCTGTCGGGGGCGTTGGTGCCGGCCAAGCTGTACAACCGGGCGGCGAAGGCCAGGGTATTGCTGCGCCGTCAGTTCATGGAAGCCCTCCAGGACGTCGACGTATTGGTGTCGCCCACCTCTCCCTATCCGGCCCCAAAACATACCGCCCTGACCGCCCGCTTCGAGAACGCGGAGGACGTCCGGGCCCGCTTCTTCTTCAGGCGGGCCTACACTGGTTGCTACGCTCTCACCGCTCTGCCGGCTATATCGGTGCCGGGAGGGTTCAGCGGCGAAGGGCTGCCCATAGGGCTTCAACTGGGGGCCGCGCCTTTCGCTGAAGCAACCCTGTTCCGTGCGGCCTACGCCTACGAGCAGGCAACCCCCTGGCATACCCGGGTGGCGCCCGCCGCCGTAAACTGACCGGCTCCCCCGCCAACACGGGGCCACGCTTACATTGCACCTTGCGAGGGACGACAGTGGAAGAAAAGATACGAGTAGGCATCATCGGCGCCAACGCCAACTACGGATGGAGCAAACGGGCCCACCTTCCCGCCCTGCTGGCGATGCCCCAATTCGAGTTGGCGGCCGTCTGCACCTCCCGCCCGGAAACGGCCGAGGAGTCGGCCAAGTTCTACGGCGCGGGCCTGGCCTTCCACGATTACACCGAGATGGCCAACCACCCCGGCGTGGACCTCGTGACCGTCTCGGTGAGCGTGCCCGCGCACTACGGTATGGTCACCGCCGGGCTGCGGGCGGGTAAACACGTGTTTTGCGAATGGCCTCTGGGCGCCAATACGGCCGAGGCGGATGAATTGGCCGCTCTGGCCAGGTCCAAGGGGGTGCGCCACATGGTGGGGTTGCAGGCCCGGGGCGGCCCGGCCCTGCTTCGCGCCGTCGAATTGCTGGCCGAAGGCTACGTGGGGGAGATATTGGCCTGCAACATGACCATGTTCCTCCCAGGACTGTTGCAGCGGGGGGCGGACCGGGCGTGGATGGCGGACCGGACGAAAGGGGCCAACACGCTGACCATCGCCACCGGTCACTCGTTGGACATCTTCTGTACTTGCGTGGGGGAGTTTCGCGAGTTGTCGGCACGGGTCGGCGTACAGGTCCCGGAATGGCAAACGCCCAACGGACCGGTGCCGGTGGACGCCGCCGACAGCGTGATGGTCCACGGAGTCCTTCAAAACGGGGCGGCGGCATCGCTGCACGTCGCCACCGTCCCTTGGAACGGCAGCGGATGGCGAATGGAGGTGTTCGGGCGAGAGGGCAGCCTGACCGCCAGGTCTGAAGAGATGGTGCACTACGGCAACGTGCGCCTCTACGGTTCCCAAGGAAGTTCCGGCGCGCTGGAGGAATTGTCCGTGCCGGAGCGTTCATGCCTGGTACCCGGAGACGTACCGGCCGGTGAGGCTTACAACGTCGCCCAGTTGTACCAGCTTCTAGGGGAGTCCATTCGCGGAGGGCCCGACGCTCAACCCGACTTCGACACTGCGGTCCAACGACACCGGCTGCTGGACGCCATTCAAGAATCGTCGGACAATCTTTCCACGGTAACGCTCTAGGTTTCCGGGGACATGATAGAACCTCCCAATGGGATAACCGGCCGGACCTGGCTGGATGTCGCGGCGATAATGCTGGCCCCCGGCCTGTCTTTGAAACGCTGGCTGCTGTTGGGGGCCGTCGGACTGTTGGCGTTGGGCGCGGGGACCGTTTTCGCCTTGGACATACCCAAGGGCTCCGCCATCGTCTCCTTCTTGAGCCTCGGCGGCGAGTCCACTTGGGTCAGCGCCACGGTCTTCATAGGGGCGGGCGTGGCGGCGGCCTGCGTCGCCGTCGCCGGCCTCACCCGCTCGCTCATCGGCATCCGGCGCCGGAGCCGGCACGGCAACCTGCTGGACTCCCTGTACATCCAGCGGATGCTGGGGCCGGGGCCGCGCATCGTCATGATCGGCGGGGGCAGCGGGATGCCGGGGCTCCTTCGCGGAATCAAGGAGTACACCTCCAACATCACCGCCGTTGTGACAATGGCCGACGACGGCGGCAGTTCGGGCAGGCTCCGCGACGAATTGGGAATTCAACCGCCGGGAGACATTCGGAACTGTCTGGTGGCGCTGGCCGATTCCGAACCGGTCATGCGGCAGTTGATGGACTACCGCTTCTCGTCCAACGGGGACTTGGACGGTCACAGTTTCGGCAACATGTTCATCGCGGCGTTGGCCGGCATCGGGGGCGATTTCTACCGGGGCGTCGAGGTAGCCAGCGAATTGCTGGCAGTCCGGGGCCGGGTCGTCCCATCGACTACGACCGACGTTACGCTGGTGGGCAACACCGCCGCCGGTGAGGTCCTGGTGGGCGAGACCATGATCGCCGGGGCTTCTGACCGCCTCCGCTCCGTCTCCATGATACCGTCGGACCCCGCGGCCCACCCGGAGGCCGTGAAGGCCATCCGTGAGGCCGACATCATCGTCATAGGGCCGGGCAGCCTGTTCACCAGCATTGTGCCCAATTTGCTCATACGCGACATTACCGGAGCAATAGCGGCATCCAAAGCCTACAAGATTTACGTGTGCAACGTGGCGGAGGAGCCGCGGCAGACCGTGGGTTTCTCGGTGCAGGACCACGTGGCCGTAGTGCGACACTACGGCGGTCCCGATTGCGTCGACGCCGTGGTGGCCAACACCAACATACCGGCGGGCCCGACCCCGGCAGGCCTCAGCTTCATCCGGCCTCAACTGACGTGGGACGACCCCGCCGCTATCACCTACGGCGACGTCATAGACGAGGCCAGCACCGCCCGGCACCATTTCCAGAAACTGGCCAGGGCCGTTGCCGAGACCTACGGCAAACGCCGGGCCAAGCGACGGTGGCTGCCTTGGACCGCGTGGGACGAGCCGTTGGCGACCACTGCGGCCAGGCCCGCCCCCGAAGATGAAGCGCCAAACCTGGCCCCGGGACGCTCCCAGGTCCCGGCAGGACGGCCTTGACCCGTATATACTTGTTCCATCACACCATCTTCCATCACCTCATGGCACTGGAGATTGGCCCAAAATGGCCGAGGCCGCCATAGAACAACGCGCCCGGAAGCTCAAGAAGGAGCTTAATTTCCACAACCACCGGTACTACGTCCTCGATGACCCGGTCATCACGGACCACGAGTACGACCTGTTGATCCGCGAGTTGCGGGAATTGGAAAATGAATACCCCCAACTCCAGACGGCGGACTCCCCGACCCAACGCGCCGGGGCCGCTCCTTCGGCAGCCTTTTCCCAGGTGCAACACCGCCGTCCCATGTTGAGCCTGGCCAATGCCTTCGATTTCGACGGTCTGGAGCAATGGCGCCGGCGCACCAGGAACCTCATAGACGACGCCGATTTCAATCTGGTCTGTGAGCTGAAGATCGACGGCCTCGCCGTGACCCTGGCCTACGAAAACGGCGTATTCGTGCAAGGGGCCACCCGGGGCGACGGTATGGTCGGCGAGGACGTTACCGCCAACCTGCGCACCATTGACACCATCCCCCTCTCCCTTCTTGAGGATGCTCCCACCCTGCTGGAAGTGCGGGGCGAGGTCTATCTGCCGGTCGAGGAGTTCCGGCGCCTGAACGAGGAGCGGGCGGTCCGGGGCGAACAGCTCTACGCCAACCCCCGCAATACCGGCGCGGGCAGCATTAGACAGCTCGACCCCAAGGTGACGGCATCACGGAACATGGAGATCTGGGTCTACTCTATGGGGGATGTCGAGGGCGACGAGATCGACGGAGCGGGGCCGCAGCAGTCCCATTGGGAGGCCTTGGGATGGCTTAAGGACCTGGGGTTCAGAGTCAATCCCAACAACCGCCTCTGCGGTACGCTGGACGAGGTCCACGATTATTACCAGTACTGGTTGGAACAGCGCCACGACTTGCCCTACGAGGCCGACGGCGTCGTGGTGAAAGTCGACCCGCTGGAGATGCAGGAGTCCCTTGGGATAGTCGGCCGGGAGCCGCGCTGGGCCATCGCCTACAAGTTCCCGGCGGAACGAGCGACGACGCGCCTGTGGCAGATCGGTATCAATGTCGGAAGGACCGGCAGCCTCAACCCCTACGCGATTCTGGAGCCGGTGGTCGTCAGCGGGGCCACGGTGCGGAACGCGTCCCTTCACAACGAGGAAGACATACACCGGAAGGACATTCGCATCGGCGACTGGGTGGTGATCGAGCGCGCCGGTGACGTTATCCCTCACGTGGTGGGCCCGGTGGCCGCCCGCCGCACCGGCGAGGAGCAGGTATTCCACATGCCGGAACGCTGCCCGGTATGCGAAACCGCAGTGATCAAGGCCGATGACGACGCCATGCACCGGTGCCCCAACGTCTTGTGCCCCGTGCAGTTTTTCGAATTGCTCAAACACTTTGTGAGCAAAGGGGCGGCCAATATCGACGGCCTGGGAGAGCAGTGGTGCCGCACTCTCATCGAAAAAGGCCTGGTCTCGGACGTGGCGGACCTGTACTACCTCCGGAAAGACCAGCTCTTGGAACTGGAGCGCATGGGCGACAAGCTGGCCACCAAGATCATGGGAAACATCGAGGCCAGCAAGTCTCGTCCCTTGGCCCGATTGTTGTTCGCCTTGGGAATCCTGCACGTGGGCAGCGAAGTTGCCGAGTTGCTGGCCCGGAATTTCAACAGCATAGACGAGATATCGCAAGCCTCCGAGGAGGAACTGACTGCTGTTCCCGGCATCGGTCCCAAAATCGCCGAAAGCATCGCGGCTTATTTCCAGGACTCCGCCAACCGGCAGGTCATCGCCAGGCTACAGGGCAGCGGCGTCCGTCTGGAGCAAGAGCCGACGGAGCTGGCCGGCGACGGGGACGGGCCTTTCGCCGGGCTCACCTTCGTGGTCACCGGCACCCTGGCTACCCTCTCCCGGAGCGAAGCCGGGTCTCGGATCAAGGCCATGGGCGGCAAAGTCACCGCCTCGGTCACACGCAACACCGACTACGTGGTTGTGGGCGCTTCTCCGGGCTCCAAGGCCGCCACTGCGGAGCGGTTGGGCACTCCCGTGCTCGACGAAGACGCCTTCCTGCAACTTCTGGAGTCTCCCCCGACCCGGTTTGCCGGGTAACGGCAGTCCACGGCCAGACATGCTTATTGTCGTAGGCTTGGGGAACCCGGGTCCCCGTTTCAAGGACAGCCGGCACAACGTGGGTTTCCGCGTCGTCGATCTGATTTCCCGCGAGTGGGGGATCAAGCTCGGTGAGAGGAGGGCCAAGGCGGTGCTGGGCGAAGGCTATCACGCCGGCCGGCAGGTGATATTGGCCAAGCCGCGCACTTTCATGAACAATAGCGGCGAGGGCGTCGCGTACCTCCTTACGCGTTTCGGGGCCAAGCCGGGCAACTTGATGGTGGTCTACGATGAGATGGCCTTGCCAACCGGCAAGCTGCGGCTCAGGCCTGAAGGCAGCGACGCCGGGCACAACGGTATGCGTTCGATCATCCAATCCGTAGGGACCATGGCGTTCCCCCGGTTGAGGGTCGGCATCGGCCCTCCGGCGGCGAGCCGCGATTCCATCTCCCACGTCTTGGGGCGTTTTTCGGACGACGAGAAGGAGACCATCGATGAAGCGGTAAGGCAGGCGGTGGCAGCGACCGCCTGCCTGGCGGAAGAGGACATAGACACCGCCATGAGCCGGTTCAATTAGGCTCCCCGGAGCTACAGCCTTGGCCTTCGCCAGATTCGCCGCGATTTTAACTGGGATGTTGACCGTATTGTTGACAGGTTGCCTGTCGGAACAACCGCCCTCTGCCACTCCGCCGCTCTCGGCCACACCGCCCCCTTCGGCCGCGCCGCCTTCCACTGCCGTGGCCGTCCCACCGTCTGCTGTTCCTGCGACTCCGTCTCCATTCGCGTCTCCCACCACGCAGCCCGGCCCCACGACAGGCCAGCCGGTCCCCACGACCGACCAGCCTGTCCCCGCGAAACAGTCCCGCCCGCCGGCTGCCTCTTTCCCCGAACCGCCGGAACGTGACCTCTACCGGCTGGCCAGGGAGCTTCTTCCGATGTCGTTGCCCGAGGACAGAGCAGTGAGTCGCGGTCCCACGGTGTACCAACCGGGCCGGAAGGACGCCTTCTGGCTGGTCGACGTCCTGCGGCTGGAAAAGTATCAGAGCACCTTCGAACTCCAACTAATCACCGCCCATGCCTACTGGTATACGGAGGAGGGCCGGCAAGTCGACCACGAGGCGTTGAAAGAGGCGGCGGCCGTATTCGAGGACAACATTTACCCCAACGTCACCGGGGCCTTCGGGACGGAATGGACTCCGGGCATAGACAACGACCCGCACCTGTTCATCATGAACGCCGGGCTGCCGGGCGTTGGAGGTTATTTCAACTCCAGCGACGAGTACCCTCGTTCCGTAAGACCATGGAGCAACGAGCACGAGGCGATCTACATCAACGTCGATTCTATTCCCGTGTACAGCCAGACGTATCTCGACGTTCTGGCCCATGAGTTCCAGCACGCCGTCCACTGGAACGCCGACCCTTCGGAGGACTCTTGGGTCAACGAGGGACTGTCCGAGCTGGCGGTTACGATTACCGGGAGCAGGCCGTCCAACATTGGCTGGTTTCTCAACCAGTCGAGGCCGATTTCCCTCGTCCATTGGCCTTTGTCTCCTGTCGCATCGGGCGACAGTTACGGCTCGGCCGCTTTGTTCATGCACTACTTGACCCAGCACTACGGCGGACGACGCGACATTACGCCCCTTATCCGAGAGCAGGCCGACGGCATTGTCGGTGTGGACGCCTTCCTCCGAGAGGGTGGCTACGGCGTCGGCTTCCACGACGTGTTCCGGGACTGGGCGGTGGCCAACCTGCTCGATGAAGACGAAGGGCCCTTCGGGTACGCCGGCTTGGCCGCAACCGTGTCTCCTTCCAGGTCGTTGTCGGCCGGAGACAGTCTGGAGTCCTCCATTCCTCAATACGCCACCGAATACGTCAGGCTGGCGCGGCCGGAGAGTCCTGCGACCCTGACCTTCCGGGGTGAGACCGAAACGGCCCTGCTGCCGGTGGACGTCGGCTCCGACGGTTGCTGGTGGGGCAACTCCGGCGACTCGATCGATTCCACCCTATCCCTCCGGCTGGACCTCCGCGGCGTAGTGGCCCCCTCGTTGGAGTACCAGGTCTGGCACCGGGTGGAGGAGGGCTGGGACTACGTCTATTTGGAGGTCTCGACCGATGGTGGTAATACCTGGTCCATAATCAAGACCGCCAATACCTCCTCTCACGATCCGGTGGGGAACGCCTTCGGCCCAGGGTACACCGGCGACAGCGCCGGGTGGGTCGACGAATCTGTGAGCCTTGACCGTTTCGCCGGGCAGGACGTGTTCGTCCGCTTTCAATACGTCACCGACGACGCGGTCAACAGTCACGGTATTTGCCTGCGCAGCCTCCAAGTCCGGGGCGCGGAAACGGCCGGCGGCGCCCAGGATTGGGTCCCCAACGGGTTCGTATTCGTGGACAACCGGGTCCGCCAGGACTATGCCGTCCAACTGGTCTTGCAGGCCGACGAGACCCTGGTGCTCGACATGGAGCTGGACGGAACTAACTCCGGACAGCTAACTGTCGAGAGGCCCAAGGAGAACCAACGGATAGTGGCCATCGTGCAGGCGATAGCGCCTCGCACTCGCCAGCCGGCGTCGTATACTCTGTCCTGGTCTCCCGCAAACTAACGGCAAGAAGAGTTCCGGCCACAGACGGCTGGTCCGGCAGGAGGGCTCTGGTGAAATTCGGTTTATGCGTCATCGGTTGCGGCGACTTTGCCCGCACTTTCGCCGCCACGGTCCGTAGCGAGCTGGGATGGCTCGACCTTTATTTCGCCAGCCGGAACGAGGCCCGCGCCCGCGGCTACGCATCTGAGTTCGGCGGGGCGGGATATTTCGGGTCCTACCAAGCGGCGGCCGCCGACCCCGGGATTGCGGCGATGTACATCTGCACGCCTCACCACCTCCACCTGGAACACGCCCGGTTGGCGGCCGCCAACGGCAAGCACATCCTCCTGGAAAAGCCGATAGCTCTTACGGTAGGGGAAGGCGAGGAGATAGCTGCCTTGGCCCAACGGTCCGGGGTCACGCTGATGGTCGCCGAAAATTACCGGTTCCTGCCGCCGGTAGCCAAGGCCAAGGAACTGGCGGATGCCGGGGTGCTGGGCCAACTGCGGCTGGTGCAGCTCCAAGAGCAGTACCCGTATGGACCGGGAGGGTGGCGCAACAATGCCGAGCTCAACGGCGGGGGAGTATACATCGATGGCGGGATACACAAGGCCAGCATACTGGCCTACTTGGCCGGGCCTCCCAACGAAATCTACGGCATGGCCGTGCCTCCGGGCCAGCCGGGGTTGGACGCGGAGGACGGGATCGTTGTCGTCAACCGCTACGATGACGGGCTGGTGGGCGTCATCAACCACTCTTGGGCCGTGGGCCAGCACACCGGACAATGGGTCTCCATTTCCGGGTCCGCCGGCAGCGCATATTTCGAGCTGGACGGGTCGTGGATAGAGGTGATCGACGGGGCGGGGAAACGCCGGCTGGAACTCACCCGGTCGGAACGTGGTCTGGGCCCGATGGTCCGGGAATTTTACGAAAGCATACGAGAAGGCCGAGCCCCATCCATGGCGGGACCGCAAGGCGTCCAAGACCTGGCAATGGTGCTCAAAGCCTACGAGTCTATCCGTGCGGGGACGCCGCTCCCCTTCCCGTGATTGTCGCGACAACACTTGATGGTTTCTTCGGGCGTCATTTTCTCGCCCTCCACATTCGGGGAGTACCTCTAAAAACAACAATCCATGCTTAAGGCCGTAGCCTTAGGCATGGATTGCAATATCTCACAGGGGCCTTGCGGCGCTCAAGCCGCTGCGAAAATGTCGGTTATTTCCGGAGGAACTTCCGGGGCAGTAACACCCACAACCCGAACAGTCCTACAAACACCGCTGCGGCAACGATTCCCAACATCGATTCAATTCCTCCGGCTTCGCCGTCTTTAGATTAGTTATCAGTTTCGGTTCCAGATGTTACGGTTGATTTTCCATATTGTTAAATCTTTGTTACATAGCCCCGCTTACTTGTGGAGGAATTTCCGGGCCGGAAACACCCACAACCCGAACAGTCCTATAAACGCAGCCGCGAGTTGACTCCTCCTTTTCTACTCCTAGCCAAGAATTCGGAAATAGTCCGCCAATGAGTGTAAAAACCGAATGTTGCCACCAGGTTTCGGAACTGTTTCGAGTTTGTAAAAGGTTAATTACCCGTTCCGAAGGAAGTGTATGACGAGTTTCAACATAAAAGGCAGGCTTATCGCCTGCCTTTGTACAACCATCGTGGATTGATTACGGATTACCGCAGTTATGTCCGCTCAGCTTTTTCTAATCTGCTTCCTCCGTTTGTGTGCGCCAATCGCTTGACGATCGGCTGGCTCACCTAGCGCTCGCCTAGCGTTCAATGGGCGCGCCTACGATACTGCCCCATTCGGTCCAGGAACCATCATAGTTCCTCACGTTTCCCAAGCCCAACAGCTGGGTCAACACGAACCAGGTGTGGGACGAGCGTTCCCCTATCCGGCAGTAAGCGATAGTCTCTTTGTTGCCGTCGATGCCCTTCCCGCCGTACAGCTCCCGCAGGTCGTCGGCAGACTTGAACGTGCCGTCCTCGGCCACCGCCTGCCCCCAAGGGATGTTGGCGGCCCCCGGAATGTGGCCGCCGCGTTGAGAACCTTCCTGCGGCAGGTTCGCCGGGGCCAGCAGCTCGCCGCTGTATTCCGCCGGGGCTCGAACGTCAACCAACGAGATCGTTCCGGCATTGACCAGGCTGAGCACTTGGTCCCGATAGGCCCGTATGCTCTGGTCGCCACTTCCGGCGGTGTAGGACGCGGAAGGATAGGAAGGAACGTCTGTGGTCATGGGCCTGCCTTCCGCCCCCCACTTCGCCCGTCCGCCGTTCATAATACGTACGTCGCCGTGCCCGTAATACTTCAACTGCCAGAACGCCCAGGCCGCGAACCAGTTGTTGTTGTCTCCATATACCACGACCGTGGTGTCGTTGCCGATCCCGGAGCCCCCCAGCAACGACTCCATGTCGTCTTTGCTGATCAGGTCGCGCCGCACCGATTGCTGGAGCTGGGACTGCCAGTTCCAGCCCACCGCGCCTGCGATGTGTCCTTGCTCGTAGGAAGCGGTGTCAACGTCCACTTCCACCAGTCGAACGTTTTCGTCGTTTCCGTGTTCCGCCACCCAATCAGTGCCGACCAATGACTCGGGATGAGCGTAATCCGCCATGATTCTACCTCTCTTCAGTTATTGAAATCCTTTCTTTCGGTCACTCAAGTCTTTGTAAGATAGCACCTGTGATTCTACAATAGACTATCCGTGCCCGCAGCCCCACCGGGATTGGGCCCCGCAGCGGCGGTTTTGCAATTTGGAGACTGCTCCGATAATATAAGGGGACAGCGGGGGCGGCGTCGCATGCCCGGGAAGAGCAAGGTGTAGATATGGGAAGTAACCGGTGGCTTCGCAATAGCTTCGTGTACCTGATGATCATCATAGGCGTGATCGTGATCTTCTACACGCTATTGTCCGGCATCGGAGGCAGTGATGAGGAGCCGCTGACCACCGTTGTCGCGCAGGCCAAGACCGGGCAGATCCGGGAGATAGAGGTCGACGGGAAAAAGCTCACGGTCACCCCGACAGCCCCCGGGGCCAATAGTTACACCAGCCGCGTCGGCAACAACACCGACCTGGAAAACCTGCTGGCCGACCAAGGGGTGGAACTCGGGCCCCTTGGCGTCCAGATCTCTTACAAAGGCTCCAGCGGCCTCAGCAGCTTCTTCGGCCTGATGCTGAACTTCCTGCCCCTTATTATCTTCGGCGGGCTGATCCTATTCATGATGCGTCAAGCCCAGGGGAGCAACAACCAGACCCTGAGCTTCGGTCGCAGCCGGGCCCGAATGATGCCTTTCAACCGGCCCACCGTGACGTTTACAGACGTGGCGGGAGTGGATGAAGCCAAAGCCGAACTCCAAGAGATCGTGGAGTTTCTCAAGTTCCCGGAGCGGTTTCTGTCTTTGGGCGCCCGCATCCCCAAGGGAGTCCTGCTGGTGGGCCAGCCCGGCACCGGAAAGACCCTGCTGGCTAGGGCCGTCGCCGGTGAGGCGGGGGTCCCCTTCTTCCACATCAGCGGCTCCGAATTCGTGGAAATGTTCGTCGGCGTGGGCGCGGCCAGGGTTCGCGACCTGTTCGACCAAGCCAAGCGCAACGCCCCCTGCATCGTGTTCGTGGACGAAATCGACGCCGTAGGCCGCCACCGCGGCGCGGGGTTGGGCGGCGGCCACGACGAGCGCGAACAGACACTGAACCAAATCCTGGTGGAGATGGACGGCTTCGAGACCAACACCAACATCATCGTCATCGCCGCCACCAACCGGCCTGACATCCTTGATCCGGCGTTGCTGCGCCCGGGACGGTTCGATCGCCGGGTGACCCTTGACCTGCCGGACATCGAAGGCCGCAAAGCCATTCTGAAAGTACACGCCGCCGGAAAGCCGTTGGCGCCGGAGGTTACCCTCGACACGGTGGCCAAGGAGACCCCGGGCTTCAGCGGCGCGGACCTTTCCAACCTGGTGAACGAAGCGGCCATCTTGGCGGCGCGGGCAAACAAGAAGTCAATCTACATGGCCGAGTTCGAAGAGGCCGTGGACCGGATCGTCGCCGGCCCGGAACGGAAGAGCCGTATCATCAGTCCCAGGGAGAAGGAGATGACCGCCTACCACGAGGCGGGACACGCCCTGGTAGCCTATATACTGCCCCACGCCGACCGGGTCCACAAGGTATCCATCGTCTCCCGCGGTGCTATGGGCGGCCACACTTCGTTGCTGCCGGACGAGGACCGGTACCTGTGGACCAAGAACCAGTTCAGCGACATGATGACCGTGACTATGGGCGGGCGCGTGGCCGAGGAGTTGATCTTCGACGAGGTCACCACCGGCGCGAGCAACGACTTGGAACGGGCCACCAAGATCGCCCTTGGCATGATAAAACGCTACGGAATGAGCGAGGGCTTGGGTCCCAGGACTTTCGGCAAACGGGAGGAGATGGTCTTCCTGGGCCGGGAAATCAGCGAGGAGCGAGACTACGGCGACAAGGTCGCCGAGGAAATCGACGACGAGGTCAAAAACCTGATCAATCACTCCTATTACCAGGCGGAGGAGCTATTGGTCACCCACAAACCGAAACTCGTGCGTCTGGCCGAATACCTGATCGAAAACGAAACGATATCGGGAGCGTCCCTGAACGGTCTCTTTAATGTGGACGGTCTCGGCACCGACCCGGCAACCCCGGCCGTGCCGCCGGAACCGTCTCCCTACAACCCGCCGCCGCGGCCGCAACCAACCATACAACCGGCTCCGGCTCCAACCCTCTCTTCGTCGTCGGAAAGCGAAAGCTAGCCGACGACCCCTACACCGTTCCGGCGCCTTCCGACGACGGGGCCTCGACTGGAGCCTCTTGCTCTTGTGGCGGTGGGAGTTGCCGGAAGTAGACGCCCCATTCGCGCATCAGCGATTCGACCCGGGGGTCCTTCAAGGCAACCAGTTCCCGGAAAAAGCCGGCCAAGGCGTGGGCGGGCATATATTCGCTGGTGCATACCCAGCTACGCTCCGCCGGCACCACGTAAATCAACCCCTGCTGGTGCTCGCACACGGCCTGAATCCGGGTCATCTCGTTGCCCGGCTTTACCTCCAACCCTGTGGCTACCATGACTTCCTCCCGCCTCTAGGCAATAGGTCTCCGCAGCCCATTATAACCGCACGCAGCGCCGCGGCCCATCGCGTCGGCGGCAGGCCTTTGGCCGATTCGAAAACGTTGCCATCTCGGCCCGGCCGCCGCTGTATTCTCTCACCCCAACGCCGCCGGAGCCTCGCAGAGGGTGAATATTGAGTAACTGTTCGGCCTTTGGTGGTTGGAATGCTCCGCGGGTGTTAGAATCAATCCCGTTGTCGCCGTATTTCGCTACGGCGACGGGTACGAACGCCGGTTCGGACGAGCTACGCACGCCGTCCCGCCAGCCAAAGTTTACGCAGGGATAGTGAGAATGTACCAACCCGGAGGGGGAGGCCCCAGGCAGCCAGAGCTGGACTTAGAACAGATACTGGGCAACATCCGTAACACCTTGGCGCGTATCTCCCAACGGTTGGGAGGCGGTGGCGTCGGGTTGGCGGTGGCCCTTATCGTCGGCTTGATCATCGTCATTTGGGCCGGGACCGGAATTTATACGATCAGTCCCGGCGAGCAAGCCGCGCTTCGTTTCTTTGGGGAAGCGCAAGCGGCGCCGGTATCCGAGACTGGTCTCCACTGGTGGTGGCCGTCGCCGGTCGGCAAGCGGGACGTTGTCCGGACCGACCTGGTCCGCCGGTTGGAGTTGGGTTTCCGAGGCGGCGAGGGAGTGGTGCCCGACGCCCCCGTGCCCATAGAGGCGCAGATGATCAGCGGTGACCTGAACATCATCGATGTCCAAATGGTAGTGCAATACAACATCAAAGACCTGAACAGCTTCCTGTTCCGGGTCGATGATCCGGGTGAGGTGGACCGGGAAATCGACGCCGGCCGGCCCGACGGCCGCACACTCAAAGACGCTACGGAAGCCGCACTTCGTCTGGTGGTCGGTCAACGCTCAATCGCTGAGGTCTTGGCCGAACAGCGCGTCGGCTTGCAAATTGCCACCCAAGACAAGCTGCAGGAGATAATCGACAGCTACGACACGGGAATCAACATTGTTTCCATCGAGCTTCAAAAGGTGGAAGCCCCCGAAGACGTACGGGCCGCCTTCAACGACGTTTTGAACGCCCGGCAAGACAAGGTGACCGCCGTCAACCAGGCCCAAGCCTACGAAAATCAGGTTATCCCGGAGGCCCGCGGACGCGCGGAGCAGATCATTCAACCGGCCCAAGCGTTCAAACAGGCCAGGATCGAGCGGGCCAAGGGTGAATCCGATCAGTTCCTTTCGATCTTGGAGCAATTCAATGATCGCTCGGTCCAACTCACCGGTGTCTTACAGGACACCGACAATGGCGACGGCGACGACGACCCAACCACTGGAATCGGCCTCTCGGACGTTCTGGTGATCAGCGGGTCGAATCTGCTGGTAGCCGAGGTCAACGTTATCGGCGCGCCCGACTGCGTATTTACCGAACGAGAGGTCCGGACCACCGGTGCGACGCAGACCTGCACCTTCTCCATGACAGTCGGCTCGCGCAATGGAGACCTCACCGTAGGAGAGAATTTCTCGGTCGCCTATCTGGGTAACGAAAACCTGGTGATACCCCAGTTTGTTGGCTCAGGCCCCTTCAGCGTGCGGTTGAACAACAAGGTCCTGGACCATGATAACGCGGACCAGGACAATGATTTGAACACCGGGGTGACCGCATCGGATATAGGAGTCGTGGATGGCCCGGGAGGTCTCGAGGTAGCCGGCTTCGATCCGTACACCAACATCCTGACACTGGCAGTGGAAACGGGGACGGTCTTGCAAGCCGGCGATTTGTACTCGGTGCGATACCTCAACCAACAGGACACCGTGGTCCCGGCTACCAGCGCCGTTACCCAGGAGCGTCTCTATCTTGAGGCGATGGAGGAGATACTCCCTGCGATCAGCAAGATTATCGTGTCACCGGAAGCGGAGTCGGTGTTGATTCTGGGCGGTCAGGGCGACGTGCTGCCGGTCCCGATGGGTCCAAGTCCCAGTCCTTAGTCCCGATCAGCGGCGGGACTATTCCCGTCCTTAGCCCCGGTTGATGGCAAGGCAATAGCCCCCGGAATTGGCGGAATCAGCAAGGAAAAATCAAGGAAATGTGGTCTCAATGAGAAACCTGATCATAGCGGGCGTGGCCGTTATTCTGCTCATTATCCTAGTAACCACGGGACTTTACATTGTGGACGAAACCGAACAGGTCGTGGTCACCCGTTTTGGTCAGATCCGGGATGTCAGGACCGATCCGGGGCTATACGTCAAGGCCCCGTTCGGTATAGACCGGGTCACGAGCTACGACCGCAGGGTGCTGCGCATAGACGCTGACGCCGCCCGGTTCTTGGATAAGGACCAAAACTTCCTTCAAATCGACGTCTATGCCCGCTACCGGATCGTCGACCCCCGGGCATTCCTTCAGACACTGGTAACAGAAAATACCGCCAATAGCATATTGGGCCAAAGGATCAACACCGCACTGAGGGACGAGGTGGCCGTCCGGAACCGGGAAGAGGTAATCGGCGGCGACGTGGAGTTGAACGAGACGGGCGAACCGATCACCGACGAAGAAGGAAACTCGGTGGTGAGACCCACCAACACCAGGACCGAGCTGCTGGAACGTGTACTCGATGCAGTGCAGACCAACCTGGCCCAAGAAAGCCCTCCATTCGGGGTCGAGATGATCGACATCCGGATGAAACGGGCCGACTTCCCGGTGGAAATCGCTGGCCGGATTTTCGAGCGCATGCGCTCCGACCGCGAGAAAATCGCCCGCCGGTTACGGGCCGAGGGCGAGGAGGAGTCCCGCACGCGCCGCGCCTCCGCCGACCGGGAAGTGGAGGTGATCATCGCCGGGGCGGAAAGGGATGGCAACCGCCTCCGTGGTGAAGGCGAAGGTGAAGCCATTTCGATTCTGGCCGACGCCTTGAACCAAGACCCCGACTTCTTCTCGTTCCGGCGCAGCCTGGACGCCTACCGCCGTGTGCTGCCGCAGCAAAGCACCTTGATAATCTCGACCGATTCGCCGCTGCTGAAGTACCTGCAGAGCCCCAGCGGGCCAGTGGCGCCGTAAACGTAAGCGGACAGACAGGGCGCCATCGACGGCGACGAACATTGACCCCGTTACCGGTTAGTTGATTGATACCGGACGCTGTTGGCGCCCTTCAGTATGCAGGAGGACGGGGTACGTTAACCCGGTTGCCGGAGGCTCTTACCGCCCGGCGAGCCGGCGGCCTTCTTCCAAGCCTTGGGTAGTCTTTTCCGGCGACGTGATTATGATGCGGAAGCCCTGCTCCAATCGCATCGGCACCTCGCTGGCAGTTGCGCCCGTGGCGCACGGGACCCCGAACTCTTTGCAGGCCTCGAGTATCGTCAGCAGGTTGGCTTGCACGTCTGGATGGCCCGCGTTGCCTTTGTGGCCCATGGCCACCGACATATCTCCCGGGCCCGCCCAGATGGCCCCGATACCCTTTACCTCACGCAGAATGTCCCGGATGTTCCGCACTCCGTTGGGTTCCTCAACAATCCCCATAAGCAGCATATTCCCGTCGGGGTCCAAAGGCCAAAGGTCTGCGGCGTCGTAGTATTCCGCCGGGGTGAGGCCCCAATAGCGGGGAGCGATGCGGTACCACCAGCCGCGCTCGCCCTCGGGTTCGAAATCTGCCGCGCCCGGCACTTGCGGGTAGCGCGCCGCAACCACTGCGGCCTGGGCGTCTTCCACAGTGTTGAGGTGGGGCAGCACCAATCCGTAGACCCCGGTATCCAGTGTCTGCTTGAGCACCCATTGGTTGCGCTCCCTGAAGTTGGGGGGGATGCGAACCAAGGGAACAGGGTCGGCTTGCAAGCCGCCGCCTTCGGAGATTTTCTTCCGGGACAGCAGGTACTGTAGCGAGGTGCGCAGAGTGGTGAAGTCGAAACCCTGATGCTCCATTTCTATGATGACCATGTCGTAGTCCGAATCGGCCACGAAAGCCAGGTCGTCCAGGTTGCCGTTCCAGACCAACCCGGAGCAAAAGACCGGCTTGTCCTGCTCCAAGAGTTCGATCACCTTACTGTAACGCGTCATGATGCCGCCTCCCGTTAATCTGGACTATCCGGACCCGGTCCCGGCAAAGGCCGCCGGTCATGTCGAACGGGATTATGCGTCGGGCTTAGGCGTTTGTCCACAGGAGACGCGCGTTGCCGGGGTAACAGTTCAGAGTTAAGGGGAAGTGAGTAGTAGCTGGCAGGACAGGAGGGGGTCCAGGCCCTGGGCGCGCCAGGTGCCGAAGAGGGAGGCGAGGGTCAACTTGGAGTCGGTGCCCTGGGCTGAGCGGGTGCCGCCGCTGATTTTGCGGCTGACCACCAGGGGCCGCAGGCTCCGTTCCGCGGCATTGTTGTCCGACGGCACGGCGGGTTGGGCCACAAAGACGAACAGTTCCTTGATGAACTTCTCGATGCGCCGGCACAGGTTGCTCTGGACCGCCGCCGGGTCTTCCAGGAAAGGACGGCAGTGGGCCAGCAGTTTCCGCTCCAGTTGCTGTTGGACCCGCTGGCGTTGCCGGGCATCGGGATGGGTGAAGGCTTTCGCCCCAGTGTGAATTTGGTGGATTGCCCCAGCCCACTGGGCCAGTTTTTGGTCCTGAGGGTAGAGGGCCTTCAGGTCGTGGATGTCCCGCAGCAGGTGGACCCAGCACCGCTGCTTCAGGCCCGGGTAATGGTGGTAAGCGGCATAGAAGTCACTGACCAAGACCCCGCTGAAGGAATCGCCCAGCGCCTCGTCTACTACTTCCTTGTTTCGACCCCGGCGCAGAAAGTACCGGTCGGTGGGGGTGCTGAAGGTCCAGACGTAGCCGTTGACCCCGTCCTGGCGCCAGCCGGTTTCGTCGGCGTGCACCACTGGACTGCCTCGGATTCGGTCCAGGATCTCCGCCAGCGCCGGTTGAGCCTTTTGGGCCACCTGGTGAATCGCCCGGACGATGGCGCCCAGGCTCAGGGGCAACCGATGCACGGTCTGCAGGTACCACTGGATGGTGCGCAAGGGCAGCCGTCCCTCTTCCCGCAGGGCGGCAATCCGGCTGAGCAGGTTGACTCCCAACCACTGTTTACCCAAGACCACCCGGCCCAGGTCCGCTTGGGGAGTCCGGCGCCGTTCACATACCGGACAGGTCCGGGCAATGAAGACATGCTCGGTGACTTGGGCCGGAACCACGGGGAGGTCAATGACTTCACGGGTCCGCTGCACCCAGCCCCCGGCCAGGCCGGTACCGCATTGGGGACAGGATTCCAGGACATGCTCCACCCGGTGGGTGGGGGCCATGCGCTGGCGGGCAAAGCCGCGGGGCCTGGACTTCCTGGGCCTTTTATCCTTGGCTGGACCTTGGCCGGACTTCGGTCTAATGCCCGGCATTCGGGGCGACCCGCCAGGCTTGGCCTTTCCTTCCAGCACCTCAAGCCTTCGCTGCAACTGAGTGATGACGGCCTGCTGCTGGGCGATGAGGGCCTGTTGCTGGGTGATGACGGCCTGCTGCTGGGCGATGAAGGCCAGCAAGGCCTCCCGGCTGGCGGTAGTCAGGTCAAGACCGGTATCCATGCTTCAGATTTAACATAACTGGAAAACCGACGCACTATGCTTTTCCAACCACTTCTGCCCAATTCGCCTCACTAACTCTGAACAGTTACTTGCCGGGAGTTGCGTTGACTGCCGGCTGAAAATCCCCTACATTCTAATTGCCACGACACGAACGTGCCGGGCCAAACCGCGCCTACCGGCAGGCTCCCGCCAGGCCTGAAGGACTGTGACCAGACGACTGTCATGAAAATTCATGAGTTCCAAGCCAAAGAGATCTTCGGCCGTTACGGTATCCCCGTGCCGAGAGGCGTCGTGGCTTCTTCGGCCGAGGAGGCGCGCCAAGCCGTGGAATCCATGGGAGGCCAGGCCGTTTTGAAGGCCCAGATTCACGCTGGCGGCCGTGGAAAGTCGGGAGGCGTGCAGGTGGTGCGATCGGCCGACGACGCCGAAACCAAGGCCCTACGAATGCTGGAAACCAACCTGGTGACCAACCAGACGGGGCCGGAAGGGGCCCCGGTAAACCAGGTATTGGTGGAAGAGTTGGCCGATATCAGCCAAGAGCTGTACCTAGCCCTCACCGTGGACCGGGTGGAACGAGTCCCGGTCATGCTGGCCAGCGCCTCGGGCGGCATGGATATTGAAGGGGTGGCAGCCGCCAACCCGGAGGACATCCATGCCGAGCCCATCGACCCTGTGCTGGGCTTCATGCCCTACCAGGCACGGCGGCTGGCGGCCCGGCTGGGGTTGGACCCTTCCCTAACCCGCTCCGCCGCCCAGATACTGAGCGCACTCTATGAAATTTTCATGGACAACGACTGCACCCTGGTGGAGGTCAACCCTCTGATAGTGACCGGGGATGGGCGCCTGGTGGCCTTGGATGCCAAGATCAGCCTGGACGACGACGCCATGTTCCGGCACCCTGACCTCCGGGGGTTGCGCGACGCATCTCAAGAGGACGAGTTGGAGGCTGAGGCGGCCGATCTGGACATTGCTTACGTCAACCTCGACGGCGACGTGGGATGTCTGGTAAATGGCGCGGGGCTGGCCATGGCCACGCTGGACGCCACCACCGCCGCCGGAGCGGCTCCAGCCAATTTCCTCGACGTGGGCGGCGGGGCCAACGACGAAAAGGTGGCCAGCGCCGTGCGCATCATCCTTTCCGACCCCAAGGTGCGAAGGGTGCTGGTGAACATCTTCGGCGGAATCCTGCGTTGCGATATAGCCGCCCGGGGAATCGTGGGAGCCTACCGGCAAACGGGCTCCACGCTACCGTTGGTGGTGCGAATGCTGGGCACCAACGTGGAAGAGGGAAAGCAGGTGCTGGCTGATTCCGGCCTTTCGGTAGTGTTCGCCGATACGCTGACCGAAGCGGCCGACGCGATCAAACGCGCCGGATAACCGCAAACACCGTCCAGTCGTCCGGCCGGCTATCCATCAACCGGATACCACCAATCGAATACCACCAATCGAATACCATTAATAGAGTTACCATCAATCGGGAACTCTTGATCAACCGGAGAGATTCCTCCATGGGTGTATTGGTCAACGAACATACCAGGGTCGTGGTGCAGGGCATCACCGGGCGCGAGGGCAGCTTTCACGCCCGCGCCTGCATGGCATACGGCACCAACGTCGTGGCCGGGGTCACCCCGGGCCGGGGCGGACAGGCCTTCGAGGACACCGTGCCGGTCTTCGACTCGGTGGAACAGGCCGTGGTCGAGACAGGCGCCAACCTGTCGCTGATTTTCGTGCCTCCGCCATTCGCTCCCGACGCCATCGTAGAATCCGCCGATGCCGGAGTGCCGCTCATCGCCTGCATCACCGAAGGCATACCGGCACTGGACATGGTGAAGGTTGCCCGGTATCTGGAAAGGAAGCCGGGGGTGCGGCTCATCGGTCCCAACTGTCCCGGGCTCATCAACCCCGGGGCACGGTGCAAGGTCGGCATCATGCCCGGCGCGATTCACTTGCCCGGCCGCGCCGGCGTAGTGTCCCGCAGCGGCACCCTCACCTACGAGGCAGTCGGCCAGCTCACCGCACTCGGTATCGGGCAGTCCAGTTGCGTGGGCATCGGGGGAGACCCGATTATCGGGACCAGCTTCGTCGGTGTGCTGAAGCTGTTCCAAGACGACCCGGACACCGACTTGGTGGTGTTCATCGGGGAGATCGGCGGCAGCATGGAACAGGAGGCCGCGGAATATATCAAGAACGAGTTCACCAAACCCGTCGCCGCCCTCATCGTGGGCGCGTCGGCGCCTCCGGGGAAGCGGATGGGCCATGCCGGCGCAATCGTCACCGGCGAGAGCGCCACCGCCGAGGCCAAGGTTGCGGCCCTGCGTGACGTGGGGGTGGCTATCATACCAACTCCGGCCGACATCGGGTCCACGACCCAAGGCTTGATGCAGGCCCACGGACTTTCCGCATAGGGACTCACGGCAAAAGGCATCCCTGCCCGATTTAGAGGAGTATGAAATGCCCTACGCTGTAATCAACGGGATAAACATCCATTACGAAGTCCGTGGGGCTGGACCTCCCCTGCTCATGATGGCTCCGGGCGGTTTCGATTCCACCATAGAAAAGTGGACCAACTCCGGGATCTGGGCCGGAATGAACCCGTTGGAGACTCTCACCAGCCGCTACACCTGCATCGCCTACGACCGCCGGGAGGCCGGTCTGTCGGGCGGCCGTGTGGAGCGGGTATCCTGGGCCACCTACGCCCACGAGGCGAAGGGCCTGTTGGATGCGGCCGCAATACCCCGGGCCTTCGTCTTGGGCGGCTGCATGGGCTGTTCCGCCGCTGCGGCATTCGCCGTCGCCTACCCGGAAGCCACTCTGGGCTTGTTGCTGCACTGGCCGGTGGGCGGAGTGCGCTGGCGCCAGACCGGCTTGGACCGGTTCCAGGCTCACGTGAATTTCGTCAAAGAAAAGGGACTGGCGGCGGTCGTGGACCGGGCCCGGGAAGGAGGCTCGTTCTGGGCGGAACCGCAAGCCGGACCGTGGGCCTCGACCATTGTAACCGACCCGGCGTTCGCCGAGAGTTTCGCCGCTCAGAACCTGAACCGGTATCTGGCGATGGTTGCCCTCATGGGGCAGGCCCTGTTCGACAGGGACACGGCCACCGGCCCCGAACCCGAGGAGTTGCTGGCCCTCCGGGTGCCATCGGTTATCATCCCCGGCGCCGACGCGGCCCATGCCACCTCGGCGGCCCGCTATCTTCAAGAATGCCTTGAGGGCTCCGTATACCACGACGTACCCGTGGAGGAGCAGACCCCGGAGCGGGTGCGGCAGTGGATTATAGAGTTTTTGGAGTCTCACAGCGAGGTTATAACGGGGTAACTGAAGTAACGCCGCCGTGACGAAGACATGGAATACGAAATTGTAATCGGTCTCGAGACCCACGTTCAGCTACAGACGCAGAGCAAAATGTTCTGCGCCTGCCGAGCCGACTATCAGACCGCCCCCGTAAACAGTCGGGTCTGCCCGGTCTGCCTCGGGCTTCCGGGGACCCTGCCGGTCATCAACCGGAAGGCCGTTGAATACACCATAATGACCGGCCTGGCCCTCAACTGCGGCATTCCGGAGTCCACAAAGTTCGACCGCAAAAACTACCCGTATCCAGACCTGATGAAGGGCTACCAGGTCTCCCAGTATGACCTGCCTCTGGCAGTGGACGGGTACCTGGAGTTGAGCGTCGGAGACGCCCCACGGAGGATCGGCATCGAGAGAGTCCACTTGGAAGAGGACGTCGCCAAGCTGCAACATCACGGGACGGCGCACGGTGAGTCATACAGCCTGGTAGACGTCAACCGCTCGGGCGTGCCGCTGATGGAGGTGGTAAGCGCACCAGACCTTCGTTCGCCGGACGAGGCCCGCACTTACCTGACGACTCTCCATTCCCTGCTCCAGTACCTGAACGTTTCCACAGGCAACATGCAGGACGGCAGCTTCCGCTGTGACGCCAACATCAGCCTGCGTCCTGTGGGCAGCGAGAAATTGGGTACGCGGACCGAAATCAAGAACATGAACAGCTTTCACTCGGTGCTCATGGCCCTCAACACCGAGGTCGAGAGGCAGCGCCGGGTCTTGGACGAGGGAGGCCGGGTGGTGCAGGAAACCCGCGGTTGGGTGGAAACCAGGGAAGTGACCGTTTCTCAACGCAGCAAGGAAGAGGCCCACGACTATCGGTATTTCCCGGAACCCGACCTGCCGCCCCTGTTCATCGACAGGTCCTGGGTCGACGACATACGCTCTCGCGTTCCCGAATTGGCGCCCCAGCGGCGGCGGCGTTTCGCCGACGAATTCGCCCTCCCAGAGTACGATGCCCGGCTGTTGACCGGTTCAAAGGCCATGGCTGATTTCTACGAGGCGGCTGCCGGCCGGAGCCGGCCGGAAGGGCCAGCCCGCTGGAAATACTATAAGGACGTGAGTAACTGGATGTTGGGGGACCTGAGCCGGTTGCTCAATTTAGAGAATCTGGACATTGCCGAATCGCCTTTATCCGCCGAACATCTGGTAGAGTTGATAGAGTTGGTGGACACCGGGGCGCTCAGCGTAAGCTTGGCCAAAACGGTGCTGGAAGAGGCGTTCCAATCGGGTCACTCTCCGGCCCGAATCGTCGAGGAGAAACAATACACCCAGATCAGCGACTCAGGGGCCATCGAGTCGGCGGTCCGTGAAGTATTGGAGTCCAACCCGAAAGCAGTTGACGACTACATGAACGGCAAGGAGTCGGCGGCCAAGTATCTGGTGGGCCAAGTGATGAAATCGACCCGCGGCCAAGCCAAGCCCGACTTGGTCAACCAACTGGTGGCCGAATCTCTCGAGGCCCTGAAACAATCGGCGGGCTAAAGCCGTTGGGCTGTCCATAGCGCCTGCGATAGAGGAATGCGCTTTTGAACGAATTGATGAACGTCATCCAGATCGTGGTATCAGTGGTCTTGGCGCTGGTCATTCTCTCCCAGGTGAAGGAGGGCGGCGGCGGGTTGTTTGGCTCCGGCCAGTCCACCATTCGCACGAGGAGGGGCCTTGAGAAGACGCTGTTCCAGATCACCATCGGCTTGGCCGTCATTTTCGTGCTCTTCTCCATCATCAGCGTCAGGGTAGGCTGACCCTGATGGCGGCTGCCGGGGACCTGTCGGAACAGCCCCCCAGCCGCATGGACGCCCCGCTGCTGGTATTCACCACCGATTTCGGCACGGCAGACCCTTACGCCGGGATCATGCGCGGTGTCATCCTCGGCATCAACCCGCGGGCCCGCCTCATGGACCTGACCCATCAGATTAGTCCGCAGAACATTGCCCAAGCATCCTTCGTTCTGGGCAACTCGTACCGCTATTTCCCCCCCGAGGCCATTCACGTCGTGGTAGTCGACCCCGGTGTGGGCACAGGGCGGAGGCCGGTCTTGGTCTCCACTCCCCACGGCCGGTTCGTCGGCCCCGACAACGGGGTGTTGAGCCAGGTGCTTTCCGGCTTGATGGACGACGCGCCCGGAGTGCCCGGAACGGCGTCGCTCCCGGCAGAGGTGACCGCCGTTCACCTGACCAACTCCGCTTTCTGGCGCCTGCCGGTGAGCCATACCTTCCACGGCCGCGACATCTTCGCCCCGGTGGCGGCCCACCTGTCCCT
Organism: Dehalococcoidia bacterium; assembly: GCA_965222595.1. GTDB lineage: Bacteria > Chloroflexota > Dehalococcoidia > Lucifugimonadales > UBA3495 > VXOI01. The sequence goes on along the minus strand of CBDCUJ010000012.1, from coordinate 133,566 downwards.
GGGGGTACTCCCCAACGAGATGGGCGAGTCCATCGACAGTCTGGCGTGGTTACCCATGCCGAAACCAACGATCGCCGCCGGTGGAATAGAAGGCGAGATCGTCTACGCGGACTGGTACGGCAACCTCGTCTCCAACATCCCGCAGGACCTCCTGGCCGGGGCGTCATTCACACGAGTCCACATCAAACAGCGGAGGGTAGACGGTCTGTGCCGTACCTTCGGCGACGCCCCGCCGGGGCAAGAACTCATCGCCCTCATCGACAGCCACGGGTTCTTGGAGGTCGCCGTCCCCAACGGCAGCGCCGCCGGCCTGTTGGGGGTTAAGGCGGGTGAACGCGTCGTAGTAGAGAACGGGCCGTAGTCGAGAACTGGTCGTAGTCGAGAACTGGTCGTAGTCGAGGAGGAAGGCCCCTAACCTTAATCCCGACGCATCGGGACGCCGACAGCGTCTGGACCATCTCCACCGGGGAGCGGGAACTTTCGGGCAACTTCCTTTGGGGCGCCGTCCCTGGCGATGGGGACGCGGCGATAGGCCCGTCCGTCAGGGCCGTGAACCATGTGCTCTACACCAGAATTGGGATGGCCTTACAGCCCTGATACGGCTGGCTTGGCCTAGCTATGATTCCTATTGACATCCATTATGCTCATGCTACCATTGGGGAAATTTGGGCCCCGACACCCTCAGGCGTGAACAGGAGGAAAAATGGACCTTGACCGGAACACCATGCTGAAACTGTACCGGACCATGACGACAATCCGCCAGTTCGAGGAGCGGGGCATACCGGAAACCGGGCAACGGGGGATGTCGGCCTCCGTCCACTCCTCCGCCGGACAAGAGGCGGTGCCCACTGGAATCTGCGCCAACCTGACCGACGACGACTACATCGGCAGCACCCACCGTGGCCACGGCCACTGCATCGCCAAGGGTGTGGAGCCCAGGGGAATGATGGCCGAGCTGTTCGGCAGGGCCACCGGTCCCAACAAGGGCAAGGGGGGCTCAATGCACATTGCCGACATGAGCAAGGGGATGCTGGGCACCAACGGTATCGTGGCCGGCAGTGTTCCCTTGGCTGTGGGGGCGGCCCTCACTTCCAAACTGCGCAATCTGGGGCGGGTAGCGGTTGCCTTTTTCGGTGACGGCGGCGCCAACCAGGGCGTGCTGCATGAGTGCATGAACCTGGCCTCGGTCTGGAAGCTCCCGGTTATTTTCTGCTGCGAAAACAACGGCTACGCTGAGTCCACTCCAGTCGAATACGCCCTTTCGGTGTCCAACGTGGCCGACCGTGCCCCCGGCTACAACATGCCCGGTGTCCATGTGGACGGCATGGATGTCTTCGCTGTTTATGACGCCGCCTACCAGGCAGTCGCGCGGGCGAGGGCCGGTGACGGGCCGAGCCTGTTGGAATGCCGGACCTACCGCTACTATGGCCACACCGTTTTCGACAATCCCCTCTCCTACAGGACCCGTGAGGAAGAGGAGCACTGGCGAGGCCGGGACCCTTTGAAACTGTTCCGGGAGACGGTCATCCCCCAAGGAGAGATCACTGGCGGTGAGCTCGACGCCATCGAACAGGAGATCGGCGAGTTGATGGAAGAGGCGGTGAAATTCGCCGACGAGAGTCCCCTCCCCGAGCCGGCCGAACTCTACGAGGACGTTTACGTTAACTACCCCATTGACATGATGAAACGGGGCGCCAACATGCCTGCTTAGGCATGGCCGTCCCACCAACCCGGCAAATCCCGGACATGAGGAGCAACGGATGACGACCACAACCGCAACCAGAGAAATACAGTATCGTGAAGCGATCAACGAAGCCATCCGCCAAGAAATGGAGCGGGACGAGACCGTCATCATCATGGGCGAAGAGATCGCCGGCGGGGCGGGCCGGGAACACTTGGGTATCGTCGACGCTTGGGGCGGCCCATTCCGCACCACCGTTGGTCTGATCCAACAGTTCGGCAACCAGCGGGTGCTGGACACCCCGCTTTCGGAAGCCGCTTTTGTCGGCACCGCCATAGGCGCTGCCTCCACCGGGATGCGCACCATCGCCGAGCTGATGTTCGTGGACTTCATCGGCGTCTGTATGGACCAGATGCTGAACAACGCCGCGAAGATGCGCTACATGTTCGGCGGCCAGGTCAAAGTCCCGTTCACCATGTTGACGAGGATCGGCGCTGGATTCGGCAGCGCCGCCCAACACTCCGAGTCCTACTATTCCATCTTCAGCCACATCCCGGGCCTGAAGGGCGTCATCCCGTCGGACGCCTACACCGCCAAGGGACTGCTGACCGCGGCGATCAGGGATGACGACCCGGTGGTGTTCTTCGAGCACAAGGGCCTCTACACCACGACCGCCGCTGTCCCGGAAGAGCCATATGAGTTCCCCATTGGAAAGGCGCGAACTGTGCGTCAGGGCACCGACGTAACACTCGTTGGACTTTCCAGGATGACCTGGGTCTGTACTGCGGCCGCCGAGGAATTGGCGAAGGAAGGAATCAACGCCGAAGTGGTGGACCTGCTCAGTATCTCCCCGATTGACTACGACCACGTCTTGGAGTCGGTGCGGAAAACCCATCGGCTGGTCGTGGTAGACGAAGACACTCCCGTGTGCAGCCTGGCCTCTGAGATCTGCTCGCGTGTGGCCGAGGAAGGCTTCGATTATCTGGATGCTCCGCCGTCGCGGGTAACCTCACCCCATACCCCCGTACCTTACAGCCGGGCCCTGGAAAACATATACCTGCCCAACGAGGCCCGGGTAATCTCCACGGTGAAAAAGCTTTTCGCCTAGACGTCCGCGGGCCAGTAAGACCAAGCCAGACGACCACCGGCTCCGGTAGACCGCATTACCGTGCCGGTGGTTTATTTTTTGAGGTGGCGGCGTTTGAAACATCCTGCTATGGCTGGTAGCGACGGGCTCGGCCGCCTCGGTTTCGGCCCCCGATTTCTGGCTCAGAGAGCAGTCTAACCGGCGGCCCTAGTGGAACAGCAACCCTCCGTTGACGTTGTAGGCTTGGCCGGTCACGAAAGAGGCGTCGTCGCCAGCCAGGAAGGCCACCATGTTCGCCACGTCCTCGGGCTCCGCGATGCGGCCCAACGGAGTGGATTGAGCGCTGTCTTGCACCACCTGGCTGCGGAACTCCTCTTGAGTGATCCCTCGTTCTTCGGCTTGGTCCCGCTCCCAGTAACTCATGCGATCGGTGTTGATAGGGCCCGGGCACACCGCGTTCACCGTGATTCCGTAGGGCGCCAGGTCCAATGCCGACGCCTGGGTAAGACCCAAGACCGCGAACTTGGAGGCCGAATAAGCCGCGCCGGTGGCGCTGGCCTGCTTTGAGGCGTTGGAAGCGATGTTGATGATCCGCCCGCCATTCCCGCCTTCGATCAGGTGCCGCCCCACTGCCTTGGTCAACAGGAACGGGGCTGTGGTGTTGATGGCCAGGAAGTGTTCCCAAACATCCTGCTCCAGCTCGGTTACCGGCACCTTGTCCCGGCCGATGACGGCCCGGGCGTTGTTCACGAGGATATCGATTCGGCCATAGTGGTCCATGACTTGCTCCACCAACCGCTCGATCTGAGCGCTGTCCGAAAGGTCGCAATAGACCGGCAAGCTGCGCCGCCCTGCTGCCTCGACCTCGCCCGTTACCGTATCGATTCCGCCCCAATGGGTCCTGACCTCCGCCGGAGGCAGATCTTCCGTTTCACGGTGAACGTCGGTCAGGGCGATGTCGGCTCCCAGCCCCGCCAGCTTCATCACCGTAGCACGGCCTACTCCCCGCATACCGCCGGCCCCGGTTACCAGCGCCACTTTGTCCTCCAGTCCAGGCATATCTGACCTCCATTCCAACAGACGGCGGCGGTCCCGTCGATTCACGCCGGGAGTGTACGCCAGGCAGGATAAGGGCCGCAAATTTCCTTGACACTCCATTGGTCCGCTCCATATAGTCACGCCAACCCCATAATCACACCGACCGGAGCCATCCGGTGGAGGCAGCCATGGCGACTTCGTTGGTCCGGGGAAGGTATGTTGTCTGCGAGGCCGGAGAGGACGCCGGGTCCAGCCGCATCATCTCCGACGGGGCCGTGTTCCAAAGGGACGGCGTAATCGAAGCCGTAGGCCGGTATGATGACCTCAAGTCCCGTTACCAGGCCGATGAAGAGTTGGGCGGGACCGCCACGGCGGTTATCCCCGGCCTTGTGAATACCCATCACCATGGGCGCGGCGTCTCCACCTTCCAAATGGGGAGCACCGACGGTTGCCTGGAGACCTGGATACTCAGTGGTTGGGGACGCCGTCCCGCCGACTATTATCTGATGACGCTCTACACCGCCATACAGATGATCGAGTCGGGCACCACCACGGTTATGTACAACCACCCCTCGACCCCGGTGTCCGGCTTGGAGGACGAGGCCAACGAGGTGCTGCGGGGGTTCGCCGCAGCCGGTATGCGCACCGCCTTCTCCGTTTACTTTCGCGGACAGAACCGCGTGGTCTACGAAGGCGACGATCTGTTTATGTCCAGGCTTCCCGCCGACTTGGCCGAAGGTCTCAATAGTTACCTTGCTGCGGCGAGCCTGACCGAGACCGACTATTTCCAGCTCTTCGAGTCCCTCTTCGGCCGTTACGATTCGCGGCCGGATGCCCGTGTGTCGGTGTTGCTCAGCCCGAGCAACGTGCAATGGGTCTCCGACGAGTTCCTGTCGCGCACCAAAGAGTACGCCGCCCGGTACCAGGCTGCGGTGCATATGCATCTGGCGGAAAGCTGGTACCAGAAGGAATACGGGATTCGCACCTGGGGCCGCACCCCGGCCCAGCACTTGGCCGATATCGGGTTCCTGGGGCCCGAGCTTTCCTGCGCCCACTCGGTGTGGTTGACCGAAGAGGACATCCGCCTGATGGCGGAGGCAGGGTCTACGGTGTGCCACAACCCCAGTTCCAACCTGCGGCTCAAGAACGGCATCGCCCCGGTCAACGCCATGCTCGCCGCCGGGGTCAACGTGGCGGTGGGAACAGACAGCACGGCCATCAACGACGACGATGACATGATTCAAGAGATGCGCCTGTTATCCAAGTTGCACCGTCAACCGGGCCTGGAACATCCGGCGATCAACTCGCACCGAGTGCTCAGAATGGCTACGGCCGCCGCCGCCGCGCCCACCGGGTTCACAGACAAGATAGGCGTCCTCGAACCCGGCCGCTGGGCGGACCTGGTGGTGATGGACCTCGATGCCATGGAGGAACCCTATATAGACCCGGACACCAACGTCGTAGACACCATTCTCTACCGGGGCAAACAGGGCCACGTCGACATCGTGATGGTCCAAGGAGAAGTTGTGGTCCGGGGCGGACGTTTCATCAAAATGGACAAGTCGGCAATCGTGGCGGAAATGCGGGAACACCTCGCCGGCCCGGTCGACGCCGGTACCGGGAAGAACCGGCAGTTGGCCCAACGCTTGATTCCTTTCGTGGAAGAATTTTACAGGGACTGGAGGTTCCCGGCGGACGGTCCCCAGTACCTCTACAACAGCAGGGCCTGACAGTTACCCGTCTCCAACCCTATGGTGCGGGACAATGGGCTGCCGGGCAATTCCTATGATAGTATGGATGGGCCGGACCCCCGGCGATTGTCAATCTCCGATATCGAATAGCCGCAACAGGTAGCCGGAAAAGGGAGGAAGCTGCAATGGCAACTGTGGGATCGGGCAAATACACTTACGAGGTCATTGAAGACTGGGCCAGACTCCCCGCCGGAATGGCCTTCGGCACCGTGAGCGCCGTGGCGGCCGACTCCCAAGACCGGGTCTACGCCTTCCAAAGGGCCGAACCGCCGGTCGTTATATTCGACCGGGACGGCAACTACGTGAGCTCCTGGGGTCAGGGGATGTTCGAGAACCCTCACGGCATTTACATCGCCGACGACATCGTCTACCTGACCGACCGGGAAGGCTCCATCGCGATGAAATGCACCCTCGACGGTCAGCCACTGTTGACCATTGGGGCAAAAGGGGAATACTCGGACACGGGCTGCGAGGTGGCCGGTGAGGTCTGCCCTCGTGCGGCGGGTCCGTTCAACTATCTTACCGAGATGGTGCCGGCGCCCAACGGCGACCTTTACGTTTCCGACGGCTACCGCAACGCCAGGGTCCATCGCTTCTCCGCCGCCGGAGACCTGATCTCCTCTTGGGGACAGCCCGGCAAGGGCGGGCCCAACGAGTTCCACCTGCCCCACAGCATAATCGCGGGCCAGGATGGGCGTATTTATCTCTGTGACCGGGAAAACAGCCGCGTCCAGGTGTTCTCCCCGGAAGGGGAATACATCACGATGTGGACCGACATGCAACGGCCGCTGGACATCTCTCAGGACAGCGAGGGGACTTTCTACACCAGCGAACGCCCTGAAGAAGGCAAGCCGCCCCAGATCAGCGTCCTGGACGGCGACGGCCAGGTTCTGGAACGGTTCCCGTCTCGTTCGGCGCACGGCTCATGGGTCGATGCCCACGGCGACCTGTACCTGGCCCTCACAGCGGAACAGAGCATCGACAAGTACGTCCGGGTCGGATAACCCAAGGGATGGGTCCCGGAGCACGGCCCAAATCACGGTGCCGATATCACGGTGTATGAGATGGCAAGCAGCGACAGCAGTCAGGAGCAACAGGTCCGGTCCCTTTCAGGCTTGGATATAAAACCGGTCTACGGACCAGCCGACGCCACGGCGTTCGACTTCGACCGGGACGTGGGCCGGCCTGGGGAGTACCCCTTCACCCGGGGCCCCTACCCAAATATGTATCGCGGCCGCCTCTGGACCCGGAGGCAGATTGCCGGGTTCGGCACCGCCCAAGCCACCAACGAGCGGTACCGGTTCCTGCTGGAGCACGGCCAGACCGGGATCAGCACCGATTTCGACCATCCTACGCTCACCGGCTATGATTCCGACCACGAGTTGGCGGAAGGCGAGGTTGGTCGATTGGGGGTCGCCATCGATTCCGTCAGGGACATGGACGACCTTTTCCAAGACATCCCATTGGACCAGGTCAGCATCTCACTGACCATCAACCACCCCGCCATCGTTTTGCTGAGCATGCTGCTGTCGGTCTCCCGGAAACGCGGCATCGCTTGGGAACTGCTGCGGGGCACGGTGCAGAACGACTCCCTCAAGGAATTCCACGGCCAGAAGACATTCGCTTTGGGGCCTGAACCGTCCTTGAAACTGACCACGGACATCGTGGAGTTCTGCACCGCCAACGTGCCCAACTGGTACACCATTTCCATCTCCGGGTATCACACCCGGGAGACCGGCTCCGACGCTGTGCAGGAGCTGGCCTTCACCATCGCTCAAGGAATGGCCTACGTAGAATCCGCCCTGGAGCGAGGGTTGCCGGTGGACAGCTTCGCCCCCCGGTTGTCCTTTTTCTTCGGCGTCCACAACGACGTGTTCGAGGAGATAGCCAAATTCCGGGCCGCCCGGCGCATGTGGGCCAAGGTGATGAAGGAGCGGTACCGGGCCCAAAAGCCGGAGTCCATGCGTATGAGGTTCCATACCCAGACCCTCGGCTCCACCCTGATGCGCCAGGACCCTCAGAATAATATCGTTCGCGGAGCGCTCCAAGCCTTGGCCGCGGTCTTGGGTGGCACCCAGTCGTTGCACGTGAGCGGCTACGACGAGGCCTATGACATCCCGTCGGAAGAGGCGATGCGAATGTCCCTGGCCACCCAACTCATACTGGCCCACGAATCCGGTGTGGCCAACACCGTTGACCCTTTGGGCGGCTCCATTTTCGTCGAGGACATGACCAGCCGCATCGAAGAGGCCGCCCTGGAGTACATCGGCAGGATCGACGAGCTAGGCGGCGGGTCCATGCGCCATGGGATGCTCCAAGCCATATCAACCGGTTACATAGAGCGGGAAATCGCCCGTTCGGCCTACGAGTACCAGCGGCGGATAGAAAGCAACGACCACGTCATCGTCGGTCTGAACCAATACCAGTCCAACGCCCGCCAGAAGCTGGAGCTGTTCCAGTTCGACCCGGAAGAGGAGGAGTGGCAGAAAGCGCGGCTGGCCGAGACCCGCGGTCAACGCAGTCCGGCCGACGTGAAGTCCGCTCTCAGGGCCCTCAAGCAAGGGGCCGCGGAGGGCCAAAACCTGATGCCATCCATCTTGGAGGCGGTAGGCGCGTTGGCCACCGAGGGCGAGATACTGGACACCATGCGTGACGTCTACGGGGAGTACGTAGACCCCGGCGTGTTCTAAGTGTGCTTGTGTCTTCAACAAACGATAAGATGGACAAGGGGACAATTGGGTATTGAATAGGCAACTACCGGATCGGCTGAGCATTGTAGCAGCCTGCCTGAGACGACTGAGCGAACCACTAGTGTCCCCAGTTATAGACATTGAGCTACTCACCCAGTTGATTTCGGGTAAGGATAATGTCCAGTTCGTTCCTGATGTCGTTCTGCTTGCCGTAACTGAATTCTCGTCCGAGAATGAAGCCAACCATATTTGGGAAAGGGTCGCGGATAACCTAATCGGACGTGGCGAAGGCCCCTCAAACGTCTGGCCTGAAGTGGATGGTATCTTTGAAGAGTTAGCCTTGAACGCAGCTCAGCACTCCCTATCGTCTTGGGGATGCTGTGCAACGTTGGAGTGCTACACCTCTGCAAGGGAAATAGTTTATGTTATAGGTGTCGCCGATGCCGGAATCGGGATTCCCGTATCATTGCAAGGGAATCCAAAATACGCGCACATTTCGACCGACGAACAAGCCATTCTCCGTGCAACAGAGATGGACGTCACCGGGACTCTGGAACCACGCGGGGCCGGCTTGTGTCATGTCATGGAAACGGTTCGAGCGTATCTAGGCGAGTTGGTGATAATCTCCGGCTCCGGATTCTTGGTCGTCGAGGGCGGTCAAGAACCCACTCTAGCAAATCTTAAGGAATTGAACCTCCCGTCGTTTGACGGAACGTTCGTGCTGGCAACATTGCCAATCCCCGGCAGTTGAGTATCGTCATGTGTACGATCGATTTGTTTGAGCAAACAGGGTTGAAAATGCTGGGAACCCGCCCGGCAGCGCGGGTTCTTGAGCCAGCTATGCGCAAGGCGGTAGGCAACGGTGAGATCACCTTAAACACCTCCGGGATCCAACGCATTGGTGTGTCTTTTTTTGATGAATCTCTTTTGATTCTGAGCGGCCTTATTGAGGAAACGGGCAACGATAGCTTGCGCTTAATTTTTCATAAGGCTCCTCCGCTGGATTCCCTACGGAACCTGGTTCCAAAGCGTGGCCTCATACTCCGTGAGGCCCCCTCGGGAGACTGGATTATTACTGCCGGGAGTTAAGCGTTATGCCGTCAGGGGAACCGGCACACCCGCCAACGTCCTGGTGGCCATGCTGGGGTTGGACGGGCACGACCGGGGCGTGAAGGTCAACGCCAGAGCCCACGGAAGAACACTGGTGGAGACTGAGGCCGGGGACTGGGAATTCAGAAAGGCTTGAGCGTTAAACGGGCAAAACAGGCCCAGAATTGAGAGGTTTCTTGGGAACATTCAATGTTCCATTTGAGATAAAGAATCTGAACGGCGGAGAGTTCGTCGGGGTTGAGGCGCTTGTCGATACCGGTTCCTCCTATACCGTTCTCGGCGAGGACTTGCTCGGCCTGTTGGGCATCCGGCCCACGGAACGGCAACAGTTCCAGTTGGGCGACGATAGCTTCGTAAAATATGAAATGGGGGAAGCCCGGTTGCGGTTAAACGGGTCGGAAATGATCACCCTCGTCGTATTTGGACCGGCTGGCGTTAGCCCACTGCTGGGAGCCACAACGCTGCAGTTGTTTCGATTATCCGCCGACTCTGTGAACGAGCGGCTTATACCGATGCCGCCAATTCGCGCCCGGCCTTTTTAGGCTTGGTGTTTCGATGAACCGCGATACCCGCACGCCGCCCAAGGTCCTGCTGGCCAAGTTGGGACTGGACGGCCACGACCGGGGCGTTAAAGTCATTGCGAGGGCGATGCGCGATGCTGGGATGGAGGTTGTGTACATGGGCATGCGCGTAACCCCCGACCAGGTGGCCCAAACGGCCCTGCAGGAGGACGTGGACGTCGTCGGCATCAGCATACTTTCCGGCGCGCATATGCGCTTGGTGCCGCGGCTCGCCAAGGCCTTGGAGGACCGCGGGCTGTTGGACGACGTATTGTTGCTGGTGGGAGGGACGATTCCCGAAGACGACGTGAAACCTCTTCAGCAACTGGGAGTCAACCGGGTTTTTCCGGTGGGTAGCTTCACGTCGGAAATGACCGCGTTCATCACCCAAAACGTCACGAGGGGCCCCTCGGCCCCGCCAAGCTAGCCGCGCGCTCCGGCATCCCATCTAGCATCCCGGAATAAAGCAATGGACTGGCCTCCCAGATACTCGACGACCTACCGGCCCAGCGCCGCCCAAGAGCATTGGTCTCCAGACCTGGAGACTATGGACCCGGAGCAGCGGAACAGACTGGTCTTCCAGAAGCTCCGCGAACAGGTCCGCTACGCCTTAACCCAATCCGGCTTTTATCGGAATTTCTACGCCGGCGCGCCGGTGGACCCGGCCAACCTGGCCGGCCTCGAGGAGTTCTCTCAACTTCCGGTGCTCACCAAGGAGGAGATCCGGCGGGAACAGGAAGAGTTTCCTCCCTACGGCCGCTTCCTGTGCGTGCCGCCGGAGGATGTATTCCGGGTGCACGGCACCTCCGGCACCACTGGCCACCCCACCGTATTCGGCATCAGCAAAGACGACTGGGACCGCATTGGCGAAGCCCATGCCCGCATTCTCTGGGGGGCCGGCCTTCGCCCCGGCGACATGGTCATGGTGGCGGCGGTGTTCAGCCTCTATGTGGGCAGTTGGGGGGCTCTGGTCGGCACGGAGCGGTTGGGCGCCACATCCTTTCCCTTCGGCGGAGGCGCGCCCGGCCAGACCGAGCGGGCCGCCGAATGGGCGGCTATGGTCCGCCCCTCCGCCCTTTACGGTACGCCATCCTATGCCCTTTACTTGGCCGAGACCGCCCGGCAAATGGGACTTGACCCCAAAGAGGACTTCAATTTCCGGTTCATGTTCTTCTCGGGAGAGCCCGGCGCCAGCGTGCCCGCTACCAGAAAGCTGATCGAAGAGACCTTCGGATGCTACGTGGTGGACCAAGGCACTATGGCCGAGATGACTCCTTGGATGAGCAACTCGGGGTGCCGCCATTTGGACGGCGGGATGCACCTGTGGCAGGACATCGTTTACACGGAGTTGGTCGACCCGGTTACGCGGCGGCCCTTGGCCTTCGGCGAAGAGGGCGTCCCGGTCTACTCCCACACCGAGCGGACGTCCCAGCCGATGATACGATATTGGTCGGGAGATATTGCCCGCTGGGACATGGTCGATTGCCCCTGCGGCCGCACCTACCCAACGCTGACGCAGGGCATCTACGGCCGGGTGGACGACATGATAATCGTTCGCGGCCAGAACGTGTTCCCTTCCCGGATCGAAGACGTTCTTCGCAACCAGCCTTCCTTCGGCGGTGAGTTCCGCTTGTTGCTGGAGCGGGAACCAGGCCAACTGGACCGGCTGACCGTCCAGACCGAAGTCTTGGCCAGCGAGTTCGCTGGCCGAGAGTTCGACCCCCACAGCCTGGAACCGGTCCGCGAAGAATTCTCTGCGGCGCTGCGGCGGGCCATCGGGGTCGGAGTGGCTGTGGAACTCCATCCGGAGGGGGAGTTCGAGCGCACCCAGTTCAAAGCCCGCCGGATAATAGACCGGCGCCTCCATTAAGCGGCCGCTCGGCCGGAAACGGGAGGACCCATGACCGCCAGACATCCGGGTTACGCCAGCCTGGACCACCAGTTGGGCGAAACCATCGACATCCTCCGGGCTACCGTCCGGCACTTCACGGCCCGCGAAATCGCCCCACGGGCCGAAGACATAGACCAGACCAACGAGTTCCCGCGAGACCTCTGGCCCCGGCTGGGGGAGCTGGGACTCTTGGGTATGACCGTCTCCGAGGAATACGGCGGTCCCGGCTTCGGCTACCTGGCCCACACCGTCGTCATGGAGGAGGTGTCCCGAGGCTCCGCCAGCGTCGGGCTTAGCTACGGCGCCCATTCCAACCTGTGCGTCAACCAGATATTCCGGAACGGGACCGACGAGCAGAAGCGGCGCTATCTACCCCCACTGATGAGCGGGGCCCACGTGGGCGCCCTGGCCATGAGCGAGCCCGAAGCCGGGTCGGACGTGGTGAGCATGCGCTTGCGGGCGGACAAGAAAGAGGACCGTTACATACTCAACGGCAGCAAGATGTGGATCACCAACGGGCCCGACGCCGATACCCTGGTGGTCTACGCCAAGACCGATCTCGAAGCCGGTTCCCGCGGTATCACCGCCTTCATCATTGAAAACGGGTTCCCGGGATTTCAGGCAGCCCAGAAGCTGGACAAGCTGGGGATGCGCGGCTCCAACACCAGCGAGTTGGTCTTTCAAGACTGTGAGGTACCGGCAGAGAACGTGCTGGGAGAGGTCGGCCGAGGGGTGCGGGTGTTGATGAGCGGCTTGGACTACGAGCGCTTGGTGCTTTCCGGAGGTCCCTTGGGGATCATGCAGTCTTGCCTGGACGCGGTGCTGCCCTACGTCCACCAGCGGGAGCAGTTCGGCCAACCCATCGGCGAGTTCCAGTTGATTCAGGCAAAATTGGCCGACATGTACACCGCCCTTTCCGCCTCCCAAGCCTACGTCTACGCTGTTGGCCGCTCCGCCGACTGGGGGCAGACCAGCCGGAAAGACGCCGCCGGCTGCCTGCTGTTCTCGGCGGAGCGGGCCACCCAAGTGGCACTGCAGGCCATACAAACCCTGGGAGGCAACGGGTATATCAACGAGTTCCCGGTGAGTAGGCTGCTGCGAGACGCCAAGTTGTATGAAATCGGGGCTGGCACCAACGAGATACGCCGTATGCTCATCGGACGCGAACTCTTCCGCGAGTCCGAGTAAGCGGCCCCGGTACTCGGACCGACCTCGGTCCCGGGCAGTGGTCGAGCGATCCGAAACCGCCCACCATTCGTAATATATTGCGAACGTCCCGGCCGCAGGCTTTCAGCCAAACCGGTTCGCCTGCGTCCCTCCGAATCCCCTCCTTCTACAGGAGACCAAACCCATTGCGATACGCACCCCGACGGAAGTTCCCGGCCTCCGGGATATTGTGCCTCTTGGCCTTCGCGTTGCTATTGACGGTGGCTTGCGAACCCGATAGCGCGCGTCCTGGAGAGGAGTCGCCTCCTACTGCCGGCCCAACCGCCGCGCCGCAAACCGCCGCCACGACGCCTGATACCGCTGCCGTTCCGCGGACTCTCGCCACGACGTCTGGTCCCACCGCCCGGCCGCCAGAGTCCGTCTCCACCACTCCGCCGCCATCGGCCCCTTCGGCCCCTTCGGCCACTCCGCCGCTTCCGCCACCCTCGGCCACTGGGGAGCCGGAAGCCGCCCCGGAGGAAGCCGTGAACGAGACCGACGAACCGGGCGACCTCCCCGATGCCCCCAGGGAGTTGATGTTCGCAACCCTGCACGGTCCCTTGACGTCGATCGCCCGAAAGATGGCCGAGTCCGGCAACCAGGCCTACATCCCCGTCTTGATGGAGTTTCTGCGCTTTCGGGCCGGCGATGAAGGCATAGATTCGCTCGCGTCATTTATCACCAGGATCAAGGACAACGTGCCAATCGACCAGGCGATGGTCCTCCCTCCGGAGCAACGTGATTGGAATTGGTGGGTGGAATGGCTGGGCCAGCATCCCGAAGTGAGACCCCCGGACGGTTTCGCGGCCTGGAAAGGACAGTTCTTCGGCTTCATCGACCCGGCTATGGGCGCCTTTTTTTACGAGGACGTCAAATCAGAGATACGAATCGAAGAGATCGTCTGGGGAGGTGTGCGCAAAGACGGCATTCCCGACCTGACCAACCCTCCGGTGGTGCCCGCCGATGAGGCGGACTACCTCAATTGGGACGACCGGGTGTTCGGCGTCTCCATCAACGGCGAGCACCGCGCCTATCCGCTGCGGATACTCAACCCCCATGAGATGGCCAACGACGTCGTCGGAGGCGTCCCCTTCGCCTTGGCCTATTGAACCCTCTGCGGTTCTGGAATCGTGTATTCCAGTGAAATCGACGGCGAGGCCACGGAGTTTGGCACATCAGGGATGCTGTACCGCAGCAACAAACTGATGTACGACCGCAAGACCCAGACTCTGTGGCACCAGTTCCGGGGCGAGCCGGTCGTGGGGCATCTGGCGGGGAGCGGGATACGTTTGGAAGTGCTGCCCGTCGTTCTGACCACATGGGGAGATTGGGTTGCCACACACCCCGGCACGACCGTGCTGAATATTTTCACCGGCGTCTACCCCCCTCGCGCCTACCGGGCGGAAAGCGACGCCAGTTCCACCTACTACTCCTACCGCAATGCCAAGGACACGATGTTCCCCGTCGCGTTGCGGGACCAACGCCTGGCGGTCAAAGAGCAGGTGTTCGGCCTGGTCTTGAATGGGGCCGCCAAGGCCTTTCCGCGGTACCTCCTCGAACAGTCTCCGGTGCTGAACGACACGGTAGGTGCCGATAGCGTGGTGATCGTTACTGCGGGGCCGGGCGCCGGGCCTCGGGCTTATCTCCGCGGCGGCAATGTGTTTCGCGCCGCCGCGCCCCGTGCGGACGGCGGGCCGCCCCTCGTCTTGGACGAATCGGGAGCTGAATGGACCGTGTCGGAAGCCGCGCTGGTCAACTCCCAAAACGACGGCCAACGCCTTCTTCGCCTGCCTGGCAAGGACTCGTTCTGGTTCGGCTGGTTCGCCTTCTACCCCGACACCGGCCTTTATTTCCCCTAGTCGCCCGGAGACATGCCGGCCTCGTTTTTCACAGAACCGTGTATTTTAGCGACTATAATCGATTGACGTCAATTTCAAAATATCCTTAGAATAATCATAAATAGTTGATCAAGTTTATTGTACCGTCCGTCGCAGAGCAGGCTATTCGCACGGGCGGCATATCAGCGTTGCCCGCCTATGGCGACCGGGCACATCCGCAGGGCAGTGCGGTGGAGAAGGGAAAGTATGACAGGATCGCGGCTGTTGCCTACCCTGGCGTTGTTGGCGACGCTTCTCGCGTTCGCCGGCTTTCTCATCGCTGGGCAGACCCCCATTGCCGCCGCCGACGACCACGGTGACGTCCGGTCCGAGGCCACCAGCCTCCGGGTTGGACCCTACACCAGAAACGGCGTCATCGACCTATCCAATTACTTGGACAAGGACTATTTTTCCTTTGGCGCCAAGAAGGGGGCCAGCTATACGTTCGTAGTCGACGCCGTCAAAGCCGAGAGAGTCCACGTGATGATCGTCGACCCCGAGCAGCTGCCGGCCCATGAGTCGCGCGGCCAAGTCGTCACTTATTCCGGTACCAAAACGACTATCGAGTGGGTCGCCAGGACCGCCGACACCTACTTTGTTGAAGTCCGAGGGGTCGTCGATCCGGCCAACGGCCAATTCTTGCTGGGCGAATACACGATCCGGATGTCCGAGGACCTGGCTTACCAGGACATCCATAGCGATTTTAGCCCTGGCGGCACACCCATCCTGGTCGACAACGTCTATCGGGGCTCCATTAGCCCTTGGGCTAACCTTCCCATAGTGACCGATCAAACCGGCGGAGACGACGTGGACTTTTTCTCCTTCGACGGGGTCCGAGGCGTGCGTTATATCGCGGAAGTCGAATTGGGCACCTCGGGAGGAGTGTCCATCGCGTTCGCTGAGTCCACCGATGACATCGAAATAACCACCGACGGCATCGGCAATTCACTGAGTTGGATTTCTCCTGCTGACAAGCGCTATCACGTACGGGTCAGCGGCACGAAACGCGTACGAAACTCTCTTGGTTTCTACTCTCTCAAGCTAACTGCGGACACCTCGTTGCAAGACCTCCACTCGGAGGAAAGGCGCGGGGCGACAGCGGTCAATCTGGGCAGCGCTCACCAAGGCGCCATCAGTCCGGCTAACGACACCGATTACTTCTCCCTCCCGGCCCAACGGGGCGTCAGGTATACCGTCAGCGCCGATCTGGGCTCCTCGGAAGGACTCAACATCGAGATACAGGACCGTTACGGCGCCCGCCAGGTGTCCAATTTCAGCGTGGGGACGACACTGGAGTGGTTATCCAACGGCGACGGTGAATTCCTGGTGGTGGTGTCGGCCTCCACACAAGTGCCCGACGTCATCGGCTCATATGCCTTGAAGGTAGAGGCCGACACCACAATGAAAGACCGGTATGACGACTCCGCCAACCGGGCCAGTCCGATCAGCTTCGGCACCGTGTATCAAGGCGCCATCAGCCCTGCATCAGACCTCGACTATCTCTCCTTCCAGGCTGAACGCGGCACGGTGTACACCGTGCAATTGACGCACGGCACCGCCGGGGCGGTAGACATGGCCGTCAAGAGCCTGAATCCCGGCAATGAACCGTTGGCCAGGAACTTTGGGGCTTCGGACCCCGTCCGCTGGGTCTCGCCTGACGAAGATACTTATTATGTCGAGCTGTCCGCTTCGCCGAGGATCGAAGACCCGACCGGCACTTATTCGGTGAGGGTCGATCATGACCGGTCGCTGCGCGACCGGCACAGCGACGAGATTTCCACGGCCACCCGTATTGGATTGGGGAACACGTTCACCGGAGCCATCAGCCCATTGGACGACCGCGACTACTTCTACTTCGCGGCGGAAAGGGGCTTCACCTACACCGTTAGCGTTGCAGCCGGCACGACCGAAACGGTGGGGATTATTGTGGAAAACCCCCAGGTGGGCTTCTCTATCTCCAACTTTGAGGCCGAAAATTGGGTTGAATGGACCGCTCCGCAGACGGGCGGCTACCTGTTCCTGATATCCGCGGCGGGCAGGACCGAAGAAGCGTTGGGAACATACCAGCTAACGGTGACCCGCAGCGCCCAGAGCCAGGTAGAGCAACCGACCGAGGAACCGGCGGCAGAGCCGATGATTCTTCCGGGCGATACGGCATTGACTTTGGATTCCCGGACCATCGCCCAAGGGCGCACCGTCCACTTGCCGATAATGTTGCACAACGCCCAATACCTGACCAGCCTGAGTTTCTCATTGAATTACGCTCCCAATACCTTGCGAGTGGCCAATATTTACAACGGTCCAAAAGTGTCAGCCGACAGGTTCAGCTATAACGCCGAGGCGCCAGGGGTCATCCGGTTCGGCTTCGCCCTGGCCGGGGCCAGGGCGGTCGCCGGCTCCGCGGCTGTGGTCGAGTTCGAGGTTATTGGCGACGAACAGAGTGTGAGCCCTCTCACGTTCAACGATGTGCTGGCCAGTCACTCTTCGCCAGACCCGTTGCAAGTTAAGACGGCGACGGCTGACCTCACCGTCGGATTTTCGATCATTGGCGACGGCGACGGGGATGGGCGGCTCACCATCCTGGACGCCTTCATTGCCCTCAAGGAAGCGTCAAAGGCCCCCGAGCTGCAACACATGACCCTCGATATGAACGGCGACGGCCAAGTCACAGAGTTGGACGCCCGCTTGATCCTGGAATCGGCCCGTCCGGCTTAGAGCAATAAAACTCAAGGCATAGAGGTTATCGATGCGCCGGTTTATGGACTTGTATTTCATAGCCGTGTCCTCGGGTTGGAAATGGATCCTCGGAGCGTTGATCGGGATCGGCGCCGTCGTGGGAATTCTGTTTGGCGTAGGCGTTATCGGGGGCGGATCGGACGACTCTGGTTCCCGGGTAATCGCACCAAAACCAACGCTCAGTCCGACACCCGCTTCGGCGGGCACTCCGGCGCCAACACCCCGTGCCACGCGGTCGGCGCCGGCCGCTTCGGCGCCGACCGCGCCACCGCCGCCCACGGCAAGCGCCGTTGCCCCTCAGCCAACGCCCATTCCGGCGATAGCGAGGCCAGCGGCCACGGCAATACCGGAACCGCCACCGATGTTGACCATGCAGGTTATCGCGGTAGCGGCGGATAACATCGGCGCACTGGAGTTTGTCCTGGTATACGACCCGGCCCTCTTGGAATTGACCGGCGTCCAAGCAGGCTCCTTGGCGTCGGACGCGCTCGTGGACTTGAGTTCCTCGACTCCGGGCCGGATTTGGGCGGGAATCGTGGCTGCGGAGGGAATTGACGGTAACGGCCCGTTGACGGAACTGACCTTCAGGTGGCTCCAAGAGGACGATGGGCCGGTGCCCCTGACTCTGGAGGCGGTGTCGGCCTACAACGCCGACACCCTTGTAGACGTAATTCCAGACATAGTACCGGGACAAGCCGAGCGGACAGGCGCCGTGGGCCCCGTCCTGCTGTTTCGCTAGCAGCCCTTTCGACGGCGAACCGTCCCTCGCCTATCCACCGGCCCGTTTGTAACCTACAATACGGCTGGCAACAGAGAATTGGCTGACAATTGAGTTGGAGGAAATCGAATGCCTAGTCTGACCCTTGCGGAAGCGGAAACCATCCTGGCGGGCGCAAAGGCCAAGGTCGTAGCGATGGGCGTCAAGATGAGTATTTCGGTGGTGGACCCTAGGGGCGACCTGATTACAATGATGCGGACCGACGGCGCGTCGTGGCGGACACCGCCCATATCCCGGGCCAAGGCGGTCGCGGCTTCGTGTTTCGGCAGGGCCAGCGGCGAGCTCACTGAAAACGCGTTGGCTCCGGTGTTTCGCGGCCTGATGGCGATGGAGGGCGGCCACATGATCCCCGGCCAAGGCGCGCTGCCCGTGTTCAGGGGCGGTGAGCTAATCGGCGCGGTCGGCGGCAGCGGCGGGACCGCCCAAGAAGATGAAGACGCGGCCCTCGCCGGGATTCAGGCGGCTGGGCTTTCGGCAACCGCGTAGAGGCCTTCGAAAATGTTAAGGGCAGGCGCTAGGCCTGCCCTTACGGGAAAACGGTCCGATGTAGGGGCAAGCCAGGCTTGCCCCTTAGTTTAACCGCTACCGTTTCCGGTAAACTTGGAACCGGTGCCGGTTCGTCTCCAAGACATAAAGGCGTCCCTCCAGGTCCAAAGCCACCGCAACCGGCCCCCAGAAATAGGGCTCTGTCTGGGAAGACACATGATATGGCGTGTTCAGGTGGGTCGGCAAGGTGGGCAGCAGGTTGGAGCGGTCCCGCTCCACCTTTTCTTCCGGATTGGAGTCGAAATATTCTTGGGCCCATTTGGAAACGGTAGCCTCTCCCCGCAGCAGCACCTGGAAGCAACCCTCGGAGTCCAAGACCTGCACCCGCTCATTGCCCCAGTCGGCGACGTAGATGTAGCCTTCGCCGTCCACCGCCACCTGCGTGGGCCTTTGAACCTGGCCTTCACCGTTGCCCGAAGAACCGAAGGCAGCCAGGAACTCGCCGTCCGGGGTGAACTTCTGGACGCGGTCGTTGCGCCAATCGGCGACGTAAACGTTCCCTTCGCCGTCGGTGGCAGCTCCCCAAGGTAAATTGAACTGCCCTTCTCCGCTGCCGAAGGAGCCCCACTTGCGGATAAAACTCCCATCAGCACCGAACTTCTGCATCCGTGAGTTGTGCTGGTCCACCACATAAACGGAATCATCTGGTCCGACGGCTATGCCTGCCGGGCCGTTGAACTCGCCGTCGCCTTGCCCCGGAGCGCCCCACTTGTCCAAGTAATTGCCTGAGGAGTCAAACACGCTGACCCGCTGGTTGTGCTCGTCGGTAATATAAAAGCGCTCTTGGCTATCGAAGGCAACGGCCACCGGCCAGACAAATTGCCCGTCACCCGAGCCGCCGCCATTGCCGAACTCGCCCAAGTAGTCTTCGTCCAGGTTGCAGATGCCAACCCGGATACCGGCGGCGCGGGCGGGGTCCGCCCGGTTCAGCACGAAGATCCGCCCGTCCTTGGCGATCGCAAGGTCGTAGGGATTGGCGAACCCCCGCCCGTTCAGGCCGTTGCTGACGATGCCGATGGTCTTAACGTACTCCAGTACGATACTGGAGGCAGGTGTTTGAGTGGTCAATGCCCTCACCCTAGCCCTCTCCCTCTGGGAGAGGGGATCTATCTGTGCCCTCGCCCAAGGCGGAGAGGCGGTTTTACCTGTGCCCCCCGCCAAGGCGGAGAGGGAGTTTATTAGGCGCCCTCTGCTTTAATGTCCTTCACCTTTTAGGCCAGCTGGTACTCTTTGGTGGCGGCTATCAGGCGCAGCATTTGGCCCACACGTTGCTCGGCCTGGTCGCCGGGTTCTCGGTCGCGCAGGTCCAAGTCGCCATGGCGCGACGCGTAATTCACCAGAACGGAACGGGTCTCGTCGCTGACTTCAATTGGACCCAGCAGGTCCACGCAGCCGTCGGCGAATTCGGCCGGAGTGAGCACGCCGTCGTTGTTGGCTGACAGACGGTTGATGATGGAGCGCACGCCAGGCCTGCTGACGTCGGCCAGTTCCTTCCCGGCGAAATTCACTCGCTCGACCAGACTGCCGCTGTCGATCCACTCGGCGCCTTCGTGCCAGCCTTCCACCGTGGGCGGTTGCAGCAGTCCCTGGCCCATATAAAGCATGTTGTTGGAGACTTTCTCGATGCCCAGGGTCGGCGTCTGGTAGCTCCCGGCCATCCGGATCGCGCCGACAACCATCTCCACCGGGCCCTTCACTCTGGCGAACCGGGCCTCCGGGGACTTGAAGTATTCGGAGTTGAACATAGTCCGGAGCACGTCCCGGACCTGGTAGCCCGACTCGAAGTACGTTTCCGTCATCGCGTCGACGGCCCGGCGTCCCTGTTCGGTGATCTCATCGGCGGCGAAGAACTGGAACAGCCTTGTGCAGATGAACTCGGCAGTGGCGTCCTGCTTGGCGATGATGTCGATGATGTCTTCACCGTTGAAGTTGCCGGTCTCGCCCAAGAAGGTCTTCTCGCCGTCGTCATGGTCTTCTTGGCGGTAGTCGAAGTGCCAAGCGATGCGGCCGTAGGGCCAGATGGAGTCCTTGTAGGCCCGGACCGCCATGTACTCCGCGTTGGCCAGGGTCCAGCCGGTGAAGGCGCGGGCACATTCCTTGATGTCGTCCTCAGTGTAGTTGCCGATGCCCATGGAGAAAAGCTCCAGCAACTCCCGCCCGTAATTCTCGTTGATAGCGTCGCCGTGGTTGTCGTTGTTGTCCAACCAGACCAGCATCGCCGGGTCTCGGGAAATCTCCAGCAGAAGCTCGTCGAAGCGCCCCAACCCGGAGCGGCGGAACATCTCGACCTGGTTGAGCTGGGAGCGGGCTTGGTTGAGCTTGGCGTAACCGGTAGCGAGCAGGCCGTGCCAGAACAGGGCGACCTTTTCCTCCAGCGGGCACCGGGTGCTGATCATCCGATACATCCAGTAGGCCGCTGACCCGGCCAGGTCACGCAGCTCCGACTGTTCGACATGGTATCGCCGGATCAGGTCATCGGGCATATTGTTAGCGTCGGCGGGTTCCAGCAGTTCTTCTACCGTGGCCTCGTACCCCTGCTCCAGGTAGCGTTCCAACTCGTCGCGATTCGCGCCGAAACCGGCGCGGCGCAACAGGTGGGCCATCAGGGCGGTGTCGTTGTTGCTCATTTCCTTCCTCGCTGTCAGGCTTTCTACGTCCTGTCCGGCGTAGCGTAGCGGTGTCCACACACCAACCGGCTTGGGCGCTACCGTGTCCTAATGCCCGGCGTTTGCTCGAATTGTTGAGAAGGCGGCGGCTCCGTGAACGGCTGGGTGTTGGCTTCCGCCTCCAAACGCCTCTGATTCCACGCTTCCCACCGGTCTCGCTCCCTGGCCTCACCTCGGGCCTCACCTCGGGCCTCGCCTCGGGCCTCGCCTTCTTTGTACTGCCGGTACTGCTCCTTTCGGTACTTTTCCAGCATTAGAGTGAATATCATGACCACCTCCACCAGAGCGATGCTTTCCGCCGCGATTGCCACTACTCCTGACCCTACGTCACGCCCAATGTCGAATATGGTTTCCGGCCATGGGCTCTCTGTTGTTGAGAATGCCTCGTACCAGACCGCCAAGCCCAGCACACAAAGGATTTGGGCCGAGAATATCGCAAAATACAGCCTCCGCCAATACTCCGGTACGCTCCATATCGATGTCCGCTGGTCCAAGTCAGAGCTTGTCACCGTCAGCTTAAGCGCGAAACAGGTCGAACTGCTCGAAGTTGCCGTTCACGATGGGGTCGGGGTCCAAGCCAAGCCATTTTTCCAGAATTGCGGAGTAGGTGCTGCGGAAGTCGTTGTTGGGGCGTAGGTCTCCTTGAATCTGGTCGGCTTCTGACAAGGACGGGTACTCGCCGTACATGCCGCCGTTGACCGCGCCGCCGATCAGAAAGGCGACCCCGCCGGAGCCGTGATCGCTGCCGGTGCCGTTGTCTTTGATACGGCGACCAAACTCGGAGAACACGAGAACGGCTGCATCGTCCTCGCGCCCGTGCTCCTTCAGGTCATCCATCAGGCTGCCCACGGCCCCGGCCACGTCGTCCCAAAGGGAGGCGTGGGTCGGCAGTTCCCCGGAGTGGGTGTCGAAACTGCCGTGCTGAGTGTAGTAAACACGGGTCCCCAGGCCGGCCAAGAACACTTGGGCGATGCTCCTCGCGTTCTGCGAAAGGGAGTCACTGCGGTACTCCACCGGCGACGAGTACTGCGCGGGAGCGGTCCGGAGGATGTCCGCGCCCTCGTAGGCGTCGCGGCCGGTCTTGGCAAGCATGTCCATCACCGGGTCGCGGCCGGCGGCGGCGCCATACATCTTGGTGAACGCCTCCAGGGTGAACATGCGCAGTTCTTCGTCCTGGACGTCGGGGAACAGTCCATAAGTAGCCAGGTCGCCGACGGAGGCTACCGACACGCCGGGGCAGCCGAGAGCCCGCGGCAGGCCGCGGCCGAAGTTGATGCCAGTCAGCACGTTCTCGCCTTGAGGGTCGATATCGCGGATGGCACGGCCCAGCCAGCCCTCGGTCCCGATGGCCTCGGGCTCAGCCGTGTGCCAGATGTCCATGGAGCGGAAGTGGGAGCGGTTGGGATTCTCGTAGCCGATCCCGTTGATAACCGCCACCTTCCCCTCGTCCCACAAGGCCTTCATCGGCCCCATGCTGGGGTTGAACCCCACCTTGCCGTCCAAGGGCAAAACCCGGTCTTGCGGAATGTTGACCGTGGAGCGGAAGTCGTAGTATCGCCCGTCACCATAGGGCACCACGGTGTTCAGGTAGTCGTTCCCCCCGGAGAGCTGGATGACTATCAGTCCCTTTTCGTGCTTGTTAGTAGTCATTTGCTGAGTCCTCTTGGTATCTGTCGATTTAATACAAATCTACTATGCTCAAGCTGAACGGGCAAGGGGCGTCGGATGCAGCTACGTCTGTGAATCACAAACTCCACCGCCATCCACCGTTATCTTATGTGGGAGATCCTGGAATGCGTAAGTCGCAAAGGAATGGGAGGTCCATTGGCGGTCCATACAGGCACTGCAAGCTGTGAGGCTATGGCCATCGTCAGCGCCGCCCGCAATTCCTCACTGAGGGAATGCGGCATTGACGAAGCCACCCGCCGGACAGCGGCTCTCTCGGTTCCTGCCTGAAGCAGCTATTCCCCGGTGTACCTGGCGCCCTCTGCGGCGGGCTCGCCAACGGGCCGCCAAGCGAAGCGGCCCGAGTAGGGGTTGGCTATTCCCTCCATCGCGTCGGCAGTCAGTCGGCCCAAAACGGGGGCGAACTTGAAAGCGTGCCCGCTTCCGCCGGTGGACACTGTCAGGCCTTCAATATCCGGATGCCTTCCGATGAGGAAGTTCCCATCCCAAGTATCGCAGTAGACGCACATCTTGGAACCGGACAGGGGCGCGTCGGCCAATTCCGGGAGAGAACGGGCCAAGAAGTCGCGGCAGCGGGCTTCGTCACCCTCTTGAAGGACCCGTGGAGCGTCCGGAGGCACCGAGTGTCCCGGCCCGTGGTTGGCTATCTTGAGCACCCCTTCTTCGTTGGCCGGGAACCCATACCAGCCGGACCGGGGCATGTCCGCGCCCCAGGGAGGGAATTGAGGTCCCCGGAACCGCTCGGGATTGGGCGGTCTGAAATAGAGAATCGGCTGTCCTGAGGGTTGCATGAAACCGGAGAGTTCGGGCAGCAGCGTCGGCGTCCACACGCCGGCCGAGACTACGACCCGGTCGGCCCGGACTTGGGAGCCGTCGGCGGCGGTCACGCCCCGGACCGCACCGTTCTCTTGAATCAGGGAGTTTGCGGAAAACCCGGTCCTGACGGCTATACCGGCCGCCTCCGCGTCCCTGGCCAGCAACGATGTAGCAGTTGCGGCCTCGGCCCAGCCGCCCCGGGGGTTCAGGTAGCCGTCGACGTAGTAATCCGCATTCCATCCGGGGAACCGTTGACCCACCGACTCGGCGGACAACCGTTGCAGCGCCCACCCTTGGCTGCTGAGGGTTTCGAAAGATTGTAGCTCGAACCCGCCCCGCTCCAATGGTTGGCTGCTCAGAAGCATGAAGCCGTCTTCGTGGTAAACGTCCCGGCCCCAGCGGGCATTCCATTGGTGCCAGCCGTCAATCGCCTCGGCTCCCAAGCGGCTGTACAGCGAGTCCGTGCCGTAATCCATACGGACCATGCGGCTGACGTCGTTCGACGCCGCCGAGGGATGGGGGACCGGGCCGGGGTCAACGACCGTCACGCGGTAACCCCGCTCCCGGAGAGCCAGCGCCCCGGTCAACCCGAAAACGCCTGCGCCCACAACGACTACTGCGGTATTCCGCGTCGCCATCTTACCCGGCCGCTTGGACCATGGCCCTCAGGTCGTCCACGCTCAGGTCTCCCCAGCGTTGCTCACCCCCGATGAGGTATGTGGGAGTCCCCGTGACGTCCCGGGCCCTGGCAGCCTGGTATTCGTCCACCACCTGGGCCCGATAATACCCGGACTCCAGCCGGGGCCCCAGCGCCGCCCAGTCGAGACCGCTCTCTTCCGCGAGTGCTTTGATGACGGCGACATCCCCCAAATCGGCCCCGCGCTCCCAGAATGCGCCCGCAGCCACGTGATGGAAGCGGCCGTCCAATCCCTGCTCTTTGGCGTAGGCGGTAGCCTCGTGGACCATCAAAGTATTGGGCGACCAGCTGGGCCGACGCATGGTGAGTCCGACGCCCCGGGCCCGCTCTTGCATCGCCGGATTGAGCTCGGTCTCGGTCTCGCCGTCGAACATCCGGCGGGGTTCGCCCTCAGGAGGCCGGTCAGGCCCCAGCAGGTAGGGGCGGCGATGAATGGTAAGGCTGAACTCTTGGGCCAATATGTCGAGCCTGCCCAGGCCGACGTAGCAGAAGGGTCAAGTGTAGTCGTGCCAGATGGTTACTTCCACGGATTTGGTCGCAGCCATAGTTCCTTCCTGTTCATCTTATTAGCGGTGGCCCAGATAGGACGCCGCAGGCCCGAACCGTCCGCGATACGGGCCTGCCGATAAGAGCGATTAGTCGTCGGCCGCGCTGGGGGCCGCCGCACGGGCGAAGACGTTGCGCAATGCGGCGTTGGCCTCGGCCATGGCATCGCCGCCCGCATCGACGACGCCCACCATCCCGAAGAAGCCGTGAATCATACCGTCATACCGGCTGGCGGTGGTCTCCACGCCGGCTCCTTCGAGCCGGCAGGCGTAGGACTCTCCTTCATCCCGCAATGGGTCGAATTCAGCGGTAATCACCAGCGCCGGGGGCTGGCCGGCCAGGCTCTGGGCCTGCATCGGGGCGGCAAAAGGATTGGAGGCGTCGGCGTCATTGGCCAGGTACTGGTCCCAATACCAGACCATGCCGTCGCGCAGCAGCATGTACCCCTCGGCATTGTCATTGTAGGAGGGAGTCCCGAAGCTCCGGTCGGTAACCGGGTAGACCAGCAGTTGGAAAGTGATGTCCGGCCCGTTGCGGTCGGCGGCCATCAAGGAAATGCCGGCGGCCAGGTTGCCGCCGGCGCTGTCGCCCCCCACGGCGATGCGGGTTCCGTCGCCGTTTATGGACGCCGCGTTATTCGCGGCCCAGACGGTGGCGGCATAGCAGTCTTCCGCCGGGCCGGGGAACTTGGTCTCAGGGGCCAGCCGGTAGTCCACGGAGACTACCACGCATTCGGCGCCAACACAGAGGTGACGGGCCGATGCATCGGCCGATTCCAGGTCTCCAATCACCCAGCCGCCGCCGTGGAACCAGGCCAGTATAGGGAACGGCCCCGACCCTTCCGGAGTGTAGATTCGCACGGGGACGTCGCTGTCGGGACCGGGGATGGTCCGGTTTTCCACCTTGGCGACCTCGGGGCCGACGGCACGGGGACGGGTGCGGGCGTTGGCCCGGGCTTCCTCGGGGGTTACGGTATGCGACGGGGGCAGGCCGAGGGCGTTAACCTGTTCTATTACCGCCTGTGCTTGCGGGTGCAGTGGCATCGTCGTCCTCCGAATATCGGTCCCGCGCTCCAAATTATGAAGCGCGGGACCTTACGTTAAGAGACCTTCTCTATCCTAGCGGCGCCGGGTGGCCGTGGCAAACGGTCCTGTCACCCTTCCGTGTACGGCGGACGCAACACCGTTCCATTACTTGCTTGCCAAGTCCCCACTCCATTCTAATCGTTCTAGACGGCATGGAACCCGGCCGATAAACTGTCTCTTGGACCCTGCTGCCGTAAATCACGCGGGTAACTGACCGGAGGACGGTATGACCGGCGCCATAACCCGGCTGCATCCAGACCCTCGGGCCTGCGCCGTTGCCCGCGCCGTTGCCGACGACGTCTACCCTGATACCGTCATTCTGTTCGGCTCCCGGGCCAGGGGAGACTTTACAACCGACTCTGACGTCGACCTGCTGATCATCATGGGCACCGAACACCTGACCCATGAGGAATTCATGCGCGCCAGCAAGGTCGCACACGATAAATCGGGAGAAGTCTACGGCCACCCGATGGGCGTAGACGTAGTGCACCTGAACGTAAACGACTTCAACGAAGGCCTTCGAGCCAGGAATCACGTGGCCGGCCAAGCCGTGCGGGACGGCGTCGACCCCAGCGGAGAGAAAGTGGTCTACGACAACCCGGAGCCCACCAACTGGCCCGACATACAACAGCGCATTATCAACGCCAGGCGGGAAGTCCGCGTGTTGAAAGTCTTGGTCGAGGCTGATTCGGCCCCGGAGGCAATCGGCTTCCACGCGCAACAGGCGTTGGAAAACGTGCTGAAGGGCTGGATTTCGGCCTTGGACACGGACTACCGGAACACCCATAACTTGGGCGACTTGGCGGCGACAGTCAGGACACACCCCGAAGAAATCGCCACCCCCGCCGGAGAAAGGCTGTCTTGGCTGACTGCCTATGCCGTTAGATACCGCTACGTCGGAGTGCAGGTCGATTTGCGGGACCGGTTCGGACTGCTGTCCTCAGTAGCCGAAACCGTAGAGGCCATCATCGCCCGCATCGGCGCCCTTACGGAAAACGGCGAGGAGTAACCCAGGACCGGAAAATCACGGACACTTAATCCTGAGCCAGAGTAACTCGAGGAGCAAGATCGTATGACCCAAGCCCGCCCTGCCATCATCGATACATTGGACGCATTCTGCACCGATACTGAGGCGTTTCTGGAAGGGATACCCGGCGGCCCGCTATCGGCCATGACCTTCGCTGCGAAGGACATCTTTGACGTGGCCGGCCACGTCACGGGCGGAGGCAACCCCGATTGGAAGGCCACCCACGCTCCGGCGGAACGCACCGCGTGGGTCATTCAGACGCTGGTCGACGCCGGAGCCAACATGGTGGGCAAGACCCACACCGACGAACTCACCCGCGGCATCCTGGGGGTTAACGCCCACTACGGAACGCCAATCAATCCCAACGCGCCGGGCCGGGTGCCCGGTGGTTCATCCAGCGGGTCGGCAGCCGCCGTCGCCGGAGGATTGGTGGACTTTGCCTTGGGATCGGACACCGGGGGATCGGTGAGGATACCGGCCAGCTTCTGCGGGCTCTACGGTCTCCGGCCCACCCACGGCAGGATACCCCTGGACGGCATCCTGCAGCAGGCCCCCAGCTACGACACGATCGGATGGTTCGCACGGGACGTCGAGACCTTCGCCCGGGTTGGGTCGGTGTTGTTTGGGTCGGACATCGCGGCCGGAAGGCCCAGGAAGCTGACCATCGCCGAGGACGCCTTCGCGGCGGCCGACGATTCCGTGGCTGCCGTACTCAGGCCTGTGGCGGAACGACTTCGAGGACTGGCAGCCGACACCACGAGCGTTACCCTCGCCCCGAACGGCTTCGACGCTTGGGCGACCCAACAGAACGTCCTGCAGTCACGCGAGGCGTGGCACACCCTGCGTGACTGGATCGACGAGGTCAACCCCCGTTTCAGCTACTGGGTGAGCGAGCGGTACAGCATGGCCGGAGCCATCACCGACAAGCAGGTCGAAGAAGCCGCCGCAGTGCGAGATGCCGCCCGGGAGCGGATAAACGAGATTTTCGCCGGGGGCGGGATGGTGTGCCTGCCGACCTCTCCGGTGCCGGCTCCCCTTAGAGCGGAGAGACTCTCGGGGCGCCGCGACGTCCAAGCCAACATCTTGCGCCTAACCTGTATGGGCGGGACGACGGGACGGCCCCAGTTGTCGATACCCGTCGCCACGGTGGATGGGCTGCCGGTCGGGCTGTCTTTGATGGGCGAGCCAGGGGCCGATGAAGAGTTGATAGGATTCGCTATAGAGATCAAGAACGCCTTGGGAATCGGCCAATAGACGAGCCCCCCGGGCCGGATTGAGATTTGGCTGCCGACACGATTTGAGATGCGCGCCGGTTACCGCGCGAGTAGAGGACATGCGATGGCACATCAGGTAGACGGAGTAATAGCCGGTTCCAAGGGCGCCCCCGTCAGAGTGGAAAGGATTCTGGTGCCCGACCCTGGCCCTGGAGAGGCGTTGGTGCGTGTAAAGGCCTGCGGGGTCTGCCACACCGACCTTCATTACCGGGATGGCGGCATTAACGACGATTTCCCTTTCCTGCTGGGACATGAGGCCGCCGGCACCGTCGAGAGCGTCGGCGACGGCGTCGCCAATGTCGCGCCCGGAGACTTCGTGATCACCGCTTGGCGTTCGCCCTGCGGCGCCTGCCGGTCCTGCGTGCGGGGGCGGCCCTGGTACTGCTTCGGCAGCCGCAACGCGTCCCAGCCTATGACGCTGGGCGACGGCACCCCGCTATCGCCCGCCCTGGGCATCGGCGCATTCACCGAGTTGACCCTGGTGGACGCGGGACAGGCCGTCAAGGTGTCTCCCGAGGCCCGGCCGGAAGCCGCCGGGCTGGTGGGCTGCGGCATCATGGCTGGCTTGGGCGCGGCGATCAATACGGGCGCGGTCGGACGCGGCGATTCCGTGGCCGTTTTCGGCTGCGGCGGCGTGGGAGACGCGGCCATCGCCGGCTCCCGCCTGGCCGGCGCCCACACCATCATCGCCATAGACATTGACGACCGTAAGCTGGAGTGGGCCCGGCAATTCGGCGCCACTCACACCATAAACGCCAGGTCCGCAGACCCGGTCGAGGGCGTCCGTGCCCTCACCGGCGGCTACGGGGTGAATGTGGCCATTGAAGCCGTGGGCAATCCGGTGACCTTCGAGCAGGCATTCTACTCGCGGGACCACGCCGGGACAGTCGTCTTGGTCGGGGTGCCGAACCCGGAGATAAAAATAGAATTGCCGCTTTTGGAGGTGTTCGGCCGGGGCGGCAGCGTGAAGTCCTCTTGGTACGGTGACTGCCTCCCCTCCCGGGACTTCCCCATGTTCATAGACCTCTATCTTCAGGGCCGCCTTGACCTGGACCGGTTCGTGTCCGAGACCATCGGCATAGGAGACGTCGAGGAAGCCTTCCACAAGATGGAGCGTGGAGAGGTTTTGCGTTCGGTAGTGGTGTTCTAGCCGGGTCCGGCGTTCAAGTCGCGGATGTTTTCTGGTGCCGGCCTATGTAGCCGATGACAACCTTTCGCAGGTCGCGGTCCCAATCGAAAGCGATGCGGATGGTGCGACGGGGATCGAAGCTGGTGCCCTTCCCGATATGCTCTTCGAGCCAGATGATGCGGCCATTGACCCTCGTGGTGTACGAGTTGCGATACGTGGCCATGGTCGTGTCGTGCTGGCTGGTCTTGTACCACATTTCGCTGGCCTGTCGGCACGACCCGTCCAGATCGGCGTTCTTGGAAGACCCGGTCCGGGCCTCGTAATAGATGGTGGCCAGCCACTCAAGCGCATTCCAGACTTTGTCCGGCCATTTGAACGGATTGCCCTCAACGCTGGAATTGGAATTAAGCTGGAACAGCAGCCGGTGGCTGAACCGCTCCATAGCAAGGCCAACCGCGCCACTCACGTCCTCTATCGCCGGTGAGTTTTCGCCGGCATGCTCGTCCTGAGAGCCCAGCGCCAACCTGAAACCTTCCTCCTTGCTGCGGCTGTCGAATAGCTGGTCCTTGAGAATTCGGACTTCCTGCTCCAAGTCGTCGTTTTCCTGTTCAAGGTCCTGCCGTTCCAGACGCAACAGGAGGTAGTCCTCTATCTCGCAGGGCGGCACTTCGCTGAATTCCTCGCCTGCCGGGACATGGTGTTCGCCCGTTGCCAGAGGCGAATATTCCGCTGGCAGGGACTCCGGCCGTCCGTAAATGTCGTCTTGTGGCCGGCGTTCAGCGGTAACTCCATCGCCGTCCTCCGGGAGCAGGAAAGGTTCAGGCTCTTCATCCTCGTCGGACTCGTCTCCCACATCCATCATGGCGTTCAGGGCGTTGCCGGCGTCCAGAATGCGAGGCAGCAACTCAGCCCGCCGCATCGAGCGGACCAATTCCTCGGCGACAAATGGCGCACGATCGTGAATCGGAGCGTATTCGGCCAGCAGTCCCTGAATGTCCGCCGCCGCGTCATGCGCTATCTCCAACCCCAAGTGGAGGTGGACGTTTGCGGAGGCCCAGGCACGGGGATGCCACTGGAAGAAGGCAATCAGCTGCGGGAATTGGGCCCGGATGTCGGTAAGCAATTGATCGAGAGTCGCGGCCCGGCTGCGCTCCTGTTCTTTGGCTTCGATCAGACTTGAGACACTCTTGATGAAGTCTGGAATCGCCTGTTCCCATTCCGGCCCATAAGAGGGGGTCGTGACCAGCCGGTTGAACGTATCCGCCAACAGGGTTTCCAGGCTGATTTCTTCGTCCGCTTCGAACTCGTCTGCCTCTGCAATCACTGCTCCGGTGACGCAACAGACCATGAGCGCCACTTCGTCCTCGTTGGCCTCTGTGTTGCCTTCCAGAAAAGAAGCGCGGGCATCTTCCTGCGAGCCATCGTTCACAGCCAAGGCAATTGTGCCCTCGGAATAGTCACAGCCCGTCGCGGTCATCCCGTGGCCTACCAAGTGAGCGTGGACGGCCGATCGCAACGGTTCTTGTGACTCGACCCAGACCCTCAGCACCGCCCCGGCCAGGTTATCCTGCCGCTGTATGACCTCCGCCACCGGCTCGCGCAGCCGGAAGGGTGGCGCCAGTCCGGCGTACCGGAATCCGGCCACCTCGACACAATCGTCGACCGCGCTCCGAATCGCCGCCCGCGCTTCCCCGGAGGATTGTTCCCGCCAATCAAGGGCCCGTTTGACGACCCCCTCACGGAATTCCTGGGACATCCGTCGAAAGAGAGAGCTCAATCCAGTTTCGGCTGAGTCCGGCGATCGGTCGTCGAGAGGCTCTGACATACCAAGTCCTTCCCATGCGGCCGATTGGGAGAAACGGCCTTATTGCTATCTATCTTATGGTCGGTCGAATGGAGACGCAATCCGTCTATGGATCAACTCTGTCGCCCTGGAGCGGAACGAGGGGTCGTTTCACCACATACGAGACTCTTCGCTCCCCTTCGAATGATCGATTCGGGCGCGATGCTATACTACACGCTGAAACCCTGATGCGTGAGGTTAAACATGCAATACGGCGGAATGATGTTCGTCACCGACTATTCCATGCGCCCCGACGACCTGGGCCGGGCATTGGAGGAGCGTGGATTTGAGTCCCTGTGGGTGCCGGAGCACACCCATATACCGAGCAGCCGCACAAGTCCCTGGCCCGGCGGGCCAGATCTGCCCCGGATGTACTGGCACACCTACGACCCCTTTGTGGCCCTCACCGCAGCGGCCGGGGCGACCACCAACCTGAAGCTGGGCACCGGCATCTGCCTGATGATCGAACGCGACCCCATTACCACGGCAAAGGAAGTCGCCAGCCTGGACCAGATTTCCAACGGCCGCTTCATCTTTGGCATCGGGGGCGGCTGGAACGCCGAGGAGATGGAGGACCACGGCACCAATTTCCGCCGCCGCTGGCGCGTCTTGCGGGAGAACATCCTCGCCATGAAGGCCATCTGGACCGAGGAAGAGCCCGAATTCCACGGACGGCACGTCAACTTCGACAGGATGTGGGCCTACCCCAAGCCAGTGCAAAAACCGCACCCGCCAATAATCATGGGCGGCGACGGCCCCACCACGTTCGATCGGGTGTTGGAGTACTGCGACGGTTGGCTGCCCATCAGCGGCCGGGCCGCCGAAGGGCCCACTCTTCCCGAGAAAATCCAAGCCTTGAAGCGCCGCGCCGAGGACGTCGGCCGGGACCCCGACACCATTTCAATCTCCGTCTTCGGCGTCCGGCCCGACCCCGAGAATGTGGCAGCAATGGAGGACGCCGGGGTGGACCGGGTCATTTTCAGCCTGCCATCCGAAGAAGCTGATACGGTCACGCCGCTCTTGGACGAGTACGCCCGCTTGATTTCCTGACCGCCGGGCAATCCCGAACCCAACCTGGAGGAGACCGCAGCATGGAAAAGCGGGATATTCCCTTTCTAACGGTCATTGAGCTTTCCCGTCTCATCGAGGCCAGAGAGGTCTCACCCGTAGAAGCCGCCGAAGCCTATCTGGACCGCATCGACGGCCTGGACTTCAAGTTCAACGCCTACCTGACCGTTACCCGCCGTGACGCACTGCATGCCGCCCATGAAGCGGAACAGGCCATTGGCAGGGGCGAGTACCTCGGCCCGATGCACGGCATACCGGTGGCGGTGAAGGACCAATTCTGGACCCGGGGCGTCCGCACCACCGGCGGCACGCGGATTCTGGCCGATTTCGTTCCAGACGAGGACGCCACGGTGGTCGCTAACCTGAAACGGGCGGGCGCGGTCCTGCTGGGCAAGACCAACATGACGGAATTCGCCATGGGCGGCGGTTTCGAGCGTTTCAGCCCGCCCCGTAATCCATGGGACCTGGACATGCGGACCGGCGGCTCCAGCGGCGGCTCGGGCGCCGCCACTGCGGCCTACCTCTGCGCCACCTCGCTGGGTGAGGACACCGGCGGCTCCATACGCTTTCCCGCCACTTGGTGCGGCTTGGTCGGCCACCGGCCGACCTGGGGGCTGGTCAGCCGGTACGGGGTAATGACGGGGGTCTGGTCCATGGACACCGCGGGTCCCATTTCCCGCACCGTGGAAGACGCGGCGATTACCCTCACCGCAATCGCCGGGCCGGACCCGCTTGACCCGTACACCCGGCAACAGCCGGTGCCCGACTTCCAGAAGGGCCTGAACGCGGACCTGCGGGACATGAGAATAGGCATCATCGCGGAGCAACTGGAGGACGAGTGGGTCGAAGAGGAGACCAGGACGGCAGTCCTGCAAGCCATGGCCGTGTTGGGGGAGTTGGGCGCAACCGTGGAGCAGACTTCAATCCCTTTGACCAAGCACAGCCCGCTGTTGACCCAAGTCCCGTTGATAACGGAACCCGCCGCAAACCACCGCGAGTGGGTCAGGGAGCGGCTGCGGGACTACGGCCACAATAATCGTATCGGCTTGCTCACCGGCAGCATCATGCCGGCCCACGCGTACAACAAGGCCCAGAAGCTGCGCACCATGTTAAGGGAGCAGGTGCTGGAGTCGTTGGAGCGGTACGACGTCCTGGTGACGCCGACCTCCGGCGTGCCGGCGCAGCCTATACTCGAGGACCGTATCCTGACCAGTAAGGAAGACGGCCTCCCCATGAGATACTTGCAAACACGGACCTTCAACCTGGCCAGCTCACCGGCGGTGTCGTTGCCCTGCGGCTTCAGTGACCGGGGGCTGCCGATTGGCCTACAGATTGGCGGAAGGCCCGGCGCGGACCAAACGGTGCTGAACGTGGCCTATGCCTACGAGCAAGCCACCCCGTGGCACGAGCGGCGCCCGCCCCACGCCTGAACTTTCGGTTGCCAGCTTAGCGCGGCTAGCTAGGTACCAATCCGTACCGGGTCTACCGCGTCTCTGACCGACCGGATTATCGACAATGCGGTCAGTCGTCCGGTCTTGGGGTTTTCGGAAGGGATGTTTTCGATATGCACCGAGAGGAAGCCGAACTCTCCTTCGACCTCTATGTCGTGGCAGTTCCGCTTTAGTCCCGGCGCCGCGACCATGGTTACCGTGGTCTCGTCGGGACCGATGCCGGCCAAACTCACTGCGGCCGACACGTTGAGATTGGAAGGGAATCCGCAACAGGCGGCCCGTGCCGAGCCCGAAAATATCTCGCGCTGCCGGTCCAACCCGGCCAGACTAATCCCGTGTTCTACCAGGTAAGGCGCTCCCTCCAGGGCCTCGGGCGGTTTGCGGGACACCATGGCCACTCGGTCAATGCGCCCCGCCGAAGCCGACTTGATGCCGTCCAAGCCGGCGATTGCTCCGGACGGCGCAACCAAGCGGCATCCAGTATCCCTCGCCCTTTGGATGATCTCGGGGTGGTCGAGAAGCGCACCGACACTGATGACCACGAGGCCTTTTCCGGCGTCGAAGGTCGATTCGGCCAGTTTGGGCACGACATGACTGCCGGCGGTCTCGACCAGAAGGTCCGATCGGGCGATCAGGTCGTCACGCTCCAAATATGGAGGTGCGTCTCGGAGAGTTGACAGGAACTCCCGTGCGGGACCCTCGGTACGACTCGTGACCCCTGCGATCGCTACCGGGCCCAAGTTTCCGTCGTCGGCGGCTTTGAGCAGAGCCTTGCCAATCGCCCCGCAACCCACTATTCCCAAGGTAGTTGCCATGCGACGCGCTCCCTTATGGGGCGGACAGGTAGCGTGCGAGACCAGCGCTAAAAAGAAGAGCCGCCAAGGCGGCGGCTCTTCTACCAAGTCTGAGAGGGAGTACTAGCGCCTCATGGTGCTGAAACAATCGCTGCAGTACACCGGGCGGTCTCCCCGGGGTACGAAGGGCACCATGGTATCAATGCCGCACTGGGCACAGACCACGGGGTGCATCTCTCTGGGGGCGCCGCCGCCGAACCCGCCGCCGCCGCTGCCGCCGCGCTGTTGGTTCTTCCGGGCGCTGCGGCACTCGGGGCACCGCTTGGGCTCATTGGTGTAACCACGGGAGGCGAAGAACTCCTGCTCTCCGCTGGTAAACGTGAAGGGCGCTCCGCACTCCACGCAGGTTAGACTTTTGTCTGCTAGGGCCATCGGGTAACCTCCGACTTATTTTGAATAGGCTCAGTCTAGGCTATCCGAGGCTGCAGGCAACTGATGGCAACCGGCACCGGGACACCTTAACTAGCACCGAGGCCTATTATATCACCAACAGGGGGTATCCTGTCACCAATCCCGTAAATTCGACGAGATTTCATTCATCGTCGTCATTTCATGGCTACTCAACTCTATTATTGCTCTTCTATGGTTACTTTTTTACGGTTACTCGTTTGCGGCTACGCTTTTGCGGTTACGCTTCAGGAGGCAAGTAGGCCACGGGCACAACCGCGCTGCCTTTACCGGCGCCGGTCGTGTCGCTGTTCTGGTTCTCGGCCTTGATGTCAACGGTCACCCGGCGACCGTTGGCCTCCCGAGACATTTCGCTGATTGTGCCGGAGAAGGTGATGGTGTCTCCGGGACGCACCGGCCGCAGGAACCTGAGGTCAACCATACCGGTATGATTGAAAACGTCGGCGCCGAAATACCGGCGCAGCATTTCGATGGCGAAGGTGAGGGACATTCTGCCCGACGCGACGGTCCCCGAGGTGCCCAGGGTCTCCCGCGCCGCCTCTTCGTCAGTGAACTGGGAGGGGCCAGTCTCGCCTGAGCTCCCTTCGAACAGGTTGATGGCCCCCTGGGTCATGTGCTTCACCAAGGGAGTGACCGGCGCGCCCGTTTCGTAGCTGCGTTCTACCCGCCCCACTTCTTGCCTACCTCCGAAGGCTGCTTGAGCTCGTGGGTGATCACCCGATCGATCAAGCGGCCGTCTTCGTCCACCGAAACGGCCTCGGTGACGATGTAGTTCTTGCCCCTCCGCAGATACTTGTCGGCGATCCAGGCGGTCACGGTCAGGCGCTTCCCGCCCACCGGTGGGTTGTAGCAGTAGAAGGCGCACCGGGCGTTCACCGAACCGCTGTCAGTGTATCTGGCGTTATATTGACGGACATCGACTTTGTGGGAGATGGTCGGGAAGCTGGCCTCCGGGTCCATGACCCCCTCCCGGTACCCGTCGATCATCTCCTGGGTGAGGACGTAGTCGAACTTCTCGAACGTTTCCCCAACCTGGAGGGCATTCCAGTCTAACGGCATCCGGGTGTCCATGTCATTCTCTGCCAAAGCGTTCCCCCCTGGGAAATTCCTAATTCTTAATTCCTCATTCCCGATTTTAGCGGCCCTGCCAGTCCGGCGGGCGCTTTTCACTGAAGGCCCGGGGGCCTTCCTTGAAGTCTTCGGTGCGGGTCAGGGTGGAGAACAGGATGTTCTCGTAACGGAGGGCGTCCTCCAAGGCACGGCCAAGGCTGCGCAGCATCGACTCCTTGGCTGATCGCACGCCCAAGGGCCCGTTGGCGATGATGGTTTCAGCGTAGCGTTCGGCAGTCGGCATCAGGTCGGCCGCTGCCACCACATCTGTGACCAGACCGATACGCAGCGCTTCGCCGGCGTCGATCTGGTCGCCAGTAAGCTGCATTTTGAGGGCGTTGCCCAACCCAACTATCAAGGGGAGTCTGACAGTGCCGCCGTCACAGTGGTGAAAGCCCCGCTTGACCTCGGAGCAGCCGAACCGGGCGTTTTCCGACGCTATTCGGATGTCGCAGGCCAAGGCCAGTTCCAGTCCGCCGGCCAAGGCGTAACCGTTGACGGCGGCGATTATCGGCTTCCAGATCTCCAGGCCTCGGGTGATCCCGCCGAAGCCGGGCCGGTGGGCGTCCTGTCTGAGGTCGTAGATGTCCCGTTCAGCGAGAGCTGGGGTGTAGGTCTTGAGGTCGGCGCCAGCGCAGAAGGCCCGTTCGCCCTCTCCGGTAACGATGGCGACCCAGGCATCCGGGTCGTCCCGAAAATCCTCCCAGACCGCCACCATTTCCGCCTGCTGCTCGGGCCCCAGTGCGTTCATGACCTGAGGGCGGCAGATGGTGATGAAGGCAATCTGGCCCCGTTTCTCGTATTTGATGTCGGTCATGGTGCGGGGGGACTCTGAACGCCCCGGCCCTCCAGCCTCTCGGATAGCCTGATGGTGAGTCTAGAAGGTGCTTCCCGGCGCGTCAACCGCGGTCGAATGGCGGCTCATCACAATGGTCGTTTTAGGGCGCTGAAGTCAAGTGACTTATTCCGTTGCCGATTGATAACCCCGCCAAACTGAGGGGACACTTATCTACCCCGCTTATCTATCCCCAGTTCTTTGACTTGGGAAGGTCATAGACCGTCTTGATTCCTTCTATCCGGGTGGCGACTACGTTCATTGAGCCGTCGCGACGGGACACGAAACCTTCTACCTTCAACACCGGCTCCTTGATGGCCAAGCGAAAACGCTTGAAGACTTGCGGCCACACCACCAGCGGAGTGTGCCCGAACTCGTCCTCCAGGGTGATGAAAACGGCGTTGGAGTTGGGGTGCTGCCGGCGTATCACCAGCCCCGCAACGCTCACCTCCTTGCCGTCTTTCACCTCTGCCAACTGGTCGCTGGACAGTATGCCGGGGTCCATCAGCGGTCTGAGGTGCGCCATGAAGTGCCCCTTGGGATGAAGCCCCATAACCCGGTATTCCGCCATCATGTTTTCCCACGGGGTCAGCGCCGGCAGGTCCGCCGAGTCCTGCTCCACCGGCAGGGGAAGAACCTGCTGGATGCCCACCGGCCGGTAGCGCAGCCCCACCTCCCACACCGCCGCCCGGCGGTCGGGGGTGAAGGCGTCGAAGGCCCCGGCGGCCGCCAGGTTGTCCAGCATCTCCTGTTGCAGCCCGGTACGCTGCATCGCGTCGGCCAGGCTGTGGAAGGGCCCGCCCCGCTCCCGGGCCTCGACCACCGCCAAGGCCCCGGCCTGCCCGACGCCCTTCACATTGAGGAATCCCAACAACAGCGACTCGTCTTTGATCACGCATTTAATCCGGCTCTCGTTGATATTGGGGTTCAGGACATTCACGCCGTGCCGTCTGGCATCCTCCTTCAGAGTCTCCAGGTTGTAGAAACCCATTGGCTGTTGGTTGAAGATGGCCACGAAGAACTCCAACGGATAGTAGTGCTTGAGCCAGGCCATCTGGTAAGCCGTGATCCCGAAGGCGTAGGCATGGGACTCGGGGAACATATACTGGCCGGAGAATTTTTTGAATACTTTCACGGCCGTGGCTTCAGGAACACCCCGGCTGGCGCAGCCATCTTTGAATCTTTCCCAGTACATCTCCAGCAGGGTCCGGTTATTCCGGCGGCCGAAGGCCCTCCGCAGATCGTCCGCCTCCTTGGGGCTGAAGCCGGCGACGTCTGTCGCAAGTTGGTTTACCTGGTCCTGGAAAAGAATGATTCCTTTGGTACGGGCCAGCGCCCGTTCCTCCAAGGGATGGTCGAACTTCCAAGGAGCGCCGTGAACGTACCTTTCGATAAACTGGGTGACTCCATCATTCACCCCAACCCCCGGGCGAACGGCGGAGACTTCATACGCCATTTCCACCAGGTTGCCGGGCTTGATGCGGGTTACTGTCTGCATCTGAGCCGCCGACTCCACCTGGAAAATCCCCACGGTGTCGGCCCGGTGAATGGAGCCGTAAACGTTCCGGTCTTCGAAATCGATCCGGGACAGGTCGATGTAGCGGCCCGTGCGTTCCTCTACCAACCCCAGGGTTTCCTGCATTTGGGAAAGAGCGCCCAAGGCCAAGAAGTCGATCTTGACGAACCCGGCGTCATGAATGCTGTCCTTGTCCCAGTGGCATATGTAGCGGCCGTCTATGGCGGCTTGCTGTACCGGCACCACGTTGGTGAGGGGTGAAGAGCCGATGATCATACCCCCAGGGTGCTGGCCGAGGTACTTGGGGAATCCCTCCAATTGGGGAGCCAGGCTCACCAGGTCCCTCCACACCGGCAGGCCCACCTTGTGCCGGAAGTCGGGCAGGGACAACATCTCCTCCTCCAGACCTTCGGCGTGGCGAACGTCCATCCTCTTGGCCAGCTTGTCCACGTCTTCGGAGGGAAGACCCAAGGCCTTACCCACGTCGCGAACGGCGCCCTGCATCTTGTAGGTAGCGATCATGCCGGTAAGCACCGCGCGGTCCCATCCCCACTTTTCGTGCACCCGTTTGATCAATTCCTCCCGGATGTCCCGGGGAAAGTCCAGATCGATGTCCGGCACCGATCCCATCTCGTCGTTCAAGAAACGGTCAAGGGAGAGGTTGAACTGCAGGGGGTCGATGTGGGAGAGGCCAATTAGATAGCCCACCAGCAAAGCCACCGAGGAGCCCCTTCCCCTGCCTGGCGGCCTTTCCTCTATGGATATCTCCCGTTCGGTCAGACCCAGGGACAGCATCACCTCATGGGCTAGTTGGATGATCTCGTAGTACACCAGGAAGAAGCCAGCAAGGTTGTGCTTTCGAATTAGCCGGAACTCCTCGTCCAGACGTTCC
The DNA here is from genome assembly GCA_965222595.1 of Dehalococcoidia bacterium. Lineage (GTDB taxonomy): Bacteria > Chloroflexota > Dehalococcoidia > Lucifugimonadales > UBA3495 > VXOI01. The sequence continues at coordinate 93,712 of CBDCUJ010000012.1, read as the reverse complement.
TGGACCCGGGGTGTTATGGCGCCGTACCTGCGTACCGCCGCCTCGCGGCACAGCTTTTCGAAATAGCTCTGGGGGTTGTAGCCGTCGGGCACCGGATAGGACGGGAACTCGTAGCCGTGATTGCGGGTCAGGTCGAAGTCGCAGCGCTCGGCAATGCGGGTCGAGTTGTACAGGGCCTCCGGGATACCTTTGAACAGCGCCGCCATCTCTGACGCCGGCTTGAGATAGAAGTTGGTGTTGGGCCGGCGCTCCCGGTGGGTCTCCTCCAATGTCTTGTTGTGACGAATAGCCACCAGGGCGTCCTGCAGCCGGTGCCGTTCCGGAACATGGTAGTGGACATTGTTAGTGGCAACCACAGCCACGTCCAGCTCGCGGCCCAATTGGAGCAGGCGCTTGTTCCGCAGGGTGTCTCCGTAAGCCAGGTTCTGTTGAAGCTCGATGAAGACGTTGGCGGCCCCGAACCACTCCAAATAGTCTCTCAGACAGGCTTCCCCCTCCTGTTGCCGGCCTTCAGCCGCCAAGCCGGGGACCTGGCCCTTCCCGCAGCCGGTCAGCAAAATGAGGCCCTCGGCGTGTTCCGGAAGCCGCCCGGGATCCAGCTTGGGATCGCGCCGGTCTCCTCCGATGCGGGAGTGTGTGACGAGCTGGCACAGGTTGCCGTACCCCACCGCAGTTTCCACCAGCAGGGTAAGGTGGGAGCCGTCGACAAGGGTAACCTCGGCCCCGATGACGGGCTGAACCCCCACGGATTTCGCCGCACGGGCAAACTCCATGGCCCCGCAGAGGTTGTCATGGTCGGTCAGGGCCAGCGCAGGATGCTCCAGGGCCTTGGCCCGGACCAGGAGCTCGCCGATGGAGGACGCTCCCTCCTGGAAAGAGTAATTGCTGTGGCAGTGGAGCTCGCTGTAGCTAATGCTCATAGTCTGACCTTGAGGCCGCGTCCAACCTTTAGGAAACGTGGGCAAATGGTAATAAGCGCCCATCCCGGAGGCAAGCAGCTTATGTCATCACCCAAATCACGTAGGTGCCGACGGAGTTAGGAAGAGACCAGACTCGGAAGTATTGCCAAAAGTGCTGACATGGCGTACAAATGAAGAATAATGGTAACGACTGACAGGGCAAGGGAACTTTTTTCTGACGCCAGAGGCCTTTACTCGGACGCCTTCGACCGGCTGGCAGCGGGTGACATCCGCGACGCCGCGGAAAAGGCATGGACCGCTACCAAGCGGGCAACCGATGCTTTGATTCTGGAGCGAACCGGCGAGGAACCGCAATCTGCGGGGCAAGCCAGACGTGCGCTGTTGAAGTTGAGCAAGACAGGGCCGACATTTGATGTCTTTCAAGGCCAGTACAACACTCGGTCGGCACTGTTGCATGTTAACTGCTTCTACGACGGCAACTGCGAGCCGGAACAGGACATGGCGGATTTAATCCGTGAGACCAACACTTACATCCACGACGCCGAACGGTTGACGTAGAGGCTCAGTAGACATTCACCTGCATGAGCCGCATCTTGGCGACGTTGCCAGCCTTAAGCCATGCCAGGTCCGTCGTCCGGTAGGACAGCACGGATAGCGAAGCTCCAGCCCACGCGAATGCTTCAAGCGATAAGATAATCACCTTGGAGCCCGGCGATGTCATCGCCACTAGGGCTAACCACCAGCAGATTGGCGCGGACCGCCTTGACTCCAGTCTCTTAACCAGTGGAGGCAGGCTATGACTCAGACAAAAGCGTTGGAGACCTCGTTGGACTTCGGGATCTTCGACTGGATCGAGTGGGACAGCTCTCCGGCCCATGAAATCTACGAAAACCGGCTGCGAATGTTGGAATTCGCCGACCGGAATAACTTCTATTGCTATCACCTCGCGGAACACCACATGACACCCCTGAGCGTGTCACCGTCGCCGGCTGTGTTCCTGTCGGCGGCGGCTCAACGCACCAGCCGCATCCGTCTGGGTCCGCTGGTATTCCTGCTGCCCTTTTACAACCCTATCAGACTCCTTCACGAAATCTGCATGCTCGACAACCTCAGCAACGGTAGGCTCGACTTGGGAGTGGGAAGGGGCATCGTGCCCATGGAAGCCGAGAAGTTCGACGTCGACTTGGGGCAGAGCTGGGACATGTTCAACGAAGAGATGAACATCCTTCTCACCGGGTTCACCGACGGGACTATCAATCACCATGGAAAGCACTATAACTTCGAAGACGTGGAGCTATGGATCAAGCCGTACCAGAAGCCCTATCCGCCGCTATGGTACGCCAGCAACAATTTGGAAACGGTGCCGTGGATCGCCCAACACAATTTCAACACCAGCCATGTATTCGCCTCCAACGAGGTCACCAAGACCCATTTCGACCTCTACAAGCAGGTATGGTCCGAACAGCGGAACGCCAACGGGATGAACTCCCACGTTGAAGTCCCCAAGCTGGGTCTGACCAGGCACGTTTACATCGCCGAAACCGACGAACAGGCGTTGCGGGAATGCCGGGCCGCATTCCAGGCCTGGTTCCACAACATCAATTTCCTCTGGAACAAAGCGGGCAGCGACTTCCTCAACTTCATCCGCGACTTCGACAGCCTGTTGGCCCAAGGAGTCTTCATCGCCGGGTCGCCGGCAACCGTCCGGGAGCAGGTGCAGCAGGCGGTGGATGAGACCGGGATCAACTATTTTTGCTCGATTTTCGCTTGGGGCGACCTCACCCCCCAACAAGTGAGCCAATCGATGGACTTGTTTGTTGGCGAGGTGATGCCCCACATAACACCCTACGCCACTGCTTAAACGGAGTTCTCCCAAGGCTTTTTCCGGCCTTGGCCCGGGCAATTAAACGGGTCCGGCAGTCTATTCTATGCCGGCGGCGTCGACCCCGGTCTTGAGAATCTCCCGGAGCAGGCAGGTGGCGTACGCGCCGGCCGGCAAGGTAACATCCACCGTGTAGCCGTCGGCGGCCGGAGTTAGAGACAAGCCCTCGGGCCGCACCCGGCTGATCCGCCAATCGCCGCGGGCGACGCTCCGAAAGTCACCGCGGGTCAACCCGAAGTGGTCAAGGACCTCCTGCTCGACGGCTCCGGCCTCGCCGCCGTTTCCCCGGACCTTGCGTCCGTAGAGGGGCAGGACGGCACTGATCTCCAAGCGCCGGGCGCGGTCCGACTCTACTTCCACCCGGGCGTCCTCCACCACGAACATTCCGCCGGTGTCGTGCTTTTTGGCCCGGTCGCCTTGGACGATGCGGTCGTGCATTCCACGTTCGATTCGCAGCTTGAGTGCCCAGTTGAAGAGATGGGACTGCAAGGCCGAAAGGAAGAACCGGTGCAAGTTGCGGCCTCCGGGTACCCGCTCTCCCCGCAGCAACCGCATCGCGTCGATTACGTTGCTGTTGAAACGCCCGAACCTCTGTGGCCCAAAGTAGTTGGGCAGTCCTGCGAATTCCAGTCGCGTAACTATAGCCTCCGCACTGGACGCCCAACCCGGTTCGGGCCTGCGGACGGTGATCTGGAAGCGGTTGCCGCGAAGGCGGCCCGCGACGAGCGCCCTGTCGTGACGGGAGGTTTCCAGCACCCGGAGGCCGTCGACGTCGTCCAAGGATTCGAGGGCGGAAGCGGATTCTTCCGGCACGCTGAGCCATTGCCGGGTAACGGCGTGCTTGTCCTTACGGCCCGCCACTCCGATGTCATTGAAGGCGACGCCGCGGTCGCGCAACATCACCGACAGGTCGTGGGTCGTCAGCCCCCGCTTTTCGATCAGGGCGTAGGCGAAATCTCCCTGCCCGGAGGGATAGAACGCCGGGATTTCGGTGACGACGAAATCGTCGACACAACTCCGGATAACGCCTCCCGTCCCCGGCAGGCCGGCCGATACGGCGGGCAAGACCGACCAGTCGAAACGCAGGTCGGGGCAGCCGTCATTCGACGGCGAACTCTCCGGTTCCGCAGGTCCGGTGAGCGCCGGGGCGTTAAGCGCCCCGTTGCCGGAAGATTTCGTTGGCGAGGTCAATAGCGGCCCTGGTGAAGGGCAGTCCTCCGTAGAATGTGGTGTGAATGAACACCTCTACGATTTTCTCCTGGCTCATGCCAATGTTGAGGCCGGCCTGGATGTGGCTGCGCAACGGCCCCTCCCGGCCCAGCGCGGTCAGGCAGGCCAGGGTGCAGATGCAGCGGCTTTCCAGGTCCAAGCCCGGCCGGGTCCAAACGGCGCCCCAGTAGTACTCGGTGGTAAGGCGATTGAACTCTCGTTCGGCCTGGGTCACCGGTTCGGGCCCGGGGCCGCCGGACGGGCTGCCCATGTACTCCTGGCGGCGCTCCACACCTCGGTTGTACAAGCCTTCGGGCGTGTCGTTGGGGTCGAACACCAGTTGCGGCGAGAAATCGATACCCTGCTCGTCGAACACCTTCTTGGCCACCCCCATGGCGTTGAAGGCCGTGGGGACCCCGCCGTAGAAAGCAGCGTGAATCATGACCTCGATCACCTGCTGGGGCGTCAGTCCCAGATTGACGGCGTTGCTCACATGGCGGGTCAGTTGGTTTTCCCGTTGCAAGACGGTTAGCACGGAAAGTGTAACCATCTCCCGGTGCTCGATTTTCAGCCCGGGACGCTGCCAGATGGAGCCGAACAGCGCCTCGTCGGCGATCCGGTGCAGGTCGGGCGCCATTTCCCGGGACGCCGGGACCGAACCGGAGCTGGGAGAGCCCCCGCTGAACTTGGCACGGATTTCCGCGCCCCTCTGTTGCCGTTCGTTCAAAGTCGTCATTTCACCCCTAAGGTGCGAATGGTCGAGTTGGAGCCGCGGTTATGCCCGGCTTCTACCTCAGGTGCTCGACCTTGGGCGCGACTTGCTCCATGAGCAGCCGCTGAGAGCGTTGCACCAGCGAATGATCGTCGGGGTCCATAGTCACGTTGAGCAGGTAGCCAAAGCCGCCGGTGTCTTCGTAGCTCTTTTCGATCTTTTCGGCGACTTCCGCCGGGTCACCGACGATCCAGATGTTCTCCATCATGTAGTCGACGTCGACTTCCTCGTCAGTCATGGACTGATCGTCCTTCAGATAGCCGAGGATGCCGCCGGCCTTGCGGTTTTTCCACTGGTGGTCCTCGAAGGGCTTACCCAAAACGACCCTCGCTTCCTCACGGGCCGACTGGGGTGTTTCGCCGACATAAATGTCGCGGCCCAAGCGCAGATCACTGCGTTTGGCCTCGCGGCCGGTGCTGGCGGCCCCTTCCTCCATGGTCTTCCACATATCGGGGATGAACCGGTCGGGCAGGTTGCTCATCGGAATCCAACCTCGCGCGCCGGCCATCCGTATCGTGTCTGTGGTCGGGGTGGAGGCGGCTACGCCGATGGGAGGATGGGGGTCCTGGTACGGCTTGAAGTAGAGGCGGCGGCCCAGCTCGGACATGGCCTCGGGGGCGTGGACCTGATAATACTTGCCCTCGAAACCGAACTTGCCTTCATCGGCGGCGGCCCACAGCCCCAAGACCACTTCCAGCGCCTCTTTGCCCTGCTCCCGGACATCGTCCATGCTGTCGAAGTTGACGCCGTACAGTTGCAGGTCGGTGGGCAGCGAGCGGATCCCGATTCCCCAGTAGAACCGGCCCCGGGCCATGTGGTCGATCATGGCGATGCGGTGGGCCGTGTCCACCGGGTGGTGCAGGGGCAGCATGGTGACGCCGGTGGCCATCACGATGTTCTCGGTGAGCGCCAACGCTTGGGCGATCAGCAACTCGGGGACCGGCGCGTTTTCCCACGTTTCGGTGATGTGCTCGCCGATCCAGGCCTCGTGGATGCCGAGGCGGTCGGCCTGCACGATGAGCTCTATGTCACGGTCGTACGAATCGGACGGCGTCCGGTGTGGGGGATGCAGGGGCATCATGAACAGCCCGAATTCCATATTCGTCCTCCTTGATACCTATGGCCGAAGAAGCTTGGCCGCTTCGCGTGGCCGGCGGCCGGGTATTAGCCCGGCTGGGCCGCCGGCACCGGCAGGCCCGGAACGTTTAGTTGGACCGACCAGAGTGTGTCCCAGGTCGTGAAATACAGGGTCTTCCAGTCTCCGCCGCCGAAGCCGAAGTTGGTGGTGATGGGCCGGTCGTGCTCGATGGTGCCCAGGTGATCTCCCGAAGGGCCAACGACCCAGACGCCGCCAGAGCCGCCGACGTACACGTTGCCCTCCACGTCGACCTTCATGCCGTCAGGGAAGCCTGGGCGCTCGCCCAGGTTGTGGCTGAACACCCGGCTGGTCGCCAAGGCCGGAAGTCCGTTGGGCAGCATGTCGAAGGCCCGCAGGTGGCCGCGCCGGGAGTCTATGAGGTAGAGAATCGACTCGTCGGGCGAGAACGCCAAGCCGTTGGGGCCGACGAAATCGCGGGCGATGAGCGTGATGCTTCCCAGGTTCGCTGAGACGCGGTAGACGCCGGGAAAGCCTAGGTCCCATTGGGTCGGGTTGGCTATCCCGGCATTGGGGTCGGTGAAGTAGATGGAGCCGTCGGATTTCACCACCACGTCGTTGGGCCGGTTGAGTTGGCGCCCCTGGAAGCTGTTGGCAATCACGGTGATGCTGCCGTCAGGCTCTTGGCGGGTGACCCGCCGGGCCTCGTGCTCGCACGCTACCAAGCGCCCTTGGGGATCGCGGGTCAGACCATTGGCCTGATGGGTGCCTTCCGCGAACACCGAGGCCCCCTCGCCGGGGGTGTACTTGATGCGGCGGCTGTTGTGAATGTCGCTGAAGAGAAGGTAACCGCCCTCCTGCCACCAGACCGGCCCTTCCGCAGGGCCCATCTCCCCGCCGTAACCGGTGGCCAACTCCTGAACGGGCTGGTCCGTGTCGATCAACCGCGCCAACGCCGGGTCCAACTGCTTGATTGGCATGAACGATTCCTCGCCGGAGTGGGTTGGCGCCAGTATAGCACTCGTCCCCACTGCGGACATCAGAGAAACGGGGGATGAGGACGCGTGTTGGCCGCTTTCAAGGCAGACACAAAGGGGCCCTCCGTTTGTATGGAGGGCCCTTGTTTTAGCCGCGGCCAGGGCCCCGTCCCGCGGGCTTACCGGCTGTACCCCGATGGTGTCGGCGGGGGCGCCTGGCCCCTCGCGGCGCCGGTGATCTCCCCGAGGACGAACCGGAAGTCTTGGTAGGCAGTCAACTGCCCCATGCTCCCCTGTAGCGACTCCAGCATACCGGAGAGCGAGGCCAGTTCGGAGTGGATGTCCGGATAGTAATCGCCTTCGGCATGCCGAAGGCCGCTATAGCGGTCCGCCGACAACGCTACAATAGCGCCGAACTGCAACAACGGGACTCCGGCCCGGAAGCGGTCGCTGGGACGGCCCGAGACTTCGGCGCGCTGACCTCGCGACTCACCGGAACCGGGCACGACCCAGCGTAGCTCCACGCCGCCCAGGTCGACCTCGCCGCCCGGTCTCCGCGCCTTGGGGTGCAACTCGAGCTCGTAGAAAACCGTGGTGGCTGCGCCGGAGGGTATCTCGGCGAACTCCTTCCGGTCTTGGACAAACGTCTCATCCGCAGTGACTCGGTTCTCGTACCCCACGATGCGCCACGACCGTACCAGGTTCGGGTTCCAAGTCACTTGGGCGCGGGTCTGGTCGGCGTAAGGATTGGAAAGGGCCAGCCAGTTCTCCCGGCTGAAGGTCATCCGGGCTTGGTCCATAGTGTCGAGGTACCGGTACCAACCGTTGCCGTACTGGGCAAGTTGCTCCAACAGGTAGTCGTTGTAGTTCTCAACGCCCACGCCGATGGTAATCAGCCGCAAGGGGTTCCGGCCGCCCGGCCTATCGTCCGGGTCACGGGCTGTCTCCAGTATGGCGAAAGGATCGGTGGCGTCGACGTTGGCCACGCCGTCGGACATCAAAATCACGTAATTGTAGGCATCGGGACGCCGCTGCCGGGCCTCGTCGGCCAACCGGACCCCCAAGTCCAGGCCGGCCTGTACGTTGGTGCTGCCGTGGGGTTGCAGCGCGCGGATGGAATCCTCCACGGACCGGTCATCCGGGTCCCGGTGTTCCACGGTAAGGTGATTGAGAACGTCGTCGGTGAAATGCACGACGGCTATGCGGTCTTGGGACCGCAGGCTTTGACGGATGGCCTCGGCCGCCTGACGGGCGATGGCCACCCGGTTCCCGCCAGCCATCGACCCAGAGGCGTCCAATACCAAAGTCACGTTCAACGGCGTGTGGTCGGGGACCTCGGCGGCCTGAAAAGCGATACGCGCCAAGTGTTTTCCACCGTCCAAGGGATGTTGGACCACGTCGCTTGTAATGGCGAACCCCCAATCGTCCAACGGCGGACTGTATCCGTAGTCGAACGAGTTGACCCACTCCTCGGCCCGTACGGAATCGGGGGCGACCTTGTAACCGGACCGGGCCCAGTTCAGGGCCAGTTGGAATGAAGTACGGTCCGTGTCCAGGCTGAAAGTGGAAACGGCGTCTTCGGCCGTGGAAACAAAAGGCAGCCGTTCGTAGTCCCTGAACGTCGTGGCGCCGGGCCTGTCGGGTTGAGGCGGAGCCGCCGACTCGTGAACCACCGGGGGCAAGTAACCACCCCCCCGGGCCGCCATCGTCGCGGCCGGCTCACTCTCAGCGACCACGGCTGCGAGGGTGTCGGCCGTGGCCGAAGGCGCTTGAGTCGAAGCGGGCTGAGGCGCGGCAGTCGCCAGTGGCATAGCGGTAGCGCGGGGCTCGGCGGCCATTGGAGTGGCGACGGGCTGGAGGGCGGCAGCGGGCGCTTCCTCACGGCTAGGCGAATCCGCTTGGTCGCGTCCGGACTCACGAGCGGCAGCCAGCGGGACCGGCGTTTCCTGTGCCTTGGCAGCGCCGGCGGCGGGGAGCCCAGTAGGTCGGGAAGCCGCGGCAGGCGGCGCCGCTGTCGCCTCCTGGCCCGATGCCATCGAGCCTGGTTCGCCGCCGCCGCCGCCGAACGTCCATACGGCGGCGACTGCCACCACGGCGACCACTGCCACAACCGCCGCTGCCGCCAGCGCGGGGGCCCATCGCCGTTGGCCGCTTCCAGTGAACAGCCACAACCCCGGAAGCCGCCTGGTTGGCTGCTCCTCCATGCGGCCCTCCAACTGCTGCCACGGGTCTCCCGGGTGGACGAGGTCGCTGGCTTCAGACGCGAAATGGTCTCGAAGGACGCCTTCCATTTCCTGGTCGGATTCCCGGTCGAATTCCCGGTCGGATTCCTCGTTGGCCGAACCGTTAGCGGACATTTCCTTCTACCTCCACGTCCATAAACTCGCGAAGTTCCGCCCGGAGTTGGCCCAACGCCCGGTGCAGGCGGGACTTGACCGTCCCCTCCCGCAACCCGATGGACCGGGCCAATTGAGGGACCGTGAGTTCGGCGAAATACCGCAGTACGACTACCTGCCGGTGTTCCGGGCTTAGTCTTCCCAGGGCCTGCCGGACCGTTTGCCGGCTCTCGTTTATCTCCACCGACTCGGCGGGGCTGGCCGAGTCGTCGGGCCGGTCCAATTCACCAAAGGGAACGGTGGCCACGGCTCGTCTCCGTTGATGGGAGAGGACGGCGTTTACCAGGACCCGCATCAGCCAGGGTTTGAAGGGGCGTCCGCGGCGGAAGCTCCAAATGCCTTTCCAGGCCGACAGCAATGCCTCCTGCACCTGGTCTTCCGCCAAGGCCCGGTCGCTCGTCATAAGAAACGCCGTGCCGAAGAGAACATCCTTGTACCGTTCCGCCAAGTGGCGGAAGGCATCCCGGTCGCCGTTCTGGCAACCGAGAACAGCTTCGTCGTCTGTCATCTGTAGCCCTCAGGGGACTTCAATATGGGTTACGCCGAATAATACGCGCCGAACCGGAAAATCGTTCCGCCGTTTGCTCAACGGAAAATAAACGGCGGGTGTGAGCGGAGAGGTTGGACAATGACGAAGGCGCGTCAGGGTCCAGGGCAGACACGGCAAACAAAAATGACACCCCTTGGCGGTCGGCCAAGGGGTGTGCGGGGACCAGAGCGTCTCACGAAAATGCTCCTCATCCGTGGTCCTGAGGAGCGCGAAGTGGATCAGAGGACTGGCGCGGCCTCCGCCCTCCCCAAAGCGGAAGCCGCGTTCGTCCTTTAAGAATGGGCCCTGCCCATGGGCCCGGGTGATTGGCCTTAGCAGGCTGCTGAAGAAGGGGTTCAGGTCGGGAATATACGGTTCAGGTCGTTGAAGTCTTGGTCCTATTGGAGGAAAATGTGCCGTTCACACGGGACTTGCAGCCCCTTCGGCTTTGCGGACCGGCCCTCTTGGGGGCGCCGGGCATAGCTAGCCCATTCTCAGGTCATGCCATCCGGGCTTCCGGAGCTGCCGTTGCCTGACCCAGCAGCTTGGACATCCGAACCAAGTTGTAGGCCGTGGCCACCAAGTGCCCCGCCAGTCCAGTCCGGTCCAACCCCCGGTACCGGGTCCGCCGGAACCCGCCCACCGTCTTCATCCACCCAAAGATCTCCTCAACCCGTTTCCGAATCCGCTGGCTGAGCGCGTACCCCGGATGCCGGGTGGTCCGTCCATCAATGGCGCTGGAACGCCCCTTGTTGTTCTGCGCGACGTGCGGCGTCACCCCGCGCCGGCGCAGGTCCGCCACGCAGTCCCGGGTGTCGTAGCCCTTGTCTCCGCCCAGCGTCCGGGGGTGAAAGCCCCTCTCCCGGGCTTGGTCCAACAGCTCCGGCACAATATCCCGCTCCGCCGTGCCCGTCGCTTGGGTGGTCTGAAAGTCCACCAGCATTCCATGCCGGTTTTCCATCAAGGCGTGGGCCATGAAGACCAGCCTGGCTTCCTTGCCTTTACCCTTGCGCAGCAACCGGGCCTCCGGGTCCGTTGTGCTCTGATGGGTGGCATTGCCGCGCCGTTCCCCATGGAAGTCAACCGAGGGGTTGCCCGGGTCAGCGTCGGTTGTCCGGGGCGGGTCGCCCTCCTTGGATTTGAAGCTCTTCAGGCTGGCTGCCGCCTCAATCAGGGTTCCATCCACCGTGAAGTGCTCATCCGACAGCAGGCCCTGCCGGTCCGCTTCCAGCACCACTTCTCCGAACAAAGCCTGGCCCACTCCATGCCTGAGCAGCCGCTCCCGGTTCTTGGTGAAGGTGGTGGCATCGAAGCTGGGCTCAATAACGTTCATATCCAGAAACCACCGGAAGAGGAGGTTGTAGTCCAACTGCTCGCAGAATGCCCGCTCACTGCGCACCGAATACAGGGCAATCAGCAATGAAGACTTCAGCAGCCGCTCGGGCGGGATCGACGGCCGGCCCACATTGGCGTACATCCGGTCCAAGTCCGGGGACAGCGCCTTCAGGGCTTGGTCCGCCAGCCTCTTGATAACACGCAGGGGATGATTCGATGGCACCCGCGTTTCCAGGTCAATGAAGGCCAGCAGGGTCACCTGTGGATCTTGTCTCCCGCGCATCGGCTCACCCTCCGTCCAAGGTTGCGTCCAAGGTGATCCTATTTTAACTCGTTCCCTCTCCGCTGTCGGGCCACGCCGGGTTTTTCAGCAGCCTGTTAGTGGTTTACTGGCTGGCCTCTAGGACTTCTTCGACGGTCCCGCTCAGCTTGGCGTCACCGCCGAACACGGCGCCGGTCTTGCCGTTCTCGAACTTGGCCAGTCCCAATTCGTAGATCCGGTCCTGGAAGGGTATGTAGCCGGTCTCACTGAGGAGATTCCGGGAAGCGTTGTCGAGGTAGAATTTGATGAACTCCTTGATGTGGGGCTCGTTCAGAACATCGGCCCGGACGTAAATGAACAGCGGGCGGGACAACGGGCTGTACGTTCCGTTGTTGATCGTCTCTGATGTAGGGATGATGCAGCCGTCGCCGCCGTCGATGCCGACGACCTTGAGGATATCTCTGTTCTCTTCGTAGTAGGCGTAACCGAAATAGCCAAGGGCGCCGCGATCGCGGGAAATTCCCGTGACCAGCACGTTGTCGTCTTCACTGAAGATGCCGTCGCCCCGCGAGGCCTGGGACTCGCCATTCACCGTCTCAGTGAAGTAGTCGAAGGTGCCGGAGTCGGTGCCCGGAGCGTAGAGCCTCAGGTCCTCATCGGGCCAGCCAGCCCGCACCTGGCTCCATTTCTTGACCACGTCTTCCGCTTCCGGGGCCCATACGGTATTGAGCTCGTCGATGGTCATGCAGTCGACGAAGTCGTTCTCGGTGTTCACCAGAACGCTGAGGCCGTCTATGGCTACCGGGATTTCCACGTAGTCGGTCCCGGCGTCGGCGCAGAGGTCGATCTCCGACTGTTTGATAGGCCTGGAAGCGTCGGAGATTACGGTCTCGCCGCCGCAGAACTTCTTGAAACCGCCGCCGGTGCCGGAGATGCCTACCACCACCCGAACATTGCCGTCGGTCATTTCGCCGAACACCTCGGCCATGGCTTCGGTGACGGGATACACCGTGCTGGAGCCGTCAATTTCGATAAGCCCCTCCAAGTCTGTCAGTTCCATCTTCGCTTCGGCCGAGGACTCGGCCGCTGCCGTGGGGGAAGCTTGATTGGCTTCGTCACCGCCGCAGGCGACCAACGTCACGGCCAGCATTGCCAGCCCAACCAGTCCAAGTAAGAGCGGATTTCGTACCGGGAACGCGCTCATTCTTTACTCCTGTTTTTTACACGTGATGGGGAATCAGCATCAGGGTATGCCGAGGCTTTGAATGGCGCGTTACCGAAATGTTAAAGAAGGATTAAGGCCGGGTTAGGCAGCGATTAATCGCCCGACTCCCGGAGCGTACAGCCCATTGTGGTAAACGGAAAAATTGGTGAACGGGCGATAAGAGGAGAGAGCCGGAGAGCAGAACGGCGGTCTTACGGGGCTTTGGGCACCTGGAACCGGAAGGTACTGCCCACGTCTTCGCGGCTTTCCACGGTGACGTCGCCGCCGTGGGCCGTGACAATCTGCTTGACTATAGCCAACCCCAAGCCCGAGCCGCCGTCCTGACGGGCCCGGTCCGCCTTGTAGAAACGCTCGAACAGGTGGGGCAGATGGCGGCTGGCGACCCCGCACCCTGTATCGCCGACTTCCACCGACGCGGAAGGGCCATCATCGCAGACTTTCAGCGAGATGCGGTCGCCCGGTTGAGTGAACTTCAAAGCGTTTTCGACCAAGTTGACCAGCACTTGATGCAACCGGCGGCGATCTCCCCAAGCTTGAGACGAGGTCGAAGAAGCATCCACCCCTACGGTCACGCCCTTGCGGCTCCCGATATCCGCAAACTGGGACTGCACGTCCTCAGCCAAGGAAAGCAGGTCGACCGGCGCCAAGTCCAACTGCGGTTGCCCGCCTTCGAGCCTGGAAAGGTCCAGCAGGTCGTCACCCAATACGGTCACCCGGTCTATCTCACGGTGCAGGCGCCGGAGGAAATCCGAGGCGATGTCTGTCTCCTGTAACGCTCCATCCTCCAGGGTTTCCACCATCGCTTTCATGGCCGCCAAGGGGTTGCGAAGCTCGTGGGACACATTACTGACGAATTCCTGCTGGCTGCGCTCGACCTGCCGGATGCGAGTCAGGTCGTGGAGGGTAAGTAGCACACCGGGCGGGTCGGCGCCACGCCCCAACGGAGTGGCCACGGCGCTGACTACCCGGTGGGGACGGTAGAGTTCCAGATCGGCGTGCTGCCGCTCCCGTTGCTCGAAGCAGTCGGCTATCAGGCGTCTCAGGTCCGGATAGAGCGGCACCCACTTCAGGGAGATGCCGCTACTCTCCGTCAGCCATGCCCCGCCCACCAAATCTTCCAGGTTGACACCGTTGGCCCCGGTGTCGGCCACACCTAGCAGTTCCCGGGCTGCGGGATTGAGGAGAGTGGCCCTTCGGTCCGGACCGATCACGATGACCCCATCGGCCATGACTTCCAGCACAACCGACAGCTTGTTTCGTTCTTCGGTAAGGTTGCGGATGGAAGACTGGAGGGAGCCGGCCATATAGTTGAACGCTTCGGCCAGTTCCCTGGTCTCATCAGCCCCCGTCACGTGCAGGGGAGGGTCAAGGTTGCCTTCAGCGAAACGGCGGGCGCCGGCAGCCACGTACCGGACGGAGCGTGATCCTCGCCGCGCGATGTAGAGGCCCAAGCCGATTGCGATTACAGCCACGACAAAGCCTCCCACCGAGACGGAGGCGATGACCCTGTTCAGGTTGGCGTCGATCCGGGAGGTGGGAACCCCGATCCGACCAACTCCCAAGAGCCGTTCCCCGCGGCGGATTGGCGACGCGGTGTACAGCAATTCTCCACTAGTGGGCGAATCGGCGGACGAATCGGCCCTGGCAACCCGGCCCAACCCGGACCCCAAGGCTTCCCGCACCTCCGGCTGACCTGCCTGGTTGGCCAGGTCTCCGGGTGGCTGCCAAGTGTCCGCCAATACTTGGCCGTCGGCCCCAATGATGGTGACCCTGGCGTCGACGAGTTGACCGGCGCGGTCGGTGGCCGCCCGCAGACCGGGGAAGTCCACGGGTTCTTCCAGGTACCGGGCCGCCGCCTCGCCCACTAGCCCGGCTTCCTGGGCCAAACGCTCTTCCAGGTCAGCCACGTAGGAGTCCTGGATGATATTCACCACGAAGAAGCCAACCACCGCCAGAGACACGAGGATAAGCACCGCGTAGGCCAGCGCAATTCGCCACTGTAATGACCTGGGGAACCTCATCCGTCCAACCGGTACCCGACGCCCCTGATGGTGATGATCCGGGGCCCGACCGCGGGTCCCCGGTATAGCTTCTGACGCAGCCACCGGACGTGAACGTCTACGGTCCGGGCGTCCCCGACGTAATCGTGCCCCCACACCCGCTCCAGTATCTGCTCTCTGGTGAAGGCCCGGCCCTTGTTGGCGGCCAGAAGCGTCAGGAGTTCAAATTCCCGTGGGCGTATCTCCAACTCTTCACCGGCCAGGGTCACCACATGGCTGGCCTGGTCTATGGTGAGGTCTCCCACGGTCAGCCGGTCCGAAGTTTCGGTCCGGGGGGCGGGAATGCGGGCCCGGCGCAACAGGCTGTGAATCCGGGCTATCAGCTCTCGCATACTGAATGGCTTCGTCACATAATCGTCGGCGCCCACCTCGAGTCCGACGACGCGGTCGATCTCCTCCCCCTTGGCAGTCAGCATCAGGATCGGCACCTGAGTCTCTTGACGCAACAGACGGCACACTTCCACGCCGTCCATCTTGGGGAGAATAATGTCCAGCAACACCAGGTCCGGAGATTCCTGCCTCGCCTTCAGCAGGCCCTGTTCTCCGTCGCTGGCTACCATCACTTGGTATCCTTCCCGGGTCAGGCTGAAGCGGAGGGCTTCAACCAGGTTCTCTTCGTCTTCCACCAAGAGGATGTTTTCCCCGGACAATCCACCACCCCCTTACCGCGTCTGATCAGCGTCTCATGGGCGTCTTATCCGCGTTTTCGTCAATTTGCACCGGTCTTCACCGCAGCTTCGCAAACAAGACGGGTTTACAGGAAGACGCGTTTAATAGCCAATCGGTATTATACCGGGCTGAAACAGCGACACAAAACCGCCGGCCTTTGCGGCCGGCGGTTCTAAGTTGTCACGCGAATGGCTCCAGCGGTCCCCCGCCAGCGGTCCCTCTACCAGCGTTTCTAATAGAGGTGGCAGGACACCAGGTGGTCGGCGCCCACGTCTTTTTGCACCGGAATTTCCACCGAGCACCGGTCCATGGCGAAGGGACAACGCGGGTGGAAACGGCACCCGGACGGCGGGTTGATGGGGGAGGGGACCTCTCCGGTCAGCACTATCTCTTCCCGAACGACGTCGGGATGGGACGGAAGGGCCGCCGAGAACAAGGCCTTGGTGTAGGGATGGAGCGGGTTTTCGTACAGCTCTTCGGTTGGGCTGTACTCCACAATCTGGCCCAGATACATGACCGCAGTCTGGTGGGCCATATAGCGGACTGTCGCGAGGTTGTGGGCGACGAGCAGGTAGGCCACTCCGGTCTCCTGCTGCAAATCCACCAGCAGGTTCATCACTTGGGCCCGGATGGAAACATCCAAGGCCGAGACAGGCTCATCCAGAATGATCAGCTTGGGATATGACGCCAACGCGCTGGCAACCGCCACCCTTTGCCGTTGGCCGCCGCTGAACTCGTGGGGGTAAAGATCGGCTTGGGCCTTGTGCAGGCCCACCTGAGTCATTACCTCCTCCACCCGGTCGTCCCGTTCCTGACTGGTAACATCGCGGTTGACCACCAAGGCCTCGGAGACGATGTCCCTCACCCTCATGCGTGGGCTGAGAGACGACCAAGGGTCTTGGAAGACGGCCTGGACTTGAGTCCGAAATTCCTTGAGTTCCTGGCCCTTGAACCCCTGGATATCGTTCCCATCCAGCAGGATGCGGCCCCCGGTCGGTTCCTCCAACCGCAGAATCAGCTTGGAGGTGGTGGTCTTGCCACAGCCGGACTCGCCCACCAGACCCAGGGTCTCGCCCTCGTTGACTACGAAGTTGATGCCGTCCACTGCCTGAACGTGCCCCACGGTCTTCATCATGATGAGACCCTTGGTGACGGGGAAGTACTTCCTCAGGTCTTCGACTCGCATTAATTCCTGTGCCACTCTGAACTCCTGGGTTCAAACTAATTGATACCGCCTGTTTCCCGTTTCGCCTGTTTCCCGTTTAATCAAGGGGATTGTCGCGACTGGCTAACCGGCCGCCACAGGTTCGGCCCAAGCCGGGTCCAGCATCCAGCAGTCTGCCGTATGGCCCTCCTCCACGTGGGTGAGCGGCGGGTATTCGCGGTGGCACAACTCCCGGGCGTTCTGGCACCGGTCCGCGAACCGGCACCCGTCGGGGAGGTCATAGAGTGCGGGCGGCTGGCCTTCGATGGCGTACAGGCGATCTGTCCGTTCCATCTGCGGGACCGAGGCCATGAGCGTTTGAGTGTAGGGATGGTTCGGTTTGTTGAATAGGTCTCTGACGTTGGCGTGTTCCACGATCCGTCCCGCGTACATCACCGCAACCCGGTCGCACATACGGGCAACGATGCCGAAGTCGTGGGTGATGAAGATGATGGCCAAGCCGGTTTCCGCCTGAATGTCCTTCAGCAACCGGAGATATTGCAGTTGGATGGTCACGTCCAAGGCCGTGGTCGGCTCGTCGGCGATGATGACCTTGGGCTCGCAGGAAATGGCGATGGCGCCGATGACCCGCTGCTTCATGCCGCCGCTCATCTGGTGGGGGAAGTCATCAAGGCGGCGTTCCGGCGCCGCCACGCGCACGTTCTTCAAGGCGTCGACGGCCTTGGTGAGCATCTGCCGCCCGGTGCCCGACTGATGAATTCCCAGAGCCTCGCGCAATTGGTTCCCGATGGTGAACACCGGGTTCAGAGACGTCTGCGGGTCCTGCAGGATCATGGATATTTTGCGGCCGCGGATATCCCGCATCTCCCGGTCGCTCTTGGGGACGATGTCCTCCCCGTCCAGGATAATTTCCCCCGACACAATTCGGGCGGCGGGCTTGGGGATGAGCCGCAACAGGGATAGCGCGGTCATTGTTTTTCCGCATCCGGACTCCCCCACTATGCCCAGTGTCTCGCCTTGGCGAAGGGAGAAGTTTATGCCGTCTACGGCCTTGGTGGTGCCCCAGCGGTTGAAGAAGTAGGTGCGGAGGTCGCGCACCTCCAGAACAGTGTCACCAAAATTCGTAGCGATGTTACACCTGCCTTTGTTTGGGCTCCAACCGGTCGCCCCAAAAGTTTATTTCCATAACAAACAAAGCGGCCGGGCCAGTAGTCTGGCGTTACGGCTTGGATTGCTACTCTACTAACATTAATAGGGCATGTCAACTTGAAAATACCGTTCCATAGACCAGCGTGAATGCCGTTAACACTACGTTAACATTTCGTTGTATTTCGCGCCGATATACGGTCTTGGAACCGTCCGTCTGTTACAGGAAACCGTAGTTGCAGCCGGTTGGCGACTGATTACGAATCCCATCCCTGAAGGAGTGAAACGCATCGGTCTGCCAGTGAGCCAAGATTCTTGAATCAAACGGGATGGGCCGCCGGGATAAAGACCACTTGATCAAGTTACCGATACCGCCGGAGAAGGCCTGCTCATGAAGTTACAATAGCGGAGCGTGGACAGACCGCCGCCCTTCGGAGCATACTTAAGGTAAATTCCCGAGAGAGTCCCGTCAACACGGTTAGGAGGACGATATGGCGACCGAGACTGACCAAATTACCTTGGTTCAAACCGACGCCTTGGTGAAAATCACCGAGATGGACCACATCGTATTGCGGAACAAGGATGTCGAAACCTCCCTCCGCTTCTACGTTGAGGTGTTGGGTCTCAAGCCGGAGCGGGTGGAGCAGTGGCGGGCGGGCGAAGTCCGATTCCCCTCGGCCCGGCTCAATGACGACACGATCATCGATTTCTTCGGCAGCGACCAAGAACCCACCGGCAAAGACGGCGCGAAGAACCAGGACCACTTCTGCATGGTTATCGAGCCCACCGACATGGAGGAGCTCAAGTCGAGGTTCGAGGCCTTGGGAGTCGGGATTCAAGCGGGGCCCGGCAAGCGCTGGGGTTCCCACGGCGACGGGATCTCCCTCTACGTCTACGACCCCGACGACAATGTTGTCGAACTGCGCCACTACTAGGGAAGATTGCGCTCGCCCCGCCTCGCCCTTATGAACGGCTCCTTTGTTCACGCGAGGAAGGACCGTAATCTCACCGTTGTTCAGGCCAGCTCCGTTGCCGCCTTTGTTCTCGCGAGGAAGGACCCGCCAGCCTGCCAGCGAATGCGGACGGCTGGCGACCCCATAGGTGATTAACGCAGGTGCTATGAACGACTCGGTTATCCAGACCAACGGCCTGACCAAGCACTACGGCCGCATCCGAGCGGTGGACGGGCTGTCCCTGAATGTTCCGCATGGGCGCATCTTCGGCTTGCTGGGGCCCAACGGCTCCGGCAAGACCACGCTGATGAGTATGCTGCTGGGGCTGGTGCGGCCCACGGCGGGCAGCTTCACCCTGTTCGGCGCCGCGCCGGAACGGGGCGGCCTGGAGCGGCAGTTGCATCGGATCGGGGCCATTATCGAGACGCCCTCCTTCTACCCGTACCTCTCGGGACGCAACAACTTGGCCTACTTCCAAGGCATTTCCGGGCGCGGCCATTCCGGCGAACTGGATAGCCTGCTGGAACGGGTCGGGTTGGGCGGGCGCGGCGGCGACAAGTTTCAGACCTACTCGCTGGGGATGAAGCAAAGGCTTGGGCTGGCCTACTCGCTGCTGGGCGACCCGGAACTGCTGGTGCTGGACGAGCCGACCAACGGCATGGACCCGGCAGGGATGGCAGAGGTGCGGGAGCTGATTCGCGGCATGGGCGACGGCGGGCGCACCGTCATCCTCTCGAGCCACCTGTTGAACGAGGTGGAGCAGATTTGCGACAGCGTGGCCATCCTGTCCCACGGCCGGCTCATCGCCCAAGGCGACGTGTCCGAACTGCTGCGTGAACGGGGACAGGGACAGTTACGCCTCCGCACCACCGACGATACCAAAGCGCGGGAAATCCTGTCGGCCCTGGCCTGGGTGGACAGCGTAAGCGCCGACAACGGCTACCTGGTCGCCGGGGTGGACGTGGCCCGCTCTTGGGAGATAACCGCCGCCCTCGGCCGCAACGAGGTTTACGTCGCGGAAATGACGCCCTCACAAATGTCGTTGGAGCAATACTTCCTCGATGTTACCGACGAAAATTCCGGCGGAAATTCCGGCAGCGGCGACATGACCTGATGGCGATGGCGATGGCGATGCAGGTGGCCCTGCTGACCCGGTGGGAGTGGTTCAAGCTGCGCCGCCGCTGGGTACCGTGGATCCTGCTGGGCTTCGTCCTGGTGATAGAACAGCTTATATTCTGGCTGGTGGCCACTCTCGGCGATGACGTGTCATACCAGTCGACGTCCGAGAATATCGCCAACGGCTTGGGATTTTCCGCCTTTTTCGGCCCGTTCATTGCGGTGATTCTGGCCGCCGTGGTCGTGGGCGGGGAATACGGATGGGGCACGCTGCGCCCGGTGTTGAGCAAGGGAGCCGGACGCTGGCCGTTCCTGGCCTCCAAAGCAGCGGTGGTGGTGCTGGTCACTGTCGCCATTCTGGTCATCCTGTCCGTAACCGTGGCGATCAGCGGCTTCATCGCCGAGGCGGCCCTCTCCGCCCCGGAAGCCGAACCCTACAGCAACATTTCGTGGCTTAACCTGCTGGCGCTCTTCGGCAGGATGATTTACGGATTCCTGCCCTACATCGCGCTGGCGCTGTTCGTCGTAGTCCTGACCGGCTCTAACGGGGTTGGCATCAGCCTTTCTTTGGGCTACTACATCGCCGAGACGGTCATACTCGTCCCCATCCTGAGCAACTTCGACTGGTCCGAACGGGTCTTTGCCTTTGTGCTTGGCCCCAACGTCGGCGCGTGGCAGGCGGTGGAAGGGGGTGGCAACAACGTCACTATCGCCACCATCGGCGGGATGCCCGAAATGGCCCACGGCGTCATCTTCGTGACCATTTACGCCGTAGTCCTGGCTGCTGCCGCCCTGGCCCTCTTCCTGCGCCGCGACATCGCCGGCGCCAAGGGCGGGTAGAAGCAAAGCAGCCCGCCAGCCCTCTCCTTTTTCTGACTGCGGGGGACCAGGAAGCACGAGTCTATCCGTTCTTTTTCTCTGTTTCCTCTATGACCCCGGCGGTTAAACTCTCGTATTGTTGGGCTGCTTGAGTGGTTACTCCCTCCAGGTCTTCTTCCAGCAGATACCCTTCGGCTACCAGCTTGCGGGCGGAATGCTTGATTTGGTCCAGGTATTCGGCCTTGTTTGGATAGCGTTCTTCTATGGAAGGGCGGGGGTCGTTGGCAGCCTCCCTCTGCTTGTTGGTGGCCGGGAAGGGGATGGTGGACCCACGCAGGGTCCCGCCGGAAGCGCCGCCCGTGGACAGCGCGTGCCCTCCGCCGCCAATGGACGGATGACGGGTGTTCCACCCCGTATGGGTCGCTACCGGGACCGATACGAAAGGCAGCACAATCCCCGCTATTTCATTGCCATCGCTGTCGACGGCGGAAACCAACGAGGGAAAGACCGCGCCAATCTTCGCCGGGACAACCGTTGGCGTCCCTGGGTCCGGTCCGAAGTCCAGACGGGCGAACCGCCGCGTGGGAACCGGGATGGCAACGTCCGGAATCCCCTCCAGAGTCTGCCCGGCCTCCGCCATCGTCACCGCGGTGCCGTCGGACAGTCGCGGGTATTGGCTGCGGGGTGGCGCGACGCCGTCGGTTACCCACCGGTCGAGATTGGTAAGGGCGGCACGCAGCAACGGACGGTAGTCCAATCCGTTAAAGCAGTGCCGGCCCCGGTAGCCGTCCACCGGATCGGTATCGGTGAGGGGGAAGGACCCCAGGCCGTGCTGGGAGCCCGCGAATACGTAAATTCGAACATCGTCGGGTAGTTCCAAGTCGGCCTTCCCGTCCAGGGTAGTGTGGGGAAGAGAGCCGTGGCCGGCCCAGTACTCGGACGGCGTATAGGTGTACATCACCTTGGGAAGGGGTCCCTGGGCCTTGAGGCGGGTCAGGAGGCCATCGGTCAGTCCGGTCTCCGGGTCGGTCTGCTCACCGTCGCTGAACGGGAACAAGCTGTTGGTGCTGCAGCTGGCTTGGCTGGAGGGCTGGGCGAACCGCTGGTTGAACTCGCCCCGTTTTCCCCCGGCCACGTGCGGGATGAACCCGTCGAAGACCGTCCGGCCGGCTTCATCCAGGTTGAGGCCTTGGTACAAGAACTGGCGCAGGAAACGTCCGCTCTGGGAGACCCCGAAGGCATAGACTTTTTCTACTCCGCGCCTCGCCTCATTTCCGGCTTCGGGACCGCCGAATCTCAGGTGCGAAGCGATGTCCCTGGTGGCCAACAGCCCAAGCCCGGCCACCGGAGCACCGGTGGTGGTGTAAACCACCTGGTACACCTTGCCCGGCTGGAACCCCGAAGGAAGATAGACGTGGGTGGCGTCCGGAATGCGCCGGCCGTCTTCGAGGCGCGAGAAAAACCACTCCCGGCGGGGTATGACCTCTTCCGGAGCGTCCTCGTGCTCCTGGACCGTCAGCACCGACTCCCAGTCCTCCAGGTTGTTGGCGGCGTAAGCCCGGTGCATCCGGTCGGACAGGTACTGCACCTGGGTGGGACTATTGGTTTGGAACGTTACGACGATCTTGCCTGAAACCGGACCGTCCTCGGTCTTGGCCTCCGGCACGTGGATGCGCATCAGGCCCGGCGTGTCGGGAACATCATGCTGCCAGCCGCACCAGGCCACGGTGTAGCCTTCACGCATCAGGAAGCCGTTGCCCGCGTCCATCGGGGCGTCCGGCGCAACCTCGGGGGCGCTGTTGATGTTCCTCAAGGCCAAGGGTTTGCCCCGGTTCAGGACATCAAGCACCACCCGTCCATTCCCGCGGGCCTGGTCCACGGGCCGCAGGAGTCTGAAATCCGAAGAAAACTCCACCAAGCCGTCAGCGTTTCGCGGGGCCAAGCCGATGTCGGTGACCGTCTCGTTGGCGTTATTGGCGGGATCGACAGCGAAGTGGACAGTGCCGTCCAATTGCTCGTAGGGGCCCACGTCGCCGAAGGACCGGCCTCCGGCGAAAGCCTGCCGGGAAGCAATCTCCATCTTCGTAACCGGCATACAACCCTCCATTTTCTCAACTCAGCGGACGCCGAGAAAAAATCAAAGAACTCGGCGTTGTTCTCTGGTCTTTGGGGTCGAATCACCCACGCAGCGGGCGGAAGAACTCCCGCACCTCATGGGCCAGAAGCTCCGGCTCCTCCAAGGCGGCGAAGTGACCTCCCCGGGGCATCTCCTGCCAGCGCCGAACGTCATACGAACGCTCGGCCCATTCCCTGGGCGGCCGGGCGATTTCTTGGGGGAACAAGGCCATACCCGCCGGAGCCGCCACAATTTCGTCCGGCTCCATCGTCCAGACATGGCTCTGGTTTTCTTTGTACATGCGAACCGAAGAACCGATGGTGCCAGTAACCCAGTAGATGGTGACAGTGGTGAGCAGCTCGTCCTTGGTGTAGCTGCTTTCGACGTCGCCATGGCAGTCGCTCCAAGTCCGGTACTTCTCGACTATCCACGCCGCCAGCCCCGCCGGGGAGTCGTTCAAGCCGTAGGAAAGGGTCTGGGGCTTGGTTCCCTGGATGTGGTTGTACCCTCCCTCGTCTTGGGACCATTGTTCCCGCTGGGCCATGTGTGCCGTCTCTTCCTCGGTCAGCGAGCGGGCGCCCGGCCCCAGGTAGGGCGTGGGCCGGGTAACGGAGGTCAGGTGGACGCCGTACAGCTTGTCGTGGTGGGCGTAGCCCAAGCGTGAGGTGACTCCGGCGCCGATGTCGCCGCCTTGGGCCGCGAACTTCGGATATCCCAGGTTTTCGGTCATCAGCCTGGCCCACAGGTCGGCCACTTTCTGCACCTGCATGCCTCGTTCGGTGGTGGCTTGGGAAAAGCCGAAGCCGGGCAGAGAAGGCGCCACAACGTCAAAGGAATCGGCCGAATCGGCCCCGTGGGAGCCGGGATCGGCCAGCAGCGGGATGATCTTGGTCATTTCGAAGAAGGTGCTGGGCCAGCCGTGGGTGATTACCAAGGGGATGGGATTGGGGCCCGTGCCCCGCTCGTGGATGAAGTGGATATCCAGCCCCTCGACTTCGCTCTTGAAGTGGTGGAAGGCATTGAGCTTCTTCTCTTGGGCCCGCCAGTCGAAATCGGTCCGCCAGTACTCCACTAATTCCTTGATGTAGTCCAGGTTGCTGCCGTAGTCCCACTCCGCGCCGGGGATTTCGTCGGGCCAGCGGGTGTGGGTCAAGCGCACCTGAAGGTCGTCCAAGACCGACTGGTCTACCGCGATTTCAAAGGGTCTCACTTCCATGGCGCAACTCCTCGACGCAACTCCTCGGCCGTCTACACGTCGATGCTGTAGACGCGGGCGGCGGTATCGTGGAACAGGGCGGCCCGTTCCGAGGGGGAATAACCATGGGAGAGCCGCTTGAAAGCGTTGTACATCACGTTGTAGGAAAAGGAGACCTTGTCCACCGGGAAGTTGCTTTCGAACATGCACCGGTCGGGACCGAACTTTTCAATGCAGTAGTTCATCCACGGTCCAATGGACTCGGCCAACTCCTCGGAGCCGATGGGCTTCTCACGGGTGTGCCAGTCGAAACCGATGCGCGGCATTCCGACGCCGCCCAGCTTCATCACGATGTTGGGACATTCTCCGCACGCGTCGATCCCGGCGCGCCAAGCCGGGATGACCTCGTCGTCCCGCCCGCCATAGGGGCCGGTCCGCATCATCCCGCCTATGTGATTGAGGACAATGGTCAGGCTCGGCATTTGCTTGGCGAAAGCGGCCAAGTCCGCCATCTGGGGGAAATAGAGGGAGTTTTCCAAGACAAGCCCCATGTCGGCCAGGACCTGTGCGCCAGCCCGGTAATCGTCCCTGGAAAGGCAGCCTTCCACCTCGCGGTCATCGACGTCGGGATGAGGGTCCCACCCCACCGAGTGCCGGATGCCGCGGAACCGGTTGGGACTGGCAGCCTGGAGGGCTTCCAGGACAGGCCGCACCCGGTCGCCCAGCTTCAGGTCGGTCCGGCCGATAATGCCGGCGGCGGCCTGTCCGGGGCCGTACTCGCCGGTGGCGCTGGCGTCGGCTATGGCCTGCACGAACTCCACCTCACCGACCGGCCGCATCTCCTCCGGCCCATCGGCGCGGTAGCTGGACCGGGCTTCGACGAACACGGTGGAACGCACGTTATGTCCGCTGGTAATGTCCGCCGCTAGGTCGGGAAGCAGGTACTGTTGGTAATCCAACGGTTCCGGCCGCTGCACCCAGAAATGGTGGTGCGGGTCGCAGATGGGCAACTCGGCTTCTAGGGCCGGTTCCGGGGTCAACGCCAGCCATTCATTTCCTGTTGGTGGCATAGTCAAGGCTCCATTTGGGTGATTGGCGCCGTCTTGGGCGGCCCAATAATAGCATACGCAAAAGGTGTAAAATCGGAGCGTGGAGAAACTTGGCTTCAAATTGAGCATCCTCGACCAGAGTCCGGTAAACGAACCGGAGACCGCTACGGATGCGTTCGCCAACACCGTGGAATTGGCCCGCAAGGCCGAGGAATGGGGCTACCACCGGTTCTGGGTTGCCGAGCACCACGGGTCCAACCGGGTAATGGGCTCTTCGCCCGAAGTGCTGATGGCGCACCTGCTGGCCAAGACGGCCCGCATCCGTATCGGCTCCGGCGGCGTGATGTTGCAGCATTACAGCCCGTACAAGGTGGCCGAGAACTTCAACGTGCTGGCCTCGCTGGCCCCCGGCCGGGTGGACCTGGGGATCGGCCGGGGACCCGGCGGCCTGCCCCAGTCCACCAAGGCGCTGCAACGGGACGCGGTCAACGGGACAATGCCCCTTTCGGAAAAGGTGGCGGAGCTCCAACGATTTCTTTGCAACAAGTTGGAAGAAGACCACCCGCTGTACGGCCTGCAGGCCAGCCCCCTCCCTCCGCAGCCACCTGAGGTCTTCATGCTGGGGACGAATCCCTCCAGCGCCGAGTTCGCCGCCGGACTCAGGATGCCCTACGTCTTCGCCCTGTTCCTGCACAACGACGAAGACGTGATGTTCCAGGCCATCGAGACCTACCGGGCCCTGTTTCCTTCCGTCGGCGGTTGCCGGCCCCGGGCAATGCTGGCGTTGCCGGTCATCGTAGCCGAGACCGACGAAGAGGCCGCCGGATACGCCGCTCAGGTCAAGGTGGTGCGCATCCGGCTGGCCAGCGGGCGAACGCTCACCGTGGGCAGCGTCGAAGCCGGTGAAGAGTTTGGCCGGCAATCTGGAGAGGAATACACCCTGAGCGTCAAGGACGCCAGCGTAGTGCACGGCTCGCCCGGGACCGCTCTGGCCAAGCTTCTGGAAGTCCAGGACGTGTACCAAGCCGACGAGATATTCGCCGTGACCGCAATCGACAGTTTCGAAAAACGGTTGCGCTCCTACCAACTGCTGGCCCAAGCCTATCGTCGAAGCGTCAAAAGCTGATTCAGAGGTAAGTGTTCACACTTGATGAGTGTCTCTTCCCCCCGGCGCACTGGGGGGAGGGTTAGGAAGGGGGGAGGTTGGCGTTGGAGCTCCCCCACCCTAACCCTCCCCCGTGCGCGGAGGAGGGGACACTCATCTACTCTGAACAGTTACATTCAGAGGACTGCGGGCATATGGCGACAGAACGGAAAATGCACCTGGGTACATTTCTCGCCGGGACCGGTAGCAACATGGCATCCTGGCGTCACCCCAACGCGGTGCCCGACGCGGCCATCAATCTTGAGTACTACCGCTGGCTGACCCGGCGGGCTGAGGAGGCGAAGCTGGACTTCGCCTTTTTCGGCGACGGCCTCTACATCAGCGAGAAGTCCCATCCCAACTTCCTGAACCGTTTCGAGCCGCTCACCCTGCTGGCGGCCTTGGCTATGGACACCACCCATATCGGCCTCGCCGCCACCCTGTCGACCACCTACAGCGACCCGTTCACCGTCGCCCGCCAATTCTCTTCCATAGACCACCTGAGCGACGGGCGGGCCGGATGGAACATCGTCACCTCTCCCCTCGAAGGTTCGGCGCTGAACTACGGCAAGCCGGAGCACCCGGCCCACGACCTTCGCTACCGCATGGCCGACGAGTTCATCCAGGTGACCAAGGGGTTGTGGGACTCTTGGGAGGACGGCGCGTTCGTCCGAAACAAGGAGACTGGCCAGTTCATAGACCCGGAAAAGTTGCACCGGGTAGACTACAAAGGGGAGTTCTACTCGGTGCAAGGGCCCCTCAACATTTCCAGGTCGCGCCAGGGCAGGCCGGTGCTGATCCAAGCCGGTTCCTCCGAGGCCGGCAAGAGCTTCGCAGCCAAGGTGGCCGACGCTGTGTTCACCGGCCAAGCCAACCGCTCCGACGCGGTCATGTTCTCCAAAGACGTCAAAGGGCGGGCCGCGGCGGCAGGCCGGGACCCGGCCGGAGTTCTGGTCCTCCCCGGCTGCTCCCCCATAGTGGGCCGGACGGCCGCCGAGGCGGAAGCGAAATACCGGGAAATCGCCGACCTCGTGGTGATGAACGACGCCCTGAACTACTTGGGCCGGTTTTTCAACGATATCGATTTCACCCAGTTCGAATTGGACGCTCCGTTTCCTGATCTCGGCGACTTCGGCCGCAACGGTTGGGAGAGCACCACGGACCACATCAAACAGGCGGCCCGTGAGGAAGGTCTGACCCTGAGGGACGTGGCCCTGCGGTCCACCACGCCCAGGCACGAGTTCATTGGCACGCCGGCCCAAGTGGCGGACAGAATGCAGGAGTGGTTCGAGTCTGGCGCGGCCGACGGCTTCATGCTCAGCGGCTCGGTGCTACCCGACGGTTTTATCGACTTCATAGACCATGTCCTGCCCATACTCAAGAAACGCGGACTGTTCCGCACCGAATACGAGGCCGATACCTTGCGGGGCAATTTGGGGCTGCCCAAACCCGAGAACCAGTTCGCCGAAGTCAAACCGCCCGCGGCCACAAACAGGTATCCCTTCCCCCGTTGAGGGAGCAAGGTTAGGATGGGCCGCGCCACGGGGAGGGGACACTAGCAAACATCCGAACAGTTACACCCTTGGCGGTCTCAATTGGAGGTCTCAATATGGCCACGTTACTCGCCATCCACGGTACTGTGACCCGGCCCGGCCGGTTGCATCAGGCGTTGGAGGCTGCCTTGGAGGGCATTGAAGGCCATCCGGGAGTCAGCACCAGCCTGCTCGACCTCGGGCAATACCGGGTGTCCTTCGCCGACGGGCGTCCGCTGACCGGTTACTCCGACGATACACAGGCTGTGGTGGAGCAGGTGACGGCGGCGGACATGTACCTGATCGGCACGCCGATTTACCGGGCGTCGTTCACTGCGGCCCTGAAGAATATCCTGGACCTGACACCCGTGGACGGCCTGATGGGCAAGCCGTGCGGGTTGGTGGGAATGGGCGCCACAGACCACCACTACCTCGCACTGGACGCCCAACTCCGTCCAGTGCTGGCCTGGTTCGGCGCCCAGGCGCTTCCGGTCCCCGTCTACCTACAGTCGCGCCACTTTGAGGACGGCCAACTGTCCGACACCCAAGCGGTGGAAGACCTTCAGTCCCTGGCCCGGGCGGTAGTCGCCGCCCATGAGGCGCAACAGGCCCCTGAGGGACCGACGCCGTTGGCAGCCCGTTACTGACTGCCGGCCTTCTATCCTCTACGCCGGAGCGCCTTGTTCCACTGGCTCACGGACACTTTCACCCGGCCTGCGGTCGCCTATCGACAGCACCAGGATGGCCGCCACCGCCAGCAGAATGATGTTGGACCAGATGGCGACCTCGTAGTTGCCCCGGTGGTCGTAGAGGATACCGCTTAGGTACGCGCTGATGCCGGACCCGATTGGCATTACGGCGAACATGGTCCCGTATATCTTCCCCAAGTTGCGGAGACCGAAACCGTCGGAGGCGTAGGCTGCCGTGATACCCACCACGGCGTTCCACGAGAACCCTACCAGCAGTACGCCGATCAAGAGGGGCGCGAGGCCAAAGGCGGGGATCCCGGCCAAAGGAACGCCCATCGACAGCAAGACCACGATGAATCCCACCAACCTGAGCTGGTAGGAGATGGCCAACCACCGTCGCCGCCCTTGATTGTCGGACATGTTCCCCAAAATTAGCGCGCCGATGATGGCGGTGGCGCCGATGAGGCTGAACGCCCCTGCGGCGACCAATGGATGATATCCCAGGTCTGTCGCATAGGTTACGAAATGAGCATTCACGAAGCTCATCGAGTAGCCTCAAACGAAATACCCGAACGTCAACCTTTGGAACATCGGGGTCCGTATCGCTTCGGCGAATGTGGAATCCCGGAACGCTGCGGCGGTGCTGTCGGACTCTTCATCGCCGGCCTGCGAGATGGGGACCGGCCGTTCCCCATAAGGCTCGAGGCCCTTGTCCTCGGGACGGTTCCGGATCAACAAGACGCCGATCGGGAGAATCACGACCACCAACAGCATCCCCAGGAATATGTATGCCTGCTGCCAGGTGAACAACACCAAAAAGGCGGAGGTGGCGGGCACCAGAAACATTGCTCCGAAGGACCCGGCCCCGCCCACCAGCCCCAGAGTGAGGCCCCGCCGCGACAGGAACCATTGGGCGACGATCTTGATGAGAATAGGACCGGTGCCCAAGGTGACCCCTATGCTCATCACGGCGAACACCAGGTAGAGCTGCCACAGGTTATTGACCAACGGCAGCATAAGCAGCATCCAGCCCATGATTGCCACGCCGGCCAGCGCGGACCACTTGGCGCTGTAACGATCCGCCAAGTAGCCGGCCACAGGCCGCAGGAGCCCCGAAAGCACGTAGGTGATGGCGAAGGCCAAGGAAAGTGTGCCGCGGGTCCAGCCGAACTCCTCGGTCATCGGCTTGAGGAAAACGCCAAAAGAAAACTGGCCGCCGGCCACACCGAAGACAATCAGGGCACACCCAACGACAACCCACCAACCGTAGAACGTGTTTCTAAAAAGAGAAGGCACTTTCTGCTCCCGGGACCGGCTCCGGTCGTAAGCGAATATTAACGGCGGGTTAACGCCTTGTCCACGCACTATGACCCAGTTTCGCCGACACTCGTGGGTCTGGACGGCCGCTTGTTCTTCTTGCGCCGATAGGGGAAAATTGCGGGGCTTGGTCCGGCATTGGGCCGCAAGGTGGACCGATGAAGGCTTCGTACCTGGGAGCGATGGGTTACGCGCACCGTAGCGATTTCCCTTCCACTTGGCCAACGCCGCCGGCGTACAACGATCCCCAGACTTCGGTCCGAAGCTATCAGGACGGGATCGAAGAGTGTGAGTTCGCCGAGGAATCTGGCTTCGAGTGGGTCAGCTTTTCCGAACACCACTATTCCGGCCGCATCGCCACCGGGGCGCCCTCGGTGGTGGCCGCCGCAGTGGCTGAACGCTGCCGCAGGGTCAAGATAGCCATGCTGGGGCACCTCCTGCCCCTGAACAACCCGGTCCGGGCGGCGGAGGAGCTCGGCCTGCTCGACAATCTGACCAACGGCCGGTTGGTCATGGGGTTCCTGCGGGGCACCCCGAACGAGGACCAGACCTACAACGTCAACCCGGCGGAGGGGCGGGGCCGGATGTTGGAAGGCATGGACCTCATCCTGAAAGCGATGACCGAGCCGCAGCCGTTTTCTTGGGAGGGGCGATACTACCAGTTTCGCACGGTCTCGGTCTGGCCGCGCCCGGTGCAGCAGCCCTTCCCGCCAGCCATCGTGGCGACCCGCAGCGACGACGCGGTGGAGTACGCCGCCCGCCACCGGCTCGGCTTGGGGGTGTCGTTCCTGCCGGTCGACGACGTGGGCCGGATCGTCGATAAGTACCTCCGCTGGTGCGACGACGCGGGATGGCAGCCTGGGCCGGACCAGATGGTGTTCCGCGGCAGCATCTACCTCGCCGAGACAGACCGCCAGGCCCAAGCCTGGTTCGATCAGCAGACCGACCAAGGCAGGGCTCGTGGGATGGCGCTGCGTTCGAGCGTGTCCCAAGTAATTCAGGCGGCCCGGGTGGGCGATGCGGTGGACTACCGCAACGTTTTCGCAGGCAACGCTTCGGGGGACATTGTGGGCGGCGCGCCCGGCCTGACCTTCGTCGGCGGGCCGGACTCCATCTTCGAGCAGATCAAGGCATACCACGACCGTTGCGGGACGGGAGTGGTCGACCTCTTCTTCCAGCAGCCCAGCCTCACCCACAAAGACGTCATGGCGGAGATCGATCTGTTCGGCCGGGAGATCTTGCCCCGGCTCAAAGAGTTGTAGTCCCGTGGGGCGGAGCCGCTGGTGAGCTACCCAGCCACCTTCAACGAAGGCCGCGTTGAGGTCGAAGGGGTCACCGTCCGTTACCGCGAGGCGGGGAGCGGCGACCCGGTGGTGGTGCTGGACGGATGGCCTTGGCGGTTCCCAGCCCTTCAAGAGGCGCTGGCCGGAAGCTACCGGGTCCTGGAAATTGAGATTCCGGGAGGCGTCGCGGCGGACACAGCCGGGTCCTCTGACCTCTCGCATATTACCGGGCGGGCCGCGTCCTCGTTGGTGGAAGGACCTTACACGCTGATTGGGACGTCGGTGGGCGCTTCGGCGGCCCTGTGGCAGACGCTGCTGTACCCGGACGCAGTATCAACCCTGGTCCTCATTTCACCCCTGGCGTTGCGGCCCGCTGTGAATGGATATTCGGGCATCGACGCCGCATTCGCCCATCCCCAAGCGGTGGAGTTCCCGGGAGCCGACGACCGTCTGGAGGAATCGGCGCTGTCCCTTATTCGCTCGGCGAGCCACGACGACGGGCTGGAGTCGCGGTTGGGGGAAATACCATGCCCAACCCTGGCGGTATTCGGCCAAGAAGACCGGCTGGTGGCCGCCGAGGCGCCCCGTATCTACCGGGAGAAAATTCCCAACTGCAACATCTCCTTCGTTTACGACGCGGGGCACGTAATTGCGGCGGAGCGCCCGGAGGCGCTCACTAGCCTCGTCGCTGACTTCATTCAACGCCGGGAGACCTTCATCGTCGAACGAGGCGGCGGAATCATTAACCCGTAGGCCATTCACGCCCAGGTACATTCGGGAGAGGGGCAAAATGGGAGCAACTCACGTAACCGTAGCCATACGGAACCTGGCAGAACCGGACCAAGTCTGGGAGGGACTCTTCCTGGTCGACACCGGAGCAACCGATTGTCTTGTACCCAGACGGTACCTGGAAACCATTGGCATAGCGCCCCAAGGCCAACGGACCTGCAACATGGCCGACGGCAGGGAAATCAGAATGGACATCGCTGCCGCACAGGTAGAGTTCATGGGTGAAATCGTCGGGGCAACCATTGTGTTTGGGGACCCGGACGCCGAGCCCCTGCTGGGCGTAACTGCCCTGGAATCAGTCGGCATTGAAGTTGATCCCCATAACCAGACACTTAGAAGGATGCCTTCAACCCGCCTCAGGGGTTTCCGAAGCGGGGATAACATCATAACGTCTACGTTTGTTGAGGTTGCGGCGGCTCTATGATATTTTCGGAGGGATATCCAGAAACAATCAAGGGAGTGCTGACAATATGGCGACCAAACGACCGGGCGAAAAATACCTTGGGGACGCGCTGCACGTGCCCATCTCATCCGACGGGCAGGTTACCGCATACGTGTGGCCCGTACGGGTGCTGACCATCAGCGGCCAAGGGTGCGGCGGGCCGACTATTGGAGTTGACGTGGGCAACGAGGAGGTGCTGCGGTTCGATTGTCACGACAACCGCGGCCACTGGCACGGGGGCGGGTATGACCGCTCCGGTATGCCGGGCAACTCCCACCGGGATTTCCCCGCCGGCTTGACGGGGGTGGACAGCCAACTCTCTTGGTCGTTGCAACAGCTCGGCGACAAGACCCCGGAGCTGCTGGAAGAGGCGGAACACGGACCCGCGGCCCAGTTGGTGGAGCCTACGATGCTTGAATCGGCGCTTGCGGCAATACGGTCCCACCTGCAAGGGCAGGGTGATCTCCGGGGACAGGCCATCAAGGAGAACTTGATCGAATCTACCTGATCGCCCAGAGCCGTTTCACCGGATTACGCACCACGCCGAGCATGCGACGGCAACATGAGTCATCCCGGAGTTTTGGGGCAGGGCTACTGTTACTTTTGCAGAGATGCCGTCTTTCCGGCGAAAGCCGGAACCTGCGCAACCGCAACTCTCATGGACAGCAGGCTAAACGCCAGACTACGGTCCGACTCCTGCGGTAACGGAAGCCCGTTTCCAACTCGCGGGCACACAGACACCGGGGGGGAGACGTGGATTCCGGCTTCCGCCGGAATTTCCCATGGCCTTGTGAAGGCCACACGAGAGGATGAAATTCACTATTTTCATGATAATGACGGAAGGGATGCCGTCATTCCTACGGGGTTGGGATGACTCATGTTTTCCGGTTCCAGGCGGACCCTTAAATCCCCAGAGCCGCTACTCCCGCCTTGGCGATCGCCTCGTCGTCGAGCCCGCTGGGCAGTCCACCCACGCCGATGGCCCCGACCACCGTTCCTTGGTGAAAAACCGTGACCCCGCCTGGGATTGAGACCAACTGGGGGTCTCCGAAGGACTCTATTGTCCGGCCCGAGGAACTCAGTTGCTCGGCGAATGCCAGAGTGTCCATGGAGCGCGTCGCCGCAGTATAGGCCTTGCGTATGGCGTAAGTGGGTCTCAGACACCGGTCCATACGAGCGTAGGCCAGCAGGTTGCCGGCGTCATCTACGACCGCCATGTCCACTTTCCGCCGGTCCGGGTCCCTGTTGAAATCGGCGATCATGGCTGTAATCGCGTTCTGGGCCTGTTCCAAGCTGATCATCGGTTTGTCGTACAAGTCGTCAACCTCCGTGAAGCGATATTTGGGAAACGTGGCGGCTCAACTTTGCCCTGCTGTTCGTTGCTGTTCCTGAAGTTCGTCTATCTGCTCCCGGGTCCTGCCGTAGATCTGCGGGACGTCCCAGCCTTGCAGGCCGCCGTAGGTGTCTATCTGCGACCGGTGGTGCACTTCGTGCTCCAGCAGCATCATCAGGACCCGCCAGCCGCTGACAGCGCCGTCGGTGTCTATCATCTTGATCCGGCGGTCCAGCCACTCCGCAGGGGTCCCATCGATTCGCCGGCGGAACTCCGCCGCCGATTCCTCCAAGGCAGGCGCCCAGTCAGACCGGGACTCGGTACTGGGCACCGGCCAATTATAGACCCAACCTTCATTTCGATACGCTCTGGCGAAGTACATGCGGGACTCGGCGATATGGTGGACGATCTGGTTGATGCTCCAGGACTTTTCGCCTTCGCCGACCGGCGGGGCCCACGACTCGGCGGGCTCCGGCAGGGCCTGTACATCCCGGAGGGTGCGCCGGTGAATGGAATCGAAGTAACGCAGGTACGCCTGCGGATCGGTAATCATTGTTCGGCTGCCTCCACTCTAGATTTCGGCAGTAGGGGGTCTCATGGTGTGCCAGGGTGTGTTCTGCTCGTAGGCGTGGGCCAGCCTGAACACCATTTCCTCTCCGCCGGGCGGCCCGGCAATTTGCAGGCCCACGGGCAGCCCAAGTCCACCGAACCCGCAGGGCACCGAAACGGCTGGCACACTGGAGAGATTGAAGGTGTTGGTGCGCATGAAGGGCAACCGGGACGCGGTCTCCTTGCTGGTCACCGGGGGGTCTTCCTGGAGCCGGACCGCCTGCCGCCCGGAGGTCGGCATCACCAGCACGTCGTAGGTCCGGAAGGCCGCCAGGACTTCCTCCCGCAGGAGGCTGCGGAGCTTCTGGGCCTTGTAGTACGCCTGGGCAGGGACCAGGCTTCCGGTGAGCAGTCCGATACGATTGTCGTGACCGTAATCGTGGATTCGTTCCCGGACCCATTCCTTCATGTTGAAGGCCGGTTCGACCGCCAGCAACGTGCCGCCGATGGTGTTGGCGTGGGCCGCCAACGGAATTGAGACCTCCTCCACGTCGGCGCCCAGTTCCGCCAGCGTGCTGGCGGCGGCGGTGACGGCCGTGGCTACGTCGGGTTCCACCAGGTCGCTGTGGAGCAACTCCGTAACGATTCCCACCCGCCGGCCCTTGATGTCGCCGTTCAACATTTGGCGGTAATCGGGTACCGGGGTGTTCCAGGTAGTCGGGTCCTTCGGGTCGTGACCGGCGATGGCAGACAGGGTGATGGCCGCGTCTTCGACCGTGCGGGAGATCGGCCCGATGGTGTCCATCGACCACACGCCCCGCATCAGCCCGTAACGGCTCACCCGGCCCCAGCCGGGCCTCAGGCCGACTATTCCGCACCAGGCCGCCGGGCGGCGGATCGATCCGCCGGTATCCTCTCCCAAGGAGGTGGCGCAGAGAAAGGCGGCCGTGGCCGCTCCGGAGCCCCCGCTGGAGCCGCCGGCCGAGATGTCCAGGTCCCAAGGGTTCCGGGGCGTACTGAACCGGTGGGTGAACCCGGTGATGGCAAACTCGCTGAGGTTGGTCTTGCCCAAGAGAATGGCGCCGGCGTTCTTGAGGTTGGAGACAACCGTGGCGTCGTCATCCGGAACGAAATCGGCCAGGATGCGCGTGCCCCCGGTGGTGCGAATGCCCTTCGTCCAGATCTGGTCTTTGATACCTACCGGGATGCCGTGCATCGGGCCGCGGTAACCGCCGGCCAGTATTTCCTGTTCGGCCTGTCGCGCTTCTTCCAAGGCCCGCTGCCGGAGCACTGTGATAAAGGAGTTGAACTTGAAGTCAAGGTCATCGATCCGTTGCAGGTAGGCCTCAACCACCTCCACCGGAGACGCCTCTTTGTTCTGGATGAGGCTGGCGAGCGCCGCCACAGAGTGGAGAGGAAGTTCGTTCCGGACCATTTCGGCCTCCAACGGCTACCCGCCCCCGATTCTTACCACGGGGCTGGTTGCCATGATAGGCGTCAGGCTCAAGGCAGTCAACGCAGAGCGGTCTGCCGGGGTCTGCCGGTTAACTGTTCAGTTTGTGGGGGAGGGTTGGGCCGTTCATGGCGAGCACACCATAAGGGGTTTGGCGGAATCGAGGCAGGAGCTTTTTAATTCATGGGCCATTCTGAGCCAAAGTGCGCCATTAAGCGGTTAGCGGGTGATTGGGATTGGGACAGGAGCGATTTTTCACAACGAATATGGTAAGGGGCGGCGACCGCAGGCGGGAAGGGCAGGATGTCAGTGGGGGAGGGCCGCTGCTTGGACGTACGTGGATACCGGCTTTCGCCGGTAAGACGGGCAGTAATGGGAACAAAAGCCCGGCTCCAGCGGTAACTGTTCAGGTTCGACGATGGAATTGGTGAAGGGTTTCAACTGTTCCCCAATC
This sequence comes from Dehalococcoidia bacterium, assembly GCA_965222595.1. Classification (GTDB taxonomy): domain Bacteria; phylum Chloroflexota; class Dehalococcoidia; order Lucifugimonadales; family UBA3495; genus VXOI01. Next base: position 57,836 of record CBDCUJ010000012.1, on the reverse strand, counting down.
CCACCCTAACCTTACCCTGAAGCGGATTCAGTCCGATCTTAACGGTTGCGGCCATAAACCGCGTTTGGCCTGGACTGTGAGGCCGTTGTAAAATGCGCCGGGCGGCTTGGGTGTTGGCGATTGCTGATTCTCGATTGTTCAGGCACAGGGGGTCGGAAATGAAGTACGACGTTATTGTGATCGGCGGCGGTTCCGCAGGCTCGGTGGTGGCCGGCAGGCTCGCCGAGGACGCCAACCGGTCGGTCCTGTTACTGGAGGCAGGTACCGATTACCCAGACCCGGAGTTCCTGCCCGAGGCGGTGCGAAACGGTCATTCCAGCGCCGGCGAGGCCATCGGCTCACCCGTCTCTTGGTCGCTCCGGGGCGTAATCAACGACCAGCAGGGCGAGATCAACATCGCTCAGGGCAAGGTCATCGGCGGTTCCGGGTCAATCAACGGCCAAGTGTTCCTCAGGGGCTTGCCCGAGGACTTCGACAGTTGGTCGTCCCTCGGCAACGAGGAGTGGACCTACCTGAAGGTGCTGCCCTACTACCGCCGGGCTGAGACCGACCTGGACATCCGGGACGATTTTCACGGCACCGACGGCCCCATCCCCATCGTACGCCGCGAAAACGAGCCGTGGCCCGACGTCCAACGCGCTTTCCACGCTGCTTGTATGGAGGCCGGTTACTCCGCCACCGAGGACCTGAACGGCCCGAACTCCTCAGGGATCGGCTCCATCCCCATGAACAACAGCGGCGGTGTGCGAATGAGCACGGCCATAACCCACCTCAATCCCATGCGCCACCGCCTGAACCTGACGGTCAAGGGCAACGTCTTCGTGCGGCGGGTGCTCATCCAAGACGGGAGGGTCGCTGGAGTGGAGACCGAGAGCGGCGGAGAGATTTTCCGGGTGGAGGCCGACCGGGTGGTGTTGAGCGCCGGGGCGTTGAAATCGCCCCATATCCTGATGTTGTCGGGAGTGGGCCCGCAGGAGCAGTTGGAGGAATTCGGGGTGCCGGTGCTGCGGGAATCGCCTGGGGTGGGCCGCAACCTTTTCAACCACCCGATGGGGTCTGTGACCTTCCGGGTCAAGGACCACATCAGCCTGCACTCCAACGCCGGGGCGCTCCGCTTCGGCCTTCGGGTTACCTCGGAGCCGCCATCCTACCGCAACGACGTAATGCTCCACTCCCTGGGGGTGTTCAACGTCATGACCGGAGAGGTGCTCCCCGAGCGGACCGCCCGCATCGCCTGCGCCCTGGAGCTACCCGACGGGACCGGCTGGGTCCGGCTGGCCTCGGCGGACCCCACTGTCCAACCGTCCATCGACTACCGTTACCTCAGCCACGAAAACGACATACGGAGGATGCGGAACGCCGTTCGCCTGGCGTCGCGGATACTGGAGTCCGACGCCTACCGGGGCGTCTCCGACGGCCGCACCACTCCGACGGACGAGGTCTTAAGCGACGATCCGGCTTTGGACCTGTGGATCCGGCAGACGGTCGGAACGTCGCGCCACGTTTCCGGCACCTGCAAGATCGGCCCGGACGCCGACCCATTGGCCGTGGTGGACCAAGAGTGCCGGGTCAAGGGCGTTACCGGCCTCTGGGTGGCCGACTCCTCGGTGATGCCCCATGTCGTCCGGGCCAACACCAACGCCACCGCCATCATGATTGGAGAGCGCGTCGCCGACTGGGTAGGCAACAGCTAGATGTTGGGCCTCAGGCCCTGCCATCCCGCCGCCTTTTCGTAGGCATCTCCCACTTGGCACAGCAGTGGTTCGCTCAGGTGCCGCCCCACGAACTGGATACCCAGAGGCAGGCCCTCGTCGTTCAATCCGCAGGGCAAAGATATGGTCGGGGCGCCGTTGAAATCGTAAGGGATAGTGAACCGGCCCCAGGTCCATATCTCCTCCTCCATGGGACCGTACAGCTCCTCCGGGGTTACCGGGAATGCCGCAGTAGTCATGGAGGGACAGACCAAGACGTCAATATCCTCAAATACCCCGGCCAGAATTCCGTTGCAGGCCAAGCGGACGTAGCTGGCGGCGGCATAGTCCGCAGCCGAATGCCGGGAACCCTGTTCCAGCCAGCCCCTGAACCACGGCCCGTATTCGTCGCTCCGGGAAGGGAAGGTATCCCGGTGGGCCGCCGCCGCTTCGGCCGAACACAACACTCCCCACGCCCGGGAAAACTCCTCGGTATCCGGCATAGTCACCGGTACTATTCGTGCCCCCAACCCCTCCAGCAGCCGGGCACCGGCGATGACGGCCTCCGCCAATTGGGGCTCGACCTCGTCACTGACGTACCGTTCGTCCAGTCCAATCCGCAGGCCGCGGACTCCTTGGCCCAACCCCGCCAACATGTCCGGCACCGGTGCGGTCAGAGAAGTCGGGTCATTGGGGTCGCGTCCGGCGATGGCTTGCAGGATGGTCCCGGCGTCGGCGGCGCTGCGGGTCATCGGCCCCACATGGTCCAATGATTCCGCCAAGGCGAGTACTCCGTATCGGCTCACCCGGCCCCAGGTGGGCTTGATGCCGACGATGCCGCAGGCAGCCGAGGGAAACCTAATGGAGCCGCCGGTGTCGCTGCCCAGCGAGCCGTAGCAGAGCCCGGCTGCCGTAGCGGCTCCCGACCCGCTGGAAGATGCCCCCGACCAGCGTTGGGGGTCCCAAGGATTCAGCGGTATTTGGAACTCGGGGTTGTACCCGGCCATCGCCCCCTCGGTGAGGTTCAGCTTACCCACGATGACGGCCCCGGCAGCGTTGAACTTTTGCACCACCGTGCAATCGAAATCGGGAATATTGTCGCGCAACACCTGGGCTCCCCCCATGGTCGCCACGCCCTTGGTGAAGCAAAGGTCCTTGACCGCTATGGGAACGCCGTGGAGCGGCCCCCGGTACTGCCCGGCGGCGATCTCGGCCTCCGCCGTGCGGGCAACGGCCATCGCTTGGTCCGCCATCACGGTGGCGTAGCTCTTCAGATCGCCGTCCAAGGCTTCGATGCGGTCCAAGATGGCCTGCGTCAACTCCACCGGGGAAAGCCGGCGAGACTCGATCTGGGCGGCGACTTCGGTGATGGTCTGGTAATGCAGGGGCGTTTCGGGCATGGTTCCGGCTCCTTGGGATGAATTTGAGGACAATTCCCCGCCAGCCAACGGTCGATCCAAGCGGGAGCATTGGGTTAATTTATTAGTGGTCCCGGAAAGAGCGGTCAGCCAGCCGGTTGGACCAGCTCGATGAGGACGTCGTCGGGACCTTCGATATAGGCCAACCGGCTTCCGGTGGAGACTTGGGTGAGGGGAAGCACGACCCGGACGCCGTCCTGCTCCAAACGGGCGAGCTCCGACTCCAGGTCGTCGACGTCGAATCCGAAGTGCTCCAGCCCCAACCGGTTGAGTTCGGCCGCGCTGCGTTCGTCGGAGGAACCGGGCGGCTTCGAGGAGATGTTCAAGCGCACCGGCCCGTCGACCTCCATGCTGATGGTGACGGTGTTGGGCATCACTTCCCTGGCAAACAGGAGTTTGGCCCCGAAGTGCTTCTCGTACCAGTCCGCCGACGCGTGGGGATCGGAAGACCTGATGTGAACGTGGTTAATCCGGTATCCCATTGAGGCGCCTCCAGTGAACATTAGGTTGAGCCCTGCGGCGGGCTATCGGTTTCCTGGCTACCGGTGTTCTCTCCGCCGGTGTTCTCGCGGTGATCATACTTCAATGGGCCCGATAGGTGAACCGGCAAAGCTGCGGTGTTAGACTTGACCGGAGGCGCAACCTCATTTTTGGGAGAGGACCTCTTGCGTATCGCAGTGCCCGATCTCATTTCAAACTCCTATTTCCCCGCCGTCGCCGCCGTCGAATTGGGATTCTTCGAGGCGGAAGGCCTGGAGATGAGTCTGGAAACGGCCTTCCCAATCCCCCGCGCCATGGCGGCGTTGCGGCAAGGGGAGTTTGATTTCGTGGCAGGCCCGGCCCACGCCACCCTCTCCGCCTTCCCGGACTGGCAGGGCGCCAAACTCTTGGCGGCGCTGGCCCAACACACCTTCTGGGTCTTGGTTATGCGTACCGACCTGGGAATCGAGCGCGGCGACGTGGCCGCCGTGACAGGAAGGCGGATCGGCACGGCCCCGGGACCGGAGGCGGCGTTCCGACGCCTATTAGTGGACGCTGGCATCGAACCGGACCGTGATCGGGTGGAAATCGGGCCGGTGCCGGGGGCGGACGGCACCGGCGTGTCCTTCGGGCTGCAGGCCGCCCAAGCACTGAAGAGCGGGGCTGTAGACGGGTTCTGGGCGAACTCCATGGGCGCCGAGGTGGCCCTTCGCAGCGGCGCGGGCACGATGATACTGGACGTGAGGCGCGGCGACGGACCGCCGGCGGCCAAGCATTACACCTTCCCGGCTCTGGTTTCGACCGAAGGACTGGTCCAACGAACGCCTGAAGTTGCCGCGGCGGCGGTCCGGGCAATCGTCAAGGCCCAACAGGCACTGCGGTCCGACCCAACCCTGGCAACCAAAGCCGCAAGCCGTATCTTCCCTGCGGAAGAAACCGCGATGATCGCCGAGCTGATCGCGCGGGACGCTCCCTACTACGACGCCGCCATTTCCGAAGAAACGGTGGCCGGAATGAACCGCTTTGCCAACGACATCGGCCTTTTGTCCGGCGATGTTGCCTACGACCGGGTGGTCGCGACCCAATTCGCCGGCCTGTGGTCGCCCTCAGCCGCCTGAACGGGGTTGCCGACGGTCAAGCTCAACGGCTGTGAGAAATGCGCTCACGCCCGGATTGGTGACGTTTCCCCTCAACCTTTTCTTGAAGGTCCTGGGGGCAAATAGCTCAGGTTTTTCGATTTTTGCATGAAAGTTGATATTCGGGTCCCGGTCGGTCTTCCGGTGCTGGAAACGGCGGAGTTCATTGGCGAATGCGAGAAGGCCGGGTTTTCGGGCGTCGGGGTCCACGACCACCAACACAGCGGCCGCGACGTGTTTTTGACGCTGGCAATGGCCGCCAACAAGACCGAGAGGTTGACCCTGTACTCCGCCACCAGCAACCCTGTGACACGCCACCCGATGGTGCTGGCGTCTCTGGCCCACACCCTGGAAGAGATCGCTCCAGGCCGGGTGCGGCTCACGGTGGGGCCGGGATACCTGGCGGTGGGCAACATTGGCAGGCGCCGGGCCTCACTGGACGTGATGCGCCGGTCCATCCTGGACATTCGGGGTCTGCTTCGTGGCGAGCGGGTGGAATTCAACGGGGTGGAGACCCGCTTGCGAAACGTCAGTGAGGCCCCGACGCCCGTCTTCATGACTGCGGCCGGCCCCCGGATGGTCGAGTTGGCCGGAGAGGTGGCCGACGGCGCTCTCCTGCTGGTGGGCCTGCACCCGGAGGCGGTGCGAGCCGCCCGGCGAAGGCTGGAAATCGGCGCGGCGCGGGCCGGGCGGGACTTGGGAGCCTTCCAGACGGTCCACATCACTCCGGCCACCATCGCCGAAGACGGAGACGCAGCCCGCCGCTGGCCGCAGCTATGGTTCAGGCCCGGCCAGCCCTACCTCAAGTACCCCAGCGACTCCAACCTGGTGTGGCTGCGGGAGGCCGGTATCGATTTACCGGACAGTTTTGTGCCGGAGCAAATTTCCGACTCCCAGGCCGCCGACATTTGCGACGCTTTCGGGCTGTTCGGCACCGCCGAGGAATCCCTGCGCCGGCTCAGAAGGGCGCGGGACGAATCGGGCATCGATCACGTATTTATTTTCCCGACCCACACCCAGGAAGGCGGCTATGACATGCCGGTCCGGGAACTGGAAGCTTTCCGCGACGTGATAATACCGGGCATCGAAGCCGCGCACTGGACCTTAGACGGGTCTTTTGTTGCCGCAGTCCAACGGCGTTGCTACACTGGCGGCGGCCATTCAATGCAACGAGAGGCCAACGGGACGCCAACCAGAGGACGAACCGGGCGCGCCTGATGTACCAGGCGCATGGACGAGGAGAGAAAATGATCTACGAAGTACGCACTTACGACTTGAAGCCGGGCTCGGTCCCCCAGGCCGAAGAGGCTTTTGCCGAAGCCCTGCCCCACCGGGAGAAGTATTCCCCCTTGGCGGCGTTCTGGCACACTGAAATAGGTCCGTTGAACCAGATCATCCACGTCTGGGGCTATGACAACCTGGAAGAGCGGGCCCGCATCCGTGACCAAGCCGCAAAAGACCCCAATTGGCCGCCCAAGATCACCCCGGGCAACATCCTCAATATGAACGCGGAAGTGTGGACTCCCGCCCCATTTATGCGGCCCATGGGAGGCGACCAGGCCTTGGGCAACGTCTACGAGATGCGTATCTACACCTATGCGCCAGGGTCGATCCCGGAGTTGCTGCGGCGTTGGACTGAGGCCATTCCCTTTCGGGAGGAGTTCTCTCCGCTGGCGGCCGGAATGCACACCGAGTTCGGCGGCCTGAACCGTTGGATGCACGTCTGGCCCTACAAGGACCTGAACCACCGCGCCGAGGTGCGGGCCGCGGCCAGCAAAATACCCCAGTGGCCTTCCGGCGCTCCCGGAAGAGTCAGCCAAGAAAACAAGATTATGGTTCCGGCCAGCTTCTCGCCGATGCACTAGAACTCAGCGACAGGAGGGGACCAGATGAAACTCTTAACCTACGATCCCGGCACGGGACCCCGTTGCGGCGTCCTCGACGGCGACGCCGTTGTGGACGTTGCCGCCCTTTTGGGGGCTTCCCAGCCGCTGCGGGATGTCCGTGCGCTGCTGGAGTTGCCAGACTCCCCCGTAGACCGGGTCGGCGACGCCTTGGCCGGCAACGTTCCCGCGCCGAGGGCGGCGCTGGCCGACGTTCGCCTGCGCTCTCCCGTGCTCCAACCGCCCACGATCCGGGACTACATCGTCTACGAAGAACACGCCACGTCCCAAGGGACCCGGGAGATAGACGACGTGTGGTACCGCATGCCCGTCTTCTACTTCTCCAATCCATTGGTCGTCTACGGACCGGAGGATTCGGTGCCCTACCCCTCGGCTTCCGACCAACTGGACTACGAGTTGGAAATCGGTTGCGTGGTGGGACGCGGCGGGACCGACGTTCCGGCGTCCGAGGGACTGCAATACATCGCCGGCTTCTGCATCTTCAACGACTGGAGCGCCCGAGACCTCCAGTTCGACGAGATGACCTTTGGACTCGGCCCGGCCAAGGGGAAGGACTCCGCCCAGTCCTTGGGACCCTGGGTGGTGACCACCGACGAGATCGCCTCAAACATCAAGGACGGCCGGCTGGACCTGAAATGCCAGGTCAGGGTCAACGGCGACGTGTGGCTGAAGGACTCCGACGCCGCAGCCGCCTACTATTCTTGGGGCGAGATCATAGAGCGGGCCACCAAGGACAGCCGGATAGCGCCGGGCGACGTTATTGGCAGCGGCACGGTCGGCGGGGGCTCGATAAGAGAGTCGATTCGCAAGGGCTACGAGACCGCCCGATGGTTGGAACCCGGAGACGTGGTGGAGTTGGAGGTGGAAAACATCGGCGTACTGCGAAACAGCCTCGCGCCCAAGCGAAACGTCGATCCCAATTACCGGTACGGCCCCAAAAATCCGACAGCCACCCCGGAGCGGGGCACAGCGAAGGACTACCGCTACCAGCGTTCACGATAACCGCCGAGCTCCCTCGGCCGAACCACAAACGGAGGGATTGTACCGTGGCAGAATCACCACAGTTGGGCCCGGATGCCGACACATTGCGTATCGCCATGGACCGCTTGGGTGTGGGGCAATTGGATGAAGCTTGGTTGGACCGGTTTGCTCTGGAGCTGCAAGGCTTGGTGGAAATGGGCCGGAAGCTGGACGAGATGGACCTGAGCAACGAGGAACCAGCCAATGTCTTCATCAACAAGGGAGGTTAGAACGGATGGCTACTCAAGACTTGACCAGGCTATCCATCGCCCAAGTTTCCGATTTGATCAAGTCGTCGCAAATTTCGCCTGTGGACCTGGTGGAGACGACGGTGGCCCGAATCGACGAACTTGACGGCGCGATCAATTCCTACATCACGGTGATGGAAGACCAGGCCCTGCGGTCCGCGCGGGAGGCGGAGCGGCGTATCCGGGCCGGTGAGTATTTGGGGCCGTTACACGGTATTCCCATCGGCCTCAAAGACATTATCGACACCAAGGACGTGCTGACCACCAATGGCTCGAAAGTGGACGCAAATCATGTCCCGGACGAGGATGCCACGGTAACGCGGCGTCTGACCGACGCGGGCGCCGTGATCGTGGGCAAGCACGGTTGCTACGAGTACGCCTGCTCGCCTCCAAATCCCCTTTACGGCCCGTCCCGCAACCCTTGGAACACCACGCGGGACACCGGGGGTTCCAGTTCCGGGACCGGGGCCGCCATCGCCGCCTACATGTGCTACGGAGGCATCGGCACGGACACCGGAGGCTCCATCCGCAACCCGTCGGGCGTCTGCGGAATCGTTGGGCTCAAGCAGACTTACGGACGGGCCAGCCGTAGGGGAGTATTCCCGCTGTGCTGGTCACTGGACCACGCCGGGCCCATGGCCCGTACCGTTGAAGACTGCGCCATCATTCTGCAGGCAATTGCCGGCTACGATCCCGGCGATCCGACTACCGTCGACTTGCCGGTCCCCGACTATCGTCAGGCGCTTACAGGCGACGTGCGGGGGCTGCGGGCGGGAATCCCGCGAAATTACTTCTTTGACGGCGTCCAGCCGGAGGTCGAGCAGTCAGTAAGGCAAGCGATTGAAGCCTTGGAAGGGGCGGGGATGATCCTGGAGGAAGTGACCATTCCCCACGGCGACTACATCATGCCGGCGTGGTGGACTATCTTTTCCTCCGAGTCCGCCGCCGTTCATGCGCCGTTGATCCAGCAAAAATCGGCCGACTATGCTACCGGAGTATTGAACACGGTGGCGCCCGGCTCCTTCCTCAGCAGCAGCGTCCTCTTCAAGGGACAGCAGGCCCGCCGGGCCATCACACGGGGTATGAACGAGGTGCTGCAACAGGTGGACGTGATTCTCACGCCAGCGGTGCCCATGGTGGCTTGGTCGCTGGGAGGTATGCATGAACTGGGCAGCACGGTTGTCGAGGCGTTGACCAATCTGGCCTTCACCACGGCCGCCTTCAACCTCACCGGGCATCCGGCGATTTCGGTGCCTTGCGGACTGAACTCCGAGGGCCTGCCCATCGGGCTTCAGATTGCGGGAAGGGCCTTCGACGAAGAGACAGTGCTCCGTGTGGCCCATGTATACGAATCGCTGGGCCCGCAACTCTCGGCCCCTATATAGGAGCACAAGACAGCACGCCGGAGAGAGTTAGAAAGCCTTTACCTAAACATGAGTCATCCGGAGTTTCTCGCAGGCATCCCTTCCGTCTTTCCGGCGAAAGCCGGAAAGACGGAAGGCTGACGTACGGTGTGGCTTTACTCCAACTTGCGGGCATACAGACACCTGGAGGCGACGTGGATTCCGGCTTTCGCCGGTATGACGACGTCTCTGTAAAAGTAACAGCAGCCTGCCCCAAGCTCTGGGATGACTCATGCCGTGTCGGCCGATTTGCGCGCTGACGGCTATTTGCCTTCCTTTATAAACTCGGATATCCGTTCGGCGATCATGATGGTGCTCACGTTGGTGTTGGCGCGGGGGGCATCGGGCATGACGGAGGCGTCGGCTACCCGCAGACCGTCAATCCCGTGTACCTTGCCGTACTGGTCGACCACGGCCATCGGGTCGGACGCCGGGCCCATCTTACAGGTGCCGACCAAGTGCTGGGATGTTCGGACCGTGCGGTGCAGCCAAGCGTCCAACGCCTCGTCGGTTTCCAGGTCAGCGTCGGTGGGGTCCAACCGCTCCTTCATGATGCCACGGTAGTACTCGCTCTCCGACAGCCGGATTATCAGCCGAATCCCATCGCGCAGCCGGTCCACGTCGGCCTGTTCCTCCAAGAAATGGTATTCCAGGAGGGGCTGCTCGTGCGGGTCGGACGACGTCAGGGTCACCTGACCCGAACCCTTGGCCAAGTTGAGAAGCACCGACATTCGGAAGTCTTCTCCGGGGCCGGTGAGGTCCCCCATCGGGGTGGAGAAGGTCGTCGGGAAAAGCACCATGTCGTTGCGCAGGTCGGACCTCGTGGCGGTATAGCGCAGGCCCAACTGGGTGCTGGGCGCATCCAGGTTTACCGAGAAATCGTCTTGGGCGCTGAAAGTCACGCCTACCTGGGGATGGTCGCGGTAGTTTTGGCCCACACCCGGCAGGTCGCGCACCACCGGCACTCCCGTACTGGAAAGGTGGTCCCGGGGCCCGACGCCGGACACCATCAACAGGTGCGGTGAGGCGATAGAGCCGGCGGACAGAACGATCACGTCCCCCTCCACCGTGAAGGTGTCCCCGCCGCTTTCCACCTGGACGCCAACGGCCCGGTTGCCTTCGAGGAGGACGCGGGTGGTGAGCGCGTTGGGACGGATGGTCAGGTTCAGCCGGTGGCGCACCGGATTGATGTAGGACAAGGCGGTACTGAGGCGGACGCCGCCCACGTTGTTCATGGGCAGCGGCGCGACGCCGGTGGAGTCTGGGTTGTTCATGTCCTGTCCGTCGGGGTAGCCTTCGGCCACACAGGCGTCGCGAAAGGCGAACATCAACGGTTCCCAAGCCTCTTCCTTATGCCGCCGCACCCTCATGGGGCCGTCATTGCCGTGGAAGTCGTCGCGGATGTCCAGGTCGGCCTCCATGCGGCGGAAGAAGGGCAGCAGCTTCACATACCCCCACTCGTCGTTGCCCTCGGCGGCCCAAGAGTCGTAGTCCTCGGGCAAGCCGCGCAGGAACACCTGGCCGTTGATGGCGCTGGTGCCGCCGACCACCTTGCCCCGGGGAGCGTACATGTCGTTGGGGCGGTCCGGGGTGGGCTTGCCGACGAAGGACCAGTTGTGGGGAGCGTTGTGCAGGGAGGCCACTTCAGAGTGGTAGCCGTTCTTGAGGTCCTCGGGCAAATATTCGATGTCGGGATAATCGGGCCCGGCCTCCAGCAACAGCACCGACCGCTCCGGGTCTTCCGACAGCCGGGCGGCCATAGCGCACCCGGCCGACCCGGCGCCAACAACAATAACATCGTATTTCATCTTGACTATTGTCCCTCCTTAATCAGATGGTCGCGTGTTTCCGTCGCTCCGCATCTGGATGCGGACGCCGCTTGTTTGCCTCCGAATAATACCATGTTGGGTAACACAGGCCAGAGATGGCAGCAACGGACACCGACGGTGATTCAATCGCTCGAAACCCTGTACGGAATTCCGTCCGTTAGACGCAATCAAATCAGCCAATAGTAGGCTCGTAAGGCAATGCCCGATTGAAATAGCCCGAGAGCCAGCTAGAGGCTACCCGTCGACCACTCCGTGGAATAAGATGCTATAGGCGCCTAACGAACATGGCGTGGCATTGAGGAACTGGACTGATGTCGATAGAAATAGCTATTTGGCGAATTGATGAGGACTCCGAACCGGTTCCCCTTGGTGGGATGGGTTATGAATCGAGGCTCCAGCAAGTCATTGCTGACGACCTTTGGATAGTAGATCCGAGCCCCTTGGTGATTGGGCGGGAAGTCGCCACCTCATACGGGAGGAGAATCGACATTCTCGCGGTCGATGCCATGGGTAACTTGGTAGTGATTGAGCTGAAGCGTGACCCAACGCCAAGAGACGTAGTGGCGCAGGTTCTTGATTACGGCTCCTGGGTTCGCAACATAACAACCGAAGAGATCGCGAATATCTTTATTGAATACCAAATCGTTATCTCGGCCAGGAAACCCCGGAGGGAATCGATGAAGCCCTACAGAGCAGATTCAATAGCAAGCCTGATGAACTCAATACCTCTCATCGACTCGTTATCGTTGCGGGAGAAATTGACCCGTCGACAGAGGCGCATAGTCTCATATCTCCGGGAAGAATACGAGGTTGACATTAACGTCGTGTTCTTCCGTGCGTTCCAGGATGGAGACCGTCGATACCTGACCCGTGCTTGGCTGGCTGACCCAACTTCCCCCTCCGAGATTCCATCCCGCACCGCCTCAAAGGGAGAGTGGAACGGTGAGTTCTACGTTTGCTTTGGAGAAGAACCGCACCGGCGGTGGAATGATGCAATGAAGTATGGGTTCGTGAGTGCTGGTGGCGGAGACCGGTACGTAAGGCCTCTTAGGACCCTTCAACCGGGAAACCGGGTATGGGTGTCGATCCCAGGCCGAGGGTACGTAGGCGTTGAGAGGTTGTCACGTCGGTAGTGCGATATGACGAGTTTAAGGTTAGCCCTGACGGGATGCTTACCACCGAGGTTGAAGTAGGGGCTCCCGAGGCGGTTAATGAAGGGCACTATGAACATTTCGTGGGTGTCAAGCGGATCAAAGCTGTGGACGGCCACAATGGGGTGAAGGAACGAGGCTTCTTTGGGAACCAGAACATTGTGGCTAAACCGCGAGACCCCAAATGGAATTTCACCGTCGAACGTCTAAAAACCCTCTGGCGAGTAACCTAGAAAGTCGTTGGGGCCTAATAAGTTTGGCATTGTCATCACAGCATGCTGAGCGAAGGGCCAGATCCTGCCCAAACAAAGGCCTCGGGACTTTCAGGAGCCTCTTCGGGTGCTGACGGATATGCCGACGGCGGTTCTTCGACTAGGCCAAAACAAACTCCAGGCATCACTCTCTGGGCGGTGGTTCCTTCAGGGCAATGCCCTTCTCGCGTGCGAAATGCTCCACCCGCGCTTCAAATTCCGGGTCCTCCGCAGTCCGCGCTTCAGTGCGCAAAGCTGTCAGCAACGCACCCTGAGCCTCGGCGCGAATTTCAGCCTGCCGCTGAGTCATCTGCCGCTCTCGTTCTTCCCGTCGTTTCCGCTTTTGTTCAAGCGCCCAGAACACCATGTCGATACCTCGCTCTGCCGTTACGGCCGCCATTGCATACAGCACCGAGGTCTACCAGGTCAGCCGCTTGGTTTAGACTCTTCCAACCTTCCCATTGGCCTGATAGATATACCAGCAACGCCGTGACTGCGAATATCCCGAAAGGAGCGGATAGCGCATGAAGGCGCAGCCACCGACTTCCCCACCACTCCCCCATGGCTTCCATTATACAGCATGAAAAGAGGCCCCGGATTCGTGCCGGGGCCTCGGTGCTGACTGTCCTGCGTCGGACCAGGACAAACTGGTAACGACGAGTAGTTTAGCCGATGCCGTTCCTCAGGAGGCGTCCGGGGAAGGCGCCGGTGGGCTCGCCGTCTTCAAAGGTGATCTCGCCGTTCACCAGCGTCCAGCGGTAGCCCTTGGCCTTCTGGATCCGCCGCCATTCGCCGCCGGGCAGGTCCTCGGCGATCTCGGAGGGCAGGATTTCCAGCTTCTGCAGATCGTAGACCACCACGTCGGCCGGGGCGCCTTCCTTGATTGCGCCGCGGTCCCGGAACCCGCCGAAGTGGGCTGGCAGGTACGACAGCTTGAAGTGGGCGTCTTCCAAGGTGATGACCTTCTCGTCGCGCACGAGCCAGGTCAGCATGTCCGTCGGGTAGACACCGGCGGTCAGGAACTTGACGTGGGCGCCGCCGTCGGAGACGCCGGCCACGATGTGGTTGGAGTCGAGTACCTCGGCGGTGTACTGGGCTTGGTCGCGGCCTTGGGTGTCGCCGTAGAACTCGGTGGCGAGGTCGTCTTCGACGCATAGGTCCAGCAGCGCATCGACGACGTGCTTGCCCTGTTCGTCGGCGATGTCCTGAACGGTCTGTCCGGCCTGGGGGCTGGCGGCCTCATTTTCGTCCGGCGCCAAGGCAATCATTCGCCCGTCGACGACGTTGACGACGAAGGACTTCAAGCGCAGGTCGGGATTGGTGATGCACCGCCCGCCGTCGTGTTCGTACTCGTAACCGTGGGTGTCGCAGACGAACTGGCCGCCCTCACTGTCGACCGTCCCGCCTTGGTGCGCGCAGACCACCGACAGCAGCTTGTAGCCGTCGCGGGTGTTGACCAGGAAGTAGTCGGCTCCAGCGACGTTTACCTTTGCGGGCATACGGGTGAAGTCGGACTCAGCGCCAATGTCGATCTTGACCTTGCGGGTCAACACCTGCAGGCTGCCCACGGAGCCGGGGACCACCTGGGTGGGCCGGATTCCCGAGTCCCACTCTTCTTTCAACTGCCGGCGCATTTCCGGGTCCTGCATTTTGGCCTTGCGCACGGCCTTGTCGCCCAGAGTGACTTCCCGCCACATGGGGGTGTCGTCGAAGAGATTCCAGTCCTCGAAGGTCAGTTCGAAGCCGCCGCGGCGGGTGGCGCCCTGACCGTAAACCCTCAGGCCGCGCTCGGCGCAACTCTCGAGCCAGCGAATGCGCTCGCGGTGCTGTTCGGGGTGAACCGCGTTGGGGGTGACCGCTTGGTAGAGGACCGGGCGGCCGGAGGTCTCGGCGACCCGTTCGAAGAAGTTGCGGGTTTCCTCGCCTAGTGGCCGGCCTTCCTCGCCAGTCTCTTGGTAAGCCAGTTCGATGAAGCCCTCGTCGCGGTCGCGGAGGACCTGGGCGAAGGTGAGGACTTCATACTCCGACAGCATGTCGGTAATCATCGGGGTACCGTCGTAGTCGCGTTGCACCGAGGTCGAGCCCAGTATCTGGGCCGACCAGCCGCAAGCGCCGTGGTCCATGGCCTCGTTAATCAGCCGTACCATTTCCTTCAATTCTTCTTCGGTCGGGCGGCGATTCTTCGCCTCGTCCCAGCCCATTACCCAAGCGTACAGCGGCGTCAGGGGAACGTAGGTCAGGCAGTTGACACCCTTGGGCGTAGTGGCCAGGCTGTCGATGAAATCCGGGAAGGTCACCCAGTTCCAAGGCATGCCCTCTTTCATAGCGCCGTAGGGAATGGCCTCGTTCCGGGTCATGCTCAGCATCGACCGTTCTTGGTCTTCGACGCGGGAAGGCGCGAAGCCGAAACCGCAGTTGCCCAGCGCCACCGAAGTGACGCCGTGCCAGCCCGACAGGGTGCAGTAGGGATCCCAGAAGATCTGGGCGTCGTAGTGAGTGTGCAGGTCAACGAAACCGGGGGCGACGATCAAGCCTTTGGCGTTCAACTCACGTTCGGCAGTGCCGCCGTTGAGGCCGCCAATCTTCGCGATCTTGCCGTCTTTGATCCCGATGTCGCTCACGAACCGCGGAGTCCGTGTACCGTCGACGATGGTGCCGCCTTTAATGATAATGTCGTAGTCCGCCATAAACCGCTCCTTCCATTTCGGTTGCTTCGGTTGCCCGCGATTTTAAGCCAGCACGTCTATGGTGTCAAATATTTATCATATCGACCAGTAAAGATATTCGAACCGTTGCCATTGTGTCTGATTAGCTACGTCTTTCGTCGCAAAGTCAATACACGACAGAGAGCACAGAGTTTTGTCTCTGCATACTCGGTGGTCTCTGTGGTTAAATAACGACGGCTCTGTTAGATGTTTTATTCGAGGGGAAGATTTAATGAACGTTAACGACGCGGTGGCCCGGGTCTTGAAGACCGAGGGAGTGGAATGGGTGGCCTGCTTTCCCTCCAATAATCTGATCGAGTCGGTGGCCAAGGAAGGTATTCGTACCATTATGTTCCGTCAAGAACGGGGCGCTCTCATGGCCGCCGACGGCTACAGCCGGATGAACGACCGCCGCAAATTCGGCGTGGCCATCACCCAAGGCGGGCCGGGTTCTGAGAACTCCCACGGAGGCATCGCCCAAGCCTTCTCCGACAATGTCCCGATCCTGTACTTGGCCGGAGGGCCGGCCTTGGGCCAGTACGCCGTCCGGCCCAACTTCTCCCCGGCCCGTTCCTACCAGTCAGTCTCGACCCACGCTGAGGTCATCACCGCGCCCGGCCAAGTGGCCGCGGTGATGCGCCGGGCGTTCCACCGCCTTCGCAACGGCCGGCCCGGACCCGTGATTGTGGAAATCCCCGCCGACGTGTCCGATCAGGAAGTTCCCGAATCCGCGTTGAGCTATCAACCGCCGAAACGCCTGCTCCAGTCACCCTCCAAAGGAGACGTGGCCGACGCGGCCCGGCTGTTGCTGAACGCTAAGAAGCCGGTCATTTGGTCGGGAATGGGAGTCCTCTTCTCCTCGGCCACCGCCGAGCTGCGGGAATTGGCCGAACTCACCCAGGTCCCCGTCTACACCACCACACCGGGCAAGTCCTCCTTCGACGAGCGTCATCCCCTCTCCTTGGGCGCCGGCAGCGGCGCGACTTCCCTTCCCGCCCGGAAGTGGCTGCAGGAGTCGGACGTGCTGTTCGCCGTGGGGTCAAGTATGACTCGCACCAGCTACGGACAACCGGTCCCCGATGGCAAGGTGATAATCCAAAACGTCGAGAGCATCGAGGACATCAACAAGGACTTTTCCATCGACGTTGGTCTGCCCGGCGACGCCAGATTGACCTTGCAGGCGGTCATCGACGAAGTGAAAGCCCAGATCGGAGCCGGAGGGAGACCAGCCAACGGTGTCGCCGAGGAGATTGCCGAGGTACGCAAGGGTTGGCTGGCCGAGTGGACGCCGCTTCTGGAGACCGACGAGGTGCCCATCGGCACCTACCGCGTGATTAACGAGTTGGAGCGGACCTTAGACCGGGAGAACAGCGTGGTCACCCACGACGCCGGGGCGCCTAGGGACTCGATCATACCGTTCTACACCGCTACCACTCCCCACAGCTACATCGGTTGGGGGAAGACCACCCACTTGGGCTACGGAATACCGTTGATGATCGGGGCCAAGCTGGCCGATCCAAACCGGTTCTGCCTGAATTTCATGGGTGACGGGGCCTTCGGCATGTCGGGGTTGGACATCGAGACCTCGGTGCGGTCGGGCACGCCCATCACCACCATCGTGCTGAACAACGGCGGCATGGCCACCTATCCCGGCGGTTACCCGGCGGCCAACGAGCTATTCGGCCTGACTCGCATGGGCGGCGACTACGCCAAGATCGCCGAAGGGATGGGCGCGGTTGGCATAACCGTGACCCAGCCGTCGGACGTGGGGCCGGCCTTGGTGCGGGCCCAGCAGCTCAACCGGGAAGGCCGGACAGTGCTCCTGGACATCCACACCAACATGGAAGGCCGCAAGTCTACGTTCGGGTAGTCACCCGGGCCGGACAACAGTGGCCCGACCCTCTTGGACTTACCGGCCGTAAACGGCTAGCCGCCCAGGGAGGCCGTCAGCACCGACATGGGACGCTGGCCCACCGGGTAGGTCGCCAAGGCCGTGAGCTCTCCCGTATCCCCGTTAATCCGGTACGAGGCCAGGATTCCGGTAGCCGAGCCCGCGGCGTAAACGAACCGGCCGTGGGGGTCCAGGCTGAAGGCGCTGGGGACCGATTCGGTCGGCACGTGTCCCGCCGGCGTCAACTTGCCGTCCGCATCGACCGTGAAACTGGCGATACTGTTGTGCCCCCGGTTGGGGACGAACAAGAAGCCGCCGTCCGGAGACATCTGGATCTGAGAGCAGGTGTTCCGCACGGTGACGCCTTCGGGGAGGGACGCTGCCGTCTGCAGGCGCGACAGGGCGCCCGACGGGTCTATGCGATAGCTGGTGACGCTACAGCCCTGCTCGTCGGAGAAATAGACGATGTCCAGGCTGGGATGGAAAGTGAAATGGCGTGGCCCCAGGCCCTCGGTCATCTTCAACTCCGACGGTGAGTTGAGCGTCAGCGCGCCGGTGTCTACATCGAACTTGAGCTGGTAAATGGTGTTGGGTCCCGGCAGGTTCTTGGGCGGCTCCAACACGTTGTCTTGCAACCGGTCGATGTGGGGCACGAAAGCAAAGCGGTTGGAGCGGTCCGTCTGTATCGCGTGGGCCCCAACGTCGGTGCTCAGCCATGCGGTGGGCGGAGCGCCCACGGAACCGTCTTCGCCCAGCGGATGCACGCCAACGCAGCCATCCGGGTAGTAGGAAGACAGCAGGAACCTGCCGGTGCGGTCGGTGGCCAGGAAGCCGGGCTGCCCTTCCGGCGTCACAGACCCGTTCGGGGTGAGTTCGCCGGTCTCCGGGTTGATGGCGTGGCTGGTGATTTCGGCCGGCTCCCGGTGTGCCACGTACATGACGTCCCGGCCGGGAGATATGGCCAGCGGGGACGGCCCTCCGGACATCGGGATCTCGGAGCGGAGAGTAAGCGCCCCACTATCGGCGTCGATGGTGAAAACGGACACCTTGTTGTCATCCTGGGCCGCGACGTACGCGTAGTCAGCCATAACCATATCTCCTATTCGCCAATTTTCCGGGCCGGTCGGCAGATATCTGGGCCGGTTGCGGCAAGTGTAACGCACCGGGCCGGGCTTCGCCAGAAACGGAATGCCCACCGAGGGAATTAACACGAGTCATCCATCCCGGAGTTTGGGGGCAGGGGATGCCGTCTTTCCGGCGAAAGCCGGAATCCACGTATCCCCGACCCTCAGGGACAGCAGGTTAACTCCAGCCTACAGCCAACTCCTGAGAAGCTGAAGCCCATTCACGCCAGTCCACCAACCGTATCCCGCCGTACCGTATGCCTTTACGCCACCTCGCGGGCGTACAGACACGGGAGCGACGTCGATTCCGGCTTTCGCCGGAAAGACGGAAGGGATGCCGTACAGCGTGCCTTTACGCTAACTCGTGAGCATACAGCCACCGGGAGGCGACGTGGATTCCGGCTTTCGCCGGAAAGACGGAAGGGATGCCGGCGTTCCCACAGGGCCGGGATAACGTTGCCCACCTCGTTCATCATCCCTGCTAGCCACTCCGGGATGACTCATCGTTCTTGGCGCCGTTGAACGCAGGCGTTAGATCTGTCGGAGCTTGGGGTCCAAGCGGTCCCGGATCCAGTCGCCCAACAGGTTCAACGATAGCACCGTCAGCATTATGGCCAAACCCGGAAACAGGGAAACCCACCAATACGTCACGATTACCTCCCGGCCGTCGGCGACCATCAAGCCCCACGCCGGGGACGGTCGCTGAATTCCCACACCCAGAAAGCTCAACGACGCTTCGAGGAGTATCACGAAGCCGATTTGCAAGGTGGCCAACACGATGATGGTATTGATCACGTTGGGCAGCACATGCCGGGTGACAATGCGCCAGTTCGAAGCCCCCGTAACCCTTGCCCGGGAGATGTAATCCTGCGCCCGGATGCTCAGCACCTCTCCCCTCACCTGCCGCGCGTAATACGCCCAGAGGATGTAGCCGATCACGATCAAAACGGTGGTTAAACTCGCCCCGATGGCGGCGGCCAAGACCAACGCGAACAGGATGCTGGGAATGGAGAGGGTGATGTCGACCAAGCGCATCACCAACATATCGAGCTTGCCGCCCAGGTACCCGGCCATCAGGCCGAGCGTGATTCCGATGAACCCACCGAGAGCGATCCCGATCAGCGACACTTTGACCGAAACACGAGAGCCATGAATTATTCTGCTGAGAACGTCCCGTCCCAAGCGGTCAGTGCCGAGGATATGTTCACTGGTGCCGCCGTTCCATACCGGCGGTTTGTAACGGTTGGAAAGCCCGCCTTCCTTGGGGCCGTGCGGGGCGATCTGGTCGGCAAACACGGCAGGAATAACCAGCAACACGAGGATCAACACGATGGGGAACAGGGGCAGACGCCGTACCAGGGCCAGTACCGTCAGCAACCTGCCGGCCGAATACCAAGGTGATTTGGTGGTTAGGATTGCTTCCATAGATAGAGCTATTCCTTTAGCAGGCTCCAGCCCTGACTACCGCTAATTCTGATAGCGAATTCTAGGGTCCAGGTAGGCATAGAGGATATCCACAATGAGATTACACGCAATGAAAATGCCGGCGAAGACAATGATCACCGCCTGTAAGACCGGGAAGTCCCGGTTACGCACCGCCTCGATGGCCAACAGACCGGTCCCGGGCCACTGGAACACCTGCTCGGTGATTACCGACCCCGTCAGCAGAATTCCGGCGATGACGCCGTAGTAGGTCAGCGGGCCGATGGCGGCGTTTCGCAAGCAATGTTTCCAGACCACCCGGCGTTCCGAGAGGCCCTTGATCCTGGCCAATTTCACGTATTCGGAGTCCAAGACGTCCAACATCGACGAACGCAACAGGCGCATTACCGCCGCAACCTGGAACCAACCAAGGGCAATAGCCGGCATGATGATGTGTTTAAAGGACCCTGTCCCGGATGCCGGCAGCCATCCCAACAGCACGGCAAACACCCACATCAGCATGAGCCCCAGCCAGAACGAGGGGACTGACTGTCCCAAGAGAGCGATGATCTTGCCGAAGTAGTCCAGCGGCGTATCTCTCTTGACCGCGGCCAGCACCCCTATAGGCACGGCAATGGCCGTGCTTATCGCCAACGAAAACAGGGCTAGTTGGAACGTAGCAGGCAGCCGCTCGGCCACCAACCCCATAGCCGTATCAGGCTTCACCAACGAGTCGCCGAGGTCTCCTCGCACCGCGTTCGTGATGAACTTCCAATATTGGTAAACGATTGGCCTGTCCAGACCCCATCGTTGGTTCAGCCGGTCGTATTGTTCCTGGGTCGCATCTTCGGGCAGCAGAACGTCCAATGGATTGCCGGAGAGCCGGCCCATGCCAAAGACCAAGAAACTCACCACCAGCAGGGTGATGAGGCTGTGGAAGACCCGAATCAGGAGGTACCGCTGCATTTCCCCTCCGGGGATGTGTCGTCAGAAACCAGGGATAGACAGGGCCGCCAGCGCTGTCCGCAGCGCTGGCGGCGAATGGCTGCCAGTCATTCAGGGCAATTGGTTGATTGTTACTCTCGCACCGCCCTGATCAGATGGATATGGTCCAAAGATGTTGGGGTCTGCCCGGAGAACACGTAGTCCTCCACGATTTCGGGGTCGACCGTGAGTTCATAGAAGATTTGGGCGATGGGTATGCTGATGTAGTTGTCGAACGCGAAGTCGCCCATCCGGCGGGCTATTTCGTCCCGTTCCGCAAGATCGACGGTCGATTTCAACTCGTTGTACATGGCCTCGAGCTCGTCATACATCGCCGCATGGGTGACCCCCTCGTCGGCGTAGAAGACCCTTACCGCCTCCTGCGTGGTCCGGATGGGCAGGTTCCGGCTCATCCACATCTTGTCCCAAGCCTGCTTGGCGACCAGGTCCGGCCTCAGGGCGGTGTATTCCATCTCTTGGAGATTAATCGTAATCCCGACTTCATCGAGGTCCAACTGAATGGCCTCGGCGATCTGTGAGAGCTCCGGATTACCGGAGAAGTTCATCGTCGGGAAGTCGAACTCAATCTCTCCGGGCGCATAACCCGCATCGGCTATAAGCTGCCGGGCTTTGTCGGGATCGTAGCCATAATTGGCTTCGAATTCAGCCTGGAACCTAGGGTCCCATCCTTCGTGGCCCGGAGTCCAACCATAAACGTATACCGGGGTGGCGCTCCCCTTGTAGATGAATTCCATTATGTCGGCGCGGTTGATCGCCCGGTTGATCGCCTCACGGACCATGACGCTTTCAACCGGTTGGTCCGCCCGGTACGATTCGTCACCCGTCAGGAAGTATTGGCCCAACATGAACGACACTGTCTGAATGGTCGGCTGCTGGGAGCTGATAACGCGCATACCGCGGTTCACGGCCTCCGCCTGGAGGTCGCGGCTCAAGTTGGCGATGTGGGCGTCACCGGCCAACAATACGGCCATCCGGGTGGCGTCCTCGGTGATGAAACTCAGCCCGAATTCCGGGAAGTCTGGAGTCAGGCCGTCCCAGTGTTCCGTTTCGGCCTGCTCGTAGGACACTCCGAGTCCGGAGCGCCGCTCCAGGTATTGGTAGTGACCGGTCCCGGCAGGCCGCTCATCGATCCCGGCTTCTCCTTCGGCATCAAACTGGGCTTTGCTCAAAATGTAGAGGTCACCGGCGGTCCGGGAGAACAACCGTAAACCGTCCAGGTAGGGGTCTTCGAACTTGAACGACACTTCGTAGTCGCCGACGGCCGTAGCCCCGGTCTTGCGCCAGACCGGGCTCATGGTCGAAACCGAATCGTCCGACGAGAGCTGATTGTACATCCAGACCACGTCGGCGGAGGTGAACTCCCCGTTTCCGAAATGGAACTGGACGCCCTCGCGAAGGTTGAAATTCCATTCCGTGAAGTCATCACTGAAGGACCATGTCGTGGCCAGTCCAGGTCCGGCTTCTCCTGTCTTGGCGTCGTTCCGCAACAATGTATCGGCGAAGGGAACGTGCTGTTGAAGAAGGGACCACGGGCCCTCCCAGATGCGGTTGGTCTCTTGCAAGACCGGCATCGCCGCTATTACGCGCTGCACCTTGATCTGGCCAACCGGCTCGGGCCGGGGCGTGGCGGTGGGCACCGGTGTGTTCGTTGCGGCAGGCGCCGCCGACCCGCTCTCGGGGGTGGCCGTCGGCCTGAAGGAACTCAGCGTAGCTCGGGGGGTCGGGGCGCATCCGGCATCGCGGTCGGTGCCGCCGCCGTCGTCGGAGCCGCCGCCGCCGTGGTAGCCGCCGGCATTGCGGTCGCGTCGGCCGTTTCGGTCGTGTCGTCCCCGCCGCACGCGACAGCCACGACGAACACCGCTATCAACGTAAGGAACAGTAGTGTGGGAACCTTCGAAATCCTGGGAACCATCGAGCAATCCTCCTTGCGGTTCTTTCTTCTAGTGGCGACCGTAGCCGTCAGTTGGCAACAGGCGCTGTCCCTATCGAACGCCCCGGTTACCGCCAAACCCAGCCACGCTAACAAACCCGGCGCCAACCTGTCAATCCGGCCTTGGTGTGCGGACGGTAAATGATACGCGAAGAACGTCCCGATACAAGCATGGCCCGCGTCAGGTGTTTCGTCTCAGGTATACAACGAAGAGGGGGGCGTGGCGCCCATCAATATGCTGCCGCCGAACTCGAAGTTGAGGGGCCGCGCGGACATGTGATGCGAGTGTACGTGCAGGTCCCGGAAAAAGCGTTCGAGGCCAACGGAGTCGTGGATGGCGTTGGTGCCGGCGGCGTTGAACAGCTTGTCGACCGCGGCCACCGACTGCTGGATGGCGTGGGTGATGGCCAGCCTTGTACGCATCGAACGGTCGGCGAGTTCGGGCTTCTTCTTCACCTGTGCTTCCCACATCGATCCCACGGCGTCCAGCAAGTAACCCCTGGCGCTACCGATCATTGCCTCGCATTCTCCGACCACTATCTTTACGGGGGGCCGGTCACGCAACAGTGTGGTGGAATCGGTCGAGCCGGAAGCAGTGGCCAAGTCAACGAACGTATTCATCGCCCCGCGGGCCATGCCGAGGGTATTGGCCGCCGACAGGACCCAACTGAGAACGTTTGCCGATTGTGGCGGCGTGTACAGTGGGCCGTCGTAGTGCGCCGGATCGCCGCGGGCAAAGGTGTGGTCGGCAGGCACGAAAACATCGGAAAACTCCGCGTCGTTGCTGGCCGTTCCCCTCATGCCCAGGGTGGTCCAGGTGTCGAGGACTTCTCCCGCCGCCACGGGCACGACCGCCGTGCGGGTGAGGGGGGCGCCGTCCTCGCTCATCACGGGGCCGTCGTCGTCGATCACCCGGCAAGACAGGAAAAGGGCGATAGAGTGGTCGATGCCGCTCAGGAAATTCCATCTGCCAGTAACAATATAGCCGCCGTCGGTGCGTTTGGCGGTGCCCCCGGCCCGGGCGGACCCGGAACCGAGCAGGACCGGCGGGTCGCCGAAAATCTCCTTGGCCGCCCTAGGGGACAGGCGGGCCATGGCCGACGTTACGGCGCTGCCGTTGAAAACGCACCACCCTGCGGAACCGTCGGCTTGGGCGATTTCCTCGACCACCCGAAAAGCGGTGATCGGGTCCGCCTCCGGGCCCCCCAGTTCCTTGGGGGCGTAGAGGCTGAAGAGCTGCTTCTCGGCCATGGCGGACGCCAAATCGGAAGGAAGCTGACGCTCAGAGTCGATGCGGTCCAGACTCGAGAGAATCATCGGCGCCATGCTTTTGGCGTCGTCCACGAGGTGTTCGGCCATATATCAACTCCATGGATCGCAATTTGAGGCAAATTCGGAATGGAATTCGACCCCGCTATTATAGCGGAATCGCGGGAAAAGCTTGAGGGAAATTCATCTTAATGCTACGATTCACATCACTAGTCGACGCCCTTAGATAAAGGAGGACTATCCATGGCAGACCAGGATCACGATATTGGCCTGATGGCCCACCTCATGCGGCGAGCCGGTTTCAGTGCCCAGTATGATGAGTTGGAAGCCCGTGCGGCCAAAGGATACGAAGCAACGGTTGAGGAATTGCTTCATCCCGAGGACAACCCTCACGGAATGGACCTGGACCTGGCGGAACGCTACTTCATTGAATGGAATCACTTCACCAGGGGTGTTCCGGAGTACATCGCGTTTCGCATGATCAACTCCCGGTGCCAGTTGGAAGAGAAAATGGTCCTCTTCTGGCACGGAATCATGTGTACCGCCGACAGCAAGGTGCAGAGCTACCCGACCTCCTACCTCGAAATTGAGATGTTCCGCAAGTATGGAATGGGAAGTTTCAGGGACATGTTGCTTGAGGTTTCGCGCAATCCGGCAATGGTGTTCTACTTGGACAATTGCCTGAGCCACAAAGGCGCGATAAACGAGAACTACGGCCGGGAGTTGCTGGAGCTGTTCTCCTTGGGCGTCGGCAAAGACGGGGAGTTCAACTATACGGAGGACGACGTCAAAGAAGCCTCCCGCGCTTTCACCGGCTGGACCCTTGCCAACAACATTCCGGGCCAGCCCTACGGCCGTTACTCCGCCAAGTTCGTCTTCAACCAGGAAGACCACGACCAAGGCGATAAGACCTTTCTTGGAGAGACGGGCAACTTCGACGGCGAAGATGTCATTGACATCATCTGCAAACAGCCTGCGGCGGCCCGTTTCGTATCCCGCCACCTCTACAGCTACTTCGTGGCCGACGAGGCCCAGGTGCCGGCTTGGATGGACACGCCTCCCCAGGACCCCGACACCATCAAGATGCTGGAAGACGAATACTACCGCTCCGGCTACAACATTCGCTCCATGCTCCGGGCGCTGTTTCGCTCCGACGCCTTCAAGAATGCCCGCTTCGCCAGGGTCAAGAGCCCTGTCGAAACAGTAATCGGCACGCTGAGAATGGTCGGCGACTGGACCGAGCCCAAGCCGGGGTTCGAATTCATCTTCGACGAGATGAAGTACATGGGCCAAGAACTCTTGAATCCGCCTTCGGTGGAGGGTTGGCACACCGGCCGGGAGTGGATTGACGGCGGCACGCTGGTGCATCGTATCAACTTCACCTCCGACTTCATCAGCGATACCAACCAACCCGGCGTCCGTGAGATAATCGATAAACTGACGGCCCAAGGTGAAGTGATCTCCGAGGAGGCAATGGTGGACGGCTGCTTGCGGCTGCTGGGCCACTACGAGTTGGCCGAAGGCACCCGTCAAGCGATGATCGCCCACGTCGAGAAGTCCGGAACGATTCGCACCGGTACTCCGGAATTCGACCAGCGGGTCAGTGAGTTGCTCCAGTTGATCGTGGCTACCAAAGAGTACCTCTACGCCTAGCTCAAGACTGGAACAGCAGGCGAAAAACGGCGACAATCCACCACAACAACGTCAACCGGCAAGGAGGAAAAATCGTGACTTCAAACAGGAAAGACCCGGTCTTGGTGGTCCTGCAAATGTCCGGCGCCTACGACGCCGTAAACACCATCATCCCTTACAACGACCCGCATTACATGGACTACCGCCAGGAACTGGGGCTAACCCCGGACCAGGTGCTGCCCATCGATGACAAGGTCGCCTTCCATCCGGCCATGGCGCCGCTTAAAGATATGTACGATGACGGGAAGCTGGCGGTCATCCAGGGTATCGGCTACCCCAACCCCATCCGTTCCCACTTCCGCTCGATGGATATCTGGCATACCGCCGAACCGGCCAAGATGGGCACGGAAGGCTGGCTGGGCAAAGCCATCCGGGACTTGGACCCCAATAGCGAGAACGTCCTCACTGCGGTGAGCTTTGGCCGCGGCCTGCCGCGAGCGCTGGCGCTCCCCGGAGTTTCGGTGGCCTCAGTCGGCGACCTCGACACCTACGGAGTGCTGACCGGGATCGACGGCGAAGACCAGCGGATGGAAGCCTTGGACATTTTCGCCCGGATGTATTCGCCCCTCATCGGGACCGGCCCGGCCAACGACTACGTTTCGCAGACCGGCCTCGACGCCCTGAAGGGCGCCGATATCCTGACCACCGCCCCCCAGATGTACTCTTCGTCCATAGAGTACGGCGGCAGTCCCTTCTCCCAGTGGGTGAAGAACATCGCCCAGGTGCATCTGGCGGAGTTCGGGACCCGGGTCCTCTACACCGGCTTGAATCCGGGAGCCTTCGACACCCACGCCAACCAGAACACCGCCTTCCCCAAGCTGTGGGCCGAAGTATCCAACGCGGCGAGCGACCTCTACCACGACCTGAAGGAACACAACTCCAATCAGGAAGTCGTGATCTTGATGTTCACCGAGTTCGGCCGCCGGGTGCAGGAGAACGGCTCCGGGACCGACCACGGTTCGGGCAACGTGGCATTCGTGATGGGCGACGCGGTGAAGGGCGGCCTCTACGGCGAATACCCGTCGATCGAGCCCAACAAGCTGGACGAGGGCGACCTGAGGTGGAACAACGACTTCCGCAACACCTACGCCACCATCCTTGACAAGTGGCTCGGTCTGGACGATCAGGAGATCCTTGGCGGGAAGTACGAGCAGTTCGATTTCATAAAGTAAATGGCTCCCGCCAGCCGGAAATTCAGAACCCTTTGTGAGGAGCAATGGTAACTCAAGTCGCGCCAATAAGTTTTCAATACAGCCATACCATCGGCCGGCAAGAAGTCCGGAGCGGCGATGGGTTCTTCCAGCCCGTTGCCATCGCCCGGGACCCGGAGGGACTGCTGTACGTGCTGAGCCGCGGCACGGAGACCCCGGTGTTTTTTCCCTGCAAGCGGGTTACCGTGTTCAATCTGGACGAGGAGTTCATTACCGACTTCGGCCAGAAGATACCGCCGGAAGAGGCCGACGCCTCGGCCCCCAACGGGTCCTTCATGTGGCCGACATCGGTAACCCTGGACAGTGAAGGCGCCGTCTACGTAGCCGATGAGTGGTTGAACCGCATCTCCATTTACAAGAACGGCGCTTGGACCGCCATGTGGGGGACCCCCGGCTCCGGTGACGGGGAGATCAACCGGCCCTCCGGCCTCGCATTCAACAAGGATGATAACCTTTACGTGGTCGACAGCATGAACTTCCGGGTTCAGGTGTTCACCAAAGACGGCAAGTTCCTCCGCAAGTGGGGCGAGAAGGGTGACGGCGACGGCCAATTCAACATCCCTTGGGGCATCGATATCGACAAGAACGGCGACGTGTATGTTGCCGACTGGCGAAACGACCGCATCCAGAAGTTCGGGCCTGACGGCGCCTTCCTGATGAAGATTGGCTCGACGGGGGCCGGGGAAGGAGAGTTCAACCGGCCCACCGGCGTGGCGGTGGACAAAGAAGGCATCATATACGTCACCGACTACAAGAACGACCGGCTCCAGGTGTTCGCTCCGGATGGTGAGTTCATCACCCAATTGGCTGGCGAAGGCGGCTTGTCCAAGTGGGCGTCGGAGCGGGTCACCTACGATCCGATCACTGCCCGGGGCAGGCAGAAGGCCCTGAACCTCGAGGAGCGGGAGCGGCCGTTCCAAGGCCCCATCGCGGTGGAGGTGGACGACGAGGGCAGGGTATTCGTGGTAGAGACGTCCCGCCACCGTCTGCAGGTCTTCACCAAGCAGTCTACCCTCTTCTCCGGCGACCCGCTGTAACACACGCGAAAGAAACCCACCGGTAATAGAGGAGCCCCGGTCAGCCGGGGCTCCTTTGCGAGATTTAGGGTTGACTCAGAACCACGATACGTTAAGACGGACTGCATAAAGGTGATCGAATGCTAAGGTCAATGCCGGAGAGAATGGTCGGCGCCGCGCTTTTGAAGGTGGACACTTTTGAGGATGTGGAACACGACCGGAGCGCAACCCTGCAGGCGGCCCTGATTGTAGTCCTGTCGGCCATATCCGGTGGTGTCGGCAGCCTGATATCATCTCAAGCCAGCGTGGTCGACGCGTTGCTATTCGGCATATTAGGCGGCGTGCTTTCCTGGGCGGTGTGGGCGTTGGTGACTTGGGTGATTGGGACGACAATCCTGAAAACTGCGGAAACCCAAGCCGACTGGGGACAAATGGCGCGAGGTACCGGGTTCGCCCAAACCCCGGGAATCCTGAACATCCTGGTCGCCATTCCGAGCGTGGGAATAATAATCTTCTACGTGTTGCTCCTTTGGAAATTGGCGGCGATGGTAATCGCAGTCCGCCAGAGCTTGGACTACACCTCTACCTGGAGAGCTTTCTTTGTGGTCCTCATAGGCTTCATCATAGTCGCCATCATACTCGGCGTGCTCTATTCCGTGCTGGGCATCGGGGGAGGCTCAACAAGCTGACGGGTCAATAAGATGACCGCTAGAAAAACCACTCAGCAACAAAAGGGCCCCGGTCGACCGGGGCCCTTTTTTCGGGATTGTTTGACTCACAGCCGGTGAGCCAAACCTTGCTGAAGCCCATTCACGCCAATACACCAAACATTTCCCGCCTAATCCCTACCGTCTTTCCAGCGGAAGCCGGAATCCACGTCGCCTCCCCGGTACCTGTATGCCTGGGAGTTGGCGTACAGGCACACTACAGTCATCCCGGCCCTGTAGAGATGACGTTGCCCACCTCTCCGGGAGGTGGGCAACTCGTTCTTCCTCGCTCATCATCCCTCCAAGAAACTCCGGGATGACTCATGTTTCGGTCTCGGGGAAGCTTGGTGCGTGCTAACGCAGCAGCGCTTCCGCCATACGCTCCAGTTCGTTGCTCATCTGCTCTTCCGTATCGCAGTGGGGCGGCCAGACTGACACCTCCACTGCTCCCGCGCTCAAGAATGAATCGACCTCTTCCCTGGTGGTCTCTGTGGGCTGGCCGAAAACCGAAATGGTCAGAGAGGCCGGGTCTCGGCCGCGCTCGGCACCCAAGGTATCGAGTACCTTTCGGGCTTCTTCGACGGCCCCCGGAGTGGTGCTGGTGGGCAGCCAGCCGTCTCCCCATCGCGCCACCCGCTGTAACACGTTGGTGGCGTGGCCGCCCAACAGCACCGGAGGATGGGGTTTCTGCACCGGCTTGGGATAGCTATAGACCGGAGGGAAATCGTAATAGCGGCCGTGGAATTCCGCCTCGTCCTTGGTCCACAGTTCCTTGAGGGCCGCAACCGCCTCCCTGGTCTGAGTCCACCGGTGATCGAAATCCCCGCCCATCATGGTGGTCTCTTCCCGGTTCCATCCGGCGCCCACACCGAAAACGAACCGGCCGTTGCTGTGCCGGTCCAGAACGGCGACTTCCTTGGCCAGAATCAGCGGGTTGCGCTCCGGGACCAGGGTGATACCGGTGCCCAACTTGATTCTGCTGGTCACCGCGCAGGCCATGGCCAAAGAGATATACGGCTCCGTGAAGTGCCCGTAAGTCCAAGGAATCTCACCTCCAGTCAACGGAAAAACGCTCTCACTGTGTACCGGCAGTATGGGGTGCTCATGATACCAGAGGGAGTCGAAGCCCAAGTCCTCGACCTTCTTGGCGATAAACGCCGGGTCAAGGGTGTAGGCTGGCAAGGGAACGACGATACCGACGGACATATTGCTCCTCCTTCGTTTTTTTCCACAGCCGCCGGAGCGGCGCGGAAATCAGGTCTATCGGAGTACGAAACCTTCGTAGCCTTTGGCGGCCACTTCGGCGCACCGGGCCCTGTAGGCGGGGGCGCTGTCGGGATAGAGCAGCAGCACCCGCGCCTTGCCGGGAATGTTGGCCCCGACGAACCAGGAATCGGTCTTGGTGCGGATGGAGCCTTCGGCCAATTCGTTCACGTGCCGTACCCAGGCCTCTTCGGCCTCCGGGGTCGCCTCTATGGAGGCGTAGCCGTTGTCCCGCAGGTGGGCGATGCAATCGCTGGTCCATTCAACGATAGCTTCGGCGCACCGGGGAAAGTTGCAGGTCGCCGCCGCGTTCAACGCGAACAAGTTGGGGAAACCGGCGCTGTGAATTCCCAGATGGGCCCGCGGCCCGTCGGCCCATTTGTCCTTGATCGACTGCCCGTTGCGGCCGCGGACATCCATTCTGGTCAACGCCCCGGTGATCGCGTCATAGCCGGTGGCGAAGATGATGACGTCCAGCTCGTAGTCGGCTCCGTTTTCGAGTCTGAGGCCGGTCGGGATAATCCGCTCTATGGGAGAACTGTGCACGTCAACCAGCAGGACATTCTCCCGGTTGTAGACCTCGTAATAGCCGGTCTCGCAGGGGATGCGCTTGGAGCCGAAAGGATGGTCTTGCGGCACCAGCATTTCAGCCACCACCGGGTCGTGGATGCGCTCGCGGATTTTGTTGCGGACGAACTCGGCGTATTCCTCGTTGAGTTCTTCGTTGGTCATGACGTCCCGGAAATTGCTCAACCACTTCTTGAAGCCGGGTTCCGCCCACAATTCCTCGTACAACTCCCGACGCTCGTCCGCCGAGACCTCCAGTCCGGACCGGGAGTCGCCAACGTGAAGGAACGCCCCGGGAGTCTCGCGGCACCGCTCGAAAATATCCTGGTAGTTCGCCTTGATCCGGCGCTGTGCTTCCGGATCGATCTCGGAGTTACGCAATAGCGCACAGTAGTTCGGGGTGCGTTGGAAGACGGTTAAGTGCGCTACTTCATCCACGATCTCCGGGATCAGTTGTACCGCAGTCGCCCCGGTACCGATTACTCCCACGCGCTTGCCGGCCAGGTCCATTCCTTCTTTCGGCCAACGGTCGGTATGGCACCAAGAGCCCTGGTAGCTTTCGAGGCCCGGGAAGTCGGGGATGTAATGCGCGGAGAGAATGCCGACCGCGGTTATCAGGAAGCGTCCCCGCGCCCGGCGGCCGTCTTCCGTTTCGACCAACCAGAGGTTCTCGCCCTCGTCGTAGACTGCCGAGGCGATTCGGGCGTTGAACTCGATGTCTCGGCGCAGGTCGAACTTGTCGGCCACGTAATTGAGATAGCGCTCGTTCTCCGGCTGGCTGGAATAATGCTCCTTCCAGTCCCATTCCTGCAGCAGTTCCTCGGAGAAGGAGTACCCGTAGGTGTAGCTTTCGGAGTCGAAGCGGGCGCCGGGGTAGCGGTTCCAGTACCAAGTGCCGCCGACCCCGGAACCATCTTCGAAGATGCGCACCGCAAGACCGAGCTGGCGCAGCCGGTAGAGCTGGTAGAGGCCGGTTACTCCGGCGCCGATGACGATGGCGTCGAAATATTGTGTTTCCCCGGCGGTTGCCGTGGCGCCTGCCGCGGTTGGCTGCTCTGCCGCGGTTGGCTGCCCTGCCGGGGTTGGCTGCCCTGCCGGGGTTGGCTGCCCTGCCGGGGTTGGCTGTCCTGAATCACTCATATCGGTACACCGTCAGTCTGGGAAGTTCTGGTATCGGCTTTCGGCCTCACCGCACCGGTATTCTCCCATGAGGCCCACAGACGGTCAACAAAAGGGCCTGGCGCCCGCGCACCCCTCGTGGCTATTCGTTGACAACGATTCGCCGGTATCTGTAGCATCAATCATTCCGAGGTCAATCGCGATCAGGAGGTTTACCATGTCACTTCGAATGCCTTCGGATGAGGATTTACGGGTCCTGGCCCAGACGAATCACTTCAGCCTCAACGATGAGGAGTTGGCGGCCTTCCGGACATTGACGCCAGGGTTTTTTGAACTCTACGAGCAGCTCTATCAGATGCCGGAGGACCGGCAGCCGATCAAATACCCTGACCGAGACCCCGGACACAGGCCGTCACGTGCTGAAGACCCGTATAACGCAATCCTGTACCGTTGCACGCTGCGGGGAGCTTCCTCCGGGAAACTGGCCGGCAAACGGATCGGCCTCAAAAACAACGTCTCCGTGGCGGGAATGCCTATGACCTGCGGCACACTGTTGCTGCGGGACTACGTGGCGGATACCGACGCCACTATAGTTACCCGGATGCTCGATGAAGGTGCGGAGATAACCGCGCTCCTCAATCTAGAGAACTTCTGCTTTTCCGGGGCGGGAGACACCAGCACCTTCGGAGCCGTCTTGAATCCCTACGATACCAATCACCTGGCCGGCGGCTCTTCCGGCGGTTCAGGGGCCGCCTTATTTTATGACGACATAGACATTACCATAGGGGGCGACCAAGGCGGATCGATTCGTATACCCGCCTCTTGGTGCGGGGTGGTTGGGCTGAAGCCCACTCACGGCCTGGTCCCCTACACCGGGATCGTTGGGATAGACAACACCTGCGACCATACTGGTCCGATGGCCCGCACCGTGGCCGATGTCGCCCTCGCCATGGAGGCAATCGCCGGCAAAGACACGATGGACCCGCGGCAAGCGGGCGAAGTTCCGGTTGAACCGTACACCGAACTATTGGGCCGGGGGATTGCCGGCCTCCGTATCGGCGTGTTGACCGAAGGCTTCGGGACTCCGCGGTCGGAACCCGACGTCGACGAATCGGTCAGGAAGGCGGTGGGCATCCTCAGCGAGTTGGGGGCGAACGTCGGCGAGGTGTCCGTGCCGGTCCATCGGGAAGCGCCCGCCATCGTTCAGAGCCTGATTCTGGAGGGCGCAACGGCGTTAATCCGAAGCAACGGCATGGGGCACCACTGGGAAGGCCTATACATGCCTAATCTCGCCGAATCGTTGGGCAAGGCTATTCTGGCCCAAGGCGACGACCTGCCGCCGACGGTGAAGCTCTTCCTCATGATCGGCACCTACATGCAGGAACGCTACCATGGGCGCATGTACGCCAAAGCGCAAAACCTGCGCCCCAGGCTCCGGGCGGGCTACGATGAGGCGTTCGAACAATTCGACCTGCTGGTGATGCCCACTGTGCCGGCTAAAGCCTATAGGAACGATCCCGACATAGATGTTCTCGGCATCGTTGCACACTCCTTGGACATGAATGGGAACACCGCGCCATTCAACCTGACCGGCCATCCGGCTATTACCGTCCCTTGCGGCAAGTCCAACGGCCTTCCCATCGGTCTCATGTTGGTCGGCCGCCGTTTCGAAGACGGTACCGTCATGCGTGCGGCGCATGCGTTCGAGCAACACGTAGACTGGGAAACCCTCTGACCGTCGTTCGGGTTCCTGCCACTCGGGCAGTGGTAAAACCCAATCCGAGAAGGGACCGGCACCCACCAAGTCAGGGGCCGGTCCCTTCTCGTATGGCTTGCCGGGCCCGCCGAAATGGCAGGTTCAAATAGGAAGCGCGCGTCCTGTTTCCCTCAGGAGTTTCCGCCGCCTTTCGATGTCCGGCAGCACATCGGACACCAATTTCCAGAACTTGGCCGAGTGGTTTTTGACCCTCAGATGGGCCAGTTCATGCACCACGACGCATTCGATCAGCGAGGGCTCAAGCATCATCAAGCGCCAATTGAAACGCAGCGTGCCATCGGAGGAGCAGCTTCCCCAGAGACTGCGTTGGTCGCCAATCAGCACTCGCGGCTGTTCGTGGCAACCGAAGCTGGACCGCCACCGGTCCGTTTCCGCCGGCAATTGCTCCGCCGCGCGAGCCCGGTACCAGTCAACGATGGCTTTGCGGATTAGCTCGTAGCTGCGGCTTTCATCTACCGCCCTTGGAGAATCGATCCGGAATCGCCCGTGGTCGAAGCGAACAACCGGAGAGACGACGTCGGCCGGCTCCACTACCAAGCTAACATCACGGCCCAGATACGGGAGAACATCCCCGCTCGCGAACCGCTTGGGTGGAGACAAAACCGGCGGCTCACTCTTGTGAGCGATGATCCAGGGAGCCTTCTTTCGGACAACGTCCCGCAGTTTCTCGTCGGGCATGGCGAAAGGCGCGGCCACCCGTACACCGTTGCCGTCCAGAGTAATCTGAACAGTCTTTTTGCGGCGGGAACTTCGGCGGACTTCGTACTCAATGACCGTGTCCTCAACGCGGACGCAGTCTCGGCTCGTGACAATCCTTGATTTCATGCCGGGTCCAAAGATTTTTTCGCTCGAGCTCCGCTGGGGGAGCCACTACATCGTGGTCCAAGGAGCCGCTGGGATTTTTCGAGGGAACGCTTCCAATTCTAAACAGGAAGCACCGGCTCAGGCCCGCCTTCGGGCAGGTCAATTTCGAAGGAATAGGCGTTGTAAGCGGTTAAGCGAAGGGACTCGCGGGGACGGCGGTCTGGACCGTAAGGCCAGCTCACGGAATCTATTCATGGGTTCGTTTTTGCCGTTGGTGCGGACGGGGAAAGGAATCCCGGAGGCGTCGCGGAAGAAGTTGGTGGAGACGGGGGAGAGTTGAACTCCCCGTCCAGAAGAGCCCATAGACGGATCTCCTACAAGCTTGTCCGGTGGCTTGTTTCTTGTCTTCCAAAGGCGCCACCGACGGAGCCTCCGGATGACCAGCCGGTTGTTCTTTGGCCGCCGTTACCGGCGTAGAGCTGGCCGCATCCCGGACTTATGGCGCCCGGTTCCCCCCCTCCGGGAATAGCGGGGAGCGGACGTAGCCGCTGTTAGGCGGCTAGAGCGAATTCACGTTCGCCAGTTGTTTTTGCCATCTGATTAACGAGGGTGATGGCGCCTCGGCTTGCAATCCGTTACGGAACGCCCCTGTCGAACCCGCGCGTCCCCAACTGTTTTGATATCTTCTCACGTCCGAACGACTCGGTCAACGAGCGAAACGGATGGTAACTGTTCAGAGTTGAGGGGACGAATGCCCGCAGAGGACGGGGATACAGCCTTGCTCAAAGCTAAATTGCCCTGTCGGCGGTGCCGCTGGTCAAGCAGATCCCCCGAAGTCTGAACAGTTACAACGGATGGTGACCGCAGGCCACCCATAGACCGGCCCCTAATTGGAAGCCAAAAGTCTCCGCCAAAAAATGGCAACAAAAAAGCCCCGGCAACACCGGAGCCCTCGTCCGCTTAATCAAGAAGAGCCTTAGTATACCACGGCTATTCAAATGCCGTCAAGTGTTCGTGCCTGAACTCGCCAGAAACGCCCGACCACAATCGAGGACTATCGACCCTGCCGCCGCCGGTATCCTGTCTCCCCCGCGCAATGAATTTCCTGTTATCCTACGTCAAACGGTCTCGAAGGAGTGACGTATGCCGGATTTAGACCCGATGGCCGCCGCAGTTGGCGCATTGCTTAAAGAGACCCAACAAAGCATTGCCGTGGCTGAGTCGGCCTGCGGAGGGCTGATCTCCGCCTCGCTGGTAGCCGTGCCCGGAGCCTCGGCCTACTACGTCGGCGGCTCGGTCATATACACCCGGGTCTCCCAGAAAGGGCTGCTACAGGTACCCGACGAAGCCATGGCCGACATGCGGGCCAGCTCCGAACCCTACGCTCTGCTGAACGCGCGCACGGTCCGGGAGGCTCTGGGGACCGTTTGGGGACTGGCCGAGACCGGGGCCAGCGGGCCCACCGGCAACCGTTACGGCGACTCGGCCGGTCACGCCTGCGTAGCCGTCACGGGGCCCGTCGAGAAGGTGATTACCATCGAGACGGGGGACGACAGCAGGGAGGCCAATATGTGGGTGTTCGCCGCCCGGGCATTGTCTCTGCTGGAGGAGTGCATCAAGGAGTCGAGGTAACCTACTGCAGGTTAACGCCATCCCGTCGTAAAGCATCGGGTCATAAAGCATCGGGCGGGAAACAGGTCCGGGAGAGGAATCAATGTCTCAAGTTGAAGCCAAGCTGGTGGAACTGGGCCACCAGTTGCCGCCGCCGCCGGGACCAGCGGGCAACTACCTCCCCGTGACACGCAGCGGCAACCTCATGTGGATGGCCGGAGTGGGTTCTCGCACCCTTGGCGGAGACCGGATCGCGGGCAGGCTGGGAGAGGACCTTACCCTGGAGCAGGGCTATGCCGCCGCCCGCTTATGCGCCCTGAACCTCCTGTCCCGTATGAAAGCCGAACTGGGCGACCTGGACCACGTGAGCCGGATACTGAAGGTCGTCGGTATGGTCAACAGCGCTCCCGGATTCACCGAGCAGGCCCAAGTGGTCGACGGCGCCTCCGACCTGTTCATCGCCCTCTACGGGGACCGCGGTTGGCACAGTCGTTCCGCCCCCGGCATCGCGGCCGCGCCCGGCAACATCGCTGTAATCGTGGATTGCGTCGTCGAAGTGTCGGCTGACGCTCCCCCGCCCAGCCCGTAATTCCCCAATAACGGACCCAAGCCCTGATGGAAACCCAAATGAAGCGGCTCCGGCTGTATAACGACTTGGCCTACCTGTGGCCGGTTATCAGCCCGGCGGAGGACTATGGCGACGAGGCGGTCCACTGGTTGCGGGCCATGGAAACAAAACTCGGAGCCGGCCCGCATAACCTTTTGGAACTGGGGGTTGGGGGTGGGCATCACCTTTCCCATTTGACCGGTCGCCACCGGGCGACGGCGGTGGACGTCTCCCCAAACATGCTGGACCTTTCGCGCCGCCTGAACCCGGCCGTCGACCACCATCTGGGCGACATGCGGACCGTGCGGTTGGCGCGCCGGTTTGACGCGGTCTTGGTCCACGACGCGATTTCTTACATGTTGACCGAGGACGATTTGCTGGCCGCCTTCAAGACGGCCAAGGCGCACCTGCGTCCGGGCGGCCTGTTGCTGATTGCGCCGGACATCGTGGCGGAGGCGTTCCGGGATGGAGCCGTGATCCGCTGGAGCACATCCAACGGCCCGGTTTCGGTGGTCACCGAAGAGCGTCTCCACGATCCGGACCCTTCGGACACCCAGATCGAGTCCTGGTTTACCTATGAAATCACGGAAAATGGTTCGCGCCGGGTGGAACGGGACCGGCACGTCACCGGGTTGTTCCCTGTCAGCGCTTGGACGCGCCTCTTGGAAGAGGCCGGATTCGACGCCGACATGGTCCCGCTGCCCGGAGACGATGGGTTCGGGGAATGGCTTTTCAGCGGGGTCTTGAGGGGTTCTCAGGCCGGGGTCCAGAATCTCAAATCGTTGCCCCTAGAATGACCAGTATGACACCGCCGACGCTCAGAAGAGTTCCCAGCGCCAGGATAATTCCGATGGTCTCCAAGCGGCGCAGGAACAGCCAAGCCAGCAGGAGGGCAATTATTGGTTGACTGGCGTAGATAGGGGTGACCACTGTCACGGGAGCGCGGCTGACCGCTTGGAACAGACACGCCACAGCCAGTCCCTGTAGCAAGCCGGCGAGGCAGCAGATGCCAACGTAGCGGGGCGGCAGGTTGCGAATGCTGGCTACGACGCCCCGGTGGGTGAAGCCGAAAAGAACGGCGCCCCCGATGGCCAAGGCAAACCCCGAAGCGACGAAAGGCGGCAATAGTCCCATGATTCCCACCACGTGACGGCTTATCGAGTCGCGGCTGGCGAAGGCAAGGGACCCGCCCACGGCCAACAGGTAGCCCAATTTTCGGACACTGGCCGCCGAGCCGGTGTTCCTGGCGTTGGGGCGGGGCATCACCACAATCAGCAACCCGACTACGATGATTGGGGTCCCCAGCGTGACCAGCAGGTTGGGGCGTTCGCCCAACCAGAGGACGCCGAGAGCGAACGCCAACAGGGGTTGCAGGGAGATCATGGGCACCGCACGGGCCGCTCCCACCATGGAGATGGCCGAATTCTGCAACACACGGGCCACGGGGTAGGCCAGGACGCCCATTATGGCGACCCAGCCGTAGGCGACCGGAGGCAGGGCCTTGATCTCGTCGAAATTCACCGCAAATGCGATACCGCACACCAATACCGCCCCCACGAGTACCGTAAAGAAGGTCGCGGTGGGCGGCGAGACGTGTTGCGTCCCGATCCGCATGAGTATACTTCCGCTGGCGAACCCGCAGGCAGCAAGGAAGGCGAGGACGACGGCTAGCGTCAAATCAGGTCAGGCGGCCCATTCGGCCACCCTTTCCTGACGGCGCGCGGCGGCCAAGGGATTCCAGTAGTTCGTTGGTCTCCGATGTCGCCGCGCGCCAAGTTTTGTCTCTACAGGGCGGCCAGGAATTGGTCCGTGGTCATCACCGTCCCCTGCCGGGGATAGACCTTCTCGGTAAGGACCCGGTGCACCTCCGGATCGGCGTCCGAACAGGCGTCGGCGACCACGATGAACTTGTAATTGACATCGACCGCCCAGCGAACGGTGGAGAGAACGCAACCGCTGGTTGCCACGCCCATGACGACCAAGGTATCCACACCCATCTCCCGCAGGGTCACGTCCAAGGCCGTCGTCGAGAACGGGCCCGCACGGTACTTGGTGATGACCATTTCGCCCTCGACGGGCGCTATTGCCTCATGGAGTTCCACGTCTGGAGCATACTCGGCCAAGGGGACTCCCCGGTGCACGACATAGATCACCGGAACACCAGCCTGCCGGGCGCCGGCCAGCGCTCTCGCGGCGTTCTCCACCACTGTCACCGGTTCCGAAGCAAAGTTGGCGACGATCCGCTGTTGGAAGTCCTCTATCAGTACCGCAGTCTTATCGGGGTCAATCCCGGTAGTCGGCTGTGTCATGCCAGTCCCTCCTTAAATGCAGTCTATCTTGCTCCGGCCTGTCTTCTTGTCGCAGGTCCGATTCACCACAAAGAACACATGGGTTTACAACCTAGCCCGCTTGCCCGTTCACCCAAGACCGGATCAGGTGATAGGCAATCGCTATGGAGCCGGGAATCGCCAGGATGTCGCTCTTTTCTTCGAGCGCCAGGCGCACCTCCTCCCGGTCGAACCACCTGACGTCGGACATCTCTTCTTCGTCGAAGGCGATTTCGGTGGTGGCGGCTTCGGCGTGGCAGCCGATCATCAGCGAGGAAGGGAAGGGCCATGGTTGAGAAGAGTGGTACTGGACCCGTCCCACCTGAATGCCCGCCTCCTCCATCACCTCCCTGGCCACGGCTTCTTCTATCGACTCTCCTTGATCCATGAAACCGGCCAATGCGGAGTACCGCCGCATCTGGACCAAGCGGCCTCGTGACTGCCCCAGCAAGCAACGTTCTCCGTCGTGCACCACCGTGATGATCACAGGATCAGTCCGGGGGTAATGCTCCGTATCGCACTGGGGACACCGGCGCACCTGCCCACCCCGGGCGATGGTCGTCGGATGCCCGCACACCGAGCAGAACCCGTGCCGGTTGTGCCAGCTAAGCTGGGCCCTGGCTTGGGCGATGATCCCGGAGTCCGGACCGCTGACGTACTCGGTGGCGGCCCTGGCGTCTTCGAAGGTCAATCGCCCGCTGTCCTGTAGCGCGGCGGCGGCCGGCCCGTTGCCGGAGACGTCCACGACGAAATGGGCTGCGCCGTCCATCAATCCGAGGAAAACGGGCTCATTGTCGACTCCGAGGTGTTCCAGGGTCTGAGGGTCAAGCCAGACGAGCCCGTGGTCCGGAGGCGGCGCGATCGGGACGTTCAGGTCGTTCATGGGGAGCAATCTGCTGCCGGGGTTCTTCCCCATCCGGGTAATCCACTCCTCGTCGCGGCGCTCTCGCTCACCCCGGTCCAAGGGGTTGGCCGCATACACATGCGGGGCGTCCATTCGTTCGTTCATTGCCTCACCATTCATCAAGCTCGCGGCCTGCTGCAGGGCCATCGAATCATATTGTGGTATGGAATTCCGGATTCGTCCACCCGGCGGCCAATAACCGGAATGGTTACAATGATTTGGATGCAATCGAGGGTTGGATGAACCTGGAATCCATTTTCCTAGTTGGCGCGGGGGGGTTCCTGGGCGCGATTGCCCGGTATTTGCTGAACCTGGGAGTCGAGCAACTCCTGCCGCCAACCACGGTGTTTCCCTACGGTGTGCTGGCAATCAACGTCGCCGGATGCCTGGCGATCGGGCTACTGGGCGGATTGGCGACCTCCCACGGAATGTTCAGCGCAGGGACCGGCTCCCGCGTGTTCCTGTTCGTCGGCGTGTTGGGAGGCTTCACCACCTTCTCCGCCTTCGGCTACGACACACTGATATTGGCCCGCGACGGATATATGCTGCTGGCCTTGGGCAACGTGGCCCTGCAAATCGTTCTAGGCCTGGGGGCGGTGTGGGTGGGGTACAAGCTGGCCGTCTTGACGTAGAGGGCGATTCGCGGGTCTCCCGAACACGCCGGGAGTTTGTGGGACCCCGAAGGCGACGTAGCCGAGACCGAGGCTATTTCCAAAGCGAAGGCCGATGCCCGCTCGGGCATCGGCCTTCGCTTCCGCCGCTAGCGATTACTGCGGCGAAAGCTTGATCACAGGTTCAGAGGGTGTTCTTCGTAGTCCTTGACCTTTTCGTAGACCTGGAGGCGGTGGCGGGCGGATTCCAGGATGAAGATGCGGTCTTGGTGGTCCACTCGGACAGCGACCGGACGGCGGAAACGCCATTCCGGCTCCAGGTCCACCCGTCGGCGGGCTTTGATGATGTCGGGGTTGGCGTCGATGTAGGTCTGGGTCCAAGGGGACGGTTGCTGGGCGTCGCCGACCAGGGTGGTAATGAACCGGCCGTCGCTGGCGTAGACCTGCAGCCGGTGGTTACCCCAGTCGGTGACGTAAACGTCGCCTTCCGAGTCCACGGCTACGCCGGTCGGCCCGTACAGGTCGCCGAGGCCAGTGGCGGAGGCTTCGAAACTGAGCAGGAACCTGCCCTGCGAGTCGAACTTCTGCACCCGGTTGTTCTTCCAGTCGGCGACGTAGACAGAGCCCACGCCGTCCACACAGATACCCCAAGGCAGATTGAACTGGCCGTCGCTGTTTCCGTGCTGGCCGAAGCTGCCCAGGAACGCGCCGTCTTTGGTGAACTTTTGGACGCGGTGGTTCATGCTGTCGACTACCAAGAGATGTTGGTCAGCGTCGAACGCCAGCCCGGCGGGGCCGGCCAGTTGTCCCTCGTCATTGCCGGGGCTGCCCCAACTGGAGACGAACGTTCCGTCGGCTTCGAACACCGTTATGCGGTTCAGGAAGTCGTCGGACGTGTAGACCTTCCCGGCGCGGTCCAAGACGATGCTCCGGGGCCAGATGAACTGCCCTTCGCCCTGCCCGTAGCCGCCGAACTGGCCGAGGAACTCGTGGTCCAGTGTCACCTTGCTGACGCGCTGGCCTAATTCCTCAGCCCCGCGGTTGAGGATGAAGACCGTCCCGTCCGCCGCAATGTCGAAGTCCTGGGGCGTCCAGAAGCCCTGCCCTGACATGCCGTACATGCCCAAGCAGAAGCTGTAGTCGAACACCCGGCCCGCGGCAACTGTCGTTAGCATTTGGCCGACCTCCTTATCGTTTGACCCCATAGAGCACAGAGGCCACCGGGATTAGATAAAGTCGAGCTGCTCGTAACTGCCTCCCACGATGGGCACAGGGTCCAAGCCCAACCAGCGGTCGATTACCGTGGAGTAGAAGCCGCGGAAATCGTAGTTGGGGGCCAGGTCGCCTTGGGTCAGGTCCTCGGGATTGAGGGAAGGATAGGCGCTGTACATGCCGCCCTTGACCTGGTTGCCGATTACGAATGCCACGCCGCCCGCGCCGTGGTCGGTGCCTGTGCCGTTGTCTTTCACGCGACGGCCGAACTCGGTGAACAACATCATGATCAGATTGTCGCCGGCGTCGTGCTCCTTCAGGTCGTCAAAGAAGTCCCCAATGGCGCGGGACATATCGACCCACAGCTTGGTGTGGGCTGGCGGCTGATTGAAATGGGTGTCGAAGCTGCCGTGCTGGGTGTAGAAAAGTTGGGTTCCCAGATCGGCCAGGTAGACTTGGGCGATGTCCCTCAGGTACTTGGCGATCGGGGTCTCGGCGTACTCGACGGTCGAGGAATACCCCTCGGGGGCCGAGCGAAGGATGTCCGCGCCCAGCAGCGCGTCGCGGCCGGTCTGTCCCAGGTAGTCCATCACCGGGCCGGTGCCGACGGCCGGAGCGTACATACGGGCGAACCGCTCCAGGATTTGCTCCCGCTCCGCTTCCGCGCCCACGCCAGGGACGCTGGACAGCACCCCGTAGGACTCCAGGCTGGAAACCGACGTGACCGGGACCCCGCGCAGGGCCAGCGCCCGGGGCAGGCCCTGACCGAAGTTGACGCCTTTGAGTACGTTCTCGGCGCCGGGATCGAGGTCGCGTATGACCTGCCCTGCCCAGCCTTCGGTGCCAACGATGTCGGGCTCACAGGTGTGCCAGATGTCCATGGACCGGAAATGGGAGCGGGGGGAGTTTTCGTAACCGATCCCGTGGATTACGGCCATCTTCCCTTCATCGTAGAGCTTCTTCACCGGGCCCATGTTGGAGTTGAAGCCCAGTTCGCCGTCGATTGGCAGCACCTGGTCTTCGGGGATGCCGACCCTTGGCCGGGCGTCCCGGTAATGCGGATTGTTGTAGGGGATGATGGTGTTGAGGTAGTCGTTGGCCCCGGTGAGTTGAAGGACTACCAGCACCGGGTCTTTCTTGGTTGTAGCCATTGCGCTCCTCCCTGGTATTTTCTGCCCCGATCCCAACCCCGACGCATCGGGGTCCCGCCAGAGCCGGGATCCTCTCCTCCCGGAAGAGGAGAACGTCTTGGTCCGCTTCGGGCGGTGAGGGGGGATTTCAGGCGAACTGGAAGTCCCGTGACGCGGCGATCAGGGCCAGCATTACTCCGACTCGCTTTTCCGACTCGGCGGCATCCGCCCCGGTATCCCACCGGATGTCCCCGCCGGCGCGGGCGTGTTCCAGCAACTCGGTCCGGGTCGCCTCGCTGATTTCCATCGGGCCGACCATTTCCAAGCAACTTTCTATCAGTTCTTCCGGCGTCAGCCTGCCGCGTCCACGGAGATTGCTCACTATGGCTTGGACTCCCGGCAGGGAGGTATCGCCCAGCAGGCTGGCGGCGAAGTTGACCCGCCGCACCAACGCGCCCCCGTCGATCCACTCGGCGCCGGTGTGCCAGCTTTCCACGCTTGGGGGGTTCAGCAGCTCCTGCCCTTGATAGGCGCACTCGAAGGCCAACTGGTTGAAGCCGGGGCGCGGGCCCTCGTAGTTGCCGGCCAAGCGGGCCGCGCCGATGACCAATTCCGCCGGGCTCTTCACCCGGGAGTAGCGGGCCTGCTTGAAAAAGTCGGAGTTGAACAACACCCGCAGCATCGCCCGGATGTCGCCGCCGGACTCGTCGTAAGCCGCGACCAACTGGTCGACGGCGTCGGGGTCGTTTGGCGGCGTGATGTTCCAACTGGGCACCTGGGGCTCGTCGGCCACGAAGAAGTTGTAGAGGTGGCGTGAGAGGAAGCGGGCGGTGGCGGGTTGGTTTACCACGATGTCGATGATATCCTGCCCGTTCAAGTTC
Organism: Dehalococcoidia bacterium; assembly: GCA_965222595.1. GTDB lineage: Bacteria > Chloroflexota > Dehalococcoidia > Lucifugimonadales > UBA3495 > VXOI01. Next base: position 14,520 of record CBDCUJ010000012.1, on the reverse strand, counting down.
CCGGTGTTCCCCAGAAAGGTCTTTTCGCCGTCGTCATGGTCTTCGGGACGGTACTCGAAGTTCCAGTAGAAGCGTCCCAAGGGGTTGCGCGGAATCTTCGGGCCGATGGTCCAGCCGGTGAAAGCCCGCGAAGCCTCCTTGATATCGTCCTCGGAGTAATTGCCGACGCCCATCGAGAACAGCTCCAGCAACTCCCGGCCCCAGTTCTCGTTGATGGCGCCCATGTGGTTGCCGTTGTTGTCCAGCCAGAAAATCATGGCCGGGTTTTTGGCCAGTTCAACCAGCAGTTCCCGGAAGCTGCCCAAGCCGTTGCGCCGGAACATCTCGATCTGCTGGGTCAGTTCGGGCGGGTTGTCCACCTTGGAGTTGCCGGTGGCGAAAAGCTGGTGCCAGAAGAGAGCCATCTTCTCTTCCAGCGGGCGACGGGTGTTGATCATGCGGTAAACCCACTCGCCCTGGTTCAGGGGAGGGCCGAGAGCGCCCTCGTAACCGGGCATGAAGCGGTAGAGCAGGTCGTTGTCGATCGGTTCGAACCGCTCCGGATGGAGCAGGTCTTCCACGGTGGCCTCGTAGCCGTCGGCGGCCTTGGCCTCCAGTTCCTCGTATGACGCACCGAAGCCGATCCGGCGCATCAAGTGGCCCATTTGAGCGATTAGTTCTTGGTTTGCCATATTTCTCCCTCCTGGAAAGGGTCCGGGGAGTGCTTGTGGACATTATATAGTATATTGACGTTACTTTTGAGTCCCCGCAGGATTTCACGGCAAAGGGAGGCCGTTCATGACGACTTACGCTGGCCAATCAATCAGGCGGTTTGAGGACCACCGCCTGTTGACGGGGCTCTCGTCGTATGTCGACGATATGCAACTGCCGGGCATGCTGCACGCCCTGGTGTTGCGCAGTCCCCATGCTCATGCCGTGCTGCGCTCCATCGATACGACCACGGCGGCCGCCATGCCGGGCGTGGCGGCGGTCATAACCGCCGGCGACCTTTCAAGTTTGGCCGCCCAACTGCCTACACGTTTGTCTAGCGAAACCGATGATATTCCCCCGCCCCGGCACCCCGTATTGGCCGACGGCAAGGTCTGCTACGTGGGTCAGGCCGTGGCCATCGTCGTCGCCGAAGACATTTACACAGCCGCCGACGCGTTGGAGCAGATCGTCGTCGACTACGAGTTGCTGCCCTCGATCGTTGACCCTTCGCAAGCCTTGGAAGCAGGCGCGCCGGTGGTGCACGAGGACCTGGGCAGCAACATCTGCCTGCGGACGGTGAACTCCGGGGGAGACATCGACGCGGCCTTCGCCTCCGCCGACCGGGTGGTCAGCCAGCAATACCGGGTGCAGCGTCTCGCCCCGGCCCCGATGGAGCCCCGGGGCTTGCTGGCCAGCTACGACCGCGATAACGACCTGCTTAGCGTATGGGACTCGACCCAGCATCCCCACGAAGTGCGCGAGCACTTGGTCGACATCCTGGGCCGCACCAAAGAGGGCGTGCGGGTTGCCGCACCCGACGTCGGCGGCGGGTTCGGGGAAAAGGGCTGTCTTTTCTCTGAGGAGGTGGCGGTCCCCTATCTGTGTATGCAACTGGGCCGCCCCATCAAGTGGGTGGAAAGCCGGCAAGAGAACATGGTCTGCTTCCACGGCCGCGGCTTCGACCTCGAAATGTCGGCGGCGGTGAAGAACGACGGGACCGTGTTGGGCATCCGGGTCCGCGTTGTAGCCGACCTCGGGGCGTTTTTCTTCCTCTCCACGCCGACCATCCCGGTCCTGACCAGCCACCGGCTTACCGGCCCCTACCGGACGCCGGCAATGCGCGTCGATGTCGAAGGGGTGGTGACAAACAAGCCGCCCACCGGAGCATATCGGGGAGCGGGGGGTCCGGAGGCCGCCTTCTGCATGGAACGCACCATTGACCTGGTGGCCGGCGAACTTGGCATCGACCCGGCGGAGGTGCGGCGGCGCAACTTCATCCCGCCCGACGCCTTCCCCCACGAGACGCCGACCGGGATCACCTACGACTCCGGGAACTACGCCGCCGCCTTCGACCGTTCGCTGGAAATGGCCGGCTACGCCGGATGGCAGGAACGGTCCCAGGATTCCCGCGACTCGGGCGGCCCGCTCATCGGAGTGGGGCTGGCCACCGTGGTGAAGGGGTCCGGGGCCAAAACCACCGTGCTCACCGACCATGCCAGGGTGATCGTCGGCGAGTCCGGCCAGGTGACCGTTCACACCGGGGTCTCCCCTCACGGGCAAGGCACGGAGACTACCTTCGCGCAGATGACCGCCGACGAGTTGGGCATCGCCCCCGGCGACGTGCGGGTGTTGCACAGCGACACCAATGTCCTGCCCGCCGGGGGCGGCACGTCGGCCAGCCGCGGCCTCATCGCCGGCGGCACAGCGCTCCACGTGGTCTTGCAAGAGGCCAAAGAGAAGCTGGCCTACATCGCCTCCCACCTGCTGGACTGCCCTCCGGAAGACGTCGTGTTGACGGGCGGGGAAGCCGTCAACCGTTACCGGCCCAACAGCGGCGTGTCCTTCGCCCAAGTGGCGGGCGCGGCCTACAACGAAGAGTTGCTGCCCCAAGGCACGGAGCCCGGCCTTGACTTCAAAGGGACCAACACATTGGACCGCAGCCCCTACTCCTTCGGTTCCCACGTGGCGGTGGTGGAGGTCTCGAGGGAAAACGGAGCGATCAAAATTCTGCAATACGTGGCGGTCCACGACTCGGGGAAGATCATCAACCCGATGCTGGCCGACGGGCAGGTCCACGGGGCCATCGCCCAAGGAATCGGCGAAGCGTTGTTGGAGGGGATGGTCTACAGCCAGAACGGCCAGCCTCTAAGCGGCAGCCTGATGGACTACGCGCTGCCCAAGACCATCGACTTGCCCGACTTTGAGCTGGATACCATGGAAACGCTGTCGCCGATCACCGCCTTGGGAGTCAAAGGCATCGGCGAACTCCCCACGCTGGCCGCTCCGGTGGCGATTGCCAACGCGGTTATGAACGCGCTGTCCGGCGCGGGCGTCCGACACATCAACACCCCTCTGACTCCACAGAAGGTCTGGGAGGCGCTGCAGGGCCTCAATTAACCACAGGGGCACCCAGGCACATGGAGGGCACAGAGATAACTGAGAAATGCTCGGTGGTCTCCGTGGTCAAGTCCTCGCGGGTTGGACCTGGTAGGCGTCCTCGACGAATCCCGGAAGTTGGGTCCAGCGCACGTTGTCCGAATCGGTGGTCAGATCCAGGCTCTCGCCGTCGGAATTTTCCAGCCCCAGCGGATGGTACACCAGTTCGATGAGATTGCCGTCCGGGTCGCTGATGTAGGTGTAATGCTCGTTGGTGTCCTCACGGCGGCCTTGGTACGCGTCTTCGCCGCCCGTGCCGGTGAAAGCGCCGCCCGCGGAGCGGCTGCAAGGCACGCCTTCGGCATCCAGGTGGGCGAGCATCTCGGCCCAGTCCTCGACCTCGATGGCGAAGTGAACACGGGGAACCGGGATTACCTCGTCAACGTCGCTGGTGTGAATCTCCCCGCTGCCGATGCGTAACTGAAGCTGCCGCTTATTCAGTGCCGGCCCCCGGTCCAGGAACTGCGCGTCCAACACCCGCTCATACCACCCTCGAGTGCGCTGGCGGTCGGTAATCTGGATATTGATGTGGTGAATCATGCTGATTCTCGACATCGGTTTCCTCCTGCAAGGCTAAGTCTCGGGGCCGCCTGCTCTCTGTGGTCAATTTAGCATGGCCACGCTGAAGACTACGGTGAAGGGTTTGCAGTAGATGACGACGCTCTTGATTGCGGACAGTTCTACGTCCGCCGGAATTGTGTAGTTCTGGTTGCCGCGGTTGCCCTTGAGGTCGCCCAGGTCGGAGTAGCCTTCCAGAAGCGCTTCGTTGGAGCGGGTTGGGTCCTCGTGGGGCGACAGGACCACGTGCAGGGCGGGACCGTTGGTCACGTCGAGGTTTTCCAGCCGCAGCAGTTGGGCACCTTCGGGGTTGGTATAAATAATGGCTTGGCCGCTGCCCCGGTGGAAGCTGTCGGCTTCCTTGAAGTCGCCCTGCTTCACGGCCCGGACCTCGCTCTCCGGCTCCACAACCGCCATGACCACCGGCTCCAACATTTGAGCCCCTTTCTCAACCATTTCCGCGTCCATCCCGGCGTCGGCGCCGTCGGCGATCATCTCGTACACTTCGGCCAAGGCCTCGATTTCCTCACCAGTCATCACCACCACTGCATTTCCGGAGCTCATGGCGGAGGCGGTGTCGATCGCGGACGAACGTGGTATGGCTTCTTCCATAATTGGGGCGTCGACCATCGCCATGCCGCCATCGCCATCTCGACGTCCTCCCGTTCCATTCCCTCGGGCACTACGGCGTCTAGGGCGAAGGGGAACTGTTCCTCCACCGTAACATGAGTGAACAATGGGGAGCCCAGAGACCAGCCCAGCCGAGCCAGATTGTGATGGCCAGCAGCGGGACCGCCGCGACTCCAAAGCCGACCTTGTGCCGTATGATAATTCGGTGGCAGCCCCGCCAGTAAGCAAAAGCAAGGACGGCGGCTATGAACACCAGGGTTGCGGCGCCAATGGCCCAGCGGTACTCGTAAACGCTGACGAAGGTATGTTCGATATCGCCAAAAGTCGATATTGCTAGCCCCTTTCAAGATTACGGATCGCCTGTTGAGGCCGCTTCGATGATCAAAACTCTCTGCTTATATACGTTGGGGATAGGAATCGGATTCCTATTGCCGTGCGGCAAACTGCTTCCAAGGGCGCTCGCCCAATAATCGCTCCACCTCTCGCACCGAACGAATGGGCGCCAGGCACATGCCGTTCATGCACGCGTAGAGCGCGGGTTCCGCCTCCATCGGAAAGCCGAGAGACTCGATCCGCTCCCGGTCGGCCTCCGGGTCCAGCCTCTGGAGCACCCGGTGCGGCAGGTATGACCTCAGCCCGGCGGCCATCAGGCTTTGAGCGGTCGGGTTCCCGGAAGCGCCAACAACCACGAGGTGTACCGGTCCCTCCGCTAACATTTGCCGGGCGCGGGCCCAAGCCGAACCAGCCGGGAGAAACAGCGCCTCTTCGTCTTCCTCGACCCGGCGCGACGGCCCGTCGCCCAAGAAGCTGCTATCCGAAACTATCGTTTCGAACGTGCTTAACGCAAGCGCTGCCCGCTCCTGGTAGGCGGCGTCACCGGTCAGACACGCCAAGACCGCTAAAGCCTCGGAAAGGAGCGAGTTTTCCAGCACCGGCCGGTCTCCGACGAGGGGCGCCTCGGCAGACGGAGCGCCGGCGGCGGCAACGTCGAGATAACCGCCCTCGGCGGGGCCGAAGAGCCGGTCGATTACTGCGGCGACCTGGACGGCGCGTTCCAGATGGATTGGGTCGCCGTTGGCTTGGAAGAGTTCCAGGGATGCCCGCAGGAACGCAACGTGGTCGTCCAGCATCCTGGGCTGGTTGGGTGAGCCGCCGGCGGCGTGCTGGAATCCCAACTCGCCTTCCCACAAGTCCGACCAGAGGACCCCCAGTGTCCTTGCCGCGGTCTTCAAATGCCGGGGAGCGCCGAGCACGGCCCCGGCTTTGATGAACGCGCTGGCCGCGCAGGCGTTCCATCCGCTGTAGGCTGTCTTGTCGACCGTTGGCCGTTCCGCCGCGTCGCGGTCCTTCCAAGGCAGGCGGTAGAAGTCCTCCCAAGCGTCCTGGCTTGAATGGAACAGGCCCGATTCGTCATCGTACAGGGTGTCCATCAGGTACCGGAGCGCTCCGGCGGCTGCTTCTTCGTAAGCCGCGTTGCCGGTGACTTGGCATGCCTCCAGCAGCAAGCAGGCAAGGCTGGCGTTGGTAACCAGCATCTTTTCGTAGTGGGGTACTTTCCAGTCCCTGGTCACGGAATATCTAAAGAATCCCCGGTCTTTCTGGTCGTACAGTCCAGCGATGATACCGTCCAAGGAATCGGTCACCATCGTGAGGAACGGCCCGTCGCCGGAGCGTCCGTACAGCTCGAGGAGAAAGCGCAGTCCTTCCCACGGAGGCTGCTTGGGCTCAGAGCCGAACCCGCCGTACCGAGGGTCGTAATGGTCCAACAACCACCGGCGAACTCGTTCATCGGGCGACTGGCTGGCGCCGGCGGCCGGGCGGCGAGTGGCGGCCACTTGCCGGGGAGCGGCTGGAACCGGGGCCGGAAAATGCTCGGAGACCTGTTCCAGCAGCGTCAGCATCTCATCGGGAGGCGTGTAAATCCGGCCGGCCAACAACTCCCCGCCGCCGTCCAGCACCGCCACCGAGGGATAGCCGCCCTGGTTGTACCGGCGGGAGATGTCGGGCCTCCGGTCAACGTCGACCCTGACCGGGATGAAGCCGGAGTTGATACGCTCGATCACCCTGGGGTCGGAATACGAGGTCTGGTCCATCACGTGGCACCAATGGCACCAAGTTGCGGTCAGGGTGAGCAAAAGGGGCTTGCCATCCTGGCGGCTGGCGGCGAAGGCGTCCTCGCCCCAGTCCAGCCAACGAATTCTGTCCTCGTCGTTCTGGTGTGTCACTGTCATCCTCTAGGGCGTCGGGCTGGGGAGTCTTGTCGGAAAGCCATTATAATCCAGGACAGCGGCTCAAGGTTAACGCCCTGGTCCCGCGCGGCCATTGCCCATCTGGACATTCCCCTCGAACCTAAGCGGGTGTCGTGCGCCATACAGTGGCGGCGAGGAGGCCTGGCGGTTCAGCTCGAGATTGAGTCTTTGACGACGGTGCGACACGCCTTGACACTATTGGCGGGCCGTTCGTAACATGGCTTCAGGCTCTCCCTCGGTGATCGAGGCAAACGGCCGTCTGGATACGTCCCAGTAGCTCAGAGGATAGAGCGGCTGCCTTCTAAGCAGCGGGTCGCGGGTTCGAATCCTGCCTGGGACGCCACATTAGCTATGAATTAGGCTCGAATCGAGCCTGAAAAGACTCCCTCAAGGGGGCTTTTCTTTGCCGCAAACCCCTATCCGACTCGCTGCCTGACCGCGTCCCGCATACGGTGGGAATATAATCCATTGAAGGTTCTAGTGCTGCCCTGCGGAGGACCGGGAGCGTAGCTACCCCCCACGCCTATGGGCACTTAAAAGGATGGACAAAGATGAAGGCGATTAGGATCCACGAAGCAGGTGGCCCGGAGGTCCTAAAATACGAGAACTGCCCTGATCCAACTCCAGGGCCCGGCACCCTGTCCCACCCCAAACCCCGTCATACCGGCGCAGGCCGGAATGTGGATTCACATTTCAAGTGCAACACCTGATTGGAGTAGATTTCAGTTGGAGTGAGGTTGCCCAAGCACCTGCGTGGGGTGTTGTTGTCGGCCTCGGTCAATTGGGCCATCCGCAGGTCCGGCAGTGCCGACAGATCCGTCCGACGGGGCAGGTAGCGGCGCAGCCGGCCGATGCGGTTTTCCACCCCGCCCTTCTGCCAAGGGGAGCGGACATCGCAGAAGAAGGTTTCGATCCCCAATTGATGCAGTTGGTAATGCCGGGCGAACTCGGTGCCGTTGTCAAAGGCCACCGTCCGGCGCCACCCGGCGGGGAAAGAGGCCAGCAGCCCGGCCAGGGCCCGGGCGACTGGTTCCGCCGCCTTGCCCGGCACCCTGACGGCGGCCAGCAGGCGGGAATGGCGCTCCTGCATCACCAGGAGGGCCTGCCCATGGTTGCTGAAGAGCATCAGGTCGGCCTCCCAGTGTCCCGGAGAGGTGCGGTCATCGGCCTCCTCAGTTCGCTGGGACAGTGGGCGGCGGTGGGCGATGAAAGAGGCAGGGCTGCCGCCTTTGCGGCCCCGCCAGCCCCGCTTGGACTTGGCCCGAGGCAGGTAGTGACGCCAGTTATAGTTCTTGGTACGGGCCAGCTGGGCGTATATGAAGCGGTAGATGGTCTCGTGGGAAATGACGGTGCCGCCGGATTCCAGGGCAAATCGTCCGGCCACCTGCTGGGGAGACCAACCGGGGAGACCAACCTTGGTGGAGACGGGCGAGGACCTGTTCCCGGAGCAGGGGGTCCCGGTCCAGACGGGAGCCTTGCCAGCGGCGGGCGCGGGCTTGCTGCTGGGCGTAGGAGGGCCGGCAACCCTGGGTCTTGGAGCCGTTTCGCCTCAACTCCCTAGCCACTGTCGATGGCGAGCGATCCAGACTTGCCGCGATTTGGCGGACTGAGTGTCCCTCGGCGCGTAGACGGGCCAGTTCACACCGCTCCTCAATGGTGAGGTGCTGATATCGAGTTCCCATGGCAACACCTTAACTCGGTGTTGCACTTCGTTTCTGAGTTTAGAGTATCCGGTCGAGCCTTCCCGCCGTTGTCGGGGATGCCCGGTCAAATAGGCGCCCGATGAAATCGGAGATGAGGGTGTCGCCCCTCGCATGAATTTCGCCACAGCAGAAGGACTGCCAGAGGATAGCAATGCCCGACTACAGTAGCTACCAAGACCTGGTCATCGAAAAGCAAGACGGCGTGGCGCTGCTCACAATGAACCGCCCTGAGGTGTTTAATGCCACCGGCTTCACGCTGCACAACGAGTTGAGCCGGGTGTGGCTGGACTTGGGCCAAGACCCGGAGGTGCGGGTGGCGGTGATCACTGGAGCAGGCAACGCGTTTTCCGCCGGCGGCGATTTCGACATGCTCGAAAAGACCATCGGCAACGCGGAGGTGATCGCTGTCGGGATGCGGGAAGCCCGCGATATGGTCCACAACATGATCAACCTCGACAAGCCAGTGATCTCCGCCATCAACGGGGTCGCCGTGGGGGCCGGCTTGGCGGTTGCCCTGCTGGCCGACATCTCCATCGCCTCGGACCGGGCCCGCTTCACCGACGGCCACGCGCGTTTGGGAGTCGCGGCCGGAGACCACGCCGCCGCGATCTGGCCGTTGCTCATTGGCATGGCCAAGGCCAAGTACTATCTGCTCACCTGCGAGTTCCTCGACGGCGCCGAAGCGGAGCGGCTTGGGTTGGTGAGCTTGGTGGTGCCCCACGACGAATTGATGGAACGTGCGATGAGTGTGGCTCACAAGCTGGCGGCCGGGTCCCAACCAGCTCTGCGCTACACCAAGCGCTCGATAAACCAGTGGCTGCGCATGGCCGAGCATACCGCCTTCGATTATTCTCTGGCCCTGGAGATGCTGGGCTTCTTCGGTAACGACGTCCGCGAAGGCCTGGACTCGGTGCGGCAAAAGCGGGACCCGGACTTCCCTTCAGCAAGATGAAAAAGACAGGGCGGTTCGGGTCATATCTCTCTATATAACGGAGCCCGCCTCCGGACGTTGTCCAGCAGCCGCAGGTCGAATGGTTTCATCGGATAGCCGCGAGGCTGGGGCGGACGAGCCTCGTGCCCGATCCGGCTAAGGACCGCCGGTTGTGTGTAATAACCGTTGTAGGTGTGTTGGACCAAGGCGTCAAAGAAGTCGGGCTGCTCCTGCTCCAACCGGGTGAGTATCTCGTCCTGCTGTTCCGGCGGCAGGGCCCCAAAGTCCCTGTTTGTTTTCTCGTGGGCGGTTATTTCGAGATGGTCCAGCACGCTCAGGAAGACCCGGGTTAAGGCTGGCGACTCCGCCGCCACGGAATCGAAGTACGACGCCAGTCCCAAGTCCCCGGCCCCAAGGAAATCGTCCTCAGCGGGGACTATGCGATTCAACGCCGCCTTCAGCAATTCTTCCTGGTATTCGGTGAACACCCGGTTGCCCTCGACCATATCCCCCTCCAGATAGCCTCAAGCCCGGCCGGCTAGCTGACCTTCGACTTGCTTCCGGTTGCCAGGCTCCGGCCTTCACGCGTCAGATATTCCGCCGTCCGCAAGGCCAGGGCCTGGATGGTTGGAGTTGGGTTGACGCCGGCGGCGGTGACGAACACGCTGCCGTCCACCAAGAAAAGGTTTGGCACGTCGTGGGCCGCCCCCCAGCGGTCCACCACCGACGTCGCGGGGTCGGTACCCATGCGGGCGGTGCCCATGAGGTGCCAGGCCTCGGTCTGAAACATGCTCGCCGTTTCTTCTATCCGCGCTCCTGCGGCTTCCAGGACCTCGGTCGCTCTAGCGACGCCGTGATGCAGCATTCTGTAGCTGTTATCGCTGATTTTGTACTTCACCCTGGGTATGGGTATCCCTTGGTTATCGGTGAGGTCCGGGTCTAGGACAACCTGGTTGGTTTCCTCGGGCAGGTCCTCGGCCAATATGACGAAGTTTGCGTTGTGTCCGTATCGCTTGCGGAACTCCCGGTGATGCCCGGCCCCCCAAGGGACCCGGCCGCCGGCTGGCCCGCCGTTGGCGATCGACACGGGGCCCGAGAAGCCCCTGACGCCCAGCATGCTGTAACCTCGTACAAAGTCTCGTCCGGGATCGGTCTCGTAGAACTCGTGGCTTCGAATCGTAGTGTGGTGGGGACCCTTTTGGGTGTCCAGTTCCTCGTCGAAAATTCCGGTGACCAACGCCGACGGGTGCAGCATCAGGTTCTTACCCAATAGCCCGCTGGTATTGGCTAAGCCGTCGGGGAAGAACCTGGACTTGGAGTTGAGCAACAACCGGGGCGTCCCAATCCGGTTGCATCCAACGACCACCACCCGGGCCCGTTGCTCGTTTACCACGCCGTTGGAGTCATAGTAGACCGCTCCCCGGGCCAGCCCGGCCTAGTCCACGGTAATCTCCCGGACCCGGGTTTGGGTCTTGAGAGTGGCGCCCATCTGAATGGCTTTGGGCCAGTAGGTCACGTCGGCGCTGGCTTTGGCCTTGGGAATGCACCCCAAGTCACAGGGCCCGCAATAGTTGCAACCGCCGCGCCCGTCGTACGCTCTGGATGCTATCGCGTTTTCCGAACTCCACCAGTGCCAGCCCAACTTTTCGAACCCTCTGATCAGCGTTTCACCAAATTCGCCTATCCCCAGCGGCGGCATGGGAAGTTCGGGCCTGGGAGGATTGGCCGGGTCCCCGTTGACTCCGGAGAGCCCCATAACCCGGTCGCTGATGTCGTAGTAAGGTTCGAGGTCCCGGTAGTCAATAGGCCAATCGCGCCCCACACCGTCCAGCGTGCGTACCCGGAAGTCAGAGGGATGGAACCGGGGCGAATGTGCGCCCCAGTGGACCGTGCTGCCGCCAACCGCGTTATACATCAAGGGGACGAGGTCCGATTCTTCGTTGTTAACGCCGTAGTCTTGGGGAAGCCGCCGGTAATTGGGGTCGGGGTTCCAGTCGGTTTGACGGTGAATTTCGTAGTCCAGGTCTTTGGTGGCGTAGGTGGAGGAATCTACCCAGCCGCCCTGCTCGAGACAGACCACATTGATGCCGGCCTCGCTGAGGCGCCAGGTGAGTGCCGCCCCCGAAGCGCCTCCACCAATAACGAGGACATCCGCGACGTTGTCGGTACTTGGCACATCAACCTCCTTGGCCATTGGCGGGCCGTTAGCCGTCGGTTAGCGGTGAACAAACAACCCGGCCGCGTCAGCCAACCGCAATTATAGCGGTCATACCGTCTTCAGACCCAGCGCCGACCTGGTCTAACGGATCGCGAGCGTCTCCCGGGAACGCGAGGCTGTTTTGTGCCCGTGGTTAAGGCGAGGTTGCCGCCTATCATCTGGGCGCCAACCGAGAGACGCTGGGAACCGGGCGGCGGGCGTTTGCCGTTCGCGCTATTAGCGGTCAGATTTTCTTATGCCGTGAAATACAATAGTGGGAGCGGAAGCTCGGCGCGACCGGCCTAATCTCAGAGAGGTATTGCTGTCATGTCCAAACTTTTCTACAGCGCAATCTTTCTGGCCCTGGCGGCGATGTTAGCCTGTTCATCACCCCAAGATGAGCGATTCAAAATCGGTGTGATGGAATCGGTTGCCGGCTAGCCTTGATCGTCGTATCGTCGCTGTTTCAGTTCGCGCTGGCGGCACGGCTCTCGCTGCTGCGCCGGATATTCACGCCGGTAGTCTCCGGCACGGTGATCATGTTGATAGCGGCCACGGTCATGCCGCTCTTATTCGATACGATGAAAGACGTGCCCGCCGGCACATCGTCGCCCGTGGCGCCCGTGGCTAGCATCGTTACCGTCGCGGCCCTCCGGTCGCGGGCGCCGGCGGCATGGCGGCTATTGTCGCCGGTCATCGGCATGGTGGTGGGCTGCGCGGTGGCCGCGTCCTTCGGCCTGTACGACACTCAACAAATACCGGCCGCTCCCTGGGTCGGCGTTCCCTTCGGCTCCTGGCCGGCATTCGACCTGACCCCGAATGCTGAGTTCTGGGCGCTCCTGCCGGCGTTTGTCGTCGTTACCTTGTTCGGCGCCATTGAGACCATCGGCGACGGCGTGGCCATTCGACGGGTCTCCCACAACGCAGGCCCCGGGCCACGGACTTCCGTGTGGTCCAGGGCGCCCTCAACGCCGACGGCGTGGGCAATCTGCTCTCCGGTCTGGCGGGGACGGCGCCCAACACGACCTACTCATCCAGTATCTCACTGGCCGAAGTCACAGGAATCGCGGCACGAAGAGTGGGTGTCGTTATCGGCGTCATCTTCATTGTGCTGGCATTTTTTATGCTGGCATTTTTTTCTCAAAGTTACGGCCTTGGTGATCGCCATACCCGCCACGGTGGCAGCCGCCTACGTCACCGTTCTTCTGGGACTGCTCTTCGTGCAGGGCATGAGGATCGTCATCCAGGACGGTGTCGATCCCCGCGAGGCCGTCGTCGTGGGGTTGTCGTTCCGGTTCGGCACGGCCTTCCAGAACGGGTGGGTCTTTCCGGAACTGCTGGGAGAGGGATTCCTGGGAGTGCTGCTGGGCAACGGCATGACCTCAGGCGCGATCGTGGCGATCATAATGATGGTGTTCATGGAGCTGACGAGCCTGCGGCGCAGTCGCATGACGGCTGCCTTGGACATCGCCGCTCTGCCGGAACTGGCGGACTTCCTTCGCGGGCTCGCGTCGAAGGCGGGATGGAACGCGGAATCTACCGAGCGTCTGGTCTTGGTGGGAGAGGAGACCCTGTCGACCCGGTTATCGGAAGAAGACGGTGACTCATCGGGGAGTGAAGCGCGACGGCTGGTGTTAACCGCCCGCACCGGGAGCGGCGGCGCGGAGTTGGAGTTCCTGTCGGCGCATGAGGGGGAGAATATCGAGGACCGGCTGGCGTATATGGGGGAGACGCCGGACATACGGGACGGGCGGGAAATATCGTTCCGCCTGCTGCGTCACTACGCGTTATCGGTCCGCCATCAGAAATATCACGGCGTAGACATCGTTACGGTGAACGTCGAGGGACCGCGTTAAACGCCTCCCGGCTGCGCCACGGCCCCGGCTCCCCCGGCTCCGCCCGACTGTCATTCCCTCGAACTTCCCCTCTAACTTCTTAGAAACTATCTAAAAACTGATGGTGCCTTTCGCAATCATCTGGTTTGGCGCCAGTTGACCCGGCGGAACCTACCCCCATCCTAACCTTCCCCCTGAGGGGGAAGGGATTTTTGAGATAGTCTCTTAGCGTTGAGCCTGTCCGGTTGGGCGAATAGCCTGCCAACACGCCAGAAAGTGTCCGATAGTCGCCGAGATCGTACGAATGGCGCAATGGGTTGAGCATGTTAGGCTGAATGCACGGTCTTGAGGGCGCAAGCCGTCAGGGCCCATAAGCGGCAAAGTCAGCCTCGGCCGTTCATCCTTGGCGGAGCCGAAGGACAGCCGGGCTGGAGCAGTCATAGCGGTCCGGGAGACATCGTCCGCCTCCGCTCCCCGCCGGACGAACGGGGATGGGAGCCGGATTTCTCCTATGGGGCCGCCAGGGAAGGGTGGGGAGTGGGTACGCATCGTAGTAGAGCGCCTGTCGGAAGAATTGCCCTGCTGGGCCTCATCGCCCTTGCCGTCCTGTTAGCGGCCCTCGCGTTCCGTCCTTTATCGCTTCAAACGGCTCATGCCCAAGCTAACAGCCCGCCGGAGTTCCCGTCCGAAGCGGCCACCCGCACCGTGGACGAGAACACGCTTTCGAACGCCGACATCGGCGCCACGATCACGGCCACCGATCCCGATAGCGACACGCTGACCTACTCGCTGGAAAACGCCGGCGTATCGCACTTCGGCATTCACAGCTCGACCGGCCAGTTGCTGGTCGGGAGCCCTCTAGATCACGAGACCAGAGTTTCCTACACGTTGAAGGTAATCGCCACCGACCCGTCCGGCTCCAAAGATACCATCACCGTGACCATCACGATCAACAACGTGAATGAGCCGGGAACGGTGTCCCTGTCGTGGAGGCAGCCCCAGGTGGACACGGTACTTGAAGCCGCCCTGGCCGATCCCGATGGCGACGTTTCCGGCACGACATGGCAATGGTCTTGGTCCAACACCAAAGGAGGCAACTACTCCAACATCAGCGGGGCCACGTCGGCGAGCTACACGCCCGTTACCGGCGACGCGGACAAATACCTGCGGGCCACGGCGTCCTATACCGACGGGGAGGGCTCCGGCAAGAACGCGCGGATGGTGTCCTACAGGCAGGTGCGGGCGGCGCCGCCGGACAACAGCCCACCGGCTTTCCCCGCCCCGGAGGACA
>CBDCUJ010000011.1:0-151891 GCA_965222595.1 Dehalococcoidia bacterium | reverse complement strand
GGTGGGGTTGCCGCGCCCGGTGCCGACGCCGGGGTCGGGCGGGTACTCGTCCGGGCGATTCCGCACCATCTGGGCCATGGACCCACGAAACGTGGTCGTAAGTCGTGACCGCCTGTAGCATGCTGGTCTCGACGTGCTGGCCCCGGCCGGTCTTTTCTCGCAGGTAGAGGGCCGAGGTGATCCCGCGCACAAGAGCAGTGGCGGCGGCGTGGCAGACGCCCTGGGTGACGACGTAGTTGGGGCCCGGCCTGGGGTTCTGGTTGGCGAACATCATCATCCGCCCGCTCTTGGCGGCCACCACGGCGTCGTATCCCTTGTAGTGGGTGTAGGGGCCGCGGGGACCGAAGCTGGTCAACGAGGCGTAGACCAGGCCGGGATGGCCGGAGCGCAGGGTGTCGTAGTCGATGCCCAGCCGCCGGGCGACGCCGGGACGGAAGTTTTCGACGACCACATCGGCGTTCTGTGCCAGGGAACGGGCCTTGTCCTGGCCGTCCTGAGTCTTCAGGTCGAGGACGACGCTCATCTTGCCGCGGTTCCACTGAATGGAACCGGGCGCGTTCCGGAACTTCTCACCGTCGGGAGGCTCGATCTTGATGACCTCGGCGCCGAAGTCGGACAACACCATGGTGGCGACTCCGCCGGCACGGCCGCTGGTGAAATCGAGGACGGTGATTTCATCGAAGACTTGTGCCATTGCGTCCCTCTTTCAGTCATCTGGAAAATAGACGCCAATGTCCCGGAACCGGAACGCCAGGGTCCTGGGCCATAAGGATCATTGAGAGCAGCGGTTGCTGCCCGCGGACGAGCCGGGTTCACCAGCTCCTTTGCGGTTACTATAGCACCCGTGAGGCCGCGTGGGTCTTGGGCGGCAAGGCAGACAGCGGCCTTGTCCATGTCTTCGGGTGTGGCTTAGGTTGAGAAATTGGGCGTCGGCCCGTTCGAGGCGAAGACCCTCGGTGTCAGACACGGCTATGGCTCTCTGGACCATGCCACCTCCGGTAGGCGGGTGCTGATGGCCCTAATCCCCAGCCGTACGCCACTCCATGTCCGAGGACAACCCTCTCTCCAGGGAGGATTCGGGGCGGCTGAAGGCTGCCTCAGGGAAATGGATGCCAGCATAGGGCACCCCTCTGCGGCGAGGAGCCCGTGGGGGCGGGCTGCACCGACGAGCCAGAGGCCGTGACCGGATGCGATGACTGCCTAGAGCTGGTCGCCGAGGACTTGGCCGAAGACAACGACTACCAGGGCCGGTGTCTCCACTGCCGGCAGGATGTCGCCGCGAAGGGCGCTGTCCAGTGGCGCAGGCCGTCCGTCGGGCGTGTCCCGCACTGCGGGCAGCGGGGTGGTAATAGGAGCCGGCGCCGCTTTCTTTTCTCCGGATTCCTCTCGAGCAGGAGATGATCCGGCCCAGGAACCTTGAGGTCGAGCTTAACGTTGACCAAACGCGGCTTCTATATCTCTCTGCCCACGGGTCTGCTTCAAGCTCCAGTGCTCTCTTCACGATACTCCGGGAGACCTTCATGACGCGAGCCACTCGCCGGATCGAGGGGTCTCGGCGTACATGCGCCGGCATTCCTGCACCTGCTCGGGCGTGAGAGCTGGCGGTCGCCAGTGCCCTCTGCCCTCAGCCTTGGCCCGCTCCAAGCCTGCCTTTATCCGTTCGCTGGTGGACTCCACCTGGGAGGCCCCCTGGGCCAGCATCATCCTGCGGAAGAGCTTGGCCGCGGCGCCGTCGTCGTCGATGTTGATGCCCTCTCTGATGGCCACGATACCGATGTTCTGCCTGGTGAGTTCCGCCTGGATCTTCACTCCCTCGTCGAAGTTGCGGCTGAACCGGTCCAGCCAGGCGACCACGACGGAGTCATTGGGCCGAACTCGCGTTATCAGCTCGCTCCAGGCGGGACGGGACATGGAGCTGCCGGTCATTTCGTCAAGGAAGATATGCTCCCCCCGGATTCCGAACTGCTGCAGGATGTGAAGCTGCGTCTCCAGGTTCCGGGTCGTGTCGTCGGTCTTGCTGACCCGGGCGTAGCCGTAGGTGGCGGGGATCATGTGGTCAACCTCGCATAAGGCCCGATATGTTCAAGATTGCCACTGGTCACAGCGGGGGCACTTGACCTCATATGATTCCAGGCAATCGTCGCATTGCCCATATTCCTCCCCGCAGTTTTGGCAGTCCGCGTCCGGCGACGGGTCGACCTTCCAAACCTCGCATCTCATCATTCCTCCTGCCAACAAACGGGCGTTTTTGCGCATGGTCCGCGGGTCAGGTCCTTCAGCTTTGCCGAACTGCTCAATAAACCCGCCCAACTTTATCTACCGCCGGCTAACCCATTCGTGGTGCGCCCCGGCCAGCTCCACGTAGCGTTGGTGTCGACCATCGAGGCGTGTCCCAGCCATTTCTGCAGCACGGGAATCGGACGCCCCGCAGCACGCAGTTGCGGCCGTAGGTGTGCCGGAAGGCGTGCGGGTGGGCCCTGGCGGGGTCTATCCCAACTTGGGACCGCCCTGTCCTTCATCACCTGGCCGATCCGCTGGCGTGACAGGTTCAGCATTGGCTGGTAATGGTTCTTGCTGTGGGACGACGCCAGGTCCCGGAGACTCTCGACGAGGTCAGCCGGCACCGGGACCTCCCGGCCCCTGCGGCCCTTGTTGCCCGGCGAGTCAGCCTGTACCACGATGATCGGCGGGTGCTGTCCAGGCGCAGGTCCACACGGCGCAGCGCCAGGGCCTCCGACACCCTCAGTCCGGTCCTGAGCATGACCCGGAAGGCCATGCGCGTGGGTAGGAGGGAGCTGCGTCGACCAAGGCGGCCGCTTCCTCCTCGGTGAAGTAGTCGGGGAGCTTCTTGAGGCTGCGGGCATCCTACCTCTGCACGATTACCCTTTGGAAAGCGATGCGCAAATATAGCGGTCGGAAGGCGGGAGCGCAAGGCTGGGAGGGTCGGGAATTGGCGGGGTTGCTTTCCAAAATCGCGGATAAGCGCAAGTGCTGGAATGCATGCGGAGTTTCCCGGGGAAACGGACTCCCTTTCAGGCCTTGTCCATGTCCGCCCAGGTCCTTTCGCACCATCCTGGCACTGCCTACAGTCTGAGTCTCTGACATAGGCCTTCCCAGCCTTCAAACCAAGGGTCTACCCCACCGTAGGCTTTCTGCTGAATTGCCCAAAAGCATTCATCGCAGATGTACACGTCTCGACAGTCCGCCTTCTCCAAAGGGCTTGTGGACCCATACCGTGCTGACCCTGAACCCGGCCGATCCGTCGCTGTCGACGGAAATCTGCACCGCCCTCTCAGCCCGCCGGAATTGCATTGCTCGCAGATGGGCAGGGCACCTTCCTCGGTAAGATGCCGTGAGAGCCCCTTCCTTGGTTCGGGGGGTTGCTGTTCGACGTCTTCCATGCCCGCTCCTGCGGAGTCCTCTCGGAGGCCTCCTGGATGGGTTCGCGGCCACCGGCCTACCGGGCGAGCGTTCCCGGGAAACAGGTCTCAAGGGGCCCTCCGGAGAGTCGACTGATGCGCACGATAAGGGTAATTATCGTGCATGGTAAAGGCAAGGCCAGAGAGGCAGTTCCCCGGCATCTTCAGAGGTTCAGTGAGAAACCGGACTTGGCTACCGGAGCAAGTTTGAGTTCGCCTGAATACACCGAGTACGGCTAAACCGAAGCCGAGGTGAAATGCGCAGGGTGATGCGGTAAATTTGCGGAGGAACTGGGTTAGGCCGATATGGGGTCTGGGAGGGGGTGGGCATTCGGCCGGTCCTGTATGGGCTGGGTTGGTTGTCACCGGGGGCGGTTCCGTTCGGGTGAAAGGTCAGACGTCGAGCTGCCGCACGCTGCGGGCGTAGGTCTGAATGAAAACTCTTGCGGGGTGCGACAACCTCGCCCATCAGTGTATTGATGACGGTGTCGGCGTCAGGTTCGTCCTCGATGGTTACGCGCAGCATGCGGCGGACTGCGGGGTCCATGGTGGTTTCCCAGAGCTGTTCGGGGTTCATTTCGCCCAGGCCCTTGTAGCGCTGAAGGGTCGGCGGACGGGTGTATTTGAGGAGCATCTGGTCCTTCTGCTCGTCGGTGTAGGCGTAGTCGACGCGGCGGCCCTGGCGGATCTGGTAGAGGGGTGGCTGTGCGATGTAGAGGTAGCCCTGGTCGATGAGATCCTTCATCCCGGCGGAAGAAGAAGGTGAGGAGCAGGGTGCGGATGTGGGAGCCGTCGACGTCGGCGTCGGTCATTATGATGATGCGGTGGTAGCGTGCCTTGGTCGGGTCGAACTCCGAACCCTCGCCGGCGCCGATGGCGGTGACGAGGCAGCGGATCTCCTCGTGGCCGAGGA
The DNA here is from genome assembly GCA_965222595.1 of Dehalococcoidia bacterium. Taxonomy (GTDB): domain Bacteria; phylum Chloroflexota; class Dehalococcoidia; order Lucifugimonadales; family UBA3495; genus VXOI01. Next base: position 147,559 of record CBDCUJ010000011.1, on the reverse strand, counting down.
TCCTGTCGGGGCGGTCGAGCACGCGTTCTACGTTGAGGATCTTGCCCTTGAGGGGCAGGATCGCCTGGAAAGTGGCGGTCGCGGCCCATCTTTGCGGATCCGCCGGCGGACTCGCCCTCGACGATGTAGAGCTCTGATTTGGCGGGGTCGCGTTCGGAGCAGTCGGACAGCTTGCCGGGCAGTGAACTGCCGGTGAGGGCGTTCTTGCGCTGCACCAGGTCGCGGGCCTTGCGGGCGGCGTCGCGTGCCTGTGGGGACGTCAGGCATTTGTGGAGTATGCGCTTGGCGGCATCGGGGTTTTCATCGAGCCAGAGCTGCAGGTTCTCGCCGAGTATGGTGGTTACGATGCCCTGCATTTCCGGGTTGCCGAGCTTCTGTTTGGTCTGTCCCTCGAACTGGGGGTTGGGCAGCTTGACCGATATGGCGGCCGTCAGCCCCTCGCGGACGTCGGAGGCCCTCGAGGTTGGGGTCGGATTCCTTGAGGATGCCGTACTTGATGGCGGCGAGATTCATGGCCCGGGTGAGGGCGGCGCGGAATCCCGCCTGGTGGGTTCCGCCCTCGGGGGTGATGATGCAGTTGGCGTAGGATCGGACGTTTTCGGAATAGCCGGCGTTGTACTGGAAGGCTATCTCGACGGTGTTGCCGTCCAGCTCGCGTTCGCAGTGGAACGGCATGGGGTTGATGGTCGTGCGGCCGCGGTTTCTCCGCTCTGACCATGTGGGTGAGGCCGGAGTCGAAAAAGTAGGTGCGTTCGATGTCGCCCTGGCGCTGGTCGGTGTGCCAAGGGGATTCGAAGACTATCTCGAGGCCCTTGTTCAGGTAGGCGGTGTCCTTGAAATGGCTGGCGGAGGTCGTCGAAGTCGTACTCGATGGTGCCGAATATGTCGGTGTCGGGCAGAAAGGTGATGGATGTGCCGCGCTCGGTGGTCTGGTCGCCCTTGCGGAGGGGGCCGGTGGCGATGCCGCGCTGGTATTCCTGGTGGTGGGCGCGGCCGTCGCGGTGGATCTCGGCGCTGAGGTGGCTGGAGAGCGCGTTGACGACGGACGCTCCGACGCCGTGCAATCCGCCGGAGACCTTGTAGGCGCCGCCGCCGAACTTGCCTCCGGCGTGGAGGACGGTCATGACGGTCTCTAGGGAGTGTCGTCAATTTAAGAATATCGGTCTCCAAGCGTCGGTTTCCGTCATCCCCGCGAAAGCGGGAACCCGGAATCCGGTAGCTGGCAAATACGCATTTGCTGCCAATGGCCCTTGCATTCCCGCGAAAGCGGGAATGACGGTGAATATGACGACACTCCCTAGGGCGGTCTTGCCGGTCTGTGGGTGCATGTCGATGGGAATGCCGCGTCCGTTGTCTTTGACGGTGATGTGGCCGTCTTCGGCGATGGTTACGTTGATGCGGGTGGCGAACCCGGCCATTGCCTCGTCGACGCAGTTGTCGGCTATCTCGACGATCAGGTGGCGGAGGCCTGTTGGACCGGTGGACCCGATGTACATGCTGGGGCGCATCCGGACTGCTTCCAGGCCCTCTAGCACCTGGATCTGGTCGGCGTTGTATTCGTCCTTGTCAGGGGCGTGCTGGGCGCGGCGTTTGGTTGGCTTGGTGGGTGTGGCGGGGGCGTCGGTGGCCGGGGGATGCTCATCGGCTGGCGGTGTGGGTGCGGGGCCCGGTGGCGGGGTGGGGATGGGCCGCGGCGGTGGTTCGGCTATCACGTCGGAGGGGAGGTCGGCGATGGCGACGGGAGCGGTATCGGGTGCAGGGTCGCTATCGGTGGCTGCGGTGGTGACGTCGTTCGGCTGTGTGTCGGCGTCCTGGGGCGGTGAGGGTTCGCCGAAAAGGCTTGCTTGCATTGTGTGGCGCTCCTGGATGTGAGATGGCTGGTTTATGTAAAATGGGTTGGCGGAATGGTAAGTCATCATATGGCTATGATAGTACCATCGCGGCTTTGGGCGATTGTCGGATTCGTGCGCAGGTTATGGCATGTTGGAGGCGGCGGGAGTGTTTGAGAAAGGGGCTGGGTCAGAGGGGATGCACCCAGAAAACACGCTTGTCGGCGTTGGCGTTTTGGTGGCGGCGGAGTATCTCGCCGGTGAGGTAGCGGCCGAGCTCGTGCATGTCGTAGCTGCGGGCGTCGCTGGGACGGAAGTATTCGGCCTTGACGCCTGCGGCGCTGATCGGGGCGTTGGCGTTGGCGATGAGCTTGGACTCGAGGACAATCTTGGCCTGGTCGAGGGCCTGTTTGGCCTACAGCCATTGGGCTGCGGCTTCGAAGGTTTCTTGGTCGTGGTCCAGGGGGTGGCGGCGCCCCGGACTATGGGCCGGAGCTCGTCGAGGAGGCGGTCGGACCAGCATATTTTCCTGAAGGGGCAGTAGGAGCAGGGTTCCTAAGCCCTAATCCACCGAAGGACGGCGTGTAGGAGGCCTGCTGAAGAAACAAAAAGGTGCGCCTCTGAATCTGGGATAATGGTTTTGAAACAGAAAACCGGTCCCAGAAAAGGAGCACTCAATAGATGCTACCACGTAACCACCCCGACCGCATCCAAATCGCCTTTGACGACCACCGCCTGGTGGCCAATGCCGGCCTGCTCCTGCCGGCCACCCTCGCCCAACACCTGGGTCTGGGGGAACTCGTAGACCATCACCTCAATCTCGGCAGCGCCCCGGGGCGGGCCAACACCGGCGACAAGATGATGACTCTGGTGGCCTCCGCGCTGGCAGGCGGCGACTGCATCGACGACGCCGATGTGTTGCGCACCGGGGGGACGGCCTGCACCCTGGGCGGCACGGTCAAGGCGCCATCCACCCTGGGCACCTTTCTGCGCAGCTTCCGGTGGGGCCACGTCCGTCAACTCGACCGGGTGAGCCGCCAGTTGCTGGCACGCGCATGGCAGGCCGGGGCGGGACCCGGCGACGCGCCGTTCACCATCGACCTCGATTCCACTGTCTGCGAGACCTACGGTCTGGCCAAGGAGGGAGCGCGACACCACGGCTATACCGGCAAGCGGGGCTATCACCCGCTGTTGGCCATCGCCGCCGGAACCGGCGACGTGCTGATGTCCCGGCTGCGCGAGGGCCGCGCCAACACCGCTCGGGGCGCCGCCCACTTCCTGCGTGAAACGGTGAGCCGGGTTCGCTACGCCGGGGCCCGGGGGCAACTCACGGTGCGGGCAGACAGCGGCTTCTACACTCATAGCGTGGTATCCGTCTGCCGCAAGATGGACCTGCACTTCTCCATCACCATCCGCCAGCACAAAAGCCTGCACAATCTCATCGAGGCGATACCCGAGAGGGACTGGACGCCGATTCCCTACTGGATGGACGGCGCCGCCGATGTGGCCGAAACCACCTACACCCCCTTCCAGGCCGAGGCGGATGCCGCGCCGGTACGGCTCATCGTCCGGCGGGTGAGGCCCACGCCCGGTTCCCAACTGGCTCTCTTCGCCAACTACAGCTATCACGGCTTCATCACCGACCGGGACGGGGAGTTGCTCAAACTGGAGGCTGATCATCGCCGCCACGCCGAGATCGAGAATGCGATACGCGACCTCAAGTACGGCGTCGGGCTGAACCACCTGCCGTCCGGCCGATTCGCCGCCAACGCCGCCTGGCTGGCCGTCCAGACGATGGCCCACAACCTGGCCCGCTGGACGGCGCGGATCGGTCTGGGCCAGCAGAGCGTGACCACCAAGACCCTCCGGCTGCGGTTCTTCGCCCTAGCGGGACGGCTCACCCGCTCGGCGCGCCGCCTCACCTTGCATCTTCCCAAGCATTGGCCTTGGGAAACCCAGTTCAGCCGCGCCCTGGCCCGGCTGCGAGCCATTCCACTCCCAGCCTGACGGCGCCCGTCCGCCACGGACCCGCCATCCGGTCAACTGAACGTCCCCGCCAACTCGCGCCATCCCGGTCCGCGAGCGCCTCTTGCCGTGTCCTATCCCGCCATCTTGCTCACCACAGCCACTGCAGGCCGCCATCGGTGCCCCCAAAAGCGCCTGCAGACCGCCCGCCAACCTCCCGTCTACCCGAATTCGAGCCCGGATCATCGCGCCTGTAACTCCCTTACCCACTTCCGCTGTCCTCGCGCCGTCCATCGGTGGATTCGGGCTAAAGCCAAGGTGGGATGTACATTTAAGTGGCGATGATGATCAGCTGGGTTATGCCGGTGAATCCCTCTCATCCGTACTTGGAGAATGACCCGGCTCCGTCGTTTGCCCCCACCATCTGCGCATTTCACCTTGACTTTAGTTTAGTTGGAGAGGAGCCGGCAGGCGATGGAGGAAGAACGGTTGCGGGTGCGTCAGGAGGAGTTGGCCCGGCTGCGGGTGGAATTCGCCATGAGTGTCGCGGCCGAAGGACCGGCGGCGGAGGGCGCTGAGGGGGCGGATGAGGAGGGTGACGTCGGGGCCCCGGATGGGGTGGTCGCCGTTCTGGACGGAGAATCGGGTGGTCCGGCGGAGGTTCAGAACGAAGTTCCTGAAAATGCTATGGAGCCGGAGGCGAAGGATTTTGACCCGGAGGCTTTTCTGTCGGTCAGGGGCTATGAGTCTGTCGCCGCCCCAACAGGTGAGGTCAACGGCGATGGGTCTCCGGGACCTGTGGACGTTCCGGAGGTCGTAGTTGCTGAGCCCGAGGTGTCTGAGCCGGAGGGGCTACAGGAAATTCCTGGTACCGGTGGCGGAGATTTCGACGACGCGGGTTTTGGGCCTGTGGATGAAAAGTGGTTCCCCTGCCGCCGTCTTATGGCGGCGATGTTGTGGGCCCGGGGGCGGATGTTGGCGACGCTGAAGAGCTTGGTGCGGTGGTCGCCGATGAGCCTGTGGCTGCTGAGGTGGCGGCCGGTGGCGGCCCAGCGGGCGAATGTGACGACGCCGTGTTGGCGGAGGTGTCGCAATTGCCGGGGCTGGGGGCCGAGGGCGGGGATGCCGACCTGCCGGGTCTGGGGGCCGTGGTGATCGAGGAGGGGGATGGGGGGCTCGAACTTGGGGAGGTTTTGCACACTTCGGGCAATGGCGATCCGCTTGAGGTGGGGCTGTATGTGGAGAGTGGAGAGAGGCCCGCGCGGTTTGGGAGGCGTCCGAAATAATGGTGCTTCTTGAAAGCCTGGTCGAGCAGGAGGCGCTGCGGCGGCGGCCGGTTTCAGAGCATGCCCGGTCCCTGCTGCCCGCGGTGGTGGAATTTCCGTTGGGGAACGCGGCGGACCTGGCCCTGGTTCCGGGCAGGGACCATTCGAACGTGTAGACGCGCCTCTGGGAGCTTCACGGTGCCAGCCTGGTGGGTTGTGAGTCTCTGGGCGCCACCCGGGGCAGGTCGACCCGCTGGTGGGTCACCCAGAAGGGCCTCGATGAGATCGGTCTGGGCGGTTTGGCGTGGCAGCAGCCCTGGGCTCTCTCGCAGCTACTGGCGAGGCTTCCGCCGGTGGAATGGTTCTACCAGGTGGCGGGGTCGATCACGTCGATGGGCGCCCTGCAGTCGTTCCAGTGGTCCACGGGCGTGTCGTGGGACGCGGCTGTGAGGTACGAGCGTGGTTGGGCGGCCTTCTTCTGGAGCGGGCTGCTGCAGGTGGAGGTGCGGTTGAGGCACGTGTTCTCCGACTTGTCGGAGGATCTCCGTGAGTACTCGGTGGGCCCGGGGGCGGCCTGGCCGGGGTTGCTGGTGTTCGTGGTGACCGATGGCTGGCAGCGGGGACTTGTGTTCCGGGTGGCCCGGTCCTTTGGCGTTTAGCGGATGGTGCAGGTCTGGTGCGTTGACGATGGGAGCGTGCGTGGAGCGCGTGAGGCGGTGAGCAGCGGCCGGTGGGTTTACCAGAATCCGGGTGTGCGGGACGTGGGTGGATGGTCATGGGAGGACCGGCTGGAGGACACGCGGGGAGCGGTTCGGTGTGCTGTGCCGGTACTTGGGAGCGCGCAGCGTCGCGGAGAATCTGGGTGTTGATGAGGAGTTTGTCGCCAGGGTGCTGGCCGGTGAGGAGGAACTCGAGGAGGCCCATGTGGGCGAACTTGACGACCTTTTCTACCTGGTGAGGGATGTGGTCGGTGGGGATGCCGGATCGGGGGAGCCGGTGGTGGCCGTGGTTGACGGTGCCGGTGCCGGGGCCAGGCGTGCCCGTGCCGCTGTAGCAGCCTCTGTAGCTGAGGCCGCGTCGGTCGATGAGACCGGCGGTGCCTTGGTGCCCGCGGCCGGTGTGGTCGTTGTCCGGAACGTTAGCCAGGTGTCCAGCGACGTGGCGCTGGGCATCGACTTGGACGGGGACGGTGTTGCCGACGTGTCCATGGCGGCGATGGTATCCGGCCGGCCCGGTGTGGGGTGGAAGGAGGAGCAGGACAAGCGGCGGGTGTCGCTCAGAAACGCGAGGGCTCTGGCGGTGATGACCATGTTCCGTCTGGGCATGACCTACGAGGAGCAGGTGGCAGCGTTGGGTCTTGTCAGCCAGATCGAGCTGGCGCTGATCTCGTATTTCCGGGAGTCGGTGCCGGAGCCGGGGCAGAGTTGGGATCCTCACCGTCGTGCCCGGGAGATAGAGCGCCGGTTGGCGCGTCTGCGCTGGGTGGAGGGTGAGCAGCAGAAGGAGCGTAGCGGTGTCCGGGGCATGTGGAACTGGCTGATCGGGAAGCCGCCGCTGACGGGGAAGATGTTGTACGACAAGATGATTGAGCATGCCGACGGTATGCTGGCGGCGATGAACGAGGAGCGTTACAGCAAGGACATCATGAGCGATGTGATGCGGTTCACCGGGAGCGTTGCGGACGACGATGATCGTCCGGCGTTGCCTGGCTGATTCGGGCCGTTTTCAGGCCGTTTTCGGGTAGTTTTCGGGTGGGGCCCTCCGGGGCTGACAGGGGTATGTATGGAGTGAAATTGGCCTGAGGAATTGGAAAACGCACGAGAATCCGGCATCTTGGCAGCAGTCACACAACCAGAGGCCGGAGGTTTCCCATGCGCCTTCCTCGGGAATGCTACCAGATGAAGCAGCTCATTCAAACGCATTTACCCCACCTCACTCAGACACAATTGACCGGTCTGGCTTGGTGGGTGTGCGGCGCCATCCTGGCCGGCAGCGCCTGCCAGAACGCCGTGGCCGCCGCCCTCTCTACCCGGGGCAACTGGCACAACCTGCGCCAGTATCTCAGGGAGTGGCTCTACGACGGCAGCGACCGGGCCCGTCCCTGCAAGACCCAACTGGAGGTAAGCATCTGCTTCGTGCCCTTGCTCCGCTGGGTCCTGGCCTGGTGGCGTTCCGAACGGCTGGCCCTGGCGGTGGATCCCACGTCCAAAAAGGACGACTCCGTTGCCATCGTCATCAGCGTTCTCTACCGGGGCTGCGCCATTCCCGTGGCCTGGCACATCCGCCATGCCAACCAGCGGGGATCCTGGATGGACCCCATAGTGGAACTGCTGCGGGAACTGGCCCCGGCGGTGCCCAGGGAAATGACCGTGGTGGTGCTGTGCGACCGGGGCATCGCCAGTCCGAAATTGTGGAAGCAGATACGCGCTCACGGCTGGCACCCCTACATGAGGTATCCGAAAAACATCATCTTCTGCGCCGAGGACGGCCGAAGGTTGCCGGCCCGCGCCTTCGTTCCCCGTCCCGATACCGCCTGGATCGGCTGGGGCACCGCCTTCGGACGGGGCACCGCCAAACGCCGTTGCACCCTGCTGGCGGTCTGGTACAAAGAACAGGAGGAGCCCTGGGTCATCCTGACCGACCTTCCCCCGGACCAGGCCGGGGTGAGTTGGTATGCGCTGCGCTTCTGGATCGAGTTGGGGTTCAAGGCGCTCAAGAGCCTGGGTTGGCAGTGGCAGAAGACCCGCAGGACCGACCCGGAGCGAATATCGCGCCATTGGCTGGTGCTGTCGGTGGCAACATTGCTGGCACTGGCCTACGGGACCCGGGTGGAAGACGCCTATGACCGGAGGATTGCCCCCGGCAGCTTGCGTGCGCCGCCCAGGACGCTGGCGCCCACTCATCGCAGCAGCCCGGAGAAGCCGGGACGGACCGTCAGCGTAATCCGGCATGGCATCGCCTGGCTCAGGCGCTCGCTGCACCGGGGAAGGCTCTGGAGCCGGGTCTGGCTGCTGCCCGAACCCTGGCCTGAACCCAAGTCCAACCTGGAGGTAACCCGACTTGTCCCTCCATAAAACGCCATACATACCCCTGTCAGGCCCTCCGGGTCCCCTTTTCATTGTTTTCGGGGGTGGTGAGATATGGCCCTTGCGGGGTGCTTTCGCGGCGGGTGGGGCGCGCAAAATGGGGGTGTCCCGGGGACCCCCTGCCCGCGCAAAACGCCATTTCGCCCTCTAGGGGGGTGTATAGGGTGCTGAAACAAAGCTGGAAGGTGTTTTGTGATTCGCGCAAAAACGGGCCCTTTTCTCCTCTGAAACAGCTTTGGAAGGTGTAGTGAAATTGCTGAATTCCCGAAATGGGGGGTGCAGGGGGGGTTGACTAGAGTATTAGCTACAAAAAGCTAGTGAGTGGTGTTCTGTGATTCTTTGGCACCTTGCTCCTTTTTTGGAGGGGGCCGGGAGTGGCAGTGACCTCATTTTTGAGGATGCGATTGAGGCCCCTTGTGAGGGGCCTCTTTGTGGTGTGCCCGGGGACCCTGTTAGGGGCCGATTTCACCCGGAAATGGCCGGCAAATGGGGGGTGCCGATTATGGGGGCCGATGCCCTGCTCTTCACCGGGTAATGTGGACCGGGTGATGCCCTGTTACCGGGACTCTTGGACCCGTGAGTATTGGGCGGAGTGCCGCCTGAATCCGGGGAGGAGTGGTTGTGTTGGTGCTGGGATTCAGACGGCGGCTTCCCAGGCGTTTTCGCCCACGAAGTCGGCGATGTATTTTTCCATCTGGGTGGGTTCGGGCTGATAGAGGCCGGGGGCGATGATGCCGTCGTTGGTGAGGGCTTGACGGAGCTGGCCGGGTGATGCGATGGCGACGGGGGTCCACTGGTCGTTGGACCAGACGCTGGCGACGAGGACACCGTATTCGGGTTCGAAGGCGTTGGGTGAGACGCCGGCTGCTTCGGGGGAGATGCCGTGGTCGTCGAGTTCCTGGAGGGCATTGGCGAAGGTGGTGAGGTGGAAGCCGTAGCCCTGGTCGTAGACGGATTTCTGGCGCATGACCTGCTGGTGGCGGAGGAACTCCGGGTCGGGGTGAGTGGGACACGGGAGCCAGTGGGCGGCGAGGTGTGGTCGGTTGGCGGGATGGGCGCGTTCGGTCCGGCAGGAATGGCAGCTGTCGGAGCATTGGGAGCAGATCTGTTTGCCCTTGTGGAAGATGGCGGCGGTCATTTCGTCGTCTCCGGCCGTTGCGGGCCTGTTGTTCTGTGGGTGAGAAGGGGAGTGCTGTCGGGTTCCGTGTCTGGTTGCCGGTACGGCCCTTGGCTAGGTGTGGACGATCATGTGTCCGACGTGGATGTTGCGGCAGCCGGTGCGCCGTGGCCCGGGGGTTTCGTAGAGGATGGAGCGGCATGTGAAGGGTTCTTTGAACTCCATGATTCTGCCGGCGGGCTGTCCGTCCTGGCTGGGGAGGGGTTCGGTTATCAGGGCGGCGGGTATGACGGCGATATGGCCGGACTCGACCTCGTAGCTGTATTCTTCGCAGTCTCTGCGGACGCCGTCGCCGCCGTAGACTTCGAAGAGTGCTGCGGGCATGTCCTGGAGCTGCCAGGGGCCGTTGGTCTGGTCCCGGCTGGGCCACTTGATGTTGCTGCTGCTGAGGACGTGGCAGGGGTCGCCGATGAAGTAGGTGCCGGCGGGCAGGGTGGTCACGGTTTCGGTTACGGTGCGTTCGGTCATGGTGGTCATGGTGTGTTCTCCAGTGAGGTTGAGGCTGGGTGTTGGCGGGTTTATTTTGCCGGTCAGGTTCCGGCCTGGGGATGGAGGGTTCGTTCGTACAGGACGATGCGGTCGTGGAGCTCTGGGAAGGTCGGGATGTTGAGGGAGTCCTTCAGGGCGTAGTCGGTTTGGAGGATCTGGTGGAATTGATGGGAGCCGGTGTTGCCGTGCTGGTCCTCGCCGATGTAGAGGAGGAATCTGCCCTGGAAGTGGGCGAGGGTTTGGTGGGTGTAGTTGGCTTGGTGGTCGGGCCAGGACCAGAGGATGTCGTGGTCGGGGTGGAGGGTGATGGCGTCGGTGCCGGTGGCTGGCAGTATTTCGATACCGGGTACGGGGAGCATGTCGATGCGGTGTCCGTCCTCCGCGCCGGGCGGATGGGGGTCGGAGGGGATGATGTCCACGCCGTGGTTGATGAGTTCGCTTGCGAGGTAGCCGTTGCCGGCGCCGATTTCGAGGAGGGGATTTCCGGCAGTTGCTTGGGCGATCCACCGGACGGCTGCGGAAGTGATGATTGGGAAGCCGTATTGGGCTATGTACTCACGGCGCAGGGCGGTGCGCTCGATCTCCGTGAGGGTGGGTGCGGCCTGGTCGGCGGCCCACTGAGTGAGGGTGGAGTTCTGGCGGTGCAGGCGTTGGAGGAGGGAGTCCCGCTGGTCGGGGTCGGCGATTTCGACGGCGGTGAGGTAGATGTCTTGGGCGGCCTTTTGGAGGGCAGCCTTTCGGGAGGCGAGGAAGTGTTCGGCGTCGATGGCGTCGTGCGGTGTGGGGGTGATTTGTGATAGCTGTGCCTGGGTCCAGGCGTTGATGGTGACGTCCAGGGTTTCCTCTGCGGAGGGAGCCTGGGTGCTGGGGCGGAGCAGTTCGATGGAGCGGGCCACGGCGTCGGTGGTGAACGACGCGGGTGCGAACGTTGTGGTCATGGTCGGACTCCTTCTGCTGCATTTGTTGGGGATGGTTTCCACTGGCGGAGCCGGTTCCTCCGGGTTTTCTGTTTTCTTGGTTACCTGGTGAATTGCACGAGGTTTACGGCGCAGGTGCAGCCGCCGTCGCGGGTGCAGTATGAGATGGCGTCGGCCAGCATCTTCCGGTGTTGGTTTTTGTTGTCTGCGTTGTCGAAGGTCTCGGTCCACAGGCGGGTGATGACTCCCTGGCGTCCATGTCGGTCTTGGTTTCGATGTCGTCGATGGAGGTTCAGCAGTTGCCCTTGTCGAAGAAGGTGACCTTGGCGAGGGAGCCGTTGGCGCGGTAGACGCGTTCCATTTTGGGGTCGTCTTCGCCCAGGTAGGTGCAGTCGGATACGTGGGCGTGGCCTGAGATGTTTTCGTGGTCTTCCGGGTGCATGGCGTTGCATGCCAGCAGGAGGGGTCGGTCCTGCACGTCGATGCAGGGTAGGTCGTTCAGGCGGTTCATCGGTGTGGCTCCTTGTCGGTCGCGTTTGACGGTGTGTGGATGACGTCCGGGGTTTCCTGGCCCGAGGGAGCCTGGGTGCTGGGGCGGAGCAGGTCTATGGAGCTGACGGCGTCGTCGTCGTCGGCGGTTTCGAGTAGCTGATGGGAGTCGGTGAGGACTCCCATCCTTCTTGAAAAAGTCAGAAATTGGAATCGCATGCGGCGGGAGCGAACCGGGTGCCGTTGGTGGGATTGACGCCCATGTGGACGGCGAGTTCGACTGTGCTATCGAACTGGTGGGCGCACTGGCCGCAGGAGAGGTTTTCCTCGTGGGTCATGGTGACGGTGTTGATGATGAGGTCGGCCTCTTGGGTTGAGCCTTTGAGGTGTTCCAGGAGTTCGGTGAAGTTGCCCTGCTCGGTATGGACGAAGCGCATGTGGTTCTGGAGCAGGGGTACTGCGGTGCGTGCGTCGGACATGCACCGGATGGCCTCGGCGTTGAGGTCGTCGAGGTTGGAGGTGGCCGATTGGACATAGGTTTCGGCCATGTGGTTTCGGCCGCAGAGCGGGCAGGTGTAGTCGACCTCGAAGAGGCGCCGCATGAGCGGCTGGTCTTCTCGTAGGTCGTGGCCGGTGGTTACGGGGTTGATGTCCTTGATGGTCATGGCGGTGCCTCCTTTCGGTCCTTATGGACATTGTGTGGGGTTGTTTTGGGCTGTGAGCCGTTTTGCGGGGGTTTAAGGCCCCTGGGTGAGCATTGGGCCTTTCCGGGGCAATGAGACGCGAAAACGGCCCCGTGGGGCCGCTGCGGGTGGTATCCGGGGGTGGTCCGGGGTCAGTTTTGGCTGGTTTGGTCCCCGAGGGCCCTGGCCCGGGCGATTATCCGGGTGATGGCCTGGGCGGTGGACGCCTTGAAATCGGGGTATTGGGTGAGCGGTGGCTGCCGGCGTTTTTGGAACGGTGCCTCTGTGGCGTACTCGGTGTAGACGTCGGTTGGAATTGGCAGTTTGAAGTCTGCCATCCGGGGGTCGAGCCGGCGGACGTGGTCCAGGAGTATGCCGATGTCGTGGGTGAGGGAGCTGCTGCCGGCGGCGGCGAGCAGGGCCTTGAGGGCGTGTGCGAGCGCCTTCTGGGCGTTTTGGCCCAGGGCGATGTCGCTGCGGTTGTTGTCCGCGAGGAATAGGAACTCGGCGAGGTGGGTTTCGGCGTATCTGAGGCGCTCGGCGAGGTAGGACCAATCGCGTGTGTCGGGTGTGGTCATCCGGCGGCCTCCGCGCTGTTCGGTGTTCGGCGTTTTCCTCCCTGTGGGGAAGACTGTGGCGCCGTTTTGCTACGGGATGGCGAGTGCGGAATTCTGCGCGGCCAGGTCTTTCATGATGGGCCGCAATTCTTCCGGCAGGATGATCCGTGCGCAGCGCGCGGCGCTCTTGGTTTCCTCCGGCGTTGGGATGATGTTGTGGTATTGCCACCGGAAGTAGCCGAGTGTGGCTCGGGTGTAGTCGTCGAGGTTCCGGTGGTCCTGTCCGTCGATGTCGTCGTAGCACTCCGAGACATACAGGAAAAAGCCGGCCATCAGGTTCTTGCCGTCGTGTTTCAGCAGTTCCGACATTTCCGAGTAGAGGTCGCGGGCCTCTTCGGCCTGGGTGAATTGCTCGAATCTATTCACTTGGTCGAGCAGTTCGTGGGGGTTCGGGGTCTCGCATTGGTTGTCCATGCTCTTACCTGCCTTTTTGGATTCTGTAGTCCCGTCGCTCGGGTTTCAGCAGCCGGGTTTCAGGAGCCGGTTTTGATGAAGCGGCGCTTCCGGTCCTCGCTTTCCTGTTCCCTGCGGAGCAGTTCGTCGGACTTGCCGTGGATGAGTTGGCCGCGGAGGCGCATGGCGGAGTTGGAGTCCTTGACGGACTGGCGGCGGCGTTTGCTGACGGTGGACTTGCCGCCGTTCATGCGGAGTTCCTGGGTTTTGTGGGGCCTGCGGGAGTCGTTGGCTGCCCTCCAGCCTGTATTCATGGCGGTCATCTCCTGTTCTCTTGAGAATTTTCAGAAAGTGTCGCGGATGCAGGCTTTGGGACTGGGGCCCTGCGGGTTCCTGGATCAGGTGCTGACGAGGTTTTATCTTCCCATGCGAGAAGGGTCCGTTGGGCCTGCGGGGCGATCTGTCTGTGAAAGGGCGTCCAGCAGATGGTCCAGCCGAAACGGTTCAACTCTCGCCCGATGACGGTGAGGGGTGATTTCATTTTTTGTCCGTCAGCCGAGAGGAGTGCGGGCGACGGGTGCTGCCGGAGATCCCGGCGTCGGTGCGTTTCAGCGAAAATCCGCCGTCTGCTGGAAATCCCGAAAAGTCATTTTCGGTGACGTCCGTGGGTTTTTGTGAAAACCCCGGGTCGGGGGGAAAATCGCCGGGGAGGATTTTGGCGGCGGCGACTCATTTTTGAAAAACCCGCCGGTCTGACGAAAACTCCGAAAAGTGGTTTTCGGTGACGGCGGGCCGTTTTCAGAAAACCCTCTGGGCTGACGAAAAATCCGAAAACGCGATTTTGGCGACGTCCGCGAGTTTTTGCGGAAAATGAATTCTGGTAACGCCAGGCCGTTTTCTGAAAAACTCCTTGTCCGGCGGAAAATCAGGAAACTCGATTTTGGCGACGGCGGGGCTATTTCTGAAAAACTCTGCGGTCTGCCGAAAATTCCGCATAGCCGATTTTGGTCGCGGCTCGGCATTTTTCGCAAAATGCTCAGGTGCTTCGGTTTTCAGAAAACGGTGGAGTTGAAGTAATTCACGGGTCGGGGTGTTTTGTGGCGCCTGCGGGTTCTTCGATGTTTCCGCGCCGGCGGTCGATGCGTGCAGGGATGCGGAGTCTGTGCGGAGCGCAGTTTACGCGGTACTGCGCTGAAGGGTGTCCCCCGCCTGGTCCTTGTCCTCTTCGTCAGGTGCTTCATCGACGGCGAGGCGGGCTAGGAGCTGGTCGACGAGCCTGGCGGCATTTTCGGGGTCGCCCGGTACGCCGAAGTGCCACCTGCCCATCGGCATGTGTCCCAACGGTCTGGGGAGGGTTAGGACCATCTCGTAGAGGGAAGCCACCTGCAGTTGGGGGACGGTGACGCCGAGCTGCCGCGCGTTTCTGCTTTCTTCGTGGGGATGTGCGTCGGCGCGTTCTGCGGCGGCGCGGGTGGTGATGTCCGTGTCCATGATGATGGGGACGCCGCCCTTGACAGCGGGGTCGATCACGACCGAGGCACCGGGGTGGGCGATGTTCATGTCGCGGCCCGCGTTCCACCGGACCGGTCTGTTGTCGTGGAAGTCCAGGGAGTCGGTCAGCGCGGTTACGGCGTCACCGAAGGCCGTCCTGGGGTCCTCGCCCCCTGAATCGGGCGACGGCTGGTCGGTCATCTGCTGGTCGGTCATCTGCTGGTCGTTCTTCATCTCGGAGAGGTCGGAGGTCGGAGAGCGGGTATGGGGTGTGCAGCTTCTTCGCTTGGGCGTTGCTGAGGTCGAATATTGACGCCCTGGACATTCGGCAGGTGTGGATCAGCAACGTCATGACCCGGAGCTCGAGGAGGTCCTGAAAGTTCAGGCGCTTCTGGCCGGCGCACGCGACCATGTGGTGGGCCTGCTTGTTGATGAAGTACCTTCGGTGACGGAGCCGGGGCACCGGACGAGTGACACGGCATCCTGTTGGGTGTAGGCGGAGTTCAAATTGTTGTTCTTGTGGTTGGAGCGGTGGGTCAGGAGATGATGCGGGAGAGTGGGGCGGTTGCCCCGGCTATTTTCACGGCGGTCCGAATCCGGGGGTCCAGCGGCATATCTCTGCAAACGTCTTGGCGATGCTCCTGGTCTTTCTGCCGGTTATGTTGCAATGTCCTGGGTCTCCGGGAATGTTCTCCCGTTGGACGTCCAGTCCTTGGGCGCGGACCTCTGCGATTGTGAGTTCGACCAGGAGGGTGCCTGGGTGGTTGCGGGTGATCACCTCTGCGGTGGTTTCGCTCGTGAGGTATACCGATACGTCGCCTTGGGGCCCGCCCTGGCGGAAGACGCTGCTGATGGGTCTGTGGTTTCCGTCCGCATCTTGGGTGACGTCTGCTGGCCGTACTCTCCGCATGACGGTGAGGTCCGCCGCCAATGGTTGGAGGGGCTTTTGGCTGCTCACTGTGGTTGCTCTCTGGGCATGAGCTTCAGGTGCGCTTTCAGTTGGTTCGGACTCTCTTGGTTGTACACTGGACCCTCGAACTCAGTGTGCTCTGTTTTCAGATAGTACTCGGGGCGGGTATCCGGTTCGCAGAAGATTTCGAGGTCGTAACCTTTCAGATGCCATTGTGCGGTGACGCCGCCGTCTCCGGTGGGATTAACCGAGGTTGGCGGGGGCACGTCGGCGTCCAGATTTCGAAGCATGAGCAACGTGAGTTCCGCGGCCGTGTCGTACTGTGGGGGCCTACGGTCGTCTGGCAGGTTGGTTTCGCCCCACGGCAGGTTGATGATTGCCGATATGGTGGGTCTGAGCCACGGTTTGTTGGTCGGACCCTGCTGGGGATCGCTG
Source organism: Dehalococcoidia bacterium (assembly GCA_965222595.1). Lineage (GTDB taxonomy): Bacteria > Chloroflexota > Dehalococcoidia > Lucifugimonadales > UBA3495 > VXOI01. The sequence continues at coordinate 131,813 of CBDCUJ010000011.1, read as the reverse complement.
TTTGCCTCCAGCTTTTCCAGGAGGCTCAGGAACAGGGATTCCATGTTGCGATACGCTTGGGCGGTCGTCTCTGGGGTTGTCACGTCGCAACTCCTTGAGCTGTATTTTGGGCACTGATCGTTGTCGGGTAGGATGGTTCCCCGGTTGGCTCTGGCCATGTTGGTGCGGTGTGATGCTGGCATTATGCGCCGTTGGCATTGTTCCTGCCATTTGGTGAGGGTTTCGGTTTGTGGTCCACGCTGACGTGCAGCTCGGCCAGGACTCCCAGGGAGTGGACTTGGTCGACCATGAGGACGGCGCGCCGGGCCTTCGGGGTGCCGGCGATGGCCCGGACGTCTCTCTTGAATTCGGTCAGGGAGGTGAGGGTGCCGCCGGCCAGGCCGGCGGCGTTGAGGTTTTTGTGTCAGAGGTTGAGCCAGCCGGTGAAGTTCTCCTTTGGGAGGGGGTCGGTCATCCAGGATCGGTCGGGCTCGGGTAGGTCCAGGGCTTGGCGGACAGTGAGCCAGCCGTTTGGGAGGTTGAAAAACCTGGTCCGGCCGGTGTTGCTGGTCCATTGCAGGCGGCGTTGGGCCTCACACTCGTGGGCGAGGGCGAGGGTCGAGCGTACGTCGCTGGCGCAGTATTGGATGACGGGTAGGCGGTCGCCGCTGTTCCACATATCGTTGGCGAGGGCGCCGTTCATGCCCTCCGGTTTGCCGGGGGTGCCCATGCCCTGGGCGGCCTTGTCGAGGCCCAGGGGGTATCCCAGGGTGGCGTAGAAATGGAACATCATGTCCACGTGGTTCAGTGCCATTTGCTGGCACTGTTCCGTCATGCCGGATTCCTCCGCGAGAATGTCAAGGTCGAAGCCCAAGCCGTTCCATGTGAGGAGGGTATACGGTTCGGAGGTTTGTTCTGGGTCGGTGAGGGTGGTGAGCTGGTTGACCAGGGACTGTGCCTGTTGACGGGTGAGGCTGGGTTGGATCTCTCCGTCTGGAGAGCGGTTGTACCAGGCCCTGGGCCTTTGGTCGCCCTGGCCGCAGGCTGCCGCGCAGGCGATCCCCATGGGGCGAATGGAGCGCCAGTTGTGGTCTTCGGGGAAGGGCTGCGCGGTTTCGATGTCGAATGCGAGGTAGCGCGTCATAAGGGGAACCCCTTTGGGTGGGATTCCCTTTATCTTACCTTGTTTTCCGAACAAATGCGCTTTCCGTCGATGCACCGGCGGCCGCAACAGGTGTGCGATGACGACGATCGCCCTGGAGCAGGAGGACCCTAAGCACCTGGAAACCCCGGGCCTCCAGCAGGCGGTGATGTTGCCGCCCGCAGGGAACGCTGCCTCACCATCAGAACCAGGCTGGCCCACCTGCCCTTCCAGCGCACTCCGAAGCAGTTCGACTTCGACTTCAAGCAAGCCCTCCATCAAGCCTGCACAGGGCCCATTCTGGGCCGTCCACGCACCCCCCACGGGCATTTCCCAGGAGGTTGTTCCCGGAGGGATCAATCCCTGGTAGGCGGCGAAGGTAACTTAACGGACGGCATTGCCCCGGCCATGGTCCCGGAGTGCCTGTGCGACCAGCTCCAGCCACCGCGTCCCGCCGGTCTCGCCATCCTCCCCCGTCTGGGCCTTGAACCAGGCTATCGTCTCCCGCTCCAGGGTGACGGTCACGCGCTGGATGAGGCCGGCCTTCAGGGCCTCCGGCGACTCCTAGAAATCTGGCCGGGAACCTTGATTCTCCCCAAGCAGTCGTTTTCTTAACGTCGATTATCGATGAAACGGTGGGTATTGCAACGTCTTACATGCACTACTGGGCCATATAAGACTGGAATACGTCTGCTTGGCGTAGCGCAAAACCCGGCCGATGGCTTTCCGGCCAGACTTCTAGTATTACAACGACGCTTCCTCCATTTGGTCACATTTGGTCAGTTTTTAGCCGGAAATCGCTTCGCGGAAGGCAAGACCACAAAGCTGTCAAGCGCGTGGGCAGGTCGCCATGAAGAGGTGCTCAAGGGCCCTTTCTTGCGAACCGTCGTTGTAATACTAGGGACCAAGCCGCAGGTTATCAGCAAACTGTAGTGCTGGGGCTTCCTCTTGGCTCTACCGTTGTTGAGCGGTGCCACTGTTCCAAAGTACCGATGGATAGTTGTACTATTGTACAGTTCCATCCCCTGCCTCAATCACCAGATTTGCCATTCAGGTTCACTCTGTACGCCCCGCGGTTTACGATTTCCACATATCCGTGAGTCTCCAGCAGTTCCATCACCCGGGCCTTGGCCTCAGGATCTGAGCGAACGTGCTTGGCGGGGCCAGCAGCGGCCGATCCGAGCCAGTGGTTTACCCTGTACGCGCCGTCGTGTGCGCTCTGGTAGCGAGGGTCGGATACACACCGATCCAGGTTCCCGACCACCCATTGGGCCGCCTTTGCGTCCTCTGTGGCGCGGGACACATCCGCCTGGCGCAGGAGTTCCTCATAGTGCCACTGGACAAGCTCCCGAGCCGCCGTGACATCTTGGGGCATAATGACTGGGGAGGGGTGCTGCTCATCCTCCTTTTTGTACACCCTGTAAGCGGCTATAACCCCCGCCACCCGGGCTATTTGCTCCCCCACCCTGACCAAGAAACTCGCTTCCTGAGAGCTGAGATTCTTGTTCTTCTGCGCCGAGTCGTGTGCAGATGCCCCCGCTTCCACTATGGCCTTCTCGGCCTCCGGGTCGATTTGGATCACGGTGCGTCGGTCACGATCTTCATCAGCGTATTCGCTGTCCTGCCGCTCTCGGACTTTAATGATGAGCCTGTCCCACTCTGCTGAGACGTCCCGTGCGGATTCGCCAATTTCCCATTCGAATCGTGTCCCGAGATAGTCCGGGAGGCGATCGTCAACCGAGAGCAGAGTTCGGGCCGCAAAGCCGTTGCCCGAGTCAGAACTGGTTATGAATGGGAGCCCTATGGCAGGCTGGACCGCCCAGGCTATGGTGAGCCGGATCCCTGCTAGAGAGACCTCGAGGTCATCTCTGACTCGGTCCAGATCAACTGCCCCCGTTGAGTAGATCTCGCATAGGTCACTCAGGGTTTTGACTCTATTTTCTCGACCCATTGCCCATGCCCCCGTCGACACCACGGAGCCCGTGTTCAGCGTCAACTACTTTTGCCGGTTCCGTCAATTATTCTTGCCGGTTCACCCCCTGTTTCTGACTGCGCTGCCGGGCCACTCCGGTGCGGTAGCTGGGGACGTCGAATTCCAGGATGACCGAGTGGTGGACCACCCGGTCGATGGCCGCCGCCGTGGCCATTGGGTTGGCGAAGATGTGCTCCCACCGGGAGAAGACCAGGTTGGACGTGATGCCCAGGGACCGGCGTTCGTAGCGTTCGGCGATGAGCGTGAAGAGCACCTCGGACTCCTCGGCCCCTTGGGGCAGGTACCCCGGGTCGTCCAGCAGCAGGAAGTCGTAGTTGTCGAGCTTTCGTAGTTGTCGCGGTAGCGCCAGGTCGCGCTTGGCGGCGAGCAGGTCCTGCACCAGCCGGTAGGCCGGGACGAAGAGCACTGACCTGCCCGACTCCACCAGCCGGTGGCCCAAGGCGCACAGTGCATGGGTCTTGCCGGTGCCGGGCAGTCCGAAGGCCAGCACGTTGACGCCGCGGTCGACGAAGCTGCCGTCAGACAGCTCGCCCAGTTGCTGCCGCAGAGCCAGGGGCACACGGTCGTGCTCGAAGGTCTCCCAGGTCTTGCCGGCGGGCAGCCTGGACGCGGTGCGCAGCCGGCCGATGCGGCGCTGCCTCCGGTCCTCGGCCTCCTGCTCCAGCACTTCCAGCAGGGTCTCCAGGGCGTCGCCGTGCCCGGCGGCGGTGAATCGGGACACCGACTGCGCCCCCATGGTGGGCAGCCGGAATTGGTGGCACAGCTCCCCGATCCGGACCTGAATGGCGTTGGCGTCCAGCATCAGGCCACCCCCGCCAGCAGGCTGTCATAGACCCTCAGGTCCGGCATCCCGGACAGGGTCAGCACCGGCGCCCGCGGCGGAGCCGGGTTCGCCAGTTCCTTGACCGTGGCGTAGTCGAAGGGCTCTCCGGCCTCCGGCAGCAGGGCCAGAGCACTGTCCACCGTCGACTCCATGGTTGTCGCCGCAAGGTGCAGGATCCGCACGTACTCCACGTCGGTCCGCTCGCCTCGCCACCTCTTGAGGGCGTCGTAGGCCAAGCGGAAGGTCATGGTGGGAAACATCTGCTCACGGAAGCGGTAGCGGGCGAAGGCCCCGGGCTTGCGCACCAGGGAGCCGATGACGTGGCGGTAATTGACGTTGGCCTCCCTTTCACCGCGCACCCGCTCCATGCGTTCCACCAAGTGGCCCTTGTAGTAAACTTCCAGACGCTCGGCGTACAGGCGTATCTGCACCTCCTTCCCGATGAGGCGAGAGGGCACGGTGTAGGTCCGTCCGGCTGCCTGGATGGTGCTCCACTTGCGCACCCGAGCCTGGTGGTTGACGTACTCCGGCACGGGAGCCGGGGGCAGACACTGCAGAAGTGGGCGTTCCTGCTCCAGCTTCCCTTGCACCAGGCGGTTGCGCCGGTCCACCACCTTCCTGACGAAGCCGGTGTAGGACTCGGCGGAATCGAAGTCCCGGCTGCCCCGCAGCATCAGGGCCTGGTCCAAAGCGTCCTTCAACCGGTAATGAGCCTGCTCGGCCACGCCATTCTCGTGGGATTCCCCGGAATTGATCAGCGTGGCCTCGAGCCCGTAGTGCTCCAGGAGCTCAGCGTAGTTGTCGTTGAGGGCCCGGCCGCGGCTGCGCTTTATCTCATGGGTGAGGGCCGAGCTGTTGTCGGAGCGTATGACCTGGGGCGCGCCGCCCAGTTCCCAGAGCGCGTTCTGGAGTCCCTGCTTCAGGGCCACAAAGGTCTCGCCGGCAACCACCTCGGCGTGGCGCCACCCTGAATGGCTCAACACCAGCTGGAACAGCAGGTGGCGGTAGCGTCGGCCGCCGATGGTTACTCCCAGGGAGTTGCAGTGGGTGAAGTCGAGCTGCGCCTCCCGGCCAGGTGGATGCTCTTGGGGGAAGTAGACCTCCTGATCCGGACCGTTGAGTGCTCGCCAGTCCTGTAATCGTCGTTGCAGGGTGCGGAGCTGGGAGGTGCTGAACCGGCCGGGGGATTTCTCCTCCAGCCACTCGATAATTGTCGTTGCCTTGAGCCTGCCGGCGGCCTCGCCTTGGAGCAGGGGCAGGATTTCTTCCTCCCGGACGCCGTCGAAGGGATCGGGACGGGTGCGCCACCGGCGCTCGGTCTTGGTCTCCGAGGGCAACGGGCCACACTGCCACTTCCGCGCCGACCGCTCGCTCATCCCCGCCATGGCCGCCGCCGTCTGTTGTTTCTTTCCTTCCATCCGTCTTTGCCTCGGTAATGCGACTTGCTGATCCGTAACCAATCCGGCACCTCCTGTACCGGATGATTACCACGTTTGACCGGCAAAAATAGTCGTCGCCACCGGCAAGACTAATTGTCGTTGATCACCGCCCGGCGAACTCGAAATATACGTCCACTCTGTACATCCATCGCACCATCCGTGGGTCGGCTACAACCCTATGAATGATGGCGGGCGGTACAGTATTTAGTCGCCGATACTCAGCAATCCTCCGCCCGCTCGGCCCACTTTACCTCCGCCGTTTTCACCCGACCACGGCGCGGTTGCTGGTGATGATGAAGCTGGACGATCGGTGCCGGTTGAGGATGAGTTCGTAAAGGTCGGCCTACTGCTGTGCGGTGAAGCGGTCCAGTCCCAGGTCGTCCAGGATCAGCAGGTGCGCTCCAAGGAGTTGTCCACCTTGGCTTGGGCCATGACCTTGAAGTAGTGGTCGGCATGAATGAAGTGGACGGGATGCCCCGCCCTGACAGATGAGTAGCCGAGGGCCTGGGCTAGGAAGCTCTTGCCGACTCCGGCCGGTCCCACCAGCAGGACGTGCTCGTGCTTGTCCAGGAATTCCAAGAAGAAGGGGGCGTCCAGCAGCAGCCGGTCCATTATGATGGACGCCGACCAGTCGAAGTCCTCTAGGCGGCAGGTCCTGGAAACCGGCGCTCTGCAGCCGCATCTCGATGCGCCGGTTGGCACGGCGGTTGACCTCGTCGCTCTGGGCCGCAGCCGGGGCGGGTTCAGCACCAAGATCCACGTGAGCGTGGACGGCTTGGGCAACCCCTTGCGATTCATCCTGACCGGAGGGCAACGGCACGACATCACCCAGGCAGAGGAATTGATCGCCGGTTACGCTGGAGAGCAGGTGCTGGCTGATAAAGGATATGACTCCCAGGAGTTTCGCGAGCACATCCTGGCCCTGGGCATGACTCCGGTCATTCCGCCCCGCTCAAACCGGAAGGAACCCGCCGGCTATGACCGGCATCTGTACCGGGAGCGCCATCTGGTCGAATGCTTCATCAACAAGATAAAACACTATCGCCGGATATTCTCCCGGTTTGAGAAACTGGACACCAGATACCTGGGCTTTCTGCATTTCACCGCCGCTCTCATCTGGTTGCGCTGAAATGTCAACACAACCTAAACTAAAGCCAAGGTGAAATGTACATATCGCTGGACCGCACTATGGGTGCCCACCCAGTTGGGGCCTGAAGGTGATATCAGGTGCCGTGGAGTCCTTGCGGTCATCGTCAATCTCCCTGAAATGCACATCCCACCTTGGTATTGGTTTAGTATTACGGGTAACCGGCAACTCTGTCATTTCGATCCGACAACCTTGGTTTACAGGCCGCCGGGCTCTGCCGGGGTATCCCTCTAGCCACAGTCCGGTATGCCCCCTACCAGAACAGCCGTATCGCCCCATTATTTTCCCGTGGGAGGGCCTCCCGGGTGTGCGTGACGCAGCGGCAGCAGGAAGTATTCCGCGTCCCCCCCCCCCTGACAGGGGTATGTATGGCGTTTTATGGAGGGACAAGTCGGGTTACCTCCAGGTTGGACTTGGGTTCAGGCCAGGGTTCGGGCAGCAGCCAGACCCGGCTCCAGAGCCTTCCCCGGTGCAGCGAGCGCCTGAGCCAGGCGATGCCATGCCGGATTACGCTGACGGTCCGTCCCGGCTTCTCCGGGCTGCTGCGATGAGTGGGCGCCAGCGTCCTGGGCGGCGCACGCAAGCTGCCGGGGGCAATCCTCCGGTCATAGGCGTCTTCCACCCGGGTCCCGTAGGCCAGTGCCAGCAATGTTGCCACCGACAGCACCAGCCAATGGCGCGATATTCGCTCCGGGTCGGTCCTGCGGGTCTTCTGCCACTGCCAACCCAGGCTCTTGAGCGCCTTGAACCCCAACTCGATCCAGAAGCGCAGCGCATACCAACTCACCCCGGCCTGGTCCGGGGGAAGGTCGGTCAGGATGACCCAGGGCTCCTCCTGTTCTTTGTACCAGACCGCCAGCAGGGTGCAACGGCGTTTGGCGGTGCCCCGTCCGAAGGCGGTGCCCCAGCCGATCCAGGCGGTATCGGGACGGGGAACGAAGGCGCGGGCCGGCAACCTTCGGCCGTCCTCGGCGCAGAAGATGATGTTTTTCGGATACCTCATGTAGGGGTGCCAGCCGTGAGCGCGTATCTGCTTCCACAATTTCGGACTGGCGATGCCCCGGTCGCACAGCACCACCACGGTCATTTCCCTGGGCACCGCCGGGGCCAGTTCCCGCAGCAGTTCCACTATGGGGTCCATCCAGGATCCCCGCTGGTTGGCATGGCGGATGTGCCAGGCCACGGGAATGGCGCAGCCCCGGTAGAGAACGCTGATGACGATGGCAACGGAGTCGTCCTTTTTGGACGTGGGATCCACCGCCAGGGCCAGCCGTTCGGAACGCCACCAGGCCAGGACCCAGCGGAGCAAGGGCACGAAGCAGATGCTTACCTCCAGTTGGGTCTTGCAGGGACGGGCCCGGTCGCTGCCGTCGTAGAGCCACTCCCTGAGATACTGGCGCAGGTTGTGCCAGTTGCCCCGGGTAGAGAGGGCGGCGGCCACGGCGTTCTGGCAGGCGCTGCCGGCCAGGATGGCGCCGCACACCCACCAAGCCAGACCGGTCAATTGTGTCTGAGTGAGGTGGGGTAAATGCGTTTGAATGAGCTGCTTCATCTGGTAGCATTCCCGAGGAAGGCGCATGGGAAACCTCCGGCCTCTGGTTGTGTGACTGCTGCCAAGATGCCGGATTCTCGTGCGTTTTCCAATTCCTCAGGCCAATTTCACTCCATACATACCCCTGTCAGGGGGGGGAACCCCCGGACTGCTCGAAAATCAAGGCAGCAGACCCGCCCTCGCCAAAGGCGGCGGCCCATCGTCCAATGGTGTGAGGATCCCGTCCCAAGGCTTGCGCCGTACCCGAAGCTGTCCATCCTTGGGCTAGCAGCCAGATGGCGTGCCATCGTTCCCGCTCCCTGGGTGTCGACGCCAGAATAAGCCGCCGGTGTACATCCCTAGCATCCATCTGCCATTGTTCGAGAAACCGGCCTATTTGCCTCACACCCATCACCAACCACTCCCCAACCCCATATCGGGCTAACCCAGTTCCTCCGCAAATTTACCGCATAACCCTGCGCATTTCACCTTGGCTTTGGTTTAGGGCTAATCGACAATTGGGCGAAATCTGATTGAAGTAGCCGGGGAGGAACTGCGCGCAAGGCGTTAGAGTGTAACTGAGCAAGTTTAGTGCGGTGGAGGGATCTTCGTGGAGCGTTACGAGTTGAGCGCCGCTCAGTGGCAACGGGTGGAGGGTTTCCTGCCGGGGCGTCCCGGCAGGCTTGGCGTTACGGCCAAGGATAACCGGACCTTCGTCAACGGCGTCCCCCGTTTTCACGAGGGCAGGCTCTGTGGGTGTTGCGCAGCGGCGCTCATTGGAAAGACCTGCCTGCCGAATATGGCAACTGGAAAAGCGTCCACAAACGCTTTACCCGCTGGGCCAGGGCTGGAATCTGGGAGAAGATCTTCCAAGTGTTGCTGGATGACCCGGACGACAGATACGTGATGATTGATTCCACCGTAGTGCGGGCCCATCAGCAGGCGGCCTGCGGCAAAGGGGGGCCAAAGTGAGGCTCTGGGCCGCTCCCGCAGCGGACTGAGCATCAGGATTCATCTGGTGGCTGATGCCCAGGGCCGGCCGGTTCGTTTCACCCTCACCGGCGGACAGCGGGCGGATGTCTCCCAGGCCATACCCCTGCTGACCGGTATCGAGACCGGTGCGGTCATCGCTGACAAGGGGTATGAAAGCGACCGCGTTCTGGCCTTTATCAGGGACCAGGGAGCCGAAGCGATCATACCGCCCAAGTCAAACCGCAGGGAACTTTGGGAATACGACCGGGAACTGTATCCACAACGGGACCTGATTGAACGGGCCTTCAACAAACTGAAGCACTGGCGCCGAATCGCCACCCGGTATGATCGCAGGAGCTTGTATTTTCTGTCGGCCCTGCACTTGGTAGCCTCTGTCATCTGGGGTTAGCAATTGTCGATTAGCCCTAGTTGTCGCTACCGGCAAAGTTAATTGTCGTTGTTCACCGCCCGCGTCCCGGCGCGTCGGAGGCGGTCACCTGGGGGTCGAGGACGGCTCCGTCGGGGTCCGGCACGGCGATGACGACCACCTTTGCCAGCCTCCCCTTCCAGACGACGGGCCGGGCTATGACGGTGTACCGCCGTCGTGGGCGTACCGCGCCGTGCCGTAACGGGCAGCCTGCTCGGCCAGGGAGCCGTCCGGGAGGGGCCTGCCCCTGCGGGGGACGCCGCCCCTGAAGCCGGAGATGGGGAAGGAGATGGGAGTCCCGAAGCCCCGCGTCCGCCGCACCACCGTCGCCCGGAGGTCGGGCGGCTGGTCCAGCCTGCGGGGTTGCCGTCGTCCTCCCTCTCGTACAGGATCGCCATGAGGGGCGGGTGCCGCAGCACCTCGGCTAGCCGGATGGTCACCGAGGCGTAGGAGCAGCGGAACGCCCGCTGCAAGGCCAGCACGTCCAGCCCCCACTCCAGGGCCAGCGGCTCGAAGGCCCTGGGCTGCATCAGGACCGCCGCCGCGAAGCGTTCGGCCTCCCGGTGTCAAGGACGCTTTCGCTGAACGTCAACAATTGGGGCGGCGGAATCATGTACCACTGATATGATGACTGTCTGCAGTAAATCGGTCAGGGTGGCAACGTTACGGGAGTGGGAATGGGGAGCGTTGACGGTGAGTTATGCGTCTTCCGGCTTCTCTGGAGCTTGCGAGGCGGCGTTCTCCCGGCTGCGCTTGAGCCTGTAGCTCCCGCCGTTCATTTCCAGGATGTGGACGTGGTGGGTGAGCCGGTCCAGCAGGGCTCCGGTGAGGCGTTCCGAGCCGAAGACTTCCGTCCACTCGTCGAAGGGGAGATTGGTGGTTATAAGGATGGATCCCCGCTCGTAGCGCTGGCTGAAGACCTCGAAGAGCAGCTCCGCGCCGGTCCGGGTGTCAAGGGCGATGGGATGTTGGGCCAGTAGGGTGTCGAAGTTCAGCAGAAATGTCCGCCTAATTGTTCGGCAGAAATGTCCTATGCTTAGTCTGCGATAGTATCAGATGTTGCTGCCGGAGGAGTTGCTGGAGTTCGCCGTGTCGGCGGACTATCGGCGTCGATATATCTCCTCACCGTGTCTCTGTGGCTTCCCAAATCCCTCGCCATTCCACGAATGGACAGCCCCTCCGCTTTGCCTCCTGCACTGCCTTCCACCTCTCCCTCTGGAGGAAAGTGGGCTTCCGCACCGAGGCGGAAACTGTCATGGCCGCCACGTCCTCCTCGTCAATGTCAGGGTCGTATTCCTTTGCCTCATCTATCTTTGCCCTCAGCGGTTCAGGGACCGTCGCCGGTGAGTCAGCCAGCCCCTTGGGATCGGGGGGACGGGACAGTAACGCTGGCAGAGGGCCCATTGCGGCTTCGGAGAGATACCGGACTGGACGGCGCATCCTGGGAGGCGATGATGCGTCCCTCATGCTGTAGCGACAGCCGGCCGTCCAGCCCCTCCAGAACCACGACCACCGCCCCGGCGTAGCTGCGGCGTTGCTGACTGGGCAGCAGTTGCAGGGTGTGTCTGTAATACTTCACGGTGTTGTCCCGCGCCACTCTCCTGCGGTGCTTGAAACACAGGACCTGCTCCACGGGCAGATCTCGTTGCAAGGGCCGGAATGCCGGCTCGGGGCACCGGGCCGGGACCCCAAAACGCCGGTTGAACCGGGGCAGGAACTGCTGCAACACGGCCTTGGCCTGTACAACGGTGGTTGCTCCTGCAAGCCGGAGCTCCGTGATCAGCCGGTCCTGGAAGGTTCCGGCCGTCCGCTCCATCCGCCCCTTTGCCTGTGGAGACAGAGCGAAAATCAACTGTGTCCCCAGCTCCTCCATGGCCCGGCCGAACTGGGTTGGCGTCCCGGCGGGCTGATATTCCGAACGGTGTTTGAAGACAGCGTGCCGGTCGGTGTACAGGGCGAGAGGAATGCCGCGGCGCCGGAGCAGTCCCTGCATCAGCAGGAAGTAACTGCTGGTATCCTCATGATCGCAAAAGAGGGCGCCCGGCACACAACCCGTGGCATCGTCCACGGCGAACAGGATCGTGAACTGAGGTCCGTCCTCGCCCAGCCACCGGTGGCAACTGCCATCCATCTGGATCAGCATGCCTTCCCGGGGCATCCGCTGCCGGCGCACCCGGTGCTTGGGCAGTCGCCTGCGCCGCGGACTGCTGATCCCGGCGTTGACCAGGATGCGCCGCAGCGTAGTCCGGCCCATGTCGAGGCCCTCGCGTTCACTGAGCAACTCTGATAGGTGGGTGTGGTTGGCTCCCTCGTACACCGTGCGAGCCAGGTGAACCACCCTGCTCCCGGTCGTCTCGGGAATAGCGTTGGCCGGCCTGCGGCCCCGGTGGCCATGGGCAAGGGATGCAGCGACGTTTTCCCGGTAATCCGCCAGTATGCGCCGGGTGTGGCGCGGGCTCACTCCCATCAGAGTGGCAGCTTGGTCCAGAGTCATGTGCTCCGCGAGCAAGCTGTTGAGAACCTGAAGTCTCGTCTGTTTCTGGGCAGTCAAAGTCACATTCTCCATGAGATGAGTGTGACATTTCTGCTGGCCAGTTATCGCGGACGCTTTCGCTGGACGTCAACATGATGTTGCGCACGGACTGGTTGATGATCCTGGAAGCGAATCCCCCGCTTCCATCTATGCCTGGTGGTTTTTACTGAAGCTGGTTCTAGATGACCAACTGTTCACCCAGGGCAAACTAGGACAGGAATAAAGATGGTCATTCGACCCTCGAGCCAAACCCAGGTGCTACTTGGGTCCCGGTGAGAGACCGAGAGACGCGACGCTGACGGTAGTGAGGACTTGTCGCTCGATATACCGAGCTCGTGAGATAACACCTTTGATTGGCCGTCTGGAAATTCTAAGCATGGGGTAGGTTGATCCCACAAAACGGTCCTAGGCCCAGAGAGTATTCGGTTCCAGGGTCTGCAGGGACTCCGACGAACTCGGAATCGAAGACACAACCAGGACTTCCCTATTTATAGGTATCCGTGGGTGGTTAAAGCTTCACGACCAACGTAAAAGTTCGCAGTACAGTACGCCCCGGCCCACCAGACTTGATAAAATCAAGAACCTTCACATTGACCCTCACGTTGGACCTGTAGGCCGAGCCTGCTTCCCATCCCATGGAAACGAGGCCCCTGTTCTCTAGGGCAGGGGCCTTTCCCCTGTGCGGCCAAGCCTTTGGCACAGGGGGGCTGTCCCGCGGCAAGGAAACCAAGGAGGGTTCCTCAATGGCGCTAATACCATAGAGCTTGAAGTTGCAGAAGGGCAACAGGATAAGGCCAATGATCGGCGGCGGGATCGGCCACTTGGGAGAGATCACGCAGCGTATGGGGCAACTGGACCAAGCCCTCAGTTCACTGAGGCATGGCCTCTTCCCAACCCAAGCAGTCCCAACAGGACAGACGGCATTGCTCAGCCCAGCAGGCAGCGAGCCTTCCGCAACGCTCACCCGCGCCAGCCCATTCCACTACGGCGCGACGTTCACACCACACATCACGTTCGCCTACTGACGCGCTCGAGGGCAGTTGACACACACGTCAGGACCGCTGTGATATCCGGTTCCAACAAATGTCTGCTTGTGGCATTGTCGGGGTCGAAGGGGTATCGCAACACATTAAAGACAACCTGTGTTTGCATAAGGAATACTCGAAGGTTTTGAGAGTCCCGCTTCCTTCCGATATTCTCTAGTTCATTCCTGAACTCTCCATCTATCTCCTCTTGAATGCTTTCCGGCAAACAATCAAATAGACGCAGCAACTTATGCGTCTTGTACTCGTCCTTAAACCTTCCTACGGCCTTGTATAGCAAATACTTCATGTCATATTCGATTGCAAGCGGTAAGAGGATCATCGATGCGTACAGCCACTCTCCACTTTGACTTGCCATACCTGCATCATAGAGCAAGCGGTACGCTGCTCGAACGCTGTTGGCCAGAAACAGCACAAAGCTCGGGCTGGTTATCGCTCGGACTTCAGCAGCTTCCTTGTCATCCAGAAAAGCGATCCTGGCATCTATTTCTTCTTTGGTTTGAGCAACTACTGCTATCGTAGCCTCTGTTTGCTCACTTTGAAGTATTCTCCCTCCTACACTTACGGCTCTCTCCACTGTTCCTGCGATGGGGCTGCTAGCGGACTTACTCGTAGGCTGTCGCTGGCTTAGCGGTCCTATCCCACAAAGAATCAGCTCTTCGTCCTCTGTCTTGAGCTTGCGCCAGCTCAAAAACCCCGTTCCAGTCCGCCATGGAAACTTTATTGGTTCACCATCTTGAGTCTTTGGAGTCATTCGAAAGCGTACTGAGATTCTCTTTTCATTTAGTGGCTGAAGTACACTGGTCGTTACTTCATTGCGAGGTATTGTGGTATGGATGATCCATCCTCTCCGGCTCTCTGAAACAGATACTCTACTTCCCATTTGCAGCGATATATCATTGCCGTCAATGATCAAATCTAAGGCACCGTCTCCGTGGGTCATTCTGTACTTCTCCCTCATGAGTTGTTCAGCGACTTCGCGAACCGCCTTCTTGTAAGTATCTTACAGTCGCAGCGATATCGCCGACTAGGGATGGTCGATTCTGACAAGCCACCCACGAGGGACAGACTTGGTCCATGCTTGCCCTTCATCGCAAACACCTTTCTTAGCCCTTTATCATCTCTGCCCAGCCCAGCAACGCCAAGGCACTGCTGATGGGCGTATGCAAGGGGGTTCTATGCTCCTCAAGACGGCAACTCCGGCTTCTTGGAGCCGTGGATGGACGGGTCCTTGGCTAGCAGGGTTCGTAACTGGACGATGGCGGCCATGGCGGTCTCTCCAAGTCCGAGCATATCCCGTACAATGCGCTCGTCGAGCTTGATGCGCACGGGGTCTACGGCGCACTGATGGAAGGACTGGAACTTGCGGTCGTTGAAGTCCCGCCAGATGGCTTGCGCCTCGTCGAGTTGCCAAGCTTCGAGCTTCCGCACGTCAAGGGTGATGAGGCTCTCCAACATTCCCTTATTGCCTATTCCTCTTCCTTCCTGGACACTGTTGGCATGATTGGCTTGTATCAACACTCCCAGCGTGGAGTTGGCCCATAAAGCTAGAGCGACCTCGCGCCTGGCGGCGGATATCGGATCATCGTCGTGCACGCGGAGGGTGAACCAGGTGTTCACCCCAAGAGTTGTGGCCATTGTCCGGACCGCCATAATTGGTTGTGAGGTGTATCGAACTGAGGGAGCTATCTGGAGTGTTCCAGCTTGAGACCAGATTGGGGAATGATCGTGATTAGGCTGCGGGATTAGCCAGGCGTTGGGTTCGGCAGTCATACGATTGTGAACCCGCGAGTCCAGGCTCCAGATCGCAGGGAATTGGGCTTGCTCGTTATGCCCATGGTACCCGTCGAACACACCAAGGGAGCCTCGTATCCTGCGGTGCTGCGGCCCCACATTACAGACATCTCCCATAGCCGCGACCGGAACATGCCCGGCAACTTGGCTGCCATCTTCATTCCATAGCTCGCCACGCTCAAGGGCGGATGCGAATTGGCCCGTCAAGGCTCGCCTCCACCGGGCTGCTGTCCATGGTCCTTCCCCTACAGGGCCGTCCACTACCTCGCCCCACTGTTCGCCGCCGACCAGCAGAGGACTGCCCCCAACCGGCGGTCCGTCCGACCGCAACACGGGTGATGAAGCCGCCGCATTCACGGCCCGGACGAGAGCCAGCGCATCCGTTTCCTGGTAGGGTGCACGCCACAGGTTGACGAATCTCCCGCGCCCCGTTGGAGCCTCACCCTCACTGAGCCGACGAGCGACCAGCAATGCCTCAGCTATGCCGGTGTCGTAGGACATGGAGAGCAGCTTCGGGTCGTGAGACAGACACACGAACTCGATCTCATATCGGGATGCCAGCATCTGGCGGACTTCGCGCCAAGATTCCCCGAACAATGCCGTCACCGGCAGCACCAAGGCAATGCGGCCGCCGGGCTTGACCATTCGGTCCGCTAGGACCGTGAAGGACGAAGCATGTCCGGCCATCTGATTGGCGGCCGTTCCCTTCAACAGATCAGACGTCCGCTTGGCTATAGCCTGCCGAGACTCAAGGTCGCCCTCCGGTAGGGAGAACACACGGGACAATGCTTCCTCTTTCCCGCCATCGCTACCCCGTCGAGTAAATGGAGGGTTGCTGATGACCAAGTCGGCCCTTGGACGCTGCACGATGCCTCCGGCGCCGCTTGCCGCGCCTATCTGTTCTTCCGTCGCCGAGAAGAAAGATTGGGTTTCAGGCGCTTCCAGCCAGTCCAGGGAACCAAGCCAAATCTTCTCCGATGAGTCCCTGCCCAATCTGAGGGTGTGCAGTTGCATCTGCTCGAATCTCACCGATGGGGACATTGCCGCCAGCGTCGCCGCGGTCAGGTGTATGGCGGACTGCACCACGTCAGCCCCATTGATGATCCTTTCCACCAGAACCTGATGGAGAGACGGATCATCGGTCCCCGTGGGAGTCGCCGCCGCGTGATTCTGGACGATCTGCCGGTAGGCGGCCATGAGCAGAGTCCCGGTGCCGCAGGCCGGGTCAATGACTCTCAGTTCGCCCAATCCTTCCGCACTGCTCCAGTCAACGTGCCGCCATCTGGCTGGGGAAAGGGCCAGCCCCGCAAGGAGGGTGGAGGCGGGGATGCTCGTGTAGAACGCAGCCAACAGCTTCCTTTCCGCAATCAGCCGGTTGAAGATCCTTCCGGCTATATCGTGGCGTCCAACCGCGCCCATGGACAGCAACGCAGCAGCTGTCCTGGCACACTCGCCGAGCACCTCTGCCGCTTCAACTTCGGAAAGCTCCTGCACCACATCCCGCGCCATGCTGAATATGGGGTAGTAGTCGATGCTCAGGATGTGTTCCCATACCTGCAACAGCGTCATGCGTGAGAAGCGTCCGTCTCGTATGGCTGCGCTCACCGGCTGGAAGGCCACCTCATTGCTGGCCAGCCGCTCTTGGAAGACCATCGCGTTGATGATGACCAATGCGGCCATGTTGGCGGCTTCGTCGCTTGGTTCAGCGCCGAATATCTTCGACACCCGGCCCAACGTACCGGGTGAGGAGTAGAGCCGGGAACCGGCCCGCCTCGCCCCCTCGTCGAGGGCGTCCACCGCTTCCTCCAAATTGCTCGCCGGCGGGGTCGTCCGCTCCACGGAGTTCCCTAGCTCTATCGGGGTTCCACTGAGCTTGGGGCCGGAAGTCCCGTCGATGCGCCATTCCTGCCACACCAGCGTTGCGCCCGCCACGCGCTCGTACAGGCGAAGCTGGCTCGTCGACCGCAACCTTCCTGGAACCGTGACAGCGAAGACGTTCTGCACCCTCTGGCCATCAATCTCCATACCAAGGCGGGAGAGGGCGTCCGCTTCCACGGTCAAGGCAGGTTCAAGCTCGGTCTCGAGGATCACAGGGCCTTCGGACAGACGGACGATGATGTCCGGACGCCTGCCGCCGTGCAGCGTCTCAGCGACCGCCGACAGGCCGCACCGTTCCCGAAGGAACCGGGCCAGCGTGTCGTTGATGATGCTTTCGTGGCTGCGGTCTTTGCCATTGGCAGTTGTCATGCTAGGAGTGAACCACCCATGCCTAATCTGTGACTTTCATTGGGTCTGCGTTCCCCTTTGCTGCCTTTGCTCAACAGTTGACTGCTTCGTCTGCGTACCCAGAGAACCGATACCGTCCGTCTCCTGACTAGTGGCGCTCCTGGACGGGTGGCTTCAATCTCCTACGCCATAGGCTGTGGCTGGTAGCGCTCGACCCGTATCCGGTCTTCATCCTTGCGCGCTTGCGCCAGGTCGTAGGAAGCCTGCCGGCGCAGCCAGAAATCCGCACTGGACCATCCGGCCTTCTCAAGGCGAATGGCCATGTCGGGCGAGATCGCGGCGTGTCCGTTCAATACCCGCGAAAGGGTGTGCCGGGCAACGCCCAGAACCTCCGCAGCCACGGTGACACTCAGGCCAAGGGGCTCCAGACAGTTTTCCCTGATGCCTTGGCCCGGATGGGGTGGATTCTTCATAGCCATGGTCTCTTCCCTCTCGCTAGTGATAGTCGACCAGATCGACGTCATACACATCGCCATCTTCAAATCGGAAGGTGATCCGCCAGTTGCCCGAAATCGAAATGCTCCACAATCCTTTCCGGTCGCCCCTGAGGGGGTGCAGTCTGTACCCCGGCAAATCAACGTCGCTCGGCGTGCCGGCGGCATCAAGGTCTGCCAGGGCGAGAGTAATCCGATCCAGTTGGTCCGCGCCTATCCTGCTGGGGTCGCCTCGCTCATAGAGCCGCCTCGGTCCTCGATGGCGAAACGAACCAATCATAGAGGTATTATACCGTGTTCCGGTACACCTATCAATAGATTCGTTGATCTGCCCCACACTGACACAGACACCTGATGGTTGCCCACCGGGTCGCTCAATGGTTACGCTCGACCTATGACCCTCTCAGACCGAAAGCTGCTCGACGCCCTCAGCCGGATGCCGTTTATCGAATCGACAGAGCTGGCGCTCATCCTGGGCGAGCCGCACGCGACCGTCCACCGTGCCCTGACCGGCCTGCTGGCCGAGGGGATAGCCGAGCGCGTCAACCACGGCACCGTACATCTGCCGTCGAGCGGGAGGTACTGCCTGACGGCAAAGGGCATCAGGCAGGCCACCGAAATTCTCGGCTTTGCCACACCCTCGGACTTCGTGCGGGCCTACCCCATGTCCAGGGAGTGGCTCACGCTGCTCCTCCGCAGGATGGACGCGATAGCCTCCATCTACCGCCTGGCCTCGTCACTCTCCCCCGGCAGCGACGGCCTGCGGTCCCGCGTGGAGTTCCATCGCAGGGGCCGCTACGACGCCACCATCACCCTCCACGATGGCCGCAGCTTCGGCGTGGTGCGCCAGGGTCTGGCCCTGCGACGGCGCTCCCTCTACGACCGGCTGAGGGCCATAGCTGAGTATGACTACACGCGCCGCCCCGACATCGTTCTGATCCTCGTGCCCAGCGTGTGGGAGCAGAGGTTGACGACGCGGTTCTGCGAGCAACGGGATCTCCGCGACTGCTTCGTCGCCGTGGAGTCCAGGGAGGCGCTGGAGAGACGAGGCGGCCGCGTCTGGCAGAGCACCTCGTTCCTGATTGGAGGGCGGCGCCGCACGCTGGAGGGCGTCGTCTCCCAGGCCAGTTCCGGCGGAAGGCCCTCCACCGAGTCGCCGGAGCGCAAACGCGCCTCCATTCCCCGTCCCGAGCGGATGGTGGAGGCTGCGCCGGCCTTCAGCATCAGCCCTTCGGAGAAGCGGACCCTCGACCTCATCACCGACCACCCGATGATCCCCCGTGAGCACCTGGTCCGGTGGCTCGGTGTTTCGAAGGGGCGGGTCAGTCAGATGGTGCGCAGCCTCATGAACACCTGGGGCCTCATCGAGCGTCACGGCAGACGCGGCGACGTTCGCTACACGTTGTCCGCCGAGGGCATACGCTACGTCACCCACAGGGACCGCGCAGAGCTGCCGACCACGCGGGGTATCTGGAGCACGGAGCTCACGACAGATCGCCAGGGACGGCGAAGACACGTGGGCCACCGCATCGAGACGTGGGCGCGGCAGACGAAACACGCCGACGGCATCACGTGGTTCCTCTCGAAGTTGGAGGTCGAAGCCAGGGACGACCCCGACAGCGAGCTGGTGTGGTCTGTCCCCACCGCCAGGTCCGACCGGGCCTACAACTGGGGCCGGTCCGCCATTGCACCCGACGCCGTGGGGCAGATGACCGCCGAGGGACTTCGGATGCCGTTCTACCTTGAGCACGAGCTTCGCGCCCGCCACCCCGAGGGAGTCATCGCCCGCCTGAGTCCCTACATGAGCTACTACTGGTCGAACGAACCGGGCGAGGACCAGCCGCCGTTCCCCGTCACGCTGTTCGTCGTGGACACCGAGGAAATCGAGGCCACCTACGTCAGCACCGCCGCCCGCATGACCCGGATGTCGCTACCCATCCTCGTGTCCTGCATACCCGTTCTGTCCAACACAGGGATACTTGGAAAATCCTGGCGTCCGCTGTGGGAGTCGGAGTCCCCCCGACTGGCGCTGTCAGACATGAGCGCCTACACCTACGACTCGCTGTACCACCGGATTCATCCCCGTCCTGTAGGGGGGATGATACGTAGATAGCGCTGATGCATCGCTATCTGCCCTCCAGGTTGTCTGGGGGCTGCAAAGTGGGGCATTTTCGAGGTCCGCCGCCGCCGCCATTATGCCGAATTGCCCCTGTTGTAGCTACGAAACGGGGTTGACGCATCGCCCTGACGTGTCTCAACGTGTCAGGCTGAGAAATGCGAACCTGTGCTAAAATAATTCATCGACCCGATGACAACTTGTTTGCACGTTTGCAACCCTGACGTGTCAGCCTATAGGGAGGGAACAGAGATGGATGAGCCCGTCCGGTGGGTGACGAAAGCGGAGGCTGCGGAGGAGCTGGAGATATCCCTGTCCACCCTAGACCGGAAGATCAGGACGGGAGAGGTCGATGTCCGCCGGGAGGGCAAACGGGTCTTCGTGCGCATGGAGGGGGAGTACATCACCGACGAGGAACTGCTGCGCCGGGCTATCATCAGGGAGGACGAGCTTGAGCGGACCGTGCGGGAGTTGGAGCGGAACCTGTCCGCGTCGGAGCGCAGAGCTTCCGAATTGGAGCAGGAGTGGGATGAGGCCAAGGAGGCCGTCTCCGCCGGTAGGCTGGCGCATCATGAGCTTGAGAGGGCGCACGAGAAGGAGACCGCCGAGCACAAGGTGACGAACCAACTGTTCAACATGGCCCGCGTGGGCGTCGTCGTGCTGCTCGTGGTCGTCGGTCTGCTCACGTGGCGACTGTTCGCGTAGGACGGATGGTCATGTTCCAACTTCCCCGAACCGTAGCTGGCGATGCCCTACAACTCTAGCCAACCCCATGTTCCAGTTTCCCCATTCCGTAGCTGCGGCTGCCCCATGAGCGTGGAAGGGGCACCGGAATCGAATTGCTTACTCCGATGTGACAGGATGCCCCGGTTACCCCGATTTCAGCTACGACATTGCCCAAACAGCAACTTGCCGCTCCATCGGTTTTCCTGTACACGGGTAGGACACCGCCAGCGTCCCCGCGATTCCCACGCCCTGTGAGGGGGGTCTGTGCGTGTGCCCTGTCCGCCCCATTGTCGCCGCTGGAGGCTTGCGCTAGAGTCACTAACTCACTACAATGTAGCGGGTCGCTCAACTTCCACCCAGGCGAGCCTAGACAGAGGAGACACGAGATGGCCGTAGACCAGAAAGACAAGTACCGGGCTATGGTAATCCGGGGTAAGTACCAGAGACTCTACTCGTACCTGAGCAGCCTTCAGGTCTCTGAGTGGAGGACCTCCTTCAACGAGGTCGAGGCGGTCATTGGATTCGAGCTGCCTCCGTCCGCAAGGCTGCACCGGCCCTGGTGGGGCAATCAACGAGGCGGGAACGGTCACAGCCACGCCCTTGCCTGGAGCGTCGCCGGATGGGAGACGGCGGAAGTTGACATGGAGACAGGGACGCTGCTGTTCCGGCGAACGCACTCCAATCCGGTACCCAGGCTTCCCCTCGACGAGGCGTGGCCCGTCCACCCCACGGCAGTGTGGCCGGAAGGCTTGAGTCTCAGGCGAGAGGGCCTCTACGAGGAGAGGGTCTAGCCCACCATGTTCATAGACACCAACGTGCTGGTGAAGTCCCGCATCCCCGGCGCGCCGGACCACGATGTGTCCAGGGCAAGCCTGGAACACGCTTTTCGAGACCCTGGACCGCTGAGGATCAGTCGTCAGGTGATACGCGAGTACCTGGCGGTGGTCACTCGACCGCAGACCTGGCCGGTGGCCCTCACGCGCGAGGAGGCGCTTGATGACGTGAACAGGCTGCTTGGCAGCTTCGAGATACTTGAGGACGGCCCCGTGGTGACCGAGTACCTGGTGGCCCTATGCCGAGAGATTCCCGCAGGGGGGCGACAGATTCACGACGCCAACATCGTGGCGACCATGCTGGCGCATGGAGAGCGCAGGCTGCTGACGTTCAACGCCGCAGACTTTCGGCGTTACGGCGACCGCATCGAGTTGGTGGACAGCTAAACAGAGTTGCTTGAATGGATTCATTGAGGAGGACAGCATGAAGAAGCAGCACCTACAGCCGCTCACACCGGCGGCGCTCTACGCCAGGGTGTCCAGCGACCGGCAGGACGTGGACCTGTCCGTATCCGCCCAGCTTCGGGCGCTCAAGGAGTACGCCAGGGCCAACGGCTACTCCGTAGCAAGGGAGTACGTGGACGAGGCCGAGAGCGGACGCGTCGCCGACCGGCCCCAGTTCAGGGAGATGATCGAGGAGGGATCAAAGCCCCAGACTCCTTTTGAGGTCATTCTCGTTTGGAAGTTTTCCAGGTTCACCCGGAAGCGGGAGCACGCCGTCGCCTTCAAGTCCATGCTGCGGCGCAAGGGCATCCGGGTGGTCTCCATCACCGAGCACGCCGACGACTCCCCCGCCGGTAAGCTCATGGAGGCCATCATCGAGTCCGTGGACGAATTCTACAGTGAGAATCTTGCCGAAGACGTGATCAGGGGCATGAGGGAGGCGGCTTCCAGAGGCTTCTTCCTCGGCTCCAAGGCCCCCTTCGGTTACGTGAGGGTGAAGGTGAGCGACGGGGTGAAGGAGCGTCCCACCCTGGAGGTCGACCCTGCCACCGCTCCTGTAGTGAAGGAGATATTCGAGAAGTCCCTGAGCGGCTACGGCCTCAAGGAGCTATGCAAGACCCTCAACGACCGGGGCGTCACCAACCGGGGCAAGCGCTGGTACAAGGGAGGACTCCACTACCTGCTGACCAACGAAGCCTACACCGGAACAGCAGTGTGGGGGCTCAAAAGCAAGGGAGAGAAGTCCCAGGAGCCGGTGCGGGTGGATGGAGCATGGCCCGTGCTGGTGTCGAGGAAGATGTTCGATGACGTGCAGCAGGCGATGCGGGAGCGCGCGCCCAAGGTGCAGAGGCCCGGTAGAGTGGGAAGCAAGTTCCTGCTGAGCGGGCTGCTGAAGTGCGGCGTGTGTGGCAGGCTCTACTCCGGCCAGGGAGCCAAGAGCGGGCAGTTCGCCTACTACGTCTGCGGCACGCTGTTCAGGGAGGGAGCGGGGACGTGCACCGCCCGCTACCTGAATGCCCCCAGGGTTGAGGATTTCATCGTAGAGAAGATCAGGGAGCGCATCCTCACCGAGGAGACCATTGTGGAATTGGTGACGCTAGTGGCCGAGGAGATAGACGCGATGGCGGGGGATCTTGCCGGCAGGCTAGAGGTCATCGAGGCGGAGCTATCCGACGTTAGGAAGCGGCTTGGGAAGCTCTATGAGGCCTTGGAGACCAGCGACCTGACGTTGGAGGTGCTGTCGCCCCGCATCTTCTCCCTGCGGCACCGTGAGGAGCAGCTTGAGGCTGCGAAAGAAGATGCCGAGACCCAGCTTGAGCAGCGCAGGGTGGAACTGCCCACCACCGAGGAGATCAAGGAGTACGTGGCGGACTTCCGGGAGTTCCTGAAGGAGGGGACGTTCCCCGAGCGCAAGGCGCTCATCCGCAACTTCGTGGAGGGCATCGAGGTCAACGGAGACGAGGCGACGCTGACGTACACCGTACCCATGCCGAATGACGGAGTGAAGCGGGAATCGGCCTCGGTTCTTGATTTCGTCCAGTCCAGCCCACCAGACTTGACGGTAGACAGTACCGGGGAGGGCAAGGCCATCTCCTCGGCGTCCCTTCCCCCTATCGGGCTATCCTCGGCATGGGGATGTTGTAGCGCACCAATGCCCCGCCGGGCTGCACGACGATCTCCTTAAAGAAGGACTCGATGAAGGCCGGCCGCTCGGTTAGCTCGCTCTCGTTCAAGTACCTGCTTAGGTCCTCACAGTAGGCGGTGATGGTCTCCACGTCGTCCAAGACTACTCTACGCTGGGACAGCATCGCCGTGGCCTCAAGTTCTCCTGCCGCTCCCGGTGATCCTTGATGCGGGGCTTGAAGTCCTCAATGTCTAGGTCTGTGGTCTCGGCAAGGTCGTAGAGCCGTTCCAGCCGCCGCTTCACGTCGACCAGCTCCGACTCGGCGGTTTCCAGCCGCTGCCGCTGTTCCCGGGCGATGCCGCCCATCTCCTCGTCCACCAACTTCACCAACTCGCGGATGTCGGTGTCAGCCTGGGAGACCACCTGCTCCAGGCTGCGGTACGTCCTGCCAACCACCCAATTGGACGAAATCCAGGCTGGACGGTCCCACGCTTCGAGGGTCTCCCGGCACTCCACGCCCACGTAGCAGTCCCGGAGGTCCACGTTGAGGCAGAATTCATCGGTGAGCCGCTGCTCCCAAGGGCTGGGCGCTAGGATCAGCACTACGGAGGGACGGCGGGTGTAGTGATACTCGGCGATGGCCCGGAGCCGGTCGTAGAGGGAGCGGCGCCGGAGGGCTAGCCCCCTGGCGCACCACGCCGAAGCTGCGGCCATTGTGCAGGGTGATCACCGCGTCGAACCGGCCCCGGCGGTGGAACTCCACCAGGGCTTGCAGCCCGTCCACGCCGGGGGACACGGACGCCGCCAGGCGGTCCACCGAGGCCACGGCGTCCATGCGGCGCAGCAGCAGGGTCAGCCACTGCCGTGATGCGGGGTAGGCCCGCACGAACTCAGAGGGCGTGTCGAAGCCCAGGACCTTGGCAGCTTCGGCGATGCCCTCGCCGGTCAGGCAGTAGCGGTGGCTGGAGGGCAGGTGGGCCGTGCCGTGGCTGACCCGCTGGGCCAGACCGTCTTTCAGCAGGGCGGATAGGGCACCGTGCACCGTCGCCAGCGGTTCGCCCAGCAGCAGGGCCAGTTCCCCCGCGTCGATGAAGGACAGCCGGGCGAGGGCGTCCAGAATTCGCGCTCGTGAGAAGACCATGCCTCCTGCGTATCAGCCGGAAGCCGCCGTCGTCAGCAAGCAAGTGTCAGTAGAGTGGCTACCCTCCCGCCAGCAACCGGCCCACCGCTGTCTCCACTGTTTGGCCTTCCTCCGAGGAGCGCAACCACGCCCTCAATTCGCGGCGGGCTATGGTCACGGTCAACTTGTCGCCGCGTTGTTCTCGCAGTTCTTCCAACTTCTTCCCAGCAGCGATTGCCGCTCTTGTCCCGGCCTCAGCTATGGTTGTGTGCAACTCCTGCGATGGGTCGAACTCAGAGATGGGTAGCTTCCACAAGTGCTTTTGCAGGTCCCGTGCCCCAAACTGACCTTTGGACATCAGCGGTCTCACAGCCGCTTGTAGCGCGTCGCTATTTATTATGGCCAGAAGATAGTTGGCCTCATCCTTATTCTTACAGGCAACCCAAAAGAGCTTGTAATCCACCACCACGTTATCATCATGTATCAGGGTCGCGGTGGGTTGCCCGGCGGAGGTATATACGATTCGGATTGGCCTGGAGTCCGTATTCCGCCTCCATTCCAATTAGGAGGACAACTTGCTCAGGTAGTCTATCTGCCCCAACAGATTCAACTGATTGGCCAGTGCCTTGTTGTCCTCCCACAACCGACTGACGGTCCGCCAGCATTCCCTCATCCGCTGTTCCAGTCCGCTTAGTCGGATACCTCCGGGCCCGCTGTCGTCAGCAGGTAGGGCATCGTCTCCCCTCTTAAGTGGCAACAGGGCCTTCAGCGGCTCCAGCGTAACGTAGGGGGCGACAGTCTCTCCCAGATGAACGTCGAAGAGGTGCCGCGTCTCGAGGGTCTGGCCGATGATCGCGGACAGATCCAGGTCTTTCCACGGCGCTTTGTCTTGGCTGTCCCGGCGGGGATTGACGGTGACGGTCGGGGTTACCTGCACGATGGCGGTGTTCTCCGTCTCGTTGACGAAAAATAGGCAGCGCGGGACAATGACTGCACCTTGGCGTGAGTAACCGCCGTAGGGAGAACCGCCCGACGTACCAGTTTCGGTGATGCCGGAGACCTCCCGACTCATGTCGTCTGTGCCGGCTTTTCCCCACCACCGCTGTACCGAGTCGCCAAGGGCCTGCCTGGGGCGTCCGGCGGGCGCTTGCGGGCCAACATCACCGAGGCCGGAATGGGAAAGAAGTTGTTGGGTTCCAGTTGCTCCAGGTCCCATACGTGACCCTGTTGAGCGTTTGTCCTTGCGCTGGCCCTTACGGCAGCACTCGCGGCCTGCGGCTCTGACGAGCCGTCCGGCGGGGCCGTGTCCTCCGGCTCCGTCAAAGCGAACCGGGAAGCCCTGGTTGCCCTCTACAACACAACGGACGGAGCGCCAACTGGCTGAGCGACGCTCCCCTCGGCGAATGGGAGGGCGTCACCACCAACAACGACGGGCGCGTTACAGAGCTGGGCCTTGAGCGGGGAGATACCGCCGGAGCTGGGCAGCCTCTCCAACCTGAAACTGCTGTACCTCAACAACAACGACTTGAGCGGGGAGATACCGCCGGAGCTGGGCAGCCTCTCCGACCTGAAACTGCTGTACCTCAACAACAACGACTTGAGCCGGGAGATACCGCCGGAGCTGGGCAGCCTCTCCGACCTGAAACTGCTGTACCTCAACAACAACGACTTGAGCCGGGAGATACCGCCGGAGCTGGGCAGCCTCTCCGACCTGAAACTGCTGTACCTCAACAACAACGACTTGAGCGGGGAGATACCGCCGGAGCTGGGCAGCCTCTCCGACCTGAAACTGCTGTACCTCAACAACAACGACTTGAGCGGGGAGATACCGCCGGAGCTGGGCAGCCTCTCCGACCTGAAACTGCTGTACCTCAACAACAACGACTTGAGCGGGGAGATACCGGCGGAGCTGGGCAGCCTCTCCAACCTCACAAGGCTGTACCTCAGCCGCAACGAGTTGAGCGGGGAGATACCGCCGGAGCTGGGCAGCCTCTTCTTCCTGGAAGGGCTGAACCTCAGCGGCAACGCCTTGAGCGGGTGTGTGCCAAGCAGCCTTGAAGACCAGTCCGGCTCTTTTAACTTTGGCGAGATGTCCTTCTGCTGAAGCCACGCGCCCTCAACCGAGGACGGACGGCATGTCGTCCGGAATGCGCTCCCAGCGCGTGGCGGCTATGGCGCATGGCGCCGCCGAGAAACCGGGTATCAGCCTCTCCTTCCGTCGGCCTCCCGGTTGACGGCGGTTTGACCGCTCTGGCGCATGGTGACGCCCTTGACCGCCAGACCTTCAGCCAACGTTGAAAGGTGGAGGCCAGGTCCAGAGTGAGTCTCCTCTTATTGGCTTCCTTGCCCGCCGCTTCCCCAGATGGAACATCTGACGCAGAAGAGGGCGAACGAAGAAGAGGAATCAATGCCCCACCGGAAAATGGGCAACAGCCATACTCCCCGCTCCGCACGAAGGATGAAGTTGCCAAGCCCCTGCTGACACGGCGGGGGATTCCTTTTTGAGCCTTCAAGGCCGCCAACCAGCAGAAGGACATTCAGCGATTGACCACCTTCCTTTGAGATCGGAATCTGCCGGTCGCCCCCTACAAACACCGCTCCGCCTCGGAACGGATGTAGTCCCGCAACTGCTGGGGCAGCCCGGCGGCCTCGGCGGCCTGGGCGTTTTCGTGGATGCGCTCGGGGCGGGACGTGGTGGGTATGGCCGAACTCACCCGGCGGTCAGAAATGACCCAGGCCAGCAGGGCCTGCGCCCAGGTGTTGATGCCGTAGTCCCGCAGCGGCGTCAGGTCGGGCTGTTCCTTTAGGTCGAGGACGTAGCGGCCCTTCTGCAACGGCTCCATCACCAGGATGCCGGTGCCGAGTTCCCCGGCCAGGGGCAGCAGTTCATCCTCAACGCCCCGGTTCATTACGTTGTAGGGAATCTGGACGGAGTCCACTCGACACTGGCGCATCAGGTCCATGATGGTGGGATAGGCGTCAGGCGCCATGGCGGACACGCCCAGCATGCCGATTTTGCCCTCGCCCTTAAGGCGCTCCAGGGTGGGGAGGTGAATCTGCCAGTCAATCATGTTGTGGATTTGGAAGAGGTCGATGTAGTCGGTCTTCAGCAGTTCGAAGGAGCGGGCAATTTGGGCCTCGCCGGCCTCCTTGCCCTCGGTGCGCACCTTGGTGGCGATATAGAACTGGTCCCGAATGTCCCAGGTGATCTCGCCCAAGACCTGCTCCGCGTGACCGTACCAGGAGGCGGTGTCGATCAGGTTTACGTCGCTGTCCAGGCAGTTGTCCACGATTTGTCTTCGGACGGCTATCTCATCGTCGTCGGTAACATCAAAAGTTCTTAAGGTTCCCAGGCCAATGGCTGAAACGTCCAGGCTGCCAAGTTTGCGGAATTCCATATCTCGTTGACCTCGCCTAAGTGTCTAATTCAAACATGGATATACAGGATACGCGGAGCGAGAACCTTTGATAAGGTGCGGTTACGCTAGTGTCTGCAACTGTTGTATACTCCTTCGGTTTAATCTCTGTTGACGAGGAACAAACATGCCGCCACCAGACTACACCGAAGCAGCCAAGACCACTGACGTCGCGCCCGGCCAGAAAAAGGTTGTCGTTATTGAAGGTGAGCGATACGTGCTTGTAAACTTGGACGGTGAGTTCGCTGCCATACTGGATGAGTGCGGCCATGCAACCGCCTTGTTGTCCAAGGGCAAGCTGGAGGGAGAGGTAATCGTTTGCCCTCGGCACTTCGCCCGCTACAACCTGCGCACCGGCGCTCTGGTGTTCGGCCCCCTAGCTGATGATGTGCCCGTCTGTGAGGTCCTGGTAGAGGAAGGGACAGTCTACCTGAAACCGCCAGCCGAACTGGGCTCGCCAAAGTCCGACATGCGGTACGGATAGACTGAAGGTTTGCACAACGAGAGGGTTTATCCCAAACTCATCGGATTTTGGGCCAATGGTATATCCGGAACAACGCGTTGATATCAGTGGGTTTCAAGCTGCCCGACTAAGACCAAATGGGACACGGCGGCAAGGGATAGCCGAATCCTCTGGCTGGATCGGCTCGCAGCCTCAGTCAAACTCTGCGGGATGTTGGCGTTGATGCTACAATGCCGTTACTCACCCCGTCAGGCCAAGGAGAGCAGTCATGAAAGTATCGATGTTTCACTTGATGCCACACCGGGAACTCCCATCCGATTTCGAGCAACGGTACCACTCCGTTTGGGTGGACCCGCCGTGGTGGGAGTTGGCCGATGCTGAGAGAGTCGGCCAGTACTACAACTGGACGCTGGATGAACTTACTTACGCCGCCGGCGCCGGCCTGGACGGGCTGTGCGTCAACGAGCACCATCAGAATGCCTACGGCTTCATGCCCGGCCCGAACTTGATGGGCTCCGCCTTGGCCCGGGCCACCAACGGCCAAGATGTAGCGATCGTACAGATGGGCGCCACGCTGCCCACCACCAATCCGCCCACCCGTGTCGCCGAAGAGTACGGAATGCTGGACTGCATCAGCGGGGGGCGACTGGTCGCCGGCATGCCCTTGGGCTCTTCCATGGACGCCAACCTGTGTTACGGAATTCCTCCCATCGAGCACCGTGACCGCTATTACGAGGCCCACGACCTGATCATGAAGGCATGGCAGGCGGAAGAAATTTTTGCCTGGAACGGCAAGTACTACCAGCTTCCGATGGTCAACCTCTGGCCCCGCCCGATTCAGAAGCCGCATCCTCCGGTGTGGGTGCCGGGCACTGGGAGCCTTAGCACCTGGAATTTCTCAGCCCAGCATAACCATTGCTACTGCTTCCTGAGTTATTGGGGAAATAACTTGGGCAAGAAGGTCATGGACGGGTTCTGGGAATTTGTCGACCGCCAGGGCTTGGAAGCCAACCCGTACCGGGCCGGGTTCCTACAGCTCGTGGTCGTCGCGGAATCCGATGCGCAAGCGGAGAAAGACTACTACGAACACATCCGCTACTTCTACGACAAATCTTTGCACATTGCCCCAGAGTTCTTCGCCGCTCCCGGCTACATGGACTTTCGTAGCCTGGATAACACCTACAGAAAAGGCTATATGGACGAGATCACGTCGGTTACTCAAGACATGAAGGAATGGAACTACCAGGACTTCATCGACAACCAACTCGTGATCGGCGGCAGTCCCGCGTCGGTTGTCGACCAACTGGAAGACGCGGTCAAGAAGCTCAGGGTGGGCAACCTGATGGTCCTGCTGCATATCGGCTCCATGCCCCATGAACTCACCCTGAAGAACATCGACCTCTTCGGGAAGGAAGTTCTACCCAAGCTACGCGACATCTGGGACGACGAAGGATGGGAGAACCATTGGTGGCCGGAAAAGCTTCGGGGAAAACGACAGTTGGCGGGTCAGGCGAGCGTTTAGCACAACCCTGCCAATGCCTAGAGGGGAATTAGAATGGTGACGATTCAGGAACGTACCCTGAGTGTTTGGCGTGCCCAGATACAGTCCAGAGTAAAAATAGCTGGGCAAGGACCGCCTTTGGTGTTCTTGCACGGCGCCACCGGCCTCAATTGGGACGATTTCCTGGATGACTTGTCGCAGACCCACACTGTTTACGCTCCGGAACATCCGGGTACGACCCCCGGAGACCCGGATGCCATCAAACCGTTGGACGACCTTTGGGACTTGGTCCTTTACTACTACGACCTTTTCGAACAGTTGGAATTAGAGTCGCCGGTGGTTGTGGGGCACTCGTTCGGCGGCATGGTTGCCTCGGAGATAGCGTCAACGGACCCCAAGCGGGTCGGCAAGCTGGTGTTGCTTAGTCCCATCGGCTTATGGCGGGACGACGCCCCGGTCAAGAATTGGATGTCGATGGCGCCCGACGAGCTGGTGAAGGAACTTTTCTACGAACCTGAGGGACCGGTCGCCAAACAGGTATTGGCGGAACCTGAAGACCCGGAAGAGCGAATGACAGCCCAGATTCAGGGCATCTGGAACCTGGGTTGCACCGGGAAGTTCACTTGGCCCATCCCGGATAAGGGCCTGAAGAAGCGCATGCACCGAATCCAGGCGCCCACGCTGGTGATTTGGGGCCGGCAAGACGGAATTGTGCCAGCCATCTACGCTCAGGAATTCACTGACCGTATTGCCGGCGCCCGGTCTGTGATCGTCGAAAGAGCGGCCCACGTACCGCAGCTGGAACAGCTTGCCACGGTCTCTCAAATAGTCCAAGACTTTCTGAAGGCCTGAGAAACTACCTCAAAAGTCCCTTCCCCCTCAGGGGGAAGGTTAGGATGGGGGTGGACCCCGCCAGGTAATTGACGCCGAAACAGATGATTGTGAGAGGCGCCATCAGTTTTGAGATAGTTTCGAAGCCCCTGGGCCTGCGCCTACTGCCACAGCCAGCCCCCCAAGTTTCTTTGCAGATACGAAATCAACTTCGGAGACTTTGGGTAGTGAAGCGTTGGTTGCTGGGGTGCTGACAAACAAGCGGATCAGACACCACCATGTGACAAGCCGTTACCGGTAGGAGGTATCCTGGCATGAAACTTGAGCTGCGGCGGCATGCCAAATCCCAGTCGCAAAAGGATTCAAACACAAACGGCCGCGTCACGGCCGCCGAAATGTACCAGGTGCAAGATTCGTACGTTCGGTTCAATCAGAAAGACCATATGGGCTCGCAGATGGTTTGGGATGCCCATTTTAAGGCTGAACGAACCAAACTAAAGGACAAGCAGCGAAAGCTTGCTGAGAGCGGACGAGCCGGATTCGAGGCCGCCGCGTGGGGCTTGGACTCCGCAGCGGATTCCTTGCTATCTCTAATGGACTTCTCAAAGAATCAGGCGGATACCAGAGCTACCGCGTGGCAAACCAAAGTGGAGCCCGCGCCGACCGGTCGACCGAAAACTTCCGCTAACGAGGCCTCCCAGATTGTGCGCAAGGCCGCCCGAGTGTTGGGAGCGGACCAGGTTGGCTTTGCCGAGCTGGACCGTCGCTGGGTATATTCCCATTACTTCGATGAGGAGACCAAGAAGGACCACCCCATCAAATTCTCCGATGATCCTGGTTACGAACAGTACGACCAGCCCATTCGCCTTGAAGATGGGACTCGGGTCATCCCGAAAGAGATGAAATATGTGGTGGTGTTGCTCCACGAGTGGGGCAAGGACATGGACGGCACCGAGCATGCGCCGTCCCTTCTTACTGAGGGACTCAGTACACTGGCGTATGCCCGAATGGCGCCGACCTTGTGGATGCTGGCTGAGTTCATACGAGGGCTGGGGTACAACGCCATTCCCGCAGCCAATGACACAGCCTTGAGCATCCCCCTGGCCGTCGATGCGGGCCTCGGCCAGCTGGGGAGACATGGCCTTTTAATCAACCCCACGGTGGGCGCGCGCTGCCGTATTTCCAAGATTTTCACCGACCTTCCGCTGGAGCCCGCCGGCGCCGTGGACTCCGGCATTACCGAGTTCTGCAACGCATGTCTGAAATGTGTCCCGAAGTGCGGTACGAAAGCCATCACGACTGGCGACCGGAGCTTCGAGCCCTTGGACGAGAGCAATTCAACGGGAGTGCTTTCGTGGAAGGTAGATGCAAAGAAGTGCATGACCTTCCAGAATCGTGTCGGCACCACCTGTAGCACGTGCGTCCGCAGGTGCGCCTGGACCAAGCCGCCCCGCAGGATATATGCCATACCGCGTTTCTTTATCCGGAACTTCCGGTGGAGGTGGTTGAACAAGTCCTGGGTGTGGCTCGACGATATGGCGGGAAATGGAAAGTTTGACAAGAAGGCTGATGACTTCTGGGTGGCGAGTGGCCGCTGACAGACCGTGGACTAGAGCGAGCCTCACAGGCGGTGCCGTCCCTGTCCCTATCTAAGCGATGGTGGGATAGTTTGACAGGTCCACCCGCAGAATCGACACCCCGGCTCAGAGAGCCGGGGTGTCGATTCTGCGGGTGGCAACAAATTTCCGCACTCTCATATAGGCACGTTGGATTGATCGTCAGCTTGGACGCCACTCCACTCGTTCATCGAAATGCTTCATACATAAGGCGCGGCCCTGTTCCAACGTTGGCGCGGGTTTCGTTGACCGGGGCTTTCCTCTCAAGTAGACTCGAACAGTCATTTTCGTGGTCCGCCACGCCGCCCGTCCTGGAGTCGCCGCCGAATGCTCGAACATCTGGAACACATGGGAATCCGTTGGGGCTACGTGTTCCTGCGGTCCGCGAACCATCTGCGCCCGGACCAATTCCGGGAGCTTATGATGCAGGCTGTCGAGATGTACCTGGCGGGAGAGACGGAACGAGAAGTGAAGCACTCGGAATTCGAGGGGCGGCTCGCTACCGAGCAGCGGTACGAGATGATGGGCGGGCTCGGCGGCCAGCGGTTCGACGCCGATCTGGAAACCGCCTACGGCCGGGACCAAGCGACCTTCCTGGTCAACGAGCAGACCGGCGGCGCCGGCGCCGCTATTTCCCGCAACTGATTTTTCGCCGTCGAGGGCGCGAGGGTTTCTATGACAATTGACGGTATCGTACTGGCGAAGGAATTGGACCGGGTACCCTCCTCCGTTGTTCCTTTGAACTCTACGGAGGAAGTACGCTTCCAAGGAATCATGGAGGAGGCGCCGATGGTGGACGTTCACCAGCACCCCTTCGTGATGCCCGAGTCCATAGACCATTTCATTGATTACCTGCGG
The DNA here is from genome assembly GCA_965222595.1 of Dehalococcoidia bacterium. Taxonomy (GTDB): domain Bacteria; phylum Chloroflexota; class Dehalococcoidia; order Lucifugimonadales; family UBA3495; genus VXOI01. Next base: position 98,723 of record CBDCUJ010000011.1, on the reverse strand, counting down.
GGCAACCGCTACAAATGGGGCTACCAGGCGGTCAAGCACGGCGGTTGGACCGCCGTTACCACCGCTAACGTGTTCAGCGGCCTGAAGAACACCACCGATATGTCGTTCGTGGAGTACGAGGACCTGACCGCCGAGGTGGGCACGATGCTGGCCGACGTGACCGCGCAAGACGGGGTCGTGCGGATTGGCAATGCCGACGACATCATAGCCGCCAAGCAGCAGGGGAACGTCGGATTCCTTCCCACCCTGGAGCACTTGGCCATAGGTAACCGCATCGAGCGGGTGGACGCCCTGCACAGCATGGGAGTGCGGTTGGCCGGCATCACCTACAACCGCAAGAATTTCATCGGCGACGGGCTCTACGAACGCAACCCCGGCGGCCTCAGTAACTTCGGCATCGAAGTGGTGCACCGCATGAACGACGTTGGGATGGTCGTGGACCTTTCCCACGCCTCGATGCCCACCGCCGCCGACGCCATCGAGCACTCCCGCGCCCCAGTGGCCTTCAGCCACAACGCCGCCTACACCCTGAGGCCGAACCGCCGGACGCGCAAGGACGAGGAACTTATCGCCTGCGCCCGCAAGGGCGGCATTATTTGCATCACTGCGGTGCCCAACTCCCTGAGCGACGACCCGGAGCAGGACATCGAGTGCGTCTTGGACCACTACGACTACATGGTGAATCTGGTAGGCATCGACCACGTGGGAATCGGCACCGACACCACGATAGGAGACCACGTGGCCTTTCACCGGAATATGATGGGCCGGGACGGCCCCACCGAGTTCCCGGCGCCTTACCTCAACGGCCTGGAGTCGCCCGCCGATGGGGCCAACATCGTGCGGGGGTTGATACGCCGGGGCCATTCCGACGAAGACGTCAAGAAAATCATCGGTGGTAACGCCCTGGGATTCTTCCGCCGGGTCATGGCGTAATCCAACCTCCCCTCTCCCTCTGGGAGAGGATTAGGGTGAGGGTAAAATGAACTGTCCACGTTGCAGCGCCGCATTGGCCGTACGCCAATTCAAAGATATTGAGGTGGACCGGTGTCCTGATTGCAAGGGCATCTGGCTCGATTACCACGAGATGGAGGACCTCGAGGACTCCGCCGTCCGCGAGGACATCGTCAAGGGTATGCGGGATTACGCCAGGAGGACCGGCGACCTGCCCTGTCCCCACTGTAGCGCAATGATGGACGTCTTCAACTACCGGGCCCACAACCTGCCCATCGAGCACTGCCCCAACGACCACGGCTACTGGTTGGACCACGGGGAAGAGGAGCGGGTGTTGGAGGTTATGAAGGAGCGTTCGCGGGACTTGCGGAGATCGACGGGGGCGGAAGAGCAGTGGGCCCAGTTCATGGAAAGCGGCGGCACCAGAAGCTTCCTGGACAAGATCAAGGGCTTGCTTGGGGGCTAGGCCCCGGCCTCATCTGAGCCAGCCTCGTCTCTCCTAACTATATCAGCCTGTATCGCCGCGGCAGCTTGGAGCATCCGGCGCATTGCCTCCGTCCTGCGTTTGTCGTTCTCATCTAATCGCCGAATTGGTTTCCTTATCGATTGGCGGTCTTCAGCCGTACGCGTCCTTCTCCACGAACGGTATTCGTCAATCCGAATGATGTCAGCCTGCATCACCGCAACGGTACGAAGTATCCGCTGCAGTAACTCGTCTCTACGTGCTGAATTTTCGTCTAGTCGCCGGATAGCCTCTCTCGTCGCCCGAAGGTCTTCCTCCATCAGGACAATCATCTCCGTCGCGTACTGAGGAAGTCTTCGATGTTCCTTATGCGCTCTTCCATCCCTTCATCCTCGCCGCAAATTCCGCTCGGTTGCCTCCATCGGTCGACTAGGAGTCCGGGCTTTCCCACCGGTCGTAGGAACAGACCTCGGAGAGCGGCATCCGGGTGACCGGGCCGAACACTCCCCGAGGATACCCCAACGGCATGCAATAGACCACCTGCGCGGTGTCGGGAATCTTGAACAGCTCGTGTACCCGTTCCTCCACGAGCGGATGGAGCGTGGCGATGGTGCCGCCGATACCGAAGGCCCGGGCCGCCAGCAGCATGTTCTGGGCGGCCGGAATCACCGAGCCCGCCGCTTGGGCGCCCTTGGCGGTAGCGCAGACCAGCACCATCACCGGGGCGTCCCCAATCTCGTTGGCCAATCGCATCGCCGAGCGCATGGAGTTCCTGCCTGGAGGGAGATCTTCCGGTCCGTATATCCCGGCGTCGGCCCGCTTGGCCCACCAGGCCTCGTGGTAAAGCTCCGCCAGCTTGCCGCGGACGGCAGCGTCCTGCACGACGATGAAATGCCACTGCTGGTTGTTGCCGCCGTTGGGAGCGCGGATGGCCGACTCCATGATGTCATTCATCACTTCTTCGGGGACGGGATCCTTTTTGAAGCGGCGGATGGCGCGTTGGGTGAACATTGCTTCCCCCAGCGCCATGGAGTTTAGACGGTCGGCGGTAGTCACGATCGTACCTCCAGATGTCCAAGCGTAGTCTCTCGTTTCAGGGCCAGGAGCCGCCTGGAGGACCTCGGCGGTCTCCAGTCCCAGCCTGTCCCTGGTCCGCATGTTACCACACGACAATTGATATAATGTGGCGCAGTAAAAGGGGGCACGCAGGGCCCCGACAACCTGGAGGAAACAGTGACACAATTTGCCGCTCCCGCCGCGGGAGACGCGGAACAGGCATACCGGCGGCTGGGCGTAACCCCCATCATCAACGCCTCGGGCTCGGTCACCCGCTACGGCGGCACCAGGACCAGGCCTGAAGTGTTGGAACAGATGGCCGGCACGGCCCGCGTGATGGTGAACATCGACGAACTCAACGAGAAGGCAGGCGAGGAAATCGCCCGCCTCACCGGCGCGGAAGCCGGCCTGGTCTGCAGCGGCGCGGCCGGCGGCCTGTTGCTGCAAGCGGCCGCGTGCATCGCCGGGAGCGACCCGGTCAAGATGCGGCGGTTGCCCGATACCCAAGGCATGAAGAATGAAATCATCATCCAAACGATGCACCGGTTCCCCTATGACCAAGCCTACCGGGCGGCCGGCGCCAGGCTCGTGCCGGTCGGCGATTATTTGTTCAATCATTCTTGGGAACTGGAAGGTGCGATAAACGAGCACACCGCCGCAGTCGCCTATCTCTGCGCTCCCTTCAGCAGCCGCCGGGTGATGCCGCTGGCCCAGGTCTGCGAGATCGCCCACGCCCACGGAGTGCCGGTAATCGTCGACGCCGCGTCGATGCTGCCGCCCCGGGAGAACCTGCACCGTTATCTGCGGGATGGCGCGGACATGGTCGTATTCAGCGGCGGCAAGGGAGTGCGCGGACCCCAAGGCACCGGCATCCTCTGCGGCCGGCGAGACCTTATCGAAGCGGCCGCCGCCAACGGCAGCCCCGCTCAGTTCCTCGGTCGCCCGATGAAGGTGGCCAAAGAGGAAATCGTCGGCTTGGTGACCGCCCTGGGGGCGTTCGTTCAGGAAGACGAAGACACCGAAATAGCGGCATATGAAGCGTTGGCCCAACGGGTCGTGGACGCCTTCGTGGAGACTCCTGGACTGGAGGTGAGCCTGAAACACGACGGCGCCGATTACCTCATCCCCACTGCGGTGCTCCGCTTCGGGAAAGACTGGCAGGGCCCGCCGCCGGAGCAGGTGGCGGCAGCAATGCAGCACGGTGGTCCGCCCATCTACCTGCACCAACTGGGGCCCCCCGACCAATTGGGCGTAGACCCCCTAAACCTGACTGGAGACGAGACCGACATTATCATCCGCAGGCTGCGGGAGACGCTCGCCGTCTGAACGACGACCCCAATACAAGGAGAACCAGCTATGGCCATTCAGATTGACTTGAGAGTCCCGCCCTGCGAACCAGTGCCGAAAGTCGCCGCGTTCGTGCGCGAGTGCGAAGCCGCGGGGTTTGACGGCGTGGGGCTCCTGGACTCCCAAATGTTGGAGCGGGACGTGTTTGTCAGCATGGCCGCTGCGTTGCAGGCCACCGAACATATCCGAGTAGCTTCGGCGGTGACCAACCCCATTACCCGCCACCCATCGGTAATAGCCTCGGCCGCCCAGACGGTGTCCGAGATTGCCCCCGGGCGCGCCCAGATCTGGATCGGACGAGGTTACAGCTCCACCGCCACCGTGGGCCTCAAGCCCGCCACGGTGCGCCAGATGCACAACGCCATCGTCACCATGAAGGAACTCATGGCCGGGGACACGGTTCAGTTCGGAGACGCCAATAGCCGGATGCGCCACGGGAACGAGAGCATACCCACCCCCATCTACATCGCGGCCACCGGCCCGCGGGCCATGCGTGTGGCTGGCGAGGTATGCGACGGCGCGGTCCTCATGACGGGCATCCATCCCAACGCAGTAGCGGAGGCACGGGAACTCGTCGCCGACGGGGCGCGTTCCGCAGGCCGGAACCCGGACGATATCGAGACCGTCTTCACCGCCACAACAATAATCAAGGACGACCTGAAGGAAGCCCGCGAAACCGCCCGGCCCTTGGCGGTGCAGCGGCTCATGGAAGGCACCCACAAGCGCTGGCTTCAAGCCGCCGGTCTCGACTTCGGCGAACTGGAATTGCCCGCTGGGCTGTGGGACCTTTACCCCGACGTACCCCATGCCGAGGACTGGCGGAAGGCCCAAGAGTTGTGCGCCTTTCTGCCCGACGACGCTCTGGCCCAGATCTGCGACAACATGGGTCTCATCGGTACTCCGGAATACGTCGTGGACCGCATCCGGCAGGCGGAGAAATCGGGCCTCACCCACCTGTACCTGATGACCGGAGCCACCTACGAATTCGCCACCGGCGAACTACAGGCCTTCAAAGACACGATCTTCCCGGCCCTGGACCGGTAAGCGTCCTCGAGATTCTTCGATTGCTCGATTGCCAGGTTGCCCGATTACTAGATCGCCCGGTTGGCCGATTAAATGGAAGGCCGCTTACCGGCGGCCGTAGCCGGATACGGTCCATTTCGCCCTTCGGCAAGACCGGTGTCGGTGCTGGTCACCGGCGGACCGACAGGAGCGAAGGCCCGGCCGTCGCTTGCCGTCCGGGAGGAGGGCGGAATGGTCAATAGACGTTGGCGGTCATTTTTGCTAGCTGCGCCGATTGTGACGTTGCTGGCCGTCGCCTGCGAGGCCGCGCCAACAAGTCCACTTCCGACTGCGACTGCTTCGCCTGGGCCGACCTTTTCTCCAACTCCACCTGTGAGAGCTGCATCGGGGCCGGCCTTTTCCCCAACTCCGCCTGTGACAGCTGCATCGGGGCCGATCTCTTCTCCAACTCCACCTGTGACAGCTGCGCCTGGGCCGACCTCTTTTCCAACTCCGCGCCCGGCCCTGGGAAGCAATTTCACCGGCGGGCCGCCTATCCCCGAATCCAGCCTCACCACCTTGGAAGCCGACCCCGATTGGCGGGAAGCGCTTGCCGGTATACGGATCGACCGGCGGATTTGGAAGACCGATTTCAGATTTCACACGGTGCCCTACTCCGATATTTTCTCGGGCGGCGTTCCCCGCGATGGGATCACTCCCCTTGATGAGCCGAAGTTCATCACTTCCCAAGAGGCGGCCGCCTGGCTGGCTCCCCTCGAACCGGTGGTAGTCTTGGAGATCAACGGCGACAGCCGCGCCTATCCGCTCCAAATCCTCACTTGGCACGAGATCGTCAATGACGAGGTGGGCGGAGTCCCGGTGGCCGTTACCTTCTGCCCCTTGTGCAATTCAGCCATCGCCTTCGAACGGACTCTCGACGGATTGGTGTACGATTTCGGCACAACCGGCAAACTCCGCAACAGCGATCTGGTGATGTGGGACCGGCAGACCCATTCGTGGTGGCAACAGTTGACCGGCGAAGCCATCGTCGGCGTCCTCTCCGGCAACCGCCTCGGGTTCCTCCCGGCGTCCATCACCTCCTGGCGGGACTTCCAAGCCGCGAACCCGGACGGGCAGGTGCTGTCCAGCGACACCGGCCACAGCCGCAATTACGGGGTCAATCCGTACGTGGGTTACGACCGGGCCGATCTTCCTCCCTTCCTCTTCCGCGGCAAGTTGGACGGCCGTTTGTTGCCCAAAGAACGGGTGGCGGCCGTCACCGTGGCCGGGACCGACATCGCATTTCCATTTTCGGTATTGGCCGATCAACGCGTGGTCAACTACCATGTGAACGGCGTGGACCTCGCCGTTTTCTTCGAGCCGGAGACTCAGTCGGCGTTGGACACTCCCCGCTTCGCCGATGCCCGGCAAGTGGGGGCCGCCGCCGTCTTTCGGCCGGAGCTGAATGGAGAGATGCTCACGTTCCGTTTTAAGGATGAACGCATCGAAGATGTGGGCACCGGCTCCGCCTGGAATATACTGGGCGTGGCGGTGGACGGTCCACTAGAGGGGGAGCGGTTGGCCAAATTCGTCCACGGCGACCATTTCTGGTTCGCTTGGGCTGCCTTCAAGCCGGACTCCATAATCTATAGCGGCGCCGATGGCGCTGAATGACCGCCCGTCGTTGCCCCGTCGTTGCCGTCTGTGGATCACCGGGACTGCGATTGGCCGGAAATCGAACGAACCGGGGACCGGCGATATGGGGGAAGTCGTCTTAATTGATCCGGTTCGTTGCAGTCACGGGCTATGATGGGTACACTCTAACCGCACTCCATTTTGAGCCTTCAACAGGGGAGAATCTTGTCCAATTCAACCCTTGACCAACTGTGCATCAACACCCTTCGATTCCTGGCCATAGACGCGGTGCAACAGGCCAAATCGGGACATCCCGGGGCCCCCATGGGGGCCGCGCCCATGGCCTACGTTCTGTGGGACAGGTTTCTGAAACACAATCCGTCCGACCCGCGTTGGCCCGATCGCGACCGGTTCGTCCTCTCCGCAGGCCACGCTTCCGCCATGCTTTATTCTTTACTTCATCTGACCGGGTACGACCTTCCGATGGACGAGATCAAGCGGTTCCGCCAATGGGGCAGCAAGACCCCCGGCCATCCTGAATACGGCGTCACTCCCGGCGTGGAAGTAACCACCGGCCCCTTGGGCCAAGGCTTTGGCAACGCCGTGGGAATGGCGCTGGTCGAGCGGTGGCTGGCCACGAAGTTCAACCGTCCCGGCCACGAAATCATCGACCATTACACTTACTCGATTGTCTCCGACGGAGACCTCCAGGAGGGTGTGACCGCCGAGGCCGCATCGTTGGCCGGGACCCTCGGGCTGGGGAGGATCATCTTCATCTACGACGACAACGGCATTTCCATCGAAGGCGACACCGATATCGCCTTCTTGGAGGACGTCCCCCGCCGCTTCGAAGCCTACGGCTGGCAGGTGCTGGGGCCCATGGACGGGCAAGACATTGACGCCGTCACTACCGCCATCGCGGAAGCCAAGGCCGAGACTTCGAAGCCGACCCTCATCGTTTGCGAGACGGTTATCGGTTACGGCAGCCCCAACAAAGCCGGGACCGCCGGGGTTCACGGCGCGCCGCTGGGTGACGACGAGGTAGCCCTGACGAGGGAGGAGTTGGGGTGGCCCTACCCCGATCCTTTCACCATCCCCGGCGAAGCCTGGGAGCATCTGTGCAAGGCGAGGGAGCGGGGAAGGCAATGCCAGGATGATTGGCAGGCGGCGGTGGAACGGTACCGGGAAAGCTACCCCGAAGCAGCCCGGCAACTCCAGGCGGCCCTGAGCGGAGTATTGTCACCCGGTTGGGCCGACGGCATTGAAGGTTTGTTCACCGACGGCGGGAGCGTCTCCACCAGGGAGGCGTCGGGCCGAGTTATGAACGCGATCGCCGGCGCGGTGCCGAATTTGATCGGCGGGTCGGCCGACCTTGCTTCGTCTACCCTGACCATTCTGAACAGCGAGGGCCATATCGGTCCAGGTAATTTCGACGGACGGAACCTCCACTTCGGCGTGCGGGAGCACGGCATGGGAGCGGTGGCCAACGGAATGGCCGCCCACGGAGGGGTCATACCGTACGCGTCCACGTTCCTGATTTTCTCCGACTACATGCGTCCGTCCGTGCGGCTGGCGTCTTTGATGGGCCAGCGGGTCATTTACGTTTACACCCACGACTCTATCGGCCTTGGCGAAGATGGTCCGACCCATCAACCCATTGAGCACCTGATGTCCTTGCGCGAGATGCCGGGCTTGACGGTGTTCCGCCCGGCCGACGCCACCGAGACCGCAATGGCCTGGCAGGCAGCCCTGGAGAAGGACGACGGCCCCACAGCCATCGCCCTTACCCGCCAGAACCTCCCGGTGTTGGACCGGCAGACGTTGGGGCCGGCCGAGGGCGTCAGGAAGGGCGCCTACGTGCTCTGGGAGTCCGGCGACTCTCCTCAAGTGATTATCATAGCCACCGGGTCTGAGGTGCACATCGCGCTTGCGGCCGGCACAGTCCTCGCCAGCGAGGGGATCAACGCCCGGGTCGTCTCCATGCCTTCGTGGGAGCTGTTCGAGGCCCAGCCCCGGGAGTACCGCGACCACGTGCTGCCGCCCGGCAACCGGACCCGGTTATCGGTCGAGGCGGGCGCGACCAACGGATGGGCCCGCTATGTGGGGTTGGACGGCGCATCTGTCGGAATGTCCACCTACGGCGCATCCGCCCCCGGAGGCGTGCTCTTCGAGCGGTTCGGCTTCACCGCCGAACGGGTGGCGGACGAAGCCCGCCGCTTGGTCCGTGGGTAGCAGGTTGGCCTCCGAATGCCGTACGGTCAGCCGGGACCCCGCCGGTTTACCGCCCGGCGGCGATACGAGAGAGGCCTCCGACCCGTTAACGGGCTTCAACCAGCGGCAGGTCATACAGCGCATCTGGCAGCGAGACCACACTCTGTGGCGCCCCGACTCTCGGGAGATTGCCAATCGCCTTGGCTGGCTGGACATTGCCGGCGCCATGCAGGGCGAGGTCCCCGACCTTGCCCTGTTCGCGGACGAAATTCGGCGGGAGGGGTACCGGCACGTCGTCCTGCTCGGCATGGGCGGCAGCAGCCTCGGCCCGGAGGCGCTCGGAAAGACCTTCACCCCCATACCGGACTATCCGGAACTGATTGTATTGGACTCCACGGTCCCGGCGCAGGTCAGGGCGGTCACCGGGACCATTGACCCGGCCCGGACCCTGTTCCTCGTTTCATCCAAGTCGGGCGGCACCATTGAAACGCTGTCCCTCTACCGCTATTTCCGCGGCGTGGCGGAGGAGGTCCTGCCCGAAGCCAAGGTCGGCAGGAGCTTCGTTGCCATCACGGACTCCGGGACGTCCTTGGAGGTCCTTGGTGAGCAGGCCGGGTTTCGCCGGGTGTTTCTCAACGATCCGGACATCGGCGGACGCTACTCGGTTTTGTCATACTTCGGGCTCGTCCCCGCTGCCTTGGCCGGAATCGACGTTGCCGGGTTGCTGGGCCGCGCCTTGAGCATGCGGAAACGATGCCAGGCTGCGGACATCGGCTCCAATCCGGGAGCCCAATTGGGCGCGTTCATCAGTGCGAATGCCCTCGTGGGGCGTGACAAGCTAACTTTAATCGAGCCGCCCTCTATCCGAAGCCTCGGCCTCTGGGTGGAGCAGCTCATCGCCGAAAGCTTGGGCAAGGACGGGAAAGGCATTACCCCCATCGCCGGGGAGCCGTTGCTTGCGCCTGACGTCTACGCCGCCGACCGGTCGTTCGTTTACTCGCGGGCCGCTTCCGATGCCGACCCCGGCGTGGACGCGGCAGTCGACCGGCTGGAAGCGGCGGGCCATCCGGTCGAACGTCTGGTTCTGCAAGACGGTTACGACCTCGGGGCGGAGTTCTTCCGGTGGGAGTTCGCCGCCGCCGTCGCCGGTGCCGTCCTCGACGTCCACCCCTTCGACCAACCGGACGTTCAGTCGAGCAAGGACATCACCGACAGGCTGCTGGCCGATTTCATAAGGGATGCCCGGCTGCCCGAACCGTTGCCGGCCGGCACGTTGTCGGGCTTGCTGGCCCAGTCCAAGCCCGGCTATTACTTGGCGATCATGCCCTACATTCCGATCACGCCGGAAGCGGACGATGTTCTGGACCAACTGCGCCAGCGGGTCATACGGCGACACCGTATCGCCACAACCGTGGGATACGGGCCCAGATTTCTCCACTCCACCGGACAGTTGCACAAAGGCGGTAGCCCTTCGGGCCTGTTCCTGCAACTGACCATGTCCCATGACGATTTGCTCATCCCCGGCCGGCCCTACGGCTTCGCGCCCGTGGCGGCTGCCCAAGCCGTCGGAGACCTGCGGGCACTGGTCAAGCTTGGGCGCCGCACCGCCCGCATTGACCTGGGCGGCGAACCTGTCGACGGGTTGCTGCGCCTGCTGGACGAGCTGTGATTCGCTGCCGGTCCGAAGCTGGTGCGCCGCACTTCGACAATCGCCAATAGGAGGCATCGCCCGTGGAATTGGGGCTAATCGGGCTCGGAAGGATGGGGGCCAACATGGCCCAGCGGCTGGTGTTGGGCGGCCACCGGGTCGTCACTTACGACCTTGATCCCGCCGCCATAACCGCCAGCGCCGGATTCGGCGCGGAGGCGGGGTCGTCTCTCGAAGACCTCGTCCGGCGGTTGGAACCGCCCAAGGCTGTGTGGGTCATGGTGCCCCAAGGACAGCCCACCGAGGATACTATCGCCAACCTCGTCCCGTTGCTCTCGCCGGGCGATACCGTGTTGGACGGCGGCAACGCCAATTACAAAGACACCATGCGCCGCGGCCGGGATCTGGCTTCGCGGAATATCGACCTGATCGACGTCGGTACCAGCGGCGGCGTCTGGGGGCTGGCCGGCGGCTACTGCCTTATGGTCGGCGGGGACGAACGAGCGGTCAAACGCTTGGAGCCTATCTTTCGTACATTGGCCCCGGCAGAGGACCGGGGCTACAGCCACGTCGGTCCAAGCGGCGCGGGACACTTCGTGAAGATGGTGCACAACGGAGTCGAGTACGCCCTGATGGAGGCTTACGCCGAGGGGTTCGAGTTGCTCTCGGCAAAAGAGGACTTCGGCCTGGACCTGGCCGCCATCGCCGACACTTGGCGCTACGGAAGCGTTGTCCGCTCCTGGCTGCTGGACCTGGCCGCGGCCGCGCTGAAAGAAGACCCGACGCTGCATGACTTGGAGGGCTACGTGGAGGACTCGGGCGAGGGGCGCTGGACGGTAGAGGAATCAGTGGACCTCGCAGTGCCCATTCCCGCCATCACGGCGGCCCTCCAGCAGCGTTTCCGCTCCCGCCAGAACGGCCCCTTGGGGGCAAAGCTCCTGGCCGCGCTGCGCCAGCAGTTCGGCGGCCACGCCGTCCGGCGCAGCGGCGATTAGCCTGTCCGAGGGCAGCGGCGGAATGACAGACCAAACTACGACCATTGTTATTTTCGGGTCTTCCGGCGACCTCACCAGAAACAAGCTTGACCCTGCCTTGGCCGACCTCTACAGCAAGGGACGGCTCGGCCCGGAAGTCCAGATAGTCGGGATGGCCCGCAGCGAAATGACCCAGCAGGAATTTCGCGCCTGCTTCTATGAGGGTTTCGGCCAAGAGGCTCATTTCCCGCCCGCCCCCGAAGTGTGGGAGGATTTTGCCAGCCGGATCCATTGCTATTACGGAGACGTCTCTGCGCCCGCCGGCCTCGCCGAGCTGGAGCGAACTCTGGCCGAGGTCGAAGCGCCGGGCAGACCGGCCAACCGCCTGTACTACCTGGCCTTGGCCCCCTCCCTGTTTCCAGCGGCCATCGTCAGAATGGGTGAGGCCGGCTATCAGGCGGAGAACGGATGTTGGCGCCGTGTGGTAGTGGAAAAACCGTTTGGCGTCGACTCGGACACCGCCAAGGAGCTCAACCGCCTGGTCCACTCGGTGTTCGCCGAGCGCCAAGTCTACCGAATCGACCACTACCTCGGCAAGGAAACGGCCGCGAATGGCTGAGCAAGTGCACCGGGCATTGAGGTCCCCTCTGGTCTCCATGTCCCTTGGGGTGAAAAGAAGGAGTTATCATGCCTGAATTCCGCGTGGGCGTGGATATTGGCGGGACCTTCACCGACATCGTTTTCTTGGGCGGCGACGGCCGGGTGTTGGCCCGGAAGGTGGCCAGCACTCCCGACGACTACAGCCGGGCGGTGCTCGACGGCATCGCGGACGGCTTGGAGGATTTGGGCGCCGCTCCGGGCTCGGTATCCGAGGTCAGCCACGGCTTTACCGTCGCCACCAACGCCATCATCGAGCAAAAGGGCGCCCACACCGCGCTGATTACCACTGAAGGGTTCCGGGACATCCTGGAGTTCCGCCGCAACCGTACACCGCGCCTCTACGATCTGTATTACGAAAAGTCTCCAACCCTTATCAAACGACAGTTCCGTCTCGAGGTTGGCGAGCGCTTGAATTTCCGCGGCGAGGTCTTGCGGCCGCTGGATGTGGACGACGTTGACCGGGCGGTGCAGTCCGTCCTGGACAGCGGAGTCGAGTCTGTAGCCGTCTGCCTGCTCCATTCCTACGCCAATCCGGACCACGAGCAATACATCGCCCAAGTGCTGCGTGAGCGGGCGCCGGACGTCATTCTCACGCTGTCATCGGACCTGTTGCCGGAAATGAAGGAGTACGAACGCACCAGCACCACCGTAATCAACAGCTACGTTCGTCCCGTAGTGGAACGGTACCTGACCCTGCTGACCGGCGGCCTGACCGATATGGGAGTCACCGTTCCCCTCACGGTCATGCAGTCCAATGGCGGACTCGCAACGTCCGATATCGCCAAAGAGCGGCCCGTCTACTGCATCGAATCGGGTCCGGCAGCCGGAGTGGTCGGGGCTTACCATTTGGGGCGGCGGCTCGGCATGTCCAACCTGATGACCCTGGACATGGGCGGCACCACCGCCAAGGCTTCGATAATCGAGAACGGGGAAATGCTGCAAGCCCCCGAATACGAGGTCGGCGGCGAAATCAGCGTCGGCCACCGGTTGCTGCGGGGCAGCGGCCACATCCTCCGCGTGCCGGCCATCGACCTGGCCGAAGTGGGGGCGGGCGGGGGCAGCATCGCCACCGTCGACCGCAGCGGGTCGTTGCGAGTGGGGCCGCAAAGCTCCGGGGCCTTCCCCGGCCCAGCCTGCTACCGCTTGGGCGGGCCGGACGCCACAGTGACCGACGCCGACGTCCTCTTGGGTTACCTGAACCCGCAACACCTGTTGGCGGGCGATTTCGAGATCGACGCCGAGCTGGCCCGTCAGGCAGTGGCCGACCACGTGGCCCGGCCGTTGGGCCTGTCTGAAGTGGCGGCGGCCCACGGAATCCACACCTTGGTCAATTCGAACATGGGCCGCGCCCTCCGGGCCGTGTCCAGCGAGCGCGGACGCGACCCCCGGCGTTTCGACCTGGTCTGCTTTGGCGGAGGCGGCCCGGTCCATGCCGCAGGCCTGGCCGAAATGCTGGACATCTCGCGGGTGGTGGTGCCGCCCTTTCCGGGAGTGTTCAGCTCCTTCGGGCTGCTGGTGGCCGACGTCGAGCACCACTTCGTCCAGACCTATTTCAAGACCTTCGACGAGATCGACGTGGAAGCCCTGTCCAAATTGCTGGAGGGCCTGTGGCAAGAAGGACGCCGGCAACTTCGCCTGGAGGGGTTCGACGACCAGCACCACGAGGTGATTACTCAAGTGGACATGAAATACGAGGGACAGGTCTCCGACCTGACAGTCCCCTTCCCGCCCGGGCCGGTCACCCGCGCTTCCTTGACCTCGGTCGCCCAAGACTTCGACTTGGAACACGAGCAGTCGTTCGGCTACAGCACCGACGCCGGTTACCAGTTGGTCAACGTGCGTGTGATTGCCAGAGGCTTGTCGGAGCAATCCCGCATGCCGGAGCGCTTCGAGCTGGCCGCTGGTTCCGCTGGCGCCCAAACCAGCCGGAACGTCTACTTCGGTCCCAATCGCGGCTGGGCGGATACCCCCGTAGTCAGTCGTGGCAGCCTCGCCGGCCAGTCAGTCAACGGCCCGCTGATCATCGAAAAATACGATTCCACTACAGTAGTGCCCCCCGGCTGGACCGCCGCCGTGGACGAGGCTAGCAACATCATTCTGGAGAGGGGTTAGCCGGGTCTTGATTGAGGGCTTCTACGACCTCTTTGATTCGAGTCAGGCTGGCTGAGGCGTAATCGGTCGCTTCGTAGCGTTGTATCTGTTGCTCCTTTAATCCAAGCCGATTTGCCAAGTCTTTCTGGCTCAGTCCCAAGGATATCCGCGCTTTGATTAACGCGGACGGCAGTTCATCGATCGCCTTAAGCTCATCAACTCGATACTCGCCACGCTGCAAGGACTCATAGTCTCGAAGTTCGTTCTCCAGATCAACGAGTTGGCTGCTGATAGCTTCTTGTTGGGCCTTGCGGATGAGAGGATGAAGACCTCGTTCCTCATCTTGTCCGTCTCTCAGGCTCTGTAAAGTGTGCGCGAACCTGTCTGCATAGGACTTGGTGACCCTGTATTGCCTTTCGTTCTTTATCATGTGAAGCCTCTCAGGTTTATGGCAATAATTCCCTTTTGTCTTTGGTTCTCCCTGTCAGCTTGAAAGAACTCGATGTACGACACACCGTTAGCATCCGCTATATACGAAGCAGGGAACAGTTCCCCCATATACTTCGCTCGCTGCGTGGCTCTGCCAGGATCGAAGGTCAACAACACCGGGTCCAGTACCATTGGGTCGACACCATCCTCTTCCCAACAGGCGTCATAGTCGTTTGGTACCGGCTTGCTCGTTACGAAGCTACCGTTGATATACGCGAGTCGGCATCCCGCAGTCTTTAGGCTTTCCAAAGCGTCCCGGAGCCCGTCGATCAAGCGCAATCTCCAAGGATTGCCCCCGAACCGGTCGGCTATTTCGTGCCAAGTGGCCCAATGTATCCCCGGTGGGAGAAGTCCGTCGGAATCAAACTGTGGGATCACCACACAATGTTATCATTGTGTTGCAAAAATGCAATCACCATATGTAGGCCCATTGCAGTGTCCCACGTTGGGAGATGACTTATTTCGAGATACTTTCCCGCCACCACCCCAAGAACGCCTCGACGGCCTCGGCCCATACGTCGTCCCGGGTGCGGCCGGTTGAGCGGGGCACGGCGAACCCGTGGTCCGCGCCTTCCAGGAAGTGCAGGCTAACGTCGGGGACCTCGGCCGCTGCTGCCCGCAACTCCTCGGGCGTCCCGAATGAGTCGCGGGTGCCGGAGCAGAAGAACGTCGGCACGAGGATGTTGGGGAAGTGCCCGTCGCGGGGCCGCTCCGGGTTTCCTGGCGGATGCAGCGGGTAGGCGAACAGGGCCAAAGCATCCACCGCCGCCCCCTTCGCCGCAACCATCGAGGCGTAGCGTCCACCCATTGACCGGCCGCCGGCCACAATTCTGGATGCGTCGGAGGCAACGGTCCCTATCACCTGCCGCCAAGCCTCCTCCAACACCCGCGGCGAGTCGGGACCGCGACGGCCGGCCTCCATGTACGGAAACTGGAACCGGACACACGTCGAGCCTGACTCCGCCAACCGCCCCGCCAGATACTTGCCGAACCCGTCGTTTAGGTTTGAGCCTGCGCCGGGAGCGTAGATGAAGCAGTCGCCGCTCCCGGGTTCCGGTCCGGTCCGAAGCGCCGAGATGCTGCCCTCACCGACGGGGACTTTGAACTCTTGTCCGGCCACAATTCACCCGTCCGCGCCAGACGGCAAGGGAAATGCACCGTGACCGACTACGCCGTTGCCCATTCTACGCCGTTGAGCACTATTCGTTGGAACTCCGGGGTCTCGAAGCTGCGGCCGTCGTGGCCCAGTAGGAGTACGAATACTTTGCCGTCGCCGTAGCTGCGGGTCCAGCCCAAGGGGTAGGTGCCGTCATCGGCGTTGGCAGTGATGAACACGTCGTTTGACTCGTCGAAGGCGACGTTCATGTACAGCTCGTCATCGGTGGAGAAGTTGGCGACTCCCGTAGCGCCTTTGTGGCCAGCGTCGCTGACCTTGACCGCCATCGTCCCGTAGGGCGGGTGGTAGCTGGTACCGGTGATCCAGCCGCCGCCCGTTATCTCGTGGTACTCCGGCCAATCGGCGGAAACGCACCCCGCGATGTGAATGCAGACGAACCCCTTGCCGGAGCCGACGTACTGTTTCAAGCCCTCCCGTTCGGCCGAGGAGAGCGCCCACTCACCGAAATCAGGCAGGTTCTCGCGGCGGGTGTTGAATACCAGGGCGTCGTACCCGCCCATCGCCGCCGCGTCGGTCAGGACCGAAGCGTCTTCGGTGACCGACACCTCATGGCCGCCCACCTTCAGGAACTCTTCCAACACCGGTGTTGACTCATGGTAAGGGTGCCGCCCGCCGGACATAACTAAAAGCTTCATCGTCTCTTTCTCCTCAGGCAATGTTTAACGCGGAGAGAGCAGAGGAGGCGCGGAGAACGCAGAGTCCTAAAACCATCTCTCTCGTCTCCGCAGTAACTCTGCGCCCTCTGCGTGAACCGAATCCCTATTTAGCAAACGCGGCAATCAACGCCGGGTCGCCGTCGGCCGTGACTTGGCCACTGCCGATGGCTTCGTGCAGGCCGATGCGGCCGTAGACCACTAGCGCAAAGGTGCTGGCATCGCAGCCGAATGTGGCGGCGGCCGGTCCGTCGCCCGCCGGGCCGATCCGGGGGTCGCCGTCGCCTACCGTGATGTCAAAGGACCCGGACACCGCCCCGGTAATATTGAAGCGGAATGATGTGGCCCCATTGATTGATTCGCCGGGCCGGTAGAGCCGCCCGACTACGAACTTGGGCAGCAGGTCAAAGACGGCGGGCAGCACGTCAGGGGCGACTTCAGGCGAGGGCTCGAGGCCGGAGCGGATGTCCCATTCGTGGACCGCCATTTCGGTGAGACGCAGGTCGACGTAGGTGCCAACGCTTATGACCGCAGCCGGGTGGTAGCACGGCTTGTCCCAGTCCTCGAAGTTCAGCTCGGAAAGCGCCTCACCCAACCTTTCACACTGGGACGCAAAGTGCGGCAACAATCTGTCGCCCAGCTCCTGCCGGTTGGCCACGGCGCGCTGGGCGTTGGCTGCCATCCGGGCGGCCAACGCGTCGGGGCCAGGGGGCGGAGCGCCCTCCGGCGGCGTCGAGTCGCCCCCGACAGCGCGGCCGATGTTGGACGAAAACAAGTCTACGGCCATGCAGAGATGGGCTACCACGTCGTGGTTCTCCCAAGCGGCGCAGGCGCTCCGGGTGCTCCACTGCTCGGCGGACAGCGTCTGGAAGTAGTCGCTAAGCCGTTCCGCTTCTGAGCGCACCAACGCGATTCGGTCTGTCATTGTGCTCATTTCGTTTCCTCCTGTGGTCAATCTCTCGTGGGGCGCCCCTTGTGGGCGCCCGCAACCATGGACCGGGGCCACGGCAACCACCAGGGTTGCCCCCTACAAGGTTAATCGCCGAGGAATTCAGTCAACGCTTCGTTGACGGCCTCAGGGCATTCCCATTGGAGGAAGTGGCCGTAGTCGCCCAAGTGCTTGGACTGCACGCCGGGGATCACGCCCCGCCAAGCATCGTCCAACGGCCCGGCGCCCATGGCTTCGGCGGTGCGCACGCGGCGGGTACCGTAGAGGAACAGGGCAGGGATGGACAGTTGTCGGCCTTCGTCGGCCCGCCAGTCGGCAGGGTCTTGGTAGGCGGCGGCCCGGTAGTAATTGAACCCTCCCCGAAGCCCGCCCGGAGCGGAGTAGACCCGAACGTACTCGTCTATGACCTCTTGGGTCAACGGGTACTTGTTGATGGTCCAGTCCCGCATTATATGGCGCAGGTACACTTCTTCCCGCCCTTCCAGCAGCTTTTCCGGCAGGTCGAATTGCTGGTGGAAGTAGGAGTGCCACCGTTCCCGGACCACCGACGGCTCCTGCGGGCCGAGCTGTTCGTAGGGCGGGGTGGCGTCGAGAAACGCGATTTTTTGCACCGATTCCTCATGGTCCAAGGCGAACCGGAAAGCCACCCGGGCGCCGATGTCGTGGGATACGATGCGCACACGGCCGTGGCCCAGTTGCCGCAGCAACTCGTAGACGTCCGAGGCTGCGGTGCGGGTGTCGTAGCCGTAGAAGGGCTTGTCGGAATGGCCGAATCCCCGCAGGTCCGGCACGATTACCCGGTAACGTTGAGAGAACTCGGGTATCTGGTGCCGCCAGGAATACCAGAACTCGGGCCAGCCGTGGAGGAACACCAGCGGGTCGCCCTCGCCCTCCATAACGTAATGAATGTTGATCCCGTTGACTCTCGCCGTGTAGTGGCTCCATTGTTCAGGACTGAGGTCAGGCATTATTCGCCCTCCTTCAATTCAAAGCTGGCAATCCAAGAGTCGGCCGCAGGCCGGCAGATCGTCAATCCTCAAGGAGATTGTATTCCCAACTGATGCCCTGTCAAATCTACGGCAACGACGGGACGCACCCCTCTGCCTTGCGCCCGTGTCCGTCGCTATGGCACCATGCAGCCATCGCCCCGCCGGTGTGGCGGATTCATCCGCAGAGGAGATTCCGATGCAACAGGTGACCGATCCGGTGACCCGCGAGATCATCAAGAACGCCCTGATGAGCATCGCCGACACCATGGCGCTGACCGTGGTGCGGACGGCCCGCTCGGCGGTCATCAAGCACGGCGACCTCCCTGTTCAATGCGGAAGGCCAGCAGGTTGCTCAAGGACTCACCCTGCCGCCCCACCTGGGCTCCATGGCCCCGGCCTTGGAGGGGGTGATGAAAGCTTTTGGCGACGACGTGCGGCCTGGAGACGTCTTCGCCAACAACGACCCCTACGAGGGGGCGAGCCACCTGCCTGACATATTCCTGTTCAAGCCCATCTTCGTCAACGACGTTCTGATCGGCTGGAGTTGCTGCATCGGCCACCAGACCGACATCGGCGGGCGGGTGGCCGGAGGGAACGCTTGCGACAATACCGAAATCTACCAGGAAGGGCTCATACTGCCGCCCCTCAAGCTCTTCGAACGCGGTGAGTTGAACCGGGCGGTCTGGCGCATCCTGGAAAAGAACGTCCGCGTGCCGGAAAAGGTGCTGGGCGACGTTCAGGCCCTGTTGGCGGCGGTGGGCTTCGGCGAGCGTGACCTCCTGCGGCTGGTGGACGAGTACGGTCTCGAAGAGCTCAAAAGCTACATGACCGACATCCTCGACACCACCGAGGCGTTGACCCGCGCCGAAATCTCCTCGCTGCCCCACGGCGAATGGCAGTTCGTCGACCACATAGATAACGACGGCATCGACCCTCAGTCCATCGACATCCACGTTAACGTCAGGATCGACGGCGACGAATGTTTTGTCGATTTCGACGGCACCTCTCCGCAGGCCAAAGGGTCCATCAACCCCAACTTCGCCTACACCAAGTCCAACGTCTACGCCGTGATGAAGTGCCTGATCGACCCTGCGATCCAGTCCAACAGCGGGTTCTTCCGGCCCTTCAACATCACCGCTCCCGAAGGCTGCTTCGTAAACCCCCAGCACCCGGCGCCGGTGGCGGCCCGGGGCTTGGCCGGGTTCCGAATCTGCCATGCCCTGTTCGGCGCGATGGCCCAAGCGTTGCCCGGCCGAGTCCCGGCGGCTTGGGGCGGCGGGGAGATCGGCCTGTCGTTCGGCGGCTACCACTCCAACCGCAAGGCGTGGGTGTATCTGGAGTTCAACAACGACGGTCCCCGGGGCGGCGGGCCCAGCATCGACGGGGCCGACGGCTTGGCGTCGCCGGTCTTGAACATGGCCAACACGCCCATCGAGAGCATCGAGGCCGACCAGCCCCTGTTGGTGGAACGTTACGGCCTGGTTCCCGACACCGGTGGCGCTGGCAAGTTCCGCGGCGGGCTGGGCATGGTCCGGGAGTTCCGGCTACTGGCCGACGAGGCCACCTTCCAGCTCCGCTCCGACCGCACCAACTTCCGCCCTTGGGGCGTCGAGGGCGGCAAGCCCGGCACCCCCACCCAAAACCTCCTGAACCCCGGCGCCCCCGACGAGCAAGAGCTCCCCGGCAAGCACCTGATGACCCTCAAAAAAGGCGATCTCTACCGAGTAGTCCAGGCAGGCGCCGGAGGCTACGGCAACCCCCTCGACCGCGACCCCCACGCAGTCCTGGAAGACGTGCAGCAAGAGAAGCTGACCATAGGTTATGTGCGGGAGGAATATGGCGTGGTGATCGACCCGACGACGGGAGAGTTGGACCTGCGTGCGACCGAGGAACTGCGAGAGGGGATCGCGGCGGGGTGAAATCGGCTTTTTAGGTCCCGGTGAGCCTCTGCAGTCGGGACGTCTGCTCTTGGGTCTGGGGGTCGAACACTGGCGGCGGGCTGGCCAGCACCGCTTCGAGCTCGTTAACGTAACCTTTAGCGCTTTCCAGACCATCCCGCACTTCGCTTTCCCCCATCCGGTTTTCGTAGAAATTGATGTGCATTGAGTCAGCGCTCCTGAACTTGATTCGCAGGTCAGGCCGGTTTTGTTCGTCGGCAATCTGACCGGAGATATCCCAGAGCCGGGCGTGGTTGATATGGTTCCAACCCCGCTGGGCCGCGACGGCTTTGACGGCGTGGGCAACCGAGCCCCAAATCTTCTCCGAGGCCTGCATCAGGTCGCCCGATTGCAACTCGCGCTCTGCTTGCTGGATCAGGCGTTGACTTAGTTCCGCGTATTTCTGGGGAGATGAATCCTCGAGCATCTGGTTTTCGCTCCAAAAGGCTTGCTGCCCCAAAATTATATCAGGCAATGGGGGCCATCAAAGGAAAGCCCCCCAGCGGTTGCCGGGGGGCTTCGGTGTTCTTGCGTCGGGAGCGCGCCGCCGGTCAGCGGTCCATCACCTTGACGGTACGCTCCTCCGGGTTGTACTGGTAGCGGACGATGCGATCCAGCTTCTGGGACTCCAGCCGGATCACCAAGGAGCGGCCTTCTTCGACGTTCAGGGTGTCGTGTATCTCCCCAGGCAAGAAGAACGCCACCGCTCCGTCCTTTTGGAGGAAGCTTCCAGTCTCCTTAATCCGCGGACGGTCCACGCCCTCGCCGGGGTAGTACCACCGCCACTTCCGTTGCCGGATTGCGCCTTGGTAGACGCCATAGACCACCCAGGCGGCGCCGTGGTCGTGGGGCAGGTTGTCTTGGCCGGGCTTCTGCACCGAGGCCATCAACCACCAGCCGTTGCCGGGGTGCCCCGAGTCCTCGTCCAGATGGATCGTAAACCGGCCGTACCCCTCTTCCTCGGCAACTCGATAGCCTGTCCCAGCCAGTCAGGCTCGGCGAGGAGCGTCTCCATATGATCGGCTACGCCCTGCGCCTGCGCGAGGGCGTCTTTGGTCGAAGCGAAGATTTCGTTCACGTCGGCTACAAAAGCTTCCACAGTGTATGCGGCTGTTTGGACCATCGGACTACCTCCAATCGTGGAGTGATTGCGATCGATTGTGAAGCAGCAAATTGTGAGTGTCAACTTTCCATCCGAATCTGGATTATCTGGATTATTGGATTACCACGTTTTGAAATAATGCCGTCAAATCCCGAACTCCGGTGAATCCTGATTCAGGCCAGACATCGATTTCTGGCGTTTTCGGCACTGTGCCGTTATCATAGCGGCATATCCGCAAACAGGCGCCAATTCCCCATATTAAGGAGGCACGTCATGGCGAATGGCTACTCGATATTCGTTGGCACGGTAGGCCAAGGACTTAACATAAGCTCTGACAGCGGCGAGTCTTGGACCAAGATCAGGAACCCGATTCCCACCGAGGGCAACGTTCGCGCTCTGCAGGCCTATCCGGGCGACGCCCACCGCATCCTGGCCGGCTCCGACGGGCTTGGCTTGTTCCGCAGCGACGACAACGGCCTTAGCTGGGAAAGCATTGAGGCTCCCACCGGCGACCTGCAGGTCTGGTCGGTAGGCATCGACCCGTCGAACACCAACACCATCTTCGCCGGCACCCGGCCCGAGGGCTTCCGGTCGCGGGACGGCGGCAAGAGTTGGGACAAGCTGTCGATGGGCGTCAACATGGAGTGCCCCATCGGTACGCCGCGCACCACCAACATCATCGTCGACCCGCGCGACAGCCGCACCGTCTGGGCCGGCATTGAGGTCGACGGGGTCTACAAGAGCCTGGACGGCGGCGACAACTGGGTGCATTTGCCCGACCTGGGCCCCGACCCGTTCCAAGGCGACATCCACGGCATGGCCCTGCGGACTAGCGGCGACCCGGCGGTCTACTGCACCAGCCCCTTCGGCATCGCCAGCAGCAACGACGAGGGTGAGAGCTGGGACTATCATTACTTCCCGAAGTTCAATGAGAACGACGCCCGCTCTTATTGCCGCGGGATGCTGATCAAGGCCGACAACCCCGACACGATGTTCGTGGGCAACGGCGACTTCATTCCCGGCGTCACCGGCGCGATCCAAGTGACCAAGGACGGCGGCGCGACCTGGGACTCGGCCAATCTGCCGGTGGAACCGAACTCGGTGGTCTACTGGCTGGCCAACAACCCGGAGATGCCCAACGTGGTCGCCGCAGCCAGCCTGTTCGGCTACGTCTACGTCAGCGAGGACGGCGGCGACACCTGGCCCAAGCTGAAGAAAGAATTCGGCGAAATCCGCGCCCTGGCGGTAACCCCCAACTAACCCGGAACCCTCGAGGCCTCTGGGAAGGGGCAGGCCTTGTGCCTGCCCCTTTTTGCGTCAACGCCTTCCGTTTACAATGTGACAACCATGACCACACACCTTGACGATCATGACCCGAAGTACTCCGCCAGTGCGGCGGAAATATTGCGGCGGCATGATATCGGCGAGCCGGAGGCCAACATCACCAGCGCGGTGAGGGACTTTCTCATCCACACCGGCTTGGCCCGGAGCGACGAAATGAACGAGGAAAATCCGCCGTCGGACACTTCCCGCAGCGCCGTGGACCTGACCGCGCTCGACACCTTCGTCGAAATGAAGCGGAGGGTCGGCACCACCGGCGGGCTGGACCCCAACCCGATATTCATCCGGCAACTGGACGATTATCTGGCCCAGTCCCGGACGGACGGCAAGGGCCTGCGCACTGGCATACTGACTGACGGCAAGCACTGGCTGCTGCGGTGGCCGGGCGCGGGGGCCGTCAAGAGCGTCCGGCCCTACGCCTTCACGTTGCAGGATGCTCAAGGCTGGCTTCCGCTTTTCGAGTGGCTGCGCGACGAGGCCCTGGTCTCGTTGGACGGCATCCCGCCCAGCCGCGCCAACATCGAAAAGCACCTGGGCCCCAACAGCCCGCTGTACGAGCGGGACATCGCCGCGCTTAGGGGGCTTTTCGACGAGACGTCCCACCACGAGACGATCAAGGTAAAGCGGCAACTGTGGTTCGACCTGCTGCGGGCGGCCTTGGGTGAGGTCGCCAGTTCGCCGGAGCAACTGGACGACCTGTTCGTCCGGCACACCTACTTGAGTATGGTCATCGGCATGGTGGTGCAGGCCTCCTTTGGTATCGACATCCAGCAGGTGGCGGCGAGGGACCCCGCCGACCTGCTGCACGGCCGCGCTTTCTGGAACGCCACCGGACTCCAAGGAATCGTGGAGTCGGACTTCTTCGCGTGGCCTGCGGAAGTCGGCGGGTTGCCGTCCATACGGGCGCTGGCCCGGCGTATCGCCAAGTTCGACTGGCGGGACGCCCCGGCGGACATAGCGGCGGCGCTCTACGAGACGGTCATCCCGCCGGAGGAGCGGCGCACCCTCGGCGAGTACTACACCCCGGACTGGCTGGCACGGGCGATGGTGCGGGAACTGGTGACCGATCCGGTGAACCAGCGGGTGCTGGACCCGGCCTGCGGCTCCGGCACCTTCGTGGCAGAGGCGGTGACCCACTTCATCGAGGCCGCCAAGGGCAGCGGGCAACATCCCAAGCAGACCTTGGACCGGCTGATGGAGTCGGTGGCCGGCATAGACGTCCATCCAGTGGCGGTGCACTTGGCGAGGGCCGCGTGGGCGCTGGCCGCACGCCCGGCCATAGACGCCGTCATACAGTCCGGGTTCGACGCCCCGGTCTCGGTGCCTATCTACTTGGGCGACGCGCTGCAACTGCGGCTGCAATCCGGGGAGATGTTTGCCGGAGACGTGGTGACCATCCAGGTTGACCGGCAGCGGGAAGAGGACCGGCCCGCGGCTGTCGCCGCCCCAGTCGAAGTCTTGGAACTGGTCTTACCCATGAGCTTGGTGGAGCGCGCCAACGACTTCGACTCGCTGATGAGTGATATCGCCTCGTACATCGAAAACAGAGAGGACCCCATCCTGGCCTTGGATGACAATCACATCAACGACCCGGCGGAGCGGGAGACCCTGGCCGGTACGATCGCCACGCTGCAAATGCTGCACTCGGAAGGGCGCGACCACATCTGGGCCTACTACACTCGCAACCTGGTACGCCCGGTGGCGCTGGCCCGGCGCAAGGTTGACATAATCATCGGCAACCCGCCGTGGATAAACTACAACCAGACCGCCAGCATCCTGCGAGCTGAGTTGGAGCGGCAGAGCAAAGAGCGGTACGGAATCTGGCAGGGGGGAAGGTACGCCACCCACCAGGACGTGGCCGGGCTGTTCTTCACCCGCAGCATGGACCTGTACCTGAAGGACGGCGGCCTCATCGGCATGGTCATGCCTCACAGCGCCCTCCAGACAGGCCAATACGCCAAATGGCGCACCGGCCGGTGGCGGGTTCGCCCGGGAGGAACGACACTGGCGGCCGACTTCAGCGTGAAAACGGCATGGGACCTGGAGCGACTGGAGCCCAACGATTTCTTCCCGGTCCCAGCCTCGGTGATATTCGCTCAACGGGCGGGCGTGGTCAGACCAGCCGTCCCCTTGTCCGGCAACGTCGAACGTTGGCGCGGCAAGGTGGGCGCGGAGGATGTGACGCGGGAGAGCGTCGGGATAACGGATACGTCGGTAGTCGGGGAGTCCGTATACGATGGACATACGCGAAATGGCGCGACAGTATTCCCACGTGGTTTATTCATCGTAACCCAAACCGAAAATACCGCCATCATCCAAGCCGGCCAGACCGTCACAGTAAACCCTCAGCGTGGTTCTCAAAGCAAAGAACCGTGGCGCAGTCTCGACCTGGCAGCCATTAACGGCCAGACCATCGAGTCGCCGCATATATTCGATGTTCATTTGGGCGAAACATTGGTCCCTTACGCAACCCTTGATCCTCTAAAAGCGATCCTCCCAATGAAACAGGCTGACTTCGAGATACCTGTCGATGCCAACGGGGTTGGTGGCATCAGATTGAGTGGATTAGAACGGCGAATGCGGGACCGATGGCGTACTATCAGCGGTCTTTGGGATACACACAAACAACCCGTCAATATACTAAACTTATTCGAGCAGTTAGACTATCTTCATAAACTGTCAGCACAATTGGAATGGAAACAGAATCCAGATTATCGACCCATTCGGGTTCTTTATAACCAATCAGGTACCCCTACGGCGGCGCTTCTTGAAGACGATGACGCCGTGGTTGACTACACTCTGTACTGGATTACCTGTAAAGACATACAGGAAGCCAACTACCTGCTGGCCATCATCAACAGCCAAGCCCTGTACGAGGCAGTAACCCCGCTGATGGCCAAAGGCCAATTCGGCGCCCGCCACCTGCAAAAGCACCTGTGGAAGCTGCCCATCCCGGAGTTCGATCCCGGCAACCGGCGGCACGTTGCCATCGCCAAGGCCGGCGAGGCGGCGGCCCAGGGTGCGGCGCTTCAGTTGGAGCAACTACGAGAGCAACGGGACAAGGTTACGGTGACGGTTGCGCGGCGGGAGTTGCGGAAGTGGCTGCGGGAGTCGAAGGAAGGGAAGGCGGTGGAGGCGGGGGTGGTGCAGCTGCTGGCGGCCGGGTAGGAGCGCTATCTATTGCATGGCCGATAATAGCAATCACGCGCTGAAAGGTAGCTAAAAGTAGGTAAGTGTTCAGACTTGATGAGTGTCCCTTCCCCCCGGCGCACTGGGGGGAAGGTTAGGAAGGGGGGAGGTTGGCGTTGGAACTCCCCCACCCTAACCCTCCCCCGTCCGCAGAGGAGGGGACACTCATCTACTCTGAACAGTTACAAAAATAGTCAAACTGTTGACAACTCGGTGCGGGGATAGTACGTCGTATCCAATGTTCCCCGTCGTCCGTTTGTCCATGCGGCAAGCTGATTGACGGGGTTTATTATTTTCCGTTGCTTCCAAATCCGTTTGTGAGCGGTCCATTGAAACTGGCGCTGTTTATCGATGCCCAGAACGCCTACAGAGGCGCCAAGGAGAGCTTCTTCCGTAACGATGGCCCTTCGGTCAATGGACAATTCGATCCAGCGAAGCTGGGAGAACTCATAGAGTCACGAGGCGGTCCGAACGGGGCAGTATCTGCTCTGAGTGATGTCCGGGCATATACCGGGCGTCCGGACCCTGAGAAACAGCCCCGAACGTACGCAGCCCACATGAAACAATGCGCCAAGTGGCAATCGGACGGCGTGACTGTCATTCACCGGCAACTCAGGTATCCATCCGACTGGCCAGCGCAAAACGCATAGACACCGCCTTGGCGGTCGACTTCGTCGCTATGGCAGTCGATCGTGCGTATGAAATCGGGTTGATAATGTCCACGGATACGGACTTGCTACCTGCGCTTGAGTTCACGCGAAACCGATACGTGGGTATTCGTCATGTGGCGGTAGTGGCTTGGCGCGGTCCGGATAGCAACCGACGGCTATCTATAAGCGTTTCGAACATCTGGTGCCATTGGCTTCACAGGGCCGACTACGATGCAGTAGCCGACCTGACTGATTACAACCGCTAGCCGGGCTGCCGGAGAGGTTGGGCGAAGTAACGTGAAGCCGCCCTCACGGTGATTCTTTGGGAGGGCGGCTTTGTCGGCTTGTTGGGTGAGCTGGAGCTACAGCGCTTGCAAGCCCTTCCTCACGCAGTCTTCGTCTTCTTGGGCGGTGCCGCCGCTGCCTCCGATGGCGCCAACCAAGTCGCCGCCCTGGTAAATGGGAATCGCGCCCTGGGCCGGCACGATGCGGCCTCCCTGGGTGGCCAGGATCGCCTGCATCACCGGCGAACCGGCGTCGATTTCGGCGCTTTCCCGGCCGAACGTCACCGAGCCCACCGCCTTGCCGACAGCCGCCGTGCCGCTGATCAGGATGGCCCCCTCCGTCCGCTGGAAAGAAATCAGGTGGCCTCCGCCGTCAACTACCGCCACGCTCAATTTTACGCCTATCTCGTTGGCCGCAGCGAGCGATGCGCCGATAATCCGGTTTGCATCCGCCAATGTTAGAGCCATTTTCTTCCTCCGTGCCTGCGATTAGATTCGTCGCAATCTGAATAACAGCGACGCCCAAATGTTACCCCTTAAGCCCGATGCCCACAACCCGGCGTTTCAATAGTAACTGTTCAGAGTTGAGGGGACGAATGCCCGCAGAGGACGGGGATACAGCCTTGCTCAAAGCTAAATTGCCCTGTCGGCGGTGCCGCTGGTCAAGCAGATCCCCCGAAGTCTGAACAGTTACTTTCAATACCGTGATACCCGAGGCGTGATAGAGCCGGAGCCTGGCTGTTGTTCCCGTTACTGCCCGTTTTACCGGTGAAAGCCGGTATCCAGGTACGTTCAGGCAACGGCCCTCTTCACTGACAACCTGCCCTTTCCGTCTGCGGGCGCCGCCCCCTATCATATTTGTTGTGAAGAATCGCTCCTGTCCCAATCCCGAATCGCCCGCCAAACCCCTTAATGGCGCACTTTGGCGCAGGATGGCTCAAAAAATAAAAACTCCAGCCTCGATTCCGCCTAACCTGCGTCAAACCCCTTATGGAGTGCTCGTCATGGACCTGGAAATACGGCCTTGCGTTGGAGGCCGAGTTGGGCTGCTGCCTTGGACCTGGTCTGTGCCCAACCCTCCCCCAAAGTCTGAACAGTTACACGGTGATCGGCCGGTTGCCCGCAATCGCTGCGGTGACTATAATCCCCACTAGAATTCGCTCAAATCGAACCTGGGAGTCTTGTGGTATGGTCGATCAGCTGGCGCGGCCCAAAGACACAGCGGAGATATATTGGTTTTCCGAGCAGGCTTACGGACACGTAGGCAACGAGGACCTGGAGAAATACGACTCGGGACGATTGGGATTCCCCAACACCTATTTCGATCCCCATAAGGCCTCCATACTCTACAACCAGTACCATGAACAGTACGCTCTGGCCGACGAGGTGGGGTTCGACGGCATTATGAGCAACGAGCACCATGCCTCGTACTGGTGCATGAAGCCGGCGGTCAACCTGGACGCCGCCGTCATCGCCAAGCTCACCAAGCGGGTGAAGATCGCGATCCTGGGCAACGTGATCGCGGTCAACGACCCCATCCGCATGGCGGAAGAGATAGCGATGCTTGACTGCTATTCCGGCGGCCGGATCATTTCCGGCTTCGTCCGCGGCACCGCCGTGGAGACCCTGCAAGGCGGCATCGAGCCCTCCGAGAACCGGGCGCGGTTCGAGGAAGCCCACGACCTGATCATCAAGTGCTGGACCGAGCCCGGCCCCTTCCGTTACGAAGGCCAGTACTACCACTACCGGGTGGTCAACCCGTGGGTGGTGCCGATGCAGAAGCCGCGGCCCGACATCTGGTTCCCCGGCACCGGCAGCCCCGAGAGCGTGGTCTGGGCCGCCAAGCACAAGCACCCCTACATGAATCTGGGCGCCTTGGTGGACACCACCGAATGGCTGAAGCAGATCTACATCGACACCGCCGAGGAAGACGGCTGGCAGGCCGGCCCCGAGCACTTCGGCTATCTGCTCCGGTGCCTGGTGGCGGACACCGACGAGAAGGCCATCGAGTTGGGCCGGGAGTTCATGTGGACCATCGAGCACCGCCAGCGCGGACCGATGGAACACAACGACCCGCCAGGCTACCAGTCCAGGGCCTCGGTAGCAATCAAGGCCCAGCGCCCCACCGGCAACGTTGCCGGCGCCGGCGGACTTGGCGTGGGACTTAGCTACGACCAATTGCGTGGCGTCAACAACATCATCGTCGGCAGCCCGGACACCGTCACCGAGAAGCTGACCGAGGTCATCGAACGCCTCAGTCCCGGCTACATTCACATCTACGGTAACGAAGGAGCGATGCAGCACAGCGACGTCATGCGCTCCATAGAGCTGCTGGGCACCGAGGTGATCCCGGCCCTCCACGAGGTCAAGTTGCAGCCCTACGACAACCGGCCGCGGGCCGATATGCCGAAGTCGGGCACCCCGTAACGGTCCCAGCCTTGCTCGTACAAAAAGCCACCCGCCGGTGCCAGCGGGTGGCTTTTTCGTGCCACGTTTATCCTTCGATGCCTGTGTCGCCCGTGCGGCGTTCGGGCGGCTCCAGGATTGGTCCGACCCGGGGCGGCGAGCCGGACCATTGTTGGCTGATGGCTTCGCAGCGACTGCTATCCGCGATCGTCTTGGCGGCCCTGATCGCCCTCGCTGCCTGCGGTCCCGTCAGCAGCCCGCCGGAGGACGCTCCTCACTTGACGCCTCAGCAGGTCTTGCTCCGGGCCGCCGAGACCAGCGGCGCTCAGGACTCCTACCGGGTCCAGATTAACGACATTCAAAAGTTTACCCAGGATGACGCCGTCTTCGTTACGCGCACTGATTCGACCGGCATTTACCAGCCTCCCGACCGGCTTAGAGTCGCGACAGAGGTAACCTACCAGGCGTCGCATGGCGAGCCGGTCACCTTTCGTACCGAGCAAATTTCTATCGGGCTGACTAACTACCGCAGGGACCCCGAGACGGAGGAATGGAGAGTTGACTCCCACCCGAATGTGACGCCGTTGGACGAGCTGGAGCTGCCGCCCGAATCATTGCAGGCGTTGGAATTCGGTCCTGACCGGATTTTGGAAGGCGAGGGCGTTTTTCATCTGCGGGCGTCGCATTTGGACGAGGAGAGCGGGCTGCACAGCCGAGTCGGGATCTGGATCGGGCGGAGCGACTTCCTTTTCAAGCGGGCCATCTACGGTTTCGAGTGGCCTGAGGACCTCGAACACGACCGAACGCTCCACTTCTCCGACTACGGCGCATCAATCGAGATCAAGCCGCCAGTGACGCAGAGAGTCCTGGCGCCCATCACCGTAGACGATTTGCAGCAAGAGGCAATCGACCCTCGCGACATCAGTTGGGAGAACGTAACTCTCGACAAACCGGGCCGGGCTCTCGTTACAGGCATCCGGTCGGAAGACGGAAGCTGCGGCACGAGCATCCACCTTTCGGGAGGAGCCGGAGAATCCCAAACGTCCGGGGGCAGCTGGGGCCGGACCATTTGGACTGACAACGACAGGTGCGTCCGTCTAATCGAATACGGTCACTCCACCGAAGAGGACAGGGACAGATTCGATAGAGAACAGCCGGGAGGATCGGTGGTCACGGCGGTGCCACAACCTGTCGAACAGCCGCAGAGATAATGGACCAAAACAAGCTCAGCGTGGTCACCGGGGCTTTCGGTTACACCGGCAAGTACATCGCCCGGCGCTTGCTGGAGCAAGGCAGTCGGGTTAGAACTCTTACCCGGACCCCGGTCTCCCGCAGCCCCTTCGGCGACGATGTCGAGGCGCGGCCGCTGGACTTCGGCGATCCCTCAGGGTTGTTCGCCAGCCTCGAAGGCGCCGATATCCTGTACAACACCTACTGGGTCCGCTTTGCCCGCCGCGGCGTCACTCATGACACCGCCGTCGAAAACTCCCGCGCTTTGCTCCGGGCCGCGGTAAAGGCGGGAGTGCGGCGGGTTGTCCATATCAGCATCACCAACGCGACCCAAGACTCGCCGCTTCCCTATTTTCGGGGCAAGGCGCTAGCGGAGATGGCTGTCCGCGACTCCGGGCTGTCTTATGCCATCGTCCGGCCTACGGTGCTGTTCAGTCCCGAAGACATATTGATCAACAACATCGCTTGGTTCCTGCGCCGGTTCCCATTATTTCCCATCCCCGGCCGTGGCGGTTACCCAGTGCAGCCGGTGTTCGTCGACGACGTCGCGCGATTGGCGGTAGAAGCCGGAACGGGAGTCGACGATGTTGCAATCGACGCCGTAGGCCCCGAAACGTTCACCTTCGAGGAAATGGTGCGGTTGCTGGCCCGGCGCGTCGGCAGCCGGTCCCGGCTGGTGCGCACGCCGCCATCGGCGGCACTGCTGGCGGCCCGGATAGCAGGCCGGCTCGTCCGCGATGTGGTGCTGACCAAGGACGAACTCGACGGGTTGATGGCGGGGCTTCTAGTCTCGGCCGATCCACCCACCGCTCCGACACGCTTCACGGAATGGCTCGAAGCCGAGGGCCCGTCACTGGGCCAACGCTACGCTTCGGAGTTAGCCCGGCATTACCGCCGACCTTTCAACCGCTAAGGGAATCAACTACCATAGCGAGTAGGCTAAGTCTGCCGAGAAACAGCTGGAAGTATTCGTGCCGCCGAAGATACGGGAGTTAATCTCCGAACTGGAACGATCCGGATTCTACAATCGAGGGGGGCGTGGCAGCCACCGCAATTTCGTTCACCCGAATGTACCCCGAACTATTACCCTCTCAGGTAATTTGGGGGCCGATGCGAACGACTACCAAGTTCGGCGAATACGAATCGCCATAGAGGAATCGAAGAAGTGAAAGACAGCGCACGGTACGCCAAGATAGTTGCTTGGTCTGACGAGGACCAACTCTACATAGGATACGCCGCCGGACTGCTATTCGGTGACGGGGCATGTTGCCATGGCGATGACGAAAAGGCAGTGTTCGCCGAGCTTTGCGACATCGTTGACGAAGTAATCGAATTTGAACATAGGGACGGCACACCGTTACCACCGCCAACGGCGGGACACTATTACGGGGGCAAGTTGGTGGATTTCTTACTCGAATCCGGCGAGCCGGTCGGCGCATGACGCGAAGAAGAACCCGGTACGAAACCTGAAAGCCCCGGCAGACGCCGGGGCTTTGCTGCCTATGCGGGACCCTGTGCTGCTCCCTACTCCGGCAGCCACATCACGCTGGAGATTTCGCTGAACTCGCGGCGGAGCTTGCTCCAGGAGTCTCCGCCGTCGTCGCTGCGGTAGAGGTAGCCGTAGCGGCTGCCGGCGAACACGACACTGGGGTCGGCGGTCTGGATGTTGACCGTCCACATGGCGGTGTTGGGTTCGACCGGAAGGTCAAGGTTTTCCCAGGTCTTCCCGGTGTCTTTGGAGCGCATTACGGTGCCGGTCTGCCCGGGAGTGGTGTCGCCGATGGTCACGAAGAACACGTTGGGGTTGTCCGGCTGCACCATGATGCCCCGGGGATAGGTGAGGGGAAAAACCTCGCGGATGCCGAGCCGGTCCCAACTGGCGCCGTTGTCGGCGCTGGTATAGACGTCGTTGTTCACCACCACTACGACGGTCTTCGGGGGGCCGGCGGCCACGGCGACGTTGTGCACATCGGGATTGGGGATCGCGCCGTTGATGGACTCCCAAGTATCGCCGGCGTCCGAGCTCCGGCGCAGGCCGTCTACTTCCAACCCCACCCAGACGTCACGGTGAGTCTGGGGGTCGATGGCGATGCCGGTCACGCGGGGCACACCCACGTTGGGGCATTCCTTGGCGATTTCGACGGGACGCTGTTCCCAGGTCTGCCCGCCGTCGCTGGAGCGAAATACTCCGGCGGGGTCGGGGGTGCCGGTACCCGCGAACATCAGGTTGGGGTCAGCCGAGTCGATCGCCAGGGCCCACACGCAGGCACCGCTCATGGCCGTGTCCAGCAGCTTCCACTGCTGCCCGCCGTCTTCACTGCGGTACAACCCCTTGTCGGTACCGGCGAACACTACGCCGGGCCGGCCGGGGTGGTTGCCCAAGGTTCGTACCAGAGCGTCGGAGTGCATCCCGGCGTCGATCCCGACCCGCCGCCAAGACTCGCCGCCGTCGGCGCTGCGCATGATTCCTTGTCCGATGGTGCCTACCAAGACTGTTTTGACGTCGCTCATGACGGTTTACCTCCCGGCTATCAAGTTCCCTGTCCCTCTGAGAGAGTTAGGGTGTCCCGTTCTTTTGGAGAGTCAGGACAATGCCGCTATCACCTCGTCGGTGTTGCGTACCCGGACCAGCAGGGGCAGCACGTGCTTGATGGTCATCTCGTGCACGTCTTCCTCGCCAGCGGTACAGCAGTCGCTCACGACGACGCACTGCATGTCGCGGTTCTTGGCGTCCCGGGCGGTGCCTTCGACGCTGCGCTGGGTGGAGATGCCGCCGACCAGGATGGTCTCGGCGCCAAGGGCCTTGAGGATGCCCTCCACGTTGGTGCCGTAGAAGGCGCTGAACCGGGGCTTCACCACGATGTAGTCGCCGGGCTGTGGCGCGAGCTCGTCAATGACCTCGACGGCCGGGGTGCCCGCCAGCATGGTGCCGCCGCCACCGCCGATGTCGGATACGGTCCTTGGCGCGTCGGCGTTATCCGGACGGCGATGGGTGGTGATGAATATCAGCGGCGTTCCTACCTCGCGGCAATGGGCCACGAGGCGGACGAAGTTGTCGATGACCGCTTGACGGTTGGCGGGCGGATTGTACGGAGGGCCGTCGCCCTTGGCGACAGCGTTGATCATGTCCACCAGGATGACGGCGGTCTTCTTCGGGTCCAGCGTAATCGGGTCAGGCATCATAACCCCCTATGGGAATTCGGAATTGGGAGTTTGAAGTGTGGAATTGCCGTTCCGGGCCTCGGAACTCAACATTCCGCACTCCAAATTCACAATTCATACGAGTTCGGGCTGGCTAGGAACTTGGTGCGGCACTCCAGACCGCAGAAATAAATCCAACTGCCGTCGTGGAAGATGCGGGTGCCTTGCTGTGGGTCGACCTCGGCGGCGCCGTGACGGGTCACCGAGGTCTGGGCACGGGCCTGCTCCTCGTCGATTTCTATCCCGCAAACGGGGTCTCGGGCCATGGGTCCACCTCCGGCAATTTATTTGAAATTGAGAATTACGAATCAGTAATTGTCACACTCATTCGTAATTCCCAATTCTTAATCCGTAATTCCTAACTTGGCAGTGGCAGACCCAAGCGTACTTTGCCCGGCTTGTCCAGCAGCGCGCTGGCGATTTTCGCCCGGTGTTCGAAGGTGGTGCCGAGACGCATGCTCCAAGCCGAGACCCGGCGGAACCACAGGTGCAGGTCGAACTCCATCATGAAGCCGATTCCGCCGTGGATCACTTGGGACGAACGGACCACCGACTCGCACTTCTCGTTGCAAAAAGCCTTGGCTTGGGACACTTCAACGCTGGCGGGCAGCCCTTGGTCCATCTTCCACAGGGCCTCATAGGTCAGCAACTGGCCGCCGTCGACGTGCAATAGCATGTCGGCGCAGAGGTGCTGTATGGACTGGAAGGAGCCGATGGGACGCCCGAAGGCGACGCGGTTCTTGGCGTATTCGGTCGCCATCTCGGCGTCTTTGCGGGTTGCCCCCACCATCTGGCAGCACAGGAGGGCCGTCGCCCGGTCCAGCATGGACTCGACTATCGGCCACCCGTGGTGCAGTTCACCCACCAGGTCGTCCCTGGTGACCCGGACGCCGTTGAAGCTCACCCGGCTCTGCTTGTCCTTGGCGATGGTGACCAGAGGAGTATGGGAAACGCCGGCGCCGTTGGGGTCGATCAGGAACAGCGATATGCCGTCGTTTTCGGCGGAAGCCGGAGCGGTCCGCACCGCAAGCAGGCATTTCCGAGCTACGATGAAATTCTCGACGAACATCTTTTCGCCGTTCAGGACCCAACCGTCGCCGTCGGGTTCGGCCTGCTGCACGATCGCTTCAGGAACGAGCCGCGGGTCGCGCTCGGTAACGGCCCAGGTCAGGACCATGCCGCCGCCGCAGACCGCAGGGAGAATCTCCCGTTTCTGCTCCTCGCTCCCGGCCTCGGCAATAGTCAAAGCAGCCACCATTGTGCTGTGCAAGGGAACGGGGGCCAGTACCCGGCCCAACTCCTCCATGATCAGACCTAGGTAAGTCAATGGCAGTCCTTGGCCGCCGTAGGTTTCGGGAATGGCCAGCCCCAACCAGCCCAGGCTGGCCATCCGCCGCCACAGGTCGGCGGAGTAGCCCAGGTCGTCCAGCTCCATCTCGCGGACCATGGCCGTGGAGACCTCCGCCTCCAGGACCTCACGGGCCACGTTTTTGAGCATCTGTTCTTCTTCGGAAGGAAGTATGTCCATCGTTTTTTTCGCTGAATCTCTAAATCACAGGGACGTTTCGGGAAACGCCACTACGACGGTGCCCCTCTGCCGAAGGGCCGCTTACCCTCGGGGCATTCCCAGGCCGCGTCGGGCCATCTGGTCCCGCATTACCTGGACGCTGCCATGGTTGATGCCCGACTGGAACGCGCCCATCACGTTGTGAGCGAAGACGCCGTCTTCAATGGCCTCTTCGGAGCTGCTGAGCAACTGGGCGTAGGGGCCCAGGATCTGGGTGATAGCCTCGGTCGTGTGTACGCCGTGTTCGGGGGCCCAGACCTTCTCGGCCGCGCCTTCGTAGGTGAAGTTGCCGCCCCGCTCGACCAGCGACATGCTGCGCATGGTCATCAGCCGGCACACCTGGGCCTCGGTCCAAAGCTCGGCCAGCTTGTCGCGCACCGCCGGGTCTTCAGCCGGCGAGTGGCCGCCGAAGTCGTTATCCTTGACCCAGTTCACGATGTCTTCGTCACGGCGCACCGAGATCAGGTAGCGGCTGGCCCCCACACGGTCGAGGTTCAGGCCCATGGCCCCCACGTACCAGCCAGCGTTTTCCTCGCCCAACATACAGGAGGCGGGGATCCGTACGTCTTCGAAAAAGGTCTCGTTGGTGCGGGCCATGCCGTAGGTCGTTCCCACCGGAGCGGGCGGGTCGCTCTGGATGGTCCAGAGCGGGCGCACAGTGATGCCGGGGGTGTCCATGGGCACCAGGAAAATCGAAATGCCGCGGTGGCGCGGCGCATCGGGGTCGGTGCGGGCCATCAGGTAGAGGTGGGTGGCGTAATGGGCTGCCGACGTGTACATCTTCTGTCCGTTGATGACATACTCGTCGCCGTCCCGCACGGCGCGGCACTGCAGCCCGGCAAGGTCGGCCCCGGCCTGTGGCTCGGTGAAGCCCAAGGCGAATATGATCTCGCCGCTGATGAGGCCCGGAATGAAGTGCTGCTTCTGCTCCTCGGTGCCGGCGGCCAGTATCGCCGGTGCTCCGCTGCCGGCCCCGCCGACGGCTACGCCGAGCCGGGCGAACTCTTCCTCCACAATGTATTGTTCTATGCGGCTGCCGCCCTGTCCGCCGTACTCTTCGGGCCAGCTAATGCCGATCCAGTTGCGCTCTGCGACCTTCCTGACCAGCTCCCGGTAGTGGACGCCGCGCCCGCCTTCTTCGCCGCTTTCCAATTCATCGAGCACGTCCTGAGTGACGTGTTCGGCGATGAATTCCTGCAACTCTCTCCGCAGAGTTTCCTGCTCCGGGGTGTATCCAAAGTCCATGCGGCGCCTCTCAGGTTACGCAGTTGGGGATAGAATGCCTGCCGCCGTGATTAGTGTCAAGAGACGGAGGCGGGCTACCAGGGCCTTTTCATTCTTCGCCGTGGGCGAATGCTGTCGGGCCGTTGTCTTGAACTGTGATTCGTTTGATTTGGATGATTTCTGTGATTGTTTCATTGGGACTGTTTCGTCTCTAGCAGAACCTGGGAACGGGATAGTCCCGGGACCAGGGGATGAGGACGTGAAGGAGGTCTTCGCGGTCGGGGAGGGGGTTGTTGGCGCGGCACCGCTCCAGGTATTTGTGGACTGCCATGAAGGTGGGGAGCCGGAAGCCGGCGGAGGCTACCCGGCGGATGAACGCATGGGACCCGGGAGGGGGTGGCGGTCGGCGCGGGCCGCAGATGATTGGAGGCAATGCTCCCCGGCCAACCGGCGGAGCCGGAGGAGGGCGAGTTGGGGGGCCAATTTTCGTTGGACGGCGCGGACGCGGGCTCTCAGGGCGCTCAGGGTATACATATGGGGTTCACCTCATGAAGTTTACTTGACGATGGGTGAGCCGAAATTTTTATTTTTCGTGCCATTTCGTGCCATATTGCCCCGGTGGTGGATTCCCGGAATGACGGGGGCTGGGACTGTCCGTTTTAGGCGCGAATTTTGGTCATTGGATGCCAAGGATGCCGGATGCCAAGGATGCCGGATGCCACGGATGCCGCGCCGCTTCGGTGATGCGGCCGGGGTTTGTTCGCCCGGTCCGCTCAGGATGAAGGGCGGGACGCCGCGCCGGACAGGTACCATGGTAGGGTGTGGCTTCAAGGATTGGGAACGGGCAAGTGTCAGGGCCTTTTCATGCGGGGAGGGGCGGCCACAAGGGCCGCCCCTACATATTGATTTTCGTGGCCAAGGCCAAGGTAGGGCCGCGGGAGGGGTAGAATGAAAAGGCTTTGGATTCGGCACTCACGAATTCAGGTGCGATTGCTCTGCTGGGCCGCAGGACTCAGTCGCAGATTCGTTGTGGGCTTATAATCGGGAATTTCCGGTGTCAATTATTCAGGCCCCTGGCGACTTTGTAGGCCTGAATAGCTTTCTCGTAGACCAAGAGCTCCGGGTCCCGGGTTAAGGCCTCCAGGATTCCGTTGATAATCGCAATATCGCCTTCGCCGGTTATCGCCTTCGCTTCCTCCTCGGCCTCCGCCAGGATAATCGCACTCTGCCGGTCGGCATCAGCACGGATCGCGGCTGCCAGCTGTTCGCCCTCAGCATGGATTCTTCTGCTAATTTTTTCTCGCTCACCTCTCATACGCTCGAAAATTCGGCCCTTTACCTGCTCAGGAAACGCGATATTTTTCAGCCGCAGGTCAACCACTTCAATGCCTAAGCCGGCCTCGTTAACCGACGCATTCACCCGACTCAGCACCTGACCGACTATCTCAGACCGGCTATCGGTAGATTGGACCATAACGTTGCCATCTTCGTTGAAGACCGGGGCGCCCTCCTGATCAAGAATGACCCCGGCTCCAATCACCTCGTGGCTACTCCGTTGGGCGATTTCATCGCTCAGGGCGCTGTTGATGATGCCCGATACTACGCTGACCATGTCTGCGATTTCCGCCGGTTCGACAGTCCGGGCAACGGCGTAGGCATGGACCACCAAGGCTTGTAGATCCATGTCCAGTAGCGTAACGGGGGCACCATCGACGAAGAAAAGACGGCCATCCGAGAGCTTCTGGGGACTTGTCGAGCCAAGGGCCCAGTGCGCCCCGGCGTCGGTCGTGGAGAAGGAGGGAATCCCCCCGGAGCTGGAGTACTCGCCCATCACAGAATTTGGCGCGACCATACTGAAGTATTGTGAGGAAGCGCCAAGGCTATCTCCGCCCGAATTCTTGGACTGCGCCGCCGCAACTATGAACTCTGCGACACCTGGGAGAATCTCCTCAATGGCTTGAAGGTAAAGCTCCTTGAGAGCAGCGCCCTCCTCTTGGTCGTATTGCTTTAAGACTGAAACGAATCGGCTCACGTCTTCCTCGGCGCGGCCCCGGCGCACATCCCTGGTTGTCTCGGCGGACTCAATAATTCCCTGGGCCTCTAATCGGGCCTGCACCGGGGCCGTCGTTTCATAGCTCCTGGCCTGATTGATGGCGGCGGCTTTGTCCTGCCTTGCTCGTAGCACGCCGTTGAATGTCGAACGCAGCTCTTCAGCCACTAGCACCTGGTACAGAGTCACCGATCGAACTCGGATCCCGGCGTCATACAGGTCAAGGGTTTCCTGTAACCGGCCATGAACTGCTTGCTGTACTTCTACACGTGCCCAGGCAAGTAGGTCCCACCTTGCGCGCCGGCCCGCCACCTCGCTGAGGGCCGCCTGGGCTGCGAATCGCAATGTAAGGCCGTCGGGACAGCCTTCTGGATCTACTACACTTGACTCGAAAGCTTCCAGGTCATACAAGTCGTATACCACCACGGCTTGCACGTCCAGTATGGAAAGGTCTCCTGTAATCAGCAGAGATTCGGCAGGAACGGAAACAGCTGCACCCGATTCTTCGCTGCGGAAACCGAGTTCCATGCGTTGTGGAGGCGTAGTCCCGAACCTTTGAAACTGCTTAATCGATTCTCGATCGGGCTCGCACTCCGGGTAATCTCCGACAGTTACAGGGGTGGGCAGATCGGTGGCGTGTTCTGTTACGTTGGGGCCTGGAGGCGATGTATCAGTAGGGGCCGTACTGCACGATGCCAGGAATAACAACAGAATGGCAACCAGACTACTGCGCTTTCCGAACTTTCTTAGCCCGGTCCCGATAATGCAAAGGCGTCGTTGGAATGTCATGGCAAAGCGCCTTCGATGAATTAGCAGAACCCTACTGATCGCCGCCAGTGATGTGCGTCCATTCAAGCGGAGGACAGCTAGGAGGGTAATATCAATAACAGATTTGTCAACATCCCAAAAAAGCAGGCTGTTTAGCGCTTGGCGAGCTACAAGCCGGCCAGCACGGGCCGCAGCTCTTCAATCAAGGGCGGCAGGAACTCTTCCCACGGGCCGACGATGCCGAAATCGGCGGAACGGAAGATGGTGGCACGGCGGCTCTGGTTGACCGCCACGATGATTCCGGCCCGCTGCAGGCCGACGGTGTGGTTAAAAGCTCCGCGGATGCCCACGGCCACGTAGACCGTGGGAGCGATGGTACGGCCGCTGATGCCGACTTGTAGCTGCTGCGGCAGCCATCCCTCATGCGAGACATCGCGGGTTATTGCCACCGAGGCGTTGATGGAGCGGGCCATCTCGACGACACGGGCCACGTTGTCTTCGCCGACGCCCATACCCACCCCAAGCACCACCCGGGCCCGGGCCAACTCCAGTCCTTCCTGGTCCTCCTGGACTTCTTCGCTGACCAACCGCACGTCCGGCCCGTCGAAGGGCAGGGCAGGGACCTGCTCCACCAAGGCTATCGCGCCTGGTTCCGGGACAGCCGGGGTGAGCAGTCCGGGCCGCAGCGTGACCAGGTTGGGCAGTGTCTTGGAAAGGATCGGGGCCACGACGTTTCCGCCCAGCGCGGGTTTCAACTGCACCAGGCGGCCTTCGTCATCGATCTCCAGGTCGATGGCGTCGCCGGTCAGACCCAACTCCAGCTTGGCGGCCAACCGCGCCGCCAGGTCGCGGCCGTCGGCGGTGGACGCGAACAAGATTGCGTAGGGCCGCTCTTTGTCCACGACGGCGGCCAGTGCCTGGCCCACCGCCCGGCTGCAGACCGGCCCCAATGAAGAGTTGTCCAGCACTAGCACACGGTCGGCTCCCCGGTCGGCCAGTGTCTGCGCCAAGGACTCTCCGTCGCTGGCTATGACTACCGCAACCACCTCGCTCTGCGTTACGGCGGTCATTTCCCGGGCCTTGCCCAGCATCTCCAGGGTTACATGGGCCAATCCGTCTTTGGTGGTTTCCGCGACTACCCAAACGCTGCGCTCCCGGCTGTCCGAGAATCGAGGCAACACGGCCCGGGAGTCGACGGGCGCTGCCTGGGCCAGCTCCGCGAGGCGGTCGCGTACGGAAGCGGCCACCTGCTTTGCCGCATCTCCCGGCTCGGCGTCCTCTAGGCGTACGCCCAAGCGGTTGGGCTCCACCAGCCGGATCTCGCTGACCCAGGTCGGCGAGCCTTCCGCGCCGAAGAGCGATGTATCGCTGGTCAGGTCGGCGGCGCTGACCTGGTCCGTGAGCTTGCTTTGGGCTCCCTCCATCTGCTCCTGGCTGGGGTAGAGCTCCGGGGCCACGCCCTCGGTGACGCAGACCACGGCAGGCAGAGGGCATTCCAGCACCTGGAACCCCTCGTCGGTGATACGCTCAGCCACGACCCCCCGACGGTCGGCGGACAGGTCCAGTTTGCGGACGTGGCTGAGGTGGGGCAGCCCCAAAAGCTCGGCGACCTCCGGCCCCACTTGGCCGGTCTCGCCGTCGGTGCTGTTGCGCCCGCAGATGATCAGGTCCGGCTGTTCCCGGGCCAGCGCCAAGGCCAGGACCCTGGAGGTGGCCAGAGTATCGGAACCGGCCAGTGCGCGGTCGGTGACCAGCACGGCCCGGTCCGCGCCCAAGGCCAGGCAGTCGGTGAGGCCCTCGGCTGCGCCGGGCGGACCCATGGTCAAGACCACGACTTCGTCGTCCGGACCGCTCTTCAGCTCGGCAGCCCGGACCACCCCCAGCAGGTCGAAGGGGTTGACCTCGGAGGGGACGCCGTCGCGGACGATCGTCTTGGCTTCGTAGTCGAACTGCATACGCGAGATGACGGGAACGTATTTGATGCAAACGGCGGTCTTCATAGGGCAGTCACTTCTCTAAGCTGATTGGGGCGGCGGGCCCGAGGCTAAGAGCCATTGCCGGAAATGTTCGTCAACACGGCCTTTTCCTTTACGGCGGCGGCAAGTCTCCGCAAACGCGGGCTGATGGAGACGGGATAGCGCGGTGGGTTGTTCAATGCCTTGAAGCGTGGCTCCAGCGACTCGAACTCTTTCCGGAACCGCTCACGGACTTCTTCCAGCGGGGGCTGCGGCGAGGTGCGCCTTCCATGTCGCATCACTTCATCCATCACTGGCTCCGCTCCGGCCGGCGCGTCGTCCTGCAGGCCGATAACGTCCCGGGACAGCTTCCCCTCTTCGTCCCGCATCCTGAACACTTGCTTGGAGCCTGGCAGGGACACCTTGCCGGTGCTGAGTTTCATCACCGGGCGTTGGTCGAAGCAGACCAGCTTGTAGGCCATGTCGGACGAAGGGGCGTCTTCCGAGACTCCGGCCTTGGTGCCGACTCCGAACAGGTCGACAGGGGCTCCCGCCCGCACCAAGGACTCCAACTGGTATTCGTCGAGTCCCCCGCTGACCAGCACTTTCACGTAATCGAGTCCCACAGAGTCGAGAACCCCCCGGACCTGCCGGCTCAATTGATCGAAGTCGCCGGAGTCCAACCGGACAGCCAACAATCGGTGGCCCTTGGATTCCATCTCTTTGGCGACTTCCACGGCGTTCCAAGCGCCGGCCACGGTGTCATAGGTGTCCAGCAGGAGGACCGTGCGGGTGGGGAAGGACTCGGCGTAGGCCCGGAACGCCTCGATCTCCGACGGAAAGCTTGAAATGAACGAATGGGCCATGGTGCCCGCCGGGGGAATCCCGTATTGGCTGGCGGCCAGTACGTTGCTGCTGGACTGGAACCCGGCAATATAGCTGGCCCGGGCCATCTTCATCGCGGCGTCAGTGCCCTGGGCCCGGCGGGAAGCAAAGTCGGCGATGCCGCGGCCTTGGGCGGCCCAAACGCAGCGGGCCGCTTTGGTCGCCAGGGTCGACTGCAGGTTGACCTGGTTGATGACGTAGGTTTCCACCAACTGGGCTTCGATAATCGGGGCGCTGACCTCCAGGACCGGTTCGTCCACGAAAAAGAGGCGCCCTTCCGGAATGGCCCGGACATCGCCGGTGAACCGGACGCCCCGCAAGTATTCCAGAAAATCACCGCCGAAGATGCCGGTTGACCTCAGGTAGTCCACCGCCCGGTCTCCGAAGTTCAGAAGCGCCAGGTATTCCAGCACGTCGTCCAAGCCGGCGGAAACCAGGCAGCCGCGGTTGGCGGGGTAGCTGCGGACGGACAGGCTGAAGGTGGCGGGCGCAAACATACCCTGGTCAAAATAGGCTTGCGACATGGTGAGTTCG
Source organism: Dehalococcoidia bacterium (assembly GCA_965222595.1). Lineage (GTDB taxonomy): Bacteria > Chloroflexota > Dehalococcoidia > Lucifugimonadales > UBA3495 > VXOI01. The sequence continues at coordinate 56,105 of CBDCUJ010000011.1, read as the reverse complement.
TAGAGGTCGGTAAACAGCCCGAATTCGTCCGCTGGCGGCGCCAAGTTTGGACTGGTCATTGTGGCTGATATACGCCCAATTTGCGAATTACGGGAACGATCTCCCGAGCATGCGCCGAGTATTATGTTGGCGTGCCTTCGTGGCTGTCAACCAACCCCGGCTGCGGGCGCGTCGAAAAACGTGGTCCCGCAGTACAACCGGTCCATTTTGCTTGTGGTATTTGGGCTGTGGTAGCATCTTACGGTCATGGAAACATTTCCAGATGATTTCGGCCCACGGGAACCGTCATCACAGATTGAAGAGTAGTGAATATGGCAACCAAGCAATCAGGCGGCATCTGTGCTTATCAGGACTGCGATGAGCGTATCGCGTCGTGGTACAAGTTGTGTCGGTCTCATAACGGAGCCAAAGAGAACGGTGAAATTGACGAGTGTCCCAGATGCGGACAATACAAGGATCCAAACTATCCGTTGTGTCGCAACTGCAACGCCGCAAGCGGGAATCAAAGCAGCAGTCGCGCAGGGAGATACGAGCCGGAATACAATCCCCAGTGGGAAACCGGGGACGAAGAAGGTGATGTTTTTTTCATCTACATCTTGAAATTGGACGGCGGAAAGTTCTATGCGGGGCATACTCGTGAGCTTCGGGAACGGATGAGTGAACACCGCGACGGGAAAACGAGGAGCACTGCGGGCAAGCATCCAAGTCTTGTCTGGTTCGACGTAGTGGACACTCGCAAAGAAGCTGCCGATGGTGAGGCGTATATGAAAGAGCTCATTGACAAGAATGACCGTGAAGTGCGCCGCATTATTACCGAGTTTCACGACTTGATACGTGAGGTGGATTTGGAATCAGACCGTAAGGAAGTCGCGCCACAAGCAAGCAGGAACGCCAAAAAAGCTGAATACAGCCCACGCAGGTTCGGCTACCGCCGGCAACCTGGCAAGTAGTTGGCAACCGGAACCACCGCCCACACGCAAGTGGAAAGGTACAAGCTCATCTTCTCGGCTAGTCTGAGCGTCCGCAGACCGTCCTTGACACCGTTGGGGGCCCTTAGTAGTATTGAAGCCACATTGTGGTCGGCATTAACAACAAAATACCTGCTCAGTGACCCTTTATAGAGAACGGCTGAGGGGACGGCCCGACGAAGCCTAGCAACCGGTCCCGGTCGTCATTTGAGGCCCGGATACGGTGCTAATTCCGGCGCTCTGGACTGGCAACTCCGGTCGAGCGAGATATGAGGGGGGCTCAGAGTTTGTTGAGCTTCTCGTTGGAGAAGCTTTTTTAATGTTTGGACCCGGTTTGCCCCAGAACTATACCCCGACAGGAGTTGCTTGTTGAACGAAATCCGGCCTATCCAGTGGGCCGATGGCAGGCTTCAACTACTGGACCAGACCAAGCTGCCCGCCGAGGAAGCGATCGTTGAGGTCGACGACTACCGGGGGGCCGCCGCCGCCATCCGCGAGATGCGGGTCCGGGGAGCTCCTGCAATCGGGGTCACCGCCGCCTATGCGGTGGCCATGGCCGCCAGAGAGTTGGCCAGCGATTCGAAAAGCGCCGATGGGGACTCCTTTCGGTCCGGGTTGACGGACGCCGCGGCGCTGATCAGGTCCGCCCGCCCCACCGCCGTCAACCTGCACTGGGCCGTCCAACGGATGATGGACCTCGCCGCAACCGCCGCCGACACCGCCGCGGTCCCGGACCTCCTGCTGGCGGAGGCGGTGGAAATTCAACGTGAAGACGAAGTCATCAACAGGTTGATGGGCGAACACGGCAAGAAATTGATGCCGGACGGCGGGTCGGTGCTGACCCATTGCAATACCGGCGCTCTCGCCACTTCGGCCTTCGGCACCGCATTGGGAGTGATACGGGCCGGGTGGGAAGACGGCAAACGATTCCGGGTTTTCAACACCGAGACCCGTCCTTGGCTGCAGGGCGCAAGGCTGACCTCGTGGGAGTTCCAGAAGCTGGGAATCCCGGCGACCTTGCTGGTGGATTCCGCCGCCGGTTCCCTTATGCGCCGGGGGGAGATCGGTTGCGTCATCACCGGCGCCGACCGCATCGCAGCCAACGGCGATACGGCCAATAAGATCGGCACCTACAGCCTGGCGGTCTTGGCCCGGGAAAATAGCATTCCCTTCTACGTGGCGGCTCCCACCAGCACTATCGACCTCGACCTGGCCCACGGCGACCAAATTGAAATCGAGGAGCGCCCCCAAGAAGAGGTTACCCGCTTTCGCGGTGAACCCGCCGCGCCTGAGGGGGTCAACGCGGTCAACCCTGCCTTCGACGTGACGCCCCACCGGTACGTTACCGCCATCGTGACTGAAGCCGGGGTCGCCCGGGCCCCCTACCCGGAGAACCTGATGATGGCCGTGCGGCTGGCGGCCGCGAAAAGGACCGGGGAGCTGTCGGGGTAATCGTGAGAACGCAGGGGGCCCAGGGGGCGACGATAGGGATAATCGGCGGCAGCGGTCTGTACGCCATGGACGGCATGACCGACGTCGATTTCGTCAACATCGACACCCCCTTCGGCAGCCCCAGTGATTCAGTGGTCCTGGGCTCCTTGGAAGGTGTGAGGGTGGCTTTCCTGCCACGCCACGGCCGGGGGCACCGCTTCAATCCCTCCTTCATCCCCGCCCGCGCCAACATCTACGCCCTGAAGACGCTGGGGGTGGAACGGATCATCTCCGTGAGCGCTGTTGGCAGTCTCAAGGAGGAATTGGCCCCGCTGGACCTCGTGATTCCGGACCAGTTGATCGACCGGACCCGGCTGCGCGAGAACACATTCTTCGACGGCGGCGTGGTGGCCCACGTCGGCTTGGCCGAACCGTTCTGCGCCGATACCAGCCGGACCGTGTTGGACGCGGCCGGCCCAATGGACATCAACGTTCACGCCGGCGGCACTATGGTGGTGATGGAGGGTCCGGCCTTTTCCACCAAGGCGGAATCGTTCATGTACCGGTCATGGGGCGCGGACATCATCGGCATGACAGCCCTTCCCGAAGCCAAATTGGCGCGGGAAGCCGAAATCTGTTACTCCACTATGGCCTGGATCACAGACTACGACTGTTGGCACGAAAGCGAAGAGACGGTCAGTGTCGAACTGGTGGTGCAGAACCTGACCAAGAACGTGGCGACATCCAAAGAGCTTTTGCGCCGCTGCATACCGGCGTTGGCCGGGGAGCGCGGCTGCTCCTGCGGGTCGTCCTTGAAGGACGCCATCATTACTCGCAGGGAAGAGGTCCCCGAGGACCTGCGTCGAAAGCTGGGGCCGATCACGGCCCGGTATTTCGCCTGAGGATCCGCCCCAGGATTCCCCTGAGTGTTGTGGTGACTTCGGGTGCGTTTCGGCCCGAAGAACTCAGTTGGCTTTCCAGTCTGATACCGAGCCGACTATAAATGGAGGGACGACCATGCCAAGGCAGGACCCCGGCGAACCGTATTACCGTGTGGACTCAAACGAAGCGCGGCAGATTCTGGACAGCGATCCGGGAAACACCGTTGTCGTAGACGTGCGCCGCGACGACGAATGGGTGACCGGCCACGTCGCCGGAGCCATCCACATACCCATCGACGATCTCGCCGACCGCATCGACCAAGTGCCGCAGGACAAAAAACTGTTGTTCATCTGCGCGGCCGGCGTCCGCAGCGGGCTGGCCTGCGAGGTCGCATCGTCAATGGGGTACGACACCGCAAACCTCTACAACATTGAGGACGGCACGCCTTCCTGGATCGCCGGAGGGCACCCGACGTCCCACGGGAACGACCCCTAGCTACCGGCTGCACGGCGGCAACCTCCGCCGGAATTCTGTTCAGCCGGGTTGAGTCAGAAATTATTTTATCAAGGAGTATCGATTGGCTACACAACGGGCGCAGGGGGACGTCAAAGACCTCTCCCTGGCACAAGACGGAGTAAACCGGATCGAATGGGCCGGACGCGAAATGCCGGTGGTGAACCTCATACGGGAACGTTTCGCCAAGGAGAAGCCACTGGCCGGGTTGCGAATGGCGGCCTGCTTGCACGTTACTTCAGAGACTGCCAACCTGGCGTTGGCGCTGCGGGACGGCGGGGCGGAGGTACACCTCTGCGCCAGCAATCCGCTTAGCACCCAGGACGAAGTGGCTGCCGCGTTGGTGAGCGAGTACGGCATCCCCACTTTCTCCATCAAGGGTGAGGACGACCAGACTTATTACAATCACCTGAATGCTGTGCTGGAGACCAAACCCCACATAACCATGGACGACGGCGCGGACCTGGTGACCATCCTGCACACCCAGCGCGCCGAGTTAGTGCCTGAAGTCATCGGCGGGACCGAGGAGACAACCACCGGCGTTATCCGCCTTACCGCAATGGCCCGGGACGACCAGCTCAGGTACCCCATCATCGCGGTGAACGACGCCGAAACCAAGCACTTCTTCGACAACCGTTACGGCACCGGCCAGAGCACCCTGGACGGGATCACCCGGGCCACCAATATTCTTTGGGCGGGCCGCCGGGTGGTCGTCGTCGGCTACGGTTGGTGCGGCCGGGGCGTCGCGTCCCGAGCCCGGGGAATGGGCGCCCACGTAATCGTCACCGAGACCAACGCCATCAGAGCGCTGGAGGCCGTGATGGACGGGTTTACCGTGATGAAAGGAGTGGAGGCGGCCCGGACCGGGGAGGTCTTTATTTCGGTAACCGGCGGGATCCATGCCATCGGCCGAGAGCAGATGCAGGTGATGCCCAGCGGGGCCATCCTGGCCAACAGCGGCCATTTCAACGTGGAAATCGACATACCGGCCCTCCAGGAGATGGCCGTCTCCCACCGGGAGGTGCGGCCCTTCGTGGAGGAGTACGTGATGGGCGACGGGCGCAAGATTTACCTGCTGGCCGACGGACGCCTCATCAACTTGGCCGCCGCCGAGGGTCACCCCTCTGCGGTGATGGACATGAGCTTCGCCAACCAGGCGCTATCCGTCGAGTACATCGTCAAGAACCGGGGTCAACTCGCGGCGGGAGTGCACTCGGTCCCGAGGGACACCGACCAAGAGGTCGGCCGGTTGAAGCTGGAGTCCCTTGGAATCAACATCGACTCCCTCAGCAAAGAACAACAGAAATATCAGGAGAGCTGGCAAGAAGGGACCTAGTCCCCAACTCCAGGAGGAATGGAAAATGGCGCTACTTTTTGGAACGTCTCCCAAATACCTGCTGACCTCCGAGTCAGTAACCGAAGGCCACCCCGACAAGCTATGCGACCAGATATCCGACGCCGTGTTGGATGCCGCCCTGGCCGGGGACCACATGAGCCGGGTGGCCTGCGAGACCGTGGCAACCAAGAACCTGGTGATGGTCACCGGCGAGATTACTTCCAAGGCCCATTTGGACTTCAACGAGATCGCCCGGCAAGTAATGTTGGACATTGGCTACACCGACGTGAAGTACGGGCTCGACGGCAACTCCTGCGGCGTCATGGCCCACGTCAGCCAGCAATCGGCCGACATCAGCGTGGGTGTCACCACCTCTCTGGAACACCGCACCAACGGCGACGACGACGCCCGGCGGTCCACCGGCGCCGGCGACCAAGGAATGATGGTGGGGTTCGCCTGCAATGAGACCGAGAGCCTGATGCCGCTGACCGTCGACCTTTCCCACCGGTTGGTGGAACGGCTGTCGGCCATGCGCAAAGACGGGACGATTCCCTACTTGGGTCCTGACGGCAAGTCCCAAGTCACGGTGGAATACCGCTACGGCAAACCCCACCGGGTGGAAGCCGTGGTCATCAGCACCCAGCACGAGGACCAAGAGGACCGGGGCGCGTTCACCGAGATCATCCGCCAGGACATCCTCGAACACGTGATCAAACCGGTGGTGCCCAGCGAACTGCTGGATAACGACACCAAGTACTACGTGAACCCCAGCGGCTGGTTCGTTATCGGCGGTCCCCAAGGCGACACGGGTCTCACGGGCCGCAAGATTCTGGTCGACACCTATGGCGGCATCGCCCGCCACGGCGGCGGCGCTTTTTCCGGCAAGGACCCCACCAAGGTCGACCGGTCCGGCGCGTACGCCGCCCGATATGTCGCCAAGAACCTCGTGGCCGCCGGCTTGGCCGACCGCGTGGAGGTCATAGTTTCTTACGCCATCGGCGTGGCCCAGCCCATCTCCGTCTCTGTCGAAACTTTCGACACCAACCACCTGCCCAACGAGAAGATCGAAGAATTGGTCCTGACTCATTTCGACTTGCGTCCCGGCGCGATAATCGAAGACCTGGACCTTCGGCGTCCCATCTATGGCCCGACGGCCGCCTATGGACACTTCGGCCGCGCCGACCTCGACCTGCCTTGGGAGAAGACCGATAAGGCGGACCTCCTTCGCCGCGAAGCCGGACTCGGCGCGTAGTGAGCGAAATCCGCTTTAGCACCGACGGTTGGCGTGACATCATCGCCGACCGTTTCACCTTCGCCAACGTAGCCCGCTGCGCCCTCGGACTCTGTCGTTACCTGATAGGTTCAGGCACGGCCGACCGGGGGTTGGTGGTGGGCTACGATACCCGTTTCCTCTCCTCCGAGTTCGCGTCAACCGTAGCGGGGGTCTGCGCCTCTCAGGGTATAAAGGTTTATTTGGCTGACCGGCCCGCCCCCACGCCAGCACTGAGCTACAACGTGCTCCACCACGGCGCGGCCGGGGCGGCGATCATTACCGCCAGCCACAACCCGCCGGAATGGAACGGGTTCAAAGTCAAGTCAGAGTACGGCGGCAGCGCCACCCAGGAGCTCACCGACGATCTGGAAGTATTGATCGCGGACACCGGCTCCGTTGACCCTGCGACAATCGAGGCGGGGCGGGTCTCCGGCTTGGTCCAAGAAATCGACCCTGCCGGACCTTACCTGCGGCATGTCACCTCGTTGGTGGACTTGCCCGCCATACGTGATGCCGGATTCAAAGTCGTGGTTGATGCGATGCACGGGGCCGGCGGCGGCTTCCTGCCGACGCTGCTGTCCGGCGGCAAGACGACGGTGGAGGAATTGCGCGGCCACCGCAATCCGGCGTTCCCCGGAATGGCGCAACCGGAACCCATCGCACGGAACCTAGAAGAGGCGTTAGCCCGCGTGCCAGAGTCCGGAGCATCGGTGGGCATAGCCTTGGACGGCGACGCGGACCGCGTCGGTGTCATTGACGAACACGGACGTTTCGTCACTACCCTGGATACATTCTCGCTGTTGGCCCTTTACGTACTGGAGCAAAAAGGGTTGCGCGGGTCGATCATCAAGGGCGTCACGGCGTCAAAAGCACTGAACAAGATGGGGCAGATGTTCGGAGTCGATATCCACGAAACCCCCGTGGGCTTCAAGAACATGGGCCCCCGCATGGACGAGCTTGGCGCGGTCATGGCCGGAGAGGAGAGCGGTGGCTTCGCTTTCCGGGGCCACGTGCCCGACCGCGACGGGATTCTAAGCGGTCTTTACGTGTTGGAATTCATGGCCGCCACGGGCAAGAGCCCATCCCAATTGATGGAATACCTGTTCGAACGGGTCGGTCCCCACTTCTACCACCGGCGGGATATAGAGTTCGAACCGCTGGAACGCGAACGAATCCAGGGACTGGTGAACGATCCGGGCGTGACGCAATTGGGAGAGTTTCAGGTGGTGGGATCGGACGCTATCGACGGACGCCGGTGGCATTTCGAGGACGGATGGCTGGCCACCCGGTTCTCCGGCACCGAACCGTTGCTACGCATCTATGCCGAGGCCGACTCTGCCGAGAAGGTGACCCGGATGTTGGACTCGGCGTCGGCTTATCTGGGAGTCTAGTCCGGGTAACTGTTCAGAGTTGTTGAGTGTCCCTTCCCCCTCGAGGGGGGAAGGTTAGGATGGGGGGTGAAGTCTTGATACAACTCCGGTCGACGGACCCCCTCGCCAACGCTTCCTCTAGCCCGTGGAGGGGACACTAGCAAACGTATTACCGCTAACGCTTCGTGTACTGGGGTGCGCGGCGCGCCCGCTTCAGTCCGTATTTCTTGCTTTCCTTGATTCTGGCGTCGCGGGTGATGTAGCCAGCCCGGCGCAACGCGGGTTTCAGCGTCGCGTCGTAGGACACCAGGGCCCTGGCGATACCGTGGCGAACGGCCTCCGCCTGAGCGTTCACCCCGCCTCCCAGCACTTTGACAACTACCCGGAACCGGTTCGTCGTGTTGCTGACCCGGAAAGCGTCGTTGACCACTCCCTGCCAGGTCGACCAGCCAAAGTATTCGTCCATCGGCTTGCCGTTGATTATGATGGGGCCGCCCGCGTCCTGGTAGAGCCGGACCTGGGCGATGGCCGTCTTGCGTTTGCCGGTACCATGGTAGTACTGCTGAGCTGCCTCTAACTGAACCAAGGTTGGTCTTATCCTCCGTCGGCGGTTTCGGCCGGTTGCTCGCCGGCCCCGGTTTGGAATGCTTGGCGCACCTGCGCCTGATGGGGGTGCTCTGCCCCGGCGTAGACCTTGAGCCGCCGGAGCATCTGACGCCCCTGATGATTTCGGGGCAGCATGCCCTTTACCGCCAACTCAATGACGCGTTCGGGACGATTTTCCATCATTTCCCGTAGACGCATCGACTTGAGGTTGCCTATGTATCCACTGTGGCGGTAGTAGTATTTCTGGGTGGTCTTACGCCCCGTCACCCTGATCCTGGAGGCGTTCAGCACCACCACAAAGTCGCCCGTGAGGGTATGGGGGGTGTAGGTCGGTTTGTCCTTCCCCAGAAGGGAAACCGCGATATCCCGGGCCAACCTTCCCAGGGTCTGGCCGGTGGCGTCGACAACCTTCCAGTTTTCGGCCACGTCGCCGGGCTTGGGGAAATACGTGCTAGTTCGTTTCATTCTTCGTTCCGGTGAGTCCCGTCTCGGTCAGAGAGGGGTATTTTACCTTAATCAAGCACAGGCCGTGGGCTGACAGCGCCGGGAGGGTCTTCGGGAACCGCGTTCCATCCTCAAGCGCCTGTTTCATCAACTCCGCAGGTAGTTTCTTCTTGCCGATCTCCGTCAATATGGCGTTCGTTTTCCTGATTTGCTGCCGGAGGAAGCCGCTGGCTTCACACTCGATGATTACGGTATCGTCCTGCCGTTTCACATCCCACCGGTATACCCTTCTCACCGCACTGCGGTCCGGCGGGTGCTGGGGGGCTAGGGACCGAAAATCGTGGGTCCCCAATAGCGCCCCGGCCGCCTCACCCATCAATTGAGTGTCCAGCCCCTCCTTAATCCACAGGTGGGTGTGCCGGCGCAGGGCGGACGGACAATCGCGGTCAAGGATTTTGTATTGATAGGTCCGGCTGCAGGCGCTCCGCCTGGAATTAAAGTCCATACACACACGCCAGGCGTCCCTTACTCGGATATCCTCCGGCAGGAAATAATTGAGGGCCGGCCGGAATCGTTCGAGAGGACGGAGGGCGGTAGTGAGAAAATCCACCACCTGGCCTTCGGCGTGGGCGCCGGAATCGGTGCGGCTGGCTCCCCTGATGCGAATCTCGCTCCCCGTGAACCGCGCCAAGGCCTGCTCCAACTCACCTTGTATCGTAGGCGCCCCTCGTTGCAATTGGAAACCGGCGTAGCGGGTGCCCTGGTATTCCACCAAGAGCGCTACCCTCCACCGCCGGTCTTCCGGAGCCGCCCCAGCCTCACACTCGTCTGATTGACGGACACTACTTTCTTCTATTTATGCTAACTCCGCCGATATTGACTCCGGTATTACAAACTCCGTTACACCAATTCGATTACCGCCATCTCGGCGGCATCACCGGCACGGGGCCCCAGCTTGACGATGCGGGTGTACCCTCCGGGCCGTTCGGCGTAGCGGGGAGCCAGGTCATCGAACACCTTCTTGACAACCTGCTTCCTGGGTAGTTCGGCCATTGCCAGCCGACGCTGGTGCAAGGTGCGGCTTTCGTCCGCCGCGCCCTTCTTGCCGTGGGTTATCAGCTTCTCCGCGACCACCCGGGTCTCTTTGGCCTTGGCCAGGGTGGTAGTGATGCGTTCGTGGACAATCAACTCCGACACCAGGCCGCGCAACAACGCGGTCCTCTGGTCCCGGTAGCGGCTTAGCTTTCTGCCTTTGACGCGATGAGAGGCCATGATTAAAAGTCGTCCTCCTCATCAGCATCGGTTTCGGCTTCGGTTCCGTCAAGCTCGTCGCCTAGGGGTGCATCGGCGCCCAGGTCGGTAATGGACATTCCCGCACCGGGCGTCGTCGCCACCTCGCCTCCGATGAGCTCGTCCAAGTCCTCTGATGTGATGTCCACGGCCTGCGACCCCAACGCAGAGAGGGTTGCTATACCACCGGGACGGCCGATGCCGTGTTCCGCAAGTTTCTCCTGCAACTCCACTAACGACTTGTCACCGAAGTTCCGTATCTTCAGCAGTTCGTCGTCGCTCATCTCCAGGATCTCGCCGACTCTGCTGATGTGGTGCCTCTTCAAGCAGTTGAGAGTCCTGGGGGACAACTCCAGCCGTTCTATCGGGGTCTGGTAGACCTCGGGAGAGACCACCATCGGCGTTCGGTCGACCCGCGAACCGGCGCCCCGGTTCAGGTTGCTGAACAGGAAGAAATGGCTGACCAGGTTTTCGGCGGCCTGTTGCACCGCTTCGACCGGTTTGATGGTGCCGTCGGTCCAGACTTCCATCACCAGCCGCTCGAAGTCGGTGACCTGTCCGACGCGCCGGCGTTCCACGTTATAGTTCACCTTGCGGACCGGGTTGAAGACCGCATCCACCGGCAGCACCCCTACGGATGGGTTGGACACGCCGTCGCTCTGGACCGCGGGTTGATAACCCACGCCCTGTTCGACGTTGAATTCAATCGCCAGGTGGGAGTTCTCCGTGTCGAGGGTGGCGAGGTGCAGCTCCGGATTTACGATTTCGAAATCGCTGGAGGTGGAGATATCGCCGGCGCAGACTCGTCCCTCGCCGGTCACGTCCAAACGCATCTTGCCCGGCCGCTCCGTCCGTGAGCGAATGCGGATGCGTTTCACATTGAGGAGGATTTCCATCACCTCCTCTTTGACGCCGGGGATCGCTGTGTATTCGTGGACCACATCGTCGATCTTGACCCACGTGACGGCGCTGCCGCAGGTGGAACTCAACAGAATCCGCCGCAGAGGGTTGCCGATAGTGAGGCCGAATCCCCGTTGGAGGGGCTCCACCGCCATCTTTCCGTAGGTCTCCTCCGAGTCCATGACCCGAATGTCGGGCTTTACCGACTGTGGCGCCTCCTCCGGCGGTCCGGAGGGAAGGACATAGGTGTCTAGCATCTACCGAACTACCTCGAGTAAAACTCAACAATCAATCGGGAATCAACGGTCGTTTGCAGGTCATCGTCGGCCGGGATAGAGTCGACTCTGCCTGTCATCTCGCCCAGGTCCAACGTCAACCATGCCGGAACGGGCCGCTTGGGTATCCCCTGGGTCCGCTCGGCAAAGAAGTCGGTGCTCTTTTTGGACTCCTTCCAGCTAATCAAGTCGCCTACTTTCACCGAGTAGGAAGGGACGTCGGTCTTCCGGCCGTTAATCGTGAAGTGGCCGTGCAACACCATTTGCCGGGCCTGCTTCCGGGAATCGGCGAAACCCAGCAGGAACACCACGTTGTCCAACCGGCGTTCCAAGCTGCGCAACAGGTTCATTCCAGTTACGCCCGGAGAGTTGAAGGCTTCGTCCATGTACTTACGGAATTGGGATTCCAGTACTCCGTAGATGTACTTGGCCTTTTGCTTCTCCAACAGGTGTACACCGTAGTCGGAGGGCCGACGGCGGCGGCGTGAAACGTCACCCGGGGGGTTGCGCCTCTTCTCGAAGGCGCAGCGGGGGGTGAAGCACCGGTCCCCTTTGAGGAACAACTTTTCGCCGGACCGCCGACAGAGGCGGCAGGCGGGACCTATATATCTTCCCATAAGTGTAGGGCTACACTCTCCTTCGCTTGGGTGGACGGCACCCGTTGTGCGGAATGGGCGTCACGTCCCTGATGCTGGTTACGATGAGCCCCGCCCCCTGCAAAGAGCGGATAGCGGCTTCCCGGCCCGCTCCGGGGCCCTTGATCAAAACGTCGATGTGCCGCAGGCCGGAGTCCATGCCGCGGCGGGCTGCTTGTTCGGCTGCCCTCTGGGCCGCGAAGGCCGTGCCTTTGCGGGACCCCTTGAACCCGACCGTTCCGGCGCTGGCGGAAGAGATCACGTTCCCTTGGGGGTCAGTGATACTGACCAGCGTATTGTTGAATGTGGAGTAAATATAGGCGCGCCCCTGGGGCACGGAGCGCCGCTCACGGCGCCGGGACCTTGGTCTAGGCATACGTCACCCCTACTTCTTTCCGCCGGTCCGCCGGCCGCGTCCGGCTACAGTGCGGCGCGGTCCCTTACGGGTGCGGGCGTTGGTCCGGGTCCGCTGTCCGGCCACCGGAAGGTTGCGGCGGTGGCGCAGGCCGCGGTACGAACCGATTTCGATGAGCCGGCGGATATTCTGGTTCACCTCTCGGCGCAGGTCGCCTTCCGAGATATAGTCCCGGTCCACCAGCTCTCTGATCCGGTCTACCTGGCCCTCGGTGAGTTCATTCATCCGAGGCGGTATCACGGTGTCAAGCTCTGCTTTGAGCACGATTTCCTCGGCCGCCTTGGGGCCAATGCCGTAGATGCTCCGCAGGGCCACGTGGGCCCGCTTGCGGTCCGGTACGTCTACTCCGGCTATTCGAACCATGCTGCCTCCTTTAGGTCCCGTGAATAAATCCCGGGAATTAGATCCCTTGGATTGGTCCGGTCATCCGGGCCTCTAGCCCTGCCGTTGGGAGTGCCGGGCGTTGACGCAGATAATCCGGACCCTGCCCTTGCGTCTGATTACGCGGCACTTGTCACACCTGGGTTTTACCGATGCTGAAACTTTCACGCAATAAACCCTTCCGTGTTTGGTCGCCGGTTGGCGCCGCCCTTTTGGCCGGACGCCCCGGGTGTTTACTTGAACCGGTACGTTATGCGGCCGCGGGTCAGGTCGTAGGGCGAAAGCTCCACCAACACCCTGTCCCCCGGCAGTACGCGGATGAAGTGCATCCTGATCTTGCCAGACACATGGGCCAGAACCTCGTGATCGTTGGGCAGCTCGACACGGAACATTCCGTTGGGCAGAGCCTCTTTGACGCTGGCTTCCACCTCGATTGCCTGTTTCTTTGCCATATATCCCCTTTCTGGGTTAATTCGGGCCCTTGCCGGTCCATACCCGGCGGCAGCCGCCCCTCAGCCGTGGACCGTCAGGACTTCCGGTCCCGATTCGGTGATGGCGATGGTGTGTTCGAAGTGGGCCGATAGTTTTCCATCGGCGGTAACCACCGTCCAATTGTCTTCCAATACCCTCGTCCGCCAGTCCCCCATGTTCAGCATGGGCTCAATGGCGATACACATCCCCAACCGCAGCAGCGCGCCCATTCCGGCTTGGCCGTAATTCGGGATTTGCGGGTCCTCGTGAAGGAAGCGTCCTACGCCGTGCCCCACGAACTCCCGGACCACTCCGTAACCCCGGGACTCACCATACTCCTGCACCGCCGCCCCGATGTCCCCCACGCGTCCGCCGGGTCGGGCCGCCTCGATTCCTGCCTCCAGGCTCAACCTGGTGTGTTCCAGCAGGTCGTGGACCTCGGCAGGGACATCTCCTACCGCCAACGAGACTGCGGCGTCCCCGATGAGACCATCCAGAGTCGCTCCTACGTCGACCTTGACGACGTCGCCTTCTTTGAGTATCCGCTTCCCCGGAATTCCGTGGACTATCTCTTCATTAACCGAGGTGCAGATACTGGCCGGAAAGCCCCGGTAGCCCTTGAAAGTGGGCTTCGCGCCGTGGCGCAGGATCTCTTGATGGGCGATCCGGTCCAAGTCTTTGGTGGTCATACCGGGTTGCACCGAAGCCTTGAGCAAGTCGATGGCAGCCCCGACCACCGCGCCGGCACGGCGCATGGCGTCCAGTTCCTGGGGCGATTTAATAGTAATCCCCCCGGAATAGGCGGACGCTGAAGTAGACGCGGTTTCCCGTTTCCGCTGGCGATTCACTTTACTATTCTACTATCCATTGGTTGGGTTGGGAACCAGTGCGCCCACAATCCGCATATTTACTTCCTCAACCGAGGCGTCGCCGGCTACGTCCACGAGCAGACCCCGGTCCCGGTAGAAGCTCAACAGGGGGAGGGTCTCATCCCGATAGACTTCGATCCGCCGCTTGACCGCGGCGGGTCTGTCGTCATCCCGCTGGTATAGCTCGCCGCCGCAGCGGGTACAGGCAGCCGCCCGGGAGCCTGCCTCCTGGGCATAAGGCGACTGACACTGCCGGCAAACGTACCGCCCCCCAAGGCGCCGCTCCAACTCGGGCTCCGAAACGTCAATGTGCACGACCTTGTCCAAGCCTCGTGAGCGGTTCTCCAATGCGTCGTTCAATTCCCTGGCCTGCCGCGTATTCCTGGGGAAGCCGTCCAGGATAAAACCGTCCTGGGGGTCTATCGACATAACTTTTGAGAGGACTATGTCGATGGTCACCTCATCGGGGACCAGCACCCCTTGGTCCATGAACTCCTTGGCGCGGAGTCCCAAGGGCGTCTGCTGTTGCAGGTTCTGCCGGAACAGGTCTCCGGAACTGACGTGGTCCAGTCCGAACAGGTCGATCAATAGCTGGGACTGGGTACCCTTACCCGCCCCGGGCGGACCAAACAGGACCAATCGCAATCCTTGGGCCACGTTATCTCAGGAACCCTTCGTAGTTTCGCATCATGAGTTGGGCCTCCAATTGGCGCAGTGTATCCAGTCCCACGCCCACCATAATCAGCAGGCTCGTGCTGCTGAGGGAAATCGCCTGAACGTCGGTAACCAGAGACGCCAGGTACGGCACGATGGCGATGAAGCCCAGAAAAATCGCGCCGCCCAATGTGAGCCGAACGATTACCCGGTTCAGGTAGTCCTGTGTCGGTTTGCCGGGCCTGATGCCCAGCACGAACCCTCCGTTCCGTTGCAGATTTTCCGCCAAGTTCTGCTGGTTGAAGATAACCAGGGTGTAGAAGAAGGTGAACAACACGACCAGTACGAACACCAGCACCCAGTAGAGGGGTGAGGTTGGGACTAGCAGAGTGGCGAAGAAGTTGGCCACGTCGCCGATCCAGGTCGTATTGGTGGCGAAATAGGTAGCGATGGTCCCAGGCAGAATCACAATGGAAAAAGCGAAAATCAACGGGATCATACCGGCGGAATTTATGCGCAGCGGTAGATAGGTCGCCCCGCTTTGCCGGTACATCCTCCCACCCCGGAATATGCTGCGCCCGTATTGCACCGGAATCCTCCGGTGGGCCTCGTTGAACATCACGATCAACGCGATGATGAATACTCCGATGATGGCAAAGAAGCCAATGCCGAGCACGTTGTCGGTGTCCAGGAACCCCTGGGTCAGCAGTCTTGGGAATCCGGCCACGATGCCCGCGAATATGATCAGCGAGATACCGTTCCCGATGCCTCGCTCGGTGATCAACTCGCCCAGCCACACCAGGAACATGGTCCCGGCGGCGATGGATAGCAGGGCCGCCATCGTGGGCAGGACGGCGTCGCCGGTGAAGCCCACGCTGGTCAGGACGTTGCTCTGTTGCAGCAGCACCAATTGCCCGTAGCCTTGGGCCAAAGCGATGGGCACCGTCAGCCAGTGCACAATCCGGTTCATCTTGGCCCTGCCGGCCTCGCCTTCCCGGGCCAGTTCTTGGAGGGACGGAATTACGGGCGTGAGCAACTGGATGACGATGGACGCCGTGATGTAAGGGAACACGCCGAGGGCTACGATGCTCATCCGGCTCAATGCGCCGCCGCTGAACAGGTCCAGGAATCCCAACAACTGGTTGTTGCGGAACAGGTTGTCCAACGCCACCTGGTCGATGCCCGGCAGAGGTATGTGGGCTATGAACCGGTACAGGGCCAGTATGGCCAGCGTGAAGAGTATTTTGGCGCGGAGGTCGGGCAGGCTGAAGGCGTCGATTGCCGCCTGAATCAGCCGGGGGTAGCGCCCAGCCTGCGCCTCGGTAGTCATCATGGGGCCGTGTTCTCCTCCACCGTCCCATTGGCCGCTTGGATTTTCGCCCGCGCCGAGCGGGTGAACTTGTCGGCCACCACTGTCAGAGGCTTGGTCAGCTCACCGTCCCCCACCACTTTGACCGGCCGCTTGAGATTTCTAAGGTACCCTTGGTCCATCAATGACTGGGGAGTAACCGTCGACCCCGCATCGAATGACTCCAGGGTTTCAAGTTTGACCAGAGAGTAATAGGTCTTGAAGATGTTGTTGAAACCCCGCTTCATGGGCAGGCCCTTGATCAAGGGCAATTGACCGCCCTCGAACCCCAACTTGAGGCCCTTGCCAGAGCGGGATTTCTGGCCCTTCATCCCCCGTCCGGCGGTGCTGCCCTGGCCTGCGGCGTCACCCCGGCCTATTCGTTTACGGCGTTTTCTCGCCCCGTTGGATGGGCGTATCTGGTGTTGCATCATATGAAGCGACCTATTAACGATACGCGGTCACGCGTACCTGGATTGATTCTATCGGCGGCGAGCAGCAAAGCGAAACGAATAGCCGCAGCGGACTTGAGAGTTTTACGGATTCTCCACCTCACCGCGTCTTACCCCACTGTCCAGTCACCACGGCGTCCGGGCACCTGCTAGACTTGTTCCACCTTGAGCAAGTGTATGACCTTCCTGACCATCCCTTGGATGGTCGGCGAGTCTTGGTGCACAACCGTGTGATGCAAACGGTGCAGGCCCAAGGACCGAATGATCTCCCGCTGTTTTTTGGGCCTACCAATACAGCTCTTGGTCCAAGTTATTTTCAATTCTGCCATTAAAGTCGTCCGGTCCCCGGCTGGTGAATATGCGCCTGTTATATATCCCGGAATCTATCGGCGGTTAATCGGCCGCCGCAGCGACGATGGGCCTTCCGGTCCGCCGGGCCAATTCGACCTCGGGGTCGCGGAGTTGTCGAAGGGCCTCGATAGTGGCGTAGACAATGTTGATGGGGTTCCGGGAGCCGAGGGACTTCCCCACCACGTCTTTGACTCCGCCGAGTTCCAATATCGCTCGCATGGCGCCGGCGGCGATGACGCCGGTACCTTCGCGGGCCGGTTTGATCAGTATTATGGTTGCGCCTTTCTTGACGATGATCTGCTGGGGTATGGTGTTGCCCCGCAGTGGGATGGTCACCATCTCCCGGCGGGCAACGGCGTTTCCCTTGCGGACCGCATCGGGAATGACGAGGGCCTTGCCCAAGCCGGCGCCGACCTGACCCTTACTGTCGCCCACCACCACCAGGGCGTTGAAACGCAGCCTTCTGCCGCCCTTCACCACCTTGGCGATGCGGCGGGTGAAGACCACCCGCTCGGAGAAACCTCCCGTGTCTTCTTCGCGGGGTGGCCGGTCCCGGAACTGTCCTCCCCGGCCGGGGCCGCCGCCCCGGGGACCTCCCCCTGGCGGTCCTCCGCCTCGCTGTCCCCCTGGTGGGCCGCCGCCTCGAGGCCTGTTTGGCGCTCGTACCATTAAGGATCGGACCTCCTAATCTTTACCGGCTGGTCTTTCCGGCCCGCCGTAAGGCCGCTATGAGAGACGGTGCTAGAACTCCAGGCCGCCCTCGCGGCTGCCTTCGGCCAGCGCCTTCACCCTGCCGTGGTACTTGCAGCCGCCACGGTCGAATACAACTCTCGTCACACCCTCGGCCTTAGCCCGTTCCGCCAGCATTTTCCCGACGGCGGTCGAAACGACCGTCTTGGGAACGATGGGATCACCCCCGCCGTCTTTCACCGCCTCCTGGCTGGAAGCGGAGGCTATGGTACGGCCGGTCGTGTCATCGATGACTTGGGCGTAGATGTGCCTGAGGCTCCGGAACACCGAGAGCCTGGGTCGTTCGGGTGTACCGGCAACCTTCTTGCGGACCCTTTGCTGCCGGACCTTTCTCAAATATCGGGCGTTCTTATCTTTCGGCATATGCGTCTCTGTACCGACGGCTTCGAATCTGGGTCGTTAGGCCTTGCGGGCGGCCGCCTTGCCCGGTTTCAATCGTATTACTTCGTCTGAATACCGTATGCCCTTCATGGTGTAGGCGCTGGGCCTGCGGGCCTTTCTAACCTTGGCGGCGAGGGCGCCCACTTTCTGCTTGTCGATGCCACGGACGTGGACGCGGTTGTTGCCTTCCACCTCCATGGTCACTCCCTCCTCGGGGTGGATTTCCACGGGGTGGCTGTAGCCAACGTTCAGAATCACTCCGTCGCCGGCCGCTTGGGCCCGGTACCCAACTCCCATCAATTCCAGGGTGCGGGTGTAGCCGTCGGTCACGCCGGTCACCGCGTTGGCGATCAAGCTGCGGGTCAGCCCGTGCAGCGCATGGTGGAACTTGCGTTCCGACAGCCGTTCCACTACAACAACGCCATCATCCACCTTCACGATCACGTCCGGGTGATAGGTCTGGGTGATTGCTCCCCGGGGGCCCGTGACCGTCACCTCCCCATACCCGACTTCCACCGACACGCCGCCGGGCAGCGGGATCACCTTGCGGCCGATACGGGAAAGGGTACGGCCCTGATTGCCTTCATTCACCGTCGTGCTACCAGACATAACAGAGCAACTCCCCTCCGATTCCGCCGCGCCAAGCCTGTCGGCCGGCCATCACTCCCCTGGAGGTAGACACGATGGCCAGTCCCAAGCCACCGTAGACCCGGGGAATCTCTCCCTTGCCCACGTACACCCGGAGGCCGGGCTTGCTTATGCGTTTGAGTCCGGCGATGGCCGGTTGCCGGCCTTCCCGGTAGGTCAAGTGGAGCCTCAGGGTTGGGTGGGCCTGTCCCCTGGGCATGTCGTAGTCCCGAATGAACCCTTCCTCTTTCAGGATTCGGGCGATAGCCAATTTCATCTTGGAATGCGGCATCATCACCGATTCGTGCCGTACCTGTATGGCATTACGAATACGTGTCAGCATATCGGCGATGGGGTCGGTCACCGGCATTTTCGTTAATTCTCCTTAAAGTCCGGCCACGGCGGCTGGCTAAAGGCTAGCCTTCCGTACCCCGGGAAGTTCACCGGTAAGGGCCAACTCCCGGAAGCAGATGCGGCAGAGTCCGGCGTGACGGATATAGGCCCGTGCCCGGTAGCATCGTCCACACCGGTTGTAGGCCCGCCCCGGGTATTTGGGTTTTTTAAGCCATTTTTGGATCAGGGACGTCTTGGCCAAATGAGCCTCCGCTAAGCCTCGGTTACGCTTCTCTAACGAAGGGGAAGCCGTAGAGTTCCAGGAGACGCAGCGCCTCCGCGTCGTTCTTCGCGGTGGTGGCGACGGTCACCTGGAGGCCTCGAATCCGGTCGATCTGATTGTAGTCGATCTCCGGGAAGATAATCTGCTCCCGAATACCGATAGAGAAGTTGCCGCGGCCGTCCAGCCCGCGTCGGGGTATCCCCCGGAAGTCACGTATCCGGGGCAGCGCAGTGTTCACCAACCGGTCCAGGAAATGGTACATGCGGGCACCCCGCAGGGTGACTGCGGTCCCGATGGCGTTGCCTTGGCGTATCTTGAATCCGGCGATGGACTTGCGAGCCCGCGTGGTGACGGGTTTCTGACCGCTGATGGTGGTGAGGTCCTGGGTTGCGGCCTCCATAGCCCGGCCGTTGACCAAGGCTTCGCCAAGGCCGATGTTGAGCACGATTTTCTGGAGCCGCGGCACCTCCATCGGATTGGAGTAGCCGAACTCCCGCATCATGGCAGGTACGATCTCCGTTCGGTACTGCTCCAGCAACCGGGGGGCTTTAGCAGGCTCCGTCGGGGCGTCGGCCACAGCGACCCCGCCTCCGCCTTCCTGCCGGCCCGTTCGTTGGCGACGAGACCGCCTGGGCGTAGCTCCACCGGCGCCATCCGATTCGGGGGCAGCCCCGTTGGCGGCTGCCGGCTGGGCTTCCGGACTGTTTTCCGGTTGCTGAGTTTCTTCATCGAGCATCGTCGATTACTTCCTGACACTTGGTGCAACTTCGTACCCGGGCCCCGGTATCCAAGAAATTGGTTCGGGGCTTGGTGGGCCGATTGCACTTATTGCAAATTAGGACCACGTTGGAAGCGTGGACCGGGGCCTCCTTCTGGATCCTGCCGGACTGTCTCACACCGGGCCGGCCCTTCATGTGGCGGGTGACGATGTTGACGCCCTCGATAACAATCCGGTCGTTTTCCGGGGACTGCCGTTCCACGCGGCCAGTCTTGCCCTTTTCCTTGCCGGCGATTACCAGCACCGTGTCGCCGGTACGAATACGCATTACACCACCTCCGGCGCCAAGGACACGATGCGCATGAAACCCCGGTCTCGCAACTCCCGCGCCACCGGCCCGAATATACGGGTCCCCCGGGGCAATTGGTTGTCCCCGATGAGGACAGCCGCGTTATCGTCGAACTTGATGTAAGTACCGTCGGGGCGTCGAAGGCCTTGGGCCTGGCGAATAACCACCGCACGCACAACCTCGCCCTTGCGCACCGGCGAGTTGGGGGCCGCTTCCCGCACATTGCAGACTACCACGTCGCCCAAGCTGGCGAACTTGCGCTTTCCGCTGCCGGGGATATTGATCAAGCGGATAACCTTTGCCCCGCTGTTATCCGCTACCGTGAGCCTGGTGTAAGTCTGAATCATTCGTCTTTTTCGCCCCCGGCGTCTTCGCCGTTCAAGTCTTCGTCCGCCTGGTCGTCGAGTTCGGCCAGAGCCTCTTCGAGTTCCGCCAGTTCATCCTCTTCCGAAGCATAGGGGCGAGAGCCGAGAACCGGCTCAACGTCCGTTTCAAGGTCGATGGGCCTGACCTGGGCGACCTCTCGCCGGGTCACGATCTCCAACAGGCGCCAGTGCTTGTTTTTGGAGATCGGCCGGGTTTCCTGAATGCGCACCACGTCACCCAGAAGGCATTGATTCTCGGGGTCGTGCACGTAGAAACGGGCGACGCGGCGCACCTGCTTACGGTACAGCCGGTGGCGTTGCTTCCAGACCATCTCCACCACCGCAGTCTTGTCCTGCTTGGTCCGCACCACCGATCCGGTACGGACTTTGCGCATCGCCTTCGCCACTAACCAGCCTCCTCCAGCATCTCGCGCTCCCGGATCACGGTCCGCAGGCGGGCGATCGTCTTACGGACCGACCCCGGCTCGTTGGTGTTGGGCAACTGGTTGGTCGCCGCCCGAAAACGCAGGTTCATCAACTCGCGGTTGGACCGGGTTAACTCTTCCGCCAACTGCTCGTCGGTCAATTCTCTAACTTCGTGGATCCGCACCGGGAAACTCCTATGCCGCCATGATGCCGCTGCCGGCGGCCGCTGCCAGCCGGTCTCGGAATACCGTCTTGGTCTGGATGGGGAGCTTCTGGGAGGCCAGCCGCAAGGCCTCCACGGCTTCCTCCTGGGGGACTCCGGCGACCTCGAACATAACACGCCCGGGCTTCACCACGGCCACCCAGTAATCCACAGCCGCTTTACCCCCGCCCATGCGGGTCTCGGCGGCTTTTTTGCTGACCGATTTATCGGGGAACAGCCGGACCCATACCTGGCCGCCGCGCTTCAGGTGGCGGGTCACCGCGACACGGGCCGCTTCAATCTGCCGGGCGGTAATCCAGGAAGGCTCCATGGCCTTCATTCCGACCTCGCCGAAAGTGACCACGTTGCCCGAGGTGGCGGCGCCCCGCATCTTACCCCGGAACTGTTTTCGATACTTCGTGCGTTTCGGTTGCAGCATTTGATAACTCCGCTCAGGTGATAACCGCGCTCACGGTTATCTTGATACCAGCCCAGGCTATGGGCCTAATTCTCTTCCAGCTCCAAGAGCGCCAACGCTTCGTCGGGCTCTCCCGCTTGGACCGTCACCTCGATATTCTCCAGCTCCTCGACCTCTTCCGCCCGGGCCGGCATAATCTCGCCGTTGTACACCCAGACTTTAACACCCACCCGTCCCATAACGGTGTGGGCCTCTGCCAAGGAATAGTCGATGTCGGCACGAAGGGTGTGCAGGGGCACCTGGCCCATCATCAACTTTTCGACTCTGGCGATTTCCGACCCCGAAATCCTGCCTTTGACGATGATCTTGATGCCTTGAGCGCCGGCTTGCATGGCCCGTTGGGCCGCCTGTCGCATTGCCCGCCGGTACGCCACCCGGCGTTCCAACTGGTCCGCCACATTTCGGCCCACGAGGTAGGCATTGATTTCGGGTTGCTCTATCTCAAGGATGTTCAGTTGCACCCGGCTCTTGGTAATGGCCTCAAGCTTGCTCCGAAGGGACTTGACCCGTTCCCCGTCCCGTCCGATGAGGATCCCGGGCCGGGCGGAGTGGATGTTGATCACGCTGTCCTGGGCGCCGCGGTCAATCTCGACCCGGGCGATGCCGGCATCGGCAAACGACCTGTATTCGTCTCTAATGCTGTTCCGCAGGCTAAGGTCTTCAGAGACCAGCACGCGATAGGACGAACTATTACGAGCGAACCAATGAGCTTTCCAGTCTTTAATGATCCCCAAGCGGAACCCGTAAGGGTGGGTCTTGTGGCCCATTCCTGTCTCCTATCTCTCGTCTTCGTCCACTACCACAAGAACGTGGCTGGACCGTTTGGTGATGCGGCCCATGCGGCCACGCGCCCGGGGCCGGAACCGCTTCAACGGCGTCGCATTGTCGGCTGATATCTGCACGATGCGCAGGTTGTCCCGGTCCATCAGCATATTGTTTTCCGCGTTGGCGGCCGCCGACTGCACCACCTTGGCGATAGACTTGGCCCAAGGTGAAGGCAGAAGGCGCAGTGTGTTCAGGGCGTCATCCACCATCTGTCCCCGCACCAGGTCAATAATTGGTTTCAGTCTCTTATGGGACGCTCCCAGTTTTTTGGCTACTGCTCTTACTGGCGGCACCTTGATTACCTCACCCGGCTGGAGCGTTCCGACCTGGATACGTGCCCGCGGTAAGTGCGGGTCGGAGAGAACTCTCCAAGGCGATGTCCCACCATGTTTTCAGTTATGAACACCGGCACATGCCGCCGTCCATCGTGTACACCGATGGTTAGTCCAACCATCTCAGGCATGATCATCGAGGCGCGGGCCCAAGTTCGGATCACCGTGTTGGCCCCGGTGCGTTGCAACGCCTCTACCTTCTTCATCAGCTTTGGATGAACGTATGGTCCTTTTTTGACCGAGCGGGACATTCTATCGTCTCCGACCTCTGCGAACAATGAACTTGCTGGATGCCTTCTTCTTGTTCCGGGTTTTGTATCCCAACGTCGGTTTGCCCGTGGGAGACTTGGGGCCCGGCATCCCGATAGGTGAGCGTCCTTCGCCTCCGCCGTGCGGGTGGTCCACTGGGTTCTTGGCGACGCCTCTAACATGGGGACGACGCCCCAAATGGCGGGAAGCCCCGGCCTTTCCGAGGCTCTCGTTCTTGTGGTCCGGGTTGGAGAGCTGGCCGATGCTCGCCCGGCATCGCAGCAATACACGCCGCATCTCTCCCGACGGCAGGCGTATGAGAACGTACTCCCCCTCCCGAGAGAGGACCTGGGCCCCGGTACCGGCCCCGCGGACCAGTTGTCCGCCCCGTCCCGGGGTTAGCTCCAAGTTGTGTACAACGGTGCCGGTCGGAATGTTCTGGAGCGGCAGGGCGTTGCCCCGGCTGATCTCGGCCCCGGAACCCGATTGCACCACGTCGCCTACCGAGAGCCCAACCGGAGCCAGTATGTAGCTCTTCTCCCCGTCGACATAGGCGATGAGGGCGATTCTGGTGGTGCGGTTGGGGTCGTACTCGATGGACTTGACCCGCGCCGGCACGCCGTCTTTGAGGCGTTTGAAGTCGACCTGGCGGTACATCCGTCGGGAACCGCCGCCGCGGCCCTGGGCCGTGACGCGTCCCCGGTTGTTCCGGCCCGCATGGTTCTGCTTGCGGGAGATGAGGGACTTCTCCGGTTTGGTGGCCGTGAGCTCCTCGAAAGAAGGACGCACCGCATTCCGGGTTCCCGGCGTGATTGGTCTCAGGTTCTTTAACGGCATCCGCGCACCCTACAGCCCCTCGATGATATTGATACGGTCGCCCGACTGCAGCGTGACGACCGCCTTCTTGATGTCTGGCTGTTTGACCGACCGAGGGCCGTAACGTTTCTTCTTACCCCGTAGCTTCGTGATGTTGACGTCCAACACCTTGACCCCGAAATTCCGTTGCACGGCTTCTTTGATCTCAACCTTATTGGCCCGGGGCGCGACCTCAAAGGTATACTTGCCGGTTTCTTGAAGGAGGGTGCTTTTCTCGGTGATGGTCGGCTTGACCAATACCCTGTGGATGTCCATCTACCCTTCCTCCTGCCCGTCCCCGTTGGCGGCGGTTTCCGCCTGGTCGGGCCCGGGAGTTCCGTCGTCTACCCCTTCGGCGGACACTTCCGCCGTGGCTTCCTCAGCGGCGGCCGCAGCTTCGCTGCGACTGGGGGTCCGACTTGCCGGTTGTTCCGAAGCCGAGGCTTCGGGAGCAGGGTCGGCGTGTTCTTCGTCGGCCGGTGTCTCCTCTGCCAGAGTTTCTTCGACCGGGACTTCCTCATCTGCCGCTTCAAGCTCTGCCGGGGCGTCAAGCTCTGCTTCGACAGCCAGTTCCCCGGAGGCAGCGAACTTGCGGCCGCGACGGCCGTGAGGTTCGATAGCGAAGGCTTCTTCCGCAAACCTGGCGGCATCGACCGTCATGACGACGGCCTCCCGCGACAGCAGCTCCGCCGCATTGAGTTGATTGACCGGAAGAGTCCAGACCTTCTTCAGGTTGTGGGCCGCGCGCACTACATTCCGGTCGGACTCCCTGGTCACCATCAGGACCGATGTGGAGACTCCCAGGGTCTGGAGCAAATCCGCGATGGAGCGGGTCTTGCCGTCAACGGTGTCCGTGGCGTCCAGGCAGATCAGCTTGCCCTGCCTTGCTTTGTCGGACAGGACACACCGAACGGCCAACCTGCGCATGCGCCGCGGCAGGTCCCGCCGGTAGCTTCTGGGGTGCGGGCCGAAGACGATGCCGCCGTGGCGCCACTGGGGTGCCCGGGTACTCCCCTGGCGGGCGCGGCCAGTGTGTTTTTGAATCCACGGCTTCCTGCCGCCGCCCGAGACCTGGGCCCTGGTCTTGGTGTCGTGGGTGCCGTGCCGTTTGTTGCCTTGGTAGATGACCATGGCCTGATGGACCAGCGTCGGGTTCATCGGCACCCCAAAAACGGCGTCGTTGAGCTCGATGCTCTCCACGGTCTCCCCGGACTGGTTCTTCACTGCGACTTGCATAGCTATTAGCGGACCTTGGCGCCGGCGCGCCGAATCTGGAGGAGGCTGTTCGGGGCGCCCGGCACGCCCCCCTTGACCATCAGGATGTTGCGATCGGAGTCGACCGCCACCACTTCGAGTCCCTTTACGGTTATCCGGCGGTTGCCCATGTGACCGGCCATCTTGGTGCCCTTGAACACTTTCCCCGGCGTGGTGCCGCCACCGATGGAGCCCGGCGCCCGCGCCCGGTCGGATTGCCCGTGGGTACGGGGGCCGCCTGCAAAACCATGGCGTTTCATACCGCCCGCGAAACCGCGGCCCTTGGAACGCCCAATGACGTCGATTTTCTCGCCGGCCTCGAAAATATCCACGCCGACCCGCTGTCCCACCGAGAACTCGGCCGGGTCGTCGGCCACCACCTCCCGCAAATAGCGGCTGGGGCGGCTGGCCCGGAAATGGCCGCTCATCGGCTTGTTGCGCCTCTTGACCTCGTCGAATCCCAGTTGGACCGCTTCGTAGCCGTCGGTGTCCTTGGTCTTGACTTGGGTCACGATGCAGGGCCCGGCCTCGATCAGCGTGACAGGAACAACGATGCCGCGTTCCGAGAAGATCTGGCTCATTCCAATTTTCTTGCCTAGGAACCCTTGGAGCATGGGTAAACCGCCGTTAAAGTTTAATCGAGATATCGACGCCGGCAGGAAGATTCAGCCGCGTCAACGAGTCGATGGTCTTTGAGGTGGGTTCGAGGATATCGATCAGCCTCTTGTGGGTCCTTATCTCGAAGTGTTCCCGGGAGTCCTTGTCTACGTGAGGGCCCCGAATAACACAGAAGCGCCGTATCCTGGTGGGCAAAGGCACCGGCCCGGCCACTCTGGCCCCGGTCCGTTCAGCCGTTTCCACTATCTGGCCGGTCGACAGGTCCAGCATTTTGTGGTCGAACGCCTTGAGGATTATCCGTACTTTTTGCCTAGTTACCATCTTACCTATTTGCCATCTTTCCTAGTTACCGGGAGCCGGCTGTTCTTGTTTCCGAGTTGGATCTCGCCGGATTGGGCCCCATTCGTCTTTGCGTTACTTGGTTAGCGGTCAGACGTTGACCAGAGTTTTCAAAACGCCCTCGGGCACCGGTTCGTAGAACCGGAACTCCATGGTGTAGGAAGCCCGTCCCTGGGTCATAGACCTCAAGGAGGTGGTGTAGGAGAAAGTCTCCCCCAAGGGCACCAAGGCCTGCACCACCTGAACGTCGTCCTGGCCCTCGATGGTGCGTATCTGAGCGCGCCTGATCCCCAGATCGCCGATGACATCACTGAGAAAGTCTCCGGGCGTCACCACTTCCAGGTTGGCGATGGGCTCCAGAAGGACCGGGGCACCCTTGGCGGTCCCTTCCCTCATCGCAATCATGGCGGCGCTACGAAAGGCCAACTCCGAAGAGTCGACTTGATGGTAGCTGCCATCCACCAACGACACCTTTAAGTCTACGAGAGGATACCCGGCCAGCGGCCCGTTGTCCAGCGCCGACCGGACCCCGGCTTCCACCGCCGAGATATACTCCCGGGGGATTACCCCGCCCGCGATCGCATTCTCGAACTTGGTGCCCTCGCCCCGGTCCAGGGGTTTGAGCTCAAGGACCACGTGGCCGTACTGGCCATGCCCGCCGGTCTGACGCACAAATCGGCCCTCGGCCCGGTAAGGACGGGTAAGGGTCTCCCGATACGACACCTTGGGGCGCCCCACCTGGGCCTTTACATTGAACTCCCGGCGCATCCGGTCGACCAGCACCTCAAGGTGCAGTTCGCCCATGCCGGACATCAGAGTTTGGCCCGTCTCTTCGTCGACCCTCACCACGAAGGTGGGGTCTTCATCCGAAAGTTTCCTGAGGGCGTCGGTAAGGCGGTCTTGATCGGCCCGGGTCATGGGCTCGATAGCCACCGACACTACGGGGGTGGGGAAGTGCGGCGGCTCCAGCACCGCCGGCTGGAAATCTGTGCCGATGGTGTCTCCGGTAAAGGTGTTCTTCAGGCCGACCGCGGCGCAGATATTGCCGGCCCAGGCCTCTTCCAGCTCTTCCCGGTGGTTGGCGTGCATGCGCAGCAACCGGCCCATGCGTTCCCGTCCCTTCCGGGACACGTTGTTCACGATGGCCCCGGCTTTGACGCTGCCGGAATACACCCTGAGAAAGACCAGGCGGCCCACGTAGGGGTCGGTGACCACCTTGAAGGCCAAGGCTGCTAAGGGACCCGACTCGTCGGGGTAGCGCAGCACTGGTTCGTCGGTCTTGGGGTCGATGCCTTCCACTGGCGGAACGTCCGCCGGGGACGGCAGGTAATCCAGCGCGGCGTCCAGCAGCGAGTGCACACCCTTGCCGGAGATGGCGCTGCCGCAAAGCACCGGCACCAGGGTCTGTTGTATGGTCGCCTTGCGGACGGCGTCGCGAAGGTCTTCAGAGTTGAGTTCCTCGCCCTCAAGATAACGGATGAGCAGTTGCTCATCCGTTTCGACAATTTTCTCTATCATTGTTTGGCGGTAACGCTGGTACTCGTCTTCAAACTCCGCGGGCACCGGAATTTCCTGATGGCCGTTGGAGTCTGAGCCCTTGTTGCGCCCGACGGGATAAACGGTCGCACGGCCGCCGATGAGGTCTATGGTCCCGTAGAAATTTTCCTCGTCCCCCATGGGCAGTTGCACCGGGACGGGGTTTCCCTTCAAGCGGCGGCGGATGGACTCGATGGTGCGTTCATAGCTGGCGCCCACCCGGTCCATCTTGTTGACGAAGCAGATCCGGGGAACGGAGTAGGTGTCGGCCTGACGCCACACGGTCTCTGACTGCGACTGGACGCCAGCGACGGCGTCGAGAACGACGATGCCGCCGTCGAGCACTCTCAGGCTGCGCTCGACTTCGGCCGTGAAGTCGACGTGGCCCGGGGTATCGATGATATTGATGCGGCAGTCGCGCCAATAGGAACTGGTCGCGGCTGCGGTAATGGTGATGCCCCGTTCACGTTCCTGGGGCATCCAGTCCATGGCGGTGGTGCCGTCGTCTACGCCGCCAACGCGATGGATGCGGCCGGTGGCGAAGAGCACCTGTTCGGTGACTGTGGTCTTGCCTGCGTCGATGTGGGCAATAAATCCGAGATTGCGGATCTTATCGATGGGAAACTTTTCGGGATACTTTTCGTCCATGACTGGGCACTGAGGGTACCGGCCAGTCCCGTTCGTTCAATTTGACGTCTTAGCGTCGGTAATGAACGAAGGCACGATTGGCCTCGGCCATCCGGTGCAGTTCCTCCCTACGACGGACCGCCGATCCCTCGCCGCGAGAGGCATCCATCAATTCTTGGGCTAGTCCCCTGCGCATGGGAATCCCGTTCCGGGACCTCGCTCCCCTGATGAGCCAGCGCATGGCAAGCGCCTCACTGCGGGTCGACCGTAGGTCGGTCGGCACCTGTATGGTGGCCCCGCCGACACGCTTGGGCCGAACCTCCACCTGGGGGGTGGCATTTCTCAAAGCCTGTTGAAATACTTCCAGGGGTTCCCGGCTGGTCTCCTCCTGGATGATGCTGAACGCGTTGTACGCAATGCGTTGGGCCACCGTCTTCTTTCCTCGCATCATCAGCCGGTTGATGAACCGGGCCAATTCCACGTCGTTGTAGCGAGGATCGGGAGCGATCACCCTGCGTTCGGCGCGTCGTCTTCTAGACATAAATCATTACACCTGTGATTGGACCCCGTAAAGAAGTCCTGCTGGTTCGGAATTGCTGAAGCGGGTTAACCGGCGCGGCGAGGCCTGTCGGCCCCGTATTTGCTGCGCCCCTGCCGCCGGTCCTGCACGCCCTCACAGTCCAAGGCGCTGCGGACCACGTGGTAGCGGACGCCGGGAAGGTCTTTCACCCTGCCGCCGCGTATCAAGACCACCGAGTGCTCTTGAAGGTTGTGGCCCTCGCCTCCGATGTAGGCGGTGACCTCGACGCCGTTCGTGAGCCTCACCCGGGCGATTTTCCGAAGCGCCGAGTTGGGTTTCTTGGGGGTCATGGTGCGCACCTGGATGCACACCCCCCGCCGCTGGGGACAGCCGGGTCCCCACTTGAGCCTGTTGCGCAGCGAGTTTTGGACCCAGTGCATCGCCGGCGCTTTGGTCTTCTTGCGGACCGGCTTGCGGCCCTTCCTTATCAATTGGTTGACAGTTGGCATGTAAAAATACCTGCTCGCAGATTGGGCGGCGGACTAATACTCTAGCAACCAGAGTTTGTAATGTCAACAAAGTTCCCATACCGGTAAGTGTTCACACTTGATGAGTGTCCCTTCCCCCCGGCGCACTGGGGGGAAGGTTAGGAAGGGGGGAGGTTGGCGTTGGAACTCCCCCACCCTAACCCTCCCCCGTGCGCGGAGGAGGGGACACTCATCTACTCTGAACAGTTACCCATACCGGACAGGGATTGACTGCAGGTGTCCCGGTGGAAAACGCATGCGTCGGGCCCGTTGACCGGTCGTTGCGGAAGGGTTAACATGGGATTATAGTCCCACCGCGTCAAATTGACCGGTCCTTAACAATCTAAACATAGCTGTATGGTGTCCCGATTTAATCGGGATGAAAAGGGAAGCCGGTGAGAATCCGGCGCGGTCGCGCCACTGTGACTGGCCGTCCCCCTCTTGAGATCCTCCAGGAAAGGAGGAGCCACTGGGCCCGATGGGGACCGGGAAGGCAATGAGGGGAAATTAGCCAGGAGCCAGGAGACCTGCCTACAGTTCGACTTATAGCACTTCGCGCCATGAGGTAAGAGTCGCCTGCCAGCAAGCCTGAACGAAGTGTCAGGCTTTTTTTTCGCCTCTTTTTAGACCTTCAGGCCCGCGTCAGCGGGACTAATTCTGCCCTCGTGGAGCCGCCGCGTCCCTTCAGGATGCGGACTAATCGGGTTTACCCTCCTCCCGGTTAACCGGCGTCATGGGGGGTCGAGGGCCCGACGTCTAGGGTTGGACGCCGGGCCCGTTTATTGCTCCCGACCCAGGCGTTGTTTACACACGGCGGGCATAATTGGTAACCTCACATAACCAATCGCGCTATCCGCAAAGCGCACCGTAGCAGGAGGTCTCCCTTGCCCCGTTCCGTGCCCTATGCCGACATGGACAAGATGACGTCTCTGTCCAAGCGCCGCGGTTTCGTTTTCCAGAGCAGCGAGATCTATGGCGGCCTTGGCTCCACTTGGGACTACGGCCCCTTGGGCGTGGAGCTCAAGCGCAACGTCAAAGAGGCGTGGTGGCGCTCGGTAGTAAAAGGGCGGGACGACATGGTCGGGTTGGACGCCGCGATCCTGATGCACCCGCGCACCTGGGAGGCGAGCGGCCACGTCGAGAACTTCAGCGACCCGCTGGTGGAATGCCGCGACTGCAACAGCCGCTTCCGGCAGGACCATTTGCTGGAAAGCGTGGGCATCGAGCCCGCCAGCCCGGAAGCGGCGGCAGCGGTCCCGGAACTTCGTTGCCCTGAGTGCGGGGGTGAA
This sequence comes from Dehalococcoidia bacterium, assembly GCA_965222595.1. GTDB lineage: Bacteria > Chloroflexota > Dehalococcoidia > Lucifugimonadales > UBA3495 > VXOI01. Next base: position 25,358 of record CBDCUJ010000011.1, on the reverse strand, counting down.
CTGACCGAGCCGCGCCGGTTCAATCTCATGTTCCGCACCTTCATGGGGCCAGTGGAAGACACCGCCCACGAGGTATACCTGCGGCCGGAGACGGCCCAAGGCATCTTCGTCAACTTCCCAAACGTGGTGAACTCCAGCCGCAAGAAGCTGCCCTTCGGCATCGGGCAGATCGGCAAATCGTTCCGCAACGAAATCACTCCCGGCAATTTCACCTTTCGCACGCGGGAATTCGAACAGATGGAAGTCGAGTTTTTCGTGAAGCCGGGAACCGACCTCGAATGGCTCGACCGCTGGGTGAAAGAGCGTTTCGACTGGTACGTTGAGCTGGGCATACGCCCGGAGAATCTTCGTCTGCGCCAGCACGGCCCTGACGAGTTGGCCCACTACGCCAAGGACTGCTACGACATCGAGTACCGCTTCCCTTGGGGTTGGGCCGAGTTGGAGGGCATCGCCGACCGGACCGACTACGACCTGAAACAGCATGCCGAGTTCAGTGGGGAGGACCTCACCTACTTCGATGACGAGCTGCAGGAGCGGTACTACCCGTACGTCATCGAACCGTCGGGAGGAGTCGACCGGGCCACCTTGGCCTTCTGGCTGGACGCCTACGACGAAGAGCCCGACGGCGAGGCCGTCAGGGTGGTTTCTCGTATCCACCGCCGCCTCGCCCCCGTAGCCGTGGCGGTGCTTCCCCTCAGCCGGAACGAACGGTTGTTGCCCACGGCCCGACGGGTCCACGACATGCTTCGCCGTCGGTTCAATACACAGTTCGATGACGCCCAGAGCATCGGCCGCCGCTACCGCCGCCAAGACGAAATAGGCACCCCCTTCTGCGTCACCGTCGATTTCGATACCCTCGACGACCGGCAGGTGACCATCCGCGACCGCGACACCATGTACCAAGCGAGAGTGCCCGTCGCGGAGTTGGTGAACATCCTGGACGACAAGCTGGAGCACGGCTGGTAGAGAGTGTGGAATGTGGGATTAGAAGTTAGGTCCGGGAGATGTATAGGGTAGGGTTACAGCGTCACATTCTCCATTCCAAATTCCTCACTCCGCATTCCGGAGGCCGAGATGACCAGCGGACAAGGCTACCAGGCCCAGAGGTACATACGAAGCATTCAACGCAACCTTGACCGCCTGGCCGAGTTGCTTCGGGACATGGACGCCGAGCCTCCGGAACTCCGTCCTCGCGACGCCCGGAGTGAGTTGCTGGAACAAGTCCACTTGGCCGGGGCCATGAAGCAAGCCAGGCTGTTCGCTCTGTTGGACCACCGGTCGATGAGCCCCGTAGCCTGCCTGAATGCCTAACCTGGTAGCCGCCACCATCAAACAAGGCTTACACACCCACGTGGTTGGGAGGCGCCTTCTGTACTTCCCCGAGTTGACTTCCACGATGGACCGGGCCGCAGAGCTGGCGGAACAGGGCGCGGAGGAAGGCACGGTTGTCGTGGCCGAAAAGCAGTCGGCGGGCCGAGGCCGCCAAGGACGAAGCTGGGTGTCCCAGCCTGGAAACTTATTGTTCTCGGTGCTGTTCCGCCCTGACCTGGACCAACTGCCGTTCATCAGCATCATAGGCGGCGTGGCGGCAGCGCGGGCGGTGCGAAAGATAACCGGATTGGACCCGCGTATCAAGTGGCCCAACGACCTGATGTTGCGGGGCCGCAAGGCGGCGGGCATCCTCGCCGAAAGCGCCATCGCCGGAGAGGCCGTATGGTATGCTGTCCTGGGCATAGGCATTAATGTGGCCCTCGACACCGAGGCCTACGCGGAAGAGATCGGCCCTCTCGCAGTCAGCATCAACGCGGCGGCGGGAAAAGAGGTCCCCCGGGAACGGCTGCTCCGCCAGTTGCTTCTCGAGCTCGATTCCCTGTACTTGCAAGCCCGTCGGGGCGTCTCTCCGGTACCCGAGTGGCGAGACCTCATTGAAAACCTGGGGAGCCGGGTCACCGTCACTTCCGCAGCCGGGCCGGTTTCCGGCACCGCTGCGGATATCGACGAACTCGGCAACCTCGTTCTCCTCCGGGACGACGGCCAGCGAATCACCATGACCGCCGGAGACGTAACCCTGCGGCCAGCCTGACCGTGAACCCAACCAACCCAGCCGCGACTGGCGTTTTCGGGCGGCGTTTCCGCGAGTGAAAGCGATTCGAGAACCGTCCCCACGCCATCACGTTGTGAGAGGAAACCATATGCTGGAATCCCTGAGCCTGGATGGCAGATCAGTTGTCATTACCGGCGGAGGCACCGGACTTGGCCGGGCGATGGTGCGGGCCCTGGCCAGGGCCGGCGCCGATTTAGCGATAGCCGGCCGGCGGTCCGGGCCCATAGAAGAAGCCGCCGCCGAGGTGCGGGACCTCGGCCGGGATGCCGTCGCGGTACCCACCGACGTCACCGACTCGGAGCAGGTCAACCAGTTGATTTCGGCCAGCATCGACCGGTTCGGCAAGCTGGACGTCCTGATCAACAACGCCGGGGCGGTCCAGGACAACGTCCGCAAGCCCATCTGGGAAATCACCGACGAAGAGTGGCATCGGATCATGGACGTCAACCTCACCGGGGCCTTCTACTGCTCCCGGGCAGCCTCCCAGCCCATGGTGGAGCGGGGCCACGGGAAGATAATCAACGTGGCTTCCGGGTTCGGAATGCGGGGAGGCCGCGAAATTTACATGTATTGTTGCAGCAAGGGCGGGATGATCCAGTTGACCCGCACCCTGTCCTTCAACCTGGCCCGGTACGGCGTGACCGCGAATAGCATCGTCCCCGGCTTCGTGCCCACTGGCGACATGGGAGCGACGACCTCGAGTCTGCCGCGCTCCGGCGATTTCCTCCCCATCGGCAAGCTGGGCAAGCCCGAAGACTTCGGCCCCTTGGCCGTCTTTCTGGCCTCCAGCGCCTCCGATTACATGACCGGCGAGATGATAATCGCCGACGGCGGCGGCTTGGCCGGAGGCATTACGCCGACGGGACACGCCCCCTTGATTCCCTTGGAGCTATAGCCCAACACAACTCGCCGACACGACTTAATTGACTGGTAGGAGCGGTCCCATGCCGGTGCTCTCCGAATACGACCTTTCCGGCCAAGTGGCCATCCTCGCGACTTCCGGCGGCGATGAGGGCCCGTTCCTGGCTCAGGCCCTCGCCGAAGCCGGCGCAAGCGTCTTCGCCATTGCCCGTCACCAAGCCGGGTTGGACGCGGTCTTGTCGGCCCTTCCCGCTGGCAGTCCCTCCCATTCATCGGGGCCATATGGAGCCGTGGTCGCCTCGAACTCAGCGGCGGCGGCCAAGGCGATGGCGGAATTCGACCGGCGCCACGGCAAGGTCGACATCCTGGTAAACGACGCCCGGAGCATGTTCGCGGCGCCCGCCGCCGAGATAACCGAGAACGAATGGGACGAAATCCAGGCCCGTAACGCTAAGCTGCCCTTCCTGCTGAGCCAGCAGGTGCTGCCACGGATGGCCGCCAAGGAGTACGGAAGAGTCGTCAACGTAGTCTCGGAGCTGGCCGAGCGGGGGATGATCAACGGCTCTGCCTTCGCCGCCAGCCAGGCCGCCCTGCTGTCGCTGACGCGGTCCCTGGCGGTGGAATGGGGTACGCGGAACATCCGGATCAACGCACTGGGAACGGGCTGGATCGATGTCCGGGACCAGCCCCTCGAGGTGCAACGGGAGGAGCTGCTGGTCCGTTACACGCCGCTGCGCCGCAAGGGCCACCCTCGGGATATCGGGCCGTTGCTGGTCTATCTGTGTTCCGAGTCCTGCGACTACTCCACCGGCCAGCCGGTATACGTGGACGGAGGCCTCAACGCCCATCCGTAGGTTGTGAATCGGGATTGGCGGGCTCAAGGATTCACCGTATGAACGCCAATCCTGGATGTCCTTGAATTCCGAAAACCCTGGTTCAGTCAATTGGACCGGCCGCTGTTGTACAATATTGACCGTCCACAATGAACCGCCATTCGACCGAATCAACCCGCGATTCAACCCGTACCGTTGCCCGATTGACGGGCATGACTGACGTTTCTGGCCGGGAGCGGCAAAGGCGGGAAGACCTCCAGGACCTGTTGGCCGCTCTCTTGGACAGCTACGGGTACCGCCAACTGGAAACGCCTCTGCTCGAACCCACCGAGCTTTTCCTCCGCAAGTCCGGCGGCGAGCTGGCATCCCAGCTTTACAGCTTCACGGACCCCGGCAGCAACGCGGTCAGCCTGCGCCCCGAGTTCACCTCCCCTATCATGCGCCACTACTTGGAGCGGCGCGCCGCGGTGGAACTACCGGCGCGCTGGCAGTATTGCGGCCCAGTCTTCCGGTACGACGGTACCGGGCTCATCGCTGGCCCGGGTGACGCCGGCCCCGCTTCCGGAGGGCAGTTCGTCCAGATCGGCGGAGAGTTGCTGGGCGCGTCCAGCCTCATGGCCGACGCCGAGCTCTTGGATTTGGCCGGGTCGCTCCTCACCACGGCGGGACTGCGCGGCTGGACGTTGCAATTGACCGACTTGGACGTGCTGTACAGCCTTCTCGACCCGGTGGGCCTCTCCACCCGCGCTCGGGAGTTTGTGGTCCAGAGCGTACCCCGGCTGAGGGAAGGGCGGGAAGCGGTGTCTCAATTGATGGACGAGGGACGCCACCTGCATCTCATCGGTCACGAGACAGGCGACGACTACTTGGGCCGGTCGGTGCAAGGGTTGGACGATGGACAGGCCCGCGTGGTGTTGCTTGGGCTGTTGCGTTCCAACGGGGTCGACCACCTGGGCCAGCGGACACCGGAAGAGGTGGTTGAAAGGTTACTCCGAAAAATCCGGGGCGCCGACGACGAAGAAAAGCTGCGGTTGGCATTGGAACTGGCTTGGGAACTCGCCCAAGTAAGAGGCCATCCCGCCGACGCCCTGGCGGGAGCGGCCCAGGTGTTGGTCAACGCCGGCGCCGATGAATCCGCGGTCCGCCGCTTGGAACAAGTGTACCGGCTGCTGGCGCACCAACCGGAAATGGGCGAGCGTTTCATGTTCGACTTCGGATTGGTGCGCAGCCTGGCGTATTACAATGGCATCATCTTCGAAGTATCCCATCCCGGCTGGCCGGTCCCCTTGGGGGGCGGCGGCCGTTACGACGGCTTGGCGCGGGCCCTCGGCGGCGACGGACAGCTACCGGCCTTGGGGTTCGCCTACAACCTCGACGCACTGCTGGCTTTGACCTCCCCTGAAGAAACAACCGGCCCGTCCGAGGACCGTCCCTCTGGCGTGCTGGTGTTGGCCGCTGGCCACCCGGCGCAACTCAAGGCGCTCAGTGCGGCCCAAGAATTCCGCCGGCAGGGCGAAACGGCCGAACTCGAAGTAAACGGGCGCACTTTGGAACAGGCCATGACCTTCGCGGCGGCGCGCGGTCTGGCCAGGGTCGTGGTTGTAGACGAGAACGGGCGGGCGTCAGCCCACGAAGTCGCGTGAACGGCGGACGTGAAGCTGAAATGCCAGAAATTATAAAACGGCCAGACACAGGCCCGAACGGGGAAGCAGCAACAGGCCGGCCAGCCCTGCGGATGGCGCTGCCCAGCGATGGTGAGCTATACGAGCCGACCCTCGCCTTCATGCGGGACTGCGGCTTGCGCGTTCTGCGGCCCAACGCCCGCCGCTACACCGGATCGGTCCCAGCCCTGCCAGGGACCGAAGTGCTGTTCCAACGCTCCGCCGACATCGCCCGGAAAGTAGAGGAAGGCAGCGCCGAGTTAGGGGTAACCGGCCTGGACCGGGTGCTGGAGTACCGGAACGACCATCGCCGCGCCGCCGTGCTGGTGGAGAGCCTTGGCTACGGCCGATGCGAGTTCGTGCTGGCGGTTCCCCACTCGTGGCTCGACGTCACGTCCTTGGCCGACTTGGCCGACCTGGCCCTGGAATTCCGGCAAGAGGGCAAACAACTGCGCATCGCCACCAAGTACCCCCGGTTGTTGCGCTCTTTCCTCTATGAAAAGGGCATCAACCATTTCACGCTGGTCCCGGCTTCCGGCACGATGGAAGCCGCGCCCGCGGCCGGGTATGCGGACCTGATCGCCGACCTGACCGCCACCGGTACGACGCTCCGGGAAAACAACTTGAAGACGCTTGACGGCGGCACGGTGCTGAGCTCCCAGGCCTGCCTGGTGGCGAATCCGGCGCTTTTGTCCGAGTCCCAGGATGCATTGGACCTGGCCCAGGCCATCACCGACATGATGGACGCCCGCCTCAGGGCGGAACCCTACTACCGGGTCACCGCCAACGTCCAAGGAGCGTCCGCCGAAGAGGTCAGCGCTATGGTGTTGGCCCGCCCCGCCTTGGCCGGACTTCGCGGACCCACCGTTGCGCGGGTGTATAACGTGGAAGAGCGGGACTGGTTCAGCGTCAGCCTGCTGGTGCGAAAGGAACGGTTGCTCGAAGCGGTTTACCACCTCAGGGAATGCGGGGCGGACGGTGTGGCTGCGGAGCAGCTCAGCTACCTGTTCGACGGCCACTCGAGGGCCTACGACACCCTGTTTGGCCTTGACGAAGGTTCGACAAGCCGGAAGTGAGCGGGTAAGATAGCGCCAATGCCGAATCTACCGATGCATATCTACTTGGCCAACCAGGTTGCCGAGCGGCTCGACCGCGGGTACGTTTACGACAACATCGGCAGCTTTTACCTCGGCTCCACCACTCCCGACATCCGGGCCATGACGAAGTGGCCCCGGGAAAAGACCCATTTCTCCCTGCTCTCCGTCGAGGAAGTGGGCACCGGAACGAGGACGATGTTCGAAAACTACCCGGCCCTCTTGGAAGGGGAGGAGGTCTCCGAGGCCACGCGGTCTTTTTTGTTGGGCTACATCAGCCATCTCGCCGCAGATGAGACCTGGATAACCAGCGTGTACCGGGCCAACTTCGACACCACGGTCGAGGATGCGCGGCTCACCGCCGACCAGGTCGAAGCCGATATCTGGGACCGGGCCATCCAACTGGACATGGACCGCCAGTCGTTGCCGGAGTTACAGGGTAGTATTGACGCCAAACAAGCGGTGTCCTGCGGCGACGAGGGCGTATCCGTTGCTTTCCTGGAAGACGGCCTCCTCGCCGAGTGGAAGGAGTGGGTGGGCCGTTTCATGGGGATGGAGTTTGATTGGGAGCGCCTGAAACGGGCGCTCAACCGGATGTACCGGGACAACGACGATGTCCAGTACTCCGTCGGCGAGTTTTTGGAGCGTATGCCCCGCAGCCTGGAAGAGGTGTACGAAAAGATACCCGAGGCCAGGGTGGAAGCCTACCGGCAGCAGGCAGTGGCCGCCACAATCGCCCAAATTCGTGAATTCGTCCCCGCCTGATCCAATGGCGGTTTCGGAGCGCATCAGTGGCCCTTAAGGTAGTTCGCGGACTGGAAAACGCCGGAGAAGTCCTGGTGCGTGTTGACCCTCTCGACCTGACTTCTCTGCCGGAGTCCGTCCTGGTCCGGACACGCCAGGCGTTCGGCGACGACGTAACCCCCGCCGAGTCGGTCGTAAAGATACTGGCCGATGTCCGGCGGGACGGCGACTCCGCAGTGCGTCACTACGCCAAGCTGCTCGACGGCGCAGACCTCGAACATTTCCGCATCGACGAGGCCGAAGTCAATGCCGCCAAGAAGTTGGTAAGCCCGGAGTTGCGGGAGTCGTTGGAATTGGCCGCCGCCCGCATCAGGGCGTTCCACGAAGCCACCATGCCCGGCGGCTGGATGGACCTCCGCCAGGGGCTGGGTGAGCTGGTCCGGCCGTTGGACCGCGTGGGACTCTACGCTCCCGGCGGCTCGGCCGCCTACCCGTCCACGGTGCTCATGACCGCCATCCCGGCACGGGTCGCCGGAGTGAGGGAGGTCATCCTCACCACTCCCCGGTTGGGGGCGGAGCCGCTGAACCCCGCCGTGGTGGCCGCTGCCGAAATCGCGGGCGTCGACGCCCTCTACCAAGTGGGCGGAGTGCCCGCCATCGCCGCCATGGCCTACGGCACGGAGTCAGTCCCCAAGGTGGACAAGATCTGCGGGCCCGGCAATGTTTTCGTGGCCTACGCCAAGAAGTTGGTGCAGGGAGTCGTGGACATCGACGGCGTGTTCGGCCCCACCGAGACCATAATCATGGCCGACGATTCCGCCAACGCCGACTTCTGCGCCGCCGACCTCATCGCCCAAGCCGAGCACGATCCGCTGGCCACCGCGATTCTGATTACCGACAGCGCCGCCCTTGTCTCCCGTGTCGAAGACCGGTTGGAAGAATGCTTGGCGGCCGCGCCAAGAGGTGAGGTGGCCCGGCAGTCGCTGGAGCGCCAAGGCCGGGTGGTAATCGTCGACTCCCTCGACGACGCCATGGACTTGGCCAACCGGGTCGCGCCGGAACACCTGTGCCTGTTGCTACGGGAGCCTTGGGAGTGGGTCGACCGCGTCAAGCACGCTGGCGGCCTCTTCTTGGGCGAATACTCTCCGGAGGTAATGGGCGACTACATCGCCGGGCCCAGCCATGTGATGCCCACCGGCGGCACCGCCCGCTTCGGCTCCGCGCTAGGCGTTCACCACTTCCTGCGCACGATGCCGGTGGTCGGCCTGAAACCGGACGACTTTCAGAGTCTGGGCCCAGCCGCCGTCCACATCGCCAACGCCGAGGGGCTGTCCGGCCACGCCGGAGCAGTTCAAGTCCGCTTGGACGCCCTGCGAAAATCCTGAACCAGCGTTAAAGAGCCATGGCTGCCATAAAATCATCCGCTATCAAAAACGCGATGCTTCCACACATACGGAGCATAGAGGTCTATCACGGCGTGGAACCCATGGAGGTCATGGCGGAGCGGGCGGGTATTCCCCCGGAAAAGATCATCCGGCTGAACGGAAACGAAAATCCGTACGGTCCCTCGCCGCGGGTCGCCCAAGCTCTCGCCAATTTCCAGAATTACAATCACTACCCGGACCCCGACCAGCGGCAATTGCGCCGGGTGCTGTCTGGTTACATCAACGTAGCTCCCGACAGCATCGTGGCGGGCAACGGCAGCGATGAGCTCATCGACCTTTTGCTCCGAGTGTTCGTCGGTACCGGCGACAACGTCATCACCGCCGCCCCGACCTTCGGCATGTACTCGTTTAACACGGGCCTCTGCGGAGGGCAGACGATTGCCGTCCCGAGGGACGAGAACTTCGAGATCGACATCGAAGCCGTCAAGCTGGCGATAACGGCCAACACCAAGGCCATTATCCTCGCCAGCCCCAACAACCCCAGCGGCAACATCGCCGCCGAGTCCGAAATCCGGGCGCTCTTGGACACCGGCCTGATGGTGATTGTCGACGAAGCCTACTACGAGTTCAGCGGGGCGACCAGCGTTCCCATGCTGGAGGAATACCCCAACCTGGTGGTGTTGCGAACATTCAGCAAGTGGGCGGGGCTGGCCGGCCTCCGCATCGGCCTTGGCGCGATGCACCCGGAGTTGGCCCAGACCCTGATGGCGATCAAGCCTCCCTACAACGTCAACCTGGCCGCCGAGGTGGCGCTGACGGTGTCGTTGGAAGACGTGCCCGCGCTGCTGGACCGGGTCAACGCCATCGTGGAAGAACGGGACAGGATGGCCCGCCTCTTGGGTGAGCTGCCCAACGTCAAGCCTTGGCCGTCAAGCGCCAACTTCATCCTTTGCCAGTTGCCGGACGGACGCGGCAAGGACATTTTCGACGGTCTCTGCAGCCGCGGCATCTTCCTCCGCCACTGGAACAACGACCGCTTGAGGGACTGCGTCCGGACCAGCGTCGGACTGCCCTACGAAACCGATGCCGTGGTGGGCGCTATGGCCGAGCTTACCGGAGACAGCAGTGTCAACTGAACGGTCTATCGAATCTTCAGGCGGACCTTCACGCGAACCTGCAGGCCCTCCCGGCCGCTCCGCCGTCACCCAGCGGACCACCGGCGAAACGGACATCTACCTGGCCATGGACCTGGACGGCTCCGGCGTCTACGAAGTCGATACCGGCAACGGGTTCCTCGACCACATGGTGAGCCAGATATCCCGCCACGGGTTGATCGACATAACCCTTCGGGCGAAGGGCGACCTGCACACCGGCTGGCATCACTTGGTGGAGGATGTCGGCATCGCCTTGGGACGCACCTTCCGGGAGGCTCTGGGCGACGCCCGTGGCATTCGCCGCATGGGCCACGCCATCGTGCCCTTAGACGAGACCCTGGCGATGGTCGCTCTGGACTGCTCAGGGCGGGGCTACGCGGTAATCGAGACGACCTTCGACGACGCCATGGTGGAGACACTGCCGGGTTCACTGGTGCGGCACTTCTTCGAGTCCTTCGCTCTGGAGGGCAAGATCAACCTTCACGCAAAAGTCCTCACCGGAGTAGACCCCCACCACAAGGCGGAAGCCCTGTGCAAAGCGCTGGCCCGCTCTCTGCGGGACGCCCTGGAGCCGGACCCCCGGGCCCCCGGCCAAGTGCCCAGCACCAAGGGCACCCTAAACGGGTAGGACCAAGTCTCGTCGTTACTGCTACCCGCTGGATACTCACGTTCGGTAGGTCGATTCGTCCCGTCGCGCGACCTTCAAAATTACCACCACTCGGATGTCCGCTCGTATTTCGTAGACGATTCTAAATCTGCCGGCCCGAATGCGCCACGAACGTTCTTCGCCTTGTATTTTGACACTTCCCCGTGGATGAGGGTCGACGGCCAAACAGTAGATTGCGTCTTCAATACGGTCTCTATACTGTGGGATGATTCTCCGAAGGTTTCTTTGAGCGGCGGGCGATACTTCGACGCGATATATCATCCGTCGAGGCCGGCTTCCTCTTGACGCAGCCTATCGAAAAAGGCTTTGGGTTCCATTCCGCCCATTTCTTCCCACTCTTGGCGCGCCTCCGCGAGTTCGTCACGCTCCCCGGCGTCCAGTTCAGAGTCGGCTTGCCATTGCCGCAGCGCTTGGACCACAACGTCTTGAACCGTGTGGCCGGTGGTCGCAGCCTCAGTTTCTAGGGCCGCGTAAAGCGCCTCGTCCTCCAGCACCAGAGTTAACTCTCTCATGGCTCGTCTCTCCCAAAGCCGTCAGTGCGCAAGGGCTTCCGACGGCAACTTCAGCACAAACCGGCGTCAGCTAAAGCTCCCGCCCCCGGCGGGCAATGAACTCGGGGAAGGCCTGCTCTACGCCGTAGCCCTTTACCTCGTTGGTGTAGTCGCGCTCGTTCTCCCACATCTCCCGCAGGTCGGCGGCCTTGTCTCGCAGCAGTATCTCCTTTATGCCAATTACTGACTCCGGTCGGTGGCCGGCGATAGTGGCGGCGATCTCCATGGTTTTTTCGCGGAGCTCCTCTGAGGACACCAAGTGGTTGAGCAATCCCACCCGGTAGGCCTCCTCCGCCTCCACCACCCGTCCGGTGAGCAAATACTCCTTGGCCATTGGCCAGCCCACCTGGTTGGTCAGGGTCCAAGTGCTGTTGATGCGGCCGTAGGCCACGGCCAAGAAACGGAACCTCGCGTTCTCGCAGCCCACCCGCATGTCGAGGCAGGACGCCAGCACCGCGCCGCCGCCGTACGCCAAGCCGTTCATCATGCCGATTACCGGCTTTGGCGAGGCGGAAATCTCGTACATCCATTGCTGGTATCTGAGGGAATCGGCCTCTCGCTGCTCTTCGGTGAGCTCCGCCGCGTGTACCCTTTGCTCGTGGATGTCCCCGCCAGCGGAAAAGGCCCGGTTGCCCGCCCCGGTAATCACAATACAGCCCACGCCGTCGTCGCCGTTGGCTGCCATCACCGCGTCGTACAACTCTTCGTCCAGCTTGTGGTTCATGGCGTTAAGCACTTCGGGGCGGTTCATGGTGATGACCATTACCCGGTCTTCGATTTCCACCAGCAGATGCTCATAGTCCATCCGAGACCCCCTTCCAACCTGTCGGGACTTGTTTGGGCGTCCTGTTGGCCCGTCCGACGTACCGATTCTACGTAGGTGTCTGAGGCCCGTCAATTTCGCGGCAATATCGCCAGAGGTAGCAGCCAAGGGAGAGAGTCACCGCCACGGCCCGCTTTGCCACGTCCACGTTCGACCGCCGCAATCGGGCGTTCGAGCCGCCGCCCGGATACGTGTTCATTGGGCGTCATTCTAACCGCCTGGGTAACCGGCTGGACCAGGTTGGCATTCCGCGGTCGGACTCCGCTTTCGAAAGAAGCGGCCGCCGTTAAGCTAAAATGGAAGCGTGAGCACGGCGGCAGGAAGCTTGCCTTAACGGCGGTAGCGCGGGAGAAAGATTGGCGTTAGTCGCAGCGGCCCTTTTGGTGTTTCATCTCGCCCTGACTGCGCTCCTGGTTCCCGGTCTGCTGAGTCCCGACTTGGATGGACACTTGGTGGGCCTCTTCGCGGCCTTTATGGGACTTGGAGCCTTGGCTTCGCTTAGCGTGAGCGTTGGCACTGTCAGCGGTTCCGATAAATGCGCCCGGTACGGGTTTGGGATGGCGCTTGCCTTCGTTGGCTTCACCTTGGTAGCCGTCTTTTTGACAAATCTTGGAGGAATTGGGCTGGTATCCATGGTGGCTTGTCTGGAGTCGATAGCGGTATTGTTTCTGGCTTGGATGAACGTCAGAAGGTACCGGCGCTTCGGCTAAAGACCTTCCCGGCATATGTTAAACTCCGGTGGGCATCGGACAGGCCCGACCAGGCCCGGTCGGGGCCCAATCGGGCCGGAGGTGGCGGAGTTGGCCCCACGACTTAAGGCCGGTGAAGCGGTCATAGAACTGCTGCGGCAGGAAGGCGTCTCCCACATTTTCGGCATTGTGGGCTCATCGTTCCTGGATATTCTCGATCCCCTTTACGACCGGGACGACATAAAATTCATCGGCGTGCGCCACGAGCAGGGGGCCGCGCTCATGGCCGACGGCTTCAGCCGGATCTCCGGCGCTCCCAGCGTCTGCCTCGTCACGAACGGGCCGGGAGTCCTGAACCTCACCTACGGCATCGCCTCGGCATACGTCGCTCATTCTCCAGTGGTGGTGCTGGCGCCGTCGGCTTCCCGAAGCCACCAGTACCGGGACTCGACCCAGGAATTCGACCAGGTATCGTTGTTCAAGCCCATCACCAAGGCGGCGTTCCCCGTCAACCGCATCGAACGTCTCCCCGACGCCCTGCGTCACGCCTTTCGGGTGGCCACCTCCGGGCGCATGGGCCCGGTGCTGCTGGACATCCCCCGCGACCTGCTGCCGGGCGGTGAAATCGAGCTGGACTCCCGGCCTCCCGAGACCTACCGCTCCGGCCAGACCAGGGCCCGGGGCGACATTGGGCTCATCCAAAAGGCGGCCCAGATGCTGCTGGCCTCGGAACGCCCGGTCATTCTGGCCGGTGGCGGCGTGCAGTGGAGCAACGCCGGACCGGAGGTGTGCCGGCTGGCCGAGGTTACCGGGGCGGCCATCGTCACTTCCTATGGGCGGGCCGACGCCGTGCCCAGCGATCATCCCAACTTCTTAGGCCATTTGGGCCGGTTGGGCGCGCCGGAAGGGATCGAAGCGGCCCGGGAGGCCGACACCATACTGGCGGTGGGCACGCGGTTGGGCCAGTCCACGACCTTCTTTGACCACCGTTTCATCCAACCCGAAGTCAACATCATCCAGATCGAAGTCGACCCCGAAGCCATCGGCCGCAATTATCCCGTCTCGGTGGGAATCGAGGGCGACGCCAAGGCGGTGGTGGAGGGGCTGCTGGAGTTAGTCCGGGAACGAGAGCCCCGCCCCAACCCGGCATGGGTTGCCGAAATCGAAAGCTGGCGCTCCCGGCGGGCCGAACGGCTGCGCGGCGAGGAGCGGCTCGACACCTTGCCGATGAAGCCGCAGCGAGTCTACGCGGAACTGCGGCGGGTGATGCCCCGGGACGCCATCGTGTCCCTCGACGCCGGGCTGGCTCCCAATTTCGGGCAGGACCGGCTCGACTATTTCGAGCCTCGCAGCCTGATGACATCCTTGGACTTGGGCGGCCTGGGATTCAGCTTCCCGGCCTCACTGGGCGCGCAGTTGGCCGCCCCTGGCCGGCCCGTGGTGAACTTCAACGGCGACGGCGGTTTCCTGTTCAACGCCCAAGAGTTCTCCACCGCCGTCGAATACAACATCCCGGTGGTCTCGGTGGTGATGAACAATGGGAGTTGGGGGTCGGAGAAAGCCTACCAGCGGTTCGCATTCAACGAGCGCTACATAGGGGCCGACACCAATAACCCCAGGTTCGACAAGTACGCGGAGCTGTTCGGCGGCGTGGGGTTTTACGTGGAACGCCCCGAGGATGTCGGCAGCGCCTTCCAAGAAGCCCTGAACGCGGGGAAGCCCAGCATCATCGAAATACCCATTGACCCCGACGAACTGCCGCGCCCCGCCCGGCTGGCCGACGTCCAGGCGCCTTAATCTTGATTTAACCACCGAGAGCGCAGAGGACACAGGGGTTAATACGGGGAATAATAGTGAGTCCCCTGAGGTCCCTGTGCCCTCTGTGATGAATAATTATGCAAGAGCCGGTTTTTCCTCAAGAAATCGACCTGGAAGGCAATGCCATTGTCATCCTCTGGGACGACGGGCATCGCAGTCCCTACGCCCACCGCTTCCTGCGGCTGCGCTGTCCCTGCGCCAGTTGCATCGACGAGATGACGGGGCGCGTCACGCTGGACCCGGACTCGGTGCGGCAGGACGTGCGGGCGGTGGACCATCTGCCCGTAGGCAACTACGGGATGCAGTTCCTTTGGAGCGACACCCACTACACCGGAATCTACACCTACAAGGCCTTAAGGGCTGCCTGCACCTGCCTGGTCTGCAACAACGCACGCGCCCAGGCTGCCGGCCAAGAGAACTAGGAGCCCGGCGCCGGGTCCTGGCTGCGGGAGCGCATCGGCTTCTCCAGCGACGCCTTGAACTTCGGCGCGGTAAAGGTGTTGGACTTGAAGGCGAAGTTGGATAGCTGCCGTTCGGCTGGACCGCCACACTCCGGGCAGTCCGCAGGCTCGTCGGACCGGGACACAGGCCGGATCACCTCGAAGTCCCGCTCGCATTGGCGGCAATAGTATTCGTAGATGGGCATATGGACCTCCTCGATATTGACTTATTCTACCCCCACCCGGCGGACACCGTCACCGGGCTGACGTGGAAGCGTACTCCTTCGTCATACCGGCGAAAGCCGGTATCCGCAGGGTGGGGCGGGGGCTCCTCACCGGGACTGAACACTTACAACGTGGACAGCAGGCGGAAGAGATGACAGCTAGCACCACCGACGTGGCGATCATCGGAGGCGGGGCCGCCGGGTGTGCCGTGGCCTACTACCTGGCGGAAGCCGGGGTGAAGTCGACCATTATCGAGCGGGAGGGCATCGGCAGCCAGGCCTCGGGCTTCGCCGCCGGCGGGCTGAACCCGCTGCGGGGCGCGGGCATTCCGGGCCCGCTGGGCGCCTTCGCCTGGGAATCGTTCCGCATGCACCACGGCCTCGCCGCTGAGCTTCGGGAGCGGACCGGCATCGATTACGAGTTTCGCACCGTGTCCGCAGTCCATCTGGCGTTGGAAGAGGACGAGCTGCCGGGGTTGCGGGAGACCGTCGACCTGTTCACGGCGGCCGAGGGTTTCGAGGCGGAGTTCTTGGAGCCCAGCCACATCGCCGAGCTCGAGCCGCGCATCACTCCCGACTTCATCCGCGGAGTGCGCGAATACGGCAACGCGGCCCTCGACAGTCTGGGCTTCACCCGCGCCTTGGCCGCCGCCGCTGGAAGCGGCGCAGCGTCGGTCCGGCCGGGGACCGTCTGCGGGATTCAGGTCGACGGCAATGCGGCGCTCCGCGTATCGTTGGAAGACGGCGTCATCGAATGCGGCCGGGTGGTGCTGGCCCTTGGTCCCTGGTCGCGCCGTGCCGAGGCGTGGCTGGACGCCTACATACCCGTCGACCCTCTCAAGGGAGAGATCCTGCGCCTTGATACTGCGGATAGACCTCTGACCTGTGACGTGTCGGGCGGAGGCGGCAGCATCTACAACAAGCCCGACGGCCTGGCCTGGTGCGGTACCACCGAAGAGTGGCGCGGTTTCGACCGTCGGCCTCTGGCGGAAACCGAGCAGGACATCCGGCGGAGAATAGCTCGCATCGTCCCCGGACTGGCTGAAGCGAGGCTCGCCAAACACACCGCCTGCCTGCGTCCGGTGACTCCCGACTGGCTCCCCATCCTGGGCCGCCTGCCCGGCTGCGACAACGTCTGCCTGGCCACCGGCGCGGGCAAAAAGGGCGTCCTGCTGGCCCCGGCCATCGGCAAGTCCGTCGCCGACCTGATCACCAGCGGCGAGACCGCCCTCCCCATAGCGGCTTTCGCGCCCGAGCGCTTCCCGATGGGTAATTGACCACACAGAACACAGAGGCTACGGGGAAAACCCAAATAACACTATTCGCTCTGTGTTCTCTGTAGCGAAAGAAGGAGGCGCAAGTGTCGCTAGGCTGGGCTATAGTTGGAATCGGCAGCCACCCTCATCTGAAGATTGCCCCGGCTATGGCCAAGGCGAACGGCGGCAAGTTGGTGGCGGTGTACAGCCGCGACCAAGACCGCGCTGACGCCTTTGCCGAAAATCACGACGCGAAGGCGGCGTACTCTGACCTGGATGCTTTGCTGGCCGATTCCAGGGTGGACGCCGTGTTCATCGCTTCGCCGAATGCGCTCCACGCAGTGCAGACTATACAGGCGGCAAAAGCCGGCAAGCACGTCCTGGCCGAGAAGCCAATGGCCACGAGCATCGAGGATGCCGCGAACATGGTCCGGGCCTGCCGTGACAACGGAGTCAAGCTCGGCTTGGGCTTCGAGCTGCGCTTCCACCCGGCGCACCTGTTGGCCCGCCAACTGATCGCGGAGGGAGCGATTGGCCGCATCCGATTGGCCCACGGCCAATGGGGCCGCGGTGAGCGCGGCCAATCGGAGCATCTGCCCCGCACCGGCCTGCGGGCTTGGTGGGAACAGCCGGAGTTCATGGGCGGGGCCTCGGTTTTGATGGGCTTGGGCGTTCATGTCTTCGACCTCTTCCGCTTCCTGCTCCAGGAGGAGATCGTCGAGGTGACGGCCCTGACCGACGGCCAGACCGCGCGGCAGCCCCTGGAACATATTGCGTCCATCTCCCTGCGGATGAGCGGCGGCGCAATCGCCAGCGTCCTGTGCGGCCGCATGTTGCCCGACACGCATAACGACTTCGCCGTTTACGGCTCCGACGGGCGCATCACCGGCAAGGAGACCATCTGGGAGGCCCGCCTGGGACGGGCCGAAATGGTCAGCGCTACCCAGAACCGGGCCGAGACCTACGAGTACGACTACTTGGCCAACTTCGTCGACGAGTTGGAAGACTTCGAGAAAGCCGTTGAGGAGGACCGGGAACCCCAGGCCACCGGCCTCGACGGGTTTAAGGCGACCCAAGTAACCGAAGCGGCCATCGAGTCCGCCCGCACCGGACGTATCGTGAGTGTCGAACGACAGGAATTGTGAACGCCATGGGACCGAAGCCCCGGAGCCTGATACCATGAGCTAAGCAAGGCAATTCATGCCTCCTGGTAGGCCGGCCGGCGGAAATCCATAACCGCAGTGGTGCCGATTACGAAATAAACGTGCTACACTAGCCCTACTCTCCAGAGGAGAGGCGAGAAATTGCTGCGCATTTACAACACCCTGTCGAAGAGCGTTGAAGAGATCGAACCGGCCCAGCCCGGAAAGGTCCGCATGTATACCTGCGGGCCGACCGTTTACCGTGACGCCCACATCGGCAACCTCCGCACCTACCTCATGGCCGACTGGATTCGCCGGGCGCTGCTCCACCACGGCCAGCAGGTCCAGCATGTCAAGAACATCACCGACGTCGGCCACATGCGCCAGGAGCTGGTGGAGACCGGCGGGGATAAGATGCTGCTGGCCGCCTTGGCGGAAGGCCGGACGGTCCAGCAAATCGCCGAGATGTACGCCGGCCGGTTCCATCGCGACGAGGCCAGGATCAACATCCTGGAAGCGGCCGTGTTTCCTTGGGCCAGCCAGCACATCCCGGAAATGATCGCGATTGTCGAGACGCTGCTGGCCAAAGGTCATGCCTACGAAAGAGGCGGGAATATCTACTTCGACGTCCCCAGCTTCTCGGAATACGGCAAGCTCTCCCGCAACACCGGAGTCGACCTGCTGGAGGGAGTACGCGCGGAGGCCGACCCGCTCAAGCAGGACCCGCGGGACTTCACCCTCTGGAAGGCGGCGGAACCCGGGCGCGACCTCAAATGGGACAGCCCTTGGGGGCCGGGATTCCCCGGCTGGCACATCGAATGTTCCGCCATGGCCTCCAAGTACCTGGGGCAGAGTTTCGACCTCCACACCGGCGGGGTCGATAACATCTTCCCTCACCACGAAGACGAGATTGCCCAGAGTGAGTCGGCCTTCGGCGAACAGCACGTTCGCTACTGGGTCCACGGCCAACACCTGCTGGCCGACGGCGCCAAGATGGCCAAGTCGTCCGGCAACGTCTTCTTGGTCGAGGAGCTGATCGAACGGGGTTTCGATCCGTTGTCGTTCCGCTATCTTTGCATGACCGTCCTCTATCGTCACCGGATGAACTTTACCTTCACCTCCCTGAAGGCGGCGGAGAAGGCCCTGACCGGCCTTCGCCAACGGGTCTGGCTCTGGAGCCAACAGCCCGAAGTAAACGGTCACAGCGAACTGGCCGAAGAGTACCGGCGGCGCTTCTGGGATACCATCGACAACGACCTTGACCTCCCCGGCGCGGTAGCGCTCACTTGGGAAATGGTCCGCGCCGAAATTCCCGACCGGCACAAGCTCAACCTGGTCCTGGAGTTCGACCAGATGTTTGGGCTCGACCTGCACAAATCGCCGTCGGCCAATAACGTCGGCGAGGATATCGCGGTCGCGGTCAAGCACCGGGACACCTTCAGACAACAGGAGACCTTCGACACCGCCGACTCGATGAGGAATCAACTGGCCGCCGACGGTTACGTGGTTGAGGACGCCTTGGACGGCACCCGCGTCCGGCCCAAGACGCCGATGGAGCGGCGCTTGGAGAAATGGGGCGCGGTCTCTTCGTCGCGCGAGGTCGAGTCCCGGCTCGGCCAGCCGTCCGAGTACGAGTTCACCTTCGTCCTGAACGCGTATGGGTATCCCGAAGACGTGGAACGTTGCGTCAGCGCTATGCTTCGCCATTCCGAGGGCCGCTCCGCCGAAATTATCGTTATCGACAGCGGCTCCACCGACGGCACCGGCGAACTTCTGGAGGGGATGCAACTGGAGCACCCGAACGTCCGGGTCGTCCATTGCGACCACGTAATCGGGGACGCGGCCAGCAAGAACATCGGAATCAAGCAGAGCCTTGGTGAGCACGTCATCATCATCGACGGGTCCGCCGAGATAGTTGGAGACGTGCTGGGCCCGGTCGCGGCCCAATTGAGCGACCCTACGGTCGGGGTGTTCGGGCCCTACGGCCTCACTACCGATGACCTGCAGCACTTCCACGAGGAAGTGGACTCCGGCGACGCCGACGCTATGCAGGCATACATGATGGCATTCCGCCGGGATGCCGTGAATACGGTGGGCCTGATGCGCGAGGTGTTCCGGTTCTATCGAAACCTCGACATCGACTACTGTTTCCAATTCAAGGACAAGGGCTACCGGGTGGTGGCGGACTCGTCTCTCCCATTGGTGCGCCACGAACACCGCCAGTGGACCGAGCTGGACGACAACCAGCGGGACGAGCTAAGCCGCAAGAACTTCGGCCGCTTTCTCAAACGCTGGGGCAACCGGCCCGACCTGCTGATCACGGCCGGCGGTCGGGGGTTCGAGGGCGGACTCTTCCGTCATTAGGCCTCCCACGACCCCCAACAGTCGTCGTTCCGCTTTCCTGGGCTTGTTACGGAGTAAACTGTGCGGCGAACGGACGCAGTGCCCCGCAGTGGATAACACCCCGGCTCTCCCGGAGTTCGTCAGCATGGCCACACCCGCTAAAAACTTTGTGCAGCGTCTCCGGTCCGGCGACCAGAGGGCGTTGTCCCGCCTCATATCCATGCTGGAGCGCGGTGATTCGGCTGCGGCCGCGATCATGAAGGCGGTTGACGCCGCGACCGGGAACGCCTACACCGTAGGCATCACCGGGCCGCCCGGAGCCGGCAAGAGCACGATCGTCGACCAACTCACCCGCGTGGCCCGCTCCATGGACAAACGGGTCGGTATCATCGCGGTCGACCCCACCAGTCCCTACAGCGGCGGAGCGCTGCTGGGCGACAGAATACGGATGCAGCGCCATTACCTGGACAGCGGCGTTTTCATCCGCAGCATCGCCACCAGAGGGCAGAGCGGCGGCCTGCCGCGCATCGTGAAGAGCATCTCCAGAGCGCTGGACGCGGCAGGTATCGACTTGGTTATCGTCGAAACCGTCGGCGTCGGCCAAACCGAGTTGGGAATCGTGGGAGTGGCCGACTCCGTTCTCGTTGCCCTGATGCCAGAGTCAGGCGACGCCATCCAGGCGCTGAAAGCGGGCGTGATGGAAATCGCCGACGTCTACGTGGTCAACAAAGCGGACCGTGCGGGTGCGGACCAGATGGCGGCAGCCATCACCGGAATGTTGCATATGGCAACCGCCACGCCGGAGTGGTTGCCGCCGGTGTTGCTAACGGCCGCCCACAAGGGTCAAGGCATCGAAGAGCTGTGGAGCAGCTTGGAAGGCCACTTTGAGTACATGCAAGGCAGCGGAAAGCTCGTCGAACGCCGCCAAGGGCGCCGCACCCAGGAATACCTGGAAGCCGTGGAAGAAGAGTTGGCCCGCCGCCTTCGCCAGCGGATCGAAAGCGATCCAAAGATGATGGCTACTCTGGAAAAGGTAGCCCGCAAAGAGGCCGAGCCATACTCCTCCGCCCTTGACTTCCTCAACACCCCCGACTCCCCTCCGATCTGAGGTCATCCGGGTTTCCGGGGACTGACGTCGCCGTCCCGCCGGGCTCGGCCGTCACACAGGCGCCC
This sequence comes from Dehalococcoidia bacterium, assembly GCA_965222595.1. Taxonomy (GTDB): domain Bacteria; phylum Chloroflexota; class Dehalococcoidia; order Lucifugimonadales; family UBA3495; genus VXOI01. The sequence continues at coordinate 4,396 of CBDCUJ010000011.1, read as the reverse complement.
ATGAGGCTATCGCCCCCTATCCTGTCATCCATTCTACGGTCGCCCAATATACAGTCGCCCGTTGTGCAGCCGCATAGATCCCAACTAATGTCGATTTCGTATAGATAGGTGATAGTTCTTTGTGATATCATTCGTGCCCGCCCGGCGGGCCGGGGAAACTCCGGCAGGGAGGTGTGTATGTTAGAACTCAACATTCATGGGAAGAACCTGGAAATCACACCCTCGATCCAGGAGCACGTGACCACCAAGCTTGGGTCCGTTGACCGCCACCTCCCGTGTATTTCGCGGGCCGAGGTGGAGGTAATATCGGAGCCGACCCGCTCCCAAAAAGACCGGGTGGTCGTACAGGTTACCCTCACCGTTCCTGGGTCGCTGCTGCGCACCCAGCAGCGGGCGGCCAACACCAAGGCAGCCATCAACTCGGCAGCCCAAGCCTTGGACCGTCAAATAAGGCGCTACAAGGGGCAGGTCTACCGCAGCGAGCGGGAGGCCAGGGGAGCGCCGGACTTTGAAACGATGCAGGCCGCCGTCACCAGGCGGCCCCCAGACGCCGTAACCGGACGCGATCCGGAGCAATTATCAGCCGCCGCCGGAGATTTGGTCCGGGTCAAGCGGTTCGACATGGGACCGATGTCGGTGGAGGAAGCGGCGCTCCAGATGCAGTTCCTGGACCATTCTTTCTATATGTTCTTGGACGCCGAGACCAACCAATACAGCGTGGTGTACCTGCGAGAGGACTCCAGCTACGGTCTTATCCAACCCGCGACTTAGCCTCAACCTTAATCGCCCCAGGCTGTTTTGTTAGCCTGGGGCGATTTTTGTACCCTGTTCCTGGCGGAGACTGGGGCGGGAACACGACTTGGACCTTCCGGAAGGCTTCCGAAAGGTCCAAGGATGTACGGCTAAACGTTCCGTAGTATGGGGTCGAGGCGGTCTCGCAGCCAGTCGCCAATCAGGTTGAACGAGAGTACCGTCAGCATAATGGCAATCCCTGGGAACATGGCCACCCACCACGCCGTGATGATCAGTTCCCGTCCGTCGGCTACCATTAACCCCCAGGCCGGAGTTGGGGGGCTTAGACCAACCCCCAAGAAGCTGAGTGAAGCCTCCAAGAGGATGATCAGTCCTAACTGCAACGTGGCCAGCACGATCAGGGTGTTGGTCAGATTCGGCAGGATATGCCGGAATATGATCCGGGCGTCCGAACACCCCGCCGCCCTCGCCCGGGAGACGAAGTCCCGCTCCCTCATGACCAGGGTCTCTCCCCTTACCTGCCGGCAATATACCGCCCACAATAGGGCGGCGACCACGATGACAATCGTCTTGAGGCTTGGACCTAAGGCGACCGCCAGCGATAACGCCAACAGGACGGTGGGTATGGAAAGTGAGACATCGACCACGCGCATGATCACATGGTCGATCCGACCACGATAATAGCCGGCGATCAACCCCAGAGTGACGCCGATAAAGCCGCCTATACCAATGCCGACCAGCGATATCTTCATGGATACCCGCGAGCCGTGGATGATGCGGCTAAGGACGTCTCGGCCCGCTTTGTCGCTCCCCAGAATGTGCGTCCAAGTGCCGCCCTCCGCCCACATCGGCGGTTCCAGCCGGCCCTTTAGGCCCAGCGGCGATTTCAGCGGGTGATGGGGGGCAATCACGTCGGCGAAGATGGCGGGAATTATCAACACCACCAACAGGATCACGATTGGAATTAAGGGCAGCCTCCTCGCCTCAGCAACAAAACTTCGGGCGTTGCCCACGAACCCATTGGAGACCCGGAGGTCAATACCGGCGGTGCTTCTTATTTCAGTCGACATAGCTGGAAATGTCCGTCCTCTACCCGGCCGTTTGCCTGTGTTCCGCTACCCGTGAAACCGTCACCTGTGAAAACGTCACCGGCCGAAACGTCACCTGCGACAAGATCAATTGTATCGAATCCTCGGGTCGAGATAGGCGTACAGCACATCCACGATCAGGGTCAAGAAGATAAACATGCTGGCGAACACCAGAACGATGGCTTGGATCAGTTGCGTATCCCTGGACAGCACGGCTTGGAACGCCAGCAGACCGGTGCCCGGCCAGTTGAATACGACCTCGGTGGTCAACGACCCGGTCAGCGTGTTGGCTAATATGATACCGAAATAGGTGAGGGGAGGTATGATCGCATTTCGGAAACAGTGTTTCCAGACCACGCTCCATTCCGAGAGCCCTTTGAGGCGAGCGAGTTTGACGTACTCACTGCTTTGAGTTTCCAGCATCGCGGAACGCACCAACCGCATTATCGCGGCCGTCTGGAACCACCCCAGCGTAATGGCCGGCAGAATAATATGGTTAATTCCGCCTTTGCCGGAGGTCGGCAACAGGTTCAGATACACCGCAAAGAACCACATCAAAACAATGCCCAGCCAGAAAGAAGGTATCGACTGCCCGGCAAGGGCCAGGGTTTTGCCGATGAAGTCGAATATGGTGTCCTTCTTAACTGCAGACAGCACCCCGATCGGTACGGCAATAACGAGAGCGATGGCCATCGAGATGCCGGCCAACTGCAGGGTCGGCGGCATGCGCTGCATCACAATCGCCCCCGCCTTTGAACCGGGGAATTTCAAGGAATCGCCCAAATCTCCCTTGAACGCGTTCCCAAGGAATACGCCGTATTGGACCACCAAGGGTTTGTCCAACCCCCAGCGGACCCTCATCCGTTCAATTTGCGCAGGCGTCGCTTCTTCCGGGAGAAAGGTGCTGAGGGGGTCCCCTGACACTCGGGTGAGGCCGAAAACCACCACCGTGACCACCCATAGGGCAAGTAACGCCTGCGCCGTTCGTAGTATTAGATATCTCTGCATAGCCTACTCGAAAGCTCCTAATGACAGCCTGGTAGCGCTGACAGCGGAACCATACGTGACCCGGAACATTAATCCGCAGTCTGAAACCCCAAGTCTAGGGGCCTCATTAGTTACCGGTGAACCCCTCTAAAGTCATTGACGGTGCTGCAAACCCTGCGAACGTCCGCCACAAACTATTCGAACTGGATATTCTGAGATTTGTTGAGCCCTGAGCAACCGGCCGGTGAGAGTGCTTGAGGAACGTGTGCGACCGGTTGCTCTGCCTGAAAACTCGTGGCGGCTCTCCTATTGGGTCACTCCTTTGATGTTGTGGAAGTGAGAGACCCCGGCCGAAGTCAGTCCCGGCCACACGTAACTTTCAATGAACTCAGGGTTCACCGTCACGTCGGCGTAGAGGTGGAACATCGGCGCGACCATGCTGTTATCGTAAATGTAGTCGCCTATGTCCCGTGCGCATTTGTCCCGTTCTTCAAGGTCCGCCGACTGCTCCAGACATAGATACGTATCGTTCACAAAGGGCTCGTTGAGGTACCAAGACGCGTAGTGATTGGTGTAGAAGACCCGGATGCCCTCCTGGGTACTCCTGATGGGAAGATTCCTGGAAGCTCTCAGGGTGTTCTCCAGCTTGTGGTCCCTTCCCCGTTGTAGCCACGTGCCAAAGTCGAGTTTCTCTATCTCCAGATCCACGTCTATATCGGCGTACATGATCTGGATCGCCTCGATTACGTCGTGCAACTCGGGGCTTCCCGGAATGGTCGTCGAAATGAACTTGAGTTTGAGGTGATTGTCCGGCCCGTATCCCTCGGCGGCCAACAGCTCGAGCGCCTCATCGCGGTCGTAGCCGTACATTTCCTCCCACCGTTCCACCCACTCCGTGTTCCAACCCTCGTTGTTGGGGTGGAAGCCGTAGTTGTAGCTGTTGGTTGCCCTACCCAGGTATATTTCCTGGTTGATGGCTCCCCGGTCTATGGCCTTGTTCAAGGCTTTTCTGATGTTGATGTTTTGCAACGGCAGGCCAGGCGTGAAATGGTCCGGCCAATCCGCCGTATTCTCACGATACAGACCGCCGAACATGATATAGGTCTGCGCGGCTTCGTTGGCGCTGTTAATCACCCTCATGCCACGGGCCTCGGCGTCGGGCTGCAGGGTCCTCTCAATCTGGGAAAGGTGTACCTCCGCAGCCAGCAACATCGCCATCCGGGTCAGGCTTTCAGGCGCCCAGACAAACTGGAACTCTTCGAAATCTACTGAATAGGCCCAATGCCCCTCCGGGACTCTCTCGAAAGAGAGACTTTCCCCCAGCTTACGGCCGGTCAGTTGGTAAGGGCCGGTGCCGGCGGTCTGTATCTGGTCGAACGCGTCCAGCCCCTCCGCGTCCCATTGGGCTTTGCTTACAAGGATCAGGTCTCCGGCCCAACGGGAGAATAGGCGGTTCCCACTCAGGTAGGGGTTCTCGAAGTGGAATTTGATGTTGAAGTCGTCTACGACCTCGGGCGTGGCCTGGCTCCAAGCTGGTTCTTTCAATATGGCCAGGCTGTCTTCCCGGT
>CBDCUJ010000010.1:0-86308 GCA_965222595.1 Dehalococcoidia bacterium | reverse complement strand
CGACTATGACAATCCCGCGGGCGCGCGCCTCGACGTGAGCCGGGTGCGGCCCGCCGTGCCCGACCCCTCGATGCTCCACCCGTCAGGCCCCGGCCTGTTCGGGAAGCGCAGCGTCATGGGCGTCCGCGAGGCGGCCTGCCTGTGGCACCCGCCGGGAGCCAGGGACGAGACGCCCCTGGTGGCCCGCGCCGGGGCCAAGGTGCTGCTGCCCACCGCCCGCAGCGTCAGCGGCGGCGCGCACGTCGGCGACACCACCACCGGAACGCCCAGGAAGATTCACTTCCCCGACGACCTGCTGAGACGCCACCACCTCTACGTCGCCCGCACCCGCATGGGCAAGTCCACCCTGATGCACCACATCGTCGCCCACAAGATGCGGGAGAAGGCGGCGGGCAGGGACGGCGACGCCATCGTCGTCGTGGACCCCCACGCCGACCTGGTGGGCGGGCTGCTCCAACACGTCCCCGACTCCCTCGTCGAGCAGGTGCGGCTCATCGACCTGGCCGACGAGCGGGGCGCTCCCGGCGTCAACCTTCTGGACACCCGCATCTTCTCCGACCGCGACCGCACCGCCGATTCCGTCGTGCGCATCGCCAAGGGCCTGTGGGACCAGTGGGGGCCGAGGATGCAGTCGATCCTCGAACAGACGGTGAAGACCCTTCACGAGGCCAATGAGAGCAGGGACGCGGGCGAGCAGTACACCATCCTCGACGGACTGCGCATCCTGGCCGACGACGGATTCCGCGCCGAGGTGCTGGCGAAGGTCAACGACCCCTACCTGATGCAGTGGTGGGCCAGGGACTTCTTCGGCTGGCGGCGCGAGACCCGCGCCGACGCCCTGGCCCCGGTCCAGACCCGCCTCTCCTACTACGCATCCTCCAAGCGGGCGCGGGCCATCCTGGGCCAGCCCCGCTCCACCATCGACATGCGCCGCACCATCCAAGACGGCGGCATCCTGCTGGTCTCCACCGCCCAGGGCAAGGCGGGAAGGGACGTGGCCGCCCTGGTGGGCGCGTCCCTCCTCAACCTCGTGGACGCCGTGATTCGGGAGCAGGGCAGCCTGCCCTTCGAGCAGCGCCGGGGCGCGCTGGTCGTGGTGGACGAGATGCAGTCCATGCCCGGCGTGGACTACGAGTCGATGCTCTCCGAGCTGGGCAAGTTCGGGGCGTCCTTCATCCTGGCCACCCAGAGCCTGGCCAAGCTGGACGACCTCTCCCGCACCATGCGCGACACCATCCTGGCCAACGTGGGCTGCCTGGCCGTCTTCCAGGTGGCGGGCAACGACGCCCGCCAGCTTGTGTGGGAGCTGGGCAAGGAGCGGGTGACCGAGGACGACATCACGTCCCTGCCGGTCCACCAATGCTACGTCCGCGCCACCGTGGGAACGGAGCGGATGGACGCCTTCTCCATGAAGGTCGCAAAGCCGGTGACGGGAGACGCCGGCACAGCTGAGCGCATCCGCGACCTGGCCGAGAGCTACCTAACACCGGCCAGCGACATCGAACGGCGGGACGCGGAGATGCAAGACCTGGTGGACAGGTACCGCGAGGAGCTGGAGAAGCTCAGGAAGGGCCAGGACACCGAGACGGCGGAGAGCGGCGGCCAGTCCCAGGAGCAGGCCCGGCGCAAGCAGCGCAGCAAGCGCGACCAGAACCCTGGGGACGACGCCCTGGAGACGCCGGACGGGGCAGCCGACGAGGAGCGTGAGGAATGAGGCCGCTCACCGGGGGAAAGCGGGAGCTGCTTCGCCGCCTCGCCGCCATGCCCTTTCTCGACCGGCTGGAGATGGCCGCCCTCTCCGGCTGGTCCCAGAGCGCGGTCTACGAGGCCGCCCGCCAGCTGGAGGACGACGGGCTGATCGCCTCCGTACCCCACGGGACGGAGCTCGTTGCCCCCACCCGCAGGTTCCACCTCACCGCCGACGGCCTGCGCCGCCTGGCCCAGGAGGAAGACCTCACCCCGGATCGGCTGCTCCGCAGCTACCCGTTGGCTGCCCGGTGGCGGCGCGTCCTCCTGGAGAGGCTCGACGCCGTGGCCGTGGTCTATCGCCTGGCCTCCGCCGTCGCCAACATCCACCACCCCATCCGCTTCAGGTGGTTCAGAGCCATGCCGATGGACGCCGCCATCATCCTTCCCGACGGGAGGACCATCGGCATCGTCCGGCAGGGCCACGCCACCGACCGCACCGGCTTCTCCAAGCGGATCGGGCGGCTCAGGAACGGCCCGCAGCCCGGCGGAATCCTGCTCGTCCTCCCCGACGAGACCCGGCTGCGCTACGCCCGAGGGATTCTGCGCCGGGCGTCCACGCCAACGGTCCTAGCACTGGAGCGGGAGGCGGCGGCAGCGGCCACCGACGACCCGGTGTGGCGGCTGTCCTCGGTCAACGCCGCCGTCAGCCTCAGAGACGCCATCGACCGGATCGAACGCAGGGGCGCGCTCCCCGCCGAGCGGCCCCTGGCACGGGTCTCCATGCCCCAGGACATCGACGAGCGGGGGAGCGAGCGGGGCGTCCCCGAGCACATGCTGCCCGCCCTCCTGAAACCCACCGAGAAGCGCGTCCTCGACCTGCTCTCCGACTGGCCCTGGCTCGCCCTGGGCGACCTGGCCGGTCTGCTGGGAGTCACCAACCAGCGCGCCTCCCAACTCACGACGGCCCTTGAGGGTTTCGGGCTGGCCGCCCGCGTACCCTCCGCAGAGCGGCGGCTGGTGCTCACCGACGCGGGGCTGACCCTGCTGGCCCGCAGGGACCGGGCAGCCGTTGGCGGAGCGAAGAAGCGGTGGAGCGCCGCTCCCCCCGACGCCGGGGCCGCAGCAGGCTGGCGCGGCGTCTCCGGCAGGCGCAGCCGGCAGCTCCTCCGCGACATGCAGCACACCGCCTCCGTCCACGGCTTCGTAGCGGCCCTCTCCCGCCAGGCCCGCGTCCTGGGCTGGGAGATCGACCAGCTCGACCCGCCCCGCAGGGCGTCCCGCTACTTCCGCTACTTCGGCGGGAGGCGCTCGGTGCACCCCGACGCCTTCGGGATGCTCAGGCGCGGGAAGACCGCATGGCCCTTCTTCCTGGAGTGGGAGCGGAGGGCGGTGCGGCCGGTCACCATGGCGGCGCGGCTCGCCCCATACCTGCGCTACTACTCGTCCCACCGGCCCATCGACGACCACGGCGCGCCGCCCGTCGTCCTGGTCGTCTTCGACGACGACATCGCCCAGACCCACTTCCTGAGAGTGGCGCAGGACGAGATGGACCGTCTCAGGACCGCCGTCCCCCTGCTGGCCTCCCACCGCGAGCTGGTGGAGCGGGAGGGGCCGCTGGGACGGGCCTGGTTCGCCCCGGGCGGAGGCTTCGAGCCGGTGCGCCCCCTGACCGACATGCAAGGAGAACCAAGGCCATGAGAATCTACTACATCGACGAGTCCGAGGGTCCCCGCTACTACGTCCGCTCCGCCCTGGGCGTGAACGCCGAGCGATGGAACGGCCTGCATGGCCGCATTCAGGACTGGCGCACGGCGTTGGCGGGCGACTACAGCGTCCCGACAAGCCGGGAGCTGCACGCGTGCGACCTGCTGGCCGGACGGGGCAAGCTGGCCCGCATCGACAACACCGGCCGCAGGCTCACCCCGGTGCAGGGAGCCGAGATCTTCATGGACGGCCTGCGCATCATAGAGAACGCCGCCCATTCCCTGGGCGGCATCGAGGTCGTCAACGTCTGCCTGCGCAAGGCCGACGTGAAGGGATACGAACAGGTCAGCCTGAACCGGCTGCTCAACCGCATCAACACCTCCGTCGCGGCGGACGGGCGCTACGCCCATCTCATCTTCGACGAGGGAGGGGAGCGCATGGTCAGGCGGCTCTACGGCAGGCTCAGGAGCCGCAACCCCGTGCCCAGCAGGTACGAGGTCTGGGAGGACGGCGCGCCGACGAAGGACATCCCCATAGAGCGGATCATCGGCGGCCCCTCTTTCCGAAGCTCCCAGGACGACGACCTGCTACAGATGGCCGACCTCATCGCCCACGCCCTCCTCAAGCAGGAGGAGGAGCCCTCCCAAAGGGTGACGGAGCTGGGCATCCACCTGGCCTTCGGGATCCTCGACCGCGCCCTCAACCGCAGGGCGTCGAGGACGGATCCCCAGGGCGTCGTCAGGAGATGAGGAAAGAGGAGGAGGGCGCTTGGACGTGGCCCGGCCTCTCGCTCCTATTTCTCCGGTTCGCCCTCCGATTCCGGGTCGCCGTAGAGCATTAGATTGAAGCCCCCGGGAACGCCCCGCGCCAACTGCATGATGCCCATGTAGTTGAACCCCTTGGGCACCCCTCCCCTGAGCCACCTCCGCACGGTGAGCTCCGTCACGCCGAGAAGCTCGGCCAACTCCTGCGGCGACAGCTCGGCCATCTTCAACAGGCGTTCCAGCCGCTCCCCGAAGTCCTCGGGGAAAGGGGTTCGTCGTTGCTTCCCGGTGCTCCCTTCACGTCCTTCGACAGCCATGGCGCAACCTCCTCGGTCTCTGTCTGTGATTGCCTCCTCGTCCAAACCCGTTTTGCAGAAGCCTCCCCGGAACGAGAACAGAGCGTCTCAAACCGAGACGGCCCCCAGACGCCGAGAGTGCAGACGCCCGCGTCCGGGATCATGCAGCCTTGATCTCCACACCCCTTGTGCGCCCTGTGCCAGGCTGCCGCAAGGCAGCGTTAGCGTCTTCCGGGGTGGTGCAGACCCAACGATACACCAAAGGGGCCTCCCATCCAAGACGAAGCGGAGGCCCCCGGTGCGGCAGGCGGTGAGCGGCGAGGAGGGGGAAGGGCCGGAAAAGACAGGAGGGCCGGGCGGATTTGAACCGCCCGGCCCTCTTTGCGTCGATGGACAGCCGTTGCCTGTGGCGTTGGCCGTCAGTCCAGACCCACGGCGGCCTCCTCCGGCCCGTTCCCGCCGCCGACGGGTTCCAGGCCCCTTACTCCCACGCCGTACCGCCTGCCGTCCACCTCGACGGTGGCGCTGGTATACCTGAGCAGCGTGCCCACCTTGCCATTGAGCTGTCGCTGAACCGTACCGCCGACGATCCGTACCTTCCCGCCCTCGTGCAGCCCCCTGGCGGCGGCGCACGGCTCCGTGCGGGGTTCCCAGCCCAGGTCCGTCAGCACTTCCAGGCCCGCAACCCTGCCCGCAGCCGTCTCGACGGCCCGGACCATCGCCCGCACCCGCCGGACCTGGCCGGGAAACAGCAGCCTGGCGGTCTCCGCGTCGTTGACCACCACCTCCGCCAACGCCGGGGCCTCGTCGCCGTTCAGCCAGGCCCAGCAGCGGCCCCGCCAATCGACGCCGATGCTACCGTCCTCCCCGAACCGCGTCTGCGCAACCAGGGGGCGCTCGGCCACCAGGTCGAGATTGAATCCGATGATCTCCCCGCTCTCAGTCACTGTCTCTCTCCCTTCCAGAGTGTCTTGGTGACAAACAAGAGGGCCGGACGGTCCATCCCGCCCGGCCCTCGCCGCGCCCGCCGGTTGCCCGTTGGCGGCCTCTCCCAGGCTTCGCCGGTAGGTCCGCTTGTAGCACCTGCCGCCGCACCACCCCTCCCGGCCCGAATTGCGCCGGAACTGCCGGTAGTAGACCCGACCGCAGCCCCGGCATACCTTCTCCATGTGTCCCTGCCTGTATCCGGTCATTGGCCCGCCCCCTGGAACGCGCTCGGCTCTTCCACTCCGCGCAGCAGGTGGTGGAGCAGCCCCATCCCCGCGGCCAACTCCAACAGGTTGACCAGGTGGCCGGGACCGGGCTTGGCTCCCGCCTTCCATCGGCGCACGATGCGGGCGTTGACCTTCAGGCGGCGGGCCAGCTCCCGCCAGGACAGCCCTGCGGCCTGCCGGAAGCGGTCGAGGCGCTCGGGAAAGTCCTGGGGGAACTCTTCAGGCTCTACGTGGTAGACCCGCTCCTGCCGGCGTCCCATGGCCCCTCTACTCCTCCGTACCGTCGTCGCCGTACATCATCAGGTCGTAGCCGCCGGGAAGCTCGCGGGCCAGCTCGATGATGGCCCACAAGTAGGCCCCCGAAGGCGGCCCTCCCCTGCGCCACTTCGCCAGGCCGCGCTGCGTCACGCCGAGGCGCTCGGCGAACTCGCCCCACGACAGCCCGGACAAGTCCTTCAGGCCCTCCAGCCGCTCCCCGAAGTCCTCGGGAAAGGGCGGGGGCCGGTTGTTCAACGTCCGCTTCCGTTCTCTAGTGGTCATGGTCCCTCCTCCTCGGTTTGAAGATCACGATTACGTCCTCGCCCAGCAGCTTCGCCAGACCCTCCGGCGACCGTATCGCCAGCCGCACCAGGGCCAGCATCGCTCCGCCGTTGGGAGCGCCGCCCTTGATGCGCCAGCGCATCAGCTGGCGCGGGTCCACGCCCAGCGCCACCGCCATCTCCTCACAGTTGAGATCGAACAGCTCTCTCACGGCCTCCAGTCGTTCGGGGAAATCGTCGGGCATCAGGGCGACGCCGGGCGGAATGAGCAGGGGAGCGGACGAGGCGGAGCCGTCGCTACACATGGACCTGCTCCAGGATGAAGAGGTCCTCGAAGCGGGTGACGCCCAGGGCCTCCATGAGCCGCTTGCGCATGTCGGCCGAGGGGCAGCGAGTCCCGGACATCAGCTGGGAGAGGTAGCCGGACGAGGTGCCGACCAGCCGCGCCAGCTCGTTCTGGGTCATGTTGAGCCGGTTCAGAAGCTCCCACACCTTGTGGGGGTCGAGCTTTACTCTGGAGGAGGGTTGCCTGCGCTTCACGCCGCACCCTCCCTTTTGGCCGACTGCGAGCCGTCCCCGGCTGTGCCGTTGGGGTACAGGTGGGGGTTGGCGAGGTAGTGGCGCGCGATGATGCGGGCCAGTATCCGCAGGCCCTCGATGCGCCTCCGCTCCTGCCTGTCCGTCAGCTTCCGCTTCGACTTCTTACTCACGCGGTCCGTCTCTCTCGTGGGGTCCGGCGCGCCCTGAAGGGGTGGCCCTTCGGGGCGTCGGGGATGTATAGTGGGCCAGGCGTTAGATTAGGTGTTCTGTGGGCGTAAGTGTAGCAATAGAGAGTACGTGGAGACAATGGTCGAGAGGCATATTTCGGGCATATAGAAGGATATATTGACAATTGCTCGCTCTGATGTAACAATTAGTTAGCAACAATGTAGCTGTAATGTAGCAGGCAGGTCGTGCGCGATGCTGTTCGCAACTACGGATGCAAGAGGGAGACATCATGGATGAGCTTGACGACGACCGGGAGATGGACGACCGAGAGGCCATCGAGGGCGATGACGAAATCGGGCCGCTGCTCCGGCGGCTTCGGGGAGACCTCTCCCTGCGGGACGTGACCCGGCGCACCGGCATCTCCAGCTCCTACCTCTCCCAGATCGAGCGGGGTGGCCGGAAGCCCGGCTCCAACATGATTGGCAAGCTGGCCGCCCTCTACAACGTGGATGAGCAGGAGCTGATGAAGCGGGCCGGGCGCGTGGGCCAGCCCGACCCCTACGGCGGCGAGGCGATGGAAATCGAGCGGGCCTACCAGTACGTGCTGGCCGATCCCGTCTTCCGCGTGGGAACCCGGCCCGACGGCCCCATCACCCTGAAGACCAAGCGGTTCATCGTCGAGATGTACGAGAGATTCGCCAACAAGAGGCTGCTGGAATGAACAGGACGAGAGAGGACTTCTGCCGAAGGCTGCTGGACGACTCCCCCCACGAGGCCCTGGACCCGGAGCGCCTCGCCGCCCGCTTCGTACGCTACTTCGACGTGCCCGCCCGACCCACGATGGACGAGCTGCGCTCCCTGCTGAAACAGACCGGGTTCGGGGAGGTGTCGAGCAGGAGGCATCTGGACGTGAAGGGCATCCACTACAGCGCGCGGAGGGGCGGCTACGACATCCACTACCGGGAGGACATGTGGGCCGGGACGTAGGACTACTCGGTGGTCCACGAGACCTACGAGATCATCCACGAGACCCTCTGCGACATGGACTCCGGCTCCCCGCCGGAGCGGGCGGTGTGCACGCAGGCCGAGCGATTCGCGGCGGCGGCGCTGATGCAGCCGAGGGCCTTCGAGCCGCTGGCACTGGAGTGGGGGCTGGACGTGCTGAAGTTGCAGCGTGCCTTCCTATGCTCCTACGCCGCCGTGACCATCCGGCTGGCCGAGGTGCTGCGAGACCCGCCCCTGATGGCCGTCCTATACGCGCGGGAGGACAAGAGCGACCCCGCAGGCTGGACCGACCCGCTCGACCTGCGGGCGAAGGTGGTGCGCCGGACGCGGGGCTTCGGGACGCCGACCACGTTCCCCATCTGCGGCCAGCGGGGAGGCGTCCCCCGCAGGGGCAGGCCCATCCCTCCCGGTTCCCTGGCGGAGCAGGCCGCCCGCTACGGCAGGGCGCGATACGCCCACGACGGCGGCTGCGCCGCCATCGCCAGGCCCGTCTTCTGGAAGGGGAAGCTGGCCAAGGTGGTCGTCGTCGCCGTGCCCGAAAGCGACTCCGCCGTGCTCGGCCCCCAGATGGTCGCCTCGGACATGCCCGGGCGCAGGCGCAGGCCGGCAGCAGCAACGGCGGGTCCCTGGTGGCGCTTGAAGGCCGGTGCAAGATAGTGTATAGTAAGACATAGCACTACATCAGGAGGCACAAAGAGAGTGGCCACGCCCAGGAAGTCCAAGACCCTCACCTTCTCCCTGCCCCCGGAGATGGAGGCGCAGGTGCGGCGGGTGATGAAGGAGGATGACCTCTCCGTGAGCGAGCTGCTCCGCCAGGCCATCCGCCTGTTCATGGAGGAGCGGGAGTGGCGCAGACGGGAGCGGCTGGAACGGCTGCGCTCCCGCCGGACAGGACAGAGTGAAACACAAGGAGGAAAGACTGATGAATGACCGACTCGATCTGACGCCAGCGGCCCTCTACGCCAGGGTCTCCAGCGACCGCCAGGACGTGGACCTGTCCATCGCCGCCCAGCTTAGGGCGCTCAGAGACTACGCCGAGAAGCACGGCTACCTGGTAGCCCGCGAGTACGTGGACGAGGCCGAGAGCGGAAGAATCGCCGACAGGCCCGAGTTCCAGAAGATGCTGGACGAGGCCGCCAAGCCCGAGGCTCCCTTCAAGGAGATTCTCGTCTGGAAATTCTCCAGGTTCACCCGCAAGCGCGAGCACGCCGTCGCCTTCAAGGCCATGCTCCGGCGCAGGGGCGTCCGGGTCGTCTCCATCACCGAGCACGCCGACGACTCCCCCACCGGTAAGCTCATGGAGGCCATCATCGAGAGCGTGGACGAGTTCTACAGCGAAAATCTCGCCCAGGAGGTTGTCCGGGGGATGCGGGAGGCCGCGTCGAGAGGCTTCTGGATGACCACCTACGCCCCCTACGGCTACAAGCGGGTCCACGTCCAGGATGGGGCCGCGAAGCGCCCCAAGCTTGAGCTGAACCCGCCCGCCGACGCCGTGGTCAGACGGGTCTTCGACATGGTGCTACAGGGCAAGAGCATCCTCGACGTGACCAAGACTCTCAACGCCGAGGGCATCCCAACCACCAACGGCAAGAAGTGGCTCAAGACCACCATCCACACCATGCTCTCCCACGAAGCCTACGCCGGCACCGTGGTCTGGGGAGCCAACGCCAAAGACGGAGCTCCCCCCGTGCGCGTCGAGGACGCACACCCCGCCATCGTCTCCAAGCGGGACTTCCAGAAGGCCAAGAAGCTGCTGGGGTCTCGCGCCCCCAAGAAAGTGAACCCCCGACGGGCTTCCAGCCCCTACCTGCTCAGCGGTTTGCTCAAGTGCGAGACCTGCGGCAAGGCCATGACCGCCGCCGAGGCCAAGAGCGGCAAGTACACCTACTATGTCTGCCACTCCCTCCTCAAGCGGGGCAGCGGTACCTGCAAGACCCCCAGGCTCAACGCCAAGTCCTTCGAGAAGCTCATCGTCGATGAGATTCGGGCCAACATCCTCACCGAGTCCAACATCCGTGACCTGGTGAAGCTGCTGGACGAGGAGATGGACGGGGTGGCCCGCGAGCAGCGGGAGCGGCTGGAGAGCATCGAGGAAGAGCTTGAAGAGGTCAAGCGGCGGCTGGGCCGCATCTGGCAGGTCATCGAGACCACCGACATCGAGATGGCCGACGCCTCCGAGCGCATCAGGGAGCACCGGGATCGCAAGGAGAAGCTGGAGGTCGCCGCAGAAGAGGCGAGAACGCTGCTCTCGGACCGGCGGCAGTTTCTGGACAGCGCCGACACCATCGCCGCCTTCGCCGAGGAGATGAGCGAGTTTCTGAAGACCAGCGAGCTTACCGAGACCAAAGCCTTCGTCCGGTCCTTCGTCAAGGAGATCGAGGTCAAGCCCGGCAAGGCCGCCATCGTCTACTCCATACCCACGCCGGAGGACTCTCCCATAGGGGGAGCGGACACAGCAGAGATCGCCCTAAACGGGCGAGTTCGCAGTTCGGTACGTCATGGTGGAGCTGGAGGGGATCGAACCCTCTACCTCTTCAATGCCATTGAAGCGCTCTCCCGAGTGAGCTACAGCCCCATTTCGTAGGTGGTCCGCTGACAGGGTTGCCAGTGTTGTCTTCAATATAGCAAATCGCTGCTTTTCGTCGCAAGCGTTTTGGAGGACTCTTAAGTGTTCAGTCCCGGCGAGAAGCTCTCGCCGCACCCCTGTGGATACCGGCTTTCGCCGGTATGACGGCGGACAGCGCTTGTCGGGGGACTGTTGCGAAGTCTAAATAGTTCCGAGGGCTCAACGTAGAACATACGGAGTGAGCCGGGTTTTGGCGTCGCGTCGGACGCCGCAACCAATCAACATTGCCGGCTATCTCCGCGGGACCAAGCCGGACGCGAATCGTGGGTTCTTCCGGCGATTAGCGCCGGTGGAACTTCACCACCCGCCGGTCGCGGCCCCACTCGCCGGGCATTACGAAGTACAGGTCTTTGTTGGAGTCGGCCCAGACGCCGTGGCACGAGCGGTGCAGCTCCGATCCCCATTGGGTTATCAGCTCGCCCTCAAGACTAAGTACGCTGAATAGTCCGCCGTTGTGCTCGGGAACGTAGACGGTGTCGTCGGAGTCCACGTAGAACAGGGCCGGGCCGATGAGCTTTGTGGGCCAAGTCGAGATGTATTCTCCTTCCTGGGTGAACACTTGGACTCGGTCGTTTTCCCGGTCGGCGACCAGCACCCGTTCGTGCCGGTCAATCCAAATACCGTGGGGCAACCGGAACTCACCAGCGCCGTCGCCGGGGCCGCCCCAGGACTTGATGAGATCGCCTTGGGGAGTGAACTTGTGCACCCGGGCGTTGGCGTAGCCGTCGGCGATGAAGATCTGGCCCTCATCGTTAAAGGCGATACCGGCAGGCATGTTGAACGGCGGCCCGCCGTGGGTCACCGTCTGGAACGCCGTGGAGCTGTAGTCCTCGGGGTCCACGCCGGTGTTGGAACGCTCGCCCTTGCTGCCGATGGTCATCAGGTGGGCGCCTTCCTTGGTGTACTTGTGGACCTCATGGGTGTTGCGGTCGACCAGCCACACGTTTTCGTCTTTGTCTATGATGATGGCGTGGGCGAAAGCGATCAGGCCCTGTCCCCACGACCAGAGGAAATTGCCGTCTTTATCGAACACGCAGACCGGATGTTCGGAGTCGCGGTTAAAGGCGTACACCCGGTCGTTAGAGTCTCCGAACACGGCGGCGGTGGGCATGGCCCATCCTTCGGGCAGTTTGGCCCAGTCCGCATCCATTTCATAGGTGTAATCACCGGAACCAACTATGTTCGCCATTGCGGCCTCCAATATTTCAGACTGGATGGGGCAACCACCCCTACATTCCGGTACGGCGGCGCCGATTTTTGCGCCGGTTGCGCTCCCGGTGGGCGCCTGCGGGCTCATTAATACGGCGCGATGCCCGGGGTCTTGACCCGGAAGGAGTACAGGGACTGCCCCGGGGTAGTGAACACGGTACGGAAATCGGGACCGCCGAAGGCGATATTACGAGGTATCTCCGGACCGCGAATTACGCCGAGGTGGGAGCCCTCGTGATCGAACACCCAGATGCCGCCCGAACCGGTGCAGAACACACGGCCCTCGGTATCCACCTTCATGCCGTCGGGCACTCCCGGCTCCGCCGACGACATGTCGGCGAAGACGCGGTTGTTGCTCAGGCTGCCGTCGGCCGCCACATCAAAGGCGCGAATCTTGCGGTGAGGGCAGACCGCGCCTTGGGCTTCTTCCTCGAAGCACCCTTCGTCGAGACGGCTGATGGCCACGTAGAGCACCGACTCGTCGGGCGAGAAGGCGAGGCCGTTGGGGTACTCGCATCCATTGGTGGCCACGTTCACCTGTCCGCCGGGGGCCAGGCAGAAAACACCGGCGAAATCGTACTCTCTTTGTTCGGCCGGCAACCGTAACGCCGGGTCGGTGAAGAATATGCTGCCGTCGGACCGGCAAACCACGTCGTTGGGCTTGTGCAGCCGTTTGCCGTCCCAGCGATCGGCGATGGTGGTTACCGTTCCATCCGCGCTCATGGCGGTGACGCACCGGTGGTCGGCGCCCTCGCACATGATGAGGCGGCCTTGCCGGTCGAAGGCGCAGCCGTTGCCTTCGCCGGTGTCCTCTCGCACCACGCTGACGCCGTTGGCCTCGTCCCAGCGCAGCAGCCGGCTGTCGGTCAGGGAGACGAAGGTCAGGTAGCCGCCGGGATGCCAAAGCGGCCCCTCGGTATTTCCGAGGCCGCTGGCCAGCAGGGTGTGTTCCGGGGACTCCAGGATGTCGGACAAGCTATCAGGCATCAATCGCTCCCGAGGGTGGACTATTTTGGTTGGCTGGGGTTGGCAGGATTATACCAGCGCACGGAGAATCCCGTCTGTTAGAATGCGGGCGAGGCGCTTGAATCAAGATTCGCCGGATTCCGGGATTATCGGGGTCCGGGCGGTCTTGGGAATTCTCGATCCTGGTAGTCCTGATTCTGACAAAAAGGACCAGCTATGAAGCCGGGTGACTCGGTCGAAAGCATCGTCCAACAATTGCGGGCGCAGGCCGCCGCCGAGTTTGGCGAGCAGCGCGCCGCCGAGCTTCAAGATTTCCTGGAGCAGACCGCCCGCCAGATTTGGGAAATCGACCAAGTGACCGTTCACGCCGACCTGGAACCAGGGTTTTATCAATAGCTTTGCGGTAGCGTTGCTGTTTGAATCAGGACTTGCCAGTTTAACGGATTGCATGGATGGGTGACATGATCCAGCGAATCTTCGAATCCTGGAAAGCCTGATTCAGACCAGAAGGACCGGATAATGCCTGGACCGTACGAGTTGACCGTCTCCGAAGCCGCCGCGCAAATACGCCAGGGAAGGCTGTCGCCGGTGGCGTTAGTCGAGTCCCTGCTGGAGCGAATCGACCGCTTCGACGCCGACCTGCGGGCCTGGGTCACCATTGACCGGGAGGACGTGCTCGAAACCGCCCGCCGCAGGGAGACCGAGGTGGACCGGGGCGACCCACTGGGCCCGCTCCACGGCGTCCCGGTGGCCCTCAAGGACATCTTCTATACGGCGGGCATGCTGACCGCCGCCGGTTCCAAGGTATATTCCGAGTTCGTCCCCAGGTTCGATGGGACCTCGGTCGCCAGGATTCGCCGGGCCGGCGGGATCATCCTGGGCAAAGCGGTTACCACCGAGTTTGCCACCTCCGACCCCTCTCCCACACGCAACCCGTGGAACCGCGAGCATACACCCGGCGGTTCCAGCAGCGGCTCGTCGGCCGCAGTCGCCGCCCGGATGGTCCCAGCCGCGACCGGCTCCCAGACCGGCGGCTCCACCTGCCGCCCTGCCGGGTACAACGGGATAGTCGGCCTGAAACCGACCTACGGGCGTATCAGCCGGTACGGCGTGGTGCCGGTGAGCTGGTCGCTGGACCACGTCGGAATATTGGTACGAAGCGTGGCGGACGCGGCTTTGATGCTCACCGTCATGAGCGGGGTGGACGCCAACGATCCCGGGTCCCTCGACCTGCCGGTCCCGGATTTTGCCCGCCAGATGGTGCAGCACAACCACCCGCCCCGCATCGGCCTGGTCCGGGAATTTTACTCCGAAACCGCGACGCCGGAGGTGTGGGATCACACCGAACAAGTGGCCCAACGGCTGGCCGATGCCGGGGCGGAAGTGGTGGAACTGCCGCTGCCGGACACCTTTGCTTCGTGCCACAGCGCCCAACGAATCGTGATGCACGTGGAGTGCGCGGCGTTCCACGAGCGGTTCTACCGGGAACGGGCCGACGATTACGGTCCTCGCATCCGCTCCGCCATTGAAATGGGACTCATCATCCCGGCGTCCAAGTATCTGCAAGCCCAGCGGCTGCGCCGCCAGCTCCGCCAGGATATGGTGGAAATGACGCGGCAGGTGGATGTGGTAATGACCCCGGCCACCGTGTCGCCCGCCCCCAAGGACATCAACACCACCGGCGACGCCGCCTTCCAAGTGCCTTGGACCTCCAGCGGCCTGCCGACGGTCGTAGTGCCCAGTGGCCTCAGCGAACAGGGCCTGCCGATCGCCGTCCAATTCGGCGCCCTTCCCTACGAGGAGGGCAAGCTCCTTGGCGCATCCCAATGGTGCGAAGAAGCTCTGGGTGTCTCCCTGACCCCTCCCGGCTTTGATTAGTTCACCGCAGAGTACGCCAAGATCGCCCAGAGTAATATAAGGATATCCCTGCGTTCCCTGCGGTGAAAAATACGCGTCACGATTACGACTTGGTGGTGATCGGCGGCGGTTCGGCCGGGTTGACCGCCGCTCGGTTCGCCCGTCAGTTGGGATTGTCCGTCGCCGTGGTGGAGAAATCCCGGACCGGCGGAGATTGCACTTGGACTGGCTGCGTTCCCAGCAAGGCCCTCCTCAAGGCCGCGGATGTCGCCCACGAAATACGCAACGCCGCGCATTACGGTCTTCCTGAGCAGCGGCCCGATATTGAACTCGAGCCCGTTATGTCAAGGGTGAAGGCGGTGATCGGCCGGATTTACCACGCCGAGTCGCCGGAGGCCCTGCTGTCCGAGGGGATCGACGTTGTCATCGGCCCGGCCCGGTTCCAAGATTCACGCACCATCGCAGTCGATGGCCGAGAGCTCACGACGCGCCGCTTTTTGATTTGCACGGGAGCCAGTCCGGCAGTTCCGCCGATTCCAGGCATGGAGACGGTAGGCTATCTGACCTACGAGACGGTGTGGGACCTCGCCGTCTTGCCCGAACGGCTCGCCATTGTAGGCGCTGGGCCGGTCGGCTGCGAGCTGGCCCAAGCGTTCAACCGCTTCGGATCATCGGTCACCCTCGTGGAGGCCGCCGACCGGGTGCTGCCCCAAGACGATCCCGAAACGTCAGATGTCATTGGCCGAGTGTTGGCCGGGGAAGGCATCGACGTCAGGGTCGGCAACGGCCTCGCGTCTGCGGAGAAAGTCCCGGACGGCGTCCGATTGTCCCTTGCCGGAGGCGGGCAAGTGGAAGCCGACGCCGTGCTGTTGTCGGTGGGGCGGCGTGCCAACCTGGAGGGGCTGCATCTCGAGTCCGCCGGTGTTGCCCACGACCATCGCGGCATCACGGTGACCCCGCAGCTGCGCACCAACCGACGTAACATATACGCCGCCGGCGACTGCATCGGCGGCTACCAGTTCACCCACTACGCTGCCTACCAAGGGTTCGTGGCCGTGCGGAACGCCTTCCTGCCGCTCAACCAGCGGGCGGTGTTGCCGTACGTTCCTTGGGCAACGTTCACCGACCCGGGGGCTGCCCAAGTGGGCCTCACAGAGGCCCAATCCCGCGAGCGATACGGAGCCAGTGTTGTGGCGGGCTGCTTCCCCTTGTCGAAAATCGACCGCGCGGCCACGGACGGCGCAACCGACGGTTTCATCAAGCTGGTCTATCGTCCAAACGGCCGTTTGTGGGGCGCGACTGTCGTCGCGCCCCACGCCGGAGAAATGATTCACGAATTCGCCGTCGCCTTGGACCGGCGCGTCAAACTGGCCGACCTCGCCCGGACCATCCACGTTTATCCCACGTACGGCACGGGAGTACAGCAGCTTGCTACGGACCTGACGGTCGAACGGATGCTCAGCGGCCGAGTGGGCAGCCTGGCCAGGAAGCTGGCACGGTGGGGGCGGTGAGAGCAAACGGAGAGCGGCGCTAGCGAACTGGCAGCGCCGCTCTGTATTACAGCCGCCGGGTGTCCCGTCCTAGAAAATCGCTATCGGGTTCACCGGGGAACCGGTCGTGTTGTGCAGGCGGAGGGGGCCAATGGAGATGAGGAATTCCCAACGGTTGCGCTCGCGGCAGGCGGCGGCTACTTCCTCCAGGTTGGCGTTGTCCAGAACCCAGAGGCCCATGGCGGTGATTCCCACTTGGTGGATGGGGCTAGGCACGTTCTCGTACTGCGGGGGGCTCACATCGTTGCCGGTGTCGCTGCCCAGCATGCTGATTCCCCGCTCGTAGAACAGGGGCAGGCAAGAGGCCTGGCAGGCGGTCGTACCCTCTTCCCGGGCAACCGGTCCCTCCACGTTGCGCCGGTGGAGTTGGCCGGTGCGGACGAGCAGGACGTCGCCCTCCTCCACCCGGAAGCCGCAACGCTCCTCGGCGGCGAGAATGTCGTCGATCATGACGCCCTCGCCTCGTTCGGTCCAGTCGATACCCCTAATCATGGGCACGTCCACCAATACGGCCCGGGTGATGATGCCCTCTTTGGCCTCTTCGACGGAGCCGAAGGTGGCGCCCTGGCTGGTGGACACCAAGTGGGCCGGTTTGCCGTTGTATGTCTTGTTGTTCCAGAAGAAATGGGCCAGGCTGTCTACGTGGGTCACGGTGTAGCCGTGGAAGACCATGCCGAAATAGTCAAGCGAGGCTGCGAAGCCCAGGCTGCTCACTTTATGGCCGCTGTCCCACCCTTCGCCGCTCTCCACCATAAAATGCACCGGCGGGGAGGGAGCGTCCAACGAGGGCTCGAAGTGGATGGTCCGGGCCATGGAGATGCGCACGCCGTCTTGGACGGTGCCCAAGGCGCGTTTGACTTTGTCGGGGGTGATCAGGTTGGGCGCGCCCAACTCATCGTCGTCTCCCCATCGCCCCCAGTTGGAGAATTTGTCGAAATAGCTGAGAACTTCCTCTTCGGACGGAATGTTGGCTTGGGGCATACTCGTTCCTCCTTCTGCTCGAATTTGTAAGGAGCGCCTGGGTCAATGGGAGCCGCGGCGAAGTTCCTGTTCCAACTGGCGGACTCGGGCTTCGGCGGCGATGCGGGCCTCTCGTTCGGCGTCGCGCTGGGACTGCGCGGCGAAGCGAGCCTCGCGTTCGGCAATGCGCCCGTTGGCTTCGTCATCGTGGGTGCGAAGGTAGCTCCGCGACACCGGGTCATACCAGCGCATTTCGCCGTACTCCCAACACAGGGTCAGATTCAGCGCCTCGCTGTGCCCCCAATATCTGCCTTCGTCCATTTGGACGATGGTGGCAGGCTGGTATTCGCTGTCAACCAGGAGATCGCCGGCCAGCGGAGTGCGATAGTATTCGCCGCCCGTCGGATCAAACCGCCAGTATTCGGGTATCCCGTAGGCGGCGTAGCCCTCTCGTTTGTGGGTATCGTCATTGCGGGCGGTATTCACCGACGCGACTTCCAAGACAAATTCCGGCGGCTTCCCCTGTTCCTCAATGGAATAGCCTCGCCGCGCAATGGCCGCTGCGGGGTCGACGTCGAATGCGATTAACAGGTCAGGATACAGCAGCCCCTCCCGCTGCCGGACGTTCCATCCTACCGCCATCTCGCCGATGACCAACATGGTGTTCAACTCGCCGAAATGCCGAATGAGGGCCGTCTGGTGGCCAGGGCGGTCGAGGTAGATGGAGTTCTGCATATTGTTCCTGGCAGGACGTTCGGGGAACTGCTCCACCGGCACGGAGGAAGGGGAAGCGGTGTGTTTGGCGGTCATAGCGGGCCTCGTGACATGGATGGCTGCACTGAGACATTATACGCCAAGCTGCCGCTGGCCTTTGGCGAACCATAGCCGGCCGGTGTTGTTATGAGCCCTTAGCGGGAGTGGACTTGGGAAGTGCGGAATTGGATTGCTTTCATTTCCGCACCCCGCATTCGTGAGTTTAGACCGGCATGAGTTTAGACCGGCGGCGACAAATGAACGTCCAGCACTCTCTCGCACCATCGCGCGGCGGCGAGGAGACGTTCCTCACGGAAGGGCGCGGCGATGATCTGGAGGCCCATGGGCAGTCCGGACTCCGCCAGCCCGGAGGGTATGGTGATGGTGGGCAGTCCGGAAGAAGTCCAGGGACCCTGGAACATGGTATTGCCGGTGTTGGTCAGGTCGGCCAACGCCGGGGTCGGCGTCGACGGCGTCAGCAGCACATCGGCCTGCTCGGCCAACAGGTGCATGTCGGTGATGAAACGCAGCCTTCGCTCCAGTGCCTGGGAGTAAGTGGCGGCATCGGTGTCGAGTCCGCGGCGAAGCATGGCGCGGAGCAGGGGCCGGTACTCCTCTGATCGGGTCTCGTACATCGGTTGGTGAAACGCCGCCGCCTCGCAGGCCATGATGATTTGCTGGTCTTGTATGGCCGTGTTGAAACTCTCCGGCAGCACTACCTTATCGATGGAGGCTCCAGCGGATGCCAGGGCGTTCAGTGCGGAGCTGACGTTGGATTGGACCTCCGCGTCGGACTCCTCCATGAAGAACGGGCGTATCAGGCTGATGCGCGGCGGGGTGTCCGATTCCAAACCCGACAGGTAGTCGCCGGCCGGTAATCTGGCGGCGACGGGATCGTTGGGGTCAGGGCCCGCCATCACCTGCAACAGAAGGGCGGCATCTTCCACCGAACGGGCCATCCAGCCCACGGTATCCAACGACCAACTGACCGGGACCACGCCGTGCCGGCTGACCCGCCCGTAGGTTGGCTTGAGTCCCACCACTCCGTTGTAGGATGCCGGGCGCAGCACCGAACCCACAGTCTGCGACCCCAAGGCCGCCGGACACATGCCCACGGCCACGGATACCGCCGAGCCGCTGCTGGACCCGCCGGGAGTGTGGGCCGGGTTCCAAGGGTTCTTGGTATCGGAGGGGTCGAGGCAGGCGAATTCAGTCGTCACAGTCTTGCCCAGCATAATGGCGCCAGCCTGTTTCAACAGCGCCAACGATGCTGCGTCGAACGACGGAACAAAGTCCTGGTACACCCTGGAACAGGCCGTGGTTGGAATACCGGCGGTGTAGAAGATGTCCTTCACGCCGATGGGCACGCCGTGGAGGGGTCCTACCTCGGGCAGAGTGTCCAACTCCTGCTGGCGTTGCCGGGCATCGGCCAAGACCGTTTCCCGGTCGACGTAGACCCATGCCTGCAGTTGGGGTTCCAGACTATCCATGCGTGCCAAAAGGGACTCAACAATCTCTACCGGCGAGGTTTCCCTGGCCCGGACTCGCCCGGCTAGCTGGCTGGCTGTCATCTGGTACGGTTCGGTCATCGGTCTACCTCCGTCTGGCGGTGCTGGTGGCGCTTCGAACTTGTAGGGTAGGAAAATTGCGGCGTGGAAACAGCGATTAGATCACAGCGGAGGCCGCCGCTGGTCCCAATCGGTGGCCTGTTCGTAGGCCCGGGCGGCACGAAACACGGTAGATTCTTCGAAGGGGCGCCCGGCAATCTGGAGGCCGACGGGCAAGGACTCCGACGTGAAACCGCAGTTGATGGAGATGGCTGGGACGCTGGCGAGGTTGAACGGCGCGGTATAGCTACGGCGGCCACCCAGCATCTCCAGGAATTCCTCCTTGCTGGCGACGCCGGGGGCTGTCGGAAGCGGCGTCGCTCCAGTGGGGGCCGTCGGCATCACCAGCACGTCGACTCTCTCCAGCGCCTCCAAGACCTGTTGCCGAAGCAGGTGGCGCAGCCGTTGCGCTTTCTGGTGGGCTTGGGCGGGCAGGATGCTCCCGGCCAACAGCCGCACCCGGATGTTATGGTCGTAGTCGGACAAGTGCTCCTCAATGCCCTGACGATGGACTGCGGCCGCGTCGGGGTAAATAATGGCCGTGGAGACGGCCGCTGAATCGGGCATCAGCGGAATTGAGACTTCCTGGACTTCGGCGCCCAGTTCTCCCAAGAGCCCGATGGCCTGGGTCACGGCGTCGCGGACTTGGGTGTCGACTCCGTCGTAGTCGATGCGCTCGGTTACCACCCCGATTCTCAGTCCCTCTACGCCAGCGCCGAGTTCCGCCAGGTAGTCGGGAACGGGGACGTTCCAGGTGTAAGGGTCTTTGGGGTCGTAGCCGGCGATAGCTCCCAGGGTGACGGCGCAATCGGCTACAGTCCGGGAGATGGGACCGACAGCGTCCATCGACCACGTAGAGCCCAACACGCCGTAGCGGCTCACGCGACCCCAAGTGGGGCGGATGCCCACGAGCCCGCAAAAAGCCGCGGGGCCGCGGATGGATCCGCCCGTGTCCTCGCCCAGCGACGTGGCGCAGAGGAACGCGGCGGTGGCTGCCCCCGACCCGCTGCTCGAAGTACCTGGGTTGCGGTTGAGGTCCCAGGGGTTCCGGGGTCTGCCGTAAGGGTGATGGAAGGCGTCGCCCATGGCGAATTCGCTCATGTTGAGCTTGCCAAGGAGCACGGCCCCAGCACGTCTCAGGTTGGCGATGACTGTGGCGTCGTATTCGGGAACGAAATCCTTGAGGATTGAGGACCCTCCGGTGGTCAGGACGCCCTGGGTGTAGATCTGGTCTTTCACCGCCACCGGTATCCCGTGCATTGGACCCCGGTAATTGCCGGATGTAATTTCGGCTTCGGCCGCTTTGGCTTCGGCGCGGGCCTGCACGGCGGTGACCGTAATGTAGGAATTCAGCCTCTCGTCGACTTCCCCGATTCGCTCCAGGTAGGCCTCTGTCGCCTCCACCGGCGACAACTCCCCGGACCGAAATAGACCGGCCAAGTCGGTGGTGCTCAAGAACGGTATCGCGCCCTTGTCCATTCCGTCCTCCCCGGCAAGACTGGCAACGAGTTTCGCCATTGTGCCCCATGGGGCGCATCCTGTCCATTAAAATGCTCTGGTCTATAATCGGGGCAGTCTCTCGTTAAGGGGTTTATTCATGAATGAAATCGCCGGAATCGTGCTGGCGGCCGGGCTGGGGAAACGAATGATGTCCCGCCTGCCCAAGTCTTTGCACCGGGTCTGCGGGAAAGAGCTGGTCCGTTACCCGGTCGACCTGCTCCGTCGGTGCGGCATCACACGGGTGTTCGTCGTCGTCTCCCCAGGCAATCGTGACGCCCTCCGGGCCGCCTTGGGCGATGCGGTGGAGTACGTAGTACAGCCGCAACCCCGAGGCACCGGCGACGCGGTCGCCTGTTGTGCGGCGGCTGTCGGGGCTTTGGCGAAACACGTAGTGGTGACCGGTGGAGACACGCCCCTCGTGCGGGAAGAGTCCCTGTTACGCTTGTTGAACGGCCGTGAAGGACGGCGGATGGGCTTCTTGACCGGCCGCGACCCTTCCCTAGAGGACTTGGGGCGGGTGACCCGCCGCGACGGAATGGTAACGGGAATCGTCGAGGCCGCGGAAGCCGAGGTTTCCGACGGGGCCGCCGAGTTGAACGCCGGGGTCTATTGCTTGGAGGCCGCCTGGCTCTGGGACTCTATCCGACAGCTATCCCCCGCGCCCTCGGGAGAATATTATCTGACGGATCTGGCCGGTATCGCCGCCAAGGAGGGCTCCAACGTCGCATCGGCGCCGGTAACGGACCCCTCAGAATTACTGGGAGTCAACGACCGGATACAACTGGCGAGGGCGGAGGCCGTGCAGCTGCAACGGGTGCGTCGGCATTGGATGATGCGCGGCGTTACCATGACCGACCCGGCGTCGGTCTTCGTCGACTTCGACGCCGCCATCGGCATGGACACGGTTATCCTGCCCAATACGATGGTCTTGGGCCGGTCCACCATCGGGGAGGGCTGCGAGGTAGGACCGGGGTCCGTCGTAAGGGACTCTTCGATAGGCGACGGCTGCCGGGTGACCAGCTCGGTGGTGGAAGAATCGGTGATGGAGGCCGGTTCGGACATCGGTCCGTACAGCCATCTGCGCCCGGGAGCTTATCTAGAGTCCGGCGTGCACATCGGCAACTTCGTAGAGATCAAGGAAAGCAGGTTGTCAGCGGGGACGTTGATGGGCCACTTCGGCTATGTGGGCGATGCCACCATCGGCGCCAAGGTGAACGTGGGGGCAGGTACGGTCACCTGTAACTTCGACGGACGGGACAAACACCGTACGGTTATCGAAGACGGCGCGTTCATCGGCTGCGACACCATGCTCATCGCCCCGGTTACCGTGGGCTCCCAGGCTGTAACCGGGGCAGGCGCGGTCATCACCAAAGACGTCCCACCCGCTAGACTGGCCGTCGGAGTGCCTGCTAAGATAAGGGAGAAGACCAAATAGAACGGCAGACCTCCCGGTGACGACCCCCTTTTTGGAACGTGAGCGCATGGGACCGGGAGGGTTTGGGGATTGGACACAGACAGCTTATCACCGGCGTTAGCCTTCGCCGTTTTCCTTATCGGTTTTTTCTATCTGGGTCTCCTCCGGTACTCAATGGCTGCGGCCAGGGCTGCTGAACGAGATGAGACGCCGCTCCGAACCCTCGTCCCCATTTTTCATTTCTGGTCCCGAACGGCCTGTGTCTTGGGGATGGCCGTTTCCGGAACCCTTCTGCTTCAGTCCCTGACCTCGTTGGCCTGGTGGCCAATCTCCGTGGCATCCTTGGGCGCGCTGGCGGTACTGTGCGGCCTGGACCGTGCCGCAGTGGCCCTAGCCTCCCGGAATCCCGGATTGGCCACGCCTTGGGTCCGTCGTAACCAGGCGCCGGCGGCGTTCTCCGGCATATCCTCCAACGGCAGCGACTCCAACGGGGCGGACGCCGGCCATGAGGGGAGCTCTGCCTGGGAACCGGATGGCCGGCTCATCACGGAAGAAGAATTGACCAGCCTCGACGAACGCGACCGCGAGATGCTCCGTTCCATATTGCGCTTGGAAGCGACCACGGTCCGCGAGATCATGGTGCCGCGTCTCGACATGGACGTCGTCGAGGCTGACACCCCATTGGAAGATGTGGTCAAGACCATTATCAGCCGGGGTCACAGCCGGTTGCCGGTCTACGACGACACCATCGACCGCATACTTGGCATCGTTCATTCCAGGGACGTTTTGGAGTCCCTGGCCTCCTCCCGCTCTGGGGCCAACCTGAGAAATCTGGTCCGGCCGGCCTACTTGATACCTGAAACCAAGCGCGTTGACGACCTGTTGGAAGAGTTCCAGGAACGGCGGACTCAAATCGCGGTCGTGGTCGATGAATACGGGGGCACCGAAGGTTTGGTCACCATGGAAGACGTGCTGGAGGAGATCGTCGGCGAGATAGAGGACGAGTTCTCCCGCAACCGGGAGTCCCATCAGATAGTACGCCAACCGGACGGAGGTGTCTTGGTGGATGCCCGGATGACCACCGAGGAGGTCGAAGATTTGATGGCGACCCGGATCGACAATCCGGAGGCCGATACCGTCGGCGGCCTGGTTTACCACATTTTGGGAAGAATACCCCAAACCGGGGATGTGGTGGATACCGGGCTCCTGCAGATCGAAGTGGTGTCGGTCCTGGGACGCCGCCTGCGCCGGCTGCGGCTGCGCATCGTGGACCCTTCGGAAGTCGAAACTTCGGGCTGACCCGTCCGGCGCTTCGGGCTATTGTTTGGCGACCAACACCCCGATCACGATCAACCGGTGGTCGTACACCAAGCGAGGAACACACGAGACCAAGTGTATGTTGGCGCCGTCTGACTCGGTGAGGCGGATGTCGTCTTGGTGCACTACGGAGGTCTCCGTGGCGCGGTAGAGGAAGCGTTCGGAGCCGTTGTCGGTGATGATGTAAACGACTTCACCGCTCTTGAGCCGTTCCGGCACCTGCCGCAGGGCGTAGAACACAGACCCTTCGCCCTGTAAGGGGCTTTCGGTGTGGCCGAAGAACCACGATGCCCCCAATTGGCCGGCATTGACCGATTCGGGAATGTGGCCCACAGCGTTGTTGGGTGTTTCGTAGGCGCGGCTGTCTCCCAAGTCGCGTATGGAAAGTTCACGCACGGTGGAATCGACGCCGATGGCCGGGATTATGATTCGCGTCGCCGGGGCCACCGGCCCGGCCAAGGCCGGGTCGCCGGATTCGACGGGGGAGAAGCCTTGAAGCAGGTCCTGTTCCCGCATCGCGGCCGTCTCGTAGCCAGCCGGGTTGCCCCAGGAATTCACCGAAATGGAGTCCCCGGGGTAGAGGGAAATGTTGGAGATCGTTTCTGGGGAGAAAGGAGGCACCAGCCGAGGAGCGGGTTCTTGCTTCACCTCCGTAGGCGCAGTAACAACCGAAGGAGCAGGAACCGCGACCACAAGCTCGGCCAAGCCGGAACGGGCTTTCGCCGCGTAGCCGTAGTAGGAGCCGCCCGCCGCCAACATGCAGAGTCCGATGGCCAACAGGACCAACCCGGCGTTCCGAGCCACCCGGCGTTGTAAATGGCCGCGAAGCAGCAGATAGTCGTAACCGGCTTGCATTCCACCTCCAAGAAAGGAACCGGAGGAGGCATCAAGAAGGGGTAGTTCCTTGTGCCGACCCCGGTATCAATTCGTCACAACCGCCCAAAACCCAAGGATGCAGCAACGCGGTAAATGGCTGCCCGGGGCCCTACCTGTTTCGAGGCGCGCTCATCCCGGCCGGAGTGATCGGCTCGTTCAAATAGATGTCACCATTGCGGATTTTGATGTTGAACCCGCATGGGGGGTTTACGCAGACCCACGCTTTGTAGTGGACTGCCGCGCCCTGACCCCCGTAGTCCGAAAGAGGGACCAAATATCCTATTTCGCATTTCAGGCATTTATTAGGCGACGCTTCTCCCACTGATTCCTCCTCCCATACTGCAATTGGGCTGAGTATATCACCGGATTTTCGGCGCATTCAATAAATTTAGTAATCGTTATTACTGTTTTTGCCGTAATCAGGTGACATAATGACGGATTCGTCGCATTCCCGCAGTGGTGTGGTGTTACTCCCGGTCCCGGTGTTACACCTGTTACTCAAGAAAGTCCTTCAGCTTGCGGGACCGGGTGGGGTGACGCAGCTTCCGTAAGGCCTTCGCCTCGATCTGACGAATTCGCTCTCTGGTCACGCCGAACTCCCGGCCCACTTCTTCCAACGTCCGGCTTCGGCCGTCTTCCAGACCGAACCGCAGTTGCAAGACCCGGGCTTCCCGCTCCGTCAGGGTGTGGAGTACTTCGTCCACTTGCTCCTTGAGCAGTTGGAAGGACGCGGCGTCGGCCGGGGCCGGCGCGTTCCGGTCCTCGATGAAATCGCCCAAGTGGGAGTCTTCTTCTTCTCCAATGGGAGTTTCCAATGAGACCGGCTCTTGGGAGATTTTGAGAATCTCCTCAACCTTCTCCGGACCGATTTCCATGGCTTGACCGATCTCTTCGGGGGTGGGCTCACGCCCGTACTCCTGTAAAAGCCGCCGGTGCTGCCGCATCAGCTTGTTGATAGTCTCCACCATGTGCACTGGGATCCTGATGGTGCGCGCTTGGTCGGCGATGGCGCGGGTTATGGCTTGGCGGATCCACCAAGTGGCGTAGGTGCTGAACTTGTACCCCTTCCGGTAGTCGAACTTCTCCACGGCTCGGATCAGTCCAATATTGCCCTCTTGGATCATGTCCAGCAGGGCCATGCCGCGGCCGATGTATTTCTTGGCGACGCTCACCACCAACCGCAGGTTGGCCTCCGTGAGGTGGGCCTGGGCCCGTTCGCTGTCGGCATCCACCTTGTTGAAGCTGGTCCGGAAGAGGGGGTCGAAGCGCTGTAGCTGGTCCAACCGCTCCGGCTGGATCAGCCAGGGCTCCAGATCATCCAGTGTGTAGTCTTCCAGAACATTGACGGCGTCCTGGGGCAACAGCCAAGAGCTCAACGACAGGTCGAGCACTCTTCGGTACACGTCTTCAGGGGGTTGTTCCAACTGCTCCCCGACGGCCGCGAGCAGGTCCACCGAGACTTCGGCGTCGATTGCGCGTCGCAGGGTCTCATTCTTGGTGACTTCGATCAGGGTCGGCTTGGGGGTAAGCTCCAGTTGTTGGGCGAGAGCCGTGACCAGAGGCGAGGCGGTCACCAAGCGGCCCATCAATCCGCGGCAGAGCTCCCACGGCCGGGGCTGGTGGCCTTCGAGCTCGACCAACTCCTTCCGCAACGCCTGCAAGTGTTTGCCGCCCTCGATCTTCCGGGCGAGCGACCGTTCGTCCGCCGAGGTCAGAAGCCTGACCCGGCCGATCTCCCGCAGGTACATACGCACCGGGTCGTCCAAGACTTCCATGGACTCGGTTTCAGGTTCCCAGTCGGGGTCTTCGTTATCGCTTTCAGCCTCTGCCTCGGTCTCCGTGGCGGCGTCTTCCGTGGACGGGGTCTCCTTTTCCGCCGCCGGAGTGTCGTCCCATCGTTCCTCCTCCGGGCTTACCGCCAAGCTGCCGGCGTGAGGCACGGGCATCCCGTCGGCGTCGACAGAGTCTTCCCGCCGGGCTTCCACGTTACGAAAGATTTCGATGATGGGGTCCCGTTCTTCCGGCCCGTCGGCCGGAGCTTCCATGAAATCTTCCGGCGTCAATTCGCCGGAACTGTCTCTTCGAGTAACCATAAAACCGCCTTTAAGTGGAAATCTCTTCTATGAGGTCCCTTCGGAGGCCCCTTCGCAGGTCTTCATTCCTCCGTATCCTTTGGTTCAATTCCAACACGTCCAGGTGATCGAATCCTTCCTCGAGGTCGGGGGGAGATTCGGAAAACCGGATCTCCTCCTCCGCTTTCAAGCCGCGCAGGTCGCGCTCTTCGAGACGGGAAATCACATCCTGCAGGGCGTCTCGTCGTTTCTTCTGGTCGGACGGCGGGAAGGCTCTGCCGGAGAGGGCCTCGAGTTGTCCCAAGACCTCCTCTGCGACGCCGCCGCTAATCGCCGCGGCCACGTCTCCGTTTCCGGTCTCGGTGGCGAGGCCGACCCAGACTTCGTAAATTTCCCGGTTTTCATGACGTCGGAAGAAATCCGCCCGAAGCGGCGACGCATTATCCGCCAAATCCGGGTATTTCATCAACAGGGCCAGGCAGAACTCCTCCAGCGGGTCGTGTTCCAACTTCGCGAATGGCGAAGCGGTGGCCCGGGTCTGTCCGGCAGACTGCGGGGTGCGGGTCCGGCGCACCGCCGCCGGACGTTCCACGGATGCCCGCAGCGTTCCCATGGGAACGTTCAATCGTTTGGCCAGAAGTTCCAGGTAATGGTCCTGTTGGGTACCCTCCGTTACCGAGGCGATGAGCGGAAACACGGTGTCCACGATCTGAGCCTTGCCTTGTGGCGTGGACGCGTCCATCTGATCGGCCGCGGCGGATATTACGTATTCGACGAGCGGTCTGGATTGCTCCAACAACCGGCGCCATTCCGCCGGCGACCGGTGAATCACCTCGTCAGGGTCCTGGCCCTCGGGCAGTGCCGCTATCTTCAGTTCAGGTATCGCCGGGCGTTGCAGTATCGCCGTACCCTGGGGGCGGGACATCTCTCGGGCCTGAAAAATTCTCCAAGAGGTTTCCAGACTTCGCAGGGTGGCCTGCTGACCGGCGGTGTCCTGGTCCAACGCCATGATCACCCGGTTGGTCAGGCGGCGCAGCATATCCACCTGGTGTTCGGTCAAGGCAGTGCCCATAGACGCCACCACGTTGGCGAAGCCCGCTTGGTGGGCGGCTATCGCGTCCATGTAACCTTCGACTATTACGGCGCCCTCTTGTCGGATTCCCTCCCGGGACCGGTCCATCGCATAGAGCAACCGGCTCTTGTCGAACACGTCTCCTTGGGGTGAATTCAGGTACTTGGGTTCCGTTCCGTCCAATGAACGGCCCCCGAAGCCCGACAGCTGGCCGCCGGCGTCCCTGATGGGAAACATCAACCGGCCTCGGAACAGATCGTGATGGAATCCGTCATCGCCGGTGCGCACTACCCCCGCGCCGGCCAACCGTTCCGTGGAGAACCCCTCCCTGGTGAGGTGAATCCGGAGGGACTCGCCGTCCGACGGGCTCAGTCCAATCTCGAATCGGTTTACGGCAACCCGGTCCAACCCCCGGCTCTCACAATAAGCCCGGGCGTCCGCGCCTTGGGCCGATGCCAGCCAACGCTGGAAGAAGGCCCGCGCCGCCTCATTGACCTCGTAGGCCGAATCGTTTCTGGTACGGTTTGAGCCCCGCGCCGGCAGGGCAACGCCCGTCTGTTGGGCCAGTTGGCGGAGAGCTTCCCCGAACTCCAGGTTTTCGGCCCGCATCACAAAGTTGATGGCGTCGCCGCCGGTGGCGCAGGCCCCGAAACACCGCCAACTCTGGCGCTCAGGAAAAACGTGAAACGAGGGAGTCCGTTCTTGGTGGAATGGGCAATTGGCCTTGTAGCTGCGCCCGGACCGTTGCAACGATACACGTTGGGAAACTACTTCGATGATATCAAGCCGGGCCTTTATGTCGTCTATGACGGTCATAGTGACCCTTGAATCTCCGAGCATTTCCGGGGTCGAAAACTCTGGTCCGGCCGCCTCGTTGCTTCCGTAACGCTACCACCCTACGGCCGTCCGATTCATGCTTCCGATTACGAGGACCGGATCGCACAATACGCCTAAGTTATTATACAACCCCCTCAGTAATGGCGCAACGATTCGCAGATTGGTACGGGTCTGGTCGGGTGGTGGCGCGGGCGGCTTTGGACAACGCTGAAGATGATATATGCGGCAGGAGAGCGGGCCATTGGCGGGCGGTTAAACCCGTTCCGGCGCCGGGGGCTGCTTCTGGGCCAGCAGGTGGGCCACGGCGTCCGTCACGGCGGCGTCCAAGCGCACGGATGCCATCTTCGCCAGGTCGCAGCCGAAGTCCGAGTCCCAAGCGAGCATTCTGGTGCCGCGCTGCCGGACTTTGTTCAATAGCCGGGGATTGTAGGAATCGTTGGCCGGGTCGTACCAATGGGCTTGCACCAATCGATTGAAGCACCGAGACCGGATGGGCGGCGGGTGGCGGCGCGACCAGATGTAGCCCCTGATAATACGCGGTTCGATTTTTCTCAGTTCCCAGAGGGCAATGGGGTTGAAGCTGGCGACCAGCGTGCTGACCCAGCGTTGGTGGCGGCGGACAACCTCTGCAACCCGGTGGGCGATGAGCCGGTTCCACTTGATCACGGCCTTCATCTCTACGTTGATCAAGTAGTCCGGCGGGAGGAGTTCGAACACTTCATCCAGGGTGAGAACTCCCTCACCTTGGAAGCAATCGTTGTACCAGGACCCGACGTCGAGAGACCGCATCTCCTCCAGCGTCGCGTGGTCCACCGGTCCCGTCCCGTTGCTGGTACGGTCCAAACACCGGTCATGGAACACAACGAGATGTTCGTCCCGGGTCAGCCGGACATCGAGCTCTATTCCGTCCGCTCCCAGCTCGTACGCGCTACGGAATGCGGAAAGAGTGTTTTCCGGCGCGTTGGACACATCGCCGCGGTGGGCGATGATGAGCGGCGAGGGCAGTGATCCGGAGGCAAAGTTCCAAGAGGATACGCCGGGCGTTCCGGCCCGGGTCTCCGTCCATTCCGAGGTGTTCGAATTCATACGCATGGTACATCGGCACGCTAGGCAAGACCAACGAGAAGATACCTAGCCAACCGATGGTTGTCAAGACAGGCCGCCAGTAGTAACTGTTCAGTGTCCCCTCCCCTTGGCAGGGGGAGGGTTAGGGAGGGGGTCGTCGTCCCCTCCTCGCGTTTTCCTTCCTCCTACTACGCCGCGGCGCGGCGGGGTGCCCTCTTCCTAACCTTCCCCCTCCGGGGGGAAGGGACACTGAACAGTTGCCGCCAGTATCCAGAGAGGCTGTCGGTTACCGCGTTACCGGCGCGGGAGGAGGTTGGGACAACTCCCGCCGTACCAGGGGGGTGATAGCAATGGCCGGGACCATCAGCGCCAGGCCGGCCAAGGCGTTCAGAGCGATGGCCGGCTGAAGGGCCAGCAGCGAAGCGACCGCGCCCATCTCCAGGGCCCCGAGCGGCGTCCCAAAGCCGATGCACATGCTGAGAAGGCCCATCATCCTCCCCCGCATCTCGGGAGGCGCGGTCAGCAACGTGATGCTGGTCTGCATCGTGGAAAATCCCGACTGCCCGATTCCGCTCAACACCAAAAGGCCGAACGTGAGAGAGTACCAGGGCGACCAGACAAAGGAGGCGCCCACGACCAACACGATCACCGAACCGAAGGCGAGGAACCGGCCATGAAACCTGATGTTGCGGGCCACGGCCATCAGACCGGCCCCGATGAAGTGTCCGAAGCCGTCGGCGGCGACCAGCAGTCCCACCAATACAACGCCAACGCCAA
The DNA here is from genome assembly GCA_965222595.1 of Dehalococcoidia bacterium. Taxonomy (GTDB): domain Bacteria; phylum Chloroflexota; class Dehalococcoidia; order Lucifugimonadales; family UBA3495; genus VXOI01. The sequence goes on along the minus strand of CBDCUJ010000010.1, from coordinate 55,931 downwards.
GATGGTCTTTGCCGATGGCCGGAATGAACTGTTGCGCCGGGAAGGCCAGAGCGTTCATTACGATTGTGACGTACAGCAGGGCCATCATCATCGGGGTGCCCCAAGCCCAGCGGACTGTTCCGGCCAGGCTTCGTACCAGCGGTTCGATCCTGGCGCCATTCTCCGGCTTGGGGATGTGCAACCGGGCGATGAGGAGCCAATTGCAGGCATGGGCTGCCAGCAGGAACGCGTAGGCCCCGGAAAACCCGGCCCGATCCAGCAGGACCCCCGCGGCCACCGGGCCAAGCATCTTTCCGGCGTTTTGGCTGATCACGTCCAACGAAACGGCGTTGACCAGCCGTCGCCGTCCCACGATGTCAATTATTGCCGTCCGGCGCGAGGGGTCCTCGATCGCCTTGGTAAGACCTTGAACGAACGCGGCGGCGAAAACGTGCCAGGGCTGCACCAATGACAGATCGTAGGACATCGCTCCCAAAAGGGCGCCGGTGGTGGCCAGGGTTATGCCTTGGGAGACCAGAAGCACCTTGCGGCGGCTGAACCGGTCGGCGATGTAGCCGGCGTAGAGGGAGACGAAAGGCCGGGCCAGGTTGTTGAAGACCAGTACCAGTCCAAGCGCGAAGTAGCCTTCCGTGATCTGCAGTATGAGCCAACTGAGTGCCAAGAGCTCGAAACGGCGTCCGAACTCAGCCAGGCTCCCCACGTACCAGATGGTGCGGAAGTCGGCGTTGCCCAACACCGACGCCGCTGTTGTACGGAATTTGGAGTTGGGCTTGATGGTGCGTCGCTCCGGCCCCTTCCCAGCGTGAGGAAGGGGTAGTAGACCACCCATTCTAACCCCGATTGGTTAACTTGGCTGTAACGGGCTTGTCCTTGCTCCCGTATGAGGGAAACGGTATATTCTGTTAATCTTCCCGAGGCTCAGAATGGCGAGAATTATTGATTGGCCCGCAAGGATGAAGGAACTGGCCGACTTCGTAGGCCTCGATGAGGCGGAGTTGGCCCGTATTCAGGCCACCCGCGACCTCGTTCTCGACCATGGCGAGGAGATAACCGCGGCCGTCTACGACCGCTTTCTGGAATTTCCCGAGTCGCGCCGCTTTTTCGCCGACGAGAACGGCCAGGTCAACGAGGAGCGGCTGACCCGCCGCAAGCACAGCCTGCTGCGCTGGCTGAGGGGCTCGATCGATTTCAAGATCGATGAGGACTACCCCATCCGCATCCTGGCCACCGGCATCGTCCACAGCCATCCTCCGACCCACCGGGCCCACTTGGGGTCCACCCCCAGCCGGTTCATGATCGGCGCCATGTCCTACATTCATTCCTTGGTGGCTGAGCTGCTGATCGGGAAAATGGACGATCCCCGGGAGGCAGCCTTAGCGGGGCTGGCCTGGAACAAGATGCTGATGGTCCAACTGGACATCATGTTGGCCGGCTATTTGACCGACGTGCCCAACGAACCGGAGGCCAGAGACCCATCGCGGGACGGCATGGACAACGAATAACGGTTTTTATGTAAAGACTAGACAGGAGAAGATGTTATGAGCAAGGTCCTGGTGATTCAGGGTGCGGGGATGAACATGCGGGGGAAGTCCCAGGTTGAAATCTTCGGACCGACGACTCTGGACGAGATGAACGAACAGATCCTGGGATACGCTGAAGGGCTGGGGATTGACGTCGAGCTATTTCACTCCAACGTCGAAGGGGAGGTCGTTAACGCCCTGTACGACGCCCACGACCGTGACTTCGACGCTTGCCTGATCAACCCCGCGGGGTACACCACCGGCACGGGCCCGTTGCGCAGCGCCATCACCCAAGTGAAGTTCCCGGTGATCGAAGTGCATGTCTCCAACCCCACCGCCCGAGGCACCGTATCCCAGGTGCTGCCTGTATCCAAGGGCGCGGTCTACGGGTTCGGCATCTACGGCTACCGCATGGCCCTGGAAGCCGTCCAGCAGATGCAATAGGCGGGCTCGGCCAGCCGGACCGCTACCGCTACTCGCACCTCAGGCACCGTGGCTGGGTGAACACGGTGTCGTGGACATTGGGATTGGTCATCAGGTAGTCGAGGACGATCCTGATGGTCTTTCCCTCGTCCGCCAAGGAGAATTGGTCCTTGACCGAACGTACGAATGCCATCTGGTCCGGGTTGAGGTCGATTTGGTAAGTCTCTTTAGTTCCAGCCATCTTGTTCGCTCCATCGAGTATTCAGGCGCGAGTATTCACGCGAATATTCACGTTTACCGGCGCGGATCGGCCACACCAATCAGGATAGTGCATGACGATTGACCGCGCAATGAGATTGCAGGTCAAAGGACCGTCCGCCATCCTCGCCTGGGTAGTCACGGCTGCTGTATTGTGGTGGGCCGTTGGCTGTCAATCCGGAAGCCATCCTGCAAGTACCGGAGCGGCAGTCTCTGTGGAGGCCCCGGCCGAGCCCACATTCCCGCCGAGCCCGACCGCCCCGCCAACGCCGGCCCAAGAGACGTTTCAAAAGGCGTCTCAGGAGGCGTCTCAGGAGGCGTCTCAAGAGGCGCCTATCGAACGGGCGGCGACCGAAGCCGTTAACCTAGCCGGCTCGATCAGAGAGGCTGCCTTCCTCTACTGGGAGACGTTCAACAGCTATAAGGCTGAACAGGTGCTGGCGTTCCGGGAGCCCGTCTACCGTGCGGCGGAGGAGGCCGATATCCGGCGGGACATCGGACGGATGAAACTATTCAGGGTAAAGATGGGACTGGCGGAAGAATCGGCCCCGGTCCGGATGGAGTCCGGCGAGTGGGAGATGTACCTGGAGATGGCCACTCCCATCGGGTCCAAGCGGATCCGTATGACCTTCGCGCAGAACAGCGACGGCTGGTTGATCACCTATTCCGACGAGGCCGACTAGCGGCCTAGTCGCAGGCGTCCGAGACGGCTTGGGAGACGGCCGCCAGTCTCGGTGTGTTGGTCGCTTCGGCCCGGAAGCCGTTGGTGATGTAGGCAACCGCCAACCCATTGTCGGGGTTGGCCCAGCCGACGGAGGTCCCGGAGCCGCCGTGGCCGAAGGTCCGAAGGTCCTCGTGCCCCGGAGCGGCGGTGCGAGGGTCCGCCAAAGACATCCCCAGGCATCGCTGGACCTGGCGTTCCAAGGTGTGGTCGAATCCCTCCACCTGTGGTCTCGTCACCTCTTTGACCGTATCCGGACGTAGTGTAGTCACTCCGTCGAGTGTCCCGCCGGATCCCATCATGGCAAAGTAGCGGGCCAGGCCGCTGGCCGTCGCGATGCCGCCCCCGGCCGGCTGGACCGAGAGATGCACTTCGGGGCGGTTATAGGTGGTCACCTGCACGGGCCGATCGCAGTCTTCCATCGCGTAGAGACGGGAAACCCGGCCCAGCATAGACTCAGGGAGGCCCACGTGCACGTCCTCGCTGACTCCCAAGGGCCCGGTTATCTCCTCGCGCAGAAACTGCTCGAAGGGGCGGCCGTCGATTCGCCGCACCAACTCGCCGATAACCCAGCCGAAATTGCGGGGGTGATAGGCGATAACCCTGCCCGGTGCGTAGTCCAAGCGGACCTCTTCCATCGCATGGACCACGGCGTCCCAGTCACTCCACTTGTCCCAGGTCATGTGGCTCGGCGTATCGGGGAACCCCCCTTGATGAGTTAAAATCTGCCGGACGGTAACCTCGTCTTTGCCGTTCCTGGCAAACTCGGGCCAGTACTCGGAGACGGGGTCGTCCCACCCGAACTTGCCCCGCTCCCACAGAAGGTGCAGGCAGGTGGCGGTGAGGGGCTTGGTGGAAGAATACAGGACGAACATCGTTTCCCGCGTAACCGGCACGCCGGCTTCCACGTCGGCCAACCCGCCCTGCAGGTCCAACACCAACTGGCCGTACCGGTAGACCGCCAGAGTTGCGCCAGGGTGCCGGCCCTCTTCGATTTGTTGCTGAAATATTTCTTCGACGCGGGCCAGGCCTTTGGGGTCCATCCTGACGTCTTTCGCCGCTGTTGCCATTCAGAAACTCCTGACGGGTCCGTTGCCGCCGGCAACTGTTTGGGTTCTTGGGCCGGACCGGCCGTCGGGCTGGATTCTACTCATAGGGCTGCAACTGGATTTCGTGGAGGGCGGGCACTACTTCCTGGCCAAGCAACTCCACCGAGCGCATCACGTCCTGGTGGGGGATGTTGCCGTCGCTTCCGATGAGGATCATGTAGCCGGGGTTCAGCTCTTCGATGGTCTCGGATAGCTTCTTGATGACCGTGTCGGGACTGCCGACGATGATGGCCTTCACTTCCTGCAGGCCCTCGTAGCCCAAGGCCGGGCCGCCACCGCCGCCGATGCGCCGGGCCGCCAACCGGCTGGCCGTGGGAGACTGGTAGCCGGGCGGGTCCAGGTGCTCGACGGGGCCGCGCATCCGATGCTGTCCGGCCCACAGGAACCCGCGCCCCAACTCTTGGGCCTTCTCGTCGGTATCGGCAACCAGCGCCCGCACCTGGTAGCCGAAGTGCTCTGGCCCCGGTGTGAACCCGACCTCTTTGGCGGTGTCGATGTAGACCTGCTTCAACTCTTTGGTGAGGCTGATGATGGCGCCCAAGTTCATGTAGGCGTACTCGTGCTCGGCGGCCCAGACGACGCTCTCCGGGCTGCTGCCCCCAGGGAACCACACCGGCGGATGGGGTTTCTGCACCGGCAACACCCAAGGGTTGACGACTCTATGGTGATAGTAGCGACCCTCGAACCGGAAGGGGCCGGGGGTGGTCCAGCACTTGATGATCAGGTCGTGGGCTTCCTCGAAGCGGTCGCGGTTCTCAGTGGGGTCGATGCCGGCTTGCAGCGTTTCGACGGCGCCGCCGCGAACGAACCCGGAAATCAGGCGTCCGTTGGAGTAGCAGTCCAGCATCGCCAGCTCTTCCGCCATGCGCACCGGGTCGTTGATGGGGATGATGTTGCCCAGGATCGCTATCTTGGCCCGGCTGGTAGTCCGGCTGATGACGGCGGCGTCCAGATTGGCCGACGGCTTCATGTTCCAGTAGGAGGAATGGTGCTCGTTGGTCATGATGCCATCGAGTCCCGCTTCGTCGGCCATGGCGTATTGCTCGTGGTACTGGTTATAGAGATGGTGGGCTTTTTCCGGATCGAAGTAGGTATTGGGAAAGTCGAGGCGGCCGGAGTCGTACCGGCCGATGTCCTCTTCGTTCAAATGGGTGTAGGGCTGCTGTGAATGAAAGAAGACCTCAACCGTATCCTTCATGGCTCCCCCGCAAATGACAAATGTTACGGGCAGTATAGCATCGGCACGTCAGCTAATCTCGATTCCCACCGGGCAATGATCGGAGCCCATCACGTCTGGGAGGATGAAGGCGTCGTTCAACCGGCCGGCCAAGCCTTCGTCAACGAAGAAGTAGTCGATGCGCCACCCGACGTTCCGGTCCCTGGCGCGGGTGATCTGGTCCCAATAGGAGTAGTTACCCGGTTCCTGGTTGTAGGCCCGGAACGTGTCGACGTAGCCATCGTCGATGAACTTGTCCATCCAGGCCCTTTCCTCGGGGAGGAACCCGGAGACCTTGGCGTTTTCCTTGGGACGGGCCAAGTCGGCCTCTTTGTGGGCGGTGTTGACGTCACCGCAGACCACCACGTGACGGCCTTCGGACTTCAGGGCGTTTACCCGTTCCAGGAAGGCGTCGTAAAAGTCCATTTTGTAGCGCAGACGCTCGGCTGAACGCTTGCCGTTGGGGAAATAGATGTCGAACAGGACGAAGTCCCCGAAGTCGGCGGCTATGGTACGCCCTTCGGAATCGAAGCGCTCTATGCCCAAGCCATAAGAGACGCTCTCCGGCTCCTCCTTGGCATAAAGTGCGACCCCGCTGTAGCCCTTGCGTTCTTGAGGCGAGAAGTAGGTACGATAGCCGGCGACCGACGTAAGCGCGGGGGACAGTTGCTCCAAATTCGCCTTGGTCTCCTGGATGCACAGGATGTCCGGGCTCTCCGCAGCGAACCATTCGAGAAATCCCTTCTTGTGTATCGACCGGATGCCGTTGACGTTCCATGAGACCAGCCGCATGCCACACCCCCAAATATTTTCACCACAGGAGAGCGCAGCGGACACGGAAATTTTATCGTTAGTCCGTTTTGCGCCCGGAGCGTATTATAGCAACGACGCAATTTTCTTCGAGGGACTGCGGTTATGGTCAAGACGGGAGAGCGCCACTTGGAAAGTCTCCGGGACGGACGGAATGTGTTTCTTGACGGGGAGTTGATCACCGACGTGGTGGACCACCCGGCCTACCGCAACGCCGTGCGTTCGGCAGCCGCGCTCTACGACTTTCAAGCGGCCCCAGAAAACCTGGAACTGATGACCTTCGAGTCGCCGACCAGCGGCGAACGGGTCAACCGGTGCTGGCAGCTCCCCCGGTCCTACGGCGAGTTGGTGGCGCGGCGCCGGGCCCTGGAGGCTTGGGCCGAATGCACCTACGGGTTCATGGGCCGTTCGCCGGACCACGTAGCCTCGTCGCTGGCGGGAATGATGATGCGCCTGGACCTTTTCCGGCAGCACGGCGAGGAACGGGCGCGGGCCTTGTCAGACTATTTCACCTACGTCCGGGACAACGACCTGTTCGTCACCTACGTCATCACCAACCCGCAGGGCAACCGGGCGGGCGGACCCGCTGGACAGGACGACGAGTTCTTGGCGGCCGGCATATGCGACGAAGATTCCAACGGCGTCACCATCAAGGGGGCCAAGATGCTGGGCACCAGTTGCATCATGGCCAACGAGGTGCTGGTCACGACCATCCAGCCGCTGCGGCCCGGCGACGAAAGCCACGCTTTTTCAGTGGCGGTCCCCATGGGCGCCGCCGGAGTCAAGATACTTTCCAGGAAGTCCTACGAGGCGTCGGCGGTCAGCGAGTTCGACAACCCGTTGGCGTTCCGCTTTGACGAGAACGACGCCGTCATCTATTTCGATGAGGTCAAAGTGCCTTGGGAGAGGGTCTTCGTCTACCGCGACGTTGGCATGTGTTGGGGCCAGTTCCACGAGGCCCCCAGCCATGTCTTTCACAACTACCAGGCCCAGATAAGGCTGATGGTCAAGCTGCGATTTCTGATTGGCTTGGCCCGCAAAATCGCCGAGGCCACCAACGTGATCAGCTTCCCCCAGGTGGTCGAGACCCTGGGCAGGCTGGCGGCCCAAGCCGGCGTGATAGAGGGAATGGTGTACGGAATGGAGGCGGCCGGACATCACGTCGGCCGTTACTACGTGCCCGACCGGCACTTCTTGTATACGTCCCAGGTCACCGCCCAAGAACTCTATCCCCAAGTGATCCACACTCTAAGGGAGTTGGCCGGCGGCGGCGTCATCATGCTGCCGTCTTCCTCGGCCGACTTCGCCAACCCGGAACTGGCCGAGTACATTGCCAAGGTGCAACGCTCTCCTGTGGCCGACGCTCCGGAGAGAGTCAAGCTGTTCAATCTGGCTTGGGACGCCATCGGCTCGGAGTTCGGCTCCCGGCACACTTCCTACGAGATGTTCTACGCTGGCGCCGGATACGCGGTCAGGAACAACTCCTACCGGACCTACGAATGGGGTCGGGCCACCGGGTTGGTGGAGCGGTTGTTGGCCGGCTACGGCCTGGTGAGCGAGGAGTGAGAGCGAAGTAGGGAAATGGGAGATGTACCATGATTGCTGACGTGAATGCTGACGTTGGGCCACTGCCGCTGCCCTTGGAAGGAATCAGGATGCTGGACGCTACCCACATTGTCGCCGGGCCGTTCTGTTCGTTGATTTTGGCCGACATGGGAGCGGAGGTCATCAAGATCGAACGCCCCCGCACCGGGGACGTCGCCAGGGGCAGGCACCCGATGATTTCGGACGCGGAGGGCAACCGCATAAGCTCCCGCTTCCTGGGCGTGAACCGCAACAAGAAGAGCGTCAGCATCGACCTGCGCAACCGGCGCTGCAAGCTGGCCTTCGAGGAACTGGTGCGCGCCTCCGACGTGCTGGTGGACAACTGGGGCTCGGGTGCCTTCCGGCGGCTGGGTCTCGGCTACGATCAGCTTAGCGAGATCAATCCCGGCCTGGTATACGCCAGCATCACCGGCTACGGGGACAGCCCCGGCCTCAGCGGCCCCTATTCCAATTGGCCCGCCAACAACCTGGCGATTCAGGCCATGGCCGGGTGGATGGAACTGACCGGCGAGCCCGACGGCCCTCCCCAGAGCGTCGGCGACAACATCGGCGACTCGGTACCCGGACTATGGACGGCGCTGGGCATCGTGCTGGCCTTGGAGACCCGCCGCAGGACCGGACGGGGGCAGTACGTGGACATGGCCATGTACGAGTGCATGGTGTCGCACATCGAGAGCAACATGAACCACTACCAGTCCATCGGCTCCGGCCCAGGCCGTTCCAGAGAGCGGTTGGCCACGGCGGGCATGACATTCCGGGCCAAAGACGGTTATGTCGTGCTGGCCGGGGCCCGTTCGGCTGAGCGGATGCGGACCCTGTGGGCCTTATTGGGCCGGGCGGACCTGGCTGAGGACGAGCGATTCCTGGGCCAGGGTATGGAAGGCGAGTTTTACCACAACGAGATGATACCAGCCATCGAGGAATGGTCCGTTCACCGGACCAAGCTGGAAATCGCCTCAACCTTGGTGGACATCGGTTTCTCCATGGGGATGGCCCAGACGATCGAGGAACTGGCCAGCTGCCCTCACCTGGAGGGCCGCCGCATGTTCGTCGAGACGGGCGACACCCTTGGCGGCACTTTCAAGTCGCCTCGTACCCCGGTCCGGCTCACCGGCTGCCACGAGTCGCCGGCTGAAACGCCGCCGACCCTCGGCCAGCACAACCGCGAGATTCTCTGCGGCATCGGCGGGCTGACTCCTGAAGAACTGGAGGACCTGGAATCGGACGGGGCGTTGTAGGCGTCTTCGCCCAAATTCCTCTGCCACTGGTAGGGGGCCCGACTCTGTCCAGACCCCGATGCGTCAGGATCAGGGAGCCCGAGATGTGCCGGTCTCTCCCAGGGCGGCCTCGGGCTCATCGGGCGGGATGATGGGGCGGCGTACCAGCGGCGACAAGGGGATCAGCACTACCAGCAGGAACAGCCCCAGACCGGTGCTGATTGCGACCGCGTAGTGTGCGCCCACTACGTCGCCCATTTTCCCGACCACCAACCCGCCCAGCGCGGCTATGCCGATGCAATGCCCCAACACCCCCAGTAACGTTCCCCGCATATCGGGTGTCGCCGCGATCATAATGATGGTGCTTTGCATGGCGCTGAACCCGGCCATGCCGATGCCGGAGCAGAGCAGCAGCACGAGCGACAGCGTATACCAAGGCGAAAGGGCGAAAAACACCAGGCTCAGCAGCTGCACGAACAACCCCAAGCAGAAGATGCGTCCGTAATGCGGGCCCCCGGTTAATAAGCCGATGGCTACCGCCGCGACAAACGTACCAATGGACTGGGAGGCGATGAGCAGGCCGGTCAGCCCCTCTCCCACACCCAGGTGGTCGCGGGCTACCACCGGGAACAGCGATTCCACGCTGAAGGCCAAGGCGTTCATGATGATGGTGAACCCCAGCAGGCTGCGGATTATCCGGTTGCTGAACGCGTATCGCACGCCCGACGCGGCGGTTGCCCGGAAGTTGAACGGCCCGGAGGAACGGGCCGGCACCCTGGCCTTAACCAAACAAGTGAAAAACAACGCTATACCGTATAGCAGTGATAGCAGTATGAACGCGTAGGAGTAATCTCCGAATTCGACGATTAATCCGCCAATGAACGGACCGATAAAGCGGCCGATGGTTATGGTGATGGTCTCCAGAGACATGGCTCCGACGATCTGGCGCCCGCCCAGCAGATCGTAGATGAAGGAGTTGCGGGACGGGAACTCCAATACGAACAGCCATCCCAATACCAGAGACCCCAGATACAGGTGCCACGGAAGGACCTCCCCGGTCGCCACAAGCACCGTGAGACCAACGATAACCGCCCAGACGGAGGCGCGCGCCGTGACTATCAAACGCCATCGGTTGGCGCGGTCGGCGAACATCCCCGACAGCAGGGACATCAGGAGCATTGGCGTCCAACGGAAGACGAAAAGCAGGGCCACCTGGAAGGAGGAATCGGTCAATTCCAACATCAGGAGGGCCATGACCACGGCTTCCATCCAGCGGCCCGAATTGTCCAGACCGCCGGCTACCCATAAATACCGAAAGTCCCGGTTGCTCAAGACAATCGCGAAGGAGTTGGACCCACGCCGGCGGGCGTCAGAGGAAGCCATTGGTCTATGAGAGTCCTACGACTAGAAAGGCCCTGTTGTTCACAGGGCCTTTCTAGTCTCCGGGAATATGCCCGCGCAGCCTAGCCCTTGCTCTCCAGGGCCTCCAGGACCACGGCGGGGGTGATGGGAAGGTTGTACATACGGACGCCGATGGCGTGGGAAACGGCGTTGGCGATGGCGGGCAGCGGCGGAATAATCGGAGCTTCGCCCACGCCCCGCAGGCCGAAGGGGTGGCGGGGGTTGGGGACCTCGATCATAACCGCTTCGATCATGGGTACATCCAGCGTGGTTGGCATCCGGTAGTCCAAAAAGCTGGAGTTCTGCATCACCCCCCGGTTGTCGTAGCAGTACTCTTCATTCAATGCCCAACCGATGCCCTGTACGGTACCGCCTTGTATCTGGCCTTCGACGTAGTCGGGATGCACCGGCGTGCCCACGTCCAGAAAGGCGGTGAAACGCAGAATGTCCACCTTGCCCGTGTCCGGGTCAACCTCTACGTCCACGATGTTCCCGGCGATGATCGGACCCACGCCGGTGGACACCGCCGAGACCGAAGTCGTAATAGGCCCCCCGGTCCGCATCATCCGGCCGGCCAGCTCCTTGAAAGTGAAACTGTCCTCGGGATTCTTGATGCAGGTGAACACACCGTTGGCGAAGGCTACGTCCTCCTCTTGCACCTCCCAGATCAGGGCCGCCCGGGCTCCCATCTGGCGTATCACCTCCTCGGCCGCTTGTATGGCGGCCAAGCCGGTGTCGAAGGCGGTACGGCTGCCGCCGGTGACGGCAGTGTAGCCGATGGTATCGGTATCCACCACCGTGGGCGCGACGTCCTCGGCGGCTATGCCCAGGACCTCCGCCGCCTGCATGGCCACCGCAGTCCGGCTGCCGCCGATGTCCACCGAGCCGGTGACGAGGTTGATGGTGCCGTTGCTGTTCACGGCGATGGTGGCGGCCGACATCTGCCCGGCCTGCCACCGGTAGCCCACCGCCACGCCGCGGCCTTGGTGGGGCCCGGTCAGCGGCGCGTTGTAATGGGGATGGGCCTTCATGGCCTCTTCAAGCTCTTTGGTGCCGAATTTGGGGTGGGCGACGCCGTTGGGCATGCGGTCGCCTTCTTTGGCCACGTTCCGCAACCGCAACTCGATCGGGTCCATGCCGAGCAGGTCGGCCAACTCGTCGAGCAACGGCTCGACGGCGAATGCGCCTTGGGGCTGGCCGGGGGCGCGGTAGGCCTGCACCTTCTGCTTGTTGACCACCACGTCGTAGCCGTCAACCAGCAGGTTTTCGATGTTGTAGGGGCCGGTGGCGCAGAGAGTGCCGCCGCCGACGGGAGAGCCGGGGAAAGCGCCCGCCTCGAAGGCCATCCAGACCTGGGCGGCAGTGATTTTGCCGTTGTTCTTCACGCCGATCTTGGTGCGCATGTTGGTGGCGGAGGTTGGGCCTGTCCCTTCGAAGACGTCCTTCCGGCTCATCACCATCTTCACCGGGCGCGCGGTCTTCTTGGACAGGATGGCGGCCAGAGGCTCCAGATAGGTGGTGATCTTGGCCCCGAATCCGCCGCCGATTTCCGTCGGAATGACCCTCACCTGGTCTTCCGAGACCCCGCATATGGCCGCAGTCGAGGAGCGGATGGCGAAGGAGCCCTGGGTGCAGGTCCAGACGGTGAGGCGGCCGTCGCCGGCCCAAGAGGCGGTGGAAGCGTGGGGCTCGATGTATCCTTGATGTACGGTCCCGGTGTTGAATTCCCGCTCTATGACGAGGTCGGCCTCCTTGAATCCCTGCTCGACATCGCCCAACTTGTGCTGGATGTGGCTGGCGACGTTACCGTGGACGCCGGTGTCGTCGCCCCGCCCGAACCGCTCCAGCTTGAAGTGAGTGGTCAGGTTGTCGTGGATGACCGGCGCGTCTTCCCGCATCGCGTCCTGTGTGGAGAGCACCGGCTCCAGGACCTCGTAGTCAATCTCGATCAAACCCAGGGCTATTTCCGCGATGTGGGGGCTGGTGGCGGCCACGGCGGCCACGGCGTGGCCTTGGTAGAGGGCCTTCTCGCTGGCCATCACGTGCTCGGCCATCAACCGGGAGTTGCCTTGGGTCTCAGCCAGGTCGATGACTTCGTCGGCGATGATGGGGAAGTCCTTGGCGGTGACCACGGCCATGACGCCGGGCAGCGCCTCAGCCTTGGCGGTGTCGATGGACCGGATCCGGGCGTGGGCATAGGGGCTGCGCAGCACCTTGCCGTGGAGCATGCCAGCCAACTGGGTGTCGGCGCCGTACTTGGCGGCGCCGATGACCTTGTCGACGCCGTCGTGGCGAATGGGGCGGGTGCCCACCACTTTGTATCGCGGAGCCTGACCTTCCCTGACTGTCGTAGTCATTATGGCCTCCTACTCTGTCTCAGCTATTTCGATCATCCGATGTACGAAGCGACTCACCGTTGGGCGGTCGCGGACGATCTGGTAGTCCTCCATGAAGTCATGGTAGAAATTCGCGTGGAACTTCTCCGCCACCGAGAACTCGGCGTCCAACGAAGTGTCGTTGTATTCTTCGACGAGCCGGTCCACCACGTGGGCCCGATGGTTGCTTTTGCCGAAGCGCCAGCCGCGGCGTTTGGCGACGGCCGTGACGGCCTGCGAGGTTGCGCCCCATAGCTTTTCCGAACCCTGCAGCTCGTCTCCGGAGGCGAACTCCTGTTCCGAATCACGCAAGAACTTACGGGCGAGTTCGATATGTTCTTGTACCGTCTTCGCTCTTCCAGATGTCATGGTCAGTTTAAACTTGCCCGCCTGCGGCAGCGGCCTTTCGATTCGAGACCACCAGGGTCGAGGCCACCAGGGTCGAGACTACGAAAGCCGACATTACTACGGATTATGCGCGTTGGCGCGTTGGTTTGGCAATCTACGCGGATAGAGGTAACTGTTCAGAGTAGATGAGTGTCCCCTCCTCTGCGGACGGGGGAGGGTTAGGGTGGGGGAGTTCCAACACCAACCTCCCCCCCTTCCTAACCTTCCCCCCAGTGCGCCGGGGGGAAGGGACACTCATCAAGTCTGAACACTTACGGATAGAGGAGCGGTTGACACTTTTGACGGCCCTAGATACATTGCTACTTGACATTAGTCTGCGTATTAGGAGTCCAAAATGGTGGACACACCCCTGTTCCCCGTGACCGTGGTGGGGAGTTGGCCCCGCTCCACCGACTTGGTGCGCGCGCTGCGCCGGAAGGAAGCGGGGGAGATGACACTGGCCGAGTTCAACTCCGTCGCCGACGGCGAGGTGCTGGCCTGCATCCGGGCCCAAGAGGATGCCGGGGTCGACATTCTCAGCGACGGCGAGCAACGCCGCGACAACTTCTACTCCTTCGCGGTGGACAAGCTGACGGGTATGCAATTGATGAAGGTCTCCGAGTTGCTGGACTATTCGCGGGACCGGGCCCGAATGGAAGAAGTGCTGCGGGCGCTGGATGTGCCGTCCTTCGCCATCAAGAGCCCGATCGTGGTGGACGTCATCGGCAAGCGGCAGGGCCTGGCCTTGGACGAGCTGGCCTTCATGCGGGAGCATACCGACCGGCAGATCAAAATACCCCTGCCTGGGCCCTACATGCTCACCCGTTCCGGTTGGTTCGAAGGATTGTCCGACAAGGCCTACCCGAGTCCTGAGGACCTGGCGAAAGACGTGGTCGCCATTCTTCGGGAGGAGATCATCTCCCTGAGGGACCAAGGCTGCGATTTCATCCAGCTTGACGAACCCATCCTTAGCCAAGTGGTGTTCGGCGAAGAAAGCACCGAAACGTTCATGTGCGCCGCCCTCCCCAACCGCCGGGACCCGACCGACGAGCTGGAGATGGCGGTCCGGCTGATGAACGAGACCACCGAAGGCATCACCGGCATCAAGACCGGCGTTCACATCTGCCGGGGCAACTGGAGCAAAAAGGAAGAGGTGCTGCTGACTGGCAACTACGGGCCGATGCTCCCCTACCTGGTCCAGATGAACATCGACCAGCTGGTCCTGGAATGCGCCACGCCGCGCGCGGGCGAGATGGAAGTATTCAAGGAATACGCCAACGAGAAGGAGATCGGTCTAGGGGTGGTGAACCCGCGGACCGACGAGATCGAGCCTCCCGAACAGATCGTCGAACGGGTCAAGGAGTTGCTGCAATACTTCGACCCGGACAAGATCTACCTGAACCCGGACTGCGGGTTCGGCACCTTCGCCGAGCGAAACGTCAACACCCATGAGATGGCCACGGAGAAGATGCGGGTCATCGCCGAGGCCGCGAGGCAGTTAAGGGCGGCATACAGTTAAAATCCCCTCTCCTCTTGGGAGAGGGTTAGGGTGAGGGAAAATGACACAAGAAATGGAAAGGGACCTTAACGGACTGCCTCGGGAAAAACTCGCTGAGGTTCTCGACTCCTTCCGCGACCCCGAGGTCTTTAACGCAGTCACGGGACCCTGGAAGTCACGCGTGGTCTGGCAGGACGGAATGCGGGCAAGGGCCTACATGCGCAATCACCAGGTGGACATGGACGAACCCGGCGACCTGACCGCCACCGACGTCGCCGCCAGCGCCCACGAGCAGTTGCTCTCGGCAATCGGCAGTTGCATGACCGTTGGATTCGTGGTCAACGCCACCCAGAAGGGTGTCCGAATCCACGACCTTGAAGTCGCCGTGGAGGGCTATTTCGACAACATCCGAAAGTGGGCCGGAGTGGAAGACGAGGGCAACCCCGGCTATGGCCGCATCTCTGCCAAATGCTTCGTGCGGGCCGACGCCGACGAGGACACCCTTCGGGAGATCTGGCGTCTGGCCGTGGAAGGTTCTCCGGTCACCCAGTCGGTGGCCAACCCGACTTCGGTGGAAACCGACTTCGAAATGGTCGGTTGATGGCCGCCTTGGTTTCGGCCGACTGGGTATCCGAGCGCATCGGGGATCCGGCGTACCTGGTAATCGACCCCCGGTCGGCCATGCGCTACCTCATGGGACATCTCAGGACGGCGGTAAGCGTCCCCTTCAAGAAACTGCAGGGCCCGGACGGCCGGTTGGGACCGCCGGAACAGTTGGCGGCCGTCTTTGGCGGGGCGGGGCTCGCTGACGACGTGGTCCCGGTGCTCTACGACCACCAAGACGGCCGAAACGCCGCCATGGCCGCTTGGGTGCTGGAGTTCTTGGGCCGCGACGACGTCCATATCATGGACCTGCTCTACGAATCATGGAAGGAGCAGGGCCTAGAGGTGCTCTACCGGCCGGTTGCGACGGAGAGCAAGTCATTCACCCCCCGGCTCGACCCGTCCATCCGGGCCGAAATCGCCGATGTCGCCAACCCGTCCGGCGTGACGCTTCTGGACACCCGCTCCTTGGAGGAGTTTCGCGGCGAGGCGGAGATGGACGACCGTCCCGGCCATATCCCCGGCTCCGTCCACCTGCCCCACTCGCAATTCGCCGGGCGGGACGGACGTTTACTCCCCGACAAATCCCTGCTCGACGAGCGCCTCTCGGCGGCCGGGATCACTCCCGGAGATCCGGTGATCGCCTATTGCCGCAGCGGGGTCAGGGCCTCGCTGGCGTACTTGGCTATGCGCCAAGCCGGTTACCCTGTCCGGCTGTACGACGGGTCTTATTCAGAGTGGATGGAGGGCGGCCACCCGGTCGAACTCTAACCCGCCATAGAGAGCTATGACCACAGGGGAAACCAATAACGGACCTCGATTCCCTCTGTCCTCCGGGCTCTCCGCGGTTCAATGTTTCGCCCGGTCCAGTCGCACAGGCCTTCCTATGATGGGCTCTTTCGGGCCGTCCACGGCGGCCTCTCCCAAACCAGCGTCAGGGGCAGGGTCGCCTTCCGCATCCCCAGGCGCCTTGTCCTCAGGTTCTTCGGGAGCCCCGGCCAAACCGCCGCTAGCGGGCTGCTCACTGAACCGCGGCCTTGGAGGAGTCTTGAAGCTGGTGTAAAGGGCCTTGAAGTATGGCTCGGAGACCCGCAGCACCAACTCCAGCGCCACAATGAACAGCCAGAAGTAGACGATGATTCGCCACTCGGTTCCCACCACTTCCAGCAGAGCCAAGGATTCCTCTATCTCGAAATAATTCAGGTCGATCAGGAATATGCCCAGCAGGGCGAAGGGGAGGATTTTGGCGATGTCTCTGGACAGGTCCTCGGTGTAGTAGGACGTGACACGGATGGAACTCAACACCGCCATGGCGATGAGGAGCAGGTCCTGCACCTCCGTGGTCTTGGAAAGGAAGGCCACCATCACCACCAGCACCCCAAACCAAGCGAAGGCTACGAGGGGAAACAGCAGGAGATACTTGAGCACATAGAAGAACAGGTGCAGTACCTTGCTCAGTGCGGGGTGTTTCGATTCCTCGAACCTGGAAAGGTTCAGGTTGAAGATGTCCTTCCTGGACATGTACCGATAGAGATTGAAGACGACGATGGCGTAGATCGCTATTCCGACGGCGAATATCGCGGCCGGCTCCAATACTTGGAGCGCCTCCTCCAAGTTCAGTTCTCGCAGCAGGTCCAGTTCTGGCGGCATAGCGTTATCCGGCGGCGTTCAAGCGTAGCTCAGGCCCAAGGGTCAAAGGAACCGAAATTCCAGAGGTAGCCCTCCGGGTCGCGGGCCGAATACAGCCGACCGCCGTAGTCTTGATCCGCTATCTCCATGACGATCTCCGCGCCTTGGGCCTTGGCCCTTTGGTAATGTTCGTCGATCTCTTCCACCACGATGTAGGCGCTCTGGGTGTTGGCGCCGACTTCGCGGGCGGTCTTGACCAAGCCGCCGAAATCGTCGTCGCGGGCCGAGCCCAGCATAATCATGCCGCCGCCCAAGGTAAGCTGGGCGTGGGCGATGGAGCCGTCTTCGCCGGGCACCACCAAGCGCCTTTCGAACCCGAAGGCCTCGCACAGCCACTCGATGGCGGCGGGCGCATCGTGGTAGCGCATACTCGGGATGATATTACTCACTCGCTCATTCTCCGTTTCTTCCCGGGGGCCGTTACCCGGATTTCACCGCTCGCCGGTTCTGATAAAGGGCTGGCTCCACATACGCGCTGGCCGAGGTTAGCGCGTCGTCGATGATGCCCATAACGGTGACTGCCGCAGGCCCTCGAAGGAGGGAGTCCCGCTTTTCCGGGGTGTCGGTCATGGGCACGTAACCTTCGACCCCCGCGTTCTGCTGGTCGACGATTTCAGCCGCCCTCGTCAACGCGGTCTCGATGTCGTCTTGGCCAATTACGTTGTGCAATCTCCAGTTGGCCAGTATGGCGCCGTCGATCCGCTCCGTGGCCCGGTCCTTCATTTCTTCTATCTGGTCGAAGTTGGCCACGCCGGTACACCCGATTCCCCGGCGCACCCAAGGGTCGACATACGCCATCATGCTATGGGCGTATCGGAGCACGAGGTCCGCCTTGGCGCTTTGATCGGCCACCTTATCGTCATCGAGGAGCGGGAACGTCAATAGCGATTGCCGGGAGACGCCGGCAGCGGCGGAGTCGAGAATGACGCGCTGCACTTCGTCGACGTCGACCATGTGGTAGTGCATGGAGTGCAGGTCGCTGGGGTAGGGCGCCGGAACCCAGGCGGTGTTGCCGCCGGTGCGGGGATGGTCGATCTTGCGCTGCATCATTTCGGCCATCGCCCGGTTCCTCACCTGCATACCCTTCCCCACCTTGCCGTGCCGGTGCACCCCGGCGCGAACACTCACGTCCACGTTGTGACGTTCGTAGCTGGTGTTGTAGGTGGCTTGAGTAAGGTCGTCCCGCAGGTCCACCGGCCCGGCGTGCATCTGCACCCGGATCTGGGAGCCGGTCCGGTCCAAGAAACCGGTATTGGTGAAGAAGACGCGGTCCCGGGCCGCCCTGAGCGAGTCGGCCAACTGCAGCGTCATCCCCAGTTCCTCGTTCATTATTCCGATCAATATGGCGCCGGGGTTGAGCCCAAGGCGGGACTCGATGGCCTCGAAGAGGCTGACCTGCTCGGCAACTTCTTCGGCCGTCTGCAACTTGGGCGTCACTTGGTAGACGAACCCTTTGGCGCTGTTGGGCGCCCGAACGGGCATAGCACCCGACCCGTCGGCCCGCGATTCTCCATTCGATCCTTTGTCGTGGGAGGTGGCGATCAATGTGGTGAGCAACAGGCCAAGCAGGCGTTCCGATACGTCTTCTCCATCTACTTTGACCGCTCCGGTATAGATGTGCAGGGAAACGTTTCGGACCGACATCAGGCTGGTCGCCTTCAATGTTGCCCGGTTCCCGGCGGCGTCGGTGTAGGCTTTGTCGGAGTTCATGGTCTTCAGGTTGCCCCGGGAACTGTGGGCTAGCAGGCTGCCGCGAATCAGCCCCAAGTAGTTCCGCAGCCCCTCCACCAGGTCCTCGGCGTCAACCACGGCAACCGCGTCTTCGAAGTCCACGATATTGGTGATGGCCGACTCGACGATCAGGTCTTTGAACTGCCCGTTTTCTTCGTTGACCCGTCCTCCCGGATAGAGCTGGAACTGGAGCCGCAGCCCATTGTCCTCCAAGAAGAATTCGGACAGTTCCTGCTGGTCGTCCAGGTTGAAGCCGATGAATTTCGAGGCGTCCTCCAAGCGCGCCGCCGCCCCGCTGGCGGTCATACCCACCAGCTCGTAGGCGCCGTTGGACGTCTGGTCCACCCGGAAGGCCGGGAAGGACCCGAAGCCGTTGCCGCCCTGCCACGCGGCGACGTGCTCGTCGAGGAAGGCGTTGGTCTCCTCAACCACCATCCGCAGCCGGGCCGGACGCTGCGACGCCCGGTCGATTTCGGGCTTGATGTCGCTGAGGAAATAAGCGTCGTACAGGCTGCCCCAACGGGCGTTGGCGCCGCCCACCGCCATGCTGGCGTTGGTTACCGGGGTCACCAATTCGGGGCCGTTTTGGTCCATTTCCAGGTCGAGAGCGGGGGTGTTCATCTCGAAGTCGACTCCCGGGTCGCCTACCAGATAACCGATGCTCACCAAGAAACTCTCCAGCTCGGCGGCGTCCTGTTCGGCCGACGCCGGACTGGGGCTCCACCCGGCCTGTCGCTTTTGCTGGTAGTAGCCGTCGATCTGCTTCTGGAAATCGTCCCGCTTGGCCAACAGGGCCCGGTTGACCGGGTCGAACTCGGCCGCCAACTCTCCCAGAATGCGAAACACTCCATCGGCAGACCATGATGTGCCCGGAACGGCCTCGTCTCTCACGAAATCGTAGAGTACGTTCTGAACGTCTACCAGGCTGCCGGATTCCAAATTGACCTGTGCCATCTGTCCTTTAGCTCCCATGAAATTATTGCCCGTTCGGCAAATTGTGTTTGGGGACTTGGACTCGGGGAGACCGGTGAGCCGCCGGGACTCCGGGCGCATTCCCGCCCCGCGTCATATTAACAGATTGGAAACCGGCGGGGCGAAGAGGAGACTGGTCAACCCGCCGCGGCTATCTTCTCGATATTCGGGCAAACCGGGGCGGCGTGTCTATATGCTGGCGGGTTACTTGTAACCAAATGCACCTGAAGAACGTATTGACAGAATCCAATATATGTCTATACTCATCGTCGGTGTAATTATGAGAGTGGCCCCCGGCACAGTCTGCATTGCGGTCAACGCCCAACTGGTGTTGCTCAATGGAAACTCTGGACCTTCGAATATTTCGGACACCAAAAATACGAGACATGGAGGCGATTCCCATGCGGACCTTGATCCCAATCACACCTGTTCTGATGATCCTGCTGCTGATCCCATTCCTCGTCACGGCCTGCGGGGAGTCGCCGATAGTGACGCCCCTACCCACTCCGACGCCGTTTGACCTCGACGAGCTGAAGTCTCTGGTCAAGGAGGCGGTATCGGAGTCGGCCCCGGTCCGACAGGAATCGCCCCTATCGCAAGAAGAGTTGCAACGCCTGGTGGAGGACGCGGTTGCGGCCTCGGTAGAAGCCGGTGTCTCGGCCGACGAAATCGAGGCTCTGGTGGAATCCGCAGTGGCAGCCGCCTCCGGGCCGAATGTCACCAAAGGGGAGGTAGAACAGGCTATTGCAGCCGCCCTGGCGGACGCCGCTACCGGAGAAGGCGTCACCAGGGAGGAAGTAGAACAGGCGATAGCGGAAGCCCTCGCCGCCGCGTCGACTGAAGAGAGCCTGACCATTTATTCCGGGCGGAGCGAGTCGCTGGTGGACGCCATCATCCAACAGTTCAGCCAGGCCTCCGGAATCGAAGTTAACGTCAAGTACGCCGGCACGTCTCAACTGGCGGCGACGCTCTTGGAAGAAGGAGATCGAAGTCCCGCCGACGTGTTCTTCGCCCAGGACCCCGGTGGCTTGGGCGCCGTCGAGTCGATGTTCACGACACTCCCCGCCGGGATCCTGAGCCAGGTGCCGGACTGGGCCCGTTCGCCCCAAGGGAAGTGGGTAGGCCTTTCCGGCAGGGCGAGAACAATCGTCTACAACCCGGAAAGGTTATCGGAAGAGGAGTTGCCCGACGACATCTTCGACTTCGTCGACCCCAAGTGGAAGAGCCGCATCGGGTGGGCGCCAACCAACGCTTCGTTCCAGACAATGGTAACCGCGATGCGCGCTATCTGGGGCGAGGAGAAGACGCGCCAGTGGCTGGAAGGTATGTTGGCCAATGAACCCAGGGTCTACCCCAAGAATACCCCACAGGTGGCCGCCGCCGCCGCCGGGGAGATCGACGTGGGACTGGTCAATCACTACTACCTGTTCCGGTTCTTGGCCGAAGAGGGCGAGAATTTCGCTGCCAGGAATTACCACCCAAGGTCGGGCGGGCCCGGAGCGACCGTGATGGTGGCCGGCGCCGGCATTCTGGAGTCCTCGGAGAACAAAGCGACCGCGGAACGGTTCCTGGAATTCCTGCTCTCCAAGGTTGGCCAACAGTATTTCGCGGGGCAGACCTTCGAATACCCGCTGGTGGAAGGGGTGAAGACCCAGCAGTTGTTGGTGCCCTTGGCCGACATCAATCATCCCAGCATCCCTCTCCGGGACCTGGCCGACCTAGAAGGCACTCAGCAATTGCTGCGAGACACCGGGGTACTACCGTAAAGGACCCGTCAAATCGACGACAGGGCCGGGTCACCAAATCAGAAGCTTGGGGGGCAGAATGACGCCAGTATTTCCGTATCTGGTCAGACGCAGCGAGGACGGATGGCACGGGGAACTGCTGCTCCGCCTCAAAGAAGGCAAGTCCGTGTACGTCGTCCACCTGTCGATGGAGCAGGCCCGCGTTCTGGCAGTGGAGATGCGGGGGCTGGCCACCGACCACTGCCCCCAACACCACCTTGCCCTCCTTTTGGCCAGGTCTCTTGGGGCGAATATCAGCCACGTGGTGATACAGCGGGTCGGCGCAGACGATGAGGTGCTTGGAGTGTTGCGACTCGTGACCGCCGACGGGCTGCGCTCGGTCAACGTGGACGCCGCGGCGGGACTGGCAATGGCCATCCACATCGGCCTTCCCATCTTTATGGACGGCGAATTCGACCCGATCGACGGGCCATATCAAAAAGGCTCGGAAATCGCGGAGCCGCCTACGGTCGCCAAGATCCCTCAAGCATTTCGCGATGTGATTGAAAGGTTGGAAATGCCTGAATCAGGCAACGAGACTGCCAATTAGGGTTTAGTTGATAAGCCAGCCTCTATGAATGGGACAAATTCCTCCGGGGGATAGCCGGTCCCCCGGTCTTGAGGGCTGGGCCGGGCCGGAGCGCCGGGTGCATGGGCCCCTCCCAAGTGTACTCGCACGGCGCGGTCAAGGGTTGCCGCGCTTGCTTCCCCGGCCCAGTCCGCCTCCCCTCACGAACGCCTGGATTCGGATGCCAGTCCGACCGACGGCTCTCCCTTGGTTTCCATGAACTCAAGTACCATGAGCTTGGGCGACATGAGACTTGGGCGACATTCCACTTACACGGCTGTGGCGGATTGGGCGTGTCCGACGCTCGATATATTCCGGCGGCGTCTGGCGTGGCGGCCCGGCTTGCGCCGGAGTACAATTCGCTAAACTCCGAGGACGATTGGGGTGTAAGCCATGGTCATGGATAACGGGCTGTTATTGGAAATGTACCGGAAGATGGTCACCATCCGCACCTTCGACCGGCGGGCGGTCGAAGAGTTCCACGAGGGCAATATTCCGGGAGTGGTCCACGCCTACATCGGCGAGGAAGCGGTGGCGGTTGGAGTGTGCTCGGCTTTGCGGACCACCGATCGAATAACCAGCACCCACCGCGGCCACGGCCACACCATCGCCAAAGGCGCCGACATCAACAGGATGATGGCGGAGCTCTTCGGCCGTTCCAACGGCTACTGCCACGGCAAGGGCGGCTCCATGCACATCGCCGACTTCAGCGTGGGTATGCTGGGAGCCAACGGCATCGTGGGGGCGGGACTTCCCCTGGCCACCGGCGCGGCCTTGGCCGCCAAGCTGGAAGGGGGCGACGGCGTGGCCGTGGCTTTCTTCGGCGACGGCGCGTCCAACGAAGGGGCGTTCCACGGCTCGTTGAACCTGGGGTCCATCTGGAAGCTGCCTGTAATCTACGTTTGCGAGAACAACCGTTGGGCCTCCGGAAACTCCGCGGCCGCCACTCTGTCGGTGGAGGACGTCGCGGTGCGCTCGGTAAGCTACAACATTCCCGGCGTCACCGTGGACGGGACCGACGTTCTGGCGGTCTACGAGGCGGCGCAACAGGCGATACAGCGCGCCCGGGACGGCGGCGGGCCCACCCTCCTGGAATGCAAGACCTACCGGTGGCGCGGCCACTCCGAGTCCAGGGGCAACCCGCCCGATCCCCGGCCGGAGAGCGAGATACAGCTCAGCCAGTCCTACGACCCCATTGCCGTATTCGCCGGCCGTTTGGTGGAGCAGGGAGCGGCGACGAGTGAACGGCTCCAGCAAATCGACGAAGAAATAGCCGCGGCCGTCGAGGCCGCCATCGAGTTCGCCGAGGCCAGCCCGCTGCCCAATCCCGAAGACGCTCTGACCGAGGTATTCGCCCCTTGATGCCCGCCCGTGTTGCCCAGCGACTCGCAGCCAACCCGCCGTGGGAGATGCCATGAGAGAAATTACCTATGCCGAAGCATTGATGGAGGCGTTCCGAGAGGAGATGCGCCGGGACGACAAGGTGTTTCACATTTGCGGCAACCTTGGCCCGCTGGCGGCATTGGCGCCGGAGTTCGGCATCGAGCGGCTGCGGGCGTCGCCCATCTCCGAGGAGGCATACGTCGGAGCGGGGATCGGGGCGGCGGGAAGCGGCTTCCGGCCTATTATCAGTCCGGGCATGATGACCTTCGCCTTCACCGCCATGGACCAAATCGTCAACCAGATGGCCAAGATCCACTACATGTTCGGCGGCCAGGCCCCCTTCCCGTTGGTGTTCCGGGCCTCCACCGGAGGCGGGCGCTCGGCGGCGGCCCAACACTCCCAGAGTCCTCACCCCATGTTCATGAACCTGGCGGGACTCAAGCTGGTGATGCCGTCCAACCCCTACGACGCCAAGGGTCTGATGAAGAGCGCCATCCGCGACAACAACCCGGTAGTGTACTTCGAGGACCAGATCCTGGCGGCCCAGCCGGACAGATATCCTGTGCCGGAGGACGAATACCTGGTCCCCATCGGCGAGGCCGACATCAAACGGCCCGGCGACGACGTTACGGTTGTTGCGATCTCGAAGATGGTGCCCGAGGCGTTGAAAGCCGCCGATGAGCTCGGCGAGGAGGGTATTTCGCTGGAGGTGTTGGACCCGCGGACGCTGGTGCCCATGGACACGCCGGCCATCCGCCGGTCGGTCCAAAAGACCGGGCGGGTGGTGATTGTGGACGAGGCCTGCATCACCGGCAGCGCCGCCGCAGAGATCTGCGCCCAGATCACCGAGGACCCGGAGACCTTCCGCGCCCTGAAGTCGCCGCCGGTGCGCGTCTGCGCACCGGACGTTCCGATCCCATACAGCCCCATCATGGAGCGATACTGCCTCCCCGACAAAGACAACGTGATCGAGGGAGTGCGTAAAGCCTTGGGCTGATGGCGATTGGGCTCCCGGCTATCCCATATTGGAAACGCCCCTCTCCCACCGAGTGGTCGGCTACCCCGGCAACTCCGTGATCGATATCCAGCACGGCGCGGCGCCCAGTGGGGTTGTCCCCAGCCGGGTCAACTCTCCCGAATCCGGGTTGACGCCAAAGGTGGCCATCTGGCCCGAGTCCTGTCCGGCGGAGTAGATGAACCTGTCGTGGGGTCCCAGGCACAGGGCGTTGGGTCTGGGTTCGGAGGCAACAATGCCGTTGGCGGTCAACTCCCCGGTGCCGGTGTCGACCGTGTAGCAGGCGATGCTGTCATGGCCCCTGTTCGGAGCGTACAGGAACCGTCCCGACCCGGAGACCTGAATCTGGGAGCAGGTGTTCCTCTCGGCAAAGCCTTCCGGGGGAAGGGTGGTAATGGTCTGGAAGAGCGAAAGCGTGCCATTGGCGGTGTCCAGCCGGTAGCCGCTGACGCTGCACCCCTGCTCGTTGGAGAAGTAGAGAACGTCCAGGGAGGGATGAAAGCAGAAGTGGCGGGGGCCCAGAAACTCTTCCAGCTCCACCTTGGGCGGCGAGTTGGGAGTAATATGGCCCGTGGCTTCGTCAAACCTGAATTGCCAGATCTCGTTGGGGCCGTTTCCCGCGATGTGGGGCACGAATGCGTAGCTGTTGGTGGGGTCGGTCTGCATTGCGTGGGCCCCTGTCGCCGTTTCCAGCCACTCGATGGGCGGCTCCCCAACCGACCCGTCATCCCCTGTGGGATGCACTCCCACGTGCGCGCCCTGGTAGTAGGACGACAGCACGAACCTGCCTCTGCGGTCCGTAGCTATGTAGACCGGCCACGATTCCAGCGGTACCGTCCCGGTCTGGGTGAGACCCCCGTTGGACTGGTCAATCCGGAAGCTGGATAGCTGAGGGGTTTCCCGAGAGCCGGCATACAGGCAATTGCGGTCCGGACTGATCGCCAGGGTAAACGGCCCGCCTGGCACGGGCACATCGGTTTGGGGCGTGAGCGTTCCGGTTTCGGGGTCTACGGTAAAGATCGATATCTTGTTGTCCTCTTGCACTGCAACGTACATGTAGTAAGGCATGATCCCCTCCTCAAATGGTCCGCGAAGCGACAAACTCCCGCACCTGTTGGGTGCACCACTCCGGGTAAATGGCGTTGATGCCGTGACCCAGCCCAGGATAGGCCACCAAGCGGGAGTCCGGTAGCTGCTCGGCCATAAACTGTTGTTGCTCCAGGGTTGAGGTGGGTGATTCCTCTCCCACCAAGAGTAGCGTCGGGGTCTCGACTTCCTTCAAATGGGGTCTGAAGTCCAGCGTATCAAGGTATCCTTGGAGACTGCGCCCGATGGAGGCGGAAGTCCGGTCCATTTCGGCGATGTACCATTCCTTCAGTCCCTGCGGCGCCACCCGGGTGTCCAGCCGGTTATCGATGGTGGCGGTCGACCAGGCGCCAACACTATGGCTCATGCTGGCGGCCAAGTCCGACCCTGGGGCAGAGCGCTCCCGGCGGGGCAAACGGCAAGGGGTGTTGCACAGCACCAGGGCCCGCGTCCGCTCGGGGTACTTGTGAGCGAACTTCAGCCCGACGATGCCTCCGAAAGATTCACCCACGTACACCACCTTATCCATGCCCAGATGGTCCAATATGCTTCGCAGGTCGTCTACGAAGATATCCAGAGAGGGCTCGTATTTGTCCTCGGGTATGGTGGACCCGCCCATTCCCCGCATGTCCGGGCGCAGGATGCGGAACTCATGGGCCAGCAAGGGCACCCAGTTGTACCAGAACTTGCCGCTGCGGGAGAACCCGTGCTGTAACAGCATGGCCGGCCCGGCCCGCCAGGGCTCCGTGAAATCGTCGTCGTAATAGTGCAGGTCCACTTCCGGGCCGACGCGCAAAGAAGCCATTATCCCACCTCCGAAGCCTGACTCCGTTCACGCCAGGGCGGCATGGGTGCGGGAGGCCTTCCTGCGTCACCGCCGCCTTGTGCCGGCTCAGGACCTGGTTTCACCTCCTGCCGGCCGGTCTTCGCGCCCTTTCAGGTTATTCGGCAGTCATGCTGTGCCGCGAGTATAGCACCGGGGATTCAAGGGCGCCCGCCGCGATATCGCCCATCGCTCGCTGGGCATCGCCCGGCCCGCGAACCTCTGGCCAAGTTATGGTCATTGAGGCGAAAGCCGAAATCTCGGGGGAGAGCTTAACGGTATTAGCTATCAAATGAGCGCCGGCACCCCCATCCTAACCTTCCCCCACCGGGGGGAAGGGACTTGTTCAGAGGTTCCTTAGAAACGTGTTATTGACCATAGAGCCTTGACGATAGGACTGGACTCAATTATCCTCTCTTTACCGTAACCGTACATATGTACTGTTTAAGGACAAGGCCTCACGGACGCTGACACCAACCGCACCCTAATGCCTGCCACGTACGAATACTCCTTGGCCGAGAACGGCAGCCTGCGCTGCACCCGCACCCAGCCCGCCCACGAACAGACCTGCGGGCTGTTCATCGACGACCGGGAGGACGGCTACAGGGCGTCTGGCGTAACCGAGGAATGGGTAATGCCAGCTAACGCCGTCTGAGGCTTCGGTTTCTTCAAGTTCTACTGCGGCGACGCCCAGACTTACCACCGCGTCCTGATACCGGACATTATGACAGCCATCGACGCGGGGTCGGACGTCGAAGACCCTCCGGCGCTGGACGTGCGCCACGCCGCCTGGCCGGGGATGGACAGACGGGAAATCGAACTCCACATACTGGCCCGCCGCCAGCGGGCCATCGAGGCCGCTCTGCGGCGCGGACGGGAGAAGAAGGCCCGCGAGGAACGGGAGCGGCTTCGCCGGGAGCAGGAAGCCCGGTGGCGGGCCGAGGTCGAGGCCGCCATCGAGCGGGAATACGGCCCGCTGGAGGCGCAGATCATCGAGGCCCTGGAATCAGAGTTCGGCGCCGGGTTCCGCCTCTGAGCGATCAGTGCGCTCGGTTAGCCCGCCGCTATCCAGTCCACGACACGTTCCCCGATCATTAGAGCCGTGGGATGGAGACCGCCCGACCTGGGAATCCGCGGCGCCACCGAGGAATCCGCCACCCACAGCCCTTGCACTCCCTTGACCCGGCAGTATTGGTCGACCACCGCCATCTGGTCTGAATCAAGCCCCATTCTGCAGGTCCCGGAGACGTGCCTGGCGGTTCCCGCGGTCTGGCGTATCCAGGCATCCAGGGCGTCATCGTCGCCTAGAATGTCGTCTGTCGGGCTGATCCGGTGATCGAGCACATCCTTATACGCATCGGACTCCAGAAGCCTGACACCGAATCGAAGGCCCTCTCTCACCCGCCGCATGTCGTCGGGATGCTGGAGATAACAATAGTTGAAGGACGGCTGCACCTTGGGGTCAGCGGACGCCAACCTGACGTATCCCGATCCCTCGGGCAACCCGAGAGTACAAGACATACGTGCCGCCCGCTCGGGTGGCACGTCCCCGGTCTGGTACCTGGCGCGCACACCGGCGACACGCTCCTCCCGTTCGTCGACCACGGTGCTGGTCCTCAGCAGCATGTCGTTGGTCTCGCTCGACCCTTGTGAGGTGTAATGCAGACTGAAGTGCGGCGAGTCGAGACCGGTGGTGAGCGTTTTCCCATCTTTGACTTTGAAGCTGATATGGGTGCTGAGGTGGTTCCATAGGTTCTGCCCCACTCCGGGGAGCTCCTGGACCTGGGGTATCCCAAATTGCTCAAGTTGATCCTTGGGGCCGATTCCCGATAGCATAAGCAACTGGGGCGACCTGATAGCCCCGGCGCTCAGGACAACCCGGTCCGCTTCCAGAGTGAAGACCTCGCCCCCGCTTTCGGCTTCCACTCCGACGGCCCTGGAACCCTCGAACAATATCCTCCGGACGTGGACTCCTCCTCTCACCGTAAGGTTGAGACAGTGGCGCATCGGATTGAGATGAGTTATGGCGGCGCTCATTCTGACGCCGTCCAGGTTGTTGGTGGGAGACACGCCAACGCCGGAGGGGTTTGGGCCGTTCGTGTCTTCGGCCGTGCCGAACCCAGCCTGCAAACAGGCGGCATGGAAGGCCTTTTGGATGTCAGGCCAAGCACCCGACTGGCGGCGTCTTACCGGCATCGGCCCTTCCGTTCCATGGAAATCATCCTGAATGTCGAGGTCGCGCTCCATTTTTCTGAAGAAGGGCAGCACCTTCTCATAAGACCATTCGTCGTTGCCCAGAGAAGCCCAAGAGTCAAAGTCTTCGGGAAATCCTCTTTGCATTGCCTGACCGTTGATGGATGACCCGCCCCCGATCACCTTGCCCTGCGCCACGTGGACCTCCCCTTGCTCCTCGGTGAGCGTTCCGCGAAGGGCCCAATTGTGTTCCGAGTCCGGGGATTCCGCGAATCTGGTGTGGCCAAACTTTACTTCGTCCGGAAGGTTGGCGAATTCGGGATAGTCCGTCCCGGCTTCCAGCAACAGAACACAGGTATCAGGGTCTTCAGCCAATCTACTGGCCAAGACCGACCCGGCGGCTCCCCCGCCGACGACAATAACGTCGTATTTCATGGGCCCTCTCCAAACTTCCATTTCCCGGATAAAAATGACTGCGATGACGGACATTATAACCATACCGCCCCTTGCGGCTCATGGCGTCACCGGTTCCGTGGCTGGCGGGTTAGATTCCGGGGACCGGGAGCTCAGACCACCGGAGCCGCAATGCCGGCGTCCCGCTGTAACATTTTCCAGCAGAGGCGCCGGGGTATAATGGGAGCATTCGGCAACACATTGGAGACTCAACTGAAACTGAGGGGTGTGATATGGCGCGGCTACCGGTTTTAACGCGAGACCAAGCCCCGGAGGAGTTTCGAGAGGCATTCGACCACGAGACCGCCGCCACCGGCGGGGTCGTGGAGTCCGGCCCCGGCTCGGTAATGATCTACAGCCCGGAGATGCGGCGGCGGGCCAACCATCTGGTCGGCTATTTCCGGGAGGTTACAGACCTGCCTCACAAGCTACAGGAACTGGCCATGCTGCTGACCGCGCGGCACATGGACTGCCTATACATCTGGTACGCCCATTCGGGTCGTGGACGGGAGGAGGGCCTGAGCGATGATCTGGTCGACGCCCTGCGGGACCGGAAGCCGCTGCCGGATATGCCGCCGGATGAAGCGGCCCTCGTGGACTATGCCACCGAGATGTTTGATCGCCACAGGGTGAGTCCGGAGACTTTTCAAAGGGCCATGGGCCAGTTCGGCCCCCGGTGGCTTACCGAGCTCTCGAGCATTATGGGCTACTATACGCTGCTGGCCTACAACGCCAACTCTTTCGAAATCGACCTGCCGGAAGGCGGCCCCGAGCCGGTGCTACCCATTTGACATTGGGGATTCCTCCGGCAAGCCAGCGAGGGAAGGTTGGCGCATCCGCGAATATCGTAAAGGGGAAGGGTGATGCAAGAGAAGAAACGCATGACGACGCGACTCAAGGAGCTGTTCGAGGGTCCGGAGATCTTCGTTCTGGCCGGCGGGATGAACGCCATGGGCGCCAGGATGGCGGAGGTGTTGGGTTTCGATGCCTTTTATATGTCCGGAGGAAATACCTCGGCCCAACTCATGGGTTGGACCGAGGGCGGCACCAGTATGCGGGACATGGTGGACAACGCCAGGCGCATCGTGAACACGGTGGACATTCCGGTGTTCTGCGACATGGACACCGGCTACGGGGACGCCATCACGGTTTACGAGACGGTCAAGGAGTACATCCGGGCCGGTATAGGCGGCACCCACCTGGAGGACCAGACCTACCCCCCGAAGACCGGCCCCCGCCGCCGCTGCGTTTCCATTGAGGAGATGGTAGGGAAACTAAGGGCCGCCATGGACGCCAACATGGAGTTCGACCCGGACTTCGTTATCGTAGCCAGGTGCGATTACGGCGGCGTATCCGGGGCGACCTTCGAGGATGTAATGGAACGCTGCCTGGCCTACAAGAGCCAGACCAACGTGGATGTGATCTGCCCCGCCGTGGCGTCCTGGGAGGAAAACCAGGAGGCCATCCGGCGGATTCCCGGCCCGGTGCTGCCCCTGTTCACCCACGGAAGCCAGACCCATCCGACTTTGGATGAGTTGCAGGAAGCCGGGGCGGCCGCGGCTTGGTATCCGTCGCTCACCACGATGGCGGGGCTTCAGGCATCCTGGGACTTCCTCCACGATTTCCAGGAGCGCGGCACCGGCGCCATCGACGACTTCCTGGCGGGAGCGGCGCAAAGCAGGTGGGGCGTGGCCAGCAACGGCGGCATCTTGGGGGCGGATCGCATCCGGGAGATGGAAGACAAGTACCTGCCCTGAGGCAGGCCAAACGCCAACCCCCGGCGGCCACCGGAGGACGGGCAAACCCGCTATCTTAGCCGGACGGGCGCCAGCACCTCAGGAGTGAGACCTGCTGGATGGGCATAATGAGATCCACTACCACTGGACGAACATTGGCATGTGAATCAAATTGGCGTTATACCGTGATCTTGAAGCCAAGGCCCGGTGAATGGCCCGCTGGCGGCAGGAAGTCCGGCCCCCGAAAGGGCCGCAGTGCCCCTCCTTCGGGCCGCCTCGTACCGTTAAATCGCTACTCTGACGGCGAGACGCCCCAGGACTCCATCGAGTCGGTCATCGTTCGGCGCGGGTCCGCACGCCGTTTCAGCCACGAATCGATAACCCTCCGGGAGCTGTCGACGGTGCTCGAAAAGGCCACGTAGGGCATACCGGCAGATTTTTTAGGACAACCTGGCGCTGCTCTCAATGATATTTATCTGATCGTGAACACTGTGGACGACCTCCCGTCTGGCGCATATGTGTTCCACCGAGACCTGAAGGCTCTGGAGCCGCTGAAAGAAGGAGACTACCATCGGCAAGCTGGTCATCTGGGGCTCGATCAGCCGCTTCCGGCCGATGCCAGCGTCGATTTTTTCTTCATGACTAATCTGAATCCGATACTGAGCGTTTTGGTAACCGGGGTTACCGGTTGGCTCAGCTGGATGCCAGTATCACAGCGGGCAAAATCTACCTGGCAGCCTATGCCCAAAGACTGGGGGCCTCTGGCCTGACGTTTTACGACGACCAAGTATCCGGATTCTTCTCGCCCCACGCGGAAGGTAAAAGCGTGATGTTCCTGGTGGGGCTGGGGAAGCGAGCCAGGCGTAGGCTAGTCACCCTCGACACCAGTCGGCTGAGACAACAGCCCAACTTGTAAAGGGCACGCTACTTAAGGAACTTGACCATCGCCGAGGAGTTGCCATACTTGGAGAGAGAACACACCTCTCCGAGACCAAGCGAGCAAATTTTAGAAGTAGAGACTACCAAGGTCCCAAAACCGTCAAGCTAGAAACCGGAGTCGAGGAGTGCTTTGCATGAGAGTGTATTGGCGAAAGGTAAGAAGGGGAGAGAACCTGATTCTCAGTGACGAAAACGACGGCCATGAAGAGGAGCTTGGAGGGTTCCGAGACACCAAACGGGGCATCGACGCGTCGGCGAAGACTTTTAGCTACGACCCGAGCCGCTCCCGGAAGGGGTTCCCATCTATCGAAGAAGCCAAGGATTTCGTGGAGTCCTTCAGACCTTGGGAGCTATTCGGTGCCCAGGGCGTTACTGTCGACCCTGGGGTTAGGCCCGCCCTAGATTCGGCCACAACAGACACAGCGGCCACAACAAACACAGCGGGCACGCCAGACCAGCCGGCGCAGTCGATGGTGGCGGACCTGCGATCAACGAGAGGATGGTGGCAGTTCTGGAAGAAGAGTTAGACGCTCCATGACACTCCCGCCAGAGACCCGCGCCAGTAGATGCCACTTGGCTTTGGTTTAGTTTCCCATGCTCGCACGGGCAGATATTAAGGTTGCGCGATTGACCCTCAACCGGCCCGACCTTCTCAACGCCATGAGCTACCAGGGTGCCCTGGACCTGAACCAGGCCGCGGAGAGCCTTCGAGACGACTCAGGCGTGTCGATTGTACTGATCTCCGGGGCGGGACGTGCCTTCTGCACCGGCATCGACCTCAAGGAGCTATCAGCCGGGAACACGCCCCTCGCTTACTACGAACAGTGGGATCGTGCCCTGCGAATCTTCGAGTGCATGGAGAAGTTCGTCCTCTGCGCGATGCACGGTTACTCTCTCGGCGGAGGGCTGCAGCTCGCCCTTGCATCAGACGTTCGCATCGCGACGGCAGACTGCCAGATGGGGCTCCCGGCCCTGCAGGAAAGCATCATCCCAGGCCTGGCGACCTTCCGCCTGCCCCGGTACATCGGCCTCGGCAGGGCAAAGTGGATGATCCTGTCGGGCGAGAACGTCGACGGGCAGCGCGGGTACGAAATGGGCCTCGTTGACCACGTAGTGAGCCCGGAGACCTTCGAGGAGCAGACCGACGCTCTGGTCGAAAAGTACCTCCAGACGTGCTCCGAGGGCGCCCGGCAGTCCAAAGCCCTTCTGGGTATGAACGGAGACATGGCCTTGCCAGTTCTTCGAAGAGTACATGCGACGCCAGGCCATATGTGTTGCCTCTTCCGATCACGAGGAGGCGAAGGCCGCATACCGCGAGCAGCGACGGCCATCACGACTACCGTTCGGCCCTCAGAAATAATGCGTCGAACGTCGCATTCTATGGCAGCAAGCTTAATTGGGTGAATTGGGCGGGGATCATAAATATCAGAATCATAAGTGGGGTGTTCACAGACTAGGATTTGGAGGTCCTTATGATGTCGGTTCAGCCACTCTTGGAAAGACGGCTTATCATTGCGTTCTGATGGCTTGTCCCATTCACCGTAGAATGAATAGTAAGAGAACTCACTAGAGGAGTTTGTTTACAAGAAGGTTTCTGAGGTGCTGATGGACCCAAGGGTCTTGGTTGCCGAGCTTCGGAGGCAGTTCAAAACCGGGGATGGGTACACAGGCCGGGAAATGGCGAAACTGCGTCGGGACATCAGGGATCTGAAGAGTGAGCAGCCGCGGTTGCTTGAGCAACGGCAGAAGGATTACATCGACCAGGATCTCCTGGAGCTGCAGACAGGGCCGGTCAAGGCCCTGTGCGATGAGAAGGGGCGGGCCCTGCGGGTGCTGGAGGAGCAGCAGCGACTGAAGGACGATGCGGCCGATGTGGAACGCCGCATCGTCGAACGGTGCCGGAAGCTGGAGAATCTGAGTTTCGAGGGGAAGCGGTCTATGTCTGCCGCCTTCGGGCTGAAGGTGGAAGCGACCCGGGAAGATGTGTCGATCACGATCATTGTAGGCCCTGAATTTACTACCACTGGACGAACATTGGCATGACTACATGCACGTATTCGTCAGAGCCGATGGGTTTGAATACTCCGGGGCTGGAGGAAGTGGTCGTTTCCAACGCCACCTGCCCCCGCTCCAACACCGACAGGACGTCCAGAAGGTAGCGGCTGTTGAAGGCAATCTTCCCTTCTTCGCCCTCTATCTCCGCGACGTCCACCTCGTCCTGGTTGTCGCCCACTTCTTCCGACCGGGCGGAGATCACGACTTTGCCTGCCCCGCCGTCGCCATTGGCCGGAATCACGTGCATACGGATAATGTTGGAGCCGTCGCGGGCGAAAATGGCGGCGGTACGGGTGGCCCGCAACATGGCTGGCAGGTCCAGTATCGCCCGGGTGGTGTAGTTCTGGGGAATCAGCTGCTCGTAGTTGGGGAAGGAGCCCTGCAGCAACTGGGATACCATCTCCACAGTGTCGTTGCTCCTGATCCGGAACATGATTTGGCCCTTGGCCGGGGTCATCATTATCTCCACAGGCTCCTCCTGGTCTCCCAGGAGCCGGTTCAACTCGTTGAGAGTGCGGGCCGGGATGATGACTTTCACCTCGTCTGCCACCGGTCCGATCAGCGCGCCTTGGTGGACCGCCAGCCGGAACCCGTCTGCGGCCGCCATGGTGAATTCCGACTCACGCAGTTTGACCTCGACGCCCGTCAACACCGGCCGGGACTCCTCCGTCGCCGCTGCAAATGCGACCCGACCGATGGCCGACTTCAGCACCACGGGGTCTATCTGGGCGGGAACGCCGTCCTCAACTGTCGGAATCGGCGGGAACTCAGAGGCATCGGTGCCGTTGATGTGGGCCTCGGACCGGCCCGACGTAATTTGCAATAACGACGATTGGGGGTCGACCTCCAAGTCAATCCTGTCGTTGGGGAGGGAATTGACAAACTCCGTCAGCAACCGGGCCGGAACGGTGACTGCCCCTTCTTCTTCGACCATCGCCCCAATCCATGTCGTCATGGCGACCTCCAGGTTGGTGGCCGACAGCTTCAGCATGGACTGTTCCGCGCTAAGCAGCACGTTTTGGGTCACGGGCAAGGTCGCCCGGCTCGCGACTGCCCGGCCCACAACCCCCAACCCCCGACTGAGGTTCTCTTGCAAACACGAAATCTTCATCGTCCGCCCCTCTCCGTTCAAGCCCGCACATTATGTCATTGACGCACAGTTACAACAAGCCCCAAGCCCTCTGCGTAACTGTTCAGAGTTGAGGGGACGAATGCCCGCAGAGGACGGGGATCCAGCCTTGCTCAAAGCTAAATTGCCCTGTCGGCGGTGCCGCTGGTCAAGCAGATCCCCCGAAGTCTGAACAGTTACCCCTCTGCCTCTCAGCGGCAAACCGCTCGCCGGGGCAAAATTCCCGCCGGAGAACGCAGGGAACACAGAGAGCGCGGGATTTTGTTGATATAATAGCGGCGCGTTATGACCGATCTGCTGTTCCACGCCGATAGCTACCTGAAGGAATTCGACGCCATAGTCACCCACGCCGCCGACGGCGGGGTGACGTTGGACCGCACCGCATTCTACACGGGCGGCGGCGGCCAGCCCAGCGACACCGGCGTCTTGGAATCGGACGGGCGGGAATACCCGGTGACAGGAATCAAGAGGGGTGAGGGCCGGCTGCTTCACCTCATCGAAGGCCCGGTCCCCGGTGAGAGCACGCCCGTAACCGGGCGTATCGATTGGGACCGGCGCTACCGGCTGATGCGCACCCACACCGCCCTGCATATCCTCTGCGGCGTGGTGTGGCGCGACTACGGCGCCTTGGTCACGGGCGGCGACATGAGACCCGGGGAAGCCCGAATGGACTTCGAGTTGGGGCAGATGTCCTCGGAGTTCGCCCTGGACATCGAAGAGAAGATCAACGCCGAGGTCGCCGCCGGGCGCGACGTTCTGGTGGACGACCTGACCCGGCAAGAGGCCGAACAGGCTCCCGACCTGATACGCACCAAGATTAACCTGCTGCCGCCCAACATCCGGGAAGTCCGTACAATCGATATACACGGCCTCGACTTACAGGCCGACGGCGGCACCCACGTGGCCAACACCGTTGAGGTGGGGCGCATTCGCGTGGTGGGCCACGAAAGCAAAGGCCGGATTAACAAAAGACTCCGTATCGCCCTAGAGGACTGACGGTCCCAGGGCGTCGCGGTCATCGCCCCGGCCGACAGCCCGGGGCGCTTCGGAGTCCCGTTCTTCCGGGACTCACACTTGCAGGACTTCACCTCTCGGGGCCAATCCGAGCGGGGAGGACAGGGTTTCCTATGGCTGGTACCGTAGTGGGAATAGATGTCGGCGGCACCTTTACCGACATCGCTGTTTTGGAGCAGGGACAGCTCACCGTTCACAAGCTGCCCTCGACTCCCGGCGACCCGTCCCAAGGAATACTTCAAGGAGTGAAGGAGACGGGAGTCATCCAAGCCGACTTCGTCCACGGCTCGACCGTGGCCACCAACGCCCTTCTTGAAGGGAAGGGCGCGAGGACCGCCCTGGTCACGACCATGGGATTCGAAGACGTGCTGGAGATCGGCCGGCAGAGCCGGGCCGAGCTCTACAATCTGGAAATCGACCGAACCGAACCACTGGCGCCGTGGGAGCTCAGGTTCGGGTTGCCGGAACGGGTGGATTTCACTGGCAACATCATCGAAGACCTCACCCCAGAGGCGCTGGAAGCCTTGGTGGCGTTGCTCGAAGAGTCCGGAGTCGACTCCGTGGCGGTGTCTTTCCTCTTTTCATTCTTGAATCCGGTCCATGAAGAGATGGTACGAAACGCATTGGAGCGGATGGAGCATCCGCCGTTCATTTCCATTTCATCGCGGGTGCTTCCCGAGTTCCGCGAATACGAACGCACCAGCACGGTGGTGGTAAACTCCTACGTGGGCCGGGTGATGAGCCGGTACCTGGGGGAGCTGGAGGCGTCCTTGGGCCACGGCGTGCGGGTAATGCAGTCCTCGGGGGGCAGCATAACCGCCCGGCTGGCCTCGGAGCAGCCGGTGCGGACGATACTCAGCGGGCCGGCCGGAGGTGTGGTCGGGGCATTCTATACGGCGGTCGAGGCGGGGTACCCGGACATTATCACCCTCGACATGGGCGGCACGTCCACCGACGTTTCCCTCTGCCCCGGGCGGATCAAAGAGACCAACACTTCCAACGTCGGCGGCTATCCCATCGGCGTGCCGATGATAGAAATACACACAGTCGGAGCGGGCGGCGGGTCCATCGCCCGGGTTGACGCGGGAGGCGCACTGGTGGTGGGCCCCCAATCGGCCGGCGCCGACCCCGGGCCGGCCTGTTACGGAAGGGGAGGCCCGCTTACGGTCACCGACGCCGACCTGCTGTTGGGCCGGCTGCTTCCGGACCGTTTTCTGGGAGGCCGCCTTGCCCTGGACCTGGAAAGGGCCGAAGGCCTGATGGGGACTCTGGCGGGACAGGTGGGCCTGGGCGTTCAGGAGACCGCATTGGGAATCAACCGGGTCGTCAACGCCAACATGGAGCGGGCGATCCGGGCCATTTCGTTGGAGCGGGGCTACGACCCAAGACGGTTCACCTTGGTGCCTTTCGGCGGCGCGGGACCGGTGCACGGCTGCGAATTGGCCCAGGAACTGGGGATTCCCCGGGTGCTGGTGCCCGCTCATCCCGGCATCCTTTCAGCTCTGGGCGTGGCCATAGCGGACATTGTGAAGGACTACTCTCGTACCGTAATGTTGCGGGGCGCGGACTTGGACCGTTCCCGTCTGGAAGAGGAGTTCAACGGGATGGAAGTGCTGGCCCGGCGGGAGTTGGTCGAAGAGGGCCTACCGGCGGATGGGATGTCGTCACGCCGCTTCCTGGACGTTCGTTACGTCGGCCAGTCCTTCGAACTGACAGTGGACTACCCGGCGCCCCGTTCCGGCAGCCGGTCTAACGCCCGACCTAACACCCGGAGGCCCAACGACAATCTGGCGCGCGCCATCGGTGAGAGCTTCTACCGGGCCCACCTGCAACGGTTTGGGTACGCTGACCGGAAAGAGCCGGTGGAGATAGTGAACCTCCGCCTGAAGATGGACTTAGAGGTGGAGAAACCGCCGTTGGAAGGTCAGCTCCCCAGCCCCGGCACAGGCCCCGCCGCTCCGGTTGGAGAATCGTGGGTGGTCTACCGGGACGGACCAATGGCCACGCCGCTATACCTACGGGAGGCGCTGGTGGCGGACTGCCGTCTGGCCGGGCCGGCGCTGGTCATCCAGATGGACACGACCATAGTGGTTCCACCCGGCTGGGCCGGGACGGTCGACTCGTTGGGCAACCTGGTGCTGGAGCCACGTTAGGGAGCGGCCACTATTTTGAATGAACACTACACGGCATTTCGAAGACCGGCTGTCCGAAGACCGCCCTTATCTCCGCCGGGAGTGGTGTGAACGAGCCTTGGCGAAGCCGGTCCGAGTTGAAGTCCAACCGGATGGTCGAGTTCGCCACTGTGTATATATAATCGAATTGGAAAAGTACATTAGGGTTGTTACGTTGGCGGACGGCGAAACCGCCCTTACAGCCTTTCCGGACAGTAGATTCAGAGAGTAGATTCCATGAGATTCCAGTATTACCCTGAAACTGATTCCTTGTATGTCAAGATGATCGAGCATAGCGGCGTCGATTCGCTCGAAGTCGCGCCCGGCGTAGTATTGGATTTCGATTCCGCCGGGGCCTTGGTCGGAATTGAAATGGACAACCTCGGCTTCAACGCCAATCCGACGACGCTACTCGGGGCATTACGCGACTTGCCCGAGGAACTCAGCGAGTCCGAACGGGAACAGGTCAATCTCGTCTTCGACCAAGTCCTGGCAGGCCGGTACAAGCTTTTGGACCCGATCGGTTAGGAGTAGGCTGCATGGCCCTTAGCGTTTTGGCCCTGTTCGCCCATCCCGACGACGAGGGGTTCGGCGCGGGCGGCACTCTCGCAATGTTGGTTGCCGGCGGGCACCGGATCACCTTGGTCTGCGCCACCAATGGCGATGTCGGCGAAATCAGCGATTCGGCCTTGGCCACCCCGGAGACGCTGCCTGGCGTTCGCCAAGGGGAGCTCCGAACGGCGATGGCCGTTACCGGCATCGACGACGTGCGTTTCTTGGAATACCGGGACTCCGGTATGGCGGGGACCGACGACAACCGGCACCCCGACTGCCTGTTTCAGGCCGAGGCGCAGGTGGTGACCGGACGAATCGAAGCGATGATCGCCGAGTTGGGCCCCGACCTGGTGATCACTCACGATCTCACCGGCGGTTACGGCCATCCCGACCACATAACCATCAGCCGCCACGCCACCGAGGCAGTGGAAGCCTGCTGGGAGTCCGGGCGCCCACGGCCAATGCTTTACTACGTCTGTTTTCCCCGGGAGAGCTTCCGCCGGATGTGGCAGAAGATGTACGACGAAGGACTTAAGCCGCCCTTCGGAGGCGACGATCTGGAAAAAATGGGCACTTCGGACCAGTACGTCACCACGGTGAAGAACGTTGACGGCTACCTTGCCACCAAGAAGGAGTCGCTGAACTGCCACCGCACCCAGATCGACCCTGACGGGCCGTTTACCAAGCTGCCCGTGGAATTCATCGACGAGATTATGTCCACCGAGTATTTCTACCTGGTCCAGCCCGACCTCGCTCACCCCCAACCGGACATTCTGGCCGGACTGGACTAGCAGGCCAACCCGCCCGACTGGGAATGGTCCCAGGACTCATTGCTGGACTTATTGGAAGAGGCGAACGATGCCGGTAGACCCCATCAGCCTGGAAGTGTTCAAGAACTTGTTCGAGTCGGTGGCCGAAGAGATGGGGTTGGCCCTGCAACGGACTGCCTACTCTCCCAACATCAAAGAACGCCGCGATTTCTCATGCGCCATCTTCGACCCTGAAGCCAACATGATTGCACAGGCCGCCCACGTGCCGGTACACCTGGGGGCGATGCCGGCTTCGGTGCTGGCCGCGTTGGAGGTCTTCCCCGGCGCGCTGCGTCCGGGGGACATCGTCATCCTGAACGACCCGTACCTGGGCGGCACCCACCTGCCGGACATCACCATGGTAGCCCCGGTGTACGCCGAGGCCGATGGCGGGAAACGGTTGACCGGATTCGTGTCGGCCCGCGGCCATCACGCCGACGTGGGCGGAATGACCCCCGGGTCGCTGCCCCTTTCCACGGAGCTGTACCAAGAGGGCACCATCATCCCGCCCTTGAAGCTGGCCAAAGGGGGACGCCTCAACCAAGAGGTAATTCAACTCATCTGCCGGAACTCCCGCACCCCGGACGAACGGAAAGGGGACCTGGCCGCCCAGACCGCCGCGATAAGGGTCGGCGAGCAACGTCTGAGGGAGGTGATTGAGCGGTACGGCATTCCGGACACCATGGAACACATGGCGGCGCTGCTCGATTATTCCGAACGGGTGACCCGGCAGGCGATCAGGGGCATCCCGAACGGCAGCTACCACATGCTCGACTACATGGACGACGACGGCCTGACCCAGGAGTTGGTCCCCATTGAGGTCACCATCACCGTCGAAGACGATGCTATGTCTATCGACTTCACCGGCACCTCACCCCAACGCCCGGGCTGCATTAACGCGCCGGCGGCAGTGACCGTATCGGCCTGTCTCTACGTGATTCGCTGCCTGTTGGGAGAGCCGGCGCCAGCCAACCAAGGCTGCCTCAGGCCCTTGCACATCAACGCGCCTTTGGGCAGCCTGGTCAACCCCCAACCGCAACGGGGAGTGGCGGGAGGCAACGTGGAGACCTCCCAGCGCATCACCGACGTCCTGTTCGGCGCCTTGGCCCAGGCTCTGCCCGAGATCATCCCGGCCGCCAGCCAAGGGACGATGAATAACATGATCATCGGCGGCCACGATCCTGTCCGGGAGAAGCCTTACGTTTACTACGAGACCATCGGCGGCGGAATGGGGGCCCGCTCCGACAAGGACGGAATATCCGGGATTCAGACCCACATGACCAACACCTTGAATACCCCTATCGAAGCCTTGGAGTTCGCTTTCCCGTTGCGCCTCCGGCGGTACGCCCTTCGCCGCGGCTCTGGCGGCGACGGGAAATACAAAGGCGGAGACGGGTTGGTGCGGGAGGTGGAGTTCCTGGCTCCGGCCCGTGTCACGCTCATGTCGGAGCGCCGCAAACTGCCCCCGCCCGGGTACCACGGCGGCCACCACGGCGAGCCGGGCGAAAACATTCTGCTGCGCGGCGGATACGAGGAGGTCACCCTGGCGGGAAAGGAGCTTATCGACGTCGAACCCGGCGACGTGCTGAGCGTCCGTACGCCGGGCGGCGGGGGCTGGGGAGTCCCTGAACACGACCACGGCCACCAACACGATCACGAACATGGCCGGGGCCAGCCCGCCGGCTGAAAGGATTGCCGCGCTCACCGTTGATTTCCCGGTCATCCGCCTTGTTCCTGCTGGCGATCGCGTCTTCCGCCATCTGGCTGGCCTTGGCCTGTTCGGGCGGCCCAAAACCCGCAGCCGGTCTGCTGCTGGGGCCGGAGGACTTTCCCGGCATGGCGGTAACGGCCACGGCGCCGGAAACCGCCGAGACCACTGGGCTGGAGCCGTCGGTCCAAGTGGCGCTGACCGGACCGAGCTTCGAATTGCTTCAAACCGTGGTGCTCTTCGAGTCGGAGGAGCGAGCTTTGGAGCTAATAGCGGGTATCAAGAACGACATGGCGGCGCTGGGAATTTCGCAGGTGCCCGTCGGCGGCTTTCGAGACATTTCCGGCATTGACGAGAAAGCCACCCTGAACGGGCAACCGGCCGCTACGCTGTTCTTCGTCGAGGGCGCGGCGTTGGTGCGTCTCACGGTAACCGGAGCGGACCGCCGGTCTCGAATTATGGAACTGGCGGAGTCCGGCCGGAAGAAAGCGAGCAGGCAATAGCTCGAAAGTCACGCCGTATCTGGTCCTGATATTTGCCCGGTAGTGGTAAACTGTCTCGAATCAGAGTCGGCTTGGCGGCGCTATTTTGACCGGTCAAACGCCGAAGAACCCGCCGGATGCCAACCCGCAGGCGATGTCGTATAATTGGGCGGCATCAAAAACAGTCGGGTCGGGAACAAAACCCGCCTTGTCCAGCGAATAGGAGGAGATTGGAATGGTCAAGTTCGCGCGTTGCAACGCCCTTTTGTCCTTGGCTCTGGACTCCACAGGCCGGGGCTGCCGCTATGTCGCCAAAGGCGATACTGATGACCAGGTGGTCACCGACATGTCCAACCACCTGACCTCAGTGCACCAGGTCGAGGGCTCGGACATGGTGGAAAACATTCGCGGAGCAACGAAGCAGACCCGCACCTAGGGTGGCGGGCGGAAGGGCCCCGATAGTCTCAGCCAAAGCTCCGTCAATAAAGAAAAGCCCAGGCACGACCTGGGCTTTTCGTGTCTTGCGGCTCGGACTCCCTACTTGCCGTCGTCGAAGCTCACTATAACGACGGCATTGGCGATTACGATGGCGTCGTCCCCAGCCTCGTTGGGCACTTCCAACCCGCCGGGAACGGCGTTGCAGAAAGCGCTGCCGTGGGGCAAAACCGAAGCCACCTCGGCGGTATCGACGGCTGCCGGGTTGGGAACCCCCACGGTCACATCCACGCGCATGTCGTCGGCGGTTTTGCCCAGCATCCTCTGGAACCCCAGGCTGCTGTGATGGATGGCGTCGAACACCGCGCGCTTGGCCGCCGTGGTGTAGTCCTTGCCGTGAACGTCAACCCCCATTCCCATCTCCGTGATACATCGCACCAATGCCATCGCTGCCTCCGTTCGCGGACTTGGTCCGCCGTCTCATTTAGTTGCTCGATTGAGATTCTTCCAGCCTTCCCGATTGACGGGCTAGGACTGGCGGGCTCCATTACAACGCAGCCGCCGTACGCCGTCAAGGGACTCGCGCCGTCGCCGAGGGTCATTCAATTGTTGAATCCGCCGTCCTCTCGTCGTCCTGGTCGCAACCGGGACCCAGGGACCGATGCCGATTTCGGTTCCGCCCGAATGCCGCGAACCCAAGGTTCGGGTCTGGATTCCGGCTGCGGCCGGAAGGACGGGGGGATTTTCCGACCATTGAACGACCATGGGCTGCCGCCGACGAAGTTCAGGCGGCGGCGGGCAGGCCCATTTCGGAAGCGTCGTAGCCACCGAGGCTTTCGACCCGGCGATGGACCCGGTCCCGCCGCAGGATGTCCAACAGCGCTTGTACCGCTGGGTCGTTCAGCAGGTGGTCTGGCACCACCAGGTCGTAGCGTTCAGCTTCCAATGGAATGAAATCAAGGCCGGTAGCCAGGGCGGCGGCTTTCACCCCCACGCCGACGTCGGCCCCGCCGTACGCCACCGCAGCGGCCACGGCTAAGTGGCCATACTCCTCCCGCTGGTAGCCGTCTATAGTCTCAGCGGGAACTCCATAACTCAGCAACGCCCGGTCCAACAGGGCGCGGCTTCCCGAACCGCTCTGGCGATTCACCATCGCCACGCCCGGATTTGCGAGACTTTCGATGCCGCGAATGCCCTTGGGGTTACCGGGCGCGACCATCAGGCCCTGCTCCCAAGAGGCGAAAGTCACCAGGGTGCACGGGAACGGGACCAATCGTTCGACCCAGGTGCGGTTGAAAGACCCGGTGGCGTCATCCCTCAGATGACACCCGGCAACGTGGGCCTCGCCCCGCGCGAGGCTCAGCAACGCCTCCCGGCTGCTTTCTTCAGCCGCCACCAGACGGACGCCCCGGCGGCGAAGTTCGGTCTCCAGCAGGCCCACCGCCGGATCGCAGCCCAGCATCCCCAGGCTGGGGGTGTCGACGTCGTCGTCATCGAAGGGTTGGACCAAGACTGAGTTACCGGCGGCTGCCGCATCGATGACGGTCCCCTCCGCCGGTATGACCGATTGCCTGGCGTTGCCGGGCCCCGTCAACGTCCGGGCGAACAGCCGCGGTCCCACGCGGTACAGCCGGGCCCGGCGGGGGGCTTCGAGACCTGGCCCCGGCGGCAGGGCGCCGCCGGCCAATTCCGCCTCGACCGGTCCGGGAGAGTCCGGCGGCAGGAAGAATATCGATTCGACCCCCACTCCCAGCACCCGGGCCAGTCGGAGGGCCAGTTCCGTTGAGGGGTTGGCCGTACCCGCTTCCAGTGCGGCGTAGGCCTGACGGCTGACGTTAGCCCGGTTAGCCAAGGCCTGCTGGCTGAGGCCGGCCTCCAACCGGAGCTTGCGGAGATTGTTTTGCAGTCCCGCCACGACAGCCGACGCATCCTCCCCCAGCATCTTTGCTTGATAATGAGACAAGTATACTTTACAATCTGACAATTGCAAATTACTTTTCATCTTCCGATCGTATGTTCAGGCGTGATTGGGGCCCTGTTGTTCGCGGCGTTGCTACTGCCCGCATGTTCCGGCGGGGGTGGTGCCGGCGCCGACCGGACCACCGTGTTCGCGGCCGCGTCGTTGGCGGAGGTCTTCGCCGAAATTGCCGAAGAATTTGAGGCCCATAACCCCGAAGTGACGGTGAAACTAAATTTCGCCGGCAGCCAGGTACTGCGATCTCAATTGGAGTTCGGCGCGGCGGCTGACGTGTTCGCTCCGGCCGACGTCGTGCAAATGGGAATGGCTATGGATGGCGGCCTAGTCTCCGGCGACCCGGTGATCTTCGCCAAGGCGCCACTGGCGGTCATAGCCGCTGGCAAAGGGTCCGGGGGCGTAAACAATCTGGCCGACTTGGCCCGGCCGGGGGCGCGGCTGGTGCTGGCCCACCCAGGAGTGCCGGTCGGCGGGTATTCGAGGCAACTACTGGATTCCTTGTCGGTAGCCGGTGGTTTGGGGTCCGGCTTCAGCGCAGGGGTCTATCAAAACGTGGTTTCGGAGGAGCCCAACGTCCGAAACGTCGAACAGAAGGTGGTGTTGGGCGAGGCTGACGCCGGAATCGTCTACCGTCCGTTGGCCTTGGCGGCTGCGGCTTCCGGGAACGTGAGAATCATCCCTGTCCCGGAGGTCCACAACGTCGTTGCCAGCTTCCCGATCGCGGTGTTGCGGGGGTCCAACCGCCAAGAAGCGGCGGCCGGTTTCATGGAGTTCGTCTTATCGGAGCGGGGGCAGGAGATTCTGCGGAGTCACGGCTTCGACTCACC
The DNA here is from genome assembly GCA_965222595.1 of Dehalococcoidia bacterium. Taxonomy (GTDB): domain Bacteria; phylum Chloroflexota; class Dehalococcoidia; order Lucifugimonadales; family UBA3495; genus VXOI01. Next base: position 11,256 of record CBDCUJ010000010.1, on the reverse strand, counting down.
GTGATATCCAGGCCACCGTGATATCCAGGAAACCGTGACAGCTATATCGGAGAGATTCCAAGAACATGGCCAACCTCATTGCCGGCAAGCGGCAGGTACGATACTGGGCAGGGACTCGCATGCTCAGCGGCGGGGTCGCCTTCCTTTACGTCGTCTTCATTGGTCTGCCGGTACTGGCTTTGCTGGTGCGGGCCGCGCAACAGGGCGGGTTCTGGGACGCGGCGACCAGCGAAACCGCCCTTTCCGCGATGCGGTTGTCATTGGCAACCAGCTTCGTCAGCATGGTGGTGGTCGTGCTGGCCGGCACACCCTTCGCCTATCTGCTGGCCCGCAGCCAAAGCCCATTCGCCCGGACTGTCGACACCCTGGTAGAGCTGCCCATCATCCTGCCGCCCGTTGTGGCCGGCGTTGCGATGTTGATGGCCTTCGGCCGGGGGGGCTTGCTGGGGCCGGCGTTGGAGGGCGCGGGAGTCGTTATTCCCTTCACGACCGTTGCGGTGGTTTTCGCCCAGGTGTTCGTCGCCGCCCCGTTCTATATCCGTGCCGCCAAGTTGGGGTTTCAGTCCGTGGCCAGGGACTACGAAGAAGTTTCGCAAACCCTGGGCGTGTCGCCGTGGGCGACTTTTTGGCGCACCACGTTGCCACTGGCCGGTCCTTCCGTGATCACCGGGTTGGGTCTCGCGTGGGCCCGGGCTTTATCCGAGTTCGGCGCCACCCTGATGTTCGCTGGGAACCTGATCGGCGAAACCCAGACCATGCCCTTGGCGATAATGACGGCGATGGAAACCGATCTTGACAACGCCCTGGCGTTGTCGGTGTTGCTGCTGGCCGGGTCAGCGGCCGTGCTGACGGCCATCGGAGTAGCAGGGCGAAGGCGCTGGACGGGAAGGACCTGATGGTGTCCGGCGCCGGGTTCACCGCTTCCGGCTGGCTCAATTGCCGTATCGGGTCCTTCGAACTGGATACCCATTGGGAAGTCGGTCCGGGATCTGTGATGGTGCTTTTCGGGCCTTCCGGCGCTGGCAAGTCCACCACCCTCCGGGCTATAGCCGGGTTGGTCCGGCCGGTGCGGGGCAGGGTGGAGGCCGGGGGCAGACTGCTGTACGACAGCGAAAGCGGAGTCTGGATGCCGGCCCATCGGAGGAGGGTTGGCTATCTCACTCAGCAGTATCATCTATTTCCTCACCTGCGAGTGTTGGACAACATCAAGTACGGGCTTGCGAGGCGGCGTGTTGCCGAAAATTCACCAACGACGGGGGCTCGGATCGAGGAATTGATGGAGGCTTTTCGGTTGGAAGGCTTGGAACAACGGTATCCTTGGGAGCTGTCGGGCGGTCAGCAACAGAGGGTAGCGCTGGCCCGGGCTCTGGCGCCGGCCCCGGACCTGTTGCTGCTGGACGAGCCCTTCGCCGCGTTGGACGGCGAGTTGAGGCGTACCGTCCGCCGGGAATTGCGCTCGGTGTTGTCTCGTGCTCCTGTCCCGGCCATTCTGGTCACCCACGACCGGGAGGAGGCGTTGGCGCTGGGCGACGCTGTGCAGGTCATAGACGGCGGCCGGCCGGTGTCGTACGGGCCGCCGTTGGAGGTGCTGGGCCAGCCGGGCCAAGCTCGGGTGGCCCGGCTGGTTGGCGTGGAGAACCTGTTCCGGCTAAATGTCGATTCCCGCAATCACCGCGACGGTACGATGAGCTGCAGCGGCGGCGGGATGCGGTTGGAGGCGCCCTTGGACGATATACCCCGGCACGAGGCAACGGAGCCCTCGGCCGTCATGTTGGGAGTCCGGGCGTCCGACATTATCCTGGCGTCCGCCGAACCGGTCGGGTCTTCGGCCCGCAACCGCCTGCGGGGCGTGGTCACCGCCGTCGAGTCCCGCCCTCCCGGTTACGCGGTTATGCTGGCCCTTCTCAATTTTGAGGGCGCCCCCTTGGTCTGCCACGTCACCGGGGCCGCGTTAGACGAGATGGGGATCGCGGCGGGACAAGACCTGTGGGCAGTTTTCAAGGCATCCTCCTGTTTCCTTGTGGACCCGGACGAGAGCGCCGAATCACCAACGCCGGATGGAGGACGATAATTGGCCGCAGGCGATTGACGATTCACGATTCGTAAATTTGTTGGCTTCGTTTAGAACCGTTGGTGGTTACCGGTTTACGAAATCAAGAACGAAATGAAGCCAATATACGATGAGACAGGCATTAGTTGAATGTCCAGCCTTGATTATTCTTTCGTAACGAGCAAAGATTTGTTGCATATCGGATTTTAGCCGGTATAATGGCAAAAGCAGGCAGAAAGTAGGTTCTCCGAACGGAATCGTGCTGCTCGAGGCGACCTGCTGGGCCGTTAGGTTATTGTTCCTACGCGAAGCTAAGGAGGCCTCCCGTGGCATTGTCCGATAAGACTTTGGTGTGTGTGGAGTGCGGCAGCGAGTTCATCTTTACGGCCGGCGAACAAGAATTCTTCCAGGCCAGAGGCTTCGGCAATGAACCGAAGCGCTGCCGTAGTTGCCGGGCGGTCCGCCGGACTGAGCAACGGGGCGGCGAAACGTACCAAGACGCGCCCCGCGAGATGTATCCAATCAATTGCGCCGAGTGCGGAACAGATGCCATGGTGCCCTTCCGGCCCCGGGGGGACCGGCCGGTCTATTGCAGCGACTGCTTCAGCAAAATGCGCGCGGAGTCTTCTTCCGGCTTTTAATTCGATATACTGTTTTGGTGATCAGGGGCTGAGAAATTGACCCCTGATCCGATTCAGAGCCCCCTCGCCTCCACCCCGAACCCCTTTCGGACGGGTCTCGCCTCGCCCGGGCGTTGCCGTCCGTATGTACGCTGCCCAACCGGCCGACCCCACTCATCGATGCGCTCCGGCACAATCTCCCCGGCACCTCAATTGGATCCCGGTGTCTATCCCCGTTACTCTATTCCCGGTACAATAATTTCCGCGATTTCCGCCGCACCTTGAAGTATAAAGATGAAGTTCAAAGACCTCCGTGAATACATCGCCTTCCTCGAAGGGAAGGGAGAGTTGCGCCGCATCAGCGCGCCGGTCAACCACGAGCTGGAAATAACCGAAATCGCAGACCGGGTGATCAAGTCCGGCGGCCCGGCGCTGCTCTTTGAAGCGCCCCAGGGTTTCGACATCCCGGTACTGATCAACATGTACGGCTCCCAGCAACGCATGGCGTGGGCTTTGGGGGTGGACCACCTGGACGAAATCGTGGGACGTGTCGAGGGGTTGCTGGGCCTGATGCACGGGCCTCCGGAAGGCTTGGTGAACAAGCTCCGCACCTTGGGCCAATTGGTCCATCTGGGCTCCTTCCAGCCCAAGACCGTGCGGAACGCTCCGTGCCAGGAGGTAGTCTTACAGGGCGACAACGTGGACCTGTACCGGTTTCCCATTATCAAGTGCTGGCCCTTGGACGGCGGCCCCTACATCACACTTCCCTTGGTGATAACCCGGGACCCGGTTACCGGAGTCCAGAATTACGGTACCTACCGGCTCCAGGTGTATGACCGGCAGACCACCGGCATGCACTGGCAGACCCACAAGGTGGGCTCCCACCACTACCGGCTGAACCACGAGCTGGGGCTCGAAAGGTTCGACGTAGCCGTGGCTTTAGGGGGCGACCCGGCCACCATCTGGACGGGTTCCGCGCCCCTGCCGCCGGACATGGACGAGATGGTGGTGGCCGGTTTCCTCCGGGAGGAGGGAGTGGAGTTGGTGAAGGCCAAGACCAGCGAGCTCATGGTCCCCGCCCAAGCGGAGATTGTGCTGGAAGGCTACGTGGTCCCGGGGGAGGAACGCCCAGAAGGTCCCTTCGGAGACCACACCGGGTACTACTCGATGCCCGATCCCTATCCTGTGTTTCACGTTACTTGCATCACGCATCGCAGGGACCCCATCTACCCCGCGACGATCGTCGGCCGACCGCCGATGGAAGATTACTGGATGGGCAAGGTCACCGAACGGGTCTTCCTGCCTTTGATCCGGACCATCCTGCCCGAGGTCGTGGACATCAACATGCCGGCGGAGGGCGTATTCCACAACCTTGTTATCGTTTCCGTCAAGAAGGAGTATCCGGGGCAGGCGCGAAAGGTGATGCACGGCCTGTGGGGGTTGGGCCTGATGAGTCTGGTCAAGACCATCATCGTAGTGGACCATTTTGTCGATGTCCAGAATATCTCGGAAGTCGCTTGGCGGGTGACCAACAACATTGACCCCGCGACCGATTTCGTTTTTTCCACTGGGCCTATCGACGATCTCGATCTCGCCTCGCCGACCCCGAAGTTCGGCAGCAAGGTCGGCATCGACGCCACCATCAAGCTCCCCCTGGAGGGCGGACGCCAGCGGGAATGGCCCCCCGATATCGAGATGAGCCCCGAGGTCAAAGAACTGGTGGACCGCAGGTGGAAGGAATACGGCATCTAGCCGGCAATGCAAGCAGCTAACGTAATACGGACGCCGATCACTGCGGCAATAGGCCGGGTGCCCCTCTACTTGGCGTCGATACGCATTTGGGAATCACTGTACACCCTCCCGTTTTGCTACATCGGCATGATCCTGGCCGCCGACGGATGGCCGGGCTGGAGCGTTTTCATCTGGATAACGGTGGCTATTGCCGGTGTGCGCACGCTGGGCATGTCGGCCAACCGGATCATTCATCACAAGGAAGACATCGCCAACCCGAGGACCGCTGGCCGCCATCTTCCCCAAGGCCTGCTGAAGCCGTGGGACGTTATCCTGATGATGCTGGCGGGCGCCGGGGTGTTCTTCTACGCCGCCTCCCAACTCAACACCTTGACTCTAATCCTCGCGCCGGTAGCCGCAGCCTACGTTGTCTTCTACTCGTTTACCAAGTATTACACTTGGGGCTGCCATTTCTTCCTTGGTTGGGCGCTTGGAATGTCGCCCGCGGCCGCCTGGGTCGCGGTAACCGGCGGGCTGACATGGGAACCGGTGCTATTGTCCTTCGCCGTGGCTATGTGGGCCGGAGGATTCGACATCATCTACGGTTGCGCCGACTACGAATTCGACCGCGCCTATGGCGTGAATTCCATCCCCCGGAGGTTCGGAATCCGGGCGGCCCTTTGGACTACACGAACAATGCACCTGCTGGCGGCTGGCGCACTGTTGGCCGCCGGGTTCTGGCTTGGCCTTACCTTTTTTTACTTCATCGGTTGGGCCATCGCGGTAGCCTTGCTGGTGTTTGAGAACAGCCTGCTCAAGCCCGACGACCTCTCCAAATTGAAGTCCCCCCTGTTCCAGTACAACAGCACCATTTCCATGATGCTGTTGATATTCACCATCCTGGCGGTGGCGCTATAGCCGCGCCCTCGGTAATCGTGGGCATCACCGGCGCCAGCGGCGCGGTGATGGCCCGTTCGACGGTGGATTCCCTGCTTGCCCGGGACATCCCGACCGTTGCCCTGTGCTCCAACGCAGCCCGCATGGTGTGGCTGGAAGAGTTGGACTGCTCCTTCAACGAGACGCTGGTGGAGTGGCAGGAGCACCCGGCCTTCTCCCATTACGCGATCAACGACCTGAGAGCGCCCATAGCCAGCGGCACCCACCCGGCCGCCGGAATGGTGATAGTGCCGGCCAGCATGAACAGCGTGGCCTCGCTGGCCAACGGGCTGTCGGGCAACCTGCTGCTGCGAGCCGCCGATGTATGCCTCAAGGAAAGACGGCCCTTGGTGCTGGTGCCCAGAGAGACCCCCCTGCACAGCATCCACTTGGAAAATATGCTTGCGCTGAGCCGGATGGGGGCCGTCATCCTGCCGCCCGACCCGGCCTTTTACCTGAAGCCCGTAACCGTGGATGACATCGTAAACTTCGTAGTCAGCCGGGTAATGGTCGCATTGGGAATCGACGAGACCTTGCCGGTTGACCTGCAATATAGAGAGAAGAGCAGTTGATGGAAATAACCGGTGTGAACGGCCGGACTCTTCACCCGATAACCGTGATGTTGGCCTGACTTCATGGCTAGCCTGACGGGCCCCGCGAAGCAACGCTACGTAGCCGACCTTTTTTCCCGGATCTACCGCCGGTACGACCTGATGAACGACCTCATCACTTTCCGGATGCACCGGGGCTGGAAACGGTTGACCGCGGCCGTTGCAACTCAAGGAGTAACGGGCGCGGCGTTGGACGTTTCCACCGGCACCGGCGACCTGGCCTTTGAGTTGGGAAAAAGCCAGGGAATCGACCGGGTGGCGGGAATCGACCTGCTGCCCGAAATGATTGCCAAAGCCCGGTCCAAGCTCGCCGGCAAGCCCCTTGAGTCCCCGGTCCATCTCTTGGTGGGGGACGCGTTGTCATTGCCCTTCCCCGACGGCGCGTTCGCCTGCGCCACTTCCGGATTCAGCCTCCGCAACATGCCCGACCTGCAGGCGGCCTTGGAGGAAATGGCGCGCGTCATCCGGCCCGGCGGGCGGTTGGCGCTGCTGGAATTGACCCCGATGCAACGGGGAGCCAAATCTGTCTTATTCAGGCCGTATTTCCACGGATTGGTCCCAATAATCGGTCAGCTTGTGGCCGGCAACCGGTCGGCCTACACCTACCTGCCGCAATCCGTCGACTATTTTCCAGAAGCCCACCTGCTGGCCGCTCTGTTGACGCGGTTGGGGCTGGCTGGCGTGGGCTACCGCCGGTTGGGGTTTGGGACCATCAGCCTGCACTGGGCGCATAAACCAGCCGGATAGAAATTTCGCCGGGGTGATAGGACTGGTATATCCTAACGGCGTTGCGGTACACTTGTAACACTGTCGGCGGATCGGCAACACAGCTTGCCGGAAAGAAGGCGTCCCGCCAGAGAAGAGCAGATGGATTCGATGTTCGACAAATTGGACCCGGTGGTCCGCCGGTATCACGAAATCGAAGAAGCGATGGCCGACCCCGAAATCGCAACCAATTTCGAAAGAGTCCAAGAATTGGCCCAGGAACGGGCGTCTCTGGAGGACCTGGTTGAAATTCAACGGGAATACAGGGATTTGTCTCAAGAAATCCGTGATTTAGAAGCGTTGATCCAAGAAGGCGCGGACCCGGAACTAGTGCAGATGGCGCGAGATGAACTTGATCTGAACCGGGTGAAGCTGGACGACCTAGCCCAGTCGCTGAAGTTGGCCTTGCTTCCCAAAAACCCCAACGACCAGCGGGACGTGATTATAGAGATTCGTGCCGGGACCGGCGGAGCCGAAGCGGGCCTGTTCGCCGGCGATTTGTACCGGGCCTACACCAGGTACGCCCAGAATCGGGGTTGGAACGTCGACGTCATGGACTCCAACCCGTCAGATGCGGGCGGTTTCCACAAAATCGTCGTGGAGGTCCAGGGTTCCGGCGCTTTCAGCCGGCTGAAGTACGAACGCGGCGTGCACCGGGTGCAGCGTGTACCCAACACCGAGGCCCAAGGCCGGATCCACACTTCCACCGCCACCGTCGCCGTGCTTCCCGAGGCGGACGACGTGGAGGTCAAGCTCGGCCCGGACGATCTTCGCGTCGATATCTTCCATGCCGGCGGCCACGGAGGGCAGAACGTGAACAAAGTGGCCACGGCAGTACGAATCGTGCACGAGCCCAGCGGTCTGACCGTCGTCTGCCAGGACGAACGCTCCCAACACAAAAACAAGCAGCGGGCGATGGCCATGCTTCGAGCCCGCCTGTTCGAGGCAGAGCAGGACCGCCGCGACGCCGAGATCACCCAGGCTCGGCGCTCCCAGGTGGGGGGCGCGGAGCGTTCCGAGAAGATCAGGACCTACAACTACCCTCAGGACCGCATCACGGACCATCGCAGCAACGCCAGCTTCCACGGGATCCCCAGGATCATGGACGGCGGCCTGGACGACATCATCGACCGCATGGTGGCTTGGGAAGAAGAGCAGTTGCTGAAAGACGAGAGCTATTCCATCGGCTGATGGCGGTAGTCCGAGAGGTCATACAGCAGGCCCACCAGACCCTTGAAGCCGCCGGCATCCCCGACGCCCGTCTTGAGGCGGAAGTCCTGGTGATGAGCGTCATGCGGATGACGCGGCAGAACATCTTCGCCCAGCAGGAGACCGAGGTCGGATCACGCCTTGAGCAGGACTTGGCCGTATTGCTGGAGCAACGGCTCCAGCGGACACCGCTGGCCTACATCCTGGGATACCGGGAGTTCTACGGCATCAACGTCATGGTGACTCCCTCGGTGATGGTCCCCCGCCCCGAAACGGAGAACATGGTGGAGCACACCTTGTTCATGGCCCTGATGGGAATGGAGACCAGGGAGTTGGTCATCGCCGACGTGGGCACGGGCAGCGGGGCCATCGCCGTGAATTTGGCCATCCACCTGCCGTCCGCCAAGATCTACGCCGTCGACATCTCCGAGCCCGCCTTGGACGTGGCAGCCTACAACATCAGGGGCCACAGCGTTGCCGACCGGATAAGGTTGGGCCACGGCGATTTGCTCGATCCGGTCCCAGAGCCGGTGGATGTTATTGTAGCCAATCTTCCCTACATCCCCACTGGCCGCATCCCCACTCTACAACCTGAAGTCCAGCAAGAGCCGGTCATTGCCTTGGACGGCGGGCCCGACGGACTGGACTTGGTGCGCCGGTTGCTGGCTCAAGCGCCGGAAAAGCTGAAGACTCCGGGGATCATCCTGATGGAGCTTGACCCAGAGCAGTTTCCGGCTGCGGAGGAATCGGCCCGTCAACACTTTCCCGACGCCGAAATCAGCGCCGAGCAGGACCTGACCCACCGCGACCGCATCCTGGTCGTGAGTGTTCTCTAAAGTGGTTTTTCACACAGAGGCCGCTGAGGAGGCGCTGAGAACGCAGAGTCAATCGAAAATAACTCCGCCGAAAATAACTCCGCGTCCTTTGTGAAATCTCTGCGAACTCCGCGTGACCAAGCCTACAGGCCGGTTAGCTCCAATGTGGTGACGTCGCCCCCCTCCAGAGGCGCGGTCCGTATTGCATGGTTGTTGGTGTCGGCTATGTAAATCAGGCCGCCGGCGATGCTGATGCCGCTAGGTTCCGATAACTGGGCCTGCCGGGGAGGCCCGTCCACGTGTCCCGCCGCGCCGGTCCCCAGGAGAGAGAAAGCGGCCCGGGTGGCGGCCAGCACCCGCTTGATCTTGTGGTTGTAGGTGTCGGCCACGTACAGCACGCCGTCGTGATGGGTGATTCCGATGGGGTGTTGCAACCTCACCCGGTGGTCGGTCCCGTCGACATCGCCGAACTCGAACAGTCCCAGCCCGATGATCGTTCGCACGGAGCCGCTGGGTTGGAGGTCGGCCGTACGTATGGAGCTCGTTTCGCTGTCAGCGAAATAGAGTTTCGACCCGTCGGTGGTGATGCCGCTGGGCTGGGCAAGGGTCGCCGTAGAAAGCGGGCCGTCGGTCAACGACTCCCGGCCGCTGCCAGCATAGGGGCCAACTATTCCCGACTCCAGGTCCAATGACCAGAGCTGGTGGATCCCGGCCATGGCGATGTACAACGTACCGTCGTGATACGCCAAGTCCCACGGTGAACTCAGGCCCACGGTGGTACCGGAACGCCGGACGTCGCGCTCGAAGCCCTGCTCGCCGGTGCCAGCGATGGTCTCGACCCGCCCGGCGGCCAGGTCGACGCGCCGAATGGTGTGACTTTCGGAATCGGCCACGTACAGCACGTCGCCATGGAGAGCCATGCCTTGCGGATGGTTGAAGGCCGCTTGGGCGAATGCGCCGTCTTCCAGGTCCTCTTCGCCCGACCCGATAACATGCCGTACCTCTCCCGATAACGACGTGACCAGGACACGGTTATGGTTGGTGTCGGCGATGAACAACCGGCCGCCATCGGCGTCGGCCAGGACCTTGCCCGGGAACGAAAGGACCCCGTCGGGGCCCAAGTCCGGCGCGGTCGGCGACGCTGACCGCCGCATCATTCCGGCGGCGTCGAACTCGGCGATCATGTTGGCCATGAGCCCGTCGAATTGATCGAAGGTCAACTCGCCTTCGTGCTTGCCGATGACGTTGCCCGCGGGGTCGATGAACATGAGGGTCGGCCAAGCGCGGCAGGCGTACTGTTGCCACACCTGGAACTCCTCGTCGTTGATGACCGGGTGTTCCAGCCCGTAGCGGCGTACGGCCGCGCTGAGGTTCGCGATCTCTTTCTCGTTGGGGAATTTGGCCGAGTGGACCCCGACAACCACCAGCTCACTGGCGTACTTCTTTTCCAGTTTCCGCAACTGCGGAAAAATATGGGCGCAGTTGATTCAACAATAGGTCCAGAAGTCGAGAATGACGACCTTGCCCCGTAGCTCCTCCATGGTGATGGGGCGGTCGGTGTTGGTCCATTCCAACCCTTGGGGAAATTCCGGGGCGGCGACTTTGCCGGTGTAGCTGCTAGCCATGGCGGCCTCCAATGGTGATGTGGTGGGCGTGGGATTCGCGAGTCACCTTACCGGAACACTCCAGCGGGCTTCAGGTGGGTGGCGAGGAACTCGGCGGTGCGGGCCCAAGCCATCTCCGCCGAACGCCGGTGGAAACGCGCCAGGTCGGTATGGTTCATGAAGGCGTGGCCTGCGCCGGGATAGGTGTAGAACCGGTGAGGGGTCTCCAGCCGGGTGAGCTCGCCGTCCAGCTCGCGCATATCGCCTTGGGAAGGATTGGCGTCCTCCTCTCCGAAATGGAAGAGAACGGGGCAGCCGATCCCCCCGCTCAACTCGAACGGGGAACGCTCGCCGTCGCCCCAAGGGACCATTATATTGCCCCCGTAGTGGGACACGGCGGCTTTGAAATCTGGGTTGGCGGCAGCGGACAGCCAGGTCACACGGCCCCCCATGCAGAACCCGGTAATCCCCAACCGGCCGGAATCGACGTCTGGGCGCCCGGCCAAGAAGTCTACCGTCGCGTTAACGTCGGCGATTATCTCCGGGTCGCTGAGGAGGTCACGGCGGGCCTTGCCGGTACGCTTCGCCATCTCGTCGGTAATCCGATGGAACAGGTCGGGCGCGACGGCGGTGTACCCCTCCGCGGCCAAGCGGTCGGAGAACTCCCGGACAAACTCGTCCACACCCGCCGCGTGATGGATTACCACCATAGCCGGCATAGCCGGGGATGCGCCGTGGCCTTCCGGCTTGCTGACGTACGCCGGCATCGACGCACCGGCTACGTTCAACTCCTCCCAATGGCTCGCCATATGCGTCAGGCGGTCACTGCCGCGCCTTTCAGATGCTTGTCGAAGAAGTCGACGGTCCGGGGCCAGGCCGCAGCGGCGGCTTCGGCGTGGTGCCGGTCGGGGTTCG
>CBDCUJ010000009.1:0-25200 GCA_965222595.1 Dehalococcoidia bacterium | reverse complement strand
GAGTGGCCCGATGGGGATCACTTCGACATCGACACCTTTACCGGCCAACTTTCTACCAAGGGCGCGCTGGACTACGAGAGCAAGGATACCTACCGGCTCCGCATAACAGCCGTTCGCCCCGGCGTCCCCAGTGATACCAGGCCCTCGACCGGGATAATCATCCGGGTAACCGACGTTGCGGAGCCGCCGGGGCCGCCCACGGGCGTGACCATCGTCCCCCACAAGGGAAGCCTGGAGGTCTCCTGGACCGCTCCCGACATGACGGGCAAGCCGCCGTTGCGCATCTACGAGGTAACGTACTATCACGACGGCGATAAGGCGAAGATCACCGGGGCGGGTACTACAACCTACACCATGACCCATCTGACGCCCCTGATCACCTACGAGGTGCGGGTGCGGGCGCGCAACGTCGACGGCTGGGGGCCGGACAGCGCAGTGGCCTACGGGACCCCCTATTGGTTTGCGCCATCGGCGGCGGCGACCGGGGCGGAGCCGGGGACGCAACGGTTCCGGCGGTCGGCGCCGCCGCCGGGACAGCCGGCCAACCTCCGGGCGACGCCCCAGGCGGACGGCTCGACGCTGGTGACCTGGGACGCGCCGACCGAGGCCGGGGACGATGCCTTCTACCGGGTGCGGCGCCGGGTGGACGCCGCCGACAGCAACTACCAGGTAATCGCCCGGCGGGTGGAGGCTGCCGACAGTGACGGCGTGGTGGCGTACCGGGACGAGGGTAGCGGCCGGGAAGCCGGGCAACGCTACCTCTACTCGGCGCGGGCCTTCGACGGAGACGGGAAACCCCTGGGCCAGTGGACCCAGGGGGTGCGGGACAACCGTCCCCCGGCCTTCGCCGGAGACAGCGCGGCAGCCTTCCAGGTGGCGGAGAACACGGCGGCCGGTACGGACATCGGCGACCCGGTGACGGCCACGGACCCGGACGACGGGGACACGCTGATCTACCTGCTGGGCGGCGCCGATGCCGACCACTTCGCCATTGACGCCGACAGCGGCCAGCTCAAGACAAAAGGCGCGCTGGACTACGAGTCCCAGGACTCCTACGCGGTGACGGTAATCGCCGCCGACGGCGCGGGGCTGTGGGCCGGCCTGGACGTAACCATCACAGTGACCGACGTGCAGGAAGCCCCGGCCTTCGCCAGCAGCGCGCTAGAGGTCAGCGTGGCCGAGAACACCGCCGCCGGTACGGACATCGGCGACCCGGTGACGGCCACCGACTCCGACGGCGACGCTCTGACTTATAGCCTGGGCAGCACCGCCGCCGCCGGCCACTTTACGATAGATTCCAGCAGCGGCCAGTTGCAGACCAGCGGGGCGTTGGACTACGAGTCCACTGACTCCTACACGGTAACGGTCACCGCCACCGATGGCGGCGGGCTGTCCGCCAGCATAGATGTGACCATCAAAGTTGACGACATGGAGGAAACGGGGCGGCCGGGCAACGTCCAGGCGGCGTTGCAGTCCGACGGTTCAGCGCTGATAACCTGGGACGCGCCGGCCGGAGCCGGAGCCGATACCTTCTACCGGGTGCGCCGTCGGGTGGACACTGCGGACAGCGGTTACCAGGTCATCGCCCGCCGGGTGGAAGACACCGACAACGACGGTGACGCCGAGTACCGGGACGAGGGCGGCGACCTGGAAGCCGGGCAGAGCTACATCTACTCGGTGCGCGCCTTCGCCGGGAGCGGAGCCAAGCTGGGGCCATGGGCGGAGGGCGTCAGTGTAGCCATTCCCGCCGCCGCGTCGGCGGAAAAGGAGAAGCGGGCGGCCAACGCCGCGCCCAGCTTCTCCGACAGCGCCGCGACGGTCAGCGTGGCGGAGAACACCGCAGCCGGCACGAACATCGGCGATGCCGTTGCCGCCACCGACCCCGACGGCGGGGACACGCTGACTTACACCTTGGGCAGCACTGCTGACGACGGTCACTTCGCCGTTGATTCCAAGACCGGCCAGTTGCAGACCAGTGGGGCTTTGGACTACGAGTCCAAAGACTCCTACACGGTTACGGTAACCGCCACCGACGGCGGCGGGCTGACCGCCAGCATCGCCGTAACCGTCACCGTTGACGACGTGGCGGACACGCCGCCGGGCCAGCCGGACGCGCCGGAGATTATCAACATCGAGCAGACCTCCTTCCGCATAACCTGGACGGCGGCGGCGGCGGGTTCTTCCGCCATCAGCGGCTACGGCATTCAATACAAGCTGAGCTCGGAGGCAGATTCGGCCTACGCCGACGCTAAGCCGACGAAGAGGGGGACCGTAACCGGCTACAACGTGGTGGACCAGAGCGGGCAGAGCATCACCGCCGGAACGTCCTATGACGTGCGGGTGCGGGCCAGGAACGCCGAGGGGTGGGGCCCCTGGTCTGCCCCGGCCATCGCGGCCACCGCCAGCCCTGCTCCGGCGGCCAACAATCCGCCGTCCTTCGCCGACAGCACGCTAGAGGTCAGCGTGGCCGAGAACACGGCGACGGGGGCGGACATCGGCAGCCCGGTGACGGCCACCGACCCAGACGCCGGGGACACGCTGACTTACACCTTGGGCAGCACTGCCGACGACGGTCACTTCGCCGTTGATTCCAAGACCGGCCAGTTGCAGACCAAGGGCGCACTGGACTACGAGAACCAGAGTTCCTACGCGGTAACGGTAACTGCTTCCGATAGTGGCGGGCTGTCCGCCAGCATCGCCGTGACCATCAATGTTGACGACGTGGCGGACACGCCGCCGGGCCAGCCGGACGCGCCGGAGATTAGCAACATCAAGCAGACCTCCTTCCGCATCACCTGGACGGAGCCGGCGGCGGGTTCTTCCGCCATCAGCGGCTACGGCATTCAATACAAGCTGAGCTCGGAGGCAGATTCGGCCTACGCCGACGCTAAGCCGACGAAGAGGGGGACCGTAACCGGCTACAACGTGGTGGACCGGAGCGGGCAGAGCATCACCGCCGGAACGTCGTATGACGTGCGGGTGCGGGCAAGGAACGACGAGGGATGGGGGGCCTGGTCTAAGGCGGCCACGGTGACCACCGCTAGCCCCGACCCGCCGTCCGACCCCGCCCCGGCCAACGGGGGCGAGGCGGAAGCCGGTGACAGCGGGCAGGAGGAGCCGGCAGATGCGGCTGGTTCCTACCAGGCTACAGCTTACTTCGTCCAGGGCCGGGTCAGGGTAAAGTGGGACGACGTTGACGGGGCGAAGCACTATACGGTGCAGAAGAACGGCCAGTTGCTTCCTGGGTGGTTCATCGCAACGGCTTTCTTCGACGGCGACGTGGAGGAGAACACCCGGTACGAATACCGGATCACCGCCTAAGACGGCGAGGACAACGTGCTGGCCGTGATGACTGCGACGACGGGGGAGTAGCCGGGAGACCAGCGCGCACGGCAATGTCCGGACAGCCCTTCAGTCCGACGACTCGGCGCTGCTGACCTGGGAAGCCTCTGTCGGAGCCGGAGATGGCGCCTTTTACCGGGTGGGCCGCCGGGTGGAGAACGCCGATAACGATGGAGCCGCCGAGTACTTGGACGCGGCTAGTGGTCTGGAAGCTGGGCAAAGCTGCCTCTACTCGGTGGGGGCCTTTGGCGAGGATGGGGTAACATAGGCAAATGGACAGATGGCGTCAGCGTCTCCACCCCGGCCGACTGACCCGCCTTCGCCCGTAGCAGCCCTCGGTAAAAGAGGGAGTGGCTATTGCGGGCGAAGGCGGGATGCCCGCAGGCGAGGAGAGGTTGCTCTCCCTTATGCTGCTTATGCAGATGGCTACAACTCAACCACCCACTCAAAAGTTCGCAGTACGGTACGTGTAGGCCCACCAAACTAGGCTCGAACATTCCTTTATTGGGGAGCTCACAGCCCCACCACCCACTCGAAGGTTTGTAGTACGGTAACGCTTGGTCCACCATCTGAACGGCCCGTGGCGGGCATACCGATGCTGATCACCGGTGTACAATGTGCCCCTGAGGCTGGAACAATGCTGGTTTCCGTTGAATGGGGGCAGGACTTGATTTGCCTGTTGGCGGATGGAGCGCAGTTTGGGGCCGGGTCGCTGGTCCATTTCCGCCCAACGGAAGAGCGCCAAGGAGGGGTGATCGGTTTGTGGCCTGGAAGTCGATTTCCACAACCCTTGAAACAAGCTCGGCATTCCATTTGCTTATAGGAGGACCGCTATGCCTTTGCAGCTAGACCACACGATCGTGCCCGCCTATGACAAGGTGAAGTCCGCAGAGTTCATCGCCCGCATATTCGGACTGAAGTACGAGGGGCTCTGGGGTCACTTCGCGCCTGTTAAGGTCAACGATACGTTGACACTCGACTTCGATAACTCGGACAACCCACGCTCCAATCACTACGCCTTCCTGGCTTCGGACGAGGAGTTCGATGCGGTGCTACAGCGCGTAAAGGACGAGGGTATATCCTTCGGGAGCGGGCCACGTTCGCAGGCAGACGGCGAGATCAACTACGAGCACCAAGGACGTGGCTTCTACTTCGACTGCGAGAACGGTCACCTTTGGGAGGTTATCACCCACACGTACATCACCGGTTAACATGCATTGCCATGACTCGGGAAGCGGTTCTCTACTGATCCCGTAACCTAACCCCCGATGTACTCGTTTCAACTCCCTTTTAAGAAACTATCTCACAAGACCCGGGAGATTTGCTGAGAGGCCGCCAATCTTCCGGCTAGCGCGTGGATACTCTAAACTCAGAAACGAAGTGCAACACCGAGTTAAGGTGTTGCCATGGGAACTCGATATCAGCACCTCACCATTGAGGAGCGGTGTGAACTGGCCCGTCTACGCGCCGAGGGACACTCAGTCCGCCAAATCGCGGCAAGTCTGGATCGCTCGCCATCGACAGTGGCTAGGGAGTTGAGGCGAAACGGCTCCAAGACCCAGGGTTGCCGGCCCTCCTACGCCCAGCAGCAGGCCCGCGCCCGCCGCTGGCAAGGCTCCCGTCTGGACCGGGACCCCCTGCTCCGGGAACAGGTCCTCGCCCGTCTCCACCAAGGTTGGTCTCCCCGGTTGGTCTCCCCAGCAGGTGGCCGGACGATTTGCCCTGGAATCCGGCGGCACCGTCATTTCCCACGAGACCATCTACCGCTTCATATACGCCCAGCTGGCCCGGACCAAGAACTATAACTGGCGTCACTACCTGCCTCGGGCCAAGTCCAAGCGGGGCTGGCGGGGCCGCAAAGGCGGCAGCCCTGCCTCTTTCATCGCCCACCGCCGCCCACTGTCCCAGCGAACTGAGGAGGCCGATGACCGCACCTCTCCGGGACACTGGGAGGCCCCTGATGCTCTTCGGCAACCATGGGCAGGCCCTCCTGGTGATGCAGGAGCGGCATTCCCGCCTGCTGGCTGCCGTCAGGGTGCCGGGCAAGGCGGCGGAACCAGTCGCCCAAGCCATGGCCGGGCTGCTGGCCCCTTTCCCCGCCGGGTGGCGCCGGACGGTGGCCTTTGACAACGGCACCGAGTTCGCCCGGCATTACCAACTGCATCAATTGGGGATCGAAACCTTCTTCTGCGATGTCCGCTCCCCTTGGCAGAAGGGCGGGGTGGAAAACCGCATCGGCCGGCTGCGCCGCTACCTGCCCCGTCGGACGGATCTGTCGGCACTGCCGGACCTGCGGATGGCCCAATTGACCGAGGCCGACAACAACACCCCACGCAGGTGCTTGGGCAACCTCACTCCAGCTGAAATCTATTTCAATCAGGTGTTGCACTTGAAATGTGAATCCACATTCCCGCTTTCGCGGGAAAGACGGGTAGGGCGGGCCGGCAGTTTTGAGATAGTTTCTAAGTCCTACATGCGCACGAACAGCGTTGGTCACGAGAGAGTTCTTTCTTACCGACCTGACTGGTGTCTGGATGCTGATGGCGTTGGCCGCACCGGGTTTCCGCCCGCCCGCCCGCTACCCCGGCTTGTAGGCCACGACTTTGCAGCTCACCGTATTGGTCGGCGGCCTCTCCTCGTTCTCGTCCCGGAATTCATAGTCTTGGCCCGTTATCTCGATGTCCCGGAAGCCGGCTTTCGCCAGCCGCCCCAAGTACACCTCGGTATATTCCGCGCCGGCCGTGCAGGACACCCAGGCTTGGGCGTCGGTCACGGAGGGTCCTTCGGGGGTCAAGGCCATCACGTCGGACAAGTGAATCCTTCCGCCGGGCGCCAGTACCCGGAAGCTCTCGCTGAACACGGCGTCCTTGTCGGGAGACAAGCAGACTACGCAGTTGGAAATGATGACGTCGTAGGAGTCCTCAGGCAGCGGCATCGCCTCCATCTCCCCCTGAACGAACTCCACGTTGGTCAGACCGAGGTTGGCCTGGTTCTTTCGGGCCAGTTCCAACATGGCGGGGGTCATATCCAAGCCGGTGACGCGGCCAGTCTCGCCTACCTCGCGGGCCGCCAGGAAACAGTCGATGCCGCCGCCGGAACCCAGATCCAGCACTCGCTCGCCGGTCTTGAGTCCGGCTAGCGCCGTCGGGTTGCCGCAGCCCGCGGATGCGGCGATGGACTCGGTGGGCAGCCCGGCCAACTGCCCCCCCGTGTACAGCCGCATGGCGTGGTCGAGGTCTTCGATGCCGCAGCAAGCGGCAGTCTCGCAACCGCAGCCATTGGAGTGGTCGTGCTCCGCTGCCTGCGAGGCCGGCAACAACTCGATTACTCGTAGGGCCCGGGCGCCGTAGGTCTCCTTGACCAGTTCCTTTATTTCGTCTTGATTGGTAGCCATTGGGATTCCCCCTTGTTAATTTCCGGCAGGGCCTGCGCCACGCAGCCCTGAACCGCCGGCAGCATCTTCTGCCATACTCTGGCGGCCGCTTGGAACGCGTCGGTACCGGACGGGGTCAGCCAGCAAATGCGCCGGTTGCGGCCTTGGTGTTCCTCCATGCGGAATTCCACGTAGCCGTCGTCTTGAAGTTCCTTCATGGTGGAGTACACCATAGCCTCGGTAGGTTCGCAGCATCCTTGGCAGGCTTCCTTCATTGCCTGGTTGACCCTGTAGCCGTGGACGGGCCCCTTCGCCAGTTGGGAGAGCAACAAGAACCGGCAGACGCTCCTCTTGACCAAGTTCTCCCAGTACACCTCATGCTCCATGCCAGCCATGCTAAACCCCGTATACTAAACCGTGTTTAGTATTGTACGGTCAAGCAACCGGTCGGTCAACCATCTGTACCGGTCGTGGTAGAATTAGGGCCGTTCCCGGCCACTCGCTTACGGATGAATGCTCATGAAAATTTCAGGTTACAACACCCGGGTCCTGCGTACCCCCGCCAGAGACCCGCTGGCCGACAGCCTCCCGGACACCGGCGCCCAACGGGGGTTCGTCACCCTGGAGATGACCACCGACGAAGGGATCGACGGCATCGGCCTCACATTCATTCCGGCACTGGGGCTCAGTCCGCTGCTCCCCGCTCTCAAATCGGCGGTCGACTCCTTGGCCGAGTTGACCATTGGCCAAGACCCTATGGAAATCGAGGGAATCGTCGAAGGCCTCAAGGACGCCACCACCGGCTCGGGGCCCGGCGGCGTGTTGAGCTTGGCGTTGGCCGCTGTCGACATCGCCCTCTGGGACATCAAGGGCAAGGCCTTGGGCCAGACGGTTTCGACGCTTCTCGGGGGCTACCGGAAGCGGGTGCCCACCTACGCCAGCGGCGCCCTCATGCGCCCGGTGAACGTGGAGCGCTTGGCCGAGATCGGGCCCATGCTGGTGGACCAAGGGTTCCGGCAGATGAAGACCCAGATGGGGGCCGAACCCACCGCCGGCCGGGAGGTGGAGCGCATCCGGGTGCTGAGGGACGCCGTGGGCGACGACATCGACCTGATGTGCGACATCAACCAACTCTGGAGCGTGAACCAGGCCATTGATATCGGCCATCAAGTGGAGGACTACCACCTGCTCTGGCTGGAGGATGTGGTGACCCACGACGACTACCAAGGCATGGCCAAGGTGGCGGACGCCCTCTACACTCCCATCTGCGCCGGGGAGTACGTTTACGGCGTCAACCCCTTCCGCCAGCTAATCCAGAACGGCTCCGTCGACATCGTCATGATCGACCTGCTTCGAGTCGGCGGGATCACGCCGTGGCGGAAGGTCGCAGCCATGGCCGAAGTGTTCAACATGCCCGTAGTGAGCCACCTTGTGCCGGAAATACACATCCAACTGATGGCCGCCATACCCAACGGCCTGACGATTGAGTATATGCCTTGGACTCTGGAGCTCTTCGAGGAGACCCCTAGACTAGCCGACGGCAACCTTGAAGTGCCGGACAAGCCGGGCTTGGGGTTGGCGTTCGATCAGGGAGCGTTGGACCGCTACGCCGTCTCCTGACTCGCACCCCAGAGTATTCGGAAGGCACGGAGATTTTGCTGATTCTAGGAGGCAGCTAATGGTTTCGCAGCTACGGACTTACACCGTCAACCGGGGAATGATGGACTCTTGGCTGAAGGTGTTCGACGAGGAGATACGCCCGATTCACGACAAGATCGGGATGCCCATCTCCGCCACTTGGGTCAACGCCGACCGAAACGAGTTCATCTGGATTCGCAGCTTCAACAGCGCCGAGGAAATTCCCGAGAAAGAGGCGGCCTACTTCGCGTCTGACGAGCGCAGGGCCTTGGGCGACCGTCCAACCAGCCACCTCGCCAAAATCGAAGTAAAGGTAATCGAGAGCGTGCTGCGGCCTGCGGGCGTCGCGTAGGATAATACAGTCACATTAAGAAGGCGTGGGAAGGGCCGTTTTACTCCACAAACGCAGCCGGGCGCATTGGACTTCCCACACCCTCACAATGCGAAACTCAACCGGGAATTGCCACAAGCAATGAGGATTGCGCCAATGGGGACCTTTAACGTAACTATCCGCATCGGAGACCTGGGCGGAACGCGCTTTCAGGAAGTCGAGGCTATGGCTGATACTGGCGCGACAACAACGGTCATACCCCGGACGCTACTGAATGGTCTGGGCATCAGCCCCACCCGCCAGGAAACCTTCGAATACGCCAGCGGCCAGCAGGCGCGGCTCGACATGGCGCAGGCAACAGCCCAAGCGGAAGGGCGGGAAACCATCACTTGGGTCATCTTCGGCGAAGAAGGGATGTCCCCGCTGCTGGGCGCCTACACGCTGGAAGGGCTGTTCCTGGGAGTTGACCCATACAATCAGCGGCTAGTGCCAGTGAACGGCCTGCTTAAATAGGCGGCCCCGAGGGTGGCACCCGAGCTGCTACACTCCACCGGGATGGCATTAGGAAACCAGAAACGAATCCAGAGTGTTGGTTCACACGGAGAACACCACATGACGGAAAGGACGAGATTTCCCAAATCGTCCGGCTAAGACGCAATGTCCTTCTCGAGCCTGCCTACGTGCGTTCGAGGTCAGGGACGTTGAGATGACCTTCCGGAGCACGACGCACCCGACGGTCGGAAGCGTTACTACGGTGGTGGGCCCAGGACTGTTCTTAAAGTGGCTTCAATCCGCCTCGTAGCGCTGCTCACTGCGTGCCTCGCGGCACTCGGACCTACCACCGCTTGTGGGAACCCGGATGCTGAGGTGTGGGAGTCTCTTTTATCCAAAAGTGCGCTGGTTGAAAAGGAACTCGAAGAACTGCAGGCGGAACAATCGGCCTTCTTCGGGCATAACCCTGAGTGGACATTACCGCAATGCGCGAGGCCGACTTGGGAACGCATGTTTGACGAAGTTTCATATGTCGACCTCGGAGACTTAAGCAGGGAGTTGGACCGGTGGCAAAAATACGCGGAAGCATTGGCAGAGGGAGGTGCGGGGCGTAACCTACACTTCACCGCCGTCGGGCATCTGGTGGAAATCGAAGTCGACGTATGGGGTAAGAGACGAGCATTCGACAGGGGGTTGGAGACCCTCGAATTGCTTAACTGCCGAGTCTACTATCCGTGGAAGTAGCGGGTCTGAAACCAGGACGATTGCAGAGTCTTTGCACCCAGTGGAATATGCCTTCAATGCGTAATTCCCACGAACCCTGAGCCCAGAATCCCTCGCGTATGTTAATTTTCCATTGGCAGAGTTCTCTGATTCCAGTTTTTGCAGGAATGACGGGTGTTTCTCGACCCGAACGCGATGGCACTTAGGACACCCCCTAAAGCCCCTTCCGCATCTCGACGTGCAGGATGCCGGCCTCCATGAACGTCCCGCCGTGCTCGGTGTACCCGTAGGCGGCGTAGAAGGCTTTGACGTAGTCCTGGGCGTGGAGGACGATTTCGGTCGCGCCCTGAATCTTAGCTTCATCTTCGAGGAAACGCAGTATCAGACCGCCTACTCCGCGACGACGATGCCCGCTGTCCACGGCCATGCGGCCGATGCGGGCTGCACCATCTTCCAGGAACATTCGTCCGGTGCCCCTGGCGTCTCCGTCTTCCACCGCGATGGCGTGGGTAGCTTGGGCGTCGTACTCGTCCAGTTCGATCTCGGGCGGGACGGCCTGCTCGTCTACGAAGACACGGAAGCGGATTCCAACCGCCGCTTCCATGTCTTCTTCCGTTTCCACCAGTTTTACGGTTATATTGCTCATTTTGTCATTCCCGCGGCGGTAACCTCAACGGTGTTTGAGGGCAGCGTTTCACCCCCCACTCTAACCCTCCCCCCGAGGGGAGGAGTTTTTGGGGACGGGGACGCCCTTATCCTAACCCTTTCCCAGAGAGAGAGGGGATTCCTTAGAAGACGATGACGCCCCGGCCGATTTCGCCGGCGTCCATGTCGTCGTAAGCCTCGTTCACTTGGTCCAGGGAGTAGCGGCGCACCACCAGGTCGTCCAAGTTGAGCTTGCCCAACCGGTAGAGCTCGGCGAATTTGGGCATGTCGACCTTGGCGTGAGTCGAGCCGTAGTAAGTGCCCCGGACCGTCTTCTCGTTGCGCACCATGTCCACGGCGTCCAGGGGCGCCTCGGCGCCGAAGGGGGCAATGCCCACCAGGGTGACCGTGGCGCTCTTCCCGGCCATGTCGTAGGCGGCCTTGATCGTCGAGGAAGCCCCGACTACTTCGAAGGTATAGTCCGCGCCGCGGCCGCCGGTGATCTCCCTTACCTGCTCCACCGGGTCGCGGTCGGAGGCGTTCACCATGTGGGTCGCGCCGAACTTCATGGCGAATTCCAACTGGCTCTCTCTCAGGTCGACGGCAATGATCTTGCTGGCGTTGGCCAAAGCGGCGCCCATGATAACGTTGAGGCCGACCCCGCCGCAGCCGACGACTGCCACGCTGCTGCCGGGGCGGACCCGGGCGCTGTTCACCACGGCGCCGACACCTGTGGGCACGCAGCAACCGATGAGGGCGGCCTTGTCCATGGGAATAGGCCATTCTACGGATACGCAGCCCATTTCGGGGACCACGGCGTATTCGGCGAAGCAGGCGACTTTGCCCATATGATGGATGTACTGGTCGCCTATGTGCAGGCGGCAGGTGCCGTCCAGCATATTAGGCCCCGTAGCCATGTGGGTGTCGCAGACTTGGGAGTTGCCTTCCAGGCAGGAATGGCAACGGCCGCAGGCGGGTACGAAGGAGAGGATCACCTGCTCGCCCGGCCGCACCGTCGTGACGCCGGGGCCCACCCTTTCGACGGTCCCCGCGCCTTCGTGGCCCAGCACCACGGGCAGTGCGATGGGTGCGTCGCCGTGCATGAAGTGGCGGTCGCTGCGGCAGATGCCAGCGGCCCCGATCTTGACCAAGACCTCTCCCTCCTTGGGATCGTCGAGCTCCACGTCTTCCAGCACCAGAGGTTGTTTCGTTTCATAGAGGACAGCGGCTTTCACGAGTCGTCTCCTATACCGGTAAATCGTGGCCTATAATACATCATTCACCACGGGGAACACAGAGAGCGCAGAATTTTAGTCGGCAGACCTTCCGCAGACTCTTCTGGCGAACTGATCGTTGTGCGGTGAGTAGTAACAGATTACAATTTTGTCGTATGATTGTCAGCTTCCGCCACCAGGGGCTACGACTACTATATGGAAATGGAACTCGGCGAGGGGTACCTCCGGCACTTGCCAACAAGTTAGAACGTATCTTGGGCCGCCTTGATAACGCTACGCAGCCGACTCATATGAACCTGCCAGGATTCCGATTACACCTCCTGAGAGGACGGCTCCACGGATATTGGGCGGTCAGCGTATCAGGTAATTGGCGAATTATCTTCCGGTTCGACGGTGACGACGTATGCGACGTGAACCTAGTAGTCCAACATCTTTGAATTGAGTACTGACCAAGTGTATTCTACCAAGCACAGGGCGAAGAGGATTGGGCGTGTGAGGAGGGGATGGCGATGAAGAGATACCGGGTCAAGCTGAGTGCGGAGGAGCGGCAGGAACTGAAGACATTGGTGTCCCGTGGCCGGGCGGCGGCTTACAAGCAGACCCACGGGCGCATCCTGCTGCTGAGTGATGAGGCCCATGCGGACGGGGTCATGAAGGATGAAGACATTGCCCGGGTTCTACAGATTGGCCGTGCGACGGTGGAACGGGTGCGCCGGCGGTGCGTGGAAGAGGGTCTGGAGCGGGCCTTGGGGCGCAAGGAGCAACTGAACCGGAGGGAGAAGCGGCTGGACGGTCAAGGGGAAGCCCACCTGATTGCCTTGGCCTGCGGAGAACCGCCGGAGGGCCGGGCCAGTTGGACGCTGAAACTGTTGGCCGACCGGCTGGTCGAATGTGAGATAGTGGAGAGCATCAGCCCTGAAACAGTGCGCCAGACGCTCAAAAAACGAACTCAAGCCCTGGCTGAAAGAGTGCTGGTGCATCCCGCCGCAAGGCAGCGCCGAGTTCGTCTGTGCGATGGAAGACGTGCTGGAAGTCTATCAGCGCCAGTATGGGGACAACGAAGTTCTGGTCTGCCTGGACGAGACCAGCAAGCAACAGGTGAAAGAGACGCGCCGGCCGCGTCCGGCCTGGCCTGGGGCGGCGGGCTCCTACGATTACGAATACGAGCGCAACGGGGTGAGCAACCTTTTCATGTTGTTCGCTCCGCTGGAAGGGTGGCGCCGGGTGGAAGTGACGGACCGGCGCACGAAAGCCGATTGGGCCCGGGTGGTCAAGCAACTGGTGGACGAGGACTACCCGCACAAGGACCGTATTGTGCTGGTGATGGACAACTTGAACACCCACCACCCAGCCTCATTGTATGAAGCCTTTGAACCTGCCGAAGCGCGGCGCATCGCCGAACGGTTGGAGGTCCACTACACTCCCAAGCATGGCAGTTGGCTGGATATGGCCGAGATCGAAATCGGGGTGATGGCCCGGCAATGCTTGGACCGCCGTATTCCCGACCAAAGCGCTCTGCGGCGGGAGGTGGGAGCGTGGCAGCAACAGCGCAACCGGGACGCAATACGGGTGGACTGGCGCTTCACCACCTCGGATGCGCGCATCAAACTAAAATCCCTCTACCCATCAATGCAACACTGACGGACTACTAGTGGACTACCACTAGAAGGAGACAAACTATGCCAATGAAGAACCCGCCCCATCCGGGTCTATCGGTGAGGCATGATTGCTTGGAGCCATTGAAACTCAGTGTGACCGAGGCCGCCCGCCATCTTGGGGTTAGTCGCAGGCAATTGTCTGACTTGGTAAACGCCCGTTCTGGAATCTCGCCGGAGATGGCCGTACGCCTCGACAAGGCGTTCGGAGGAGGGGCGACCACCTGGTACATGCTTCAGGCTTCTTACGACTTGGCCCAAGTACTGGGAAGAGCCGACGAAATCGAAGTGCCGCGCCTGTTTAGCAACACGGAATTCGCGGGCGGTGAATAGGCAGAGTCATCATGTCCAAGCCCATGGCCATCGTTTACGACTTCGATGGCACCCTCGCGCCTGGCAACATGCAGGAACACCAGTTTATCCCGGACATCGGGATGGAACCGCCAGAGTTTTGGCGGGAAGTAAACCAGTTGTCCAAACGCCACCAAGCCGACGGTATCCTCATGTACATGTACCTCATGTTGCAGAAGGCCCGGGCCGCCGGTGTGCCCGTCCGCAGGGGCGATTTCCGCAAGCGGGGAGAAGGCATCAGGCTTTTCCCCGGAGTCACTGAATGGTTCGGCCGCATTAGCGAGTATGGGCGGGGAACGGGCGTGGCTGTCGAACACTACCTGGTGTCCTCGGGCAACGCCGAGATCATCGAGGGCTCGCCCATCGCCGGGGCGTTCAAAGCTATCTACGCGTCGAAGTTCATGTTCGACGAGAACGGCGTCGCCAATTGGCCGGCCTTGGCCATCAACTACACCAACAAGACCCAGTACCTGTTCCGCATCAACAAAGGCGCCCACGACCTGAGCGACAACACAAGAATCAACGCGGTCGTTCCCGGAAACGAGCGGCCTATTCCCTTCGAGAACATGGTCTACATCGGCGACGGCTCGACCGACGTGCCCTGCTTCCGTGTTGTGACAGACCAGGGCGGCTTGTCAATCGCCGTCTTCGACCCCGCCACGCCAGATGCTCCCGCCAATGCCGAACAGTTCCGCCGCGACGGCCGGGTGCACCAGGTGGTGCCGGCAAACTACACGGAAGCAAGCCAGTTGCAGACGGTAGTCGAGCGGAGGATCGCCGAGGTAGCGGATAGGGAGACGGCCTGCCGGGAGGGGCGCTGACTACCGGTGACTCTATTGGTCCGTCTATCGGTCCGTATCGAAGCAGGCGTCTAGTCGGGAGGGTGCTCCAGCCGTTCTTCCAACCGTCGCAGCGCCCTTTGGGTCGAACGGAGCTCGCGGAGGATTTCCTCCCGCGACTCGGGTTGGTCCAACGAGCGGATGCGTTCCTGCTTGGCCTCGTCGAGGTTGTTGATTACCACCGCAATGAAGAGGTTGACGACTACGAACGTACCAAGCACCACGAAACTGACGAAATAAATCCAGGCCAGCGGATGAAGCTCCATGGCCTTGTCCATGATTTCGACCCAACCCTCCAATGTCACCACTTGAAACAGGGACAGCACGGAGA
The DNA here is from genome assembly GCA_965222595.1 of Dehalococcoidia bacterium. Classification (GTDB taxonomy): domain Bacteria; phylum Chloroflexota; class Dehalococcoidia; order Lucifugimonadales; family UBA3495; genus VXOI01. Next base: position 10,245 of record CBDCUJ010000009.1, on the reverse strand, counting down.
TTCCGAGGTTACGCCAGTGTGCCGGGTCGTGTTCGTGAAAGAGTTGGTACCCGATGATTGCGTAGATGTAGACCATGATGCCCATCAGGACCACGATATGCACCATGCTGGGTATGGACCGCACCAGTGTGGAGACGATCAAGCGCAGTTCCCTGACGGTGGAAATCAGCCGGAGAAGCCGCAGCAAGCGGGCCAACCGGGCAATTACGGCAAAGCCGCCGGTGGCCGGGAGCAGTGAAAAAATGATTATCGAGAAGTCGAAGACGTTCCACCCATCGCGGAAATACCGATCGACCCGCGGGGAGACGGCTAGCATCTTAAGGACTGCCTCGACGATGAACACGCCGAGCGTCGCTTGGTGAATGAGGTGGAACCATTCCCCGTACCGGTCGGCTAAAGCGGGCGAAGTCTCCAGGCCCAGCAGGATGCCATTAGCTACGATAATGGCGATGACCGCGAACTCGAATGCAGGCGCGTATACGGTCCGGTGGATGGACTCTCGCATATGCCGGATATTCAATGCGGGAAAATCTCCTGCCTATTCGACGAGTCTCTCTAGCGGAGCGAAGCTGAGAAGCAGGCGCTTGACTCCGACGCCGCCGGCGAACTCCACTGTGACCTCGGTGTCGGCAACCGAGGCGTCAACGGCCGTGACTACCCCCTCTCCGAAGGTGGAGTGGCGGACGCCGTCGCCGATTGTGAGAGCAAGTCTCTGGAGAGGGACGGCGGCGGCGGCCACGGTCTGCCAATCCGCCCATGCCGCACGGCGGGGCGCCGGTGGGTCGGGAAGCCGTCCGGACGCCACCAGTTCCGCCGGTATGTCACGAAGGAACCGTGAAGCGACTCCCGCCTGCCGGCCGCCCTGGAACCCGCGACGGAACGCCCGCAGCAGGTACAGTCGCTTTTCGGCCCTGGTCATGCCCACGTAGCAGAGCCGGCGTTCTTCCTCCAACTGGTCCTCGTTGTCCATAGACCGGCTGTGGGGCAGCAGGCCTTCTTCCAAACCCACCATGAACACCACCGGGAACTCCAGGCCCTTGGCTTGGTGCAGGGTGATGAGGGTTATCGAGTCGTTGGCGTCCTCGTAGCGATCGACGTCGGCCACCAGGGCGGTCCGCTCCAAAAGGGTGGCCAAGCCGTCGGGCGGCGGTTCGGCGTTGAATTCTTGGGCGGTGTCCCGGAACTCCAGGATGTTTTGCCACCGTTCCTCGGGGCGGTCGTCGCTATCCTGGATGAATTTCTTGAAGCCGGTCTCCTCCAACACAAGGTCCACCAGTCTCACCACTGGAGCCTCCTGGCTGAGGCGTACCAGGCGATTAATCCGGTCGGCGAAATCCGCCATGGCGGCGGCGGCCCTGGGAGTGACTTGTATGGGACAGGCCTGCCCTTCGTTGCGGGCCGCGCCCACCCGTGTCAGCGCTTGAAACAAGGAGATGCCTTCCCCCCCAGCCCAAGCGCCCAGTTCCCGCATCGATTTCGCGCCGATCCCGCGGGGCGGGACATTGATGACCCGGGCCAGGTTGACGTCGTCCTGGGGGTTGAAGACCAGCCGAAGGTAGGAGGCCAGGTCCTTGATCTCCCGCCGCTGATAGAACCGTACGCCCCCGACCAAACGGTATTTCATCCCTTGGTGCAAGCAGGCCTCTTCCAAGGCCCTCGATTGGGCGTTGACCCGGTACATGACCGCGCAATCGCCCAAGCTAAATCCCTCTTCCCGTACCAGCCGGTTGATCTGTGAAACGACGTACGCGGCTTCATCATTGTCGTCGTAGGCCTCGTGGATGGACACGGGCTCGCCCTTGACGTTGTCGGTGAAAAGGTCCTTCCGAATCCGCTGGCCGTTGGCCGCGATCAAATTCTTGGCCGCGTTCAGGATGGTGGAGGTGGACCGGTAGTTCTGCTCCAAGGAGATGGTCTTGGCGTTGGGGTAATCTTGCTGGAAGCTAAGAATATTGCGTATATCGGCGCTGCGCCAAGAGTAGATGGACTGGTCCGGGTCGCCCACGACGCAGATGTTGCGCTGACCTTCCGCCAGCAGCCGGGCCAGCCGGTACTGGGCGACATTGGTGTCTTGGAACTCGTCCACCAGGACGTAGGTGTAACGGTCCTGGTAACGTTTCAGCACCTCCGGAAAACCTTGCAATAGTTGGACCGACTTCAGCAGGAGGTCGTCGAAATCGACGGCATTGTTGCGGGTCAGAATTTCCTCGTAGTGCCGGTATACCCGGGCACAACTTTCCTCGAAGTAGTCGCCGGCGTTGCGGGCCAAGGCGTAAGAGTCCCGCAGGATGCTCTTGGCGCGGGAGATGACCCCGCGGACCGCGTTGATGGGATAGAACTTGGGGTCCAGCTCCGCCAACTCCATGGCCTGCTTGATGGCTGCGGTCTGGTCGTCCGCGTCGTAAATCGAGTAGTTGTGGGGCAGGCCGAGATGGTGACCGTCCCGCCGCAACAGCAGGGCGCAGAAAGCATGGAACGTGCCGACGGTCAGTCCGCTGCTCCGCTGGCCGACCAAACGCTCCAGCCGGTCGCGCATCTCCTTGGCGGCCTTGTTCGTGAAGGTCATGGCGAGGATGCTGTGTGGGCTCACCCCACAGGCCCGCACGAGGTAGGCGATGCGATGGGTGATAACGCGGGTCTTGCCGCTGCCCGGTCCGGCGACAATAAGCAAAGGGCCGTCGACGGTCGCGACGGCCTCTTTCTGAGCCGGATTCAACCCCTCCAGTACGTCCGCCCCGTTGGTCATATCGGAATTATATCTCATTAAACGCCGAGAGGGCCGGGCAACCAGAGACTCTTGGGTTGCGCCCGAAATCCGAAAAATCGGACGGTCTCTGAATGCGCGGCGTTTAAACTACTCCCCGGAAGTTTCGACGTTCAGCATCCAGTTGATGCCGAACTTGTCGGTGCAGGCGCCGAAGTATGCGCCCCAGAACTGGTCGCCCAAAGGCATGGTTACGGAGCCGCCCGCAGAGATTTTTCCGAACAGTTCGTCGGCTTCTGCCCGGTTCTTGGGGGAGTAGCTGATGGAAAAGTTGTTGCCGACCACGGGCGGGGCACCGAAATTGGATGGCATATCGCTCCCCATAATCACGCCGTCGCCGACGGAGATGGTGGCGTGCATGAGGTTGTTATGCTCCGATTCGGGGACCCCCATGTCCGGTGGCCCTTCGCCGAAGGTGTGCGCCTCCAGGTACTCCCCTCCAAAAACGGAGCAGTAAAAATCGAACGCCTCCCGGCAATTGCCGCCAAAATTCAAGTAAGTAATAAGGGCCATGAAACCTCCCAATTGTTAAACGCAGAGAGCGCCCCGCATACAGAGGACCTTTGGTTGGAACGCATGCGAAATACCCGCGGCTCTCCGTGTTCTTAGACTCTAGCCCAAGGCCGCCACTACCTCTTCCAGGTTGGAAATGGTTGAGAGGAAGGGGAGGGCAACGGTGAGGGCCGCGTCGTGGACCTCCTGGTTTACCGAGGCGCAACAGTCGCCTACCACCACCACGTTGTAACCGCGGTCGCAGGCCTCCCGGGCGGTGCCTTCGACCACGAAGTTGGTGGCCACTCCAGCCAGCAGCACTGTGCCGATGCGCTTGTTCTTCAATATGGGCTCCAAGTCCGAGGCGGTGAACGCAGAAACGCCTCGCTTGGTCACTACCGGCTCGCCCTCTTGGGGAGTCACGGCGTCGTGAATCGACGCGCCCCAGGTGCCTTCGATGAGTGCATTGGCGTCGTGGAGCCCCTGCCACAACCCGGCGTTGGCCGGGCGTTCCGGGTAGCCGGGCCGAAACTTGACCGAGACGTAGATGGTCAGCACGCCGGCGTTCCGGGCGGTGGCCAATAACCTTCCGGTTTTCCCCAGGACGTCGTTGTCCTTGACCATCCGGGCGAAACCGAAGTCCTTGAAGGCGCCTTCTTCGTGGACGATGTCGTTTTCGAAGTCCATAGCCAAGAGGGCCGTGTGGTGGGGGTTTAACTCAAGCGCCATTTGGGGCCTCCTTCCCTGTCGAACCTGGTCCAACCTTGATTCAGGGCGGTATTTGTCTTCCGGCCAGTCCCCGTGGCCCATTCGTATGCCGGGCCGCGGGTAGTATATCGCAGCCGCCAAGGGTGCGCCCTCCGGGTTCGTCATTGCTTTGGGGAATGCCCGTCACGGTTGGGACATATGTTAAGATAATCGCGTTTCCCTCCAGCGCCGTTGTACACCCTTGTGTCCGGCCAAAGTCAGTCAAGAGGATGCGGGCTTCATCGGTGCTGGGTTTACGCTCAACCCGAGAAGGACCGTAGAATGCTGAGAATCCCGCCCCAGAACCTGAGGACTCCCGGCCCAACGCCCATCCCGGACGATATCGTCGACGCGATGACCAACCCGATGATCAACCACCGGGGGCCGGAGTTCGACGAACTTATCACCAAGACAACCGAGCAGTTGCAACAGGTCTTCATGACCAGCAACGACGTTTTGATCCTGACCGCGTCGGGCACCGGCGCGTTGGAAGCGGCCCTCGTGAACACCCTCTCCCCCGGCGACCGCGTACTCTCCGCCACCGCCGGTTCCTTCGGCGACCGGTTCACCGACATGGCCGACGCCTTCGGCGCGGACGTGAAGCGGCTTGAGTTCGAATGGGGGGCCCCCGTGGAACCCGCCGCCATACGTGAGGCGCTACAAGCGGACCCCGAGATCAAGGCGGTGATGGTCACCCACAACGAAACGTCCACCGGGATTACCCATCCGGTGGAGGAGATCGCCCAGGTGGTCAAGCAGGAGTTCGACAAGCTGTTCTTGGTGGACGCTGTCAGCAGTCTGGGCTGCATCCCCCTGCCGGTAGACGCCTGGGACTGCGACCTGGTCGGCACCGCCTCCCAGAAGGGTTTCATGATCCCCCCCGGCCTCGCGTTTATAAGCATCAGTGAACGAGCCTGGGAGGAGCAGAAGACCGCCAAAATGCCCCGGTTCTACTTCGACCTGGAAGCGGCGAGGCGGATGCTGGAACGCGGACAGACCCCCTTCACCCCCAACGTGGCCGCCATGTACGGCTTGAGCCTGGCCCTGGACAAGCTGCTGGAGGAGGGCATGGAAGGCGTCTTCGGCCGGCACGCCAACATCGGCCGTATCACCAGGGACGGTGTCCGTCGGTTGGGCTTGGAACTGCTGGCCGATGACGAACGTTACGCTTCCGACACCGTCACCGCCGTAAAGGTCCCGGATGGGGTGGACGGCCAGCGGTTGATGGGCCTGCTCCGAACAGAGAAAAACGTGGTGTTGGCCGGCGGCCAAGGCAAATTGAGCGGCAGCATCTTCCGCATAGGCCACCTTGGGCATGTGTCCGAGGAGGACATCGAGGAGGTTCTGGAGGCCTTGGCCGAGCTTCTTCCCCAGGTGGGGTTCAGCGGGTAACGGCCGGACAGGGGGGTGACAAGTTGTCCGTATCGCAGCTAGACCTTGCTATGGCCAATCTCCGTATCAGGCTGGCCGAGATCGAAGACCGGGAACGCCAATTGGACGCCCAGGTCAGCCAGTTTCGCCAGCAGTTGCGGCGGGTGCCCCGCCAAGCGGTCTACGGACAGGCCGGATTGGAGGCGTCCTTGGCTGCCATGGGGGAGATCGAAGAGCGGCTGGCAGACGCCGAAGCCGTCCGTGGGCGGTTGATCCGGATCAAGAGCACCGCGTCTCAGGAGCTGGAGGCGCTGGTGGTCTTGAAGCAAGTGGACGAGGCCCGCACCACCCTGGCCGATTTGAAGCGGCGCATGGCGGACGGGGGCCAAGAAACCGCGGCGGAGATCCGGCGCCTGGAAGAATTCATCGCCGTCAACAGCAAACGCGCCGAGCAATCGATAACCGAGCGCTACCACGACGAACGGGAATTAGGCCGGCCCTAGCAGTCCGAAATCTTTGAAATGAGGAGTAGCCGAGATTGGTGTGATCACCCGGCGATACTTGGGCAATGCTGCTCTCCCTTCAGGTTGCGAACTCCATAGACCATCAATTCAAAGAAGTTGGACTACTAGCTCCCGACACCTGGATTGAGCCATATGATTTGGCGTTGGCCGATCTCTCTACCGCTAAGCGTCGCGAGTGGTCGCGAGGAGTCTTGAATGACCTTGCGGCACAGATTCAAACACTGGATGGAAAGACTATTGAGGTCCACGCGGGCAAACCTTACGTGGAATCTGGCTTGGAGAACGGTCTTCGCGTCGCCGGCGCGGTCGTTCGCCGTCCACTGGAACATGTGGTGGGCACAGGCAGTCAAATTGCCTGGTATCGAGAACATATGGCTTCGTGTCCTCGTGGAAGTTGAGGGGGTACTCGATGCGCGTACGGGACATCCACCACGCGGCCGTCGTGGCTGAGGCAATCGCCAGCGACTTCTACAATGACCGGTTCGACCTGTCCGCCAGGGACGTGGCGCCAGACAGCTTACGGTCGCAAATGCCGGGGAGCGAACAAGCAACGCGCCTGCGCAATTCAGGCGCCCCTCTCCGAACCGTGCGCCTGTTTCTGACATTCGTTGCGGCGATGGACCGCGCCCGGGACGCCACGCGGCTTTGGAATAACGGGGGCGAGCTGTTTCAAGCCTGCCCAGAGCTGTTTGACCCCGCTGAGGCATCAGCGATGCCGATCTCCATGCTCCGCGCGAGGCTGGCCCAATACGGAGTGAGCCAACGTCATGGCCCAGACTCCTCCGGCTGGCACATAATTGCCCGCAGTCTTGCGGCAGGAGGAAACCCTGTAAGCCGGGCAGTGGATTCCGGCGTTGGGAACGCCGGAGAATTGCTCAGCTACCTGCGTACCAAGTACAGGGGGCAATCCCTGTTCCCCTTGCTCAGGGGTCCGAGGATTGGGCCAATGTGGGTGCGTATGCTTGCGCGTCCAGGCGGGGCCACGATAGACGGCATGGACGTTATGCCTGTCTCGGTGGACGTGCATGTTCGCCGTGTTACGCAAAACCTCGGGGTCGTGGACACTCTGGATATGGCGGAAAGGGAAGCCAGGGAAGTGATCCAGGACGCCTGGCGCGCAGCCGTAGCCAGAACGAGAATAGGAGGTCCGCCCGAAATAGCCAACACGTCTGCGGCGCTTGACCCGGCCCTGTGGGTATTCGGGAGGTTCGGGTGCAGCCATTGCGAAAAGGTGGGCCAACTCATGCCCATCAGTCGAGCATGCGACCACTGTCAACTTCGCATCTCCACCTAAGACAACCTAACGTCGTGTGTGGACAGAAGGATGGCAGGAGGGAATGAGATGGTGAGGTACGAATACAAAGTCCTAGTATTACAACGTCAGTTAGTTTGATAGGATGACTGTGTAGCTGGAGAGGGAACAGGCAGGTGAGGTGGGGATGTGGATGCGGCAGCTTTCGAACAGGTGTACGGGGCCTTTGGGGATTTTCACGCTTACTTCGCTTCGCTGTTTGGCCGCCGGGAGACGCGGGAGCACAGCGGTCATTATCTCCAGGCCCTGCTGGTACAGTCAGGGGAGCGGCGCAACGCTGAGAACCTGTCGGAGACGGTTCCGGGGTCTGCCCGAGGGATGCAGCGGTTTCTCACTGATTCTCCCTGGGACGATGAGGCGATTATAGGACGGCTGCAGGAGTACCTGGGAACCCGGCTGGAGCATCCGGAAGGGGTGTGGGTGCTGGACGGCAGCGACTTTCCCAAGCAGGGACGGAAGTCGGCGGGAGTGGCCCGGCAGTACTGCGGGAGGCTGGGGAAGGTGGCTAACTGCCAGGCCGGAATGTTCTTGGCCTATGTCAGCCCGTTGGGACGGGCCCTGGTGGACAAACGGCTGTATCTGCCGGAGAGTTGGACCTCGGACAAAGACCGGTGTGAGGCGGCGGGTGTGCCGGAGGATAGGCGGGGCTACCGGTCGAAGACGGAGTTGGCCTTGGAGATGGTGGGGCGGGCACAGGAGCGGGGCCACCTGAAGGCTGGATGGGTCGCTGCGGACGATGCCTTCGGTATGTCGCCGTCATTCCGCGACGGCCTGGCGGCCTTGGGGATGTGGTACGTGCTGGACGTTCCGTCCGGCTTTACGATGTGGCCGCCGGAGCCTGCCTGGACCAGTGTGGAGTATCAGGGATTCGGGCGTCCCCGTAAGCCGAGGCTCCGCAGCGGGCAGCGTCGGACGATGGCGGAGCGGGCCGATGCCATCACGGAGGAGGCCTGGCGTGAGATTACGGTGGCCGAGGGAAGCCAGGGACCACGCAGCTACCTGTTCAGTGGCCAGAGGGTGCGTCCAACCAGCAGGCGTAAGCCCGGCGAAATCCACTGGGCCATTTTCCGCCGGAATCTGGACGGCAGCGAACCCCGCTACTATCTGTCCAATGCACCGGAGGATACCCCGTTGGAGACCCTGGCATACGTGGGAGGATCCCGTTGGCGTATAGAAACGGAGTTCGAGACGGAGAAAAGCGACGTGGGGCTGGACGAGTACGAGACCCGCACCTGGGCTGGCTGGCATCACCATGTGGCCCTGTGCCTGCTGGGCGGAGCTTTTCTGCTGAGCCTGCAACAGGCTTGGGGGGGAAAAGATGCCCCGGATCACGAGGCCGCAGGTCTACCGGGTGGTGCGGGAAATGCTGCCCCGGGAACGGTTCGGACCTGAAGAGTTGCTGCGGTGGCTGCAGGATACGCAGGACAGTAACGAACGGGCCCGACGCTCCCATGCCAAGCGCCGCGCCGCCATGCGGGCATCACCCCACATCCCTCCCTGAACTGACGTTGTAATACTAGCAGGCTGCTGAAGAAGGGGTTCAGGTCGGGAATATACGGTTCAGGTCGTTGAAGTCTTGGTCCTATTGGAGGAAAATGTGCCGTTCACACGGGACTTGCAGCCCCTTCGGCTTTGCGGACCGGCCCTCTTGGGGGCGCCGGGCATAGCTAGCCCATTCTCAGGTCATGCCATCCGGGCTTCCGGAGCTGCCGTTGCCTGACCCAGCAGCTTGGACATCCGAACCAAGTTGTAGGCCGTGGCCACCAAGTGCCCCGCCAGTCCAGTCCGGTCCAACCCCCGGTACCGGGTCCGCCGGAACCCGCCCACCGTCTTCATCCACCCAAAGATCTCCTCAACCCGTTTCCGAATCCGCTGGCTGAGCGCGTACCCCGGATGCCGGGTGGTCCGTCCATCAATGGCGCTGGAACGCCCCTTGTTGTTCTGCGCGACGTGCGGCGTCACCCCGCGCCGGCGCAGGTCCGCCACGCAGTCCCGGGTGTCGTAGCCCTTGTCTCCGCCCAGCGTCCGGGGGTGAAAGCCCCTCTCCCGGGCTTGGTCCAACAGCTCCGGCACAATATCCCGCTCCGCCGTGCCCGTCGCTTGGGTGGTCTGAAAGTCCACCAGCATTCCATGCCGGTTTTCCATCAAGGCGTGGGCCATGAAGACCAGCCTGGCTTCCTTGCCTTTACCCTTGCGCAGCAACCGGGCCTCCGGGTCCGTTGTGCTCTGATGGGTGGCATTGCCGCGCCGTTCCCCATGGAAGTCAACCGAGGGGTTGCCCGGGTCGGCGTCGGTTGTCCGGGGCGGGTCGCCCTCCTTGGATTTGAAGCTCTTCAGGCTGGCTGCCGCCTCAATCAGGGTTCCATCCACCGTGAAGTGCTCATCCGACAGCAGGCCCTGCCGGTCCGCTTCCAGCACCACTTCTCCGAACAAAGCCTGGCCCACTCCATGCCTGAGCAGCCGCTCCCGGTTCTTGGTGAAGGTGGTGGCATCGAAGCTGGGCTCAATAACGTTCATATCCAGAAACCACCGGAAGAGGAGGTTGTAGTCCAACTGCTCGCAGAATGCCCGCTCACTGCGCACCGAGTACAGGGCAATCAGCAATGAAGACTTCAGCAGCCGCTCCGGCGGGATCGACGGCCGGCCAAAGGTCGCGTCTAGGATTGTCCTATTTTAACTCGTTCCCTCTCCGCTGTCGGGCCACACCGGGTTTTTCAGCAGCCTGCTAGTAGTCCAACATCTTTGAATTGAGTACTGACCACGTGTATTCTACCAAGCACAGGGCGCAGAGGATTGGGGCGTGTGAGGAGGGGATGGCGATGAAGAGATACCGGGTCAAGCTGAGTGCGGAGGAGCGGCAGGAACTCAAGACATTGGTGTCCCGTGGCCGGGCGGTGGCTTACCGGCAGACCCACGGGCGCATCCTGCTGCTGAGTGATGAGGCCCATGCGGACGGGGTCATGAAGGATGAAGACATTGCCCGGGTTCTACAGATTGGCCGTGCGACGGTGGAACGGGTGCGCCGGCGGTGCGTG
>CBDCUJ010000008.1:0-47271 GCA_965222595.1 Dehalococcoidia bacterium | reverse complement strand
AACATGTCGATGGTGCCCTCGGTTTCCTGCATGGCATGGCCGCCGTGGTTGGATACCACCAGCGCCTCCGCGCCGTACTCGGCGCAGAGCCGGGCGTCCTCGGAGGTCTGTATGCCCTTCACCACCAACGGCATGGAGGTCAGGGACCGAAGCCACTCGAGGTCGGCCCAATTGAGGGCTGATTCGAAACTTTCGACGAAGTTGTCCCGGGTAGGCAGGTTGGGCAACTCTATCCCTTCGAAATTCTTGAGGGAGCGTTCTTGCTCCAGGATGTAGGCGTAGCGGTATTCACGCTCCCGCGATGTGGCGCCCAGGTTGTCCACGGTCAGCATCATGGCTTTGTAGCCTGCCTGCTCCGCCCGGCGCACCAGAATTTCGGTAAGCTCCCGGTCCTGAAAGAAATACAGTTGGAACCACAGCGGGCTCGTGGCGACCTCGGCAACCTCTTCGATACTGAAGCTCGATGCGGTGCTCAAGCCCAGGATGGTGCCGGCGGCCCCAGCCGCCCGGGTGGCGGCCAACTCGCCCATAGGGTGGGCGCGCTGGTGGGTGCCCGTTGGGGCCAGCATGACGGGGAAGCTGATCTCGTCCCCTAGAACGGTGGTGGTCAGGTCGCGCCGGCCCCCGCCCACCAAGACCCGCGGGCGTAGCTTCACCCCGTCCATTGCGGTGACGTTGTTGGTGTTAGTGGTCCAATCGGGAGCACCCAGGTCGCCGAACAACCGGTCGAACAGCGCCTTCGGCATGGTTTCCCGGGCGCGGGCCTCGTAGTCGCCGATGGTCAGCAACGGGTTGGTGGTCGTCATGAAGTCCTCCATCCGAATGGCGTGGTTGTGGGACGGGTCAGAGCGGCAGGGATTGACGGGGGCGAATGCCGGGATAGACTGGCTTACGTGCCCGCAGACGTTCGAGCGGCGTTCCCCGCAGGCTGCGGGGACCAGGGCGTTGGCGTTAAAGGGCGTGCAGGGCCGGCAGAACCTCCTTGCCCACCAGGTCTATGTGCTCTAACACCTCGCTCTGGGACATTTCGGGGTAGAACAGCCGGATGGCGACATCGGTGAACCCCATCTGACCGTAGGCGGCTATCTGTTCGATGCACTCTTCCGGGCTGCCCGCCAGGAAGGTGTCGTCCATCAGCGTTTCCAGGTCGCCGGTAACTTTGCGAGTCAGTTCGCCATCGGAGCCGTGCAGCCCGTGGTAGGCGTACACTTCGTACTTCTTGGCGAAGCCGCGTTTGGCGCGTTCCAGGGCTTCTTCGTGGGTGGGGGCGCAGAAGAACTCCCGCACGATAACCATGTCTTCCGGGGCTTGATGGCCGTTGGCCTCCAGGGTCTCGTGATAGAGATCGATTTGATGGCGAATGGTCTCGTTGGACTGGGCGGGGCCAACGTACAGGACTTCGCCCTCCCGGCCGACGCGCCGGACCGCCGGATCGCTCATGGCGGCCTGCCAGACCTTGGGGTAGGGTTTCTGATAGGTGCGGGCCGTGGGCCGGGCGTTGGAGACGTGGTAGTACCTGCCGTGGTGGGTGACCTCGTCTTCGGTCCACAAACGGCGCATCAGTCCCATGGACTCGGTACAGCGGGCGCCCCGCTCTGACATTCGGGTGCCGAAGGCCTCGCACTCCTCGGGACGGTAGCCCAGGCCGATGCCCAGAATGAAGCGTCCCTCCGTGATATGGTCGAGCGTCGCGACCTGCTCGGCTACCTCCACCGGGTTCAGCAGCGGGAGCAACAACACTGACGTCGCCAGCTTCATGTCGCCCGGCTCGGCCGCCAACCGGGCCAGCACCGGCCACGGCTGGAAATGCTGGAAGGGATCGATCAGATAGTGGTGGGCCCAGCAGTAGATATCGAACCCGGCGTCCCGTGACGCCCCGAACTGCTCCAAGTGGTCCTGCCATTGTTGCTGGAGGTCTATGGTGTCCCGCCCCACGACCTGCCCGACCTGATAACCGACGCGCATGGGTGCGCCTCCGCAATGATTTTCCAGGGCGCCCACAGGAGGCGCCCTTAAGTTGGAACCACAGTAGGTAAGGGCAACCCTTGCGCTTGCCCTAACTTCCGGTGCGGCGGTACTTGACCAGCCGGTGGCCTTCCAGGTTCTGGTTGACGTAGATGTCGCCGTGGGAATCGACCCAAACGGCGTGGGCGCCCTGCCCGTGCTCTACTTCGACCGGGCTGCCCCAGCGGGCGAGGATGTCGCCTTCGATGTCCAGAATGGTCATAAAGCCGTCCAATTCAGGGACGTAGACCGCCTCATCGCCGTCAATGTAGATGTCGCAGGGGCGGGCAAGATTGAGCCACTGCTCCAAGTAATTTCCTTCAGGATCGAAGATCTGGATGCGGTTGTTTTCACGGTCAGCGACGAAGACCCGTCCGTCAGTGTGCACCCAAACGCCGTGGGGGACATGGAACTCGCCCGGGCCTGTCTTGCCCGGCTGGCCCCAAGAGTCGAGCAACGTACCATCGAGGGTAAAGCGATGGACGCGGGCGTTGCCGTAGCCATCGGAGATGTAAAGGTGGCCCGAGGGTGAGATGGCGACGTCGGTGGGGCTGTTGAACGGCCCGGCAGCCCGCGCCACGGTATCGCTGTAGTTGCCGGACCAGCCGGTATCGGAAGGCTTGTCCCGCTCGCCCAGGGTCATCAGCAGGTTCCCCTTGGGGTCGTACTTCAGCACTACATGACTGTTCTTGACCGGCAAAAACAGGTTTTCGTCAGCGTCGATGAACATACCGTGGGCGTCGGGGAGCGTGCCCTCGCCCCACGAGGCCAGGAAATTGCCGTCGCGGTCCAAAACAATGAGCGGGTGCGCGCCCCGGTTGAAAAGGTACACCCGGTCTTGGGAGTCGGTGACTATGGCCGTCTGCCCCAACTCCCATCCATCGGGCAGCTTCTCCCAGTTTTCCACCTGTTCGTAGGTGTGCTTGCCGTTGCCAACCGTTGCCATATTCCCTCCGGAGAATTAGGAGTGAGGAATGCGGAGTGTGGAACCAAGAGTCAGGAATCGCGGAGTCCTTTTCCACATTTTTAACTCTCGATTCGTAATTCCACCAGGGCGTCTATCACCTGTTGTTGCAACTCACCCGCACGGTCCGAGACCTGGCCGGGTGTCAGACCGGCGAGCGGGTGGGGGATGCCTAAGGGTTGGAAGCCGCCACGGCCGAAGGTGCGGGCATGGCGGAAAGCCGAGTCCAAAAACGGGTCGGTACAGATTACCACCGTGGGGATCCCCAGGTTTTCCAAGGCCATCGCGTCGTGCACACTGCACGCGGTGCAGGACCCTCAATCGGCTATCGCGGTGACCACGAAGTCGCATCGTTCGGAGAGTTGGCCGATGATGTCATCGGCGGCGGGACGGGAGTAGACGTACTTGTCCACGGCGAGGATGTCGCCCAATTCCAGGTCCTTGGCCAGCCCCTCGCCCACGTTCTGCAAAAGCAGACCGGCGTTCGCCTTCCGGTTGCCCAAGAAGCCGCCCACCTTGTCATGAAGGGTGTCCAGGCGCGGCGCGGCCCGCCAGCGGGATGCGGCCTCCGGGTCGATGGGGAGGGCCAAGCCCAGTTCCCGCAGCCGGTCCTCGTAGTTGGTGGCGGTCATTTTCTCTCTCCCGGTCAATTCCGAATCAGGAATCAAAAGCCGGACGGACTTCGATCCGCAATTCCCAATTCGTGATTCAAAATTCGATCTTGCGGGTGACCCTTCGGGAGCCCCAACCGGGCAGGTAGACCGAATGGGGTCCGCCCGCGCCGCCAGCGACGAAAATGTTGATACGCTCCGGAGCACGCACCACCGGGACCATCTGGTCGTCATCCTCGGCGTCGATAAACCGCGGCCAGAAGTGTCCCCGCCGGGAGTCGCCTTGGGGCGGACCGCCCTTCCGCAGGAGACGCACCGGCTTCCGGGCGTGCTCGTAGAGGAACTGGCGGATGTCCCGCTTGTTCCACCCGTCCCGGTACAGAAACTTGGCGTGTTCCGGCCCGATAACCACCAAGGTGTCGCCCATAACGTACATCTGGACGTTGCCCAAGGCGCACATGGTGTCGGCAAGGACAGCAAGGAAGTTCCTGGAATCGGAAGCGTGGTACATGACGTTGTGGGGCGCTTCCGCCGGAAAGACGGACACCGTGCTTTCCGAGCGGTCGAAGCCAAGCTCCACGTGCATTGGCTCCCAAGGGTTGGCGTCCTCGTTCTCCGCGACGCAGTACGTATAGGCGCCGGGGTGTCCGAAGGTGGCTTTGTTGGTCTCACCGGGGATTGCGCCGCCCAGATTGAGCAGCACCAGTTTGACCGCCCGGCCTATCGTGGCGTTGGCCCGCCAGCCGGACCCGAAGCAGTTGTAGCCGCCGTTGACGTTAAGCTTCTTGGCGATAGGGCCGTTAATGATGAGCAACGGGGTGTGTATGCCAGTGGAGCACATCACGCCCCGCAGGTTGAACCGGTCGTCCATCATGGCCTGCAGCGCGGTGATTATCACTGGCATGTGCTCGGGCAGGCAGCCAGCCATCACGGCGTTGACGGCGATCCGCTCCACAGTTGCCCGGCCGCCGAGGGGCGGCAACTCGGCGATCAACTCGTCGCCGCCGCGTCCGGTTTGGGCAACGAAGTTGCGCACCAAGCCGTCGGATGGAGGCACCACGGGCAGCCCGTCGGTCCACCCTGTCTCAAACATCAACTCTATGGCATTGGCTACTTCGGTGGAAAGCATGGTCCTGAAAGCTGGACTGTCCTGTAGTGCGATTGGGCTCACCCGAGGCGAGTGTAAGTCTGTCCTCTCAGAGTGTCAAACGCACCCATCCGCCGTAAACCAGACAGAACCTATCAAGTGGAGGGTTTTATGATTTGGCTGCGGATGCCAGTCATAACGGCTGGAAATTGGCTGGCTGCTAATACGCTTGCGTTAATTTCCTTAAACGACCAGCTTGCCGCTTGCATAAGCTCCAAGCTGAATTTACTGCGGCGTTGTGGGTTTATGACACCGGTTGTTCTCCCGAACCTCTCTTCAAGGTGGGGCGGGAGACCGGGCTGGGCTGGGAGGCCAACTAGAAAGTGGATGGAATATTGGGCCTGAAGTGCTAATATTTACTCTCTATGGAGACAAATACGAGGCGGGTAAGGCGGAGACTGGAACAAGACGGATGGTACTTGGAACGGCATGGCTCCAGTCACGACATTTATAGGCATCCACGCATCGCAGGAATTATTACTCTGCCGCGCCACCGGGTGCTGTCCATTGGGATGGCAAATTCCATTGCCAAGAAGGCGGGCTGGAGCGAATAGGAGGGCACTGTGATTCGATATCCGGCACTGATTGACGGTGACGAGGGAGCTTACGGCGTAGTCTTTCCAGACATTCCGGGCGTTGGTGCGATGGGGAACACAATAGACGAAGCTCTCCTGAACGCCGAAGACGCGCTTAGGGACTATGCCATAGAGGCTGAAAGAGACGGCGAAAAACTGGTGATCCCTAGCCCATTCCAGGCCATACAAACACCTACAGGCAACCAGCTAGTCTCCATACCTTTGATCCGACCCTCCGGCAAGAGCGTCCGGGCTGGTCTGACCTTAGACGAGGAAGTCGCGGAGTTCATTGACAGCGAATCTCGCAGACGAGGCATGACCCGCAAGACGTATATCACTTGGATAGTCCGCCGAATCGCCGCGATGGGTGGATGATCCCTGGCCAAGCCGAATACTCAAGCAATGCGCTTGCCCAATGACGTATTCTTGCCCCGGCTATGTACAGGAATAGAGGCAAGGACGAAGGCTTGGTCGGTTAACTCCGTGTAACGGCGACTTGGGCTAATTGTTGCATAGGATACCTGACATCTTCTGGAGCGGAAGTGACGATGGCACGGTGGCGTAATGAAGGACTGGGCTAACCACTAGTAGTCAGTCAACTTGGTTTTGGGATTTGTTTAAGAAAGGGGCCAATTGAGCTATGCTGCCTTGTGGGAAGTGTTGATGGCGGGGGTGGCAGCGATGGTCAGGGACAAATACGCGGTGCGGCTGGCACCGGAACAACGGGAAGAGCTCCAGCGACTGATCCGGGTGGGCAAAAGCTCAGCTCGAGTGACCGCTAGAGCCCGGATTCTCCTAAAGAGCGACGACGGTTGGGTGGCGCCCCAAGTAGCCGAAGCTTTGGATGCGGCCCTGAGCACCGTATACCGGGTCAAGCAGCGCTTTGCCGAAGAAGGGTTGGCGGGTGTCTTGCAGGACCGTCCCCAGGCGAACCGCCCCCGGAAGTTGGACGACCGGGGCGAAGCCCACCTGATTGCCTTGGCCTGCAGCCCGCCGCCGGAAGGGCATGACCACTGGACCTTGCGTCTGCTGGCCGGGAAGGTGGTCGAGTTGGGGCTGACGCCCTCCATGTCCCACGAGGGGGTGCGCCAGCGTCTCAAAAAAACGCCCTCAAGCCGTGGCAGAAGAAGGAGTGGTGCATTCCCAAGGTGAGCGCGGAATTTGTGGCTAACATGGAGGATGTCCTGGATCTCTACGCCGAACCCTATGATCCCCAACGTCCGGTGGTCTGTTTTGACGAGACATCCACCCAGTTGTTGGCGGAGACCCGGCCCGCTCTGCCGCCCCGGCCGGGACTTCCGCTGCGGCAGGACTACGAATACCGGCGGGAGGGTACCCGCAACCTGTTCTTGGCCTGCGAGCCCTTGGCAGGTTGGCGAGAGGTGGCGGTCACGGAGCGACGCACGATGCAAGACTTCGCCCAGCAGATGCGTTGGCTGGTGGACGAAGCTTACCCGGAGGCCGAGGTCCTGCGGGTTGTCCTGGACAATCTGAACACCCATCGCCGGGCATCGCTGTACGAGACTTTCCCGGCTGAGGAAGCCCGGCGGATAGCCAGGCGGCTGGAGTTTCATTACACCCCCAAGCACGGGAGTTGGTTGAATATGGCGGAGATCGAGTTCAGCGTCCTGTCCCGCTCCTGCCTGAAGCAGCGGCTCTCCGGCGAGGAGGCCCTCCGGCGGGAAGTCGATGCTCTGGTCACGGAGCGCAACGCCGCCCGAGCCACCATCAACTGGCGGTTCAACACCCGGGACGCACGAACCAAACTTCACCGCCTTTACCCTTCCGATTATACGGTTGACTGAGTACTAGTACGGCGTCCCTTTGAGTGCCCTGTAGTAGAGGTTGAACCCGTCGATATACACGTTGGTGGTCATCGATATTGCCGGATAATCCTGCAAATGCAACGGCCACCCCTTGCGAGGTGGCCGCTACGCCCAGCCGCTATGAAGCGAGTGGGGTGGTAAGTTAATTCCGTATTCTGTTCCGTTAGTCCGCAGGAACGGTGGCCTCTACCTTGCCCTTGAAGGCGGGCATTACTTCCTTGGCGAACCATTCCAGTTGTTCGGTGATTAGGCTCTGGGGGGTCCCGACCGGGTGGCTCACGCCGACTCGTTCCAACCCCGGATATTCCGCTTCAACCCGTTTCAGCTGGTCGATTACCCGATCAGGAGGCCCGGCTAGAAACGCCCCCGACTCCACGGCGCCCTGGATAGTCGGAAGGCCGGCGTAAGGGGCCCGTCCGGGGTCGCTGATGTCGAGTATCTGTTGTTCGGACAAACGGCGGGTCAAACGCAGCGGGCCGAACATCTTAAGGTTCTCTTCGAAGAAACCCTGGGCTTCCTCCATGGCCTGTTCCACGGTGGGAGCAAGATGGAAATGGAATCCCACGCTCAATCCCTCGCCAGGCAGCGGGTCTTGGCGTCCGGCGCGGACCAACGCGTCGCGGTAGCCGTAGACAATGTTGTCCATGGCTCCGCCCTCGGCCACGCCGCCGCCGATGATCCCCTTGATGCCGTGCTTCACCATGAAGTCGAGGGCCCGTTGGGTGCCGCCCTGAATTGGCTGCCAGCATTCGACCGGCAGGGTCCTTGGGCGTGGGACCAAGGTCAGCTCTTTCAGGGTATAGCCACGATACGGGACCTCGGGCGGCAGGGTGTAGTTCGCGCCTTGGTGCGACCACGAGTCCTCGTTGAAGGCCTTGAATATGATCTCCACCTGCTCCTCGAAGAGCTCCCGGTTGGCGTCTTGGTCGAGGAGGGGCGAGCCGAAACTCTCCACTTCGCGGGTGTGGTAACCGCGGCCCACTCCGAATATCACCCGGCCGCCGGTCAGGATATCAGCGGTGGCAAAATCCTCTGCCAGCCGGAGGGGATGCCACATGGGCGCGATATTAAAGCCGCAACCGAACTTGAGGTTCTTGGTGAGGTGGGCGAGGTGGACGTTCACCATCAGCAGATTGGGCAGGCACTCGTAGCCTTCCGGTTGGAAGTGGTGCTCGGCCATCCACATCGTGTCGTAGCCGTTCCGGTCCATGGTGGTGGCGATGGCCTCAGTCTTTTCGAAAACTGTGGAGAGATGATCGTTATCGAAACCGCGGTCGTTCACCGCCGTGCCGCCGTACCCGAGGTTGGTCATATCCACGTGGCCGGCATATAGACTGTCGAATTTGGTAATCATTCAATGTCCTCCCATTGCCATACGTGACGGGACCGATTGGTCCGCATAGGGACCGTCTATTCGTAAGGTTGTAGTTGTATTTCGTGGAGGGCGGGGATCACCTCGCGGCCCAGCAGCTCAATCGAACGCATCACGTCGGCGTGAGGCATATCGCCTTCGTTCCCGTAGATGTGAAGATAGCCTGGGTTCAACCGCTCGATGATGTGACTCAACTTCCTGGTGACGGTCTCGGGGTTCCCGACGATTACGTTGTCCACATCCTGTAGCTCTTGGTAGCTCATGCGGCGGCCAAAACCCCCTGCGCCGGGCAACTGACGCTGGATCCGGACTGCCTCCCGCGACTGATAGCCCGGAGGGTCGTTGTGTTCCACCGGGCCGCGGTTCCGATGGTCTTCGGTCCAGAGGAAAGTGCGTCCGATGTCTTGGGCTTTTTCGTCCGTGTCGGCGCAGAAAACCCGCAAGAGGTAGCCGAAATGCTCAGGCCCGGGAGTGAACCCGACTTCCTTGGCGGTGTCGATATACACTCCCTTGAGGCCTTCGGTGTAGTCCAACAACGAGCCCAGATTCATGTATGGGTGCTGGTGCCTCGCCGCCCAGACCACGCTCTCGGCGCTGGAAAGGCCGGGAAACCAGATTGGAGGGTGAGGGTCCTGTACCGGGAGTACCCACGGGTTGACAACACGGTAGGAGTAGAACTGGCCCTCGTAGCGGAAGGGGCCGGGTTGAGTCCAGCATTTTATGATCAGGTCGTGGGCTTCCTCGAATCGGGCCCTGTTCTCGGCGGGAATGATGCCTCCGGCCAGGCTTTCGACAGCCGTTCCGCGCACGAACCCGGAGATGATGCGCCCGTTTGAATAGCAATCGAGCATGGCGATCTCCTCGGCCATGCGGATGGGGTCGTTGACCGCGATAACGTTGCCGAGGATGGCGATCTTGACGTTCCGGGTGATCTTGGCGATCACGGCGGCGTCCAAGTTCACCGCCGGCTTCATGCACCAGTAAGAAGCGTGGTGTTCGTTGGACATGATTCCGTCGAACCCGCACTCATCGGCGAAGGTGTATTGCTCGTGGTACTGGTTATAGAGCAAATGGGCCTTCTCAGGGTCGAAGAAGGTGTTGGGAAACCCAAGCCGCCCGGAGTCGTATTGTTCCAGGTCATGATCGGTGATGTGGGCGTAGGGTTGTTCCGAGAACCAGAAAACTTCGATACTGTCTTTCATGTAACCACTCCTCAACAACCGGACGGAGAGCCGAATTTTCGCCTACTTGGACCCCGAGCGACTGCTTCGCAGCCTACCCAACGGGTCAAGAGGTGTCAAGCCGGGCGGCTTGGAGGCGCTTGAGGCATACAAACTAACTAACTATACTCGTATTCAGCTATGATTTCGGGCGCTCGGCGAAGACGGGGGAGGCTTGGCATGGCAGTAGACCGGGACCACGAGTACCGGGGGATGGCGGCCCGGGGCAAGTACCAGCGGCTGTATACGCATCTATGCCGCCTAGGGATTCAGGAGTGGAGGGCCTCCTTCGGCGAGATTGAGTCAATCATCGGCTTCGAGCTGCCGGCGTCCGCACGCCGTCGCCAGGCTTGGTGGGGAAATCAGCGCAGTGGCAACAGCCACAGGCAGGCTCTTGCCTGGAGTGTTGCCGGATGGGAGACGGCCGATGTCGATATGGATACTGAAACGCTGTTGTTCAGGCGAAAACGCCCAGCCAGTCTTGATGAGGTGTGGCCCGTCCACCCGACGGCAGTGTGGCCGGAAGGCCTGAGTCTCAGGCGAGAGGACCTCTACGAGGACAGGAATTAGCCGTCGATGTTCATCGACACCAACGTCCTCGTAAACTCCCGTATTCTTGGAGCCCCGGAACACGACATCGCCAGAGCGAGCCTGCAACGCGCTTTTCAAGACCGTGAACCGATGAGGATCAGCCGTCAGATAATACGTGAGTACCTGCCTGTCGTCACCCGCCCGCAGACTTGGCCCATCGCCATGACTCGAGAGGACGCACTCGATGACGTGAGCAGGTTGATAAGCGCCTTCGAGATACTTGAGGACGGCCCGGTGGTAACCGAGTCTTTGGTCGCGCTGTGCCGTGAGGTCTCCGTCGGAGGGCGGCAGATTCACGACGCGAACATCGTCGCAACCATGCTGGCGCACGGGGAGCGCAGGCTGCTGACGTTCGACACGGCCGATTTTCGCCGTTACGGCGACCGGATTGTCTTGGTGGGCGGTAGCTGAGGCGCGGCGGCGGCTTCGCGAAACCATCCCGCCTTGTGCCGCCCGGCCCACCGGCGGCCGCCACCTAGGAGTCCGCTACAGGTCGGGGATGCCCATGGAGACCGACTGGTAGGAGCCGCCGACGGCGCGGGTCTGGTGGCCCTGTCCCGTCATGTCCTCGGCCAGCAGCACGTCTCCGGGCTGAAACTGGCGGGACGAGCCGTCGCCTACTGAGACTTCCATGCTTCCGGAAAGCACTATCAGGTACTGGCGTCGGGCAGGGTGATGCCAATCGCTGAAGCTATCTTCTTGGGAGTGCCGGAATACCAGTTCCTCCCCGGACTTGGTGCCGATCCGGTCGACTTCGCCCGGAGGGAGTTGGGGGAGGTCTTCAAAATGGGACTCGCCGTCTTCGCCGGTGTAGATTCGTACGGTCATGGCTGTTCCTCCGGTGGCCGACCTGCTGCGGCCCTAATCAAAGATGGGGTGAACCTCTCCTCATTTGCGGCGCCGGGGGTTCAAGCATTGCGGTCAGCCGTCAACCAACCTGCCATCCGCCATCTCCAGGCTGCGGTCAGCCCGGTCCGCCAGGCTCATGTCGTGGGTCGCCACGATGACCGTGGCGCCTTGATTCGAGGCGATATTCGCCAGTATGTCCGCTATGACACGAGCGGTGGTGGTGTCCAACTCGCCGGTAGGTTCGTCGGCGAAGACGACGTCCGGGCGGGCCACCAAGGCGCGGGCTATGGAGACCCGCTGCTGTTCCCCCCCGGACAGCTCGTAGGGCCGATGCCGGGCGCGGGGCCCCAACCCCACCGACGACAACACCTCTTGGGCCCTTCTACGCCTTTCACGCCACCCGACCCCGACAATGTGGAGGGGCAGCTCGACGTTCTCTTGAGCCGAGAGGAGGGGCATCAGGCCGAAGGACTGGAACACGAACCCGATGCGTAGACGCCTCAGTTCCACCAATTCCTTTTCCGGCAGCCGGGTCAGGTCGGCGCCCTGGAACAAGACGGTCCCGGCGGTGGGCCGGTCCAGACCGGAAAGCAAATTCAAGAGGGTGGTCTTGCCGGAGCCGGAACGGCCGACCAGCGCCAATAGCTCTCCCCGCATCACTTCCAGATCGACGCTGTCGACGGCAGTAACCGCCGCCGCCCCGGCGCCGAACACCCGGCTCAGCCCCGCAGCGGAAATAACGGTACCGTTCGACCCCGCCGCCGTTGCTTCCGCTCTAAAGCTCAACTTCCGCCTGGGCCAGTCCCTCCGCGTCGCGGATGTAGTCGGCCGTCTCTCGGATGTCCCTGATCAGAAGCTCCTCCGGTTCACAGTTGCCGTCGTAGAAACACAGCCCATGCAAGACGTGTGCCCGGTGTGCGCAAAGGACTTCCAATCGTTTCAGTGCGACCTCCTGCGCTCCCAGGACCCGTATGCCGCGGATTGTCTGCCCGGACGACCTGGGTTCGCTACCGGTCCGGGCCAGCACCAGAGCGTCCGTGGCCCGCTTGGTGGCGCCCCAGGCCTTCTCGGCTGCGTTGCGCGGCTTGCCGCGCTCCAACTCTTCGAGGGCGTCGGCGTGGAGCACCCAAGCGTCGGCGAATATGATGGTAACCTGCTCAGTCTCTAACACGTCGTCCTCGTTAGGAGATACTGTCTCTCCGATTCTAACACTTCGACCGGCCGCTCCCGCCTCAACTCGCCGACGAATCAGGGGGAGCAGAGTCCGGGTCGGACCCGGCGACAGCCCGCCTGCCGGGGGCGAAGTTGGGAGGCTGGATGGTAATCCGGCCGCCGTCGGCGGCCAGACGGGCCAACCCTTCCTGTTGGAAACGGGCCGCCAGCTCTTGGGGCAGCTGAAGTCGCCCGGCCTCGTCGACCACCAGATATTCGTCCTCCACTATCCCGCCGTCTCGCCGGTAGGATGCGTTGGAGAAAACTTCAGAGCTGATGCGTCCGTCACGGATATGCACCACCCGGTCTACGAAGCCCGAGACCCCGGGATAGTGGGTCACGATGACAACGGTCACGCCAAGGGTCCGGTTGAGCCTTTGCAGCAACTCGAACACCTGGACCGCGTTGGCGGTATCCAACTCCCCGGTGGGTTCGTCGGCCAAGAGCAACGGCGGCTCATTGGCCAGGGCGACGGCTATGGCGACTCGTTGCTGCTCGCCTCCTGACAACTGGTTGGGCATACGTTTGGCCATACCCTCCAGGCCCAACGACTCCAGCAACTCCCGGCTCCGGCCGCTCCTGAAGGAGCCCCGGCGTCCGGCCAGAGCCATAGGCAACTCGACATTGTCCGCCACGGTCAGGTAGGGGACGAGATTTCTGGACGTTGCCTGCCAAACAAACCCAACCTCGTCCCTCCGGTAATGGACCAGGTCGCGTTCGGAGACGTCAAGGAGGTCGCGTTGGCCGACCTGCACCCGGCCTGCGGAGGGCCGGTCCAGACCGGCCAGGATGTTGAGAAGGGTGCTCTTGCCGCTGCCGCTGGCCCCCACTATGGCCATCAGTTCCCCCGGTTTCACGGCCAGGTTGAGGCCCCGGAGGGCCACCACCTCCAGTTCGGCCCTTTTGTAGATCTTGAACAAGTCGGCGCAATCGATATACGGCTCTTTGCTGTCCGCGCCGACGGACGCCCTGGGTTCTGCAGACACCATCACCCTTCTCCCATTCGGAGCACCTGCTGGAGTTGAATACGGGAACGCAACCAAGCCAACCACAGGACGGTAACGCCAGTGACGGCGGCGAGCACCAAGTAGCAGACCATCAGCGTTTTGGGGTCGGTGGTAAACACCATGGGGGGCGTGACCCTGGCGCCTCCCTCCACCACCTCCATCAGCGGCAGCAGGGCGCCGCCAATCAGGAAACCCAACCAGGTCCCGAGGCCTACGCCGCAGGCTATCATAAATAGCAAGTTGAACCACAGCACCAGGTTTAACTGCCGTGCGGAGGAGCCCAGAGTCCGGAGCAAAGCAAACTCAGCCTGCCGTTCCCGAGTGTCCAGATACGAGTACAACATCACACCGGAAGCGGTCGCCAGGGTCATGGCCAAGAACAGCAGCACCAACAGAGCGCCCCAGCCCGCCCCCACCAACGGCTGACCGACCCGCTGGGCGACCATCCGGGCCGAAATGTTTGTTTCCGTCACACGGACTCCGGCAGCGGCCACCGCATCCACCAATTGTTCGGTCGGCGGCATCTCACCGCCGGTGCTCAGCCACAGCTCGTTGGATCTGCCCGGCTGGACCGGGCTGTAACGGTTGGCCCCCCGGGTGTAGGCATCGATGTCGACAATTGCGAAGGGGCCGTCGGCAGGGTCCATGGTCGGGAAGTAGTCCACTTGGCCGACAACCTTCAGGGGCAGGGAGTAAGAAGATACCCCCAGAACGACTTCGTCGCCCACAAGGGCGTCGGCTACTTCCAAGAATTCCGGGCTGACCAAGGCTGGCATTGGGGCCTGGGGCCCACCGGGTCTGAAGCCTTTCAGCCCTGCTCCGCCGGGGGCCCAGCTAAACCGGGAGGAAGCCCCGAACCCGGGGGCCGCCGCAGCCTCGCTCGGCTCTAACCCGTAGAGTCCGGGCCTTCCGAAATCCTCAATAACCCGCCATTCTTCGGTGGCGCCAAAGTCGGTCACCGGCACCTCTGTTCCGTCCGAAGTGACTGCGGTCAAACGGCCCAGGAAGACAGAACCGGGATTGGAAGCGTTAAACTGATTCGTCACGTGAAATGAGACCAATGTGAATGGCGGCACCAGGGTCGCGTCAGTGGTGCGCCTGCGGAAGCTTCTGACCGACTCCGGGTGTTGCACCAAGTCCCAGTGGAGCTGCTGCCATCCCCCGAAGTCCAATGGACCCACCCAGTTGTCAGTGAACTGGCCTGTAGCGTCCCTTATCCGGCACCACAGGTCGACCCTGGCCCCGCCGCTGCCCGGCCGCACCCACAATGACATGCTCTTGGCATCCGGTGGCAGCTGGATGCTGTCGGCGGGGTCTTCCGGCCCAGGGTCCAACAGACTGCCCAGTTCGTTCAGCGACACGTCGCTGGCGAAATCCTCCCTCACCCAAGCCACATCCTCCAACCGGTCGGAGTCCACGGCCAACAGGTCGCCGGAGGTGCTGAAGCCTGTGGCCGTCACGCGAGCGGAGGTCCGGTAGACGTCCGCAGCCACCAGGACGCCATCAATCTGCTCCACTCCATCAGCCAGGCCGCCGACGGACTGTCCCTTTCCCAGGCCACTGTGTTTCAACCTGAGGTCGGCCCCGGCGGCGTAGAGGGCGCGCTCCTGCTGGTTACGCTCCAGCGTGGAGGACAGGGCGCTCCCCATCACGCCCAACGCGGTGGCCATCGTTACCAAGACGATGAGAATTCCGGGCACCATGGGCGCCCGGGCCAGTTGCCGAAGAGCATGCACAAGCCACGCGGGACCGACCGTACCCACCAACCGGGACAGCAGCGCGGCGAACCAAGGGAATACCCGCATGATGATGAGTCCGGCGGCCAAAAGCCCTAGCACGGGACCCAGCAGGAGGCTGTAATCGATGTTCAATTCCCGGGTGCCCACTGCTTGGGACAGAAAGGCGCCGCGGCTCTGCATCTGCCACCAGAGCAGCCCGATCAACGCAAGGAGCAACAGGTCGAGGTAGTAACGATGGAGGAAGGACACAGAGGGAGGCCTGGCCCCCGCCTGCCTGGCTTCAACGATGCCATGTCTTGCGGCAGCCAGGGTTGCGATGGTGAATACGATCACCGCCAGGACCCCTCCGGCCAGACCCAACAGGAACGCTCCCCGGCTGACTCCAACCGTCACTCCCGCCAGTTCGTCACTCCCGCCGCCCAAGCCGAAAAAGACATCTCCCAGCACCTTGACGACCCCGGCGGCCAGAAACGGGCCAATGACCACCGCCGGCACGGCCAGGAGAAGCCCTTCTCCCAGCCCCAGGAGTCCCAACTGCCAGGTGGTGGCGCCGCGGCTCTTCAGCATGGCGATCTCGCTGGACCGCGACCGGACGATAAGACCGGCTATCAGGGCCAGGTAATAGACCAGTATGCCCGTCACCAGGAACACCACTAAGAAGAGGGGGACCCGGGCCAGCAGCAGCTGTTCTTCAAAGCTGCGGAGGACGCTGTCCAGTCTGATGGAGAAGCTGGAGTTTCCCAGCCCTCTCTGCACCTCCCGCTCAATTCTGGAAATACGGTCCAAGACCGGGCCAACATCCCGTGCCCGCATCGCCTCCCGGTCCAAGAAGAAATACCAGGTCGTATCGGTGTAGAGCGCCGGGTAAGCTCCCAAAACCCGGCTGATCAATATCTCCTCGCTGGTAAACAACGGGACGATAGTCCAGCGGTCGTCCTGCCGGCTGAAGTACCCTTCCGAGGCGTGCCAGAATTCGTCGGACGGGTCCACGCGTTCGAACACCCCGGTTATGCGCACCGTTGTGGCGGGCGGCGCGGTGAACGACGCGGCCGGGTACACTTCCATGACGCCGCCGACCGGCAGGCCCAGAAGCTTCGCTCCCAAGGAGTCCACCGCCACGTCCACGGGACTTCCCGCCGCCCCGGCGCCAGACGGCCATTCTCCTTCGGTGATGCGTACCCGATGGGAAACGGGCCCCTCCATGTGCACCACCGCTCCCCTGGGGCGAATGTCATTGTCCAACTCCAATTGGGGGTGGCCTTGGAAGAAGAAGGTGGCCGTTTCGATAAACCGGGACTGCTCCGTCAGGTAGCGCTCCATGGGGACGGCTACGTTTCGTTGAACGTAGTCCGACCGGGCCCTGAATGCCTCCCGGCGACCATCCACCGCCACCGGGTCGTCCCGGCTGCTGAAGGAACGGACCCAGAAGTTTGCGTCTTTGGGAGGGGCCTCCTTCAGCGCGTGGCGCAGTGCGGCGTCGGCAAGCAGGTTGGAGAAAATGTCGCCGCTGGCCATGAGAGCAACCGCCAGGACTATCCCGCCGAACAAGACGGCTTCCAGCCGCCATCCGGTAATGGCGCGGCGCAGCGCGATGACGTAAGCAAAGCGGAGGAGGGACATCATCCGGCAACCATCCCCATCAACCGCCTTCTCGCAGGGTTTCGGCAGTATCCAGCCGCCGCGCCTGATAAACGGTGAAAAGAACGGATATCACCGCGGCCCCGGCCAGCCCGCCCAGGACGCCGGCCAGCAGCCCTGATTGCACCGCCGGAACCATCGGCGGGACCGCCTGCAAGCCGGAAGTCGTGAAATCCATCATTCTCAGAAGCATCAACCCCGGCCAGAAACCGATGGCCGCTCCCGCAGTTATGGCCAACGCGGCCATCAACAGGCGCTCCAACGACAGCGAGAGGAGCAACTGCCCCCGGGAAAAACCGATTGCCCGGGACACGGCAAGGTCGGTGCGTCCCTGGCGCACCGAGATGATGGCATAGGCCCACAAGCCCAGCGCCGCTGCCACTCCCAAGGCCACCATGCCCAGAGCGGTGAGGCCGTTCCATCCTCCCCCGGCCAGCGGGTTTCTTCCGGCCAAGTCGGCGACTTTCTCACGGTCCGTGACGTACAGGAATCCCGGTATCCGGGCAGCCACCTCGGCCGCGACCTGCTCCCGGTCGGCCGCCGGGTCCAGCGCCAGCCAGATTTCTTCGGCGGGCTTCGAGTCGCGGCCTGGCAGCAGCTCCTGGTAGGTCCGAAGTTGGCCGTGTCCGATCAGCAGCAGAGGGCGGCTAAGGGAGGCCACGGTTGGGAAATACCTGGTGGTGGCAACTACCCTAACCGGAACAGCCAGGCGTCCTTGCGTAACCCGCAATTCTTGGCCAACCTGGAACGTGGGTCCGCCGATGACCGGTATCGGCAACGGACCCGGCGGTATGTGTATGCCCCGCAGGTTATCCTCCAAGGGAACGTCCCAACTAAAGGCGAGTCCCCGGTTCCCGCTGTGGGCCGCCTCAGCCACGGTTTGGGACGAATCACTCCGTTGTGCCGGCGTGACCAACGGCCGCCAGTCCCTGGGGGACTCGAAGCCTTCAATTACGGTCCCGTCCCCGGCGGACTCGCCCGAAAAGACGGTAACGTCGTCGAAGAAGAACCGGGCGGCCGGCGCCTTGGTGAAGGAGCTGCCGCTGACGAAGAGGGCCACCAGTTCCAGCGGGCGGTCATCGGGCGAGAACCCCTTGGGAAGCTCCCCGGAAAGGAAGCGCCAACCAACCAACTCGCTGGGGTCCTGCCCGGAGTCGATCAGGCTGCCGAGGCCGACGCTGCGGTAAGCGCCGCGGGCATTTCTCACATGGGCCCATAGGCTGAGGTTGATCGAACCGGGACCGGTGTCTATCTCAGAGGTATTCACCCATACGCCCAGGTAACCGGCGTCGGCCGGCAGCGATATTCCCGGCTCCGGCTCTTCTGTCGGCAGCGGGTCCAAGAGCCCGGCCAATTCATCAATCCCCTGGTCCGAGAAGTCCTCCCGGAACCAGGCAGCCCGGGCCAGGACGCCGGGGTCCAGAGCGATCAGGTTGGCCGAACCACCGTGGCCGTTCAGCAGGGTCACCGGCAGGCGGAGTACGGGGGTCGCCGCAACCACCCCAGGTATGGTGGACAGCTTTTGGGCCGAGTCGTATTTGATAGCGGGACCCTTGGCCACCATGTCGCCGCCTGTCCGGTACAGGGCCTGGTGCCGTTGACTGCCGGCCAAGCTGGACTGAAACGTCGCACCGAAAACGCCCAGCGCAGCGGCCAGCATGAGCATGACCGCCAGAGAGGCGTTGGGAACGGGGTCCCGGGCCAATCGGACCAGCGCATGGGACACCCAGGCCGACCTCCCCTGCTCTCCGGCCCAAGCCATCAAACGCGCCGCCAATGGCAGGGCCCGCATCAGCAAGACCGCTGCGGCAAACAGGCCCAGCACCGGTCCGAGCACCAAGGTAGGATCGACGCTCACCCCCCGGGCGGCCAGTTCTTGGGCGACAAACCCGTCCCGTCCCCGCACCTGCCACCAAATCAGGCCGACCGCCAGCAATGCCAGAACGTCGAAATAGTAGCGAAGCAGGAAGGGGTTGGAAGGGGGGCGGGCCCGTGCCGCCAAGGAATCGGTCATTGCCAGCCGGGCCCGTCCAACGGCGGTGGCGCCCAAGACCACCAACGCCAGGACACCGCCGGCCGCTCCCATCCAGTAAGTGTCGGCGGCCAGCCCGGTAGGGAAGTCCCGTCCTCCCACCGGGTCAATGGTGGACAGCAGCAGGAAACGGACGATGAGCCAGGCTATCAGAGGCCCTATGGCCACCGCGACGAGGACCACCACCGCTTCGGCCAAGGCCAATGCCCCGGCAACCTGGGCCACGCTTGCGCCCCGGCTTCGCAGGAGCGCCGCCTCTTCGGACTGACTCCTTCCCAGCAGCCCAGTGATCAATACCAGGAAGTAGATTATCACGATGACAAATAGTGACACGAACACGTACAGGGGCACCCGGGCCAGGGTCAACTCTTGCTTGTATTCGTCGATAGCCAGGCTCAAACGGCTCAGTACAAAGGTGCGGGGGTATCGTTTATTGACGTCCGTTTCGAGGCCTGCCATCGCCTCCTGAACGGCGTCGGCGTCCCCGGCTGTTATGCGGCTCGGGTCCAAGAAGAGGTTGAACCCGAAGTCGCCCACCAGAGTGGGGAACCGACTTCCCAGCACCTGGAGGAAGTTCTGTTCGGTCAGGTAGAAGGGCGCCACGTTAACATCGCCCACCGCGTAGACGCTGAAATAGTTCGGCGGCCCCATCCAATAGACTTCGGACGGGTCGATTGGTTCCGCCAAGCCCGTTATGTTGAGGATTATCCGCTCCGAGGGGTCGCCCGGAAATGGCCAGACGAACACTTTCGTACCAACTTCGTAGCCGGCGGTCCTGGCGGTCGAAGCTCCCACGACCGCATCGATCTCAACGCCTTCAGGCCCGGAGGACCCTGGTGATTCGGGCCAGCTTCCCGCCACCAACCGGGAATGGTCTTGAAATCCGGTCATGAAGAAGGGCCGGCTATTGATCGCGTCCTGGGGCCGCGGGACCCGGTCGGGGTCTTTGTCCGCCGGCAGGCCCAGCTGGGTACGACCGAAGCGATGAATGCCCTCGAGTATGCCGCTCAACCGGGACCGCGACGCGCCCTGCACCATCTCCGACAACGGCTCGTAGTCAGCCGGACCCAAGGGACGGTCCTGGGCGACGACGAGGGTGTTGACCACAGTGGGGGGAAGGCTGGCCAAGGAATGCCTGATGCCCGCCTCTCCTAAGACCCGCGAATACAGGGAACCGGTGGACATGAGGGTTACGGCGGCAAGGACACCGAAAGCGGTGAGCGCCAGCAGCGCCCAAGAATGGCGAATGCGGCGTCGGAGCAGCCAATAAACGAGGTCCAGTAAGCCCATGCGCTACAGGAGTCCTTGTGAGATAGCGAACCCGCGGCTGTCCGCTGGGCCCGAATAAGAGTAACATCCGGAACCGGAGCAACATTCGATCGTCCGGACGATTGTCCAGATGGCGCGCGACTCAATAAACACGCAGGGGATTATACGGCTTTCCGGCGCGTTCGGTCTCAGGGCCATTACGGGTGGCCGGCGGGCAAAAATTCCGGAACGCCAACCGGCCGGTTGGCGTTCCGGACAAGCGTAAATAAAGAAGCAGGGGTACATGAAGCAAAGGTACATAAGGAGGCGCCGCAGATGAATCGACTGGAAGGCAGAGTGGCTCTGGTCACCGGCTCGGGGCGCAACATCGGCAGAGCTAGCATCTTGAAGCTGGCAGCCGAGGGCGCAAATGTAGTAGTCAACGCCCGGTCGAACCGGGAGGAGGCCGAATCCGTGGCCGCCGAAGCCGCCGCGCTGGGAGTCGAGTCCCTGGCGGCGGTTGCCGACGTGGCGGATGAGCCGCAGGTTCGCGGCATGTTTGCCGAAGCCATAGAGCGATTCGGCAAGGTCGATATCCTGGTCAGCAACGCCGCCATTCGCCCCCACAAGCCCTTCCTGGAACTGACGCTGGAGGACTACGAGCGGGTGCGCGGGGTGGTGCTGGACGGTGCGTTCTACTGCGCCCGCGCCGCCATACCCTCAATGAAGCGCAACGGCTCCGGCAGAATAGTGTTCCTGACCGGCGACGGCGCGTGGAACGGCTCGGCCCAACGCTCCCACGTTTCTGCCGCCAAGATGGGCGTCGTGGGGCTGGCCAGGGGCCTGGCTTCGGAGTTCGCGCCCGACAACATCCGGGTGAACGTCGTTTCACCGGGCCGGATCGACACCTCCCGCGACCTGGCGTGGTACCCCCAGCAAAACATGGCCGGCACGTCCGAGATACCCTTGGGCCGTCTGGGCGCGGCCGACGACATCGCCGCCGTGTGCGTCTTCCTGGTAACCGACGACTGCGGGTTCATCACGGGCCAGACCATCCACGTAAACGGCGGCACGGCGTTTTTTTAGGGAGGTGTCAACCGTTTGCTATACTGCTGTCGAACGCATCTGTTGAACACATCAGGAAAGCTGCGCGTATGAGTGAATCCATACCAACCCAGGAAAAAGAAGGATTCAAAGTTCTGGGGCCGCACGGTCCCGAAGAACGGTTATCGGACGCACTGGACCAGCTTCCCACACCGAGTATGGTCCGGGTTTTAATTGAGTCGCTGAAACCGACCGGGTTAAGGGAATTGGCCGAAGGGGTTCTCAACGATTGCTCCCGCAGTCTGGTTTCTCTGCGACAAAAAGCCCCTACTCCCGGAACCGGAAGCTCTTAAGCGCCGGGGAGACGTTGAGGCGGGCCTCTGTGTGCTGTTGGATGTCCGCGGGGCTCCAGCCGGGGGCGTTTTCCAGGAGCTCGAAGCCATCGGGGGTTATCCCGAATAAACCCAGGTCGGTCACGAGCATCTTGACCGCGCCGGGGGCGGTGATGGGCAGGGTGCACTTCTTCAGGAGCTTGGACTCTCCCTCACGGGTGAGGTGCTCCATGGCGATGAACACCCGCTTGGCGCAGGCGGCCAGGTCCATGGCGCCGCCGATGCCGCCGCCTTTGCGGGTGGGTATGCGCCAGTTGGCGAAATCACCGTTCTCGGCCACCTCGTAGGCCCCCATCACGGTCACGTCAATCATCCCGCCGCGTATGATGCCGAAGGAATCGGCGTGGTGAACGATGGCCATTCCCGGCTGGGCGGTCACGTGCTGTCCGCCGGCGTTGACCAAGTGGCGGTCCTCATGCCCCTCGGCTGCCAGGGGCCCGTAGCCGATTACACCGTTCTCCGACTGGTTGATGATCGACCGGCTGAGGTCGACGTAGTTGGAACAAAGGGTGGGCATGCCCACCCCAAGGTTCACGATCCAGCCGTCCTGGAACTCCATGGCGAGGCGGTCACACATTGCTTGCCGCGTCAGCTTTTCTTTCTCGGCCATAGTTGCAGTCCTTCTATCGCAATTTCCAACGGCCGCTAATTCCAATGGAGAGAGCGGGGAGAGCCCGGAGGCCGACGGGTTTTACAGCCCCGGCTTGGCCCCCGACCAGATGCCGTCCTCGGGGATTTTCACGATGCGGTCCACGTAAATCCCGGACACGTGTACTTGGTCCGGGTCCAGCTCCCCAATCTGCAGGACCTCGTTCTCGACCTCCACGATGGTCGTGGTGGCGGCCATCGCCATGACCGGGTTGAAGTTGCGCTGGGACAGCCGGAATTGGAGGTTGCCGAACTTGTCCGCCTTCCAAGCACGGATGAGCGCGTAGTCAGCGGGCAACGGGTACTCCAGCACGTAGGTGCGGCCGTTGATCTCCCGGTGCTCCTTGCCCTCGGCCAGTTCGGTGCCCACAGAGGTAGGCGTAAAAAAGCCGCCAATCCCTGCGGCGGCGATGCGGATGCGCTCGGCTAGGGTCCCTTGAGGCACCAGTTCGGCCTCTATCTCCCCTTCGTTGTACATCCGGGTGAACGGAGTCACTATCGACGGATGGGTGGAGGCGGTGAAGGCGCAAATCATCTTCTTGACCTGGCCCGCTTCCACCAGGGTGCCCACGTCGACCAACTCGTCAACCGTGCCGGCGTTGTTGGAAATACAGGTCAGTCCTTTGGCGCCCTGGCGGTTGACGGCTGCCAGCAGGTTACGGGGAACGCCGACGCCCGAAAACCCGGGGCACATGATAGTGGAGCCGTCAGGAATGCCGGCCACCGCGTCGTCCATGGTGGCATACACCTTGTTCTTCATGGGGCATACACCTTCCAGCGGGTAATTACGTCAAATACTAGCGCAGACCGGGACGCCGCGCCACCGGGCGGAATGGCCGCGTCATACGGCATCAATCGCCATCGCTGGCCAGGGTTTCGACGTCGCGAATGTAATCGGCGGCGCCACGGATAAGCTCACTGTGGTAGTCCTCCGGGACGCAGTGGCCGTCGTAAAAGCAGTCCCCTAACAAAAAGGCCACACCGGCTGTGTACCGGTGCTTCAAAGAAGCGAGGGTTGCGTCCTCCCATGCCAACCTCCGCATAGCTGCGGAGGTTTCCCGGACTTCCTCCGGCTCCTGCCCTGTTCGTTCCAGAACCAAGGCGTTGGTGGCCCGCCTGATAGCACCCCACCCCTTCCCCGCTGCGTTGCGCAGGTCGCCCTGCTCCAGCATTTCGATGGCGTCCTTGTAATGCTCCCAAGCGTCAGCGATGATGACCTTGCCCCTTTCGGTTTTAAGCATTGGGTCGTCCCAATCCAGCCCGCCAAGCGTTCCACGTCGCGGATGTAATCGGCCGTATCGTGGATAAGGCCGGTTATAGAATCTCTCGGCTCACAGTCTCCTTGATAGAAGCAATCGCCATGTAAATCAGCTATCCGGCTTCCGAATCGCGCTCGCAATGAGTCGAACTCTGCGCTCTGCCGGCCCAACGCTTTAATCCCATTGGAGGTCTGCGAAGTCACTTGGGGTTCGCGTCCGGTGCGCTCCAGAATCAGGGCGTCCGTTGCCCGCTTGGTGGCGCCCCAGGCTTTTTCCGCCGCGTTCCGGATATGGCCCTGCTCCAGCATTTCGATGGCGTCCGCGTAGAGCGTCCAAGCATCGGTTATCAAGACCCGGCCTCGCTCAGTTTCCAGCATTGGTCTAACCAGTCCGTATCATCCTTTCACTTTTCCGCATTCTATCATGGGGGCATGTAATCTCCTGAGTAGACCAACCCACCCCGATACATTAAAATCCGTTGACAGTGAAAATCCGTTGACAGTGAATTCGACAGCCGGAGGAGGAGAAGCGCCATG
The DNA here is from genome assembly GCA_965222595.1 of Dehalococcoidia bacterium. Classification (GTDB taxonomy): domain Bacteria; phylum Chloroflexota; class Dehalococcoidia; order Lucifugimonadales; family UBA3495; genus VXOI01. The sequence goes on along the minus strand of CBDCUJ010000008.1, from coordinate 23,357 downwards.
GCCGCAGCAGGACACCGGACCCACGTTTATCTCGGCTTGGCCGGGGAAGGCGACTACATCGGCGAGGGCGGCCTGCTCAGGAAGGCCGACGGCGAAGGCGAGTGGCAGGACATATCCGCCGGACTGCCGGCGAACCCCCAGGTCCGCGCGCTGCTGCTCAGCCGCGACGACCCTCAACGAGTGTTCGCCGGAACCCAAGATGGTGTATACCGCAGCAACGACCGCGGCCGGACCTGGGAGCCGCTGAACGACCCGTCCGAAGGCCGAGAGGTCTGGTCGCTGGCCGCTCACCCCAACGATCCCGACGTTGTCTTTGCCGGTTACGAGCCCTGCGCCATCGCCCGGTCGCAGGACGGCGGCAACACCTGGGAGGAGATGGACGCCAGCCGGGTCACCTTCCCCCATATAACCACCTACATGCCGCCGCTGGGCAAGCGGGTCATCGGAATCGCCATCGACCCAGTAGACCCGGCCAACATGTACGCGGCCATCGAGGTCGGCGGCCTTCTGGGCAGCCGGGACGGAGGGGAGACCTGGGAACAGCTTATCGACGGTCCGTTCCTCCGCAACAACACCCTGGACCTGCACCAAGTACAGGTGAGCGCCGCCGCGCCCGATACAGTGCAAATCGCCACGCAGATCGCAATGTTCCGGGGCCACGATCGGGGACGCCGCTGGGAGCATGTGCAAGCGCCCGACCAATTCCCGGGCGGTTCTTATTGCCGTGACCTGCTCGTCGCGCCCGACGACCCCAACACTATCTACCTCGCCGCCGGCGCCGGAGGCGGGGCCGCACCTCCCGACACGGTCCAGTCGGGAACGCTGTTACGCAGCCGCGACGTGGGGCAGACCTGGGAGCAGATCGATCTGGGGGAGGTCCCGCCGGGACGGATGATGCAGGTCGCCATCGACCCCGCCGACCCCTCGCGTATGTCCTGCGCCGCCTATTCGGGGGAGGTCTACGACAGCTCCGACGGCGGCGACACCTGGGAAAAGAGCATACCGCCGGTGGAGGCGTCCCGCTACCTCCACGTCTACCCTCTGGTTTGCGGGTAACCCCATTTGTGTGGCGCCCGCCACCTTTCATCAAGCAGGCGGCGGCGGACCGTTCTTGGACGAACGCCGTTAACCCGAAAATATTGGAGGTATGCTTGCTTTGGCAAGATCACCCCTAGAACGAGCGACCTATAGCATCACCGAAGGCTCCCTCCCCGGCATGCTGCTGGAGAAGGGGGAATTCCCGGCCGGTTTCCACGGCCATCAGGTGGTAAGGGACGGCGAACTGGACAACGAGACCCTCGCCCGCAACGGGTTCGCCGGCAGCACGGCGGCAAGATTCTCCGACGCCGGCCGGGTGACCGGCAGCATGCGCGAGCTGGGTCCCACGTCGAACATGCAGATGGGCGACGGATTCGACTTTATGGCGGCTTCGGTGGTGCACTTGTTCGACAGCCCCGACTCGGTGCATGACTGGATGAACGATATCTTCCTGAAGGACTTCGAGGACCACGTGGGCGACAGCGTGGGCGAAGGCCATCAACTGGTAGCGGCCACCCGGGTCGAGACCGACGGGTTCTTTGACGAAGCCGTGTCCCTGCGGGTGCTGCAGGGCGGTCCCAGCGGGCTCATCTCCTCCACCGTGGTCGACTTCCGTTTGGGGCGGCTGCTGGGGGTGGCGTTCGTGGGCACTGTGGGAGACCACGAACGCCCAGGCCTGGCTATGGAAATAGGCCAAGCTCTGGAGAAACGCATGGTGCGGGTGGTGCTGGGCTCAGGGTAGACGGATGGGGGCCCGCAACCAGCTATGGACTTGCGACTAGACCCGGCTGCGGGGGCCCGATACACCAGCGAAAGCCAACGGGCACGTTCGGTCACCGAAGCATGGGCCGCCAAGAACATGTACTGCTTGGAATAAGCGCAAACCAACTCAAACAATAGAAGCAACAACGCCGGACAATCTACTTGAGCCGCCACAAGCACGTCTCGGGAAATGGTCGTTTCGATGAGGGAATCGCGTATATACCGCGACCACCGGGCCGATTGCCAGATATGGCGCTACTCGGACGGGCCTGATAGCATGATCCAGTCTTTGGCAATTGCCTTCCGGAAGCTCTCGGAGGCACTGTTCCAGTCAACCACGTCCACCGTGAACGGTAGGTCCGACTCTTCGAATTCTGCTAGCAGCCGGCCCAAAGTGCTGAGGTCCAGAGTTTCTGAGCCCACGATGGCTAAGTCCAAGTCAGAATAGCGCCGGGCTTTTCCGGTAGCCCGCGAGCCGAATACCCTCACCTCGTGGTCGGGGAGGTGTTGGGCAAGGATGGCCTGAACTGTCTCCAAGTGTATGGCGCTCAGGTCAATCACCCGATTCCTCCAGCCTTCCCAACAGGCTCAACGCTTCATCCAAGAAGGCGGGGGCGGATGAATAGACTGCGGCTGCTACCTCTTCCCGGTACGTGTGGGAAGTAAGATTTCGGGACTCGTGAAACCCCGACCAGGCTTCGAAGCTCTCTATGAGACCGGTCTGCGCGGCCAACCTGAACAGCTGCCGACGCGAGGCCGTCGCCACCAAGTCCGGATTCATGCTCTCGCGTAACCGGCGGCGCATCAGATTACAGCAAATTTCGTAAGTGAACTCGAAGTACTGGATTACCCCCGCCCGGATGGCGTTACGGACCGCCTCGGTCTGGGCCTCCATGAAGTTGCGGTCTTCACTGACCGCTAGCACTTGGGACATGGCGCTCGTGGAGTTCCTCAGATTTTCGAGGTCAAGCGGCATATCGACTCGTATCCCGGCCCTTGGGCGCTACCGCTACCCCGCTGCCAGCAGGCGCACCACTTCGTTGCCTACCTGGGTGGTAGTGGCTGTGCCGCCCAGGTCGCCGGTAATGACGCTGCGCTCTTCCAGGCAGCGGGCTACGGCGGCGTCGACGCGGCGGGCGGCTTCCGGTTCGCCCAAGTGGTCCAGCATCATAGCGACGGCCGAGATGGTCGCCAAGGGATTGGCGATGCCTTTGCCCATGATGTCGAAGGCGGCCCCGTGGACCGGCTCGAACAGCGACGGGTACTCCTTGTCGGGGTTGATATTGGCGCTGGGAGCCAGCCCCAGGCTGCCGGTGACCACCGCCGCGATGTCGGAGAGGATGTCGGCGAAGAGGTTGGAGGCCACCACCACGTCGAAGTCCTCGGGCCAGCGGACGAAGTCCATGCACGCCCGGTCCACCAACAGCGACTCGGTCTCGACTTGTGGATAATCCGCCGCCACCTGGTTGAACACCTCGTCCCAGAAGACCATGCCGTAGGACTGGGCGTTGGACTTGGTGATCGAAGTCACCTTGTTGCGTTTGTTGCGGCGCACGCAATACTCGAAGGCCGCCCGGATGATCCGCTCGGTGCCCCGGCGGGTGAAGATGTTGCTCTGCACCACGATCTCGAAGGGAGTGCCGGTGTTCAACCGGCCGCCCACGGGCGCGTATTCCCCTTCGGTATTCTCCCGGAAAATCACCATGTCGATGTCGCCGGGCTTCTTGCCCGCCAAGGGCGAAGTTACGCCCGGGTACAGGTAGGCGGGGCGGACGCAGATGCCTTGGTCGAAGCCGCGGCGCATCGGCAACAACAAGCCGTGGAGGGTGATGTGGTCGGGGATATCGGGGTCGCCTACCGCCCCGAAGAGGATGGAGTCGAACCCTTTGAGGACCTCCAACCCGTCCTCGGGCATGAGCCGGCCGGTCTCCCGGTAGTAGCTCGATCCCCAAGGGAACGCGGTGAACCGGAACCCCGGCCCGGAAGTCTCCCGGCCGAGGGCTTCCAGCACCTTGCGGCCTTCGGCAATTACCTCCACGCCGATGCCGTCACCAGGAATAACCGCCAGGTTGTATACGACCATGCTTGTTTCCATCCTTATTATAGGGGCGGTCCGCTTACCGCCCCTACTGGTTGAACTCCACCGCCCAGCAAGCGGAAATGGTGGACCGCCTCGGCGTCGGGGAACGCCCGGCGGGCCTGCAGATAGGTTGACTTGCCCCGCCGTTTCCTGGCGTCCAGGAGTACCCCTATGATCGCGCCGGTGTGGCCAACATTCACTCCCACCGCGCCCACTTCGCGGGAGAAGTCTATCACCTCGTCGAGCCGCTCCTTGAGGAGGATACGCTGGCTGGCCAGGGCGCTGGTTGTAGAGCCCTCTCCGACCAAGGCAGGATCATTTCCCTCGATGCCCTTCCGGACCAGCCGCAGGGCTTTGCCCGTCTCTTGGCTCACCGAGTTCCAGGCGTGGCTGCGGTCCACCGTGTTGAAGTCCATGGCGCCGGCCGCGCCGCCCAAGTCCAAGGCTACGATCTCCATGGGCGGCGGCGGGCCCAGACTCTCCTGGATCAGTCCGGCCCGGTGATCGAACAGCGCCACGCCGGGCAGCATCACACCGTCGGTCGGTTCTACGGAAAGGGCGATCTGGGCGATGTCCTTGGGAGCCAAGGCATGGCCAAGGGCGAGAGCAGTGGCTGCTATGGCGGCGGCCAGATCGGCGCTGCTGCTGCCCATTCCCCTGCCGCGGGGGATAGGGTTGCTCACTTGCACCCGAACCCTGAGCTTTGCCTGCTTCAGCCGGGCCAGCGTCCGGCGGACTGCGGCCGCGGTCTTCTCGCAGCCCTCGGTAGCTTCGACGCCGCGTCCATCGGCGTAAATTTCCACCCTCACTCTTGAGTGGAAATCCACCGGGCAAGTGACCATGAAGTTGGTGCTGTCTACCGTTCCCTGTGCCAGCACCCCGCACACGCCGGGGGCGCGGACAGTGGCGGAGGCCATCGGAGGGGACTGCGCTAGCTTAGCGGTCAATCACTTCACCACAGGGAATATAGGGAATCCAATGGTGAACTGACCCCATTGGCTATGTGCCCTCGAAGTTGCGGCTCAGACCCGCCAGTTCGTATACCAAGTCCATGTCGAGGCTGGAACGCACCCAGTCGGCAAGGCGGTCGTACTCCCGGTCCAAGTCCAACTCCCCCTTGGAGTCCGCGGATTCGGGCAGCCCAACCCCCTTGCGCCGCGCCAGCTCCTTGAGCATGGCCCGGCGAAGCTCGGTGTTGTGGAACAGACCGTGAACGTAGGTGCCCAAGACGCTCCCGGCGGCGTTCAATGCCCCGTCCAAGGAACCGGCCGCGTCCACCGGGGCATCGGCGCGATCGTCGATCCGCACCGGAGCCGCCACGCCCTCGCCGGTGGTGCGGCCCATGTGTATTTCATAGCCCAGCACCGGCAGCCCCGCGGCCCCGGCCAAGAGCCCCGCCGATTCAACAATCCGGCCCTTGATCCGATGGGTCTCCTTGTCGCCTTGGAACACGGTGTCAATGGGCAGCAAGCCGAGCCCGTCCATGCTGGCGAGGGAGGATTCGACGCGGTCGGGGTCGCTGAGAGTGCGCCCCAACATCTGATAGCCGCCGCAGATGCCGATCACCGGAGTGCCGTTCCGGTGAAGCTCCCGCACCGCTTGGGCCAGCCCCCTTTCCTTGATCCAGGCCAGGTCCGGGATGGTGGTCTTGGTGCCCGGGATGATTACGAGGTCGGGGGTTCCCAGGGCAGCGGGGGAGTCCGCGTAACGCAACGAGACCCCGGCGTGGTGGGCCAGCGGGTCGAAATCATCGAAGTTTGAGATGTGGGGGAGGTACACCACCGCCACGTCCAACACCGCCGCGGCAGAGGCCGGCGCGGCGTACTCCAAAGGCACCGAGTCTTCTTCCGGAACGTGGATGTCCCGGAAATAGGGCACCACTCCGGCCACCGGGACTCCCGTGCGCTCCTCCAACCAGGTCAAACCGTCGGTCAGCAGGCTGACGTCGCCGCGGAACTTATTGATAACGAAAGCGCGAACCAGCGCCCTCTCCTCCGGCTCCAGCAGCTCCATGGTGCCGACCAGCGAGGCGAACACGCCGCCGCGGTCGATGTCCCCGCACAGCATCACCGGGGCGTTGGCGTAGCGGGCCACGGCCATATTGACGATTTCAGTGGCCTTGAGGTTGATCTCGGCGGGACTGCCGGCCCCTTCGGCGACGACGATGTCATACTCTTGGCGCAGACTGTCCAAGGACTGTTGGACCGCCTGCCACAGGCGGGGCTTGAGGGAGGCGAAGTACTCCCTGGCCCCGGTGGAGGCCACCGGCCGGCCCAACAAGACCACTTGGGAGGTGTGATCGGCCTCGGGCTTGAGCAGAATCGGGTTCATCTCAACCCGGGCCTCCACTCCGGCGGCGTCGGCCTGCACCGCTTGAGCCCGGCCTATTTCGCCGCCGTCGGCGGTGACATAGGAGTTGTTGGACATGTTCTGGGCCTTGAAGGGCGCAACCCGGAAGCCGTCCTGCCGGAAAATGCGGCAAAGGGCCGCCACGAGCACGCTCTTGCCCACGTGGGAGGCGGTGCCCTGCACCATCAGGACGTTGCCCATAGCCATGGGTCTAGTCCGCCGGGCCCAGGGCGCTCAGGTGGGAACCGTCGTTGAACAACCGGAGAACCGCGTTATCGGGGTAGGTGTCCACGATGGAGAGGGCGCAGTTGCCGAACATGAAACGCCAGTTGGCGTCCAGAGGCATGTCCAGAAGCGCCTGCATGGCGCCTCGGAGGGAGCCCCCGTGGCCGACGACCAAGACCGACTCGTCCAAGTGGCTGGCTTTGATTTCGCCGATGACCCCGCCCATGCGCACGCTGACGGCCCGGGTGCTTTCCCCGCCTTCGGGAGCGTAGTCCAGGTCCTTGGTGACGTAGGTCGGGAAGTCGTTGGGAAACCGGGCCTTTATCTCATCGAACGTGAGGCCTTCGTGGGCCCCCTTCTGGTATTCCCGCAGCCGGGGCGTGGGGTACAGCGGGACGCCACGCCCTTGCAGGACTATCTCCGCGGTCTCGCAAGCGCGCCGCAGGTCGCTGGTGTAGGCCGCGTCCAGCGGGGTGGCGGCCATTCGTTCCCGCAGCAGTCCGGCCTGTTGCATGCCGCGTTCAGAGAGGGCGATGTCGGTATGACCCTGGATTCTGGCTTCCTTGTTCCAGACCGTCTGGCCGTGACGCACAATGTAAATTGTTCCCATTCGACACTGCTCCCAGGGACTGGACTCATTCTATCATCGCCTTCCCGAAAGTATAGCCGCCGCCAACCTCCAGCTACGGCGAGAATGCAGCCGGGCCCGGTCGTAGCTGGCCAAGTATGAGTTTCGCTATTTTTCCAAATTTACGCCTACAACATATTGACATTACGCTCGGACCGTACCACAATATGTTGACTTACCTTTGGAGGTGCTACATGGATGCGTACTGCGTGAAATGCAGGAGCAAGCGCGAGATCAGCGGTCCAGAGAAAATCACCATGAAGAACGGGAAACCAGCCACCAAAGGCACCTGCCCCACTTGCGGCACCAATGTGTTCCGTATCGGAGCCGCCGCCTAACTCCCGTTCCGATAGGACACGGATCCGTCTAACCGAACCCGTCATCATTGCGCGGAGCTTGCCGGCGACAGTAACCCGCGGTCATCTTTCAGGCTGGCGCGCCTCATAATTCAGACGATTGCCCCTCTGCCGGCGGACGGCGTGGGGTGACAGTCCATTGATGGCCGGAGGTCCCTCCCCTCCGGCCATCGGAATTTCCGGGCCTCAATTTCTCGGCCTCTTTGTGGAATTGGGGGCCGCTAGTCCCGGGCGCGGGCTCCGTCGCGGCGGTGACGCTTGCGGTCCAGGGCGGAGAGGTCCATCTTCCGAAGGCGCAGATTTTGGGGCGTGACTTCCACAAGTTCGTCGTCGGATATGAACGCCAAGGCTTCTTCCAAGCTCATATTGATGGTGGCTTTCAGGCGCTTGGCCACGTCGGCCGTTGACGAACGCATGTTGGTCAGCTTCTTTTCCTTGCAGACGTTGATTTCGATGTCGCCCTCGCGGCGGTACGAGCCGACGATCATGCCCTCGTAGACCACTACGCCCGGGTCGATGAAGGTGTCGCCCCGGCCTTGAGCGTTGATCAACCCATAAGTGACGGCCACGCCGCCCTCGGAGGCCACCAGCACGCCGCTGCGCTGGGACTTTATTTCTCCCTCCATCGGTTCGTAAGACGTGAAGATACTGCTTTTCACCCCGTCGCCCCGGGTGGTGCGGGTAAAGAAAGCGTTGAACCCGATCAGGCCTCGGGTGGGTATCTTGTACTCCAGGTGAACATAGCCGTTCTCGCCGTACCGCATATCCCGGTGCTGGGCCATGCGGGCGGAAAGGTATTCGGTCAGCGCGCCCAGATACTCTTCATGGGTGCTGATATTCAAAATCTCGTATGGTTCGTATATTGTGCCGTCGATCACCTTGGTGACGGGAACCGGACGGGATACCTGGAATTCGTACTGTTCACGGCGCATTGTTTCGACCAGTATGGACAGGTGCAACTCTCCCCGCCCGGCAACCACGAACACGTCGGGGCTGGGGGTGGTCTCGACCCGCAGGCTGACGTTGGTCCGCAACTCTCGCAGCAGCCGTTCGTGGAGATTGCGGGAAGTGCAGTGGGACCCCTCCCGGCCCATAAACGGGGAGGTGTTGACCCCGAAGGTCATCCGGACGGTCGGTTCGGTGATGTCGATAGACGGCAGCGCCGCCGGGTTTTCGAGAGAAGCGATGGTGTCGCCGATGGACACGCCCTCAGGACCCGTCACGGCAACAATGTCTCCGGTGCGGGCTTCTGGCACTTCCACCCGCTCCATCCCACGGAACACGAAGATACGCTCCACCTCGTGGGTGGTGGCCCCGGTGTCGCGGCCCAGCAGGGCGACCTTGTCGCGCAGCCTGAGCGTGCCGTTGGTAATCCGGCCCACGGCCACCTGCCCTAGATAGTTGTCGTAGTCCAGCGCGGCAACCAGCATTTGCAACGGGGCGCCGGGGTCTCCGGTGGGCGGGGGCACCGAATTCAGAATCGCTTCAAAGAGGGGCTGCATGTCAGACGCCGGCGCGTCCAGGCTCGTGGCGGCGTACCCCTCGCGGGCTGATGTATACAACACCGGATAATCCAGTTGCTCCGCAGTGGTGGCCAGTTCCAGGAACAGGTCCTGGACCATATCGACTACTTCCGCCACGCGGGCATCGGGGCGGTCTATCTTGTTAATGACCACCATGGGGGTGACGTTCTGCCGCAGGGCCTGGCGCAGCACGTAAGTAGTCTGGGGCATGGGCCCGTCCACGGCGTCGACGAGGAGCAGACAGCCATCGGCCATGTTCATAACCCGTTCCACCTCGCCGCTGAAGTCGGCGTGGCCCGGCGTGTCGATGACGTTGATCCTGACGCCCCCGTAGGAGACCGAGGCGTTCTTGGCCAGGATGGTGATGCCGCGCTCCCGCTCCAGCGGGTTGGTGTCCATAATCAGTGCGCCCACCTGTTGGTGGGCCCGAAAGACTTGGCCCTGTTTTAAAAGGGCGTCGACCAGGGTCGTCTTGCCGTGGTCGACATGGGCAATGATAGCCAGGTTACGGATAGCGTTGTTCTGGTAGTCGTTCAAATATATACACCCTGCGCGCCATGATAACATTAAGCTGAGGTTATTGCCGGATTTCATGCATACGGGTACCGGCATTTCAGGCCCGGTTTCGCCGACGGGCCGGTCCGCGGACCGGCCCGTGGATAGAAGGAAGACCAGCCAACTTGTTTCGCGTTGCCGCCCCTTGAATACTGACCCTTTATGGTCTACATTCCGGTCACGAAGAGGCAGCTGCCGGACGTGGGCATTCGAGACTACCGTCAAACTTCCTCGGTCCTCACCGCATCGTCTACCCGAACAGCCGCGAATATCGTCTGTATGTTTTTGCACCAGGAGGGACCAGCATGACCCAACCTGCCGCTTGGCAGACCGCCTTGGAGGAGAACGCCCCCGGGTTGCTTAATTTGGTGAACGGCGCCCGGGAGTCGGTCCTTACCGACGGAGCATTGTCGTTGAAGGTCAAAACCCTGATGACCATGTTGTGCGACGCCCTGCTCGCCCATCCGGAAGGCGTGGCCAACATCGCAAACCGCGCCCGGGCCGCCGGGGCCACCGAGGAGGAAATTGCCGAGACCGTGGCGGTGGCGTTCCTCTTTGGCGGCATGCCCGCCTTGGTCACCGGCACCAATGCCTTCCGCAGGTAATCAGGGCTGTCTGAACTCAGCTTGGGCGTATCGGCCAGCCAACCTCCGACCCCGACCATGTGTCAAGAAGACGTCATGCAGGCAACCTCAAGGACTTGCTATTTGATAAAGATGGTATTATGTTAGCCGTGGTTTTCCCACGGGTGAACATAATAGTGCATGGAGAGCACGTCGATGAGTTTTATTCAACGTAGAACGGTCCTTCCGGTAATCCTTGTCGCGTCGATAGTTGCAGTGTTGGGCGCGTTCTTGGTCAGCAATCAGTTTGTATTCGGGCAAGAAGCCCCTCCAGGCTGTAACGTTTCCTCTGTGGGCTTGTCGATTGTGACCATCGACTCGGAGGGCAACTACATAGGCCGGGTGTCCAACGGAGACGAGGTATCGTACAGCGTCAGACTCTCTATCCCCGAGTTGCGGGAGGGAGAGGTCGCCTGTAACTACAGTGGCGGACGGCTCTCGGTCACGCTGCCCAGCGGAGAGACGGTGGATGTCGCCGGTGGGGAAGGCGCCGCGGACATTCCCACGGTAAGCGTGGGCGCGGTGTACGAAAGCCCCGCAGTGCCTTACACGGTCAATCAGGCCGATGCCGAGAACATGGTGCTGGTCGTGCAGGCCACCTACCAGGAAGGAGAGTCCCATAGCGTAGACGAGGGAGAGGCCCGGCCCGAGGCGGAGGGAGCCATCTCCGACCAAATCCGTATGAACCCGCCTGGAATAGAGATACAGATAACTCCTCCCACCCAACTGGTGTACTTGGGAGGGATCGCCGACTTCACCATCACGGTGGCTAACAGCGGCGGATTTGCGCTATCGAACGTAGAAGTCGCCGACTCGCTGAGCACGAACTGTACCAGGTCATTCGGGTCTATCGCGGTTGGCGCCTCAGAAGACTACTCCTGTAGCACGGTCCCCGAAGTGGACTCGACCAACGAGGCTACCGTAACCGCCGAGGTCATCGGCGGTGTGCCAGCAGCCCAATCGCAGGTGACGGACAGCGCCAGCGCCGTCATCGACGTGGGAACGGTCTTGATAGCAATCGACCTGAGAACGGACCTGCCACAAGTCAGGTCCGGCAGCCCCGCTACCATCACCGTGGAGGTGACCAACCCCGGCCCCGCCGATCTTACGGACGTGAACGTCACGATCGACCCCGTGGCTGTGAATTGTGACCGTCTTAGTACAGCTATGGCGGCGGAAGAGACGGTTAGTTACGAGTGTCAGCAGACGCTCCCCTTGGGCTTAACGACGGTAACAGGCACGGTAATCGGCAAAGTCGAGGGCGTCGACACTCTATCCAATTCCGACGCAGTCGACGTGCAAGTCTTCGCGCTGGGCCTTTACATCGAGAAGGAGCCGGTCGAGCCGACGATTCACAAGGGCGACTCGGCCACCTTCACCATCACCATTGGCAACCCGGGAGGCTCGGTCCTGTCCGATGTCCAAGTAACGGACGACCTATCGCCGGATTGCTCCCGGGAACTGGATGGGGTGGCGTCCGACGAGAAGATCACTTACGAGTGCAGTTCCGAGGAGCTTCAAGAGTCGTTCGAAAACGTGATCAATGTCGAGGGTACAGCTCCTGACGGTGGCTTGGTGACCGCCTCGGCCTCAGCCTTCGTGGACCTGATCAGCCCCACTACGGTCATCGAATTCAGCCAGACTGATTCAATGGTGCTGAGGGTAATCGTCAACGTGTTGACCATCACGGAAACCAACACGGGTGACGTAGTTCTGACCGACCCATACGTGGAAGTCGAGCCGTTGGGACGCCGCTTGGACGTGGACTCGCCCGAATTCATCGGCGGCGACGAGTCGGGCGACGGCATAATGACCCCCGGTGAAGTATGGGAGTGGCGGCTGGTCACCGTCGCGATAGTGGGAGACGGCCTGCTTCTGCCGAGCGGATCTACCAGCGTCTCTTACGTGGCAACGGGCCACGGCATCGACTCCCTTGGCGCCGACGTAACCTTCCCGGCGGTCCTGACGGAGCGCGACACCCTGGAGTTGCCGATCGGCAACTAGCCGTATAACTCGGCCGGCCGGACAGGCCGTAACCAGGCCGGAAGCCCATTTGGTGGCCGGAGGAAACACCCCTCCGGCCACTTCTTTTGCCGCCTGCGGCCGCCGTACCGTGTGGTATCATTGCGCCAATCCCCCCTTCCAGGTGCGAAAATTGGTTGAACCGACGGTCTTCTTCAACGGCGAACTCAGGCCGGAGTCCACGGTGGGAATCCCCATCCGGGACCGTGGCTACATCTACGGCGACGCGGTGTTCGACGCCGCCCGCACCTTCAACGGCGTCCCCTTCAAGCTGACCGAACACGTTCGCCGCCTCTACGACTCCCTGCGTTACGTCAGGATCGACCCCGGTATGAGCCAGGAGCAAATGGAATACTGGTCGCGGCAGGTCGTAGCCCACAATCACCCCCTGCTCCCGCCCAGCCAGGACATGTGGGTGATGCAGCGGGTCAGCCGGGGCGTCGAGGGCGAAGAACGCCCCAACGTCCTTATCGAAACCCACGCCATCCCCTTTGCCAGCCGCGCACCCCTCTATCGCGACGGAGCGCGCATCATCACCCCGTCGGTGCCCCGCGTGCCGCCTCGCTTTTTGAGTCCGCGGGCCAAGACGCACAACTACCTGAACCTAGTTCTGGGCGACCTGGAAGCCCAAGGAACCGACCCCGGCTCGTGGGCGGTGCTGCTTGACGAGTCCGGGAACTTGACCGAAGGCCGCGGTTCGAACATCTTCTTGGTGAAGAACGGCGCGGTCCTGACTCCCAAGGGCCAGTTCGTGCTGGAGGGCATTACGCGCCAGACGGTCCTGGACCTGGCCGCCGGCCTGGACCTTGACCCGCAGGAACGGGACCTGGACCTGTTCGACGCCTACACTGCCGACGAGGCGTTTCTAACCTCGACCAGCCTTTGCATCTGCCCCATCGCTTCCATGAACGGCACGCCCATCGCCGGCGGTCCGCCGCCGGGCCCCATCACCCGGCGCCTGATGCAGGCGTTCAGCGACTTGGCCGGCATGGACTTCGAGGGACAGTATTTGTCCCATCTGTAACACCCCTGTCTTTCCGGGCGCGGCAAGAGTTCATGTTGCGGAAGCAAGACCCTTCATCCATTCAGGGCGACCATTCACAGCGGCAAAGCAGGACGACAAAAAGTTAAGGAGGGAATCATGGCGGACGAGCTTACCAGCATCGTGGCGACCGGACCCCAACGTTTGGCCACCGGTTTCGGATTTACCGAAGGCCCGGTCTGGCATCCCGATGGGCACTGGCTCTTCGTCGATATCCCAAGGAACCTGATCTACAGGTTGGCGCCGGGCGGGATACCGGAGGTTTTCCGGGATAACAGCGGCGGGTCCAACGGCCTCACTTTTGACCTGCGGGGCAACCTGATTCTCTGCGAGGGGAGCAACCGGCAGATGACCCGCCGGGAAGCCGACGGCTCCTACACTCCAATAGCCACCCAAATCGACGGGAAGCACCTCAACCACCCCAACGACGTGGTGGGACGCTCCGACGGCTCGCTGTATTTCACTGACCCCACTTTCGGGATGACTCCCGAGGAACATGAGCTGGATTTCGCCGGCGTCCACCGCATCGCCCCCGACGGCTCCGTCTCGGTGGCTACCCGCGACACCGAGCTCCCCAACGGCATCGCCTTCTCCCCCGACGAAAGCACGCTTTACGTGGTTATCAGCAGGGCCGGCGATAGTTGCATCGAAGAGAAAGAGCGGGGCGTGGTCTGCCGCCATCAATTCATTCGGGCCTTTGACGTCGCCGCGGACGGCAGCCTCAGCAACAACCGAATATTCGCCGGCATGCACTCCAACCAGGACGGCGTGCCCGACGGTATGAAGGTGGACATCGAGGGCCGGGTCTACTGCACCGGCTCCGGCGGCTGCTGGGTGTTTGCTCCCTCTGGCGACCTGATCGGCGTGATCGTGCTGCCGGAAATCCCGGCAAACTGCGCCTGGGGCGGCGCCGACAACCGGACCATGCTGTTCACCGCCCGCACCTCGGTCTTCTCCATGGAGATGACAACTCCAGGCACGACCATTCACCGTGCCTGACATGTTTCCCCCTTTCAGGCAAAAGGGCGCTTCGCGGAGGAATAGATGACGCTCCAGGAGTTCATCCGGGAATCGTTCACCGTCAACTGGGAATGGAGCGCTACGTGGACGGCCTGACTCAGGCGGAGATCGAGTTCCGGCCCAACGACCAGTGCCATTCAATCGGCTTCATTCTCTGGCACTACGGCCGGGCGCTGGACATGTGGGTCCAGACACTGGCGCGGCGGGATACCCAGTTGTACCTTCAGGGTTGGGCGGAGCGGCTGGGGTTTGCTCCCGAGCCGATGGCCGTGGGGTTCGGCTACTCGGCCGAGGACCTGGCGAACTGGAGATGCCCCGAGAAGGAGCTGGTCCTGGCTTATGCCACCGCCGCCCGGGAAAACCTGCTGGCGTTCCTCGATCAGCACGACGACGCCTCTCTCGGCTCGACAGAGATGACCAACCGGCAGGGGCAGACCATCAAGCTGGCCGACATGTTCCGAATCCTGATTTGGGAAGTAAACCAGCACGGCGGCCAAGCGAGCTACCTGCGGGGCATGCAGCGCGGGTTGGGACAGTAGAGGGCCGGGCCCGATTTATATGCGAGAATTCGACGCCATAGTTATCGGCTTGGGGGGAATGGGCAGCGCGGCGGTCTATCACCTGGCCCGGCGGGGCTGGAATGTTCTGGGCTTGGAACAGTTCGACATCCCCCACGAGATGGGCTCCTCCCACGGCTACTCCCGGATGATCCGTTACGCGCTTCAGGAGCACCCGTCCTACGTACCACTGGTGCGGCGGGCGTACGAGTTATGGCACCAACTCGAGAACACGTCGGGCGAGCGGTTGCTGGTGACCACCGGCTCGGTCAGGGCCGGATACGAGGACGGGACCTACTTCAAGGGCGCGGTGGAGGCCTGCGACACTCACGGGATCCCCTATGAGGTGCTCACCGGCCCAGAGACCAACCGCCGGTTCCCGGGGTACCAATTCGACGACAATATCTTCGCGGTCTACCAAGCCGACGGCGGATTCCTACTGCCGGAACGGTGCATAGTGAATCATGTGATGGCGGCCCTCGAAGCCGGGGCCGAGGTGCACGGCCGAGAGCGGGTGGTCGATTGGGAGCCCGCCGGCGAGGGAGTAACGGTGCGGACCGACCGGGACACGTACGGGGCCTCCAGGTTGGTGATCTGCGCTGGTGCCTGGACCGCCGGGATTGTCTCCGCGCTGGCCCAACATACTTCGGTGGAGCGCCAGGTGCTGGCCTGGTTCCAACCGGAGCGGCCCGAGCTTTTCCGCGCCGACACATTTCCGGTCTTCGGGCTGTTCGTCGGGGAAGGCCGTTTCTACGGCTTCCCGGTACACGGGGTCCCAGGGTTCAAGGTGGGCCGTACCCACCACCTGAGCCAAGAGGTGGCGGACCCTTACCGGTTGGACCGTGAGATCCTGCCGGAAGACGAGGCAGTCCTTCGGGAGTTTACCCAGCGCTACTTCCCCTTCGCGGCCGGTCCGACGCTCACCTTGAAGACGTGTATGTTCACCAACAGCCCGGACGAGCATTTCATCCTCGACGTGCTGCCTGACCACCCCCAGGTGTCGATTGCCGCCGGGTTCTCCGGGCATGGGTTCAAGTTCGCCAGCGTCATCGGCGAGATTATGGCAGACCTCGCCCAGAGGGGTGAAAGCCGACACGATCTCACCCTTTTCAGGCTCTCTCGATTCGGCGCGGCGGCCAACCTCTCGTAGCTCTATTACCGGCAAGATCACCAAGGGATTGTGTTAGACTTGGAGCATGATGGATTTCTTGGTCACCCATGAGGCCCCCAAACAAGAGCTGGACACCCTGCTGATTGCCTTCAGCGGCTGGGCCGACGCGGCCGAAGGTGCTTCCAGCGCGGTCAAGTTTTTGGACCGGAAGCTCAAGTTCACCAAGACCGCCGAATTCGATCCGGAAGAGTTCTACGACTTTTCCCAGAACCGGCCCCACACGACCCGTACCCGCGACGGGAGCCGAAGAATCCACTGGCCGAAGAATGAGTTCTCATACTTCGTTGACCCCTCCACCGACCGTGGGTTTATGGTATTCATGGGAGTGGAACCGAACCTCCGGTGGCGTACTTACTCCAAGGCTGTTGCGGAAACGGCTTGGGAACAGGGCGTAAGGACGGTGGTCCACATCGGAGCGTTGCTGGACGCGGTACCCCACAGCAGACCGGTGAAACTCAGCGGCACCGCTTCTCGTTCCGACCTCTCGGAGTTCCTGGAAACCTCGGAAATCCGGTCGTCTAACTACCAGGGGCCCACAGGGATCAGCTCATCAGTCATGGATGCCTGCATCCGACAGGGGATGGGCTATGCCTCCATCTGGGGCCACACGTCCCATTACCTTCAGGCGGCCCCGAATTACCGGGTCAGTTACACCCTCCTCCAGGTCTTGGTCCGGCTGCTCGACCTGTCCATCGACCTGCAAGAGGTAGAGAAGGCGGCGGCCACCTTTGACATAGAGGTGGCTAAGGCGGTGACCAAAGATGAACAGATTAGTTCGTACGTCGCTAAACTGGAAGGGCAGTACGACGAGGCAATGGCGGCCACTGGGATACCCGACCCGGCAGATGTCGTGCGGGACCTGGAGCAGTTTCTCCGGTTTGAGCAACAACGCCGGCCCCGGGACGAATCCAGCTAACCCCGTACGGGATGATCCTTTTTCGCGGGCTTTGTCTGCCTTGATTGCTTAGACTTGATATTTCATTCTGGCCTTGGGTCGGCATTTGGAACCGGTTGCGGGTCAACCGCTGAACGACCGAGCGAGGGCCAGCTTGGAGTGGTAGGAGAGGCTTCAGATTGGGACCCTGGCAGGTCTTCGTGGCCTCTGGCTGGCCCTGCCAGCGGTCGCGGAGCGGATTTGGCCGCACTCTACCTTCGTCACTCCGCCAAGTGGCGGTGGGCCGTCAACAAGTCGCCCAGTCCAGACCTTGCGTGTTCTTGGCCAGTCCCCGGTAGCTCACCTTGGCAGTTGCACGCAGTAGACCCGCAGCATGCCTGTCAACGCGTAGGGCCGGCGACGTCGACACCGTTGAGGTAGAAGGGCCGGATGCGTTCCTCCAGCCTCTCCAATGAGATCAGACCATCTATCGCAGAATTACCTCACTACGGATCATTCGCTTCTTGCCCTGGTAATCCAAGTCCGCAAACACTGGCTGATCCGCCAGTTTCCGCTCCCCCGCCGGAATTGGGTTGCCCACACCCGCCAGCCTTGTTCAAAGCATCCCTAACACTTCTGCAAGTTGCTTGGCAGCCCAGACAAACGGGTTGAAGAGTATATGTCTAGTAGTCAGTCAAACTTGATATTAATGGTAACGTGAAAGATTGAGCAAAAGAGCTACCCTGACTGTGGATAGGGTTGATGGGAGGTGGCGGTATGGTCAGGGAAAAGTATGGAGTCCGGCTGACGGCGGAGCAGCGGAACCAGCTCCAGCATCTGGTTCGTGCGGGGAAAGGCACAGCCCGGGTGACGGTCCGGGCCCGGATTCTGCTCAAGACGGATGAGAGGTGGAGCGCTCCCCAAGTGGCCCAAGCCCTGGATGTGGCCGAGGGCACGGTGTTTCGGATCAAGCGGCGCTTCGCCGAAGAGGGGCTGGAAGGGGTGTTGCAAGACCGGCCCCAAGCCCATCGGTACCGGAAGCTGGACGACCGGGGCGAAGCCCACCTCATCGCTTTGGCCTGCTCCGAACCGCCGGAAGGGCATGAACACTGGACCCTGCGCCTTTTGGCGGGCCAGGTGGTGAAGTTGGGGTTGGCGCCCTCCCTATCCCACGAAACGGTGCGGCTGCACCTGAAAAAAACTCCCTCAAGCCGTGGCAGAAGCAGGAGTGGTGCATCCCCAAGGTGAGCGCCGAGTTCGTGGCCCACATGGAGGACGTGCTGGACCTGTACGCCGAACCGTATGACCCGCAGCGGCCGGTGGTCTGCTTTGACGAGACCTCCACCCAGTTGTTGGCTGACACGCGTCCCCCGCTGCCAGCCCAGCCGGGGAGACCGGCGCGGCAGGACTACGAGTACCGCCGGGAGGGTACGCGCAACCTGTTCCTGGCCTGCGAACCGATGGCCGGTTGGCGCCACGTGCAGGTTACGGAGCGGCGCACCATGCAGGACTTCGCCCGCCAGATGCGCTGGCTGGTGGATGAGGCCTATCCAGAGGTCCCGGTGGTGCGAGTGGTCCTGGACAATCTGAACACCCACAGGACAGCTTCCCTGTACGAGACCTTCCCAGCGGCCGAGGCCCGCCGGGTCGCCAAACGGCTGGAGTTCCACTACACCCCCAAGCACGGGAGTTGGTTGAATATGGCGGAAATCGAGTTCAGCGTGCTGTCCCGCTCCTGCCTCAAGCAGCGCGTCCCCAACGAATCCGCCCTCCGGCGGGAGGTCCAGGCCCTGGTCACGGAGCGAAATGCCGCCCGAGCCACCATCAACTGGCGGTTCAACACCCAGGACGCCAGGGGCAAACTTCACCGCCTCTATCCCTTCGATTCCAAACATGACTGACTACTAGGGCAGCGCAATCGCTCTGTTGCGTCCGGCTAGCAGGATGGTCGAGAGGTGCAACCAGGGCCGAGTCTGAGGGATGAGAATGATATTGCCGTTTCACCTCCTCGTGCTGCCAGCGGGGCGAAACACCGACCAAAGGAGTTTAACTTGCCGTTTAGGGCTTTCCGATTCGACGCGGTGACCTGTAGAGCTTGCCTGCTGCGGCCCTAATGCGCAGGGGCGGGAGCTGGTAGGCACCACTAGGAAGCGACATTACAGCAGGCCCGTGCACCCCAGCAAAGCGAGGCCTTTGCCGAAGATCGCAAACACCGCGCGGTGGTGGAGCACCGGTTTGGTCGGCCGGTCCATCTTAGAATTCGCTCGTCTCGCTACTCTAGACGATGAAACAAACGCCGAAGTGTGATTCAATATGGACTATAATTTGGTCTTGAATGCAGAACGGCTAAGGTACTCAGAGTGTCCAACAAACAAGCACTAATTGCCGGAATCAACAATTACACGACAGTGCCACCGTTGGGGTACGCAATCCACGACGCCAATGAATTCGCTAGTGCGTTGCAAATGCCCGAATATAGTTTTGATACCAACCTGTTGCTGGATCGCGAAGCAACCGTCGTCAATCTTATGGGGGCACTGTCTACTCTTTTCAAAGGTCCGGCTGAGACGAAATTGTTCTTCTTCGCTGGACATGGATGCGTAACTGACAAAGGAGTCTACTTGGTCGCGGCTGACGGGTCAGATGATAGTCCGGGGATTAGCCTCGAGTGGCTCCGTGGGCAAGTTTTGACGGCAAAGAATACTGTTATCCTGATACTTGATTGTTGTCACTCCGGTTCAGCTTCAGTGAGAACTGCAGCGTATCGTTGGTTGTCTGAGGGTGACATAGACAGGTCCATCGGCGCACTAGGCTCTGGGAAAATAGTGCTGGCCGCCTGCGCTTCCCACGAAATGGCTGTGGAGACAAAGGAAGCGGCTCACGGCATATTCACATTCCATTTGCTTGAAGGGCTGATGGGACAGGCCTCAAATCCGCGAGGGATTATCACTCCTATAGGCCTTTTTGACTATGTCGCAGGCCGATTAGGAGAAGATGGGTTTCAAACACCAATGTTCAAGGGTGAGCAGGCCGGGTCCATAATTTTGGGAGCCGGATTTACTCCACCGGTGCCATTCAGCCTAAACCCGCTCACTCTTTCGGAAACAGACACTGACCTAGATATTATTTTCCAACTTGAGCAAGAAGCAGCGCAGCAATTAAATATCTACTTAGAGCAAACATCAGTACCATATGAGAAATGGAAGACCGAAGGGTATTACAAGGCTACTCAACTCCTTGAACCAGTACTTCGGTGGTTTAGGCGGACGATTAGCGAGAATCCCGAACTCCTTTCTAGGTCGACTTTTGCGGACGCGTATTCCGAAGCCAGTAACTGTTCAGACTTCGGGGGATCTGCTTGACCAGCGGCACCGCCGACAGGGCAATTTAGCTTTGAGCAAGGCTGGATCCCCGTCCTCTGCGGGCATTCGTCCCCTCAACTCTGAACAGTTACCGAAGCCAAAGCTCGATTGACTCAGCTGGGTGCACTCAGCGAGGGGACTCATACTGGTGAAGGCCGAGTCGAAAAGCGACTGGGTTCTGGCGCGTTTGGCACTGTCTGGAGGGTAGAATCTGCTGACCAAAGGGTGCTTGCATACAAGATATATCATTCTGCTGAAATTGAGCTAAAGGAGAAGGTCGCCCGGTTTGAGAGAGGTTATCGAGCGATGCAACAACTTGAACACCCTCATATCGTTAGGGTTCATAAGTATACCAATTGCCCGGTAGGGTTTTATATGGACTTTATAGATGGACCTAATCTGAGGGATTTCATAGGCACTCTCTCCGAACCTTCTGACACTCTCGAACTTCTGATGAAGATCGCCGAAACACTTCAGCATGCTCATGGCAGGAACGTGATCCACCGAGATGTCAAGCCGGAAAATATCGTGTTGGGATACGATTCTAGCAGCCAGAAATGGGTCCCTTACCTGACCGATTTTGACCTCGCTTGGTTCTCTGCCGCGACGCAATTTACGAAAGAAGCATTCGGCGCTATCTTTTATGCCGCTCCGGAGCAATTGACCAAACCATCTTCGCGCATGGCCCATGCACCGACGACGGACGTATATTCTTTTGGCCAACTTTGCTTTTTCGCAGCAACTGGAAGTGATCCCGTGCCTTTCGGAGGTGCAGATAACTCATCCGGGCTACGTAATAGGATAGGAAACTGGAGCGTTGAACGTGCCGCTAACATATTCGCCGACTTGTACGATCAATGTACAAAACAAGACCCCGCGATGCGACTCCAAGACTTTCGCACCATCAGCGATATACTCTTCGAGGCGCACAGGTTAATTCAGGAGGTGGATTTCGACGAACTGATTAGTCCTGAGCGATTCCGCCGAGAACTTGTGTACGCTTTGGCCGGTCTATCAGAAGACCAGAATGGGACATACGAATCATTCAATTCATTGTCCGGTAGAACTCTCATCGCAGTAACGGACATCTCCGAAATGGCCGATGGCTTGAACTTCACGGTGAGGCTCGAACAAGGCCACCTAAGTATTTCTGGGGCAACTTCTGAATCCGCTCGACGGATCCTTAACTCTAGCTTGGACAAGGCTATGTCTGGATACCCGAATGTTGTCCGTCGACCTGGAAGAGAAGGAACCTTCGAGGTATTTCTGGATGTTAAGCAGGTCGAGCCGAGTTTGAAAGGCGTGAATCAATGTAGGAAGGTTATCGCCCGGGCGATCGACAGTATTGAATCGAGGTAGGCCTATCTCGATCTTTTACGTAACTGGGGAGTGCAACCTGCACTCCCCGGGGTCATCCGGAAGACCAGTTGCGGGACCTGCCGAGAGTATCCTGGCTTCTCCCTTCGGCTCACTTGGCACTTGCAAGGCCGGGACCCTACCACGGTCTGGATCATACCCTCTTTCTACCTGCCCCAGTCTGAACAGTTACTTGGTGACCATCCGTCTATGGGCGGCGATCGAAAGAAACCGTTTCACACTCCGTGATTGAGGCGGTCAATTAGGTAGTCGGGAAGTCCGGCGTCACGCATCTTCTGTTGAGTCTTCGCGATGTCGTATACCACTCGATGCCTCTCGATGGTTTGCTGGCTGCCGTCGTAGATAGCATAGCTGGGGCGCGGGTCCCGGTCGCGAGGTTGACCTACGCTGCCAGGGTTGAGGATCCAGCGTTCCTCCCCCAATGAAAATACCTCATCATCTGTAAACCGGTCGAACCGTGGAGCACCGCAGTTTTCGCTACAGATGAAGGGCAAATGAGAGTGGCCCACGAGACAGAAGCAGCCTTGCAAAAGCGCCAAGGTGGCCATGGCAGCCTCGGGGTCGAGCAAGTATTCGTCAATGGGGCGTCTCAAGCTGCCATGGACCAGGGTAAACGGATCACGCTTCTCGGTAAGCGGCAGTCCGGCGAGAAACTCAGTGTCCGTCGGAGAAAGCTGTCTGGTTGTCCATTGGGTCGCGGTTCTTGCAGCGGAGTTGAAGTCATCCATCCCACGCTTTCCTGCGGCTGCGTAATCGTGGTTTCCGGCCACAGCCACAAGATCGTACTCGCGCAGCAAGTTGAGGCAAGAGACCGGGTCGGGGCCGTAGCCCACCGTATCGCCCCAGGCACCAAATTTGATCGAAGCCACCCCGGTGGGCCGCATCCCTTATCACAGTCTCAAGGGCTTCAAGGTTGGAGTGAATATCGGACAGGATCAAAGCACGTACCAGCACTACAACTCCAATTATTGATTCGAGGTCGATTACAGGGCGATTCAGGGTTGGTTCGCCCGAGTTATTCCGATTATACCCGACCCCTCGGTCAGCTGATCAGGAGATGGGGCGGAGTAGGGTTGACTCAGTCAGCTACGCAGGGTTAAAGGCAATATCAAGTTAGGGTCCCACTGTATTCCCAGCGTTTAATATGCTTTGCGTGGCGACCAACTCCTCTCTGACGGGTGGTTTATGTAGCTAAATTAAGGCCAAAGTGGGACCTACATTGTAGGGCTGAGGATTGGCTTGGGCACTTCGCGGGAGCTCTTTCACCCGTACTAGAGGACGATCCAGCACGGCCGTTCGACCTCCTCCGTCCGGTAGGGCCAACTGGGAGAAGAAGTTTCCCACCTTCTCCTGCACCAAATCTGTGATGCCCAAGCACTAGTCCGCAGTCACCTCCTCGCGTACCCAGCCCCAGAGGAGTTTGTAGCGAACAGGGCTGCCTTTTAAATACGGCTTATCAACGCCAACTACTTGCTCTCCGCCAATGGAGACGGAACATTTCCCATCAAGCTGCTATAATAGGCCATTCCTATGGGCCTCCCCTCATCTTGGTCTGTTTGCAGGTATTGAATGGTTGCAGAATCCGAGGTTAAGACCGACATCGTACTGCAGGTAGAAGACCTGCGTACCTACTTCCGCACCCGGTGGGGCACGGTAAAGGCCGTAGACGGGATCAGCTTCTATTTACGCCGGGGCGAGACCTTGGGGATAGTGGGCGAATCGGGCTCCGGAAAATCGGTCACCATGCTCTCCTTAATGCGGCTAGTCCCGTCGCCTCCAGGCGAGATTGTATC
>CBDCUJ010000007.1:0-53010 GCA_965222595.1 Dehalococcoidia bacterium | reverse complement strand
TGCCACGGGCCTCGGCGTCGGGTTGCAGCGTCCTCTCGACCGCCGAGATATGGACCTCGTCACTCAAGAGCATCGCCATTCGTGTTAGGCTTTCCGCCGACCAGACAAACTCGAAGGCGTCGAAATCGACATCGTAGAGCCAGTGCCCTTCCGGTACCCGCTCATAGGAGAGACCCACGCCCAGTTCCCGGCCGGTCAGCTGGTAGGGGCCGGTCCCCGCGGTCTGTATGTTGTCGAAGGCGTCCATTCCTTCGGCTTCGAACTGGGCGCTGCTTACGATAATAAGGTCGCCCGCGTGGCGGGAGAACAGACGCGTCCCGTCTAAGTAGGGCAGTGGGAAATGGAACTTGATGTTGTGATCGTCGACGACCTCAGTGGTTACCGTGTCCCACACCGTCCTCAACGAGGCCAGGCTGTCCTCCCTGATTAGCTGGTTGTAAGTATGCACCACGTCGGCAGTGGAAACGTCTCCCCAGCCGTGCTGGAAAGGGATGCCTTCCCGCAATTTGAAGGACCACTCGGTAAAATCGGCGTTCGTCTCCCAGCTCTCGGCCAAGAGCGGGAACGGTTCCCCCGTGGTCTCGTCGTTGCCCAGCAGGGTCTCGGCAAAGACATCGTGTTGGAAGATATACAGCCAGCCGCCAACCCAGGTGCGGTTGCTTTCAACGTCGGGCGGCGGGTTGGCGATTCTTACGATGGGTAGCCTGACCCTCCCCGGCGCCGCTACCGCCGCGGTGGGAGCCGCAGTGGGGCGGGGGACCGCCGTCGCCGGCACGGCAGCCGGCGTCGGAGTCGGCGATATCGCCCGAGTCGTTGCCGCCGGAGCCGCCGTCGTTGCCGCCGGGGCCGCGGTTGCTTGAGGCGCAACCGTGGCCTGGGCCCCAGGGGCTGTTGTGGCGGCCGCTTCGGGTTCCGTAGTCGCGGCGCCGCCGCAAGCGACGATTAACGCCAGAATACCCGCGACGAGCCACAGAGGACTGAACAAGAATCGCCTGGACCAATACGTTGCCTTCATCATTTCCTCTTCGTCCGCATTTCGTAACATTTTGGGAACAAGAGTCATTATTCAATGCCAGCCTGACACAACGATGGTAGCGTTGGCTTGACGTTGGCGGAATTCTAGGTTGCGGATATATCTATGTCAAGTCCCTGGTTAGAATGGCGTGTGTGAAGGTATATCGTTATATATGGGCCAGTTTCCACTAATTCTACCGAACAATGCACTATCGCCGACCGTTTTGCTCCGGCATACAACGTCATGGGAATCTGTCATTCCCGCCGCTTCCGTGATCGCCACGAAAAAAGGCAATCTTCATCCTCATGTGCGGCCGTCACAGGGCAGCCTGGAGGGGATGAAGATTGCCTGCTGTCGGAATGACGCATTTGGCCGGTTACAGCATGACAGGGGTGGGCTCCCGTCGCGACTATCGGTTCGGCCTGAACCGCAACTGTTCAGCCTTCGCGACAGTCCCTCGATAAGAGCAGTCCGTCGTCATACCGGCTTTCGCCGGCATCCGGAAGGTGCGGCGGCGGGATTCTCAACAGCACTGAACACTTGGCTGGGCGGAGTAGGAAAGCGTCATCGAAAATGGTCTTTCCACATCTGGTAGGCTAAAGCGCCTGCGCCAGTGAAACCGGCGAAGGTTAGGATGATTAACCCCCAGGCAGCCTGGTACTCATACGTAAAATACTTGGCTCCCTGGTATACGCCCGTGACGTACCTTGCTTCCGACCAGTTGAACACCCCCACCAGACCGGCTACCGCAAGGAGCACTATGGCCACGGCCAGCCCAATCGTGCTCGCGGTAGTGGACCTGCGGCTTAGGAGTCTCCACAGGACTATGACTCCGACCAATATTCCCAGAACAAGGGCTACCTGGCCGTTGTCGTCTTTAATTCCGTACGCATAGGTCACTTCGATTTCGTTTCCAACAAAAAACTCCCCCACAGTGCGAACCCAAGGGCCTATGGACCCGATAACGACCAGCAGCGCCGCCAACAGGCCGATTAAGTCGGGGGCCCGTAAGGACATGCGGTCGAGCCGAAGCGTCATCCGTTTATTTTCCTCACTCGCCATATAATGCGTGTTCCGCTGGAAAACCCGCCCCGGCCATGGGTCCCAAAAAACCGCCGGGACTCGAGTGGTCATTGAACATGCCCGAACATGAACAATTTTGGGCAAGGCCATGCCGGCCTGTTCCGTGGCGGTACCTGTTCCGTGGCGGTACCTGTTCCGTGGCGGTACCTGTTCCGTGGCGGTACCTGTTCCGTGGTGGTGGTAAACGAAACGCCCCAAACTATTGAGGAGTCTGAGGCGTTTCGATCACTGGCTGCTCTTCCAGGTAGTTGCTTAAGGCGGCGCTGCTAGGCCCCGTTCCCTTGGCGGTCGCCGTTGCCGCCGGTGTTGGCGCCCATCGACATGAAGTTGCCCAGCATCGAGGTGAATTCCATGGGGAAGATCCACTTGGTCGATGGGCTGTCTCCCAACGCCTTCAGCGTGTCGAAATACTGAAGGCTCATGGTCTTGCCGTCTACGGTGTTGGCCACTTGGTAAACCCGGTCCAGTGCTTCGCTAAAACCGGCCGCCCGTAAGACAGCCGCCTGCTGCTGGCCCTCGGCCTCCAGGATCGACGATTGCCGCTCGCCTTCAGCTTTCAGGATCGACGACTGCTTTTCGCCCTCGGCCCGGTTGATCGCCGACTGGCGGGCGCCTTCGGACTCGGTGATTTCGGCTGTCTTGATGGCCTCGGCCGACTTTTCGCGCTCCATGGCCGCTTTCACGCCGGGAGGCGGGTCGATTTCGTTGATTTCCACTTGAGACACCTTGACGCCCCACCGTTCGGTCACCTCGTCCATGCGCACTTGGAGCTGGTCCCTGATGCGCTCCCGTTCCGCCAGGGCGTCGGTCAGTGTGGTGGAGCCCACAACCGCCCGCAGCGTGGCGAAGGCCAGGTTGACCACCGCCAACTCAAAGTTCTGTACTTCCAGGACAGCCCGTTGGGCGTACTCTTCCATCACCCGGTAATAGATGACGAAGTCCATGTCAACCACCACGTTGTCCGAGGTGATGTACTTTTGGGTGGGCACCCGGACCACTCGCTCCCGCAGGTCCACCTTGGTGCCGTGGAAAACAAACGGGATCAGGAAATGGAGCCCCGAAGACCTGCTGCCGACGAAAGTCCCAAAGCGCTGCACCACCATTCGCTGATATTGCTGCACCATTATCAGTCCTGCGGACATGTCGTACTCCTTTCTGCTTGTTACCGGCCGATCGACGGGTCGGGAGGCTTTTCCCCGGATACAGCCTGTTCCCTGGATAGCGGCTCTTCCACGGATACAGATAGTATCAAGCCATCGACTCCGGTAACCTTCACCGAGTCCCCAGCCTGGATAACTGTACCATCTTCACTTATCGCTGTCCAAGTTTCGCTGGCCACCCGTACGATGCCTAGGGGTGAAATCTCCCGGGTGACGGTCCCGGTCAGACCGATCAGCGCGGCGGCTGCGTCGGTCTTTCCTTCCCGCCGTGATTTCACCGCCATCCTCGCCAGATATATGATCGACAACGCCGCGAAGCCGCCGGCGCCGCCGATCACCCACGGGTTTACCGATATGGGCGGAAGTGTCGGGGAAGCATCTCCGAACTGGTTGAACAACAGCAGACCACCGACGACGAGACACACTGCCGCCCCGATGCCAAGAATGCCGAATCCGGCCACCGCGATTTCAAATCCGGCAAGCGCCGCAGCCAACAGAATGAATACGACGCCAGCCCAGTTCACCGGCAGGTTCCCTATGGCCAGAAAGGCCAGGAGCAGGCAGATCACCCCCACCACCGCCGGGACTATGAGGCCCGGGTTGAAGAGCTCCACCACCAAGCCAAGTCCGCCGACTGTCAGCAACAGGAACGTTACGTTGGGGTCCGAGATGAACTCCAGGAAATGTTCCAACACGTTCTTTTCGACGGAACGGCGCTCCAGGTCCCGGGTATCCAAGACCATCGGCCCTTCCGACGTCTCCGCAGTGCGGCCGTGCAACCGGGCGAACAGGTCGTTCATGTCTCTGGCGATGAAGTCCACCACGTTGTACTCCACCGCCTCCCGGGCGGAATAGGATGTAGCCTCGCGCACTGTGGCCTCTAGCCTGTCGGCGTTGCGGCCCCTCTCGTCAGCGATGCTGCGAATGAGGGCGGCCGCGTCGTTCTCCACCTTGCTGGCCAGGGTGTCGTCCAGGTCTTCGCCTGTCCCGGAGACCGGCGTGGCCGCGCCGATGTTGGAACCGGGCGCCATCACCGCAAAGTTGGCGGCGGCGGTGATGAATGTTCCGGCGGAACCGGCCCTGGCCCCGCTGGGCGAAACGTATACCGCCACCGGCACCGGCGACTCCAGCAACAGTTCAACGATCTCCCGCGTGGAAGTGAGCAGGCCGCCTGGGGTGTCAAGCCGGATCACCAAGAGGGTGGCGTCCTCCTCCGCAGCCTGTTCGATGGCCCTGGAGATGAACCGCTCTTTTACCGGGTTTATCACGCCGTCCACTGTGATAATCAACGCATTAGGCTGCGGCGTTGTCTGCGCTCCCGCAGTGCCCGCGGCGGCGCCAGCCAGCCCGGCCACGAACAGTAAGACGAAGACAAACGCCGGAGCAAGCCGCCAAAAGGACGGCCGTGCGCCGGGACGGCTTGGCTGGCAGGCGCCCGCCGGAAACCGTCGGCTGGCCCTTACCAGTCTTGGTCTCGACGCCATAAGTAACAGCCCGTGGCGCCGACGACCGGCACCATTACCGCGTCGACGATGCTCCACACCACCAAGGTGGACGTACCCTGCGATTCTCCGTCGGCAATCGTCAACAAGTTCACCCAAGCACTGAAGAACATGAGGGTCACAGCCAGCCCGACATAAAACAAGACGTTGGATTCAACGTATTCCCGGGAAACATCTCGTCCCCCAGGGGTCTCCAACTTGCGTATCGCCAAGACGATCAACGAGACCACCAGCGCTGCGGCCATGGCGTAATCGACGATTTCCCAGACCGTGCCCGACACTTCGGCATAAAGGTCGTTGAACATATATTGGAGGGCCACCGCAGTGGCGACGCCCCACAGCCCCACAGCAATCAATCGCGACAAGATAATCACAGACTCCCTTCATTACTTACTGGCGAGTTATGCAATGCGATTATATTCCGTATCGTATCCCGGCGGCAGCGGGAATTCCCCGCTTTTCCGCCCATGAATCGCCGATGGCCTCGTGAAGGCGTGACGAGCCTCGACTCTCCACAAAGTAATATACAAGAACACCGACGCGAAGGAGACCGGGAATATTGCAGACCCACCAACAAACCCTGGCCAGTTGCGTATCCCGGTTGACATCCCGCTTGATGCGTGTATAATCGCGGCTGAAAACTAAACTGGTCTGACCAGTTAGCCGACATATCAGGCCGATGGGTCCGAGCGTGGAAAACCTTCAGGGGCGGCGGCTCCACCAGAACATCGTCAACCAGTTGCAGGTCCGCATACGCCAGGGCGCGTTGCAGCACGGGGCCCGTCTGCCGTCTGAGCGGGTGCTGGCGGAACAGTTCGGAGTTGGGAGGAGTTCGGTCCGCGAGGCCATCCGGTTCCTGGAACTTCAAGGACTGGTGGAAACTCGCCACGGCTCCGGCTCCTTCGTCAACACTCAAAGCCTCGACGCGGTAACGGCGTTGATGGTCTTGGCCCAAGGCGGCGGCGCCTCCGATGAGCTGCAGGACATCTTCGAAATGCGGCACCTGCTGGAACCGCAGATTGCGGGGCTGGCGGCGCAGCGAGCGACCCCCGAAGACGTAGGCCGGCTGACGGCCATCCTGGAGGAACAGCACCGCCAGATATTGGAGGGCGAGACCGGAGTCGATGCCGACACCGAGTTCCATTTCGCTCTGGCCGCAGCGACCCACAACAACCCGTTGCTTAAAGTCGTCAACGCGGTGGAAGACGTTCTTCGCCGCTCACGCGACCGCTACCTCCAGCAGCCTGGGCGTCCCGAACGTTCGATGCAGTCCCACCATCAAATCCTGGAAATGGTGCGAAACTGCGACGACGCGGGCGCCCGCCGCGCCATGGACCACCACCTCACGGCGGTAGAACCCGCCGCTGTGTCGGACGAATAGTGCGGGACCAACTTGGAATCAACTTTGGGACCAACTTCGGAGGGCGCCGGGGCTGCAAAGATTTCCCAGCGATTTCAATGATCACTTCTCTGCGTCTTCTGTGCTCTCTGCGGCAAAACAACCAATAAGGAGGAATGGTATGTCCACCCTTGCTGTGGAAGTCGTCTACCGCGGCATCTTTCAGAAAAGCCTGGCGCGGAACATCGTCCGCTCCATCGTTTTCGCGGCCCGGAAAGACGGCAAGATCGGCACCGCTTTCGGGCGCTATGGCGACTCCCCGGAACGTAACGGCATCCCGGCCAAGCAGTTCGCGATCGTGGCCGACGGCCCCGAGGAACTGGAAGAGAGCCTCGCCGTGTATGAGGCTTCCAACATCGACGTTACGATCAACGTTGACGACACCATGTGCAAAGGCGTCGAGTCCTGGGCTTGGTACGGGCTTCAGCCCATCAACGAGCTCACCCGGCCCGGCGGCACATTGATAGTGACTTCCCGCCAACAGGCCGACGCGTTGCTGGAGGACATCCACCCCAAGGAATCCCCCTACAACCTGGCCGTCGTGACCGGTATTCCCAGCTTCTCGGGCCTGTGGGTCTACAAGGACGACCACACCGACGTCCGCGTGCTGGGCGCTCTCTGCAAGGTCTGCCCGGAGCTGGTCAGCCTGGAGGCCATGCTGGAAACCATCGAGGAGCAGATGGGCGGCGGGACCAAGCTTATCTCGGCCCAACGCTCCTTCGATCGCACCGCCATTCGCCCGGTGGAACCCGGAGAGGGCGGCAACCAGCGGGAGATGAAGTTCACGCTGCCTGGCTGGACTACGATGGAGGAGGGCCTGGTCATCCGCGCCATCCCCGAGGGCGGCGAATTCGCCGATGGCGAGGGCGGCTACGTTCCCGGCCGGAGCGAGGTCTTCAAGAAGTTCAGCACCCGTTCGATGCGTCCGGTGGTCAACTTCGAGACCTGCATCAAGTGTACTCTCTGCTGGCTCCAATGCCCCGACACCTGCTTTGACGTCACGCCCGACGGTCTATATGACGCCAACATGGAAGCCTGTTGCGGCTGCGGCGTCTGCGAAGCCGTTTGCCCGGTTCCCGACTGCGTCACCATGGTCAACGAAGCCGAGTTCAACGACCACGACAGCCAGTGGCAGTGGTGGCAGAAGGACAAAGACGGCTACAACAAGTGGATGACTACGTTGGTGGAGCAGACGAAGGCCGAAACCCGCACCCACGGCTTCCACCACGTCGGCGGCTACGCCGAAGAGATTCAAGCTGCGGAGGCAGACTAATGACCACCGTGCAGCAAGAGATGTTCCAGCAATCGACCGAGGAGCTGATCAGCGGCAGCGAGGCCATCGCCATCGCCTGCGCCTTGGCCGACGTGGACGTCATCACCGCCTACCCCATCCGCCCCTACGACACGGTGATGCAGTACGTGTCGAAGCTGAAGGCCGACGGCGTGTTCGACTGCGACTTCATCGTCGCTGAAAGCGAGCACTCCCAGTTCGAGATCGTAAAGCACGCCTCCGCCGTCGGAGCCCGCACCTTCTGCGGCTCTAGCGGCGTGGGCTGGTTCTACGCCTTTGAGGCGATCACCGTAACCGCCGGACTGCGCATGCCGGTCGTCGCAATGGTCGGCAACCGGGCTTTGGACGACCCGGGCGCTTTCGGGGTGGAACACAACGACGCAATGGCGGTCCGGGACCTGGGCTGGCACCTGTACTGGGTAGCCACCGCCCAAGAGGCTCTGGACACCGCGCTGCTGGCCTACAGGGTAGCGGAAGACCCGCGGGTCCTGCTTCCCTTCGCGGTCAGCTGCGACGGGTCGTTCCTGACCCACTCCCAGGCCATAGTGCAGGTGCCCACCCGCGAGCAAGTAGACCGGTTCCTGCCGGGGTACGACCGCGGCCGACTGCAACTGCACCCGGACAACCCCATCACCATCGCGCCGCAGGTTAACGAGGACTGGCTTATGGAAATCCGCCGCCAGACCGACGAGGCCATGCGCCGGACGGTGGGTGTAATCGAAGAGGCGTACGACGAATTCAAGCAGCTCTTCGGACGGGGCGACCCCAGCCCTTTCATCGACGAGTACATGTGCGACGACGCGGACGTGATCATCGTCGGCATGGGCACTCTGGCCATGCCGGTGCGTGTGGCCGTCCGCCGGATGCGGGAAGAAGGGAAGAAGGTCGGCTTCTTGCGTATCAAGTTCTTCCGGCCCTTCGCTGCGGAAGAGGTCCAAAAGGTGCTGGGGAAGGCCAAGGGAGTCGCCGTCATCGACCGCGACTACTCCTACGGCTCCCCGTCCTTCGGAGGTGTCCTGTTCCACGAGCTTCGCTCCACTCTCTACCCCCTGCAAGAACGTCCGATGATGCTGAACTTCATCGCCGGGCTGGGCGGTCGGGAGATAATGGTACGGGACGTGAACGAAATCGTGGCCACTATCGAAAAAGCGTTGGAGACTGGTAAAATCGAGCAAGAAACTACGTGGGTCAACGTAAGGGAGTAGAGGCGTCCCTCGCGGGCGTTCATTAGGAGCAAAACGAAATGACGACCTTGCAAGAACTGCCCCAGGTCAGGGGCGTAAAGAACATCCCGGTGGAAGAGTTCTATTCCTCGGGCCACCGGACCTGTCAGGGTTGCGAATCGGCGCTGGTCATGCGGCTGATGATCAAGGCGGCCGGGCCGCGCTCCATCGTGCTGGGAAGCACGGGCTGCATGTACGTGGCCAACACCACCTACTACAGCACCCCTTGGGTGGTGCCTTGGATGCACACCCAGTTGGGCTCGTCCGGCTCCGCGGCCACCGGCACCGCCGCCGGCCTGTCCTCAATGATGCGAAAGGGCAAGATGAACAAGGAGCCCATCAACGTCATCGCCTTCTGTGGCGACGGCGGCGGCGTAGACATGGGCTTGTCCGCGATCTCGGCGGCGTTGCAGCACGACGAGTACAACCTTCTGATCCTTTGCTACGACAATGAGTCCTACGCCAACACCGACATCCAGGTGTCGGGAAGTTCGCCTTGGGGCGCCAACAGCACCTTCAGCCCTCCGGGCAAGGTGCAGCGCATCATGAACACCCGTTGGAAGAAGAACATGGCCCCTATGCTGGCCACCGGCCACCCCGACGTTCGATACATTGCCACCGCATGCGGCTCCTACGGGTTGGACTTCAACAACAAGATCCGCCGCGCCCTCACCATCGGCGGGCCTACCTTCATCCACAGCATCGACCCCTGTCCCAAGGGGTGGGACTACGACCCCAAGTATTCCCACGAGCTGGGGATGCTGGCCATCGAGACCGGCCTCTGGGTGCAGTACGAGATCATCGACGGCGAGCTCATCCTCAACGGCCCAAGCCGCTCCATCGCCAAGGGCATCCGCAAGAGGAAGCCCATCAGGGACTACCTGAGCCGCCAGGGCCGCTTCGCCCACTTCACGCCCGAAGACACCGATTACTTCCAGAAACGGGTGGACGATAGCTGGGAAAAATGGTGGATGCCCGGCGTGGTCCCCTTCACCATGCGCGACGAGTAAAGCGTCCAGCGCTGGAACCAAAGCTCCCACAGTCATCCCGGAGTTTCTTCCAGGGATGATGAACGAGGAAGAACGAGTTGCCCACCTCCCGGAGAGGTGGGCAACTCGTTCTTCCTCGTAGGCCTGCCGGCATCCCTTCACGCCACTCCGGCGTCACCCCCGGCATCCGTTCCGTCATTCCATCGAAAGCCGGAATCCACGTCGCCTCCCCGCGTTTGTCACGTCACCAACGCGTACTTGGTAGAATGACTCCAGCGGGGCCTATGGTCATGAGTATGAGCGGCCTAGCCGCCCATCTGGGCAATGCGCCGCGCCATCCATTCGACGTAGGCCCGGCGTGTCATGCCTCGCCGCTTGCGCTCGCTGTCGATGAAGGCCGCCACTCCAGAATCGAGCGACAGGTTGGCTCGCACGGGGACGCCCGAAACCTGTATCAGTGGCACGGACCCCAGAACGGAACCGTCCGGCACGTCAATATCTTCCAGGGCGCTGGGTTCGGGCACGGTAAAGCCGTCTTCCTCGGCAACTTCGACCCAGTCGCGGACCGCTTCTTCCGCGTTGACCAAGGCTTCGTCGATGGTAGCAGCTGCGGCCACGCAGCCAGGCAAATCAGGGAAGACGACGCCTACCACTCCTGGCCCCTCGTCAATCAATACAGGGTATCTCATTTCAACCTCCTACCATCCGGCAGATTTGGCGATGCTACGGGCTGTTCCAGGCGAGACTGTATTGTGACGGGGGACCTGCACCCGAACGCCAGTCCGTTGCGAATGCGTGTAGATGTCATGGTTGCCGCCGTGACGCCGGAGAACCCAGCCCTCGCGTTCCAGCCGTTGCCGTATCCGCCTTGTGGTCGTGGCAATGTGCAAATACTAACACATTACGCCAATGGTGCCAAGCACTTTGACCCCACGAAGATGGCCCAACGGTCGTAGCGTCGAAGGACTCCCCGGCCGTGCCATTCATGGCGGCAGGCGAGGGGCGGGCCGGAGCTTTCAATCCCCATATCCCTTGACCGTGTGAGTGGAAGTCCTTGGAGAACCGGCTCAGTAAGGCCCCCAGGTTTTGCACTGGATTCTTGCCGCTAACGCAGATGCCCATGCCTTCCAGTTCGTCCAATAGTTCTTGCCTATGCATAGACGTGCCGTGATTGCCCAATAGTTCGATGCAGGCTATGCGGACGTCCTCCACAGGAGTTGTGGCGGGCGTTGGGGCGATGTCCTCTTGAACTTCTAACAGCCGGTCAACAGCATCAAGATCAGGGCTGGAGTTAAACCTGCTGTCCCTGAGCGTTGGGGTTACGTGGATTCCGGCTTTCGCCGGAAAGACGACATCTCTGTAAGAGTAACAGTAGTCCTGCCCCAAACTCCGGGATGGCGCATGTTGTTTATTGCCTGGAACCGGCCAGCGTCAGAAAAACACGCTCAGGTTTTTGGACAGGATTACGTTGGAGTCGAGGACTATGGTGCGGCGGGCGATCTTCCAGGCGCCGTCCAGCCGGCGCAGTTCGTCCTCCCGGCTGCCGGCGAAAATGTTTTCGTCGGTCTCGTGGTGGGACCGGTAGATGATGAATGCGGTCTTGGCTTTCACAAGGTTCTCTGAGACAGGGTCTACGACCAGGTTGCCGACGATGTGACGGGTGCGGGAAGGTGGGTCTTCCGCCCACGCCATCCCGGTTTCGAGGCGTTCGACGCGCATGGTCAACCAAGTCTTGTCATCCTCGAAGATGGCCAGATCGCCCTCGGCCGAAAGCTCCCGGTCCAACTCGCTCCGGTGCACGTTCAGTCGCCGCGGCATGAAATAGAAGACGTCGTCGGTAAAGAGGTCCAGCCAGTCCCGCAAGCGCCGCTCGTCCAACATCCATGCTTCCTGGATGTAGAACTGCATCAGCTCGTGCCAGAGTTGCTGGCGATACGCCTGTTCCGGTCGCGTTTCGGCGCTCATGTTTTCGGTCCAAGGGGTCCGTGGGGCTAGCCCCTCAGTGTCGCGGTGCCTTCGTATTCCATGGCGGAGGGTTCCAGCGGGATGTCGGCCCAGCTATCGGCGTTCATGAACTGCTGCCAGCGGTGGTAGAAGCGGCGCTGATTGCTCTCCGAGGTGTAACGCTCGGAGACCTCGCCGGGCAATTCAGGACTGGGCCCGGAACGGCCGACGCCCATCGAGAGGTCTTGCGTGTACTTCCTGCCTGTGGGACTCAAGGCGGAGCGGGTAACTCCTCGCCAGTTGTCCATGTCGTCCTGCTCGAAGATGCCGGTAACCCCGTTATAGTTGCCGCTGCCCCGGCGCAGGGCGGTCTTGAGCTCCTTCGGCATGTCTTTTTCCAAGACCACGAAATGCCAGAACTCGGTTGCCAGCGGACCCCTCGGGTGGGCCAACCGGAAGCCCAACACGCCGTTGGGGAACAGGCTGTGGTTGCCCAAGTGGAGTTTCCGGGCGCGGAGGGCGCCCAACCGTCTTTCGGCTTCTTCCAGCGTGCTCCTGTAGTAATCCTCAAACAACTCACGGTTCTCCGCAGTGATGCCGTGGGTCTGGCGGGCTTGGTCGGGCCGCTCCAAGAACCTCATAGTCAGGGAGTGACCGTTGACGAATAGGTGCCGGTTGGGGGACTGGAACTGCTGCTCGTGGGTCAGCCGGGGCACTCCCATGTGGCGGTTGGCCACGATTATTCCGGAGAGGTGGGTCGTGGGCACATGATAGTTGTCGGAGCAGTTATCCACCGCCGCTTTCCAATTCAGCGGCTCGATCCACTTGATGGGACCGATGGCCTCCGTGCCGTTGTCCAGCCGGTTGAAGAGCACGTCCAGGCACCACCGGGCGTCGCCTAGGTACTCCTCGAGGGTCGGGCCGCTTGTGTCCCAAGTGGCGAATACGATCCCGGCGTAGGTGTCGGTACGGGCCTCCACCAGACTCAGATGGTCGCGTTCCAGCGCCCCGTAGTAGGCCTCCTCCTCACCGGGCAGGTATTCCAGGCGGCCGTCGCTTGAATAGGTCCAGCCGTGGTAGGCACAGGCGAAATTCCGGGCGTTGCCCAGGTCGGTACGGACGATGCGGTTACCCCGGTGACGGCACATGTTCAGAAAGGCGTGGAGGTTGCCCCTGCTGTCGCGGTTGAGGATCACCGGGTCCTCCCCCATGTAGGTGTGGAAGAAGTCGTTGGGCTTGGGGACCAGCGACTCGTGGCCTATCATCAGCCAGGCCCGGCCGAATACTTTCTCCTGCTCCTCTGCGTAGACGTCCGGATCTACGAAAATGCTTCGGTCAAGTTGGCCCGTATCGAGGTCGATAACCTGGTGCTTCTTGTTCACGACGGCCACCGCGAGATCCTACCCGTTTGCCTACCCGTTTGAATGATGAATAGTATGCAATCATCCTGTCCATCCTGTCCAATGATGTAGTAAAGTTGCCGCGCCGGAAACGCCATAGCCCAGGCGAGGGAGGCCACATGAAATTCGGAATCTTTACCATCGTCCCTTACCACGAAGACTTCACTCAATCGCAGGCTTTGAACGATGCTTTGGAGCAGATCGAATACGCCGACCGGTTGGGGATCGAGGAAGTCTGGCTGGGGGAGCACCGCTTCTCCCGCCACGGCCTGCTGTCGGGAATCTGGTCGTTCCTGGGCGCGGTTGCCGCACGCACGAAGAACATCCGCATCGGAACGGCCGTGATTGTGCTGCCTTTACATAACCCGGTCCTGGTGGCCGAGGAAGTGGCCATGCTGGACATTATAAGCGGCGGCCGCATCAACTTCGGCATCGGCGCCGGTTACCAACGCCAGGAGTTCGAAGGGTAACTGTTCAGACTTCGGGGGATCTGCTTGACCAGCGGCACCGCCGACAGGGCAATTTAGCTTTGAGCAAGGCTGTATCCCCGTCCTCTGCGGGCATTCGTCCCCTCAACTCTGAACAGTTACTTCGAAGGCGTGGGGGTTGACATCGACACCAGCCGCGAACGGTTCGAGGAGGCTGTCGACGTCATCATCAAAGCCTGGACTGAAGAGAGACTCACCTATCACGGCAAATTCACCAACGTTGACGACGTGTGGGTGCTGCCCAAACCGGTTCAGAAGCCATATCCACCCTTGTTCCAAGCCGTCAGCACCAGCCCGGCCAGCATCGACTTCGCCGCCAGCAGACAGATCCAGGTCATCGCCGGCGGCCCCACCGACATCCTCGGTCAAGCCCCGCAGGTCATCCAGTCGTGGCGGGACAAGATGGACGAGTACGGCCACCCCCATGCCCACCTCGATCCACCGATGTCCAAGTCCATCTACGTGGCCCCGACCATGGAAGAAGCCGAGCGGGACCCCGTCGGTCTCGAAGACTTCTCCTCTCGCATCCTGCGGTCGATAGGAAGCAACGGCGCTCCCATCGGAATGCCAGTGGACAAGCACGGTAACATCGCCAAGGGTTACGAGCATTGGGCGAACCGCCAGCAGGACCGGGACCGCCGGGACGACGTTGGCCACGCCGGGCTGCCTCCTTTGCGGGGCACGCCCGAAGTCGTGGTTGAGCAGTTGAAGCAGACGCAGGAGGCGGGGATCAACCACGTGTTCGGCAGCTTCGGATTCGCCGGCCTGCCCCACGCGAAGATGATGCGCTCCCTTGAACTCTTCGCCACCGAGGTCATGCCCCACTTCAAAGGGGCGCCCGTCGTTTAGCGGGCGCCCACAAGGGGCGCCCCTACACAATTGGAGCGTAGAACGTAGGGGCAACCCTACTACTGGTTGCCCTGGATGTCGGGCAACAGGTGACCGGAGGGAATCCCATGACGGACTCGTTCACGGAGGCCTCGACAAGCCGAACGGCGGTGGTGGACGGTATGACTGTCCACTACCACGAGGTCGGCTCAGGCTACCCGCTGGTGATGCTCCACTCGTACGGGCCGGGCACCACCGGATGGATTACTTTTCATAAGGTGCTGCCCGCGTTCGCCGAGCATTTCCGTTGCATCGTGATGGACCTGCCTAACTTCGGACGCACCGGACCGGTGGTCTACGAAGAGCCGCTCCACAACCTGCAGGCCCGCACCGCCTTGGGACTGATGGACGAATTAGGCATCGACAAGGCCCACCTGCTGGGCAACTCCCAAGGCGGGCAGAGCGCGATGGTGCTGGCCATGAAGGAGCCGGAGCGGGTGAACAAGCTGGTTTTCGGCGCGTGCCACATACGCACCGGCGGCGACCTCTACCTGATGGGCAACCGGCCTTCAGAGGGCAGCCTGGTAACCAGCGAAGTGCGGGACAACCCCACGCGGGAAAACGTCCGCCGCTACCTGCGGACGCATATCGACGACCATGCGCTGGTAACCGACGAGCTGGTGGACTATATCTATAACAATTACACCGGGAACCCCGACCACATCGAAGCCGACGCGAAATCGGTGAGCGCGCCCTACGACCACGGCGTAGACCTGCCCAACATCACCGCGCCCAGCCTGGTCATCTGGGGCCGTTACGACCGCATGTGCGTCTTCGAGATCGGCATCGCGGCCCTGAACAACATTGCCGACTCCCGGCTGGTCCTCCTCAACAACTGCGGCCACTGGGTCCCCTTCGAGAAGCCCGAGGAGTACACATCTCACGTGCTCAACTTTCTGACTGGATAAAAATTTCGGTGTTTCGGTGTTAGAGGCTCATCCTAGCCGATCCAGTCGGGTGAGTACTTAGAAACTATCTCAAAGCTGATGGCGCCTTTCATAATCATCTGTTTTGGCGTCAATTACCCGTCGGGATCCACCCCCATCCTAACCTTCCCCCTGAGGGGGAAGGGACTTTTGAGATAATTTCTTAGTCATAGTCTCGAGAAATAATGCTCTGCCAAGTTGGACTTACCTGAGGCGCGGTCTTGTTGGAGACCGGCATCACAGTCGACGAATACCAGCCCACCGTGTGTCAACAATTTCGCGAGTCAAACTACCCTCATTGGGCGAACGCTTGAAATCAAGGACTCCGCCTCCTGTCGTAGTCGGATAATCGGTAAAGGCAGAGGTTCCAAGGGTGGTTGAATCTCGAAGTACCGCGAAGTAGATTAGAATCTACTCAAGTCTCGCGGCAAATAGGGCACTCCATATCTAACATTTGGCGCTGGCCGAGTAAACAGCAAGGGATGGGCGAGGGAAGGGAAGTGGAATTAACGTGGCAGCAGGTCGAAGCGATTTCTCATTTAGCCTCCATTCTCAACAGGTTGTTGCCTGGATCGGGCGCTTCCTCCTGGAAGGGGCACGTCTCATTTCAATCGATTGGCACCCAAATGGACTTGGCAGATTTTTGGCAAGGTGGGAGCAAGGAACCGGCAATCCGCACGCTGTTGGAACGAACACTTCGGGAGAGGCCACACAAATTTCAGAATCTGATTATAGGGATCGTCGTTGAAGGGAGAAATTACAGGAAGAGGAAGGACGACCCCATTACTATCGGAGAGATTGACGAGATCTATCGCTCTCTTCTAAATATTGGGTTCACGGCCCCCGAACTGCTGAACGAGGATTTTCAGAATAGCGTTCGCGCAGACTCAGGCGAGGTATCAAAGTATGTGGCGACTGAGGAAAGCGCATCATCCAAGAACACTCCGCCCGGGTTAGACCAGACTGTCCTTGATCAACTCCAAGAAACCTTCCTCGATCTACACCGAATGGCAGACCGCCAGAAGGCAGGGTATCAATTCGAGCGCTTTCTGAACCATCTGTTCGACAAGAGCGGTCTCTCGCCTAGGTCTCCATTCACGATAAAGCCGCAATTGGAACAGATAGATGGTTCGATCATACTAGATAACTCGACATACCTGGTGCAGGCAAAATGGTGGAAAGACCCCGTTGACCGTTCCCCACTCTACGATTTTCACGGAGTGTTGTCGGGGAAACCCCGAGCCACCCTAGGTATTTTTGTCGCGTTAAATGGGTGCACGTCGAATGCAATCGAAGCCTTAACGCGAGGTAAACAGCCCATGTTCTTCGTGATCGACGGTTCACATCTGATGCCCGTCCTACAGGGTTCCGTGACTCTCGTCGAAATACTTAGGGCTTACGCCAGAAGGTTCGCAGAGGAAGGGTGCGTTTACGTACCGTTTTCTAATCTGTTTTCGTTGTAGTCTGGAACATTCGGGGGCACCCACCACGGGAGCGGCCATTAACGCCGGCATTGCTCCCGGAAGGCGACGAACTGGTCGGTGTGGTCGACTTGGCCAAGGCGGACCGGAGTGGCTTGACGGTCTGCAAGGGTTTTCAGGCCACCGCCGTCTTTCAAGTCCGTCAGGCTGTTGTGGATGGCTTTGGCCGCCACGAGGAAGGCGGGTTTGCCGATCATCAAGGCAGGGATTCGGTCGGCGGGCAAGAGTCCTTGGTCGTTCTTAACGTCGACGACCGGATGTGCGTCTTCGAGATTGGCATCGCGGCCCTCAATAACATCGCCGACTCCCGATTGGTACTCCTCAACAACTGCGGCCACTGGGTCCCCTTCGAGAAGCCCGAGGAGTACACCTCGCACGTGCTCAACTTTCTGTTGGTCGGGTAGGCGGTACGATGCCGGTCTAGCCCCGGCCCGTCACCCAATTGGGCTATCGTTCTCAGACGATTCTATGGCCTCGATAAACTCTTCGAGCTCATCGAGGTGGCGCGGCATATCCTCGAACTCGACAATGCCTTCGTAATATCCGTCGATGTGAAACGTCTGCCGCATGTCGATGTATGCCCTTCTCATTTCGCGGTCCATGTGCCGGCCGACAAGGTATTTCCTCCCCCGATCGTTGTCGGGCAATTCCGCCTCGGGAACGCCCTGCACCAGGAAGTAGGCATTGGCGGCTTCCAAGGCGGCGAGCCAACCTTTCCCGCAGGAGTTCCGTAGGCCGATTACCGCCGCCCCACCTCGGGCGTCTTCCGCCCGGGCGAACTCTTCGCGGGCCGCCTGTAACAATTCGCGGGCGTGAATTAGCCGGTCATCCTTCGATTCGACCATTGCTCATTTCGGCTCCATTTTTTCAAACATGGCCCAAGACCCAAGGATGGGAGGGAATATGTAGGCCACGAGTCGGCACCCTCTATCGGGACCGTAAGACCGTGCCGAGCCCGGACACGTAGTAGTTCCGGGATTCGTGAAAACGCTCACGTCAAACGCCCCACCGTTAACCAGGTTAACATACGCCCCTAGTCCCGCACATACCGTTCCTGCAGGACCAGGAACTCGTCTGTGCGGTTGACTTGGCGCAAGAGGTCGGGCGGGGCTTGTTGACCGGCTAGCTCTTCCGGGGCGCCGCCGTCTTTCAGGTGCTTCAGGCTGTCGTGGATGGCTTTGACAGCAACCGCGAACGTAGGGTTGCCCAGCATCAGGATGCGCATGTTGGAGTTGAGAAACGCTTGATCGTTGCGAGCGTCGGCGGGAGGGCTCAGTACGCACAGTGGCAGAGACGTCGCTTGGTGCACCGCTTCCAGTTGCTCCCGGTTTTGGGCGCCGGTCAGCATCAGTGCCTCGGCACCGGTCTGAGAGTAGGCGCGGACGCGCTCCAACGCTTCGTCCAAGGGGCAGAGACCCAAGGCGGCGGAGCGGGCGACGATGACGGTAGTTGGGTCTCTGCGTGCCTCCACCGCCGCTTCCAGCTTGCCCACCTGCTCTTCCGTGGAGACCAGGCCGGGATCGGCCACGTTGAACCGGCGGGGCACGAAGTTGTCTTCGATTTCGATCCCGGCGACGCCCGCGGCTTCCATTTCCCGCACAGTACGAACGACGTTAACCGCGTTGCCGAAGCCGTCTTCCGCGTCGACCATCAGGCTGACGTCCGTGATGCGGGTAATCCTGTGGCAATGGTCCACCACGTCCGACATGTTGGAAAGGACACCGTCGGGGACTCCAAGGTTGGCCGCTTTGCCCACCGAGCCGGAAAGCACGCAGACCTCGTAACCCAGCAGGTGGGCGATGCGGGCCGACAGGGGATCGAATATGTTGGCCGCCAATGTGCACTCGGGCCGGGACAGCACTTCTCGAAAGAACTCACGAGCGCGGGACATAACCTACCCTCCCTACGGCGAATCTTTTGACCCCGCGGCCGGGGTGCGCGGAGGCCTCCAGCTACGGCGTCAGAATCACCTTGCCCCTGGTGCCTCGGTTGGCCAGGTGCTGGTGGGCGGTGGCTACCTCGGACATGGGCAGCACCTGGTCGACGACCAACCTGGCCTTGCCGTCGGCGAGCATCGGGAAGATTTCGGCCATAGCCGCCTGATGGTCCAGTGCGCCTTGGGGTGAGCGTCCGATGCTGAACCCGATGACCGTACGGTTGACAGGAAATATGTCCGCAGCCGGAAGGTTGGCGGGAGTGCCCGACGCGTTGCCGTAGGTCACCAAGCGGCCGTAGGACGCGACGCAACGGACGCTCTTCTCCAATACCGGCCCGCCGACACACTCCAGGATTAGCTCCACTCCGTTGCCGCCGGTCTCTTCGCCTATCGCCTCTTCGAAGTCCCGCTCCGTGTAGTTGATGGTCGCATCCGCTCCCAGAGAGCGGCACAGGTCCAGTTTCTCCTGGGTCGAGGCGGTGGCAATCACCCGGCCGCCCCAAGCCTTGGCCAACTGAATGGCCACCGTGCCGACGCCGGAAGCTCCGGCCTGCACCAGCACAGTGTGTCCGGGCTCCAACTGCCCGCGGGTCTTCAGCAAGTGGTAGGCGGTCAGGAACACGATGGGCATGCCCCCGGCCTGCACTGGGTCGACGGTTTCAGGGTAAGGAAACACGAAGTTGGCGTTCACCGCCACGTACTCGGCCTGACCCCCCGGGCCCATGGCCATCACCCGCTGGCCGACGGCGATGCCTTCCACCTCGGAGCCCACTTCGGTTACGGTACCGGCGGCCTCCAGCCCCAACGAAGCGGGCAGGTCCGGCCCGGGGTAGCCACCGCTCCGGCGCATCAGGTCGGCGTAGTTCACCCCGGCGGAATCGACTTTGATCAACACTTGGTGGGGCCGTGGCTCTGGATCGGGACCGTCCTCCCACCGCAGCACGTCCAAGCCGCCGAATTCGTGAATGCGGACTGATTTCATGGCGTTGCCTCCTCTCAGGTCCCGTCCTACCCGTAGCCGCGGAATTGGGGCGCGGAAAGGACTTCTTCGTTGATCATCCTGACCGGCTCTCCGCTGGTGAAAGCCCGGATGTTCTCCACCACGTCTGCGTAGAACCCGCGGTAAGAGTCGTCGGTGACGTAGCCGAGGTGGGGACAGATCAGGGTGTTGTCCAGCTTGAGCAGGGGGTGGTCTTCCGGCAGCGGCTCGACGTCGAAGGTGTCAAGCGCCGCTCCCGCTATGGCCCGGCGTTGCAGCGCATCAACGAGCGCAGCCTCGTCTACGATTGGGCCGCGGGAAATGTTGATGAAGTAGGCGGTGGGCTTCATCAATGCCAACTCTCTGGCGCCGACCAGTCCCCGGGTACGCTCGCTCAAGACGACGTGTACGGAAACGATGTCGGAGTCGCGGAACAGAGTGTCCTTGTCCACCAGTGTAGCCTGGCCCTCGGCTGCCCGCTCGGCGGTCAAATTCTGGCTCCAAGCGATGACGTTCATGTCGAATGCGTTGGCCACGCGGGCGACCAGGGAGCCGATGTGCCCCAACCCCAGCAACCCAATCGTTTTGCCCTTGAGGCCCATTCCTACCGTCGTGCCCCATTTGCCT
Source organism: Dehalococcoidia bacterium (assembly GCA_965222595.1). Classification (GTDB taxonomy): domain Bacteria; phylum Chloroflexota; class Dehalococcoidia; order Lucifugimonadales; family UBA3495; genus VXOI01. The sequence goes on along the minus strand of CBDCUJ010000007.1, from coordinate 32,679 downwards.
TGGCGGGAAAGCTGGTCTTCCAAGGGAATTTGACGGGCGATGCCGAGTATCAGGCCCCAAGTGAGTTCGGTGGGGCCCTCTCCAGCTCCGCCGGTACCGCATACCGGTATGCCAAGCTCCGTGGCAGCTTCCATGTCGAAGGATGCGTTGCGCCTGCCGGTGGTGACCAACAGCCGCAGGTTGGGCAGCCGATCGAGCAACGAGCGCGGGAACGGAGTTCGCTCCCGCATGCCCATCACCACTTCGAAGTCCCGGAGGCGTTCCACCAATGCGTCCTCGTCGGTCAGGTGGTCGCTGAAGTACACGACCTCGGCGCCGGAAGGCAACTGCGACCAGTCCGCCATAGCTGCGGCGACGCCCTGGTAGTCGTCCAAAACTGCTACTCTCATGACTCGTCCTTGGCCCGGCCGGCGTGGCGCCGGACCGTTGGTTGTCCATTATTGGAGGGCGGGCATCACTTGCTCCGTAAGAACCCGAAGGCTGCGTGTCACCCGCTCTTCGGGAATCAGCCCGCCGGCGTTCAATTCGGCCACAATGCCGTTCAGGCCCAGTTCTTCTTTCAATTCGGAGAAGCGGTCCACCAACCCTTCGGCGGTGCCGAAGGCCACTTTGTTTTTCAGCATTTGCTCGTATGACATGGCGGCCAACTGGTCGGCCCGGCCCTCTCTCAACTCGGTGGTTTCCAGCCCGGCCTGGCCGGCCGATTCCCGGTAGAGGGCTCCCATCCGGCTGAAGTAGGCGCTGATGCTGTCCCACGGTTCTTCCAGGGCCTCGGTCTCGGTACCAGCGGCGTACACCGGAATGCGAAGAGAGACCTCGCCGTCGCCGGGATGGCCGGCGTCGTGCCAGGCCTGGCGGTATTCCTTGAGGTTGCTTCGCAGTTCCGGGACATCCATGCCCCGAAGCCCCACGAAAATTGGGTACCCCTCATTGCCCAATCTCGGGAACGTCTCCGCCGTGGTGGCGGCGATGCGGATTGGCGGATGAGGGAGTTGGTACGGTTGGGGGGAAACCATGGCGCCGTCGAAGCTGTAATACTTCCCATGGTGGGAGAAGGACTCCCCCTTCCACGATTCCAGAATGATGTCCAGGGCCTCCCCGAACCGCTCCCGGCTCTCTATGTAGGGCACGCCGTAGAGGTCGTAGGACCGGGCGAAACCGCTGCGCCCAACGCCGAATTCGAACCGTCCTTCACTGATTTGATCGACGGTTGCGGCCTCTTCGGCGATTCGCAGCGGGTTGTTCAACGGCAGCACGTGCACCGCCATCCCGATGCGCAGCCGCTTGGTGCGAGTGGCGATTGAGCTGGCCACTACAATGGGAGACGATAGGACCGAGCGGGTGGGGTTGAAATGGAGTTCGGCCAGCCAGACGCCATCCAGCCCCATCGCCTCGGCAGAGTCGACAAGGCGAAAACCTTCGTGGAATGCCTGGGTCTCGGACACGCCGGCGCGGCTCCCGAACTCCATGAAAATTCCGAAGTGCATTGCTCCTCCCGGCAGCCAAGTCATCCTGAGCTATTTAACCACAGAGACCCCAAAGAGCACAGCGAGCAAAGAGCATTTGCTGATTTCTCTGCGGTCTCGGCGTTCTCTGTGGTTAAATGGGCAGGGGTGAAAATATGGAGTCCCAAGAATACGACATCGCCATCGTGGGCGGCGGCATTATCGGTCTCTCCACCGCGATGCACCTTATGGAGCGGTTCCCCAGACTTCGCGTCGCTGTGGTGGAAAAGGAAAACGAGCTGGCCGCCCACCAGACCGGCCACAACAGCGGCGTGATTCATTCTGGCATCTACTACCGGCCGGGTTCCCACAAAGCCCGGTTTTGCGTTGCCGGGGTGCGGAAGCTGCTGGACTTCTGTGACGAGAACGAAATTGAATACGAGCAGTGCGGCAAGGTCATCGTGGCCACTGACGAATCGGAACTGGGACGGCTCGAGGGCCTGTACGAGCGCGGCACGGCCAACGGGGTAGAAGGCCTGGAGTTGGTCGGCCCGGAGCGGTTGGCCGAAATCGAGCCCCACGCTTCCGGGGTCAAAGCTTTGTGGTCCCCGCGGACAGGAATCGTAGATTACCGCAAAGTGACCGCGGTCTACGCCTCGCGGTTCGAAGAGGCCGGCGGGGATATGTTCGCCGGAACGGCCGTGAAGAACATCGAACGCTCCGCCGGGTCCCTGGCCCTGGAGACCACGAGGGGAACCCTGCAGGCCCGTCACTTGATAAATTGCGCCGGATTGTATGCCGACCGCGTAGCGGGGATGGTCGAAGAGAAAGTTGACGTGAGGATTATCCCGTTCAGGGGCGAGTACTACACCCTCCGGTCCGAAAGCCACCACCTGGTCTCCGGCCTCATCTATCCGGTCCCGGACCCCCGGTTCCCCTTCTTGGGCGTTCACTACACCCGCAACATCAACGGCAGCGTCGAGGCCGGCCCCAACGCCGTGCTGGCCTTGAGCCGGGAAGGCTACCGGAAACGGGACGTGGACATCGGAGAGACCTGGGGCAGTGTGTCTTACCCTGGGTTCTGGCGCATGACGCTCAAGCATTGGAAGACCGGGCTTGGTGAAATGCACCGGTCCTACAGAAAAGGGGTGTTCCTTCGGGACCTCCAACGGCTGCTCCCCGATATCCGCGAGGCCGATCTGGCCCCGGGGGGCTCGGGAGTACGAGCTCAAGCCGTGGCCCGGGACGGCACCCTTCTGGACGACTTCAACATCATTCGAGGGCGGGAGGCGGTACACGTTCTGAACGCCCCGTCGCCGGGGGCCACCTCTTCTCTGGCAATCGGCGAATACATCGTGGACCTGGCGGGCGACGCCTTCGGAATCGACGACTGACAGCGCCCCGTCGCCACAGCGTCCCTCTCTGTAGCCTTTCCCAATTAGAAATTGTCTCAAAAGTCCCTTCCCCCTCAGGAGGAAGGTTAGGATGGGGGTGGACCCGCCGGGTAATTGACGCCAAAACAGACGATTATAAAAGGCGCCATCAGTTTCGAGATGGTTTCTTAGCCTTTTGACCGAGGGGTGGGAATGGATCGAACGGATGGGTCGCAGAAGACGATGGACCCCATTCCAGTACGGGCGCCCATTATGTTGCTCCGCAAAACCGGTGGCGGCTATAATCGGGCGTGCCGCCAAAGTTATGTGAATAGGGCCTACGTTCACGTCCGCGGCGGGGCTTTCGTCGCTTGGTAGCCCGATAGGGCAGGCGAGGCCGGGAGGTGGGCTAGCATTGTTGGTTGAGGCCGATTCCGCCGATTCCGCCGATTCCATGGAAGACTCGCGGCAGGGCGTTGAACTGGGAGCCTTCCGCACCGACCCTGGAGCGGTGGCTGAGTACCTGAACGCCACCGGTGACGGCCTTGATGTTTACTCCCGCACCGGTTTTGTACCGCCTTTATTCTTGGCGGCATCTTCCTTGGGCTTGCTGTTACGGGAAATGGGCCTGCCCGGAGGAGCCGTTCACAGCCTGCAGGAAATCGAGACCCGGAGCCCGGTGTCCATCGGGCGTGAAGTACGGGCCGTCGCCAACTTCGAACGTCCTCGATCAAGGGCCGGCCTGAACTTCATCACTGCGGTCTGCGACCTCATCGACTCCTCTGGACAGACCTTGCTGGTGTCCAAGAGCACGGTAATGACAAGCGACGCCGCCGGTAACACCGAAGGCGGCCAACCCCGATCGGCCCCGGTTCCGTCGCAGGCCCCGGTTCCGTCGCAGGCCCCGGTTCCGTCGCAGGCCCCGGTTCCGTCGCAGGCCCCGGTTCCGTCGCAGGCCCCGGTTCCGTCGCAGGCCCCGGTTCCGTCGCAGGCCCCGGTTCCGTCGGCGGAACCCGTGGAAGTTCCGGCTAGCGTATTGGCTGCCGTGCGGCGCACCATCACCTTGGAACGGTTGAAATCGTACGCCAAGGCCTCGGGGGACAACAATCCGCTGCATCTGGACGCTGAATTCGCCAGCCGTACCCAATTCGGCGGCATCATCGCTCATGGTATGCTCACTCTCGCGTTTATCGCGGAAATGATGACGGCGGCATTGGGCCGGAGTTGGCTTGAGAGCGGGTCTATGCGGGTTAGATTCAAGGGCGCTGCTTATCTCAACGACGAGGTCGAGACTTGGGCGACCGTTGCGAAGTCCCGGTCGGACGATGTCAGGAGCTTCGCCGTGGGAGTCAGGAACCGGGCGACCGGACAGGAACTGGTGGCGGGAAACGCCGCAGTAAGAAACAGCTAAACCTTTTGCCCTTCGCGTCCGGTGCGGGGGTCGGGGTGAGAAGGACCGATATGCAACGAAACGGAACTGAACGGACCGCGCCCGTCAGGGTGGCCGTGGATGCCATGGGCGGTGACTTTGCCCCGGTGGAAACGGTTAAAGGAGCCGTTCAGGCGTTGGGCGAGGCGAACGCCGAATTGATATTGGTGGGCGACCCGGAAGCCGTCCAACGAGAGCTGGACAAGCATGACGTTGCCGGCCGGAAAGTGAGTATCGTCCCGTCGGATGGCAAGATCGGCGACGACGAGCACCCGGTCCGGGCGATGCGGAGCAAACCCCGAGCATCCGTAGTAGTTGCCACCCAGTTGGTGAAACAGGACCAAGCCGACGTCATTGTGTCCATGGGCTCCACGGGCGCGGCCATGGCCAGCGCCGTGCTGGCGTTGGGTCTGATGGAAGGCTTGGAACGGCCCTGCCTTGGAGGCCCGTTCCTGGGACTTGCTCCCAATACCGTGCTGGTAGACATAGGCAGCAACCTGGACTGCCGGCCCGGGCTGCTCGTCAGCTTCGGCGCGCTGGGCGCCGCGTTCGCCCGGACCTACATGGGTATCGAGAACCCCCGCGTAGGGCTGCTCAGCGTGGGCGAGGAGGCAGCCAAGGGAAACCGGCAGGTGCAGGAAAGCTACCAGCTCTTCTCGGGTAGCCACTTGAATTTCATCGGGAACGTGGAAGGAATGGACTTCTTTACCAACAAGGCTGAAGTAATCGTGTGCGACGGCTTTGTCGGCAATATACTGATCAAATTCACCGAAGGGTTGGGCGGCGCGTTGGCAGCCTACCTCCATGAGAACCTCTCCAAGGTCTTGGACGACGCGACCGTAAGCCAGTTGGCCGCCGACCTGTGGGAGACCACCAACCGGCCCCGCGCCGTGGGCGGCGGCCCGTTGTTCGGAGTGAACGGCCCGGTCATAGTCGGCCACGGCTCGTGCCGGGCCGATGGAGTCGCCGGGGCAGTACGCACCGCCGTCCGGTACGTCGAGTTGGGGTTGAACGACATAATGCGTGAGGAATTGGCAACCCTCAACGCATCCGCCCCATCGGGTGAACGGGCGTAATGACTGTCTCCGGCGTCAACCTGGAGGGAAAAGTCGCTTTGGTGACCGGGGCTTCCCGGGGAATTGGGGCCGCCATCGCCAACCGGTTGGCGATGGCCGGGGCCAAGGTGGCGATCAACTACAACACCAGTGCCGAAGCCGCCGCAGCCGTGATGAGGTCTATCGATGAGGCTGGCGGTACGGCGATGCTCGTGGACGCTGACGTTTCCCGGCAATCGGACGCTGAAAATGCCGTCAAGTCCGTGGTCGACAATTGGGGCGCCATAGACATCCTGGTGAACAACGCGGGCATCAATCGAGACCGCTTACTGCTGCGCATGAAACCCGAGGACTTCGACGCGGTATTGGACGTGAACCTCCGTGGCGCCTTCCTCTGCACCCGCTACGTCATGCCCCATCTGATAAAAAAGCGCCACGGCCGGGTCATCAACATGTCGTCGGTGGTCGGGCTGTCCGGAAATCCCGGGCAGGCCAACTACGCCGCCGCCAAGGCCGGGCTGGTCGGGTTCACCAAAGCGGTGGCCCGAGAGGTGGCCTCCCGGAACGTGACCGTCAACGCCCTAGCCCCCGGTTACATCACTACCGGGATGGTGGAGGACCTGTCGGATGCGAAACGCAAGCAGATCCTCGATCGGATTCCCATGGGCCGTTTCGGCTCGGCGGAAGAGGTAGCCGAGACGGTGGCCTTCCTTTCCAGCGACGGCGCCGGATACATCACCGGCCAGGTCATCACCATTGACGGCGGCATGATCGCCTGACCTTCCCGTCTGCCGCAATCATTCCAGCGAGGGGAGCATGCGCAACACCACCAAGTTTCGACAGTTGCTTAGGGAGCCGGGCATCATCATGGCGCCCGGAGCCTACGATTGCATCACCGCCAAGCTAATCGAGACCGCCGGGTTCCCAGCCGTCTACATGACCGGGGCCGGCACCTCGGTGGCGAGGCTCGGCTATCCCGACCTGGCATTGGCCACCATGACCGAGATGCTGGACAACGCCGGTTCCATCGCTGACGCCGTGCACGTCCCGGTGATCGCCGACGCCGACACCGGCTACGGCGGCGTGCTGAACGTCCGGCGCACGGTGCGCGAATACGAGCGCAGCGGCGTGGCCGCGCTCCACATCGAGGACCAGGACTTCCCGAAGCGCTGCGGGCACTTGGACGACAAGCGCGTCATACCCGTGAGCGACATGGTCCAGAAAATCCTCGCCGCCGTGGACGCCCGCACCGACGACGACTTCACCATCATCGTACGCACCGACGCCCTGGCCGTCACCGGCTGGGACGATTCCATGCGGCGCTGCGAGGAGTACGTCAAGGCCGGTGCCGACGTGCTGTTCGTCGAGGCGCTGCGAACGCCCGAAGAGGTGGAACGGGCCGGACGAGCGTTGGACGTTCCGCTGTTGTACAACTACGTCGAGACCGGCAAGTCCCCGTTGCTCCCGGCCGCGGAGCTGGAGCGCCTGGGGTTCAAGATCGTGATCTTCCCGGCCAGTGCCCTGCTGTCGGCCGTGCAGGCGGTGCGGCAACTGCTGGCGGAACTCAAGGAAAAGGGCACGACAGCCCACTTGGTGGAGAACATGACCAGCCTCCGCGACTGTTTCGAGGCGGTGGGCCTCTCCGATATGCTGGCCGACGATGCCAGGTTCGCCGGAGTTGGGACTTCTTTATCCTCGTAGGGACATGCGTTATCCTCGTAGGGACATGCGTTATCCTCGTAGGAACATGAATGAATCGAGAACTCCGCGAGTTCATCAAGGGTGCCTTGGAGGGAGGGCATAGCCGGGACTCCATTCAGAATGTGCTGATTGAGGCCGGGTGGCAGGAAGGGGAGGTCAGGAATGGTCTGTCCAGTTTCGCGGACGTGGATTTTGCGGTCGCGGTGCCAAGGCCAACACCCTATCTCTATGCTCGAGAGGCCTTCTTCTACCTCGTCTCGTTTATCGCACTGTACGTTTCGGCGATCAGCTTTGTCATCCTGGTATTCGGCCTGATCGACAACGCGTTTCCCGACGCCCGTACCACTCGGGACGTGTCCTCGTCCGCGGCGGCGACCGCGATAGCTTCGGTTATCGTTGCCTTGCCCCTTTACCTGTTTGTCACCAGGCGGCTGGCTGTGCAGGTGGCTGCGGACCCGGAACGGCGTCAATCGCTGGTCCGCCGCTGGCTCACCTACCTCACCCTGGTTGTCGGCGCGGGAATAATCCTCGGGGACTCGATAGCCTTGCTGGCGAACCTGCTGACCGGTGATCCGACTGTCCGTTTTGCGCTGAAGGCGGTGTCCATATTGGCGGTCACCGGCTGCATCTTCGGCTTCTACTTCTGGGACATGCGGCAGGCAGAGGCCCTAAAGACGAGCGCCAAGGCCACACTGGCCCTGCGTGTCCTTCTCGCGGGTGTCATAATTGTCGTGGTAGGCTGCATTGCGTATGCCGTCTATTTGATGGGGTCGCCGGGACAGCAGAGGGACATTACGCTGGACCGGGACCGGATATCCCATCTTTCGAACATTTCCGCGAACATCGACACATACTGGGAGTTGAACGAAGAGTTGCCCGAGGACTTGGCCCAGATGCCCGGGCCACGATATTCCATCCGCAGGATCCACGACCCGGAGTCCGGAGCGCCTTACGAGTACCGAGTGCTGGAGGGCCCCCGTTACGAATTGTGCGCCGTATTCTCCACAGACACCGTCACGGCCCCCGATAGAGACCGTCCGTTCTCTGACCGAGGGTGGGACCACGGCGCGGGACGGACATGCTTCGAACTGGAAGCCCAGGCCCGCCCGGCCCCACCCGGAAGTATTCGACCCGATCGACCGGTCGAGCCAGCGGGACCGACCGGCCAGTGAGGCCGCGTCCCACGGCGCCGAAACCAACTGCGTTTGGGGGTTAGCTATGGCCAACGTAGTCCTGGTGGTAGACATGCTCAAGGGCTTTCTGGAGCCCGGACACAACCTATACTATGCCGAGTCACGGCGAATAATCCCCGACGTGCATCGCCTGATTTCCCGAGAGCGGGAAGCCGGGGCGGACATCCTGTTCCTCGCTGACAACCACGATCCCGACGACCTGGAATTCCAGGTGTTCCCGGTCCACTGCGTGGAAGGTACGGATGAGACCGATGTCATACCCGAATTGACCGAGTTTCTCACGCTAAACAACACCGTCCCGAAGAAGCGGTATAGCGGGTTCTTCAACACTAACCTGGCCGACCGCCTGGTCGAGCTGGCCCCGGACAAGCTGGTCGTCTGCGGCGTCGCCACCAACGTGTGCGTTTTGCACACGACCTCTGACGCCCGCAACCGGGACTACCCGGTGGAAGTTTATTCCGACTGCGTTTCCGGCCCCGATCCTGAGGCCCACCGCTGGGCCCTTTCCCACCTGGAAAGGGTGCTCGGCGCGAAAGTAATCTAGCCGACCGCTCCAAATCCGGGCCGCCGATCATAATAGGGGAAATCCTTGCGAATCACGAAATCCAACGGTTATGATGGCTCCCATGACCCACCAGCCCCTCTTTCTTAGCCTTTTTTTGAGCCGGCGAGGGAGGCCCCATGCTTTACCGTACTTTCAGGTATTCCCAATGGGACGGCACCCAGCGGATCTTCGACGTCGACGCCGACGAGCTCATGGACCTTCTGTCGGAGGACGTGTTGAACGAGGGCGACGTGATGCAGGCCCTCCGCGACCTCTTCCGCCGTGGAATGCAGGACCGGGACGGCCAGCAGATGCCCGGCCTCCGCGACCTCATGGAGCAGCTGCGCAACCGCCGCCGGGACCAGATGCAGCAGCACAACATGGACTCGGTGCTCGACGACCTGAAAGAACGGCTGGATGAGATCATTCAGACGGAACGGTCCGGCATCCAGCGCCGCCTTGATGAAGCCCGGCAGGAGATCTCGGAGGCCAATGATGAGGACCGGCAACAGCAAGAGGCACTGCTGAATCTGCTCCAGCAACGCGCCGACCGTAACCTGGAGCGCTTGGACAACCTGCCCGAAGGAGTGGGCGGGCAACTGCAGGAGCTCATGGAGTACGACTTCATGGACCCTGAAGCCCGTCAGAAGTTCCAGGACCTGCTGGACATGCTGAAGAGCCAGATGGCCCAGAATATCTCCCAGCAGATGCAACAGCAGGTCCAGAACATGAGCCCGGAAGACATGGCGGCTACCCGCGAGATGATGCGCCAGCTAAACGAAATGATGCGCGACCGGCTGGCGGGCCGGGAGCCCGATTTCGACAGTTTCATGCAACAGTGGGGACCGATGTTCGGCCCCAACCCGCCTCAAAGTTTCGACGAACTGATGGAGATGCTCCAGCAGCAACTGGCGCAGATGCAGTCGATGCTTGACAGTATGTCGCCCGAGGCCCGGCGGGAGATGGAAGACGCGCTGATGCAGGCTCTGGACCCGGCGACCCGCCAGGAAATGGGCCGGTTCGCCGACCTGATGGAGCAGCTCATGCCGATGGACGAGATGCGCCGTCAATACCCGTTCCTGGGCGACGACAGCCTGACCATGGAGCAGGCGATGCAGATGATGCGCGAGATGCAGCAACTTGACCAGCTTGAAGCCGCCCTGCAAGACGCCATGCGCACCGGCGACCTGCGGGACATCGATCCTGACAAGCTGGCCGAACTCCTGGGAGAGGAGGCGCGTCGCGCCTGGGAGGAATTGGAGCGGTTGCGGAAGCTGCTGGAAGATGCCGGGTACATCACCGCTGACGAAAAGATGGAGCTAACGGCCAGGGGCATCCGCCGCATCGGCCAGAAGGCGTTGAAAGAGGTATTCGGCCATCTGAAGAAGGACCGGTTGGGCAGCCACCAGACGGACACCCGCGGAGCGAACGGTGACCTGTTGGGGGAGACCAAGACCTACGAGTTCGGCGATCCGTTCCTGATCGACCTGCAGACCACGGTAAAGAATGCCGTACTGCGGGGCGGCCCCCAGGTGCCGGTGAAGTTGGGCCCCCAGGACTTCGAGGTGCACCGCACCGAACACATGACCAAGGCGGCCACCATAGTGCTGCTGGACCAGAGCCGTTCTATGGGCCTGTTCAACAACTTCCAGGCGGCCAAAAAGGTCACCCTGGCCCTCATGGCGTTGATCCGCAGCCAGTATCCCAGGGATACTCTTCATGTGGTGGGTTTCTCCGATTACGCGAGGGAAATCAAGGAAGAAGACCTGACCAAGGTCAGCTGGAACGCTTGGGTGTCGGGCACCAACTTGCACCACGCCCTGATGCTCTCCCGCAAGATGCTCTCCCGCGAGAAGGGCGGAACGCGCCAGATTCTCGTGATCACCGACGGCGAACCGACGGCCCATTTGGAGGGCGATCGGGCGTTCTTCAGCTACCCGCCCAGCTACCGCACTGAGCAGGAGACACTGAAAGAGGTGCGGCGGTGTACCCAGGAGGACATCCTGATCAACACGTTCATGCTGGAAAACAACTACCAACTGGTAAATTTCGTCGACCGTATGACCCGCATCAACCGGGGCCGGGCCTTTTACACCAGTTCGTCCAATCTGAGCGAGTTCGTCCTCGTCGACTACCTGACCAACCGCCGTAAACGGGTGGCGGCGTAAGCCGCGGGGTGGCAGGCAAGACACGTCGAGGTGTTGTCCAATCGCCCCTACGTCTGTGACCAAAGACTCGGCTCGGTAGACTGCGGTCGTGACAATCCGCCGCGCCGTCTGATAGGATAGACCTACAATCGGATAGAACAAACGGACACACTTTTAAGACAGTCCAGAGAGGCTGGCAAAGTTGGATGTCCCGCTCTCGCCGCAGGTCCTACCGGCACGGAACGGACGCCCTTGCCACCTTTCAGGCAAGGGTTTTTTCTTGGCCCGGGGAGCATGGAGTTCGGAAGATGGACGAGCGGCAGATCATGGACGAAAGCGGCATCAGTCGCTCCTTGTCCCGTATCGCCCATGAAATACTGGAGCGCAACCGGGGCGTTGCCGACGTTCTCTTGGTGGGCATTCACACCCGGGGCGTCTTCCTGGCCCGCCGGCTGGCCGCCAATCTGGCGGCCTTCGAAGGCGCCGAAGTCCCGGTGGCGTCACTGGACATCAACCTTTACCGGGACGACCTGCAGGCGCGGGCCCAACCGCGAGTGAGGCCAACGGTAATGCCCTTCAGCATCGCCGGAAAGAGGGTTGTCCTGGTAGACGACGTGCTCTTCACTGGACGCACGGTGAGGGCCGCCTTAGACGCGTTGAACGACTTCGGCCGCCCGCGGCAAGTGCAATTGGCGATCCTGCTGGACCGCGGCCACCGGGAACTGCCCATTCGGGCCGACTACGTGGGCCGGAACATCCCGACCGGTTGGGACGACCTGGTAAAGGTCCGCTTGATGGAAAGCGATAACGTGGATGAAGTGGTGTTGGCCAAAAGGACCTTGGGGCTTCCCACGTTTACAGATGAAGACGGTGAGTGAGGATGGGTGGAGATGACGACCACTAGGACCATTGAAGACGCTCCCGTCCAAGAGGCGCCCCGGTCCGACAACCTCCCCCCGCGCCAGCACGTGCTGGACTTGGACGACTACTCGCGGACGGAGTTGACCGCCACCTTGGAGTCGGCCCGCGGGATGGCCGAGGTGCTGGGCCGCGACATCAAAAAGACACCGGCCCTGCGGGGCAAAGTGGTAGTAACCCTGTTCTACGAGGCCAGCACCCGCACGCGCATCTCTTTCGAGGAAGCGGGCAAGGTGCTCAGCGCCGAGGTGATCAACATGAGCGCCTCGGGAAGCAGCGCCGACAAGGGGGAATCGCTCCTGAACACCGGCCTCACCCTCCAGGCCATGGGAGTAGACACCCTGGTGGTCAGGCACCCGCATTCCGGCGCACCCAACTTCCTGGCCCGCAATCTCGAGCGGGTCAGCGTTATCAACGCCGGCGACGGCGTACACGCCCACCCCACCCAGGCGTTGCTGGACCTCTACACGGCCCAGTCCAAACTGGGCGGACTGGAGGGGCGCAAGGTTGTCATAGTCGGCGACGTTCTCCACAGCCGGGTGGCCCGTTCCGACATCTGGGGCTTCACCCGAATGGGCGCCAAGGTGGTGCTGTCCGGACCCGGCACACTTATGCCCCACGATTTTCTGCGCCCCGCCAATACGTCCGCGACTGAGAGCCCCCAGCTTTCGTCCATGATTGAAATCGACACCAACCTTGACTCGGCCATCGAAGAGGCCGACGTGGTCATGGCTTTGCGCCTGCAGGCGGAGCGTCAGCAGGGTGGATTTCTGCCCAGCCTGCGGGAGTATATCCGCCGCTGGCAGGTTACCGAGGAACGTCTGGCACGGGCCAAGCCCGGCGCCCTCGTGATGCATCCGGGGCCCATGAACGAAGGAATTGAGATCAGTTCCGGCATCGCCCACGGCGGCAACTCCGTCATTGAAGAGCAGGTTACCAACGGGGTCGCGGTACGCATGGCGGTCCTCTATCAATTGACGACCGGCCCCCGGACCGTGCAGGCAGTCAACAACTCAAATAGCGACTCGGCGAATAGCAGAGCGGGCGGCGAGGGGTAGACGTGGCTGGAGCAAGTGAAATCTCAGAGACGGTGCTCATAAGGGGCGCCCGGCTCATCGATCCCGTCCGGGGCTGGGACCGGGCCGGAGACCTGCTGATGGGCGGCGGCGTGATACTGGCGGCGGGAGACGTTGCGCCGGAACAAGTCCCCTTGGGCTGCCAGGTGATTGACGGCAGGGGACTGGTGGCCAGCCCCGGATTCATTGACCTCCATTGCCATCTGAGGGAGCCGGGGTACGAATACAAAGAGACCATCGCCAGCGGGTCTCAGGCTGCGGCCCGCGGCGGCTTCACCACCCTGTGTTGCATGCCCAATACCGACCCGCCCATTGATTCTCAACCGGTGGTGGAGTTCATTCACACCCGCGCCGCCAGCGAGGCCGCCGTTCGGATTTTCCCCATCGGCTGCGTGACCAAGGGTCGGAAGGGGCGGCAGCTTGCCGACATGGAAGAACTGGCCAATTCCGGTGTCGTGGCTTTCAGCGACGACGGCGACCCGGTGGAAGACCCCAACCTGATGCGCCTGGCCTTGACCTACAGCTACGACCTGGGGCTCCCGGTCAGCAACCACTGTCAGGACCTGTCGCTGTCTTGTAACGGCGTGATGGCCGAGGGAGCCGTCGCCACCCGCCTTGGGCTGCCCGGCATTCCTGCCGCCGCCGAAGAAGCGATGATCGCCCGGGACATCTCTTTGGCAGAGATGACCAACGGGCGGCTGCACCTGGCCCACCTGAGCACCGCTGGCAGCGTGGCGCTGCTTCGTCAGGCCAAGGCCATGAATCTTCGAGTCACAGCCGAGGTCTGCCCCCACCACCTGACAGTCACCGACCAGTGGGTAATGGGCGCCCGCGGCTTGGCAGGCGCATCGGCCAGCCCCTACGCCTACGACACCGCCACCAAGGTCTACCCTCCCCTGCGGACGCAACACGACGCGGACGTCCTGGTGGAGGCGTTGGCGGAAGGGATCATCGACGCCATCGCCACGGACCACGCGCCCCACGACGGCGCCAGCAAGCAGGTCACCTACGAAGACGCGTCCTTCGGAATCAGCGTGTTGGAGACCGCCCTAGGCTCCTGCCTGCAACTGGTCCATCAAGACAGGCTGACCCTGCCCGGCCTTGTGGACCGGCTGACCTCGGGGCCGGCCGGCGTCATAGGAGAGCGCTTCGCACCCTTCGCGTCGTTGGAACCGGGCACTCCGGCCGACGTCGCGCTGTTCGACCCGGACCGGGAGTGGACCGTGGACGCTCGCAGCTTCGCCTCAAAGGGCAAGAACACCCCGCTGGACGGCACAACCCTGAAGGGGTTGGTGAAGGCCAGTTTCGTGGCGGGGCGGCCGGCCTTTCTGGCGCCAGACCTGATACTCCATACCTGACAGGGGCATATGCTTTCAATCAACCGCCAACCACTTGCAGCCGCAATTTCAGACTGCGCGCCGAAGGGCTCTCGGGAGCCGGATTTCACGACGGGACCGGTGAGCTAAGTGTTTCCTCGGGCCAGCCTGGTGTTGGCGGATGGATCGGTACATCGCGGGTTCGCTTTTGGTTCGGCAGCCGGCGGTATTGGGGAAGTGGTCTTCAATACTTCCATGACCGGCTATCAGGAGGTGCTGACCGACCCGTCGTATGCCGGGCAGTTGGTGACCTTGACCTATCCGCTGGTGGGCAACTACGGGATTAACGAAGAAGACCATGAGTCCCGGGCTATCCAAGTGGCCGGCCTGATCGTCCGGGAGCACTGCGACAGCCCCAGTCACGGCAGCAGCACCCGTACCCTTCACGAGTTCCTCGCCAGTCGGGAAATCCCGGGGATCAGCGGAATTGACACCAGGGCCGTGACCCGCCGCCTCCGGACTCGCGGAGTACTGCAGGGGGCCATTACCATCGGCTCCCCGGAAGCCGCATTGGAGCGGATTACCGCCGCTCCAGCCTACGACGATTACGACTACGTGGAGACTGTGAGCACGGACACTGGGTACGAGTGGCGGCCCAACGCTCAAAACGGCTCCGAATCAGGCCGCCGAATCCTAGTAACCGACTGCGGGCTCAAATACAATATTCTTCGACATCTAAGCCAGCGGGGCTGCCACGTGACCGTGGTGCCGGCGGCGACGCCGGCCCAAGAATTGCTGGCAATGGACCCATCAGGAGTGTTGCTATCGCCCGGTCCCGGCGACCCCAGGATGTTGGACTACGTCGTGGACAACGCCCGCCAGTTGCTGGGCAAGGTCCCCGTAATGGGTATCTGTCTGGGCCATCAGATAATCGCCAGGGCTTTAGGCGCTGAAACCTTCAAACTCAAGTATGGCCACCGGGGCGGGAACCACCCCGTCAAAGACCTTTCCGACGGACGGGTCTATATAACGGCCCAAAACCATGGCTACGCGGTAAGGGCCGATTCGCTGCCCGTTGGCCTGGAAATCTCCCATATCAACCTGAACGACGAAACAGTTGAGGGACTGACCCATCGGGATATGCCGCTCTTTTCAATTCAATACCACTCCGAGGCTTCGCCGGGGCCCCAGGACAGCGAGTACTTGTTCGACCGGTTCCTGACGATGGTGGACGACTTCGGAGCTTAATCACCAAGCGGCCGAAATCCAAACGGAGGTGCAATAACCGAAATAACCGGTCAGACACATATAACTTGAGAGACCAAGCAATCTTGCATTGCCTCGGATTCTCACCCCACTAAGCGGGCATTCACTGGAGGAATTATTTAATGTCATCTTTCGCTATGGTTTTGCTGGAGGGGGGGTTGGATATGGAGGTGGAGGTGGACTTTGCCGGTATGACTTCCTTGCTCGACCAGGAAGTCGGCGGCTACTCGTGCGGCGACTATCTCTACAGGGTAGGAGCAGGTAAAGGAACAATCGGTGAGCGTTGGATCTTCATGGTTAACGCGGTGGACCTCGAAATGGAAGGGCAGCCCTTGATCTCGTTGGGCCGGTTTGAAATCGAGCCCACCGACCATGAGCTGGTCCACCTCAGCATTCCTCCTCGCATGGAACAGGCCATGCCCGGAACGGATGCCGCCGATTGGGACGGACGCTTATTCGGTTCATTCGTGTTCCAGCTGCTCAACTCCCTGCAGTCCAGAAAAATGATCAATTTGCCGGGCGTTTTGCCAACATATTAGTGCGAACCGCTGAGGCCGGCGGCGGTGGGCGCCCGGACGCAAAGGGAGGCCGATATCAAGGTTGAACCAAAAAAGGTGCTGGTAATCGGCTCTGGCCCAATCGTCATTGGCCAAGCCGCGGAGTTCGACTACGCTGGCACCCAAGCCTGCAAAGCCCTTCGGGAAGAGGGCGTCGAAACAGTTCTGGTCAATTCCAACCCGGCAACGATCATGACCGACCAGGGCATCGCCGACCACGTATTCATCGAGCCGCTCACCCTCGAAGTCCTCGAAAGAATCATACAGCGGGAGCGGCCCGATGGCCTCTTGCCCACGTTGGGAGGGCAGACCGGCCTCAACCTGGCGGTGGCCTTGGCCGACGCCGGGGTGCTGGACCGGTATAACGTTCGCCTGCTGGGCACCCCCCTGGAGACGATCCGCCGATCCGAAGACCGGGAGTTCTTCCGCAGCTTCCTGCACGAAATCGGCGAACCGGAACCGGAGAACGTAACCGTGGGTTCCTTGGAGCAGGCCAGAGAGGCGGCGGACCGGATGGGGCTTCCCTTGGTCATTCGCCCGGCTTACACCCTCGGCGGCAGCGGTGGCGGCATCGCGTACACTGAAGAGGAGTTCGAGGCTACAGTCAAGTCGGGCCTGTCGGCCAGCCCCATCTCCCAGATACTCTTGGAACGGTCGCTGGTCGGCTGGAAAGAGATCGAATACGAGGTGATCCGGGACGGCGCCGACAACTGCATCACGGTCTGCAACATGGAGAACCTGGACCCGATGGGGGTCCACACCGGCGACAGCATAGTGGTGGCCCCCAGCCAGACGCTGTCTGACAAAGAGTACCAGATGCTGCGGACCGCCAGCCTCAAGATCATCAGAGGGCTGGGCATCGAAGGCGGTTGCAACGTACAGTTCGCTTTGCAACCCCACCCCACGGTCGCCGACGCCATCGGCCTCACCTGGCAGCCCGAATCCCCCTACTACGTCATCGAGGTCAACCCCCGGGTCAGCCGCAGCTCCGCTTTGGCCAGCAAGGCCACCGGTTACCCCATCGCCCGGGTGGCGGCCAAGATCGCCGTGGGCCGGCGCTTGGACGAAATCGCCAACGCGGTGACGGGACAGACCACAGCGGCCTTCGAGCCGGCATTGGACTACTGCGTGGTGAAGATGCCGCGATGGCCCTTCGACAAGTTCCCCCACGGCGACCGCCGCACCACCACTCAGATGAAGGCCACCGGCGAGATCATGGTCATCGACCGGTCGTTCGAAGCTGCGGTACAGAAGGGGGCCCGGTCCCTTGAACTTGGAGGTCGGACCCTCCTGTGGGAGGACTCCGCTTGGCGTTCCGACGGCGAGTTTTCCCTCGACAGCCTGCCTCTGGGCCCCAACGACCAGCGGCTTTGGGCGTTGATGACCGCGCTGCGCCGGGGCGTCGACGTGGATACGCTGGTCCGGCGAACCTTCATCGAGCCCTGGTTCGTGATCGCCCTGCGGCGCATCGTCGAAATGGAGCGGGAGCTCCTGTCTCAGGAGTTGACGCCCGATCTGCTTTATCGCTCCAAGCGCATGGGTTTTTCGGACGAGCAAGTGGGCACCCTGGCCGACATGCTCCCCGAGCAGGTGCGCAATCTTCGCCACCAGTGGGGCCTGCGGCCGGTCTACAAGACGGTCGACACCTGCGCCGCCGAGTTCGACGCCGTTACCCCTTACTACTACAGCTCCTACGAGGAGGAAAACGAGGCTCTGCCCCTTGAAGGCCCGAAGGCGCTGGTTATCGGCAGCGGGCCCATCCGAATCGGTCAAGGAATAGAGTTCGATTATTGTAGCGTTCACGCCGCCTGGGCGCTGTCCGAGTCGGGTGTGCGCAGCATAATGGTCAACTCCAATCCCGAAACAGTTTCCACCGATTTCGACTCCAGCGACCGCCTCTACTTCGAGCCCTTGGACGAAGAATCGGTCCGGGACATCATCGAAAACGAGACCGGGGACGGGGACCCGCCGCCGTCGGTGGTCCAATTCGGCGGGCAGACGGCCATCGACCTGTCCCAGGTGCTGTCCATGGCGGGGTTACCCATACTGGGGTCCAGCGCCGAGGCCATCGACATCGCCTCGGACCGGCAGAAGTTCGAAGACTTCCTTTCCCGGCTGGGGATACCGCAGCCTCCCGGCGCGGCCGTGACCTCGGTGCAGGAAGCCCTGCAGGTTACACAAAACATCGGGTATCCCGCAGTGGTGCGGCCCAGCTACGTGTTGGGCGGGCGGGCAATGGAGATCGTCCAGAACGCCTCTGAGCTCATCCGGTACCTGACTGCGGCTACCGAACTCTCCCCCGACAAACCGGTCCTCATTGACCGTTACATGGAAGGGAAGGAGTGCGAGGTCGACGCGATCTGCGACGGGGAACGGGTCCTGATTCCAGGGGTCATGGAGCACGTGGAGAGGGCCGGGGTGCATAGCGGCGACTCCATGGCAATCTACCCCGGGTTGAACCTGCGCCGGGACGAGGTGGAGACAATTGTCGAATACACCACTCGCATCGGTCTGGGACTGGGCGTGCGTGGATTGATGAACGTTCAGTTCGTAATCCACGGCGGCCCCGCCTACCGCAGCCCCCGGGTGCCCCAAAAGGACACCGAATCGACCACGGTGTACGTGTTGGAGGTAAACCCGCGGGGCAGCCGCACGATTCCATTCATCTCCAAGGTCACCGGGGTGCCGGTGGCCAGGCTGGCAACCCGGGTCATGCTGGGCCACAAACTCGCCGAAATGGGCTACGAAGGCGGTCTGTGGCCCGTTCAGGACTTGGTGGGTGTGAAGGCCCCCGTGTTCTCCATGGCCAAATTGGTGGGAGTCGATTGGCACCTGGGGCCGGAGATGAAGTCCACCGGCGAGGTTATGGGCATCGACCGCGACTTTTCCAGCGCCCTCAACAAGGCGCTCCTCGCCGCCAACCTCAACCTGCGCAGCGAGAGCGGTGTCCTTTTGAGTATCGCGGACCAGCACAAGGCCGAGGCGGTTTCCATAATCAGCGGATTGAGCAGCGCCGGCTGCCGACTATACGCCACCGAAGGCACCGCCGCAATGATCGCGGCCATGGGCGTACCGGTTACCATGACCACAAAGAAGCTGAGCGAGGGCCATCCCAACGTGGTGGACGTCATCAACGACGGCAGCGTCAGCGCGGTGGTGAACACCGTCTCCGGGGTGAGCGAGGTGCTCCGCGACGGGTTCAATATCCGGCGGGCTGCCGTTGAACGCCAGATCCCCTGTTTCACTTCCTTGGATACAGCGAGGGCCGCAGTGGAGAGTCTGCTCACCGGCCAAGCCAATTACGCCATCGGCACCACCGCGGAGTACCTCGGGCAAGGGTAGAGTGCAATCGGTAAACGGGGGACAAGGGCCGTCAGGAGCAACGACGAAGTTCAAAGTGATGCTATACGAGTCCGACAATGGGTTCGCCATATTCTGCCCGGGGCTTAATGGCTGTGTTTCTCAGGGAGATACTAAAGAAGAAGCATTGGAGAACATCCGGGACGCAATCCGATTGTACCTGGAAGCCGCTTGGGTCGAGATTAAAGAGGACCTTGCGAAAGACGCCGAGCATGAACACTTCACAGCTTCTGTCGACGAGGTAGAGGTGGACATCGAGGGTATAGAAGATGCCGAACCGCAAGAAGTCGACGCTCTAATCTAGCCCATGCCCCGCATTCCCGGCGTCAACCATCTGAGAATTGCTTTAGGCGTTTCTAACGAGCCTACCAGTCCATCTCAATCCCCAAGCCCTGCTGCTTGGCGCAGTCGTAGGCGAGCTTGGCTGCGGCCACATCGGCCACTCCGGTGCCCATCAGCTTGGCGTAAACAACCTGGTGTTCGTTGTCCCGACCCTTGATCGCCCCGCTGACCGCCTGCCTCAGTTCGTTTACCCGGCTCCACTGGACCAAGCCCTTGTCCACGGCGCCAGCCAAATCGCCGGCTTCGATGAGCGCTTGGTCTACCGAGTCGACGAAAATCTTGTCGGCGCGTGTGATGGTGGCGTCGTCGACTTCCCTGGCACGCCAGGTGGTCGGACCGGCGCCGATGATCGTCGCTCCAGACTGGACCCATTCGCCCTTGACTACGGGTTCCATGGTGGCGGCGATGCAAATAATGATGTCGCAGTCCCGCGCCGCCTCTTCATTGGTGCTGGCCGCCTTCACCTCTATGCCCATAGCGTCGGACATAGACCGGGCGAAGGTCTCCCGGCGTTCCGCAGTGCGGCTGAAGGCCTTCACACCGGCTACATCTCTCATCTTGGCGACGGCTTCCAACTGGGTTGGCGCTTGGCCGCCGGTGCCTACGATCCCCACCCTGACGGCCCCGGGGTTCGAGAGGTGTTTGACAGCCACGCCGGTGGTGGCGCCGGTGCGCAGTTGGCCGAGACGATTGGCCTGAGTATAGAGAAGCAACCGGCCGGTCTCGGCGTCGTAGAGGCTCACCTGAAAGGAGTATTGCCCTTTGACCACGGTGTAGGTCTTGACGCCCAACAGTCCTTGGTAAAAGAGGCCGCCGCCCATCACCGAAAGCATGCCGGTGTCCGCGATAATCTTGCGACGGGTGAGATTCACCGCCTCGCCGGCGCCATAGTGACGCTGCATCGACTCGATGGAGTCGATCATAGCGTCCATGGTCACACAGGCGCGAACGTCGTCGTCCCGTAGGAACAGGGCCATGGATTGCCTCCTCCTTTGACCGAGGGCGTGCCCGGAGCCGAGGGCCTTACCGGCCCTTGTGGAAGTCACGGTTCTTGGCGATAAAGTGACGCCAATTGCTGGGAACGGTGAACTCATCGAAAATGGCGTTCACCGGACACACGGCTTCACAATAGGAACAGTCGATACAGGTGGAAGGGTCAATGAAATACTGCTCGGCGTCGTCGGAGGAATTGATGCAGTCCACCGGGCAAACCTCAAGGCAGGTAGCGTCTTTAACCCCAATACAGGGCTCAGTTATCACGTACGGCATACCGTTCCCTTAGGAGAACGTCGCTAAGATTCAAGCTGCCGTGCTTCCCCCGTACCGCCCGTTCCGGGTAAACACAGGACACAAGACGCGAGTACATTCTTGTTTTGGTCCGATATTTTGTCAAGGGATACTGTGTGATATATTATATCGAACGTTAAGTGGTGCCCAAAGAGGACGGACCATGGAATTGCGGGAATTAATTAGCTTCTACCATGTGGCCCGGCTTCGGAGCGTTTCCAAGGCGGCCCGGGGCCTGGAGCTGGGGCAGCCGACGGTTACAACTCACCTCCGCAAACTGGAGGGAGAGTTCGGCATTACGCTTTTCGACCGCATCAAACGGCCCATCCAGCTAACCTCGGAGGGGCAAACCCTGTTGGAGCTGGTCACCCCAGTCGTGACTTCCGTCGATGCCCTGAAGACACAAATGGACTACGCAGAGCGGCGGGGTTCGTTTGTCGTTGGCGCTTATCCCGACCTGGTTTCTCACCATCTTCCACTGGGTATCCAGCGTTTCCGTGACCAGTTTCCGGCGGTTCGTATCCGGCTGCTGGCCAGGACCTACAACCCGCTGATCCAGTTGGTGCGTTCCGGCGAGATAGACATGGCCTTTTGCTCGCCTCCTCCCACCGACGATCCCACCCTTGAATTCAAGGAGCTATTTCAATACAACGTCATCTTGATGGCTCCCACCGGCCATGAGCTTCTGCGTAGACATCCAATCTCTCTGGAAGACATCGCCTCGTCGCCGCTCATCCTGTCGGGCCCGGAGAGCCTGCTCCGCCAACGCATAGATCAGGCCCTCAAAAACCAGGGATTGGCTGGGGACGTGGTCTTGGCCTTGGACGACACCGAGTCGATCAAGCGTTACGTCGAGATCGGTATGGGTGTCGCGGTGGCCAGCGACTTCACTATGCACATCGAGGACCACGATCGTCTCGGCGTCGTCCCCCTCACCCACATATTCCCCAGTTCCGTCGTCGGCGTGTGCACTTTGAAGGGAAAATTCGCGGGGCAGGCGGTACGGAATTTCATCGAACTGATGTCGGACCAAATGCGGGGTTATCACGCCGAAGTGTGGGACTGGGACTCGCCGGCCAACGTCGAGAGCGAACTCGCCCCGGTGGGTCCGCCCCCGGTGCGGTCCGCCCCCGGTGAGTGCTAAGAAACCTCTGAACAAGTCCCTTCCCCCTCGACGGGGGAAGGTTAGGATGGGGGTGCCGGCGTTCATTGCATAGCTGACCTCCCTAATCTACCCTCCGGGATTCCGGCTTTCGCCGCCATGTCGCTGACTTATTCAGAGGTTCCCTAAGGACTTTTAGGTCATGCCCCGCCGCCTTCATCCCGCTCTTCCGGGGGAACCACGGTCCTGACCCTCCGGGCAAGCTGGGAACGGGGCATCATGACGTAACGGCCGCACTCCTGGCACACCATCCCGATGTCCGCTCCCAAGCGGGTTACGGTCCAAAGCCAGCCGCCGCAGGGGTGGCGTTTCTTCAGCCGCAGGACGTCGCCCGTCTTGAGCCCTAAGACCATCCCTGTCCGTCCTGCTCCAAAACAGCGTTGATTGCGTCCCTGAGCCTGGCTGCCGCATCTCTCGCGGCGTGGGCGAAGTCGTCGTTCGGCGAGGCGTAGATTATGCCCCGGGATGAACTGATCAGGGACAACCGGCCGTTGGAGTCGACGCTGGCCCGGACAGCCGCTTCCAAGTCCCCTCCTTGGGCGCCAACACCCGGGACCAGCAGCGGCATACCGGGACAGATGTCGCGAATGTCTTTAATCCGGGCCGGGACCGTAGCCCCCGCCACCAGCCCGATGTTGCCGTTCGCGTTCCACTCACGGCAGGAACGCGCCACCTCCAGGTAGAGGGGCCTGGCCTCGCCGGCGTCTGCCACTTGTAAGTCCTGGAAATTGGCGGAGCCCGGATTCGAGCCGCGGCACCACACGAAGACGCCCCGGGACTCGTCCTCCAGGAGAGGGCTCAGGCTGTCCTTCCCGCCCCACGCGTTGGCGGTGATCGCGTCGAAGCGCCAGACCTGGAACATAGCCTTGGCGTAGGCTTGGGCCGAAGGGCCGATGTCGCCCCGCTTGGCGTCCCCGATAATCACCGCATGGGGCGCGGCCGACCGAATGTGGGCGATCGTACCTTCCAACGCCTTGAAGCCCGGAATACCCAGGGCCTCGTAGAAGGCCAGGTTGGGTTTGTAGGCGGCGACCAGACCGGCGGTGGCGTCGATGACACTCCGGTTGAAGTCCAGCACGTCCGCCAAGGGCAGCCGCTCCGGTTCCGGATCAAGACCAACGCAGACCAGGCTGCGGCTGGCCTGACTCGCCTGAAGCACCCGCTCAACAAAAACGCTCATCGTCCCGGCTGGCTCCGGCGGAGGGCGGTGTCGTGCCGTTTGCTCCCTCCCATTCTCCATTGTTACCATAACCGGCATTCCGCGCAAGCGAAGACGGCTTTGGGATTGCCGGGGGATTGTCATGGAAATCGGCCCGGAACTCGTTGAAGGGCAATTTGTAGAGCGGACCAACAGGTTCCTGGCGCGGGTGATTGTGGCCGGGCGTGACGTGGGCGTCCACGTTCCAAACTCCGGGAGGATGCTGGAGTTGTTCACTCCCGGCGCGCGGGTGTTGCTGCGGCCAGTGAAAGGCAATCATAGAAAGACATGCTACGACCTGGCGTTGGTAGACCTGGACGGCACGCTGGTCTCCGCCGATGCCCGGCTGCCCAACGCACTGGTGGCCGAGGCTATAACAGGGGGGCACATTCGCCAATTGTCAGGGTATTCCCAACTGATACGGGAGGCAGGGTTCGGGGAAAGCCGGCTGGACATAATGCTGAACGGGGCTCAAGGCAGGTGCTACGTCGAAGCCAAGTCGGTAACCTTGATCGAAAGCGGCGTGGGGCTGTTTCCCGACTCCCCTACCGTTCGCGGGGCCAAACACCTGCAATCTCTGGCGCAGGCCGTCGAGCACGGCCACCGCGCGGCTGTGGTGTTCGTGGTCCAACGTCCGGACGCGGCGGCCTTTTCCACCAACGACCCGGCCGACCCGGTGCTGGCGGACACCTTCCGGAACGCGTGCGCCGCCGGGGTAGAGGCCTACGCCTACACCTGCCAGGTCACCGAACAGTTTGTGCGCTTGGACCGGTCCCTGCCCATTGTTCCATACCCCGGTGTCTGGCTATGACACACGTCCCAGGTACTCTGACATCACGGCTGACAACACATCGCGAATGATACTCTTGAATCGTGTCTGACCCTTTAGATGCTCCATTGAGCGCACTGTTGCCGGAGATTTACCGGCGGCTGTACGGCGAGTACGGACCCCAGCATTGGTGGCCGGGGGAGGGCCCTTTCGAGGTGATCGTCGGGGCCATCCTCACCCAATCGGCTGCCTGGACCAACGTGGAGAAGGCCCTGGCCAACATGAAGGCAGCCGGCTGCTGGTCGTTCGAAGCCCTGCACCGCACCCCTGAAGCGGAACTGGCGGAAATCGTCCGGCCCTCGGGATACTTCAACGCCAAGGCCAGAAAGCTGAAGGCGTTCGCCGCCCACATCTCGGGCCGCTACGGTGGCAAGCTCGACGCCTTGCTGGCCAAGGACACTTCGGAGCTGAGAGAAGAGCTGCTGGCCATACACGGCATCGGGGAAGAAACGGCGGACGATATAATCGTATACGCGGCCGGCAAGCCGTCCTTTGTCATCGACGCCTACTCCAGGCGAATCGTCGACCGCATGGGGCTGACTCCCGACGCCGGGAACCCCAAGTACCGAGACTACCAGGCGTTATTCCACAACAACCTGGCTCCGGAAACGGCGCTATTCAACGAGTTCCACGCCCTCTTGGACCACCACGCCAAAGTACGCTGCACCAAGCGGGCGCCTCAATGCGAGGGCTGCTGCCTGGCCGGCATCTGCGCCACCGGCTTGGCGCGCCCACAGAGACCGGGCCTGAATTGACGGCTAGAACAGCGACCGGGACTGGCCGCCGTCGACATTGAGGCAGGTGCCGGTGATCAGGTCGGCTTTCTCGGACGCCAGGAACGCCACCGTGTCCCCGATGGGCTCCGGCCATCCGAATTTGCCCGCCGGCAGGTTGCGGGAGATGAAATCGCCCACAACCTCCGGTGTGTTGTTCTGTTGAAACCGGTCCCAAGTGCTTCCGGGGAAATCGATGGACCCGGGAGCGATGCAGTTGACCAGAACGTTCTCCGGGGCCAGGTTCAGCGCCAAGTGCTTGGAGAAGGCGATCAGGCCAGCTTTGCCGGTCATGTAGTCCACAGATCCCCCGTATTCCCGGCCGTAGATGGAGGAGATGCTGATGATCCTGCCCCAGCGTTGGGCCCGCATGTGGGGGAGGACCAAAGCGACCAGCTCCACCGCGCTGAACAAGTTAACCTCCAACCCCTCCCGGAACTTCTCCATCCCGGTTTCCAGGAAGTCGACGCTGCCCCGTCTGCCGCCCACGTTGTTAACCAGAATGTCGCACTGCCCAAAGGCGGCGACGGTCTCGTCGTGGAACCGTGCCAGGTCCTCTTGGGCGGTAACGTCGGCCTGCACCGCCACGACCTGATAACCCAGGTTATCGAACTCCTGCCGGGTCTCCTCCAGTTGCTCCGCGCCTCGGGCGCAGATAGCGATCTTGCACCCCTCCCGCGCGAGGGCGCCCGCCGCCTGCTTGCCCAGGCCGTGGCTGCCACCCGTGATCATTGCGACTCTGCCTTGCAGCTCCAGGTCCATATGACCCTCCCCTCCGGTAGGATAATCTGCGGGGATTATAGTGCGCCGCTGGCCGTCTCGCCATTGGCAACCCCAGGGCCCCCACAAGGGTTGCCCCGACATGGGTGGCCCCGACATGGGTGGCCCCGACATGGGTGGCCCCGACATGGGTGGCCAGCACGCACGGGTAACCGTTGTGGGCGCCTTCATGTGGCTGTCTTAGGGAACCTCTGAACAAGTCCCTTCCCCCTCGACGGGGGAAGGTTAGGATGGGGGTGCCGGCGTTCATTGCATAGCTGACCTCCCTAATCTACCCTCCGGGATTCCGGCTTTCGCCGCCATGTCGCTGACTTATTCAGAGGTTCCTTAGCTTTTGGTTTAGCCCCGCTTGCCGACGTGCCGTTATAATCGGTAAGGCCGTACCGTCCCAACGCCGGAGGTTCCCATGCTCGCCCTCGAAGGCATACAGGTACTGGACTTTTGCCGGAACGCCCCGGGAATGTTTTGCACTATGGTCCTGGCGGACCTTGGCGCCGAAGTCCTGATGGTAGAGCGTCCGATGGACGAGACTCGCTCGGCCTACGAACGAATCGCCGCCGGGATTCGAGGACCTGAGGATGAGCGCCGCCACGCCAGCTTCAATGCCCTCCAACGCAACAAGCGGAGCATCGCCCTGAACCTGAAGGAGCCGGAAGCGCGGGAAATTTTCCGGCGGTTGGCCGCCACCGCCGATGTTGTGGTCGAGGGATTCCGGCCCGGCGTCATGGCCCGTCTCGGCGCGGGCTACGAGCAGGTGCGGGAAATCAACCCCAGGACCGTGTACTGCTCGGTCTCGGGCTACGGGCAGGATGGCCCCTATTCCCAGATGGCGGGACACGACATCAACTACATTTCTTTCGCCGGCTTCCTGGGACTGGTGGGCGAGTCCCCCGACTCCAAGCCGGCCATCCCCCTGAACTTGGTCGCCGATTACGCGGGGGGAGGCCTGTGCGGGGCCGTGGCAATCCTGGCGTCGCTCATGGCCAGGGAAAAGACCGGGACCGGGCAATACCTGGACATCGCCATGTCCGAAGGCGTGCTCTATATGCTGTCGGGACTGATATCCGACACCCTCGCCAGCGGCCTGTCGCCCAACCGGGGCGCGACCAGGCTCAATGGAGGAGCGCCTTACTACAATGTTTACCAAACCAAGGACGGCGGCTACTTTTCCATCGCGGCCATAGAGCCCTGGTTCTGGGAGAACCTCTGCCGGGCCATCGGTCGAGACGACCTGATTCCCCATCAAGAAGCCACCGGGGCCAAACGGGAAGAAGTCGTGGCGGCGCTCGAGCAAGCTTTTCTGGGTAAGACCAGGGACGAATGGTTCGAGCTGTTGAAAGACCGGAACATCTCGGTGGGAAAAGTCTACTCCCTTGAAGAGGCCCTCGCCGACCCTCACGCCATCGAGCGAGGCATGGTATTGGAAGTGGAAGCGCCGGGCATCCCCGAAGGCCGGGTCCGGCAGGTCGGAATACCCATGCACCTGTCGGAAACCCCGGGGTCCGTCCGGCACGTGGGTGCGGTGACGGGGGAGCATACCGGCGACGTTCTACGCGTCATGGGCTTCGCCGACGGGCAAATTGACGACCTGAGAAGACGCGGCGTGGTACAGTAGGGCCGCCAAAATCAACCATCTGCCTCCGGGGTTTAACTGTCAGGGATTTTTCGATGATCAAGCGCTTTTCCGTCCTCTATGTAGGACAGATCGACCTCGAAGACGTAGGGGCCGGCGGCAGGGCCCCTGACGACCGCCGCTACTCCAATCAACAGCTCGTCCAGTCGTTAGACCACGCCATGTCCTTGGCCAAGCAAATGGACGGCTCCGGTTTTTATTGCCTGTGGGCCGCCGAGCATCATTTCCAACGGGAAGGGTACGAGTGCATCCCCAACCTCACCCTTCTGGGGGTGCACCTTGCGGCCCACACCAAGAACCTGAAGTTCGGCGCCGCCTTCAACATCGTCCCCATGTGGCACCCATTACGGCTGGCGGAGGACTTCGCCATGGGAGACGTATTGACCGGCGGCCGCCTGATCTTCGGCATCGGCCGGGGTTACCAGGCACGGGAGGTTGAGACTTTCGGAGCGCCCCTGATCGATCAGGCGGCCAACCGTGAACTGTTCGAGGAACAGGTGGAGGTCCTCCTGAAGGCGTTCAACGAGGAGTCGTTCAGCCATCATGGAAAGTACTACCAGATTCCTCCCGACGTTCCCTACCGTGGCTACCAACTCAAGGACATCACCCTTGTCCCCCGGCCCGTTAATCTGCCGGTGGAAATCTGGCAGCCGGTCACGAGCGGCCGGACCATCGAGTTCATCGCCCGGAAGGGGATCAAGGGGATGGTTGGGCTGACCGGCGAGCAACTGGTCGACCAGTTCTTCCGCACCTACCACCAAGCGGCGTCGGAGGCGGGGAGGGAGTTAATGCTGGGCCAAGACATGGCCTTGGCCTTCGGCTTCTACATCGCCGACACCCAAGAGGAGGCGGTGGAACGCGTTCGCCCCTTCCACGACGAGCGCTACAAGTGGTTCGCGCCCTTCGGTCTGGTGCGCTACGTCGACCCACAGGGCCGGATGTGGGGCACTCCGGGCGCTCCGGCCCGCACCCCGACGGTGGAAGACGGTGTGGAGCAGAAGGCGTGGATCTGCGGCCCGCCAGAACACTTTGTCGAAACTCTGCGGGAGTTCGAAGCCAGATATCCCGGCTTGGAGGATATTGTGCTGCAATGGCCGGAAGGTATGCCCTGGCACGAGCTCAGCGGTCAGTTGGAGATTTTCTCCAAGGAAGTCATGCCCCAATTCGCCGGGCGGTGATAACCGGCAGAACGGGCCGGCGCTCCCGCTGGCCGGATTCGAAAAAACCCGCTTGGGGCTCTACGCCGACAGGAGCAGCCATTGGCCGACCCGGAACATGTGAAACTCGCCCGATCCGGGGTGAACGCCATCAACCGGTGGCGTGAAGTGACTTTTCGCAGCCCCAACCAGCGCGTCACCCGTTACAGTCTGGGATACCGCTTGGAGGACCGGTCCGCCGGGGAGACATTCCGTCCCGATTTCGTCTACGGACGCCCCGCTTTGGACCTCTCCGGCGCCGCACTGAGCGGCATACGCCTTGCCGGGGCCGATCTCTCCCACGACGACCTGAGCGGAGCCGACTTGACCACCGCCAATCTGCACCGGGCCGATCTCTCCGGGACTAATCTTCAGGCGGCCCACCTGTGGCGGTCCAACGTGTCTTACGGGAATCTGGCGGGGGCCCGCCTGGGCGGTTGCTCCTTGGGCCGGGCCAATCTTTCCAACAGTTCCCTGCAGTTGGCCGACCTGAGGGGAGCCGACCTCTCCTTCTCGAACTTGGAATACGCCAACTTGGAAGGCGCCAACCTGGCCGGAGCGGACCTCGGGGAAGCCGACCTTTCCTGGGCCTTCCTGGCCCGGGCCAACCTGAGGGGCTCCAACCTCACGGCCGCGTCGTTGCAGATGGCCGACCTCACCGGAGCCGACCTGAGGGGGGCCCGGATCAACAAGTCGGACCTGGACAGCGCCATCTTCCTCCAAGCCTCAATGGGTTTCACCCTGCTGGCCAACTGCGACCTCAGTCAAGCCATAGGGCTGGACTTCGTCAACCACACCGGCCCCAGCACCATATCCCTGGACACCCTGGCCAAATCGCGAGGGAGAATTCCGCGCATCTTTTTGGAGCAGGCCGGCGTGCCCGGCCCATTGATAGCCGCCCAGGATGCGGTAGCCAACGCGCCGAGGGCCTACCCCACGGTGCTATTGGTCTGCTCCAAAGACGACGAATCCTTGGCCGCCAGATTGATAAACGGGCTTGCCGGTTCCGAAATCCGCAGTTGGAGTCTGGCCGCCGACGATGAAGCCGCCCTGCAGTCGGGCGAACTTACCTTAGACCAATCCGTTTATTACGACTGCCTGTTGCTGCTGTGCACTGCGGAATCCCTGGCCAACCCTTTGACCAGCCGTTACTTCGCCGAGCTCGCCCGGGGCAACGGGAGAAACTCCACTCGTTCCATCATCTCCCTCGGGGCCGACGAGACCTTCTACCAACGGGAAGACCGGCTGTGCTCCACGCTGAGGAAAGGCCAGGTATTGGACTTCCGGGGTTGGAAGGAGCAGGCGGTCTACGATTCCGCGTTGGCGGCCTTGGTCCGGTCGCTGGCCGGCGGCGGCTGAACGCCCGGTCCAATCACCATTGGACTCGATGCAGGGGGACCCGGACCGGAGGGCCCAAACCAGGGGGCCCGGACAGAGAGGCCGGTTACTCGAAGATGGTTGCGCTGTCCAACATCAGGCAGGCCTCGCCCCACTGGGACCCGTCGCTCAAGTCCCAGTCATCCCCGGAGCCGGCCTCCCTCAGCCTGATCCCCTCCTCACCGCCGTAAACGAGTAAGACCACTCCTTCTCCGGAGTCTTCGGAAAGGGCCGCCATGGCGGGACACGGCCCGCTGGGGCCCCATCCGGTGACGTCACACCACAAGTCCCGTCCCAGCGGATCGGTCGCCATGACCCGGCCCACCGTTACCGGGTCGGATAGCAGGTCGAACATCCGGTGCAGGTCCAACGGGCTGTTATCCCCGGCGCTCACCTCTACCTCCAACAACATGGCCACCGCTCCGGTCCGTCAATCTTCGTCATTATTCCCGCAATCATCCTGGCCTGCAATCAACCTGGCGCCCCCAACGGCGCCCTAACTCCGCGCCGGGCCAACAAACAGATCGTCGGGCAGCGGGTGCCCGATACCCAGCGTTGCGACCCGGGCCAACGCGGTGAAATGAGTGGACTCCCCGCCGACCTGGTTGCTGTCGCCGCCGTGATGTCCTCTCAACCACTCCGGGCCCATCAACCTCTCCCCTTCCCAGACTCCGCCCGTGGCGACCAAATGCCCGAACCGGACCAAGTCCAAGGCGCTGATAACGACCCAACCGGGGCCGCCCCTGACCACGTGCCCGCCGATTTCATACGGCGGGTCCACGAAATCACCGTAGCCCGGCGCGTCGGCATACCAGTCCTTCCCGTAATTAGACGTCAATACGGGTTTTCCGGGAGTTTAAGAGTACACCAGTTTACCGTGTGCCATGTGTGCCCGTGAACCCGGTCCCCGGGAGGGAAATCGTTTATCGCAACGCGGTGGCTGCACTATGCATATCTGGGTATCTTGTTTGCTGTCCCTTGCATGTAGTCTCGCAGACATCCGTCGCCGCTAATATGTAACAGTTCAGAGTTAAGGGGAAGTGAGTAGTAGCTGGCAGGACAGGAGGGGGTCCAGGCCCTGGGCGCGCCAGGTGCCGAAGAGGGAGGCGAGGGTCAACTTGGAGTCGGTGCCCTGGGCTGAGCGGGTGCCGCCGCTGATTTTGCGGCTGACCACCAGGGGCCGCAGGCTCCGTTCCGCGGCATTGTTGTCCGACGGCACGGCGGGTTGGGCCACAAAGACGAACAGTTCCTTGATGAACTTCTCGATGCGCCGGCACAGGTTGCTCTGGACCGCCGCCGGGTCTTCCAGGAAAGGACGGCAGTGGGGCCAGCAGTTTCCGCTCCAGTTGCTGTTGGACCCGCTGGCGTTGCCGGGCATCGGGATGGGTGAAGGCTTTCGCCCCAGTGTAAATTTGGTGGATTGCCCCAGCCCACTGGGCCAGTTTTTGGTCCTGGGGGTAGAGGGCCTTCAGGTCGTGGATGTCCCGCAGCAGGTGGACCCAGCACCGCTGCTTCAGGCCCGGGTAATGGTGGTAAGCGGCATAGAAGTCACTGACCAAGACCCCGCTGAAGGAATCGCCCAGCGCCTCGTCTACTACTTCCTTGTTTCGACCCCGGCGCAGAAAGTACCGGTCGGTGGGGGTGCTGAAGGTCCAGACGTAGCCGTTGACCCCGTCCTGGCGCCAGCCGGTTTCGTCGGCGTGCACCACTGGACTGCCTCGGATTCGGTCCAGGATCTCCGCCAGCGCCGGTTGAGCCTTTTGGGCCACCTGGTGAATCGCCCGGACGATGGCGCCCAGGCTCAGGGGCAACCGATGCACGGTCTGCAGGTACCACTGGATGGTGCGCAAGGGCAGCCGTCCCTCTTCCCGCAGGGCGGCAATCCGGCTGAGCAGGTTGACTCCCAACCGCTGTTTACCCAAGACCACCCGGCCCAGGTCCGCTTGGGGAGTCCGGCGCCGTTCACATACCGGACAGGTCCGGGCAATGAAGACATGCTCGGTGACTTGGGCCGGAACCACGGGGAGGTCAATGACTTCACGGGTCCGCCGCACCCAGCCCCCGGCCAGGCCGGTACCGCATTGGGGACAGGATTCCAGGACATGCTCCACCCGGTGGGTGGGGGCCATGCGCTGGCGGGCAAAGCTGCGGGGCCTGGACTTCCTGGGCCTTTTATCCTTGGCTGGACCTTGGCCGGACTTCGGTTTAATGCCCGGCATTCGGGGCGACCCGCCAGGCTTGGCCTTTCCTTCCAGCACCTCAAGCCTTCGCTGCAACTGGGTGATGACGGCCTGCTGCTGGGCGATGAAGGGCCTGCTGCTGGGCGATGAAGGCCAGCAAGGCCTCCCGGCTGGCGGTAGTCAGGTCAAGACCGGTATCCATGCTTCAGATTTAACATCACCGGAAAACCGACGCACTGTGCTTTTCCTACCACTTCTGCCCAATTCGCCTCACCAACTCTGAACAGTTACGCTAATATCTTTCCCTTGACACTTTCCTGTTCGATTCCTACAATGTCGCGGGCAACTTAAACCAAACTATATTATAAGGAACTCACAGATATGCTCTCATTCAGATGGCCCCGGCTCCTATGTTTCCTATCGATATTCGCCCTGGTGTTCGCGATTGCCGTAGCTTGCGGCGGCGACGAGGACGGCGATGCCGCCGCCGCGCCCACGGCCATGCCGGCCACGGCTGTACCGGCCACGGCGGCCGCACAACC
>CBDCUJ010000006.1:0-49377 GCA_965222595.1 Dehalococcoidia bacterium | reverse complement strand
GAGGGCTGGGGTGAGGGTGAAATGCTGGCGATAACGATGGTCGTTCACGTTGGGGAACGCCCCCACCCTAACCCTCCCCCAAATGGGGGAGGGGACAATTAAAAGGCCCTGCAAACGCCCTGTCGAACCGCGCCGAAGCGGGCGACCCGGCGCATGAAAATCGGCCTCATATCCGACACTCACTGTGCCGGGAGCGGACGGGACCTCCCCGCCCCGGTGCTGGACGCCCTAGCCGGGGCGAACCTGATCCTGCACTGCGGCGATCTCGAGTGCCTCGGCGTTCTCGACTACCTTGAGACGTTGGCCCCGGTACTGGCGGTCCGGGGCTACGAGGACCCCACTGAAGCCGGCGACCGATTGGCCGATACCACCCGGGTGGTACACGTCGGCGGCGTCTCCATCGGCATGGTCCACGACATCCAGTGGCCAGGACCCCGGGTGTCCACCACCGGCGACGGCGCCGGCTTGGTCCTTCCTCCCGGAGAAGCCGGTCACACCCTGGCCCGCAAGTTCGGCGAACCCGTGGACGCGGTCGTGTTCGGCGACACCCACGAGGAACTGGTCTGCCGCTGGGACGGTGCGCTGATGGTGAACCCGGGCAGCCCGACCTATCCGGGCAAGCGCCACCGCAGGGGCGCGCTGGGCACCGTGGGACTGCTGGAGATTGGCGGCGGCGGGGAGGCCACAGCGGAAATCATTTGCCTGGGGTGCCGCTAACGCCTGTTGCCAGCAGCTTCAGTTGGCCTGCTCCGCCTTGACCGCCAGAACCGCATCGTAGATGCTGCCGCCTCCATCGGTTCGCTCCAGGAGCGCATCCAGCATCAAACTCACGTCGGTGTTGAGGACCAGCGCCAGAGCTGCCACCGACGCCGCCGGGCCGTGTTCCTGCCACAGCGCCGTGAAGTCCGCCTCATCGTCGGTCCGCAAGTTGGCGGCAAAGTCGCGCGTCGCCTGGGTTATGGCAGCAGTGGCTTCCCGGTTAAGGACGAAATCGACATAGTCACGACTGAAATCGAAAACCTCCAGCGGCGTTTCATAGTCAACTAGTCCGAATTCAGCATCGGCATCGCCGTCAAAGTCTGCAACCCACAGTTTGCCGTCCCGCAACCCTATGTGTCCGCCGCTGAATAGACTGTTAAGTGAGAGATAAGTATGGGCCTCCGCTATTAGAAACGTGTTGCCGCCGACACGAATCAGTTCCAACTGCAAGGGCGATTGCTCCGAATCTCGGTCTCCCCAGTACGCTTCACGCCAGACGGAACGATTAAGTAATGTCACTCCATTGTTTTCGAAGATTTCCCAGTGATATAAATCCTGGTTCCCATCAAAATGGTAATAAGTCGCCATTACTGCGTCTGTCAGATTGCTCTTTCCAAAAAATTCACCAATAAGTACATACCCAGTGATTGTCACACCGGGCGCGGGCGTTGGGAGGTTTGCGCTATGATGGGAAGCAAGAACTTTGGAACACTGGGTGCAACCCAATTCCCGGAACTTCCGGCGGGCTTCATCCATGGACAATCTTTCAGACTTGAGGGCTTGCACATCGATTGTGTTTGGCAAGAGTAGCCCTTGCACTACCACAACCGGCGCCGCCGTTGCCGTAGGGACG
This sequence comes from Dehalococcoidia bacterium, assembly GCA_965222595.1. GTDB lineage: Bacteria > Chloroflexota > Dehalococcoidia > Lucifugimonadales > UBA3495 > VXOI01. The sequence goes on along the minus strand of CBDCUJ010000006.1, from coordinate 47,765 downwards.
GGAGTGTAGCCTGGAGCGGGCTCAGGCGTTACCGTGGGCGGCGGTTCTGGCCTGGGCGTCGTCGTTGCAGCGGGCGGGAGCGCTGCCCTGAGCGTCGGCGTCACCGTGGGTGGGGAAGCCGTGGGTGCGGGGACGGGCGTGGATGTCTCAATGGCCGCAGGGAGTGCGGGCACAGGGGTATACGTCGGCATTGTCGCAGGCGCGGACATGGGCGTTGCAGCGGGGTTAGGCGTTGCCTTGGGCATCGGCGTTGCCTTGGGTATCAGCGTTGCCTTGGGCATCGACGTTGCCTTGGGCGCGGACATGGGTGTTGCAGTAGGGTCAGACGCAGGCTTAACCTGCGTTATTACGGGGGTGGCAACTCGCGCCTCTACCGTTGCGTCGATTTCCCGTTCCGAGGGGCCGCCTTGGCACCCGGCAAGGACCAGCAATAGTAACATCAGAGGCAATAGCAATCGCAGAGCCATTGGTCAATTCACCTTGGGGCCGGCGAAGCGAAGCCACTCGCCGGCCGAGACACGATTGAGGAACAGGACTCGAAAAGTCTTCTAGGCCAGGTTGATCAGCGGCGACACTTCTAGGAACACCGGGGCGAACACCAAGGAAACTATCGCCATCAGTTTGAGCAGAATGTTCAGGGACGGGCCGGAGGTATCCTTGAACGGATCGCCGACAACGTCGCCCTCCACCGCCGCTTTGTGTGCGTCGGAACCCTTGCCGCCGTAGTTCCCCAACTCCACGTATTTCTTGGCGTTGTCCCAACTGCCCCCGGCTGAAGCCATCATGATGGCCAGCATGAAGCCGGCAGCCACCGCGCCAATGAGCAGGCCGCCCAAGGCCGCCTCGCCCAGGATGAAACCGGTGGCGAGGGGGGCAACCACCGCCATTACTCCCGGCACTATCATCTCTCGCAATGCGCTGCGGGTGCTGATGTCCACGCAGCGGGCAGAGTCGGGGCTAGCGGTGCCTTCCATCAGTCCGGGGATTTCCCGGAACTGGCGGCGCACCTCATCGACGATGCCTTGGGCGGCCCGGCCCACGGCCTGCATTGTCAGCGCCGAGAAAATAAACGGCAGCATCGCGCCGATCACAAGGCCAACCAGGATCTGGGGCTGCAAAAGGTTGATTCCCGTCGACCCCGCCACCAGCTTACCGTCGGAGCCGATTTGGATCAGCCCGGCGCTGACCGAGTACGCAGCCAGCAACGCCAGCGAGGTGAGGGCCGCCGAGCCGATGGCGAAGCCCTTGCCGGTGGCGGCGGTGGTGTTGCCAAGGGCGTCGAGCGCGTCGGTGCGCTCGCGGACCTGTGGGTCGAGGTTGGCCTGTTCGGCGATACCGCCGGCGTTATCGGCCACCGGCCCGTAGGCGTCGGTAGCCAGCGTGATGCCCAAGGTGGACAGCAGCCCGACCCCGGCCAAGGCCACCCCATAGAACCCGGCGAACCAGTAGGCCAAGAGAATGGCGACCGATATGCAAATAACCGGTATCAGAGTGCTCATCATCCCCGAGGCGATGCCTTGGATGATTACCGTGGCCGCGCCGGTTTCGGAGGCGGCGGACACCCTTTGCGTCGGCTTGTAGCTGTAGGAAGTGTAGTATTCGGTAGCCAGCCCGATTATCGTGCCGGCGCCCAGTCCGGCGACGACGCAGCCGAACCACCACCAGTTTTCGGTCAGGGTGATGGTGAGTATGGCGGCGAATATGACCAGCAGCCCGCCGGCGGCGAAAATCCCGTAGCGTAAGGCCCACAGCAACCGCTCGAAGTCGGCCTGTTCGCCGCTGCGGACCAGGAAGGTTCCCAGAATTGCGGCGACGATGCCGGAGCCAGCAAGCAGCATCGGAAACACCGCCTGCGGGTCCGTGAATTTCGAATCGCCGCTGCCCACGGCCAAGGCCACTGCGGTCGCCGACAGGGCCACGGCCGAGATGATGCTGCCCACGTAAGACTCAAACAGGTCGGCGCCCATACCGGCAACGTCGCCGACATTGTCACCGACGTTGTCGGCGATGACGCCGGGGTTCCGTGGGTCGTCTTCGGGGATCCCGGCCTCCACCTTGCCCACCAGGTCGGAACCCACGTCGGCCGCCTTGGTGAAAATGCCGCCGCCCACACGGGCGAACAGGGCGATGGAGCTAGCGCCGAAGCCGAAACCGGCGACGGCGTTGATGTTCTGAAAGACCAGGTACAGGATGGTTACGCCCAAGAGTCCAATGCCTACTACGGTGACGCCCATCACCGTGCCGCTGGAGAAGGCGACCCTCAGGGCTGGGTTCAGGCCGGTCTGTGCGGCTGCGGCGGTACGCACGTTGGCCCGCACGGCCACGTTCATGCCGATGAACCCGGCCATGCCCGAGCATATGGCGCCGACCACGTACGAAATAGCAGTGGCCGGGGCCGCCAGGTCATGGGTGAAAACGGTATAGTCCAAGACGCCCAAGACGATGGCCACGACGACAACGAAAGGAAGCAGGCTCATGTATTCCCGACGCAGAAAGGCGGAAGCCCCGGTACGGATGGCGTCCCCGATGGCGCGCATGGCCTCGTTGCCGGGGTCCGCCTTGATGACCCGGAACGCGGTGAACGCGGCGAACAGCAGGGCGACGACACCTGCGACTAGTGCGACAATGATGGATGCCATGCAGACGCTCTCAGGAGGGTGTAGGGGCGGAAAATAAGCGTTGAGAAGTTACCATATCGGCCTAGGGGTGTCAAGGCGACATTCGTCGCCGGGCCACCGTCGCCAAGCCAACCGAACCAGGCCAACCGAACCAGGAAACCTCTGAACAAGTCCCTTCCCCCTCGACGGGGGAAGGTTAGGATGGGGGTGCCGGCGTTCATTGCATAGCTGACCTCCCTAATCTACCCTCCGGGATCCCGGCTTGCGCCGCCATGTCGCTGACTTATTCAGAGGTTCCCCAAGCCAACCGAATTTCGCGAGAAGCCCATCGGCGACAGCGGCCGCTTGCTCCGGCCCCGCGCCGCCGGCTCCCCGTCCAGTTTCCCGCCCTCACGACCATAGATGCTATAATGCCGCTGTCATACCGCCTGCGGCAGCCGCACTCTAAGGCCGGAAGGCCTTCCGGAGGGTAACCTTTATGCACATTGGATATTTCACGGAACGGCCCTACCAAGACCCGTCATCGGGCTACTTTGGGGCCACCGGAAAGCCCATCATGGACTTGACGGTCAGCAACGAGATCTACAATCCTCAGCTCGGCGCCGAGCTTTACAACCGCTACCTGGACGAAAAGCTATACGCCGAGGAGATGGGTTTCGACGGGCTCATGCTGAACGAGCACCACGGCACGGCCTTCTGCATGGGCGGGGCCATGAACGTGGAGGCCTCCATTCTGGCCCGCATCACCAAACGGGCCAAGATCGTGCTTCTGGGCAACATCCTGCCCATCTGGGACGACCCTCTTTGGCTGGTCGAACAACTGTCGATGATAGACATGATATCCCGGGGACGGCTGGTTTCCGGATGGGTCCGGGGAACGGGACGGGAAAGCGTGTCCCACAACGCCCCGCCGCCCTATAACTGGGAACGGTTCCAGGAGGCCCACGAATTCATCGTCAAGGCCTGGACCACCCCCGGCCCCTTCCGCTGGGAAGGCAAGCACTTCCAGTACCGTCACGTCAATCCATGGGCCAAGCCCTACCAGAAGCCCCACCCCCAGGTGTGGCTGCCCGGCGTGGTAAGCCGAGACTCCCTGATGTGGGCCGCTGAGAAACGGATCCCGTACATCATGCTCTCCACGGAGTTGGAACCCACCAAGGCGGCCTTCCAGTTGTACCACGACCGGGCTGCGGAGCTTGGCTACGAGTCGGGTCCTCAGAACCTCGGCTACCTATGGAAGGTGCACGTCGACGAGACAGAGGAGTTGGCCGAAGAAGCCGGACGCAAGTTCGTCCAAGGGCCCAGTAACCCGTTCCTGGCGGGCAACGAGGGGACCGTCAACCCGGCGTTGGCCACCCTGCCCGGCCTCACCTCCCGCCGCCGGGTCCTGCCCACGCAGAGCTTCGCCACTGCCGCCCGGGGAGGCGGTGCTCCCAGCAGTGCCGGCGCTGCCTCGGTGTTGAGCCGTCCCTACGAACAACAGATCCAAGACTACACCATCATTTCCGGCACGCCCAAGACCGTGATTCCCAAGATTCGCCACGTGATGGAATACCTGCGCCCCGGCAGCCTCTTCTTCTGGGACGGAGACGGCGCCATGACCCACGACGACGCCATGCGCAGCCTGCGGTTGATGGGTGAGGAAGTTATTCCCGCCGTCCACGAGATTGCCAAGGAGTTGGAATTGCCCAGTTCCTTTGAGGTCGACCCGGCCACAGGCAAGCCCTACCCGGATACCCCATCCGGAGAGGCCGCCAGCACCGGCGACGGCCATAGGGAACACTACTAGACCCGTTAGTCCGCCAGGCCCTTCTGAAGCCTTTGACGAATCCCCCGTCCCCCGGCGCAACTGGGCGGCCGGGGGATTCTGGCATAATTCGTATACTTTGCCGGTTGTTGGATATTTGCCGATAGCTGGATGTTTAAATGGGCAACACCTCCGTGAATGACGGCACGATTGACGCGGTAGTCATAGGCGGCGGCCCCGCCGGCAGTGCCGCCGCCACTATGCTGGCCGCCAAGGGGTGGCGGGTAACGCTGCTGGAGCGGCACCGGTTCCCACGGGACCACGTGGGCGAATCACTGTTGCCCGCCAGTATGCCCATCCTTGAGGAACTGGGCGCGATGCCGGCCGTGCGGGAGGCCGGGTTTCTGACCAAGTGGGGAGCGACCATGGTGTGGGGCCGCGACCCCGACCCTTGGAGCTGGTATTTCAAGGAGACCAGCCGTGAATACCCCCACGCCTACCAGGTGTGGCGCCCCCAATTCGACCAGATTCTCTTGGAAAACGCTCGCGCCAACGGAGTTGACGTCCGGGAAGGTCACCGGGCCGCAGAGGTAATGTTCAACTCAGGGCAGGCCTCCGGCGTCCGGTTCGTCTCCGACGAAGGCCACCGCAGGGAGATCGCTGTCCGCTTCGTGGTCGACGCCAGCGGCCAGTCCGCCCTGTTGGCCAGCCGCAATGGTGCCCGCCGGTGGGACCCCTTCTTCCAAAACCTGGCAGTCTATACGTATTTTTCCGGAGTGGAGCCGCTCCTCGAACCGGACTCGAACAACATATTCATTGAGGCCTACCAACACGGCTGGGTCTGGTCCATCCCCCTCCATACCGGTTGGACCAGCGTTGGAGCGGTGGTAGACAATCACACCGGGCAGGAAGGCATCCGCCGCCTGGGCGCCCGGGCCTTCCTGGCGGAGCAACTATCCCAGACCAACCACACCAGCGACCGGCTGCGGGCCGCCGCTTGGGCGGCGCAACCCCAAGTGGTCCGGGACTGGTCTTACTCGGCCGACCGGCTGGCCGGGCCCGGCTACGTGATAGCCGGCGATGCTGCCTGCTTCGTCGACCCCCTGTTCTCTTCGGGAGTCCACTTGGCGTTGATGTCCGGAGTGATGGCGGCCGCCTACGCCGCCACCGCCCTGAAACAGGACGAGAGGACGGACGAAGCTCCCATATTGGAAAGCGCCGCCCAAGTGTACCAAGAGCTCTATTTCAAGGAATACCGCCAGTTCCGGGAGATGGCGCGCCTGTTCTACTCCAGCAATCTGACTGCCGAGTCGTATTTCTGGGAGGCCCGGCGAATCACGGACGCAGAAGAATATTCTCCAAGGCAAAGCTTCATCCAAGCGGTGGCGGGCCAACCGCCTCGAGGCTACGAACGGGCGGTGCTGGAGCGCGGAGACGCCCCGGGCGAGTTCATCTCCAGCGTCCGCACGGTGGAATCCGAGCGGGCGGAAAGGGCCCGTCGGATGTCCGCATTGCGTTCGGACACCCAGCGAAACCAGTTGCTGTGGGCGGTCCCTCGGTTGGCGGACGGAGTGACCGTCAGCCGCCGTCCCGTACTGGGAGCGGGAGAGTTTGTCTGGGGCTACACTCTGAACTCCGTCTCCCAGCCGGAGGGCACGCCGTGCAGCCAGTTGGTCGCCAGCCTGGTGTCGCTGGTCGACGGCCGGACCCCGGTAGCGACGCTGGTGGAACGGTTGGGGCAAGGGCTGGACCAAACGTCCCGCGGCCAACTGGAAACGGCCGTTACCCGGACTGTAGAAATCCTGTACATCGACGGAGCGATCGAAGCGATCGAGCGGCTGGGTGGCGGTTAGCCGCCCCCGCCGCTGTGCGTTACAATCATGGCAGGGTAGCTCAAGCGAGGAGACGCCCGGCCCGGCGCGGCCAGGATTTGCCGTGACATCGTTAAACGACCATGAAATCTTGGAATTGTTGGACTCCGGGGAATCGGACCGGGTGTCGTTCAAAGAGGCTGTGCCCGCCGGGATTATCAGGGAAGACGTGTGCGCTTTCTCTAACGATCTTCCCGACCACCGCAAGCCTGGCGTCGTCTTCGTGGGAGTCCGAGACGACGGCACGTTCTCCGGCTTGCCGATTACAGACGAGCTACTCAGGACACTGGCGGATATAAAGACCGACGGCAACACTTTGCCGCCGCCCTCTATGGTAGTCCAGAAACGTCTTGTTCGACGTAACGAAGTGGCGGTTGTTGTTGTCCAACCGTCAGATTCGCCACCAGTCCGGTACAGGGGGCGAATCCACATCTGGATTGGGACCCGCAAAGGGATAGCCAACGCCCAAGACGAGCGTATTCTGAACGAGAAACGCCGTTTTCGAGATATTCCCTTTGACGTACATCCTGTGCCTACGGCGGGGTTGAGCGACCTGGATCTAACCCGGTTCAACAATGAGTACTTGCCTCAAGCGTTTGCCCGAGACATCCTGGATGCCAACGAACGCAGTATCAACGAGCAACTGGCCGCCACGAAAATGGTTGGTTCGGAAGGCGAACCAACCCCGACAGTATTGGGACTTCTCGTCTTGGGGAAGAACCCGCAAGATTTCATTCCGGGCGCCTACGTCCAATTTCTGAAATTAGCAGGCACGGAAATAACCGACGATATTATTGACAATGAGGACTACCGTGGCGTGATCTCCGATGTGATTCACCGGTTGGACGAGAAACTGCTTGCCCACAACCGAACATCCGTTGATTTCACCTCCGGGCCAATCGAACGGCGCACTAGCCTTTATCCAATTGCGGCAATTCAGCAGATTACTCGAAATGCGGTAATGCACCGTACTTACGAAGCGACCAACGCCCCGGTCCGAATCCACTGGTTTGATGACCGCATAGAGGTCATCAGTCCAGGGGAACCCTTCGGCGCCGTCACAGCAGCGAATTTTGGGAAAGGAGACGCGGTCGACTATCGTAACCCGAACTTGGCTGATGCTATGAAGACCCTTGGCTTCGTCCAACGCTTTGGTGTGGGTATCCGGACCGCTCGGCGTTTGTTGCAAGATGGTGGCCACCCCGACCCTATTTTCACTGCTAGAGATAATTTCGCTTTCGTCGAAATCCGTCCCGCGATTTAGAGGCTTGCTGAAATGCCCGTTCCGGTCCTAACGTTTTTCAATAACAAAGGCGGGGTTGGCAAAACCTCGCTCGTCTATCACCTTGCATGGATGTTATCCAACCAGGGCCATCGTGTTCTCGCCTGTGACCTCGATCCACAAGCCAATCTTTCTGCCGCGTTTCTGGACGAAGACAACCTCGAACAGCTATTCGAGAATGTCGGAGATCCTATCCCCGCCGCCACAATTTACCAATGTGTACAGCCATTAACGGAAGTTGGGGACCTTCGGCCCCCAAGACTCCAGCCAATTACTGACAGGTTGAGCCTTATTCCCGGAGACTTGTTGCTGGCCGGATTCGAGGATAACCTTTCCACCGAGTGGCCAAATGCGCTGGGTTCTACCGGTCTCTACCGCCCGTTTCGGCTCCTCACCGCCTTTTCCACCGTCATGCAGGACGGCGCCCGCCAGATGGGCGCCTCGATTATCGTGGCCGACGTGGGCCCTAATCTCGGGGCAATCAACCGTTCCGCTCTCATCGCAACTGACCACGTAATCGTCCCTCTGGGAGCAGACTTGTTTTCTCTACAAGGCCTCCGTAACCTCGGGCCCACTCTCCGAGCGTGGCGGGAAGGCTGGCAGCGAAGGAAGGACAATTGGCAATCGCCCGACTTCGCGGTCCCGGACGGGAAGATGAATCCGGAAGGATACGTCGTCCAGCAGCATGGGGTACGCTTGAGCCGCCCCATTCGCGCTTACGACCGCTGGGTTAACCGCATGCCAAAAGAATACGCGGAAACCCTGTTGGCAATCCAGCAGAAAACGTACCCCTCTTCACCGGACCAGGACCCCAACTGCCTCGCCACCGTCAGGCATTACCGCAGCCTCGTTCCTATGGCCCAAGAAGCCCGAAAGCCTGTTTTCGCCCTCACGACTGCTGACGGCGCTTTCGGAGGTCACGCTGCGTCGGTAAGAGGCGCGTATGATGATTTCGGCGCCTTGGCTAAAGTAATTGCCCATAAGGTTGGCCTCGCCACGCCTACCGTAAGATATTAAGGAGGAACCGCATGACTACCGCTCAGATTCCTACCGAGGGGCAGATCATTGAATGGTTTGATACCCTGAGCAACTGGGGCCGTTGGGGGGCCTACGACCAGCTTGGAACCCTTAACCTGATTACCGACGCCAAGCGGGCCCAAGCGGCCAGCCTGGTGAGGGAGGGCATCAGCGTCACCTGTTCCCGCTTGATCGTTCCGGAAATCGCGGCCGACGTGACCTCCATTCCTCCGCTGCATTACATGGTCCGGGCCGGGGACACCTGCCCCGACGAAGGCCCGGGCGGGACTTCCGACTTCATCGGGCTGTCGTACCACGGCCTCACCGTCACCCACATCGACAGCCTGTGTCACCAGGTATGGAACGGCAGGATGTATAACGGGCGCCCCGCCTCCGACGTGAGCTCCGATACCAAGGCCAACAGCCTCGATATCGATAAAGCCCAGAACGGGATCGTCACCCGGGGCGTGTTGTTGGACATCGCCAAGGTCAAGGGCAAGCCCTGGCTGGAGGCTGGCGAGGGCGTCTTTACCGAAGACCTGGAAGCCGCCGAAGAGGCCCAGGGCGTCCGCGTGGAGGAAGGAGACGCCCTGATGCTGCGGTTGGGCTGGTACAAACGCCGGCTGGAACTGGGCCCGCCGCAATCGGGCCGCCCCGGCCTGCATGCCGAGACCATCCCTTGGTTGAGAGAGCGTGGAGTTTCCCTGGTGGGCGGCGACGCCTCCCAAGACGTCGAACCCAGCGGCTATCCCAACATCGGCCTGCCGTTGCACCAGGTCGGAATTGTTGGCATGGGCCTGTGGCTCATCGACGCCGGCAACTGCGAGGAACTGGTACAGGTGTGCGAACGGCTGGGCCGCTGGGAGTTCATGTTCAACGTAGCGCCCCTGCGGTTCAAGAACGCCACGGGCTCGCCGGTCAACCCCTTGGCGATTTTCTAGCCGGTGTGGAGGAACTGCCTGACTCCCATGGCCACCTGATACGGCTGACGGAGGAGAGTTGGGCTGTTATCATCGGCAAACATCCCTACATGGGGGAAATGCGATACGCTATCGGCCAGACCTTGCAATTCCCCCAAGAGATAAGGAAGTCAATTAGCGACCCCGAAACCGTACGACTATACTACAGATGGTTCACGGGAACCGTCGTGGGCGCGAAAAATATATGTGTGGTCGTAAAATTTGCCGACGGCGATGCCTTCGTTATTACTGCTTACGTTACTTATCGAATAAAGCAGGGTGAGGCTCTATGAGCGAGATTGAAAGGATAAATGTCTGGTTCAGCAAAGCCGGTGGAATACTGGACGTCACTTGGGCTTTCGGCAACGCCTACTACACCGACACGGAGAACGAGCACGTTATGGCGCTGGTCGATATGGAGGGGAACATCTGCGGGTTCAAAATCTCCGACGTCAATATCATCGACAGCCTGGAAAGCGGCGTCATCAACGTAGATTTGTCAACCGCGGACTTGTCCCAGGCCGAGCCCACCGCCCACATCTAGACGACTGCCATCCGGCCGGGTTCGCCGGCACCCGGGAGAGAAACGCCAATGACCACTTCATCGAACACTCTGGAAGGCCGAATCGCCATCGTGACCGGTGCGGCCAGCCCCATTGGCATGGGCCGCTCCATCACCACCGGCCTGGTGAGGGCCGGGGCGCGGGTGGCTATGCTGGATATCAACGAAGACTGGCTGAGCGAGACGGCCAACGACATGCGGGAGATCGGCGGAGATGACGCCGTGCTTCCGATCATCGCCGACGTCACCAGCCCGGAATCCGTGGAGAATGCGGTGACGCGCACTATCAACGAAATGGGCGGACTGCACATCCTCGTGAACAACGCCGGCATCAACGCCCGCACCGGCGGGTTTGGCGCACAGGCTGCCGGCAGCCAGAACGATTTCTGGGGCATCCCGCCCGAGGCCTGGCTGCGGGTCATCGACGTCAACCTCAGCGGGCCGTTCCTGATGTCCCAAGCCGTCGCCGGACACATGATCGAGCAGGGGTTCGGACGCATCATCGGGGTGACAACCAGCATGGATACGATGTGGCGCAAGGGCGGCGCGCCCTATGGCCCCTCCAAGGCCGGACACGAGGCGTTGGTGGCCATCATGGCCCAGGACCTGGAGGGCAGCGGAGTCACTGCCAACGTGCTGACGCCCGGCGGCGCAACCGCCACCAACATGGTGATACCCCCGGAAGGGGCCACCGCCGACGCCCTCATCCAGCCGGAGGTGATGCAGGCTCCGGCGGTATGGATCGCGTCCGACGATGCCGCGCACTGGAACGGGCGCCGCATCATCGCCTATTACTGGGACGACTCTTTGCCCTTGGAAGAACGGCTGGAGAAATGCGGCGCTCCGGCCGCTTGGCCGCAGCTTGGCTTGCAGGGGGTGCATCCCGACTGGTTCGGCCGCGCTTAGGCTCCAGCCTGAAGGATTGCAAAATACAACACGGCCACCGAGACCGGTGGCCGTGTTCGTTTTACTCGGGTAAACGGTCTGGAGATAAGCTCAGGTTACGTCGTCCATAGCAGCGAGAATCGAATCGACGTCGGGCAGCACCCCGGGCACGTAAGTCTCCCGGAACCGTATGACGCCGTTCGTGTCCACCACGAGCACTGCCCGGTTGCTGGCGCCGCGCTCTTCGTTCCAGAGGTCGTAGTCGGTGCTGACTTTCCCCTTGGGGTGCCAGTCGGACAGCTCGGGGTAGGGCAGGCCGCCCATGGCGGTGGCCCAAGCCCTGTGGGAATGAACGTGGTCGCAACTGATGCCCAGTACCTGGGCATTCTTCTCTTCGAACCGGCCGATGGCCTGGCGGAAGGAAGTGGCTTGGGTGGTTCAACCAGACGTGAAATCGAACACGTGGAACGACAGGACCACGTGCTTCTCTCCCCGGTAGCTGCTCAAAGTAATGTCGCCTTCACTCACGGACGGAAGAGTGAAATCAGGCGCAACGTCGCCGACTTCTGCTGGCATGTCTCCTCCTTAGTAACTGTAATAAACACGCCCGGCCGCCGTGCGGCCAAGCCGGGCTAGTATACCGTCAACGCCCCGTTGGTGGCTACGGCGGAGCTGGCGCAACTCCGTATATAATCGAAATGGAGGGCTTGTTGCTGGCAATTGACCAGGTTTCCGGTGTTCAGAAATGCGGGTCTCAACGAGGTGGTCATGGCTCTTGATGAACTAGGGACTTCACGGAGGGGGTTCCTCAAAGCGTCGGCTGTGCTGTTTGGCGCGGTGGGAATCGCGGCGTTTCCGCCGGGGCTCACCAAGGCCGTCGGGCTCGTTGGTTCCGGGGCCAGCCGGGTTACCATCACCTACCCCCGGGTCCGCGTCGGCAGTATAGACGAGTTGGTCAACGGCCGGCCGGTCGACTTTGATTACCCCCTTCAGGAGCATTCGAGCTTCCTGGTGAAGCTGGGCACACCCGCCCAATCGGGTGTCGGCCCCAACCAGGACATCGTGGCCTTCAGCTATATCTGCTCCCACATGGGCTGCCCCATGAACGGTCTGTATAAAGCGGAGCACAACATGCTGGGGCCCTGCCCCTGCCACTACAGCCGCTTCGACCTTGCCAAGGGCGGAATCGTCATCCTGGGCCAAGCGACCCAGAGCCTCCCACAGGTCACCCTGGAGACCGAATACCGGGAAATCTTCGCCACCGGCATCACCGGGCTGGTTTACGGCTATTTCGACAACTTGGAAGGCGGGACTCCCTTGGAACCGGGCAGCGAGGTGGGTTAGCGATGCCGGATGAGATGTTTCATAAGACGAACGGCGATCCGCCCGGACCATCAGGCCAGCAAGACGAGTTATGGGGCCTGGCGAAGGCCTCCGGGGTCTCCCGACGCCGATTCCTGACCCTCATGGCGGCGGGAGGCGCGGCCGCCGTCATTGCGGCCTGCGCCGGCGAGGCGGCTCCGCCTCCACCGCCAGACGCGGAGGCCGTGCCGGTCGCACGAGTCCCGTTGCCTCCGCCCGACGCCAAGATGGTCACCACCGCCTGCGACTATTGCGTGGTCGGCTGCGGCTACAAGGTGTACACCTGGCCGGTGGGGACCGCAGGCGGCCCAGCCGCCGGTCAGAACGCCATGCAGGTCGATTTCCCCGTGGCCCAGCAAACGGGCAACTGGGTGTCTCCCAACATGCACAACATCGTCGAGATCTCCGGCGCCCCCCACAACGTGCTGGTGCTGCCCGACTGGGAGACCGAGGTGGTGAACGTCGGGGGCGACCACAGCATCCGGGGCGGCACCCTGGCCCAGAAGCTCTACAGCAAGGACAAGCCCACTCGTGACCGTCTGCTCCATCCCCAACTCCGTGTCAACGGGAAACTGACGCCCATCTCTTGGGATGACGCCATCGCATTGGTGGCCGACACCTCTACACACGTCCTGGACCGGTATGGTGAGCTGGCCTGGGGCATGAAGATGTACTCGTACAACTACTACGAGAACACCTACGCCCTCACCAAGCTGGCGTTGGGCGCGGTCCAGACCCCTTGCTGGGCACCCCATGACAAGCCGGCCGCGGGGGCAGACACTCCGGGGCTCAGCGACGCTGGCATCAACGCCTTCAGCGCGTCGTATGAAGACTGGAAGATGTCCGAGGTCATCTACCTCTCCGGCGTCAGCCTCTACGAGACCAAGTCGATACTCTTCCAAGAGTGGATCTCCAAGGGCGGCGCTACCCTGATCGTCGTGAATCCCCGGCAGGACTATACGGCAGCGTACGCCGAGCAGTTCGGCGGGCTCCACCTGCAACTCACTCCCGGCACCGATACGGTGCTCAACAACTCCATCGCCCGAGTCGTGCTGGACAACGGCTGGGAAGACAGCGACTTCATCCGGGAGCGTACCGCCAACGCTGGCGAGGTCGCCCAAGAATCTGGTTGGCGCAGGCAGATGTTCGGCACGGACTTCGACGGCTACAAACGGTTCATCATGGGGGATGACACCTACACCCCCGAAAACGCCGAGAAGATTACAGGAGTGCCAGCCGACAAAATCCGCATGGCTGCCGAGATGCTGGCCGGACCCAGAGAGGACGGCTCCCGCCCCGGGTCTTCGTTCATGCTGGAGAAGGGCAACTATTGGGGACACAACTACGAGAACACGGCCTCACTGGCCAGCCTGGGGTTGTTGGTGGGGGCCGGAGGGCGGCCCGGCCGCGTCATTTCCCGGGGCGGCGGCCACCAGCGGGGAATGATCTCCGGGGCGGGTTACCCCAAGGACAAGTCGCCCGACAGCTATCAAGGCAATAAGATCGAACTCAACCTGGACCGCTGGGTGATCGGCGGCAACGTTCGGTTCATGTGGGCCATCGGCACCACTTGGATGGCGGCCATGGGCGCCTCGGCCCATCTGGCCGAACAGGTGCGCCGCCTCACGCGGGAGACCGGCCCGTCCCTCACCGCCGCCGACGCCTTCGTCGGCGGAATTCCCGGAGGCGCCCTGAACGTGGACCGCGTGCGGGAGGTCCTCAAGGCCAAGGTAGATGCCGGCGGCATGGTCTTGGTGCACCAGGACATTTACCTGAACGTGGCGTCGGACTACGCCGACCTGGTGCTTCCGGCCGCTCCCTGGGGCGAGCAGGACTACGCGCGGATGCAGGGAGAACGCCGCCTGCGCCTTTACTCCAAGATCATGGACCCGCCGGGCGAGGCCAAGCCGGACTGGTGGATCATCGCCCAGGTGGCCAAGCGCATGGGCTACGGAGGTTTCGATTGGCGGGACTCCAACGACGTGTTCGAAGAGGCGGCGGAACGCTCCCGGGGCGGGGTGCACGACTACGCGGCCTTGGTGGAAATTGCCCGGGAGCAGGGCAAGCGCGGCCATGAGTTGCTGCGGGAGCTGGGTACGACCGGCATCCAGTGTCCCATGACCCGGGAAGGCGACCGCTTGGTGGGCACCGAGCGTTTGCACCAAGACAGCTTTTCCACCACCAGCGGGAAGGCCATCTTTCCCAAGGGGGACTGGAAGAACGTGGAGCCCTTCCAGAACGAGTTCGCTCCCCAAGGCGACGAGCTCTGGGTCACCAACATGCGGGTGAACGAACACTGGCAGTCCCAGTTTGACGACCACCGTATTCCCTACCGCTGGCAGCGGTTCCCGGTCAATTTCCTGGAGATCAACCCGGCCGACGCCGCCGCGCGGGGGATCGAGAGCGGCGACTGGGTCGAGGTGGAAAACCAGCGGGTGCTGACCGCCGACGGGGGCCGCGCTCCGGGCCGGTTCGCCGCAGTAGCCTACGTTACCGACCAAGTACCGCCGGGGGTGACCTGCGGCTACTTTATCTTCGATCAGGGACGGTTGGACATGGCGGCCAACACCGTCACGCCGGGAATGACCGACCCCATCAACAACCGTTACCGCTACAAGCTGGGCAAGGGCACGGTTAGAAGGACGGGAACGTCCCAGTACAAGGACACCATGAGCTTCGTGCCCCGAAATATCGCGTGAGCCCGGCGGAAGGGTCCAGTAGCCCGGCGGCGGCCGCTCCGCCTCTCCGCGAGTTGGATGCCATCATCCTGGCCGGCGGAAACAGCCGCAGAATGGGCCGGCCCAAGGCCGCCCTCCCTTGGGATACCGGGACAGGAGCTAAAACAACTGTAATCGGCGCCGTTGCGTCGGCGCTCCTGCCCCTGTTCCGCCGCACCCTTGTCGTCGCCCGTGACCCGGCCGGGCTTGACGGCTTGGGCTTGGAGGGACTAGGGGTAGACATGCTGACCGACGACCGCGAAGCGCAAGGGCCGCTGGCCGGTCTGGCCCGTGGCCTCTCGGCCAGCGACGCCCCTTGGTGCTTTCTCGTAGGCTGCGACATGCCCCTGTTGCGCCCCGAGGTCATGGGGCGTATGGCCCTCGAACTGCACGCCTGCGACGCAGTGGCCGCCCGCATCGGCGGACGCCTTCAACCCCTCCACGCCTTCTACAGCCGCCGTTGCCTGCGCGTAGCCGAAGAGCGGCTCACGGCGGGAGACACTTCTCTGAAGGGGCTGTTGTCGCTACTCCAAGTCAAATGCGTCGACGCAGCCGAAATCGCCGCCCTAGACCCAAGCCTCCAGTCCTTCCAAGACCTCGACACCTGGTCTGAATACCGCGCCGCCCTCGCCTCGCGCGAACGCTAGGGGGTTTCACCGTGGAGGGAGCGGTGAGGGCGCGGAGATGGATTCTAGGAATTACGTCCAGACTGGTTCTCGAGGGTGTAAAATATTCTTGCCGCTGGATATCGACCTTAGAAGTTGGTCGCGTTGTCTTAATCGCCGAGTGTTGGAGGATTTTGGTTGGGCTTAGTGTACGCCACCGCTGAGATTGGGCCCACCAGGGCACGTCTGGCCCCAGTGGATTTCATGGTAGACACCGGCTCCTTCTATACGTTTCTGGGTCCTGCTCTGGTCCAAACATTGGGACTGGACCTTCCCGAATCAACTACTGTGATAATGGCCAACGGTACGCGAGTTTCCGTACCCGTGGGTTTCGCCTTTCTTCGCGTCCGAGACCGCGAAGGCGGCATACTTGTGGCTTCGATGGACGTACCACGGCCGTTGCTTGGCGCCGCCGCGTTACAAGCCCTTGGGATCAAAGTCAACCCGGCGCAAGAAATGCTGGAGTTCTCCGAGCCGTACCCTCCCCCGGTATAAAAACCAAAAGAGATGAGGATCAAAAAAGGCCACCGTTTGATTGGGGGCCTTCTTGATGTTGGGGACGGCGGCCATCCAGATAGTCCAAATGGCCTATCGGTTGAATACGGCGACCGGGGCGTCGACTGTCCCCATCTTGCAGGCGCATGACACGTGCGCTAGGTGGTTTTTGCGAGGAACAGGATTCCCCTTGGTAGTCGTACCACCGGATGGGCTACCGTTACAGGTTGCACGGCACAAAGCTTCCAGGAGTTCTGCTGCTGTTAGCGTCGCTGGCTTACGGAGGCATGTTAGTCGGGATGAAGTCTAGGAATTCCTGAAGTTCCGTCCGATAACCGGAACCCCGCGGCCAGATGTAGCTAAGGACAGGGAAGAACTTTCCCCAGACTGAAGAGGGTTTCCGTTAACCCATCACGCGCCGCGCCAAGTCCGGCGGCGTTGCGAAGCGCGGGTTGGCTATGGGCTGGCCGGGCGCCGGGGGTTCCAGGAAGGTTACGCTTTCGTAGAAATCGTCGAGGGCGATGAACGTACCTTGCTCTTCCGCCCATTCCCGCATTCGGCGGTTGCAGCAATGCCGCCATGACAACACCTCGATTCGCCATCCTCGGTTGCGCATGCGTTCTAAATCGGCGTGGAAGCCGACGCCGTCGGCAAAGCCGCTGCCGTCGCCTGTGAGGAGGACCGCGATTCCAGGATCGCCGTTATAGTCAACGGTGTCCCGCAGCATCACAGTCTGCAACGCTTGGTCTACACCCTGTTCCCGGCCCTGTATCGCACCACGTTCCAGCAACTGCACCGTGAATCCCTCGTTTTCCAGCCGATTCCAGACGTGTCGCAACTCCGGGGGGATGGAACCGACGGCAATGGCGCGCTCGATGTCCCGACCCGCGCAAGCGAGTTCCATTAGGTGCCGAAAGTGAAGGCGTACGCGGTAGCGGACAGCGTCGCCCTCAAGCTCGGTGGCGGCTTCTTGGGCGCTGATGAAGATGTTGGAGTTGTCCCAGTAGACAAACACTTTGTCCACGGCGAACGCCCTACTTCCCAGCCTTGATGAACTCGGCTATCCGCTCGCCTATCATCATGGTGGTTACGTTGGTGTTGGCCCGGATGCAGTCGGGCATTATGGAGGCGTCTACTACCCGCAGGCCCTCTAGGCCGTGGACTTTGCCGTACTGGCTGACTACGGCCATCGGGTCGTCAGCCGGGCCCATCTTGCAGGTGCAGGATACGTGCTGCGAAGTGGTCACTTCGCGGAACAGGTACTCGTCCAGCGCCTCGTCGGTGGCCAGCTCGGCGTCGGTGGGCTCTATGCGCTCTTGGATGATGTCGTTGAACGCCGGGCTCTCCCCGAGCTTGACGCAGAGGCGCACCGTCTCACGCAGCCGCTCCAGATCGAAGGGGTCTTCCAAGTAGCGGTAGTCCAGGAACGGTTGCTCGGCCGGATCGGCGGAGTTGAGCCGCAGCTCTCCGGCCCCGGCCACCAGTTGTATGCCGCTGGTCACGCGGATGCCCATCGGCTCCATGCGGTCGCCGCCACGGTCGATGCGCCCGGTGGCGAAGGACTGCATCGACATCTTCATATCGTTGCGTAGAGGCGAGCCTTCGGCGGTGTAACGTAGGGTCACCTGCATCCGGGGAGCCAGCCCGTCCAGCGGCACTTCCGGCTTCGTCCGCCAAGTCACCCAAACGAGGGGGTGGTCACGCAGGTTCTGCCCCACCCCGGCAAGATCGGCTACCACCGGGATGCCGAAGCTTCTCAGGTGGTCGGCGGGGCCCACGCCGGAGAGCATGAGGATGTGGGGCGAGCCGATGGCGCCGGAGCTGAGGATAATTTCGCTACCCTCGACGGCAAACGTTTCTCCGCCGCTCTCAACCTGCGCGCCGACGGCACGCTGCGTCCCATTCGGTCCATCGGCGAACAATATCCGCTGCACGTGGCAGCCGGCTCGGATGGTCAGGTTGAGCCGGTGCCGGGCTTGGTCGAGGTAGCCCAAGGCGGTGCTCATGCGCACCCCGCCGGGGTTGTTGAAGGGAGTGGGCCCGACGCCGGTGGAGTCTGGGTTATTATGGTCCGGACTGTCGGGGAAACCGGCCTCCCGGCAGGCGGCGTAGAACGCCGTTTGGGCCGGGTGCCAGGTCTCCGGCTTGAAGCGGTGACACACGATGGGGCCTTCGGTGCCGTGGAAGTCGTCGGAGAAGTCTGAGTCGGTCTCCAGCTTGCGGAAGTAGGGCAGGCACTTGGTGTAGCCCCATTCGTCGTTGCCTTCTTCGGCCCAGGAGTCGTAGTCCTCGGGCACGCCGCGCAGGAAGACCTGTCCATTGATCGCACTGGACCCGCCGGTGACCTTGCCGCGCGGCACCATCATCGGCGGGGCCGACTCGGTGGCCTTCCCCGTGAACTGCCAGTTGTGGTCGCTGACCATGATGTCAATTTCAGTGGAGTAGCCGAATTTGACCTCTTCGGGCAGCCGCTCGAAATCGGGGTAGTCGGGGCCCGCCTCCAGAAGCAGCACTGACACCGACGGGTCTTCGGTCAGCCGTGTGGCAATGATGGACCCGGCAGAACCGGCCCCGATCACTATGTAGTCGTATTTCATCATTCGCTCAGTTGGGAGAAGGATTAAACGCAGAGAGCGCGGAGGGGGCGTAGAGGACGCGGAAAATTTAACGCAATAAAAAGCCCGCGTCCTCTGCTTTGTCTCTGTGTACTCTGCGTTTAGATCAGCGCGTCCGGGATTTGGATGCCGTCCAGCTCGGTTTCGGTGGCCGGGTTGTTCAGCGTCATGCCCAGGTCGGTCTGCATGTAGTAGTAGACCTGCTTCAGGTGGTGAGTGCTGTGGCTGAGGACGATGTTCAGCAACTCCAGCACTGTGACCTCACCGCCGTAATGGGCCGGGACCTCGCGTTCGAAGCCGGCAGTGTTGCCGCTGTTCAGGAAAGCGATGATGCCGTCGCGGAC
This sequence comes from Dehalococcoidia bacterium, assembly GCA_965222595.1. GTDB lineage: Bacteria > Chloroflexota > Dehalococcoidia > Lucifugimonadales > UBA3495 > VXOI01. The sequence continues at coordinate 28,626 of CBDCUJ010000006.1, read as the reverse complement.
CTTCAGTCCATACTGGGCGATGGCCGGGCCAGCGACCACTCCCTTCAGCCGCTCGTCCTGCGCGCTCATGTCATCCCAGCTCATGCTGCCCACCTCGTGCGAGAGGTAGGCGATTTCGGGAAACGCCAGGATGTGCACCACGGTGTCGCGCAGGCTCCAGGGCCGCCACGGGACGATGGCGTCCAACTGCTCCTGGGTGAACTGATTGTTGGCCCGCACGGCGGCGCTCATGACGACGCCATACTTTTCGGCCAGCCAGGACGTTTTGCCCGAGAGATCGACGCTGACCTCCAGCTTGAGTGCCGGAATCAGCTTCTTGGGGTAGTAGCCGATAATGACCTCGGCGTCGTCGATGATGGTCACCGGCAGCGACTTGATGCCGCGGCTGCGGAGATGCTCCACGGCGGCGGGTTCGCTCAGCAGATCGTGGTGCTCGTATGGAACACCATTGGACTTCAGGAACTCTTCCAGAGTCCGGCAACTGAATCAACCAGGCTGGGTGTAGACCTGGACGTCCATGGTCATACCGTCCCCTCCTTGCGAGTGTTGCCGGTATCCTAACACGTACTGTCAGCGCGGGGTATCTTCCTTGTAACAGTTCAGAGTTAAGGGGAAGTGAGTAGTAGCTGGCAGGACAGGAGGGGGTCCAGGCCCTGGGCACGCCAGGTGCCGAAGAGGGAGGCGAGGGTCAACTTGGAGTCGGTGCCCTGGGCTGAGCGGGTGCCGCCGCTGATTTTGCGGCTGACCACCAGGGGCCGCAGGCTCCGTTCCGCGGCATTGTTGTCCGACGGCACGGCGGGTTGGGCCACAAAGACGAACAGTTCCTTGATGAACTTCTCGATGCGCCGGCACAGGTTGCTCTGGACCGCCGCCGGGTCTTCCAGGAAAGGACGGCAGTGGGCCAGCAGTTTCCGCTCCAGTTGCTGTTGGACCCGCTGGCGTTGCCGGGCATCGGGATGGGTGAAGGCTTTCGCCCCAGTGTAAATTTGGTGGATTGCCCCAGCCCACTGGGCCAGTTTTTGGTCCTGGGGGTAGAGGGCCTTCAGGTCGTGGATGTCCCGCAGCAGGTGGACCCAGCACCGCTGCTTCAGGCCCGGGTAATGGTGGTAAGCGGCATAGAAGTCACTGACCAAGACCCCGCTGAAGGAATCGCCCAGCGCCTCGTCTACTACTTCCTTGTTTCGACCCCGGCGCAGAAAGTACCGGTCGGTGGGGGTGCTGAAGGTCCAGACGTAGCCGTTGACCCCGTCCTGGCGCCAGCCGGTTTCGTCGGCGTGCACCACTGGACTGCCTCGGATCCGGTCCAGGATCTCCGCCAGCGCCGGTTGAGCCTTTTGGGCCACCTGGTGAATCGCCCGGACGATGGCGCCCAGGCTCAGGGGCAACCGATGCACGGTCTGCAGGTACCACTGGATGGTGCGCAAGGGCAGCCGTCCCTCTTCCCGCAGGGCGGCAATCCGGCTGAGCAGGTTGACTCCCAACCGCTGTTTACCCAAGACCACCCGGCCCAGGTCCGCTTGGGGAGTCCGGCGCCGTTCACATACCGGACAGGTCCGGGCAATGAAGACATGCTCGGTGACTTGGGCCGGAACCACGGGGAGGTCAATGACTTCACGGGTCCGCTGCACCCAGCCCCCGGCCAGGCCGGTACCGCATTGGGGACAGGATTCCAGGACATGCTCCACCCGGTGGGTGGGGGCCATGCGCTGGCGGGCAAAGCCGCGGGGCCTGGACTTCCTGGGCCTTTTATCCTTGGCTGGACCTTGGCCGGACTTCGGTTTAATGCCCGGCATTCGGGGCGACCCGCCAGGCTTGGCCTTTCCTTCCAGCACCTCAAGCCTTCGCTGCAACTGGGTGATGACGGCCCGCTGCTGGGCGATGACGGCCTGCTGCTGGGCGATGACGGCCAGCAAGGCCTCCCGGCTGGCGGTAGTCAGGTCAAGACCGGTATCCATGCTTCAGATTTAACATCACCGGAAAACCGACGCACTGTGCTTTTCCAACCACTTCTGCCCAATTCGCCTCACCAACTCTGAACAGTTACTCTTCCTTCTCCGGGGTGTGCCATGCTGCGGCGCCGTGATAGGATGGCATATCCCCCATGCTCGGTAACCTGGTTTTAATGGCGCTTTTTGCGCTTTTCCTGCTGGCCTCGTTGGCCTGCACCCGCACGTTCACCGTCGTGGTGACCGCCACTCCGCCGCCGGAGCCCACTGGGACCGTCTCGAGGACGGCGACGCCGAAGCCGGCGCAAGTTCCTGCCTCTGCTCCGAGGCCCGCCAATACGCGGCAACCCGCGGCCAGTCCCAGCCCGACCGGCCCCCCGCGGCCTTTGTCCAGCCCGGAGCCTATCGATACCTCGTTGCCCACAGAACCACCTATACCAATCCCAACGCCGCAACCAACTGCTACGCCGGTCCCCACGAGCACACCGCGTCCAACTGCAACGCCGGTCCCGACGAGCACGCCGCGTCCGACTGCTACGCCGACCCCTACGAACACACCGCGTCCAACTGCAACGCCGGTCCCGACGAGCACGCCGCGTCCGACTGCTACGCCGACCCCTACGAACACGCCGCGTCCAACCGCGACGCCCCAACCGACTGCTACCGCGACACCCGAGCCTGCCGCCACTCCGACGCCTATCCCCAAGCCCAAGGCGGAATGCCCGACAGTTACGCCGGAGCTGGCCACCTCTGTAACCGGAATGGGGGCCGGCGTCTCGATGACCATGACGCCCGGAACTCCATTCGCCGGGACCGACGTGTCCTTTGATATGGAGGGCCTGAGTCCGGGAGAATGGGTCGAGGTGACTTTCGTAGACCCGGAGGGACAGGAAGCCGGTTGGGTTACTGACGAGGACGCCAGGGCATCCTGGACCACCCAACACTTCCAGGCCGACGACCGCGGGACCGTCGGCTGGGTGCGGTACGGCGCCCAGGACCAGCCTGGAGATTGGTCGGTCAACATTCAGTCGGGCGGGTCGGTGAGCATGGTCAGATACAAGACCACGCCGTTCCGGCTGCCCCTGCGCGTTTACACGGTCCTTGGGGTCCGCCTCATCAACTGCCACAGCGAACAGGCCGAAATCCTGTTCTCGGATTCAGTCCACTTCGCCATGGCCGTCGATATGCACAGCCAACTGGAACGGGCGGTCGGCCTGTTGGAGGAACGGCTGGGAGTCCGCAGCACCGAGGTCCCGGTCATTCACTTGGTGGGCAGCAAAGACGAACTGGACACCGTCAATCGGGCCACCGGCGGCGAGCCCCGCTGGGAAGCCGGGTTCTTCAGAAGCTGGGGAGACAACCCTGGGATATATGCCCATACCGCCAACCCGCTGACCGACATCTACAACATGCTCACCCATGAATACGTGCATTTCCTGATGTACGAAATATCCGGGGGCGAAGTGCTGCCTGCCTGGCTGAACGAAGGGCTGGCCGAGTATTTCGAGTTCGAAGTCGGACTGTTGGGCGAACGCCCTCAAGCGACCGTCTGGCGGATGCTGCGCAACGCCGACCGGGCGCGAGAGGCCGCTGAAGCGGGGAATCTCTTCCCCTTGAGTGAACTCGAGAGCCAGAGAGACTGGAACTCCCGTCCCGGCGGTGAGCGGGTCTCGTTGCAATACTCCCAAAGTCACATGCTGGTCCGCTACATCACCGAGACCTACGGGGCGGCGGCGCCACTGCGAATGGTCGAACGGATCGGCGACGGACAGACCGTCGCATCAGCAATACGCGCCGTTGCCAGCGTGGAATATCCCCAGTTGGAGCAGGACTTCGTAACCTGGTTGGTCCGATGGGACGAACCTGTACGAGCCGAGTCCCGGCCGTATATCCAAACTCTCGATGAGCTTCTAGCCGCGCGACACACCATATCCGAACGCCGGGAAGAATTGATAAAGGAATGGAACCTCAGGTTCGACCGGGCCGCTTCGAAAGCGGCTATGGAGCCACTGGTGGAAGAAATGGACGGCTTGATGCAACGGTTGGAAGAGGCTTCGGCGCCCGAATCCCTGAGCGGCCTGCATGAAGCGGCGCTCACCTATCTTGGCGCCTACCAGGAATTCATCAACGAGGACTTGAAGTTCTTCAGTACAGGTCAGCCGTCCAACTCGGACAAAGACCGGGAATTGCGCTCAACTTTGAGAATTTGGGGCACCGCAGTCCAGAGCCTGCTAAACGACGCCAAATTCGTTCTGAACCTATGAGACCGGTCGTAACGCGGAAATGCCTTCTTTGCCTTGGCTATTGTGCCATTCGCGGCTGGCCGTACTCAAACCTGTTGGCCTGTTGGCCTGTTGGCCTGTTGGAATGAAGCCAGGCCATTTTGTCTCCACAGAGATGCTCGGCTATAATCAACCGCAGCCCGCGCCATCACGCTGCGCTATTGTCCCCAGTGCGGCCCGTCATGCCTCCCAAACGGGCCCGATAGCCCTGGTCGGCGGCCAGCGCGAATAGCTAAAAAATGGAAGGCTGCCTAACCCTTTTGAGCCCGGACGGTCGAATTCTTCGCGGCCCATCTGAAACAAGGAAGAGAAGCATGAAGTACGACTACGTCATTCTCGGCGCCGGTTCCGCTGGCTGCACGCTGGCCAGCCGCCTCTCCGAAGACCCGGACAAGTCCATTCTCCTCTTGGAAGCAGGGCCGGACTACCCCGACTTCGAGGCCTACCCCGACGACCTGAAGTTCGGCTACGACCAGAGCGCCTCCGCCATTGACGCCCCTCACAACTGGTCGTTCCAAGGAAACACGACGCCATTACAGACCGAGCCCATGCCGGTTCCCCGGGGCCGGGTGGTGGGCGGCTCGAGCGCCATAAACGGCCAAGTGCTGCTTCGCGGCATTCCCGAGGACTACGACGCCTGGGCCGCTCTGGGCAACGACCAATGGAGCTTCACCGACTGCCTGCCCTACCTGCGGAAGCTGGAAACAGACATGGACTTCGGGACCGACGACTTCCACAACTCCGACGGCTTCATCCCGGTGCGCCGCTTCGGGCAGGAGACCTGGCTACCGGCCCAGCAGGCGTTCTACAACGCCGCCCGAAACGCCGGCCACCCCCACGACCCCGACATGAACCACCCGGAGTCGGGCGGCGTCGGCCCCATCCCGATGAACAACCCCAACGGCGTGCGCATGAGCACGTCCCTGACCTTCCTGAGTGCTGCCCGCCACCGGCTCAACCTGACGGTCAAGGCCAACGTAACCGTGCACCGCGTCGTTTTCGAGGGCAACAGGGCTGTCGGCGCGGAGGTGGAGAGCGGCGGCGAGCGGTTCACCGTCGAGGGCGACCAGATCATCCTTTGTTCCGGGGCCATCGCTTCGCCCCAGATATTGATGCTGTCGGGCGTCGGGCCGGCGGACCACCTGCGCGAACTGGGCATACCGGTGGTGCTGGACGCTCCAGGCGTGGGGCAGAACCTGCGCGACCATCCCAACATCCGAGTGCCCATCGAGGTCAAGGACGACTTCCCACTAAACTCCCAGGACCCGCGCACGCAAGTTGCCCTGCGCTACACTGCCACCGGCTCCAACCTGCGAAACGACATTCAGATTATGGCTTCGTCTTTCTCGTCCCCCATCTCCGGCGATCCACTGGAGGCCGAAGGCATCCGCTTCACCTGCATCCTGGAGCAGGCCTACGGGTCCGGCAACCTGACCATCACCTCCACGGCCCCCGACGTCCAGCCGCGGCTCAACTACAACTACTTCGCCGACGACCCCCGGGACCTGGCCCGAATGCGCGAGGCGGTGCGGTTGTGCGTCTCCTTCCTGGAGCACCCGGGCTACGCCGATATCGTTAAGGGGCTGCTGGAGCCGACTCCCGCCGACATGGAGTCGGACGAAGCGCTGGACAACTGGCTGCTGCGCAACGTCACCACCTCGCAGCACATTTCCGGCACCTGCAAGATGGGGCCGGACGGCGACCCCATGGCGGTGGTCGACCAGCAATGCCGGGTGAAGGGGCTGGAAGGGCTGCGTGTTATCGACGCCTCGGTGATGCCCGATTGCATCCGCGCCAACACCAACTGCACCACGATAATGATTGCCGAGCGGATGGCCGACCGGATCAAGGCAGGCGGGTAACAGACCATGCGTTTCGGCTCCTTCGTGTTTTCGATAAGCGGCGACCGGGCGGCCGACGGCCAGGTAATCCGGCAGACGCTGCGGGAAATCGAGTGGGCCGAAGAAGCCGGCATGGACGCGGTATGGCTCACCGAGCACCATTTCGACGGTGCCGTCGCCTATGCGGACCCGGTGGTGTTTGGGGCCGCTGTCGCCATGCGCACCCATCGGGTGAAGATCGGGTTCGCCGTGGTCGAGTTGGCCCTGCACCATCCGGTGCGGCTGGCCGTCCAGACCGCCCTTTTGGACCAGCTCAGCGGCGGGCGGTTGATCGTTGGCACCGGGCGCGGCTCCGCCTACAACGAGTACGAATACATTGGCTTCGGCTCGACACTGGAGCAGGGCTTCGACATGATTGACGAGGCGGAAGAGCTGTTGGTGCGGGCCTGGACTGAAGACGACGTAGTCCACCACGGGAAGTACTGGCAGGCGGAGTTCCCAACCTTACGCCCCCGCCCGCTGCAAAAGCCTCATCCGCCGATAATCCGGGCCTGCCTCACGGAGCAATCATTGTTGGAACAGGCCGCGCAGGGGAGACCCGCCCTCATCGGCATACAGACGCTGGACACGCTGCGCCACCGTCTGGGACGTTTCGAGGAAACCATGACCGCCTCCGGTTTCGAGCCAGAGCAGGTGCGGGCGGCTTTGGACCAGACTTGGTGCCAGCGGGCGTTGCTGATTACAGATAGCGACGAGCAAGCGTTGGAGATAGGCCAGGAGGCCCTGGTCCGCTACCGCCGTCACTTGGATGACGCCCGCCGGGATTTCAACCCCGGCGGTTTGCCCCCCAAGGACCCCACGGTACCGCCGCCGCCCGGCGACCAAATGCAACATGCCTACTTGGCGGGGACCCCGGACACGGTGGCCGGAAAGATCGAGGAACTGCGGGACGCCGGGGTCCGGAACCTGCTTCTAAACGCGAACGTGGGTCAAATCCCCGCCGAAATCGTCGAGAACTCCCTTCGCCTCTTCGGCGAAAAAGTCCTCCCCCGTTTCAGGGACGATTAAACGCCGAGCGCACGGAGAGAATGTAAAGACCTTTACGCTCTCCTCGTCACCCCAACTGCTCCAAGGCGCGTCGGTCCAGCATCATTTTGACCGGGCTGATGGGGCGGAAGGTGCGGGACATCCGTACGTCGCCCGCCATGCTGAGCAGGGTGTAGGCGTCGTATGGTTCCATTCCCTTCTCGCGAACCATGAAATCGACCATACTGCGCACCGCGCCCTTCATGGCCGGTCCCAGTTCTTCGCCGTAATAGAGCACCACGAAGTAGTCGGGCGTCATCGCTTGCGGGCTTTCGATGCCCATTCCCTTCTCGACGGTGACGCGGATGTGGCTGTCGGCGGAGCACTCGGCCCCGGTGCCGCCCACCGCGCCGTCGCCCACTACCGCATGGCAGTCGCCCATCGCCAGCAGACCGCCCTCGACGAACACCGGCAGGTACAGGGTGCTGCCGACGACCAGTTCCTTGAGGTCGATGTCGCCGCCGTAGGGCCCGCTGTCGCTGGCGGTCAACTGCTGGTAGGTTGGCGTAGTGGCGACGAGGCCCATCGACGGGTTGAGCGGCAGGCGCACCCCGCTGGGCAGGACGACGTGCCCGTCTTCGATGGTCATCACCGTCGGATAAGCCCGGTCGAAGTCCTCTGCCAAAAAGCCCCGGCCCGGCGAAACCATGTGCGCCGCGCCTTCGTCGGCTTTGGGGGTAACGCTGATGAAGTCGACCCGCAGCGCGTCCCCGGGCTCCGCGCCGTTGACGTAAATGGGGCCGATGGCGGGACCCTTGAGTTGCTGCCCGTTCAGTGCCCGCGGGTCGCGGACGCCCTCGAAGGCGTCCCAAGTCTCCACCATCAACTCTTCCCCGGAGTCGATGGTGATGGCCGGCGGGTTGGCGGGGTCAAGCACGTAAATCTTGTGGTCGCGGCTCAAGTGTTTCATGGGGGTCTCCTCCAAAGGCGATAATTATGGGCGACAGCAGGGCAGCGACGAGGCTACCAGATTAAAGTAAAGTATAGTAGGTAAAGCAAACTGGCTCTCACCTTCATCCTCTCCCATCATAAGGAGAGGCAATTCCCAGGGACGGAACGCCGATGCAAATCGCTAACCGGACCATATTCACCCGCGACAATCTGGAAGTGATGCGAGGAATGGACAACGAGTCCATCGACCTTATCTACTTGGATCCACCCTTCAACTCCAACACCAACTACGCCGCCCCCATCGGCAGCGAGGCAGCGGGCGCGGCGTTCAAGGACACCTGGACGCTGAGCGATCTCGACGAGGCATGGATCGGGCAAATTGCCGACGAACACCCCGCCGTCCACGAGATGCTAAACGCCGCCGGAGTCATAGCGGGTAGACGCACCAAAGCCTATCTCACCTACATGGCCATCCGCCTGTTGGAAATGCAGCGGATCCTCAAGCCAAACGGCAGCTTGTATCTGCATTGTGACCAGACCGCCAGCCACTACCTGAAGATGTTGTTGGACGCGGTGTTTGGCGGCGAGCGTTTCAATACCCAGATCATTTGGCGGCGCACTTCAGCGCACAACAGTTCACGCCGGTTCGGAAATGTATGTGACCACATAATCGTCTATGGGAACGAGGAAATAAACGCCGACTCAGTTCGTGTTCCATTGGACCGAGAGTACGTCTCGGCGTTCTATCGGCACTCAGACGCAAGAGGACAGTACCAAGTCGGGGATTTAACCGGCGCCGGCCCACGGCGAGGGGAAACCGGACTCCCTTGGCGCACCTACGACCCGAACGTTAACAACCGCCACTGGGCTGTGCCAAGCACCGGAGGGTATGCGGAATGGATCGACGGCCAGGTGATTCCCGGGTATGCGGAATGGATCGACGGCCAGGTGATTCCCGGTTATGCAGAAATAACGGGCGTGCACGCAAGGTTGGACGCTCTGGACGTTGCCGGGATGATTCAATATTCCGCTGCGGACGGAATGCCGCGGATCAAGCGCTACCTTGCCGCCAACCCGGGTCAGGTCCCCGACAACCTGTGGGCCGACATTCGTCCTATCGCGGCTCGCTCGAGGGAACGCACGGGCTACCCCACTCAAAAGCCATTGCGATTGTTAGAACGGATTGTTGGAGCGTCATCCAATACGGGCGATGTGGTGTTCGACCCGTTCTGCGGGTGCGCCACAGCCTGCGTTGCGGCGGAAAAGCTGGGCCGCCAGTGGATTGGCATTGACATCAGCGAAATGGCGTTCCGGCTGGTCAGGGACCGGCTGGAACGCGAAGTTAACGTTGGCAACGGCGACCGTCCTAGTAGTCCGTCAGTGTTGCATTGATGGGTAGAGGGATTTTAGTTTGATGCGCGCATCCGAGGTGGTGAAGCGCCAGTCCACCCGTATTGCGTCCCGGTTGCGCTGTTGCTGCCACGCTCCCACCTCCCGCCGCAGAGCGCTTTGGTCGGGAATACGGCGGTCCAAGCATTGCCGGGCCATCACCCCGATTTCGATCTCGGCCATATCCAGCCAACTGCCATGCTTGGGAGTGTAGTGGACCTCCAACCGTTCGGCGATGCGCCGCGCTTCGGCAGGTTCAAAGGCTTCATACAATGAGGCTGGGTGGTGGGTGTTCAAGTTGTCCATCACCAGCACAATACGGTCCTTGTGCGGGTAGTCCTCGTCCACCAGTTGCTTGACCACCCGGGCCCAATCGGCTTTCGTGCGCCGGTCCGTCACTTCCACCCGGCGCCACCCTTCCAGCGGAGCGAACAACATGAAAAGGTTGCTCACCCCGTTGCGCTCGTATTCGTAATCGTAGGAGCCCGCCGTCCCAGGGGGCCAAGGCCTGGCGTTCATCATCCTGGAAGACCTGCAGCGGCCGGCGCCGGGTGGTGCCGTGGACCCGCTGTCCAGCGATATCACGACACCAGCGTGCCGCTTCTTCCCTGAAGTAGGCCAGATCCCTGAACTCCCCGCCCTTGAAGAAGCGCTCCCTCACGTACTGGACGCCCCGATCCACATGGGGTTTGTCCTTGGGGTGTCTCACCCGGGCGGGGTCGGTGATGAACCCCCGGTGCTGGGAGTATTCCAGGAAGCCCCGGGTGAGCCTGGGGTGCAGCGCGTCGGCCCCCGCCACCGCGGCGGGAAAGTTGTCGATGACCAGGTACTTGGGGATACTGCCGAAGAAGGCCCAGGCCGCCTCCAGTCCGGCGATGACGTCTTCCAGTTTCTGGCTGAAGGTGGGCCAGACGAAGCTGTGCCTCCAATTAGCCCAAGCCACAAGTCCGCTCGGCGACAGTTGGCCTTGACCAAGCCGGCAGGTCCCGGCCTCATCGACAACGTCAGGGAGTTGTTTCTACAAACCTCGGCATCACTTCCTTGGCGAACAGCTCTATCGTATCGGTGGGAATGTGGTCCGGGAAAAGCAGGAAGAAGTAGGTAATCCCGCTGTCGACATAGCTTTTGATTTGCTCTGCACACTGCTCAGGGGTGCCGGCAATAGCCCGGGACAAGGACTCCCGGTATTCAGCCGCGCTCAGGTTTGCGTCAGCTGCCCTCTCTGAAACCAGCCTATTGAACTCTGCCTCGCTCCCGGCAATCACAACCCTGGTATTGTGGCTTACTTCGATCTCCGAAGGGTCCCTCCCTATATTCCGGCAGTGCTCCCCAAGGACATCCAGGCTCGCCCTGCGTTCATCCAAGTCCATCTCAAAGCCCACGTTGCAGATGTCCGCATACCTGGCCGCCGCCCTAAGCAGGTGCCTCTCACCGTGTCCCCCTATCAGAAATGGAGGGTGGGGCTTCTGGACGGGTCCGGGGACGTCTTTCGCGCCGGTCAGAGTATAGTACCGTCCCTTAAAGGTGACCTCTTCCTCCGTCCACAACCTTTTCATGATCTCAATGGACTCCTCCAGCATCCTCACCCTCGTGGATGTGGACGGGAAATCCAGGCCCGAAGCCAGATGGTCACCCTTGCCGCCGCCGGCGCCAATTCCCACCTCCAGCCTGCCGTTGCTGATGACATCCAGGGTGGAGGCCATCTTGGCAAAGACCGCCGGGTGACGGTAAGTATTCGCCAGCACCAGGGGTGTGAGCCTGATTCGGCTCGTCTCCGCGGCCAGGGCCGAGAGGGTAGTCCAGCACTCCAGGGTAGGCACGTTGAGTAGATCGTACAGGGTCGCGGAGTAGTACCCCAGCCGGTCGGCCTCTATCCAGATTCTCCTCAGGGACTGGTAACTGTAACCACCCTGATGTATGCGGATACTGAACTTGACCTTGTTATTCATTGTCCCACCCAACAACCTCAATTGATTCGTTAACCGGAGTCGGCCTCCATGGTAGCTCTGAAAGGCTTCATGGCTGCCAGGACCGGAAGGGACGCTGACCCGTTGGTCTAGGCCCAGGGCACGGCGGGCTTCGGCCTCCCGGCGCCAGTTCGCGGTGAAGCCGCCGATTGGAAGCGCTCGCCGCATCCTTTGGCGTGGGGGTACTCGACGGCGGTCCCGAGTCCGTGATCACTGGCGTTTTTCTGGCCGGCCTCCTCTCGCTCCGGAGTGTACCGGGGTTTTCGTGGAACGACGCTTCCAAGCCTGACTCATCTCACGCGCCTGGCATTCAGCTGGCATAGTCTTCGGAGTTTTTCGGAGGCCCGATCACGCTTCGCTTCGTTTATTATGCCAATGTGAGCAATGTGGCAGCCAAAACTAGCGAAGCCTGGAGCTGAACTTCTGCCGTACCTTGGCAACCTTGGGGCTGATCACTATCTGGCAGTACATGCTGCCAGGGTTGTTCTGGTAGAAAAGCTGATGTTCCCTTTCCGCAGGATAAAATTCTTCGAAAGGCGCAACCTCTGTTATCACCGGCCCGTTTTCGGTCCCTGACGCATCCAACGCCCCTATGAAATTCGCTGCCTGGTCCTTCTGGGACTCGGTAGTGTAAAGAATCACCGAGCGGTACCGTGCGCCCCGGTCCGCCCCCTGACGGTTGAGGGTGGTGGGGTCGTGAGTCGCGAAGAATACCTCAAGTATTTCCCAGAATGTGATCAGGGAGGGTTCAAATTCCAACCGCACCACCTCGGCATGCCCGGTCTGCTCACTGCAGACTTCATGGTAGGTTGGATTAGCCGTGCGGCCGCCGGAATATCCCGACGTGACCGCAGTTATTCCCGCGATTTCTGCGAAAACGGCCTCAACGCACCAGAAGCATCCGCCGCCCAGTACAGCAAACTCGACATCTTGGTCAGACACTTTTTCTTACTCCAATTGCAAGAGTTTTTGGCTCTGCAGTTTTGCACTTCGTATGATCTTATTATGGCACAGTGCCTCTCATGGGTAGTTCGCTTGAATTCGGGGGCCTTGATCCCCACGCTTTCTGAGATTCTCCGCATGGACGATCGGTTCAACTGTCCAACACTGGCAAGCAGTCGTTCCTGGATGCTCCAGTTTCAGGATCCTGGGAGATGAGGACGCCATGCAGTTTCACCGGCCAGTTATTCCCGGAGACCGGCTCGGGAGAATCCTACGGTGCGTAAAGCCCGACAGGTACACAATCAGGGGCAGCCCGGAGGCAAGCTGTGACGTAAGGTTACCGTTGGCGCAATCCGCCGGCTCCAATCGCAGTACGCCTGTCAAAGGGTGGGGCAAGACACGCGCCAGAACCTGGACCCATCAACCTGAACCTCAACACGAAGGTTCCTGACTCTGTCCAGCTTGGTGCTCGGTCGCTAATAATATCCGGTTAGGCAGATGGCTGTACCAGGACAGCGTCTCAGGAGTTAACGGCGGGGGGTACTCCGTCCCCGATCTTGATTAGCAGGCGGCAATGGTCGCTTGAGCCCCACTCTTCGACAGAGTTCATGGCCCGCACCGTGATGTCCTCGTGGAAGCCGCGAGGGGCGAAGATATAGTCCAGCTGATTGTTGCTTGCCGTTTCCGGGTTCGTCCCTGGGAGATGGTACGTGACGACGTTGCGGAAGTCCGTGGGTTCACCCGTAGCCGGTGTCTTCGCTTGCCGACCATTCGGAGCCTGGGGCCCCATGAACTCCAGTCCAATAGCCGCCATCCTCTCGAACACGGACCGGTATCGTGCCTCCCAGTACGGGTCGCCGCCATCACCATAACCGTGCGCGATATTGAGATCACCGGCGGCCAGGATCCGGTGCGTCTGTGGATTCTCGTGGCCGATGAAGGCCGATAGGTCCGAGATGATGCGGTGGACGGAAGAGTCCGCGTAGCCAAAGCTCCACGCCCTCTTGACGCTTGGATGCGACCCGATCCACCGGACGTACATGGAGACGACGATGAACGGCTAAATTGAGCCGTCGCGGGGTGTGACGCGGGCGGCGGCAATAGTGCCGATGCCGCTGACGGCGACCTCGTCCTCCTTCGGTCGCCACACAGGGCCAACCTGATTAAAACCACTCGACGTCCACGCGGTCGGAGAGCCGCACCACCATCGGCCAGCGGTCATACAGGGTTCCGGCCTCTCTAGCGTTCCACGAATGAGAGTCCCACGATTTTTGTGGGCCAATCTCCAGGGGGCGGGAGTGGTCGGCGGGGGGAGTGTCGCGTCCCGCGGCCGGGCGACGTCGTCCGGCGGCGGAGTGGCCTCCTGGAGCAAAGCTATGTCCGCGTCCATCCCCAGAAGTTGGCGCCACGGCTCGCGTCGCGTCGCGATGTTCCAACTCACTACTGTTACGGCCAATGCATCCTCCGATCGGTTGTCAGAATCCTGCCACATATCTTGTGTGGCTCACTTCCCGCAGGAACAGGCCAATGCTACTGGTGGCGCTGGTCAGAGAAGTCGGCGACGACGCCAAAATGGTCTGGCAGCTTCTTCCCCTCGTGGATGTTGCTGATTACAGCCGGGGTGAGGTGGACCCAGTTAGCTGGCTCTTCCGCAAATTTGGCCAAGGGATTTGAAAACAGCAACAGGCAGTGAAAGCGCCAAGGGCTGGTAGTTATGGGGCGCAGCGGTCAAATGCCCGCTGGAGTAGCAGGACCGGCTTGGCCCGGCCATACTCGGTCCGCTTGATCAATTTGACTCGGCACATGTGCTCTTCGCATTGTCCGGTGCTCCGGGGGTGGTCAGCACCTGTCGCTATGTTGTTGTCCAGCGATTGTGTCCCCTTAAATGAAAAGCGAATATGTCACCGGGGTTAGTCGGTGGCGGTCTGTGATGCGGCCAAGGCCTTGGCCTTGGTTCGCTCTCTGGCGCTGAGTTTCTTGGTGGGCGGGCTTTCTGCCTTGGCGTACTTTCCGACGGTGTCCCGGGCCATGCCCAGCTTCCGGGCGATGTCCCGGAGGGAAAGCCCCTGCTCCCCCGCCTGTTGTACCGCTTCCCAGCGAGCCTGCTGGGTCTCCGTGGGCGTCCGGCGCAATGAGTGGCGAACTGGTTTTGCCTTTCCGCCCCTGCTCTTGGTGGCTACGCCTTCGACGCTGGCCTCGTCCTCATCGGACGATTCAAGGGCGGCCAAACGTTCCCGTTGAGCCTCGTTCAGATGGCTGTTGACCACCCCATAGGCGCCCTCCTGCTGTTTCGGGCCGGGGGAGCAGGCGCTGGATGCGCCCCACAGCGCTGAGGAGGGCGGCGGCCCCTCCTGATAATCCACGGCCTCTCCCTGGTACCTGATCAACAGCTCCCCGTCGGCCCGTTCCAGGACATCCATCCTGAGTCCGGCGTAGCTGGGCCGTTCCGCCCCTGGCAGCAGCTGCAGGACCCGCCAGTGGTACTTCACCGTGTTGTCCCGGGCCACCTTCCGGGTGTCTTTGATGCAGATGGTCTCGGCCAGAGACAGCTCGGCCGGCACCGGGCGGTAGGCCGTCTCGGGGTGCTCCGCCGCTCCGGCGAACCGGGCGTTGAACTTGGGCAGAAACTCTTGGAGGACCTCCTTGGCCTGGTCGATGGTGCTGGCGCCGGCCAGGCGCAACTCGGTGACCAGCCGGTCCTGGAAGGTTTCCAGCATCCGCTCCACCCGTCCCTTGGCTTGAGGAGAAAGGGCGAATATCTGCTGGATGCCCAGATCCCGCATCACCCTGGCGAACTGGGTAGTTTCAACAGGCACCGGCTTTTGACGGGCGTTGTACTTGAAAGCAGCGTGGCGATCGCTGTAAAGGGCCAAGGGGATTCCCCACTGCCGGATCAGGCCCTCCAGGAGCACCAGGTAGCCGCGGGTGTCCTCGCTGGTGCGGAAGACGGCCTGAGCCACGGTGCTGGTGGCGTCGTCCACGGCGATGAGCAGCGTCAGCTTCGGTCCCCGGTCCTCCAGCCAGGGATGGTGGCTGCCGTCGATCTGCACCAGTATTCCCTCCTGGGGCATGCGCCGGCGCCGGAACCGGTGTTGCTGGGAGCGGCGGCTGCGAGGACTGCCGATGCCTGCCTGGACCAGAATTCGGCGCAACGTATGACGGCTCAGGTCGATGCCCTCGCGTTCCCGCAGCAGTTCGGTGAGATGAGTATGGTTGGCGCCCGCATAGCCGTTGCTGGCCAGCTTTACCACGGCAGCCGCAGCGGCTTCGGGGACGGCATTGTGGGGCCGACGCCCCCTGTTGCCGTGGGCCAGTGCGGCAGCACCGTCCTTGCGGTAAAGCCGCGAGGAGCCGCTTGGTGTGACGCTCGCTCACTCCCATAATCTCGGCTGCCTGGGCGATGGGAAGCTGGTATTCCAAAACGCTGTTGAGAACCTGAATCCTTGCCTGTTCCTGCTGATTCAACGTTACATCCCTCATAGGGATGACATTTTCGCTGACCAGTTAGCAGGTGACGGAATCGTAGAACGTCAACACGCTATTCAGGTTCTTTAGGCCAGCGTTATTCACAAACATCCGGCCACCCTGTACAACCGTGGTTTGCACTTGTATCAGCTTGCGGTTGGCAGGTCAATCATCCCCTTTGTCTCCAGCAGGGCCCGATGAGGGGACAGCTTTTCCGTCTCCTCGCCCTTCACCGCTTCCAGCGCCACCTTGGCCCTGAAAGCCGGGCTGTGCTTTCTGCGTCCTTTCGACATTTCCCACGCCTTCCCGACAGCTACCGCTGCCCTTAGTGCAGGAGCAGAACTCTCACTTAGCTACCTGCCCGATTTCCCGGGTCCACCTCAGGCAACCAGGGCGGTGCTGCGGAAAAGATGAGGGCTCTATTCGGAGTCATCCCGAGGTATGCATCGCGCTTGACGTGGCGAATAGGCAGTGATGCTTGAAGGCGAGAAATGGTGCTGGGAGGCCGTCCTAACGATGTATCGATGCTGCAGAAGGTGGGAGGTAGGCAACGCCCGGGCTCGGAGAGCCGACTAGTACTCAGTCAACCGTAAAATCGGAAGGGTAAAGGCGGTGAAGTTTGGTTCGTGCGTCCCGGGTGTTGAACCGCCAGTTGATGGTGGCTCGGGCGGCATTTCGCTCCGTGACCAGAGCATCGACTTCCCGCCGGAGGGCCTCCTCGCCGGAGAGCCGCTGCTTCAGGCAGGAGCGGGACAGAACGCTGAACTCGATCTCCGCCATATTCAACCAACTCCCGTGCTTGGGGGTGTAATGAAACTCCAGCCGCCTGGCTATCCGCCGGGCTTCCTCAGCCGGGAAAGTCTCGTACAGCGATGCCCGGCGATGGGTGTTCAGATTGTCCAGGACAACCCTTATCACTTCGGCTTCCGGGTAGGCTTCATCCGCCAGCCAGCGCATCCGGCGGGCGAAGTCTTGCATCGTGCGTCGCTCCGTGACCGCCACCTCTCGCCAACCTGCCAAGGGCTCGCAGGCCAGGAACAGGTTGCGGGTACCCTCCCGCCGGTATTCGTAGTCCTGCCGCAGCGGAAGTCCCGGCCGAGGCGGCAGAGCGGGCCGGGTCTCCGCCAACAACTGGGTGGATGTCCCGTCAAAACAGACCACCGGACGTTGGGGATCATAGGGTTCGGCGTAGAGATCCAGGACATCCTCCATGTTAGCCACAAATTCCGCGCTCACCTTGGGAATGCACCACTCCTTCTTCTGCCACGGCTTGAGGGCGTTTTTTTGAGACGCTGGCGCACCCCCTCGTGGGACATGGAGGGCGTCAGCCCCAACTCGACCACCTTGCCGGCCAGCAGACGCAGGGTCCAGTGGTCATGCCCTTCCGGCGGCGGGCTGCAGGCCAAGGCAATCAGGTGGGCTTCGCCCCGGTCGTCCAACTTCCGGGGGCGGTTGGCTTGGGGACGGTCCTGCAAGACACCCGCCAACCCTTCTTCGGCAAAGCGCTGCTTGACCCGGTATACGGTGCTCAGGGCCGCATCCAAAGCTTCGGCTACTTGGGGCGCCACCCAACCGTCGTCGCTCTTTAGGAGAATCCGCGCTCTAGCGGTCACTCGAGCTGAGCTTTTGCCCACCCGGATCAGTCGCTGGAGCTCTTCCTCCCGTTGTTCCGGTGCCAGCCGCACCGCGTATTTGTCCCTGACCATCACTGCCACCCCCGCCATCAACACTTCTCACAAAGCAGGATAGCTCAATTGGCCCCTTTCTTAAACAAATCCCAAAACCAAGTTGACTGACTACTAGGGGAATGCGATACGAGGCAGGAAATCAGAAGATTGAAGTGTTTACCTCGCATTCGGGACAGCCGCCAGATGTTAGCGCCGACGCACCGTATGCTGCGAAATCACCTCGGTGAAAACCCTCCATAATGGCAAGAATTTCCCATTCCTCTCTTTGCGCCTTGATTGACCTCAAAGCTGGCACGGAGGGTGTGGAGAAGTCTTCCCGCTGCGATTTCGTAGCTGGATGAGCTTAAATGAGGCTTACTGGAGTTAGGATTTCGAATTACGAAACCCCTGCTCTACCACTTAGCGACACCGGCTGTAGCTACGATTGTGAGGGTTTTCAGTCAGCTGGAGCTACATTTGCCATTCCCGCTTCTCCACTCCGACTCAAAAAGTCTCACTGCTTCTACTTCCACCGAGGGTAGCACATGGGAATACAGATCACCTATGCCGTTTAAGCCTGTAATACGTCTGCTTGGCGTAGCGCGAAAGTAATCCCGATGCTACTATGGCCCAACCGCTCCGAAACAACTTTCAGGTGAATCCCTTTCGAAAACACCAAGGAAGCATGGGTGTGGCCTGGGTCATGAAGCCTCAGTCCCTCAAGCCCTGCGTTTCCGGCAGCCTTCCGAAACCACTTGCTTAAGAGGTCCGGGGCGCGAACCGCGATGTGCTGGTGGCGCTGTACGAAGCGAACGGGGACTGGTCTAACAATCGGAACTGGGTGAACGAGTCTCCTTCGGCGGAATGGTCCGGCGTAACGACTGACCTCAGCGGCCTCATACTCCGCCTGGACCTCGGGGATAATCAGTTGAGCGGGTCGATACCTCCCGCAGCGCCACGACCGGTATCTTCCGATCAGTGCGGGACTCGTACGTCGCGTATCGGTTCGCTGCGGCCTTGATCCGCTCGAACCGGCGATTCCGGTCCTCGCCGACCAAGGGCTCGGCTCGCATCCAGCGCCTGCTGGCGCGTGTCTGTACCTCGACCGTGGGGTTGGCGACGAGGTTGTGGTACCAGCCCGGATTGCTGGGCGCCCCTCCCATCGAGGCGACAACCAGCAGCGTACCGTCCTCTTCTAGATAGAGCAACGGTATCGTCCGCTGCTTCCCCGACCGCCGGCCCGTGGTCGTCAGCAGCAGCACAGGCAGCTCGAATTGGCCCAGCGCCCGTCCCCCGGTCAGCCGGAAGACAAAGTTGTGGAACGGAACGAAGAAGCGTAGGAAGAACTTCATGCCTGCCTCCTGCCCCGGCGGTCCCACCCGAGGTTCACCGGGTACAGTTGCCTGAGACCCTCTGAGTGGTCCTGTGGATTGAGTGAGATGTCAAACCCATGGCGGGGGACGGTCTCAATGGCCCGTCTCGTCAGTAGGTCTCCGCTTGGATATCTAGTTAGGTCTTACTCTCCGATTTTTGTACTCCCAAGCACCTGGTTCCAGAGAACTCGCTTGCCAGATCGTCCCAGAATGTAGTCTTGACCTCCTCCGGGTAGATGGTCACGATAAATGGCGGCGTGGTTTCCAACCTGTCCGAACCGGGCTGGGTCGTGGAGATTGTCATTGGTTAGGCGTGAAGTCAGCGACGCGGAGAGCTGGAGCGGAATCGTCCAGGAGTCGGGCATCAGGTTCATCCCTGTGTCTCAGATCCATCAGGCCTTGCAGGACATCTACCGGCTCCAGGACATCTTTTCTGACGAGTTGGATCCGCTTTGCCCGGAGTGGGCCGGCCAAGCGTGAGCGACCACGTCCCGCGCTCGAAACTATCCTTGGCTAGAACATTTCGGTGGCTAGGACATTTCCTGGCTGGCGATGTCGGCCCCTTCCCGCATGGCGCGTCGTTTGAGCCATACGATGCCCTTGTCGACGCGGTTGGAGCCGGCGGAGGTGTCGAAACCGCAGTCGGTGCCGGCCATCACGCGTGTGGGGTCGCCGCCCGCCGCCCGCACCGCCAAGCGCAGCCGGTCCGCCACGACCTCCGGGTGTTCCACGTAGTTGGTCTTGGTGTCGATGACGCCCGCCACCAGTAGCATCTCCTCCGGCAACGGGTGATGTTGGTAAACCTTGTACTCGTGGGCGTGTCTGGGGTTGGCCATCTCCATCACCAGCGCGCCGACCTTGGCCCGGTAAATTATTGGCAGAATATCCTCAAGCGGCACGTCGTGGTGGTGAGGGCCCTCGCTGTTGCCCCAGCAGACGTGCAACCGCACCTGCTCTCGGGGAATGTTCACCAAGGCCCGATTGATGGCTTCGATGTGAAGCTCCACCACCGCTTGGAATGCTTCCAGGGGCTCGTCCTGGTAGGAGATGTGACGCTCCATGGCCAAGTCGGGGCAGTCCAGTTGCAGCACCAGGCCCTTGGAGACGATTAGCTCGTATTCCTTGCGCATTTCTTCGGCAAGGGCGAACACGTAGTTCTCGTACGTCGGGTAGTGGTCGTTCTTCATGGTGAGGGCGATGATCCCCGGCGAGGCGGCGGTCATAAATAGCTCTTGATGAGCGGGGCTGGACTCCTCCACCGTTTGGAGCAGGTCGTCGCACTCCCGCTCAGCAATGTCCAGGCGGTCGTAGGACAACGCTCCGATGCACATGGGGACGTCTCGCATCAACTGGACGACCCGCGGCCGCTCAATGGACGGAAACTCGAGCTGGTCGCGGTGACCCCGCCGCGTCCACGCGCCCCCGAAACCGGACATGCGTTGCGTGACGTAGGTGGAAAAGCTGATGCGAGACTGCTCGCCGCCGTTGATCACATCGACCCCGGCCTCGGCCTGCGCCCGGACGACACCGTCGGTCGCCTCTTTGGCAGTCCCGGCGAGGGCGGCCTCATCGACAACCTCACCCCGCGACACCGCTCCAAGCATCTCCACCAGGCCCTCAGGCCGCGGCAGGCTGCCAGCGTGTGTGGTGAGAATCCGGTCTACGCTTCGTTTCATTAGTTCTCTGGTGAACGATCCCTGCCCAAAATTCAGATAATTAAACTGTAGGACAGTGCTTTGCAAGGAGATAGTCAAACGAACTACTCTTCTGACGTGCTACTTCGAGATCGTATCGACGAAGGATTTCTACCATCCTTTGAGTATGGAAATTCCCCCCTCCAATCAGTAGGTTAAATCGTTCCTTAGTGATCTGATCTGATTGACTGATTGGTTGCAGTCCCAACTCTTGGCAATCCGATTCGTCAAGACCAGCCAAATACCAGGCTTCGATCTCCCGGACGACAACAACTATACGGTCCAAACTTAGACTGGCCAATTGGCGGATTACCAGTTGTTTAGTCAAGGAAATACAGGGGCGGTCATCTATATCGCAGAACCACAGATAGTCGGCCTGCATCGAATGAATGCTTTTTAGGAAGTTGGTTTTTTTAGCGTTAGTCTGCTGACTATATTCCCAAATGCGAACGTCGTCGTACAAACTCCTAAACGCAGGAACTAAGATGCCCTGTGCGAACCTGCTGTCGTCGGGTCCTTCGACAAAGAGCCATAGACGCTTGTAGTCCGCCATCATATTTCCAGCAAGTTTTGGACGAATAAATCATGAATCCCCAAGTCATTCTCGAGAAATGTATTCACTACGTCGCTATCTGTGGGCCGCAAGATGGTGGAACATCCGTCAGACCCTCGGGTTACTAGGAGGATATCTTCCAAATTGGCGTGTCGAAGCACTTCAGGATTGTGTGTCGTAACTATGATTTGCTTGTCCTCGGATGCTTCCTTCATCATCTGCACTATCCGCCCGATCAAATGAGGATGAATGTTACGCTCCGGTTCCTCGAAGATGGTCAGGTGACTGTCTTGGAAATACAACGCGGTTACTAAGGCTAGGATAGATATAGTACCGTCAGATGCCCAAGATGCCGGTAGATCGTGTTCTCTGCCTAAACGCCGTTCTGTTAGTCTCGTTAGCAAAGCGTTGTAGGTCAGGGTATCAATCCCGATACTGTCTATGAAAGGCAGAAGATCAGACACAAGGTTAAGGAACTGTCGTCTCTTCGTCGAGTTTCTCGCTAGAATCGGCTGCAATACTACCGCAAGGTTTCCAGCGTCTCTTTCAAGATCTTTTATACCCGTAACAGGCACAGCTTGCTTCGGTTTCTTAGAATCGAAGTCATAAAGCCGAGTGTCTCCTACAACTTTCTGGAACTCAAGGTCAAGGATTCTGACAAAAGGGGATTCTAGTAACAGAGACCTTGGGGGGACTGGAAGACCTCTTAGGGAATCAAATAAGGAAGGCTCTGGCTTGAATGGCAATTCTAGAGGGATTCTGACAGTGGCATCCAAGCCGTTCTTCCGATTACGAAGAGCAATGGAGCCATCGCCGACTGTCTTGCTCTCCTCGTAGCGTCCAGTCACCCCGGATCGCCTGCCGAAAAAGATACCCGGCATCCAGTGAGGAGCCTGTTGGCCACCTGCGGCATCGAGCTTAACTACTTCAAACTCCTGCAAAAATTCGTCTTTAGGGATGCTGAAGCCATTACCCTTCTTGTGTAAACGGATCTCAAAGTCGTAGACGTTCTTTCGAGTCTTGATACCGTACATCCCGCTATCGTCGCTCCAGAATATTCGCCGACTAACATCATCCGTCTCGAATCGAAGGTTGAGAGTGTTGTGGTCGTCCAAGTTAAAGTTCCGAAGAGCCTTCGGGCCTCCGTGGACAGAGATGGCGTCGTCAAGTCCGTGAGTAACTATGTCCTTTAGGAACTGAAAAACATCTACTAGGTTAGACTTTCCCGACGCGTTGGCCCCGACCACAATGTTGAAATTCCGTAGGTCTACGTCAACCCTACCGAAACTCTTGAAATTTCTGACTGTTAATCTGGTAATGGCCATAGACTTGACCTACTTCCCGTCTTTGATGAAGTCGCTCAGCCTTTCGGCGATCATTATGGTGGTGGCGTTGGTGTTGGCGCGGATGCAGTCAGGCATGACCGACGCGTCGGCCACCCGCAACCCATCCACGCCTTTGACCTTGAGGAACCGGTCTACCACCGTCATGGAGTCGGAGTCGGGCCCCATCTTGCAGGTCCCGGAGATGTGGTGCGAGGTACCGGAGTTGCGCCGTAGCCAGTCGTTCAGGGCCTCGTCCGAGGCCAGGTCCGCGTCCGTGGGTGTGACCCTGTCCTCAAGGACGCCCTGGTACATGGGCTGTTCGGCGACCCGCACGGCCAGGCGTATGCCGTCGCGCATCCGGCGCAGGTCTTCCTCTTCCTGGTAATAGTTGTAATTCAGGAACGGCTGGACGTGGGGGTCGGTGGACTGGAGGGTCAACTCGCCTTGGCCCATGGCCAGCTGCAGGCTGGCGTTCATCCCGACGTAGTTGCTGTCGTCGTCGATGTCCACTTGGGCCGGACGGTGCTCGCTGGTCATCAGCATCGGCTGAAGCTGCATGTCGTTGCGCAGGCTGGAGCCGGTGGCGGTGTAGCGAAGCCCCACCTGGGTCATCGGCGCCTGGACGTCCGGCCGGTCGCCGGCAGCCCGGTAGAGTACCGCCGCCGAAGGGTGGTCGCGCAGGTTCTTCCCCACGCCCGGCGAGTCGTGCACCACCTCGATGCCGAAGCTCCGCAGTTGGTCGGCGGGGCCGACGCCGGAAAGCATCAGCAGTTGCGGCGAGGCCACCGATCCGCTGCAAACGATTATCTGGTCGCCGTCCACGGTGAACATCTCGACGCCGCTCTCCGCTTCGACTCCCACCGCACGTTTCCCTTGGAACAGAACGCGATGAGCCGTCACACTGCCCCTGATCGTGAGGTTGAGCCGGTGGCGGGCGGTGTCCAGGTAGTTGAGGGCGTTGCTCATGCGAAAGCCGTCGATGGTGTTACGGGCCCGTGGGGATACTCCGGTGGACTCCGGGTGGTTCTGGTCCTCGTCGATGGGGTAGCCTTCGGCTACGCACGCCTGTTCGAAGGCGACGGCATGAGGCATCCATTCGGTCCGCGGATAGCGCCGGACCGGGACCGGGCCGTCGTTCCCGTGGAAATCGCCGCCGCCGAAGTCCAGGTCGGTCTCCATCTTGTTGAAGTAAGGAAGGCAACTGGTGAAGCCCCACTCTTCGTTGCCCCACTCGGCCCACCGGTCGTAGTCTTCGGGGATGCCGCGCAACAGCACTTGGCCGTTCACCGCGCTGGAGCCTCCAGTGGCCTTGCCCCGGGGAATCGTGAGATTGGGCTGCTCGGCGGTGATCCGGGCCTCGTAGCCCCAGTTGTGAGGTCCGTAGGCGGAAAGCCAGACGTTGTTGCCCAGCTTGAGGTCGTCAGGCAGGTGGTCGAAATCAGGGTAGTCCGGGCCCGCCTCCAGCAGCAGGACCGTGACATTCGGGTCTTCGGACAGCCGCGCCGCCATGACGCAACCAGCGGAGCCGCCGCCTACTACGATGTAGCGATATCTCATCAGACTCCTCCGGCGTTTTTCACCGCAGAGAAAGCAGAGGACACAGAGAGGTAAACAAAAAACCCCTGCGGTCTCTGTGGCCTCTGTGGTTAAGCTAACGGCCTTCTTTGATGAAATCGGCGCAGCGCTCACCAATCATTATGGTAGTGGCGTTGGTGTTGGCCCGGATGCAGTCGGGCATAATCGACGCATCGGCCACGCGCAGGCCCTCCACGCCCTTGACGTGCAGGTGCTGGTCCACCACGGCCAGCGGGTCGCTGTCCGGCCCCATTTTGCAGGTGCCGGAGATGTGGTGCGAGGTGCCGGAGTTGCGCTTCAGCCACTCGTTGAGAGCCGCGTCGTCGGCAAGCTCGTCGTCGGTGGGCATGATCCGCTCGATAATGATGTCCCTGTAGACCTCGTGGTTCTCCGCCATGCGGGCGCCCAAGCGGATGGCATCGCGCATCCGGCGAAGGTCTTCCTCTTCCTGGTAGTAGTTGTAGTTGATGAACGGCTGGACGTGCGGGTCGTTGGATTGGAGGGTCAACTCGCCCTGCCCCAAGGCCAACTGGAGGCTGGCGCTCATGCCGACATAATTCAGGTCCTCGTCGATGGTGACCTGGGCCGGGCGGTGTTCGCTGGTCATCAGCATGGGCGAGATCTGCATATCGTTTTCCAGAGGGCTACCCGGCACTTGGTAGCGCAGCCCCACCTGGATGACTGGCGCCTGTACGTCCGGCTTTTCGCCCCGCGCCCGGTAGATGGCGGCGGCGGAGGGATGGTCGCGCAGGTTCTTGCCCACGCCCGGCGAATCGTGCACCGCCGGAATGCCGAAGCTCTCCAGGTGGTCCTTGGGGCCGACGCCTGAGAGCATTAGGATCTGCGGCGATGCCACCGCGCCGCTGGAGAGGATGATCTCGTTGCCCTCGACCGTGAAGACTTCGCCGCCGCTCTCGGCCTCGACGCCGACAGCCCTCTTGCCGTCGAACAGGATGCGCCGGCAGATGACGTTGCCGCGGATAGTGAAATTCAGGCGGTGGCGCGCCATGTCGAGGTAGTTGAGGGCCATGCTCATCCGCACGCCGCTGCTGCCCTTGAAGTTGAGGGTGTTGCGGGCGCGCGGCGAGACCCCGGTGGACTCGGGGTCGTTCATGTCCTCGGAGATCTCAAAGCCCTCGGCCAAGGCCGCCTGCTCGAAGGCCACGGCGTGAGACAGCCATTCACTGCGCGGGGCGCGCCTGACCGGCACGGGGCCGTCGGAGCCGTGGAAGTCGCTACCGCCGAAGTCCAGGTCGGTCTCCAACTTGTTGAAGTAGGGTAGGCACTGGGTGAAGCCCCACTCGCTGTTGCCCCACGATTCCCAGCGGTTGTAGTCGTCGGGCACGCCGCGATACAGCACCTGGCCGTTGATGGCGCTGGAGCCGCCGGTGGCCTTGCCCCGGGGAATCTCCAGGTCGGGTAGCTCGTCGGTCATGTGGCCGCGGTAGGCCCAGCTATGGTCGCCGTACGCGGAGAACCAGACGTTGTTGCCCAGCTTCAGGTCGTCGGGCAGCGTCTCGAAGTCGGGATAGTCCGGCCCCGCCTCCAGCAGCAGCACCGACCTCTCCGGGTCTTCCGACAGCCGCGTGGCGATTGTGCATCCCGCCGAACCGCCCCCCACAACGATGTAGTCGTACTTCATACGTGTACCTCCATTTATGAGTAGTTCTGCTTGTACCCAGTCCCCTTTGTCCCAAGCATCAAAGATTTTATCAGCTTGGGCTTTCACATATTCAGGATCGGCCAGTTTGGGGTTGGCGGCCAACATCTCGGCGCTCAGGAGTTCGGATTCGGCGGCGACCTCTCTATGGTCCTCATCCGTGAAATGCTTGGTTAGCTCGGAATATGGATGGTGTCCGCTCATGTGATTAAACCCTCCTGACGCAAATCGCCAAGATGACGGTCATAGATGCGGTCTGCTATATGCACATACTCGATATAAAAACGGTCGTTTCCGGTCTTGTCCCCGCCAATCAGTAATAAGGCTACCCGTCTTGGGTCAAAGGCATAAAAATTCAGGGTGGCCTGCCATCGTTCTGCACTCTCAACTCGCGCATACGCCCGTGCCGGGACGAAATTACCTTCTTCGAGTAGCGAGCGGAAAGATGCGGGCCTTTCTCGGCAAGCTGCCTGACGATGCGGTCGATAGATTTCTGTTGAGCCAGCGAAAGCTCGCGACCATTCTATGTACTCGCTGGAACTCTCGATTTCCCACGCCATTGAAATGCGTCGCCCCGGATGTGGAGTAGAATATTATACACAATCTCCCCTGATATACTGCCGGCGGCCCGGGATACCGCGCAACTTAAATCTGCCTGGAACGGGCATTTTAGATACACACTCCCAAACTGTCCCCTGGCGATCGGCGCTCTTAGGGGCTCTTTGTGTTTAGCCAATTGCCCGGATCACCGGATCAGGACCACCGGCTCAATCGAACACGAAGACGCACTTTCCAGTGGTTGCGCCGTCGAAGGTCTCGAAGGCCTCCACCGCTTGGTCCAACGAATATCGATGGGTTATCAGCTTATCCAATGGCGCCTTGGTATCCACGAAGAACCTGGCTGTCTCTATCAGCTCCGACTTGCTGAACGTCAAGGAGCCGAAAATGGTCAGGACCTTCAAAATTACGTCCCGGTTGATATCGATCTCGGCCGGTCCGCCGATGCCCACGTAGCAGCAACGGGCGAAGGGACGCAGACAGCCCAGCGCCTGCTGCCGGGCGGTCGGGTTGCCTGATGTTTCCAAGGATGCTGACGCGCCGCCGCCGGTCAGGTCTCGGATTGCTTGGACCGGGTCCGTCTCCTTGGAGTTGACCACGTGGTCCGCGCCCAGCCCTAGTGCCAACTGCAACCGCTCCGGCGCCACGTCGACGGCAATCACCCGGGCGCCCATGGCCTTAGCCGACAGGGTCCCGCTTAGGCCGACGGGTCCCTGTCCAAAGACCGCAACGGTGTCCTTCCCGTTGACCTCCATTTTGTCGAGACCGGTCCAGGCCGTGCCGGTCCCGCAGGATATCGCCGCTCCTTCTTCAAAAGAAAGCTCCTCCGGCAGGTGTACCAGGGTGCGGGCCGGGACGAGGATGTAATCGGCGTTGGCCCCGTGGGCGGTCCCGCCCCCAAAGGTAACGTGGCCGCGGGGGCACAGCTGCTCGAAACCCATGGAGCAAATCTCACAGACTCCGCAACCGGCGTAGTGGTGGCAGATTACCCGGTCGCCCAGCTTGAGGCCGGGAGGGGCGCCGGGCCCCAACTCCTCAATCACGCCGCAGGGTTCGTGGCCGGTGATCATCATGGTGGGCTCGGCGTCTCGATACCGGTGCAGGTCGGTGCCGCATAGCCCCGATGCCCGTATGCGCAACACGGCATCCCCTGGGCCGGCGTGGGGATCAGGGAACTCCTGGAGCTCCGCTTCCCGGTTGCCTCGGAATGTCACTCCACGCATGGTCCATCCTCCTGACGGCCTCTGCCCGGCATCTGCCCGGAATCATAACAAAACCGGGCCGGAAACGGAGAAGGACTGCACGCCGCTTCTTGAGGGGCCACCGGCGGCGTGCTATCATTGCCGCATCCTCGAGAGCGGCCCGGCTGCCCAGCGGGTTGCTCGCCCTGAGACTCGTTTGACCATCCCGGAAGGGCTCCCCGCCAATGGGACCCAGGTCTCCGTCGCTGTGGACGAGGCCTTCACCCATTTGGTCGTCGAGGAGTGGTTGGAAGGTGTGGCGAAGGCGGCCCTGAGTGTGGCGTTGGTCTTCCCGGATGCGGTCCAGATGAGTTTGCTTATCACCGACGACGCTACCGTCCAGACTCTCAACCACCGTTTTCGCGGGCTGAATGAGGTGACGGACGTGCTGTCCTTCTCCACCGTTTACCCAGGACGCTGGGAGGGAGACGACGCCGGAGGGATTGAACTCCCCGGAGGCGCCGAACTCCCCGGTGGGATCGAACTCCCCGAAGGCGCCGAACTCCCCGGTGGGATCGAACTCCCCGAAGGCGCCGAACTCCCCGGTGGGATCGAACTCCCCGAAGGCGCCGAACTCCCCGGTGGGATCGAACTCCCCGGTGGGATCGGACTCCAAGGTGACGACACTCAGGATGAACCCGTGGCGTTCGATTTCGTAATGCCCCCCGGCGAACCCGACCCTCTGGGCGAAGTAATCGTTTCCTATCCACAAATGCGGCGGCAGGCCGAGGCCAGGGGCATTCCGTTGGAACGGGAGCTGGCCCTTCTGATAGTCCACGGCGTGTTGCACCTGATCGGGCATGACCACGTGGAGAGCGAAGAAGCGGCGGAAATGCAGTCCAAAGAGCAAGCGGCGTTGCGTTCGCTGCAGTTGGTAGAGGGGCAGTCCCCGTGACCTCCTTGGTCTACTACCGCAAGTGGCGCCCCTCCAGCTTCAACGAACTGGTTGGTCAGGAACACGTCGCCACCACCATACGGCAGTCCATCCGCCAAGGCCGCGTCTCCCACTCGTACTTGTTCTGCGGCCCTCGGGGCAGCGGCAAGACCACCAGCGCCCGTATCGTGGCCAAGGCGGTCAACTGTCTCGCCCCTCAAGAAGGCGACCCCTGCAACGCGTGTGTCATCTGCCAGGCGGTCAATCAGGGCCATTTCCTGGACATTATCGAGTTGG